>CASGEC010000001.1 GCA_949300365.1 uncultured Bacillota bacterium
AAGATGTCATTTCGTATTTACGAAGAATAACTATGCAGAAGGTACAGGACAACTGGATAAAAGAAGAAGGAACTAAGATACAACTTAAAAAATTGAAAACTCTCTTTGGTGAAATATAATACCTAAAACTAAAAGTTACGGATTAATGACAGGAAGCTCCTCAAAAAGGACTCCTCATTGAAAATCGAGTCTGTATCTTTTGACGAATTCCAAGCGTTAAAGCACTCGTTTTCATGTACCAACAAAATTCAATTTCTTTCCCGATTCGATGGATTCCCTCTTTGAGTCATGGAATTCCAAAGAAGTAAAAGACAATAGCTCTTGATTCTCTTGGAAACTATAATTCACAGTGAGGTGATTCCATGAAGAAAATATGCTTTGTCTGTGAAGGGAATATCTGTCGTTCCCCGATAGCCGAATACCTGATGAAGGATCTTCTTAGAAAGGAAGGCATGGATAAGGACTATGAAGTCTTTTCAAGAGGATTGACCAATGAAACAAGGGGAGAGGATATCCACCCCCTTTCCAAGGAACAGCTGGATAAACACCATATTCCTTATGGACCTCACAAGGCACAAAAGATCTGCTTCCAGGACTATGCGGATTCCGACTATGTCATCGTCATGGAACAATACAATATCCTTCTTCTTCGCCGTCTCTTCTTATTGAAAAGCCAAGATGCAAAAGTAAGAAAGCTTCTTTCCTTCACTGGTTCATCCAAGGATATCGATGACCCTTACTATACCAGGAACTTTGCTGTCGCCTATGCAGATATCGAGAAGGGATGCAAGGCATTTCTGGAATACCTAAAGAAGAGATATCAGGAAGAAGCAAAATAAAATCGACAAGACAATATCTCATTGAAAATAACCACAAAAGATAATTACCAACTCTAATTAATTATTTGAAGAACGCTTGATTCTATCCCCTTCTTTGTCAAGCTTGTGAAGTCGAGGGAGGAGCGGATAAGTCCTCTCTAATTGGATTCAATACGGATATCCGATCTTCACCCTTCCTTTTCCTCTGGGAGATTGTCAAAGAGGAGGATATGGCGTTTTCCTTCTCCTTCCTTTCGAAGATGGAATAGAATGGCGACTTCCTCTTTGTCGACAAGGATCATCAGGTTGAGGATATCTCCCCTTTCTCCTTCGATGATGGTATCCGCTGAAAGGGAAAGGCAATCTGCGCGGAAGAGGTAGTGTGTTTCCTTTCCTTCTTCCTTCTTTTCGAAGAAGACAGGGGAAAGACGGAAGAGGGAATCCAAGGCTCTTTTCCAGTCGACTTTCCTTTCCTCTTCTTCTATCGGTGCTGAAATGGTGACTCTTTCATCCCGGTAGAGGCATTTCCAGCCATTTGGAAGAGACTTGGGGTTGGAGAAGGATAGGGTATGTGTCCTTTCCTTTCCTGTTTCCATGTCGAGAACATGTTCCTTCCTGAGATAGCGGAAGCTTCTTAGGCGCAGGAGGATCTTTTCAAAAAGCGGATCCTTTCTTTCTGGATAGGGAGCAATCATAGGGAGGATATTCTCCTTTCCGAAACTCTCCAAACGAAGAAGGAGATGGATTTCCTTCTCTTCCTGCAAAAGGCGGATATCCACAAGAGGCGTTTTCTCTTCATCCGCCGTCATTCGGAAAGAGAAGTCCTTTTCCTTTAGGTTATCAGGAATGTCAAGAAGCGCACTGAGGCGATAGGGAATGTCATAGAGGAGAGCCGTTTTAAAAGGAAGAACAAAATCTTCGCCATCCTTGATGAAATCCTTCTCTCCAAGGCCCTTGAAAAGATTGATGGTCCCGATGGGATGGACGGAAAGACTGACGTCTTCTCTTTCGATCTTGTTTTCGCTTGAGAGATAGAGACGGAAGGTTCTCTCCCCATCGACAAAGTAAAGGCCATCCTGTTGACTGGAATGAAGCTGAAGGAAAGTCCTTCTTCCATCGTTTCCAAAAAGGCCGATGGAATGGAAGATATCTTTCTGCTGGATATAGACCCTTGCCAGGAAGGCCTTGGAAAGAAGAGGAAGAAGACATGTCAGTTCCATAACGTTTCCCTTTCCGAAGGCTTTCCTGCCGTCAGAAGAAGAGGCAGGAAATAGACGATGATGAAGAGAATGGAGGAGACATCATCCAAGAACAGGAAGCGGGGTTCCGACATCGCATAGATTCCTTGCATCAAGGCAAGAAGAAGAAAGACAAGTCCCGTGTCCTTCTTCCGAAGGAAAATCTTCCGGCAGAGGAAGAAGACATAGACGATACCAAGAAGGACGACAAGACAGCCGAGGATTCCAAAGTGGAATAGGGTTTCCGTAAGGCCATTATGGGAATTGAGGATGGAAAGGGAAGGATCATTTCGATAGAGGGAGAAGATATTCGTAAACGGAATCCGACAATAGCCAAAGACAAGGTAGTAGGGATAGGAAAGCATCGACAAAGCACGAAGGAGGATATCCTGCCTTGATGAAAGGGTACGGCCATCGGAAAGCTTTTTAAGCAAGGAAGAAAAGAAAGCCGGGAAATCCCCATTCCAGAGAATGCCGATAGCCAAAAGGAACGAGATGATTCCAACAACAAGAAGGGACCAAAGGGCGATAGCCCACCTTCTTTGCTTGCGAAAGAGAAAGAAAGGCTCGACAAGAAGGAAAAGCACAATCCCGATCAAAAGCAAATAAAGAACGGTCCGGCTATAGACAGGGATGGAAAAAAGGAAGAGGATGACAAGGGAGACAAGGGCAAAGAGGCTCTTCTCCCAAACAAAGAGGATCACACAAGAAGCAAAGCCCAGGAAGAGAAGAAAACCAAGGACGTTCCTGTTGGTGGTAAAGGAAAGGACATCCAAACCTCTCTCTTCCTCAAGACCCATGAAAAAACGCAGGGAATGGACAATGGCATCGCCTTCCGTCACCAAGGAATAGAAAATGGCGACATAGAGGAAGAGAAGATAGCCAACAAGAAGGAACTTGAAAAGCGTCATGATTTCCTTCTTGAAAGTTGGAACAACGAGAATAGCTATCAGGAAATAGGAAAGAAGGAAGATATCCGATAGAAGGGTATTGAACCGTTCATAGATCGTAAAGCCCGAATAGAGAACCGGAACTTCCTTCCCTTCAAAGGAAAAGAGGAAGGAAACCGCACCATAGGGAAAGGAAAAGACAGAAAGGAACCGGACAAGGAAGAAGAAGGAGAAGACAAGAAGACAAATACGTACTTTCCTTTTCGAAACCAAGGAGAGACGATCCCTTATCAGGAAGAAGGCAAAGGCAAAGAGAAGGAGAAGGACGACAAAGAAGATCTCCGGATTCAAAGGCTCTTTGAAGTCGACATCGATACCCATCGTCGCAAAGGAAGAGGCATTCTGGGAAAGAAGGGCAATCCTCCCCGAGGAAAGAAGCGGAAGAAAGAGGGTCATCAGCAACAGGAAGAGGACATCCCAAAGATCCTTTCCTTCGGGAAGCTTCGGAAGGGGAATCCTATATCTAATGCACATATGAGGAATGATAGGCGATTGCTTGAGGAAAGACAATACGTCCAGAAGTACTCTTCCTCCACGAAGACAATACGTGTTATGGAAAAAGGAAAGTCCTTTAGGGAGAGAAGGAACCCTTTTCCTCTTTTTAATTCTTTCTTGACTTGACTTGACGGCCTTCTCTATAATTTTCCGGTGATGTTCCGACCAGAATTGCGATTATCCCTTTTCGGATTCTGGTATTATAATTAAGTTCTGCATGTGTGCATTCATATTTGGAGGTGACTCAAATGAGCTCGACTGAAGTCCGGAAGAACAGCAAAGCCAAGGCGAATCTTGTCGCGTTCTGGGAATGGTTCAAGTCCGCCGCTTGGCTTCAGGTCCTTTTGATCGTCGGTGTCGTCGTGGCCGTCGTCGTTTCCATTCCGTACATCATCCGTGCCATCCCGACGGAGAGCGACTCCCAGTTCTACGAAAGCCACCAGATCACATACGACAAGCTGACGAATGAATACATCCCTGGCAAGAGCGACGAGTGCAAGGGCGGTATCGGCAATACCAATGGTGCCGTCAATGCCGACAGCGGCCTTGAGGGCTTCGTCCTTCTCGTCTACAAGGACAACTGCGCCAACTGCAGCAGCATGGAAGGCTATATCGAATCCTGGTACAACACCTTCAACGAGCAGTATAATGCCAACCTCAAGTTCTTCAGCCTCAACGTCGGCTGGGTCCCTGGTGACGAGGAAGCCTGCTCCGAGAAGGAAGGGAAAGACACCAAGGGCTATGAGAACGACTACATCACGCTGGATCAGCAGAACATCCTCATCAACGAATTGGCCCCGGTCTACTACAATCTTCCCGACTACTACCACAATTCCAGCTTCTCCGACACCAACGAGGAAGCCATCATCCAGGATGTCATCGCTGCCAAGACGACCGTCCCGACTCCGATTGTCGTCCAGTATACGAGAGCTATCGGAAGCACGGGTTCCTATGAACCCACGAAGGTCTTCATCGGACAGATGGGAAGCCTCTCTGTCACCAACAGGGACGATGTCTCCAAGATGCTCCAGGATATCTACAACATCTGGCTCTGGAAAGGAACAAACTAAAGAGCACAACAAAAATGCCGGTCCCGACGGGCCGGCTTTTCTTGTATCCGTGAATGGCTTCAGGATTGCTTTCTCTTCTTGAGCATTGCCTCGTAGATGGGCCTTGGGACAAGATCGGAGATATCGGCGCCGGCAAAGAACATCTCCTTGATGTTGCTGGAGGAGACAAAGGCCTGGACGCGATGGGACATGAGATAGACCATGTCGATGGATGGTTCGAGGTATTCGTTGACCTCATGCATCTGGTATTCGGCTTCATAGTCCGTGACGGCACGCAATCCCCTTATGAGGGCGATAGCCCCCAGTTCCTTTGCCTTGCGGACGACAAGGCCGTCTGTCATCGCCACCTCAAAGCCGTCATAGCCCTTGAAGGTTTCCTCGGCCAGAAGGACACGCTCCTTGGCATTGAAGAGATAGGCGTTTTCCTTCTTGGGATTGTTGGCAATCAGGATGATGACCTTGTCGAAGATCTTCCTGGCCCTCAGGGCGACATCGACATGGCCGACGGTAAGGGGATCGAAGGATCCCGGATAGCAGGCGATTCTCATGCTGTTTTCTCCTTCCTGTAGATGGCCACGTGCTTTTGGCCATAGCGGTATTCCTTCATCGACAGGCCGGGGATTTCCTCGTTGGCATAGTCCTGCTCGGAGACGATGACGGCATCCTCGTTGAGACGGTCGTTTTCTAGAAGATAGCGGATGATGTCCGGATCGATGGTAAAGCGATAGGGCGGATCCAGAAAGACAAGATCGTAGCGGATATCCTTGCTCTTCTTGAGATAGAGCCGATAGTCCGTCAGGAAGAGCTCGTACTTGTTCTTGTCCTCGTTGAGGGAAAGGACGTTCTCCCGCAGGGTCTTGAAGGTGAGCCTGTCCCTGTCGACGAAGTAGCACTTCCTGGCCCCGCGGGAAAGGGCCTCGATGCCCATGGAGCCACTGCCGGCGAAAAGATCGAGGACGACGGCATTGACGCTCTTGTCCTTGATGGCGGAAAAGATGGCCTGGCGGACCTTGTCCATCGTCGGCCTAGTGTTCTTGCTCTGCGGGACCTTCAGGAAGAGTCCCTTGTGCGTGCCTGCCCCGATACGAATCATCTGAGTATCTCCGAGATGCTATCCGTCATGTGGTTGAGGATTTTTCTGAGCTTTCGATAAAGCATGTTGTATTCCTTGACGATGTCAAAGGATTGGATCTTGTCGTCCTTCTCCTTGGCCTTGATGAGGATTTCCCTCTTTTTCTTCTCGTCCCGTTCATTGGCGGACTGGAAATAGAGATCGTCCCTTTCCTCGGCCAGGGCGCGGATTTCGTCATTGGCATCGATTTCCTGGGAGAGGGCCTTCATTTGAAGATAGATATCCGAGGAGAGGATTGCCTTTGTGATGTCTTCCTCTTTTTCGATGAATTGCTTGCTGTCCATGCCATGATTATATATCATACCCAGCAGGCATCGCTTGGAAAGATGCTAGAATAGAGACCATGAAAAAGTTCAAGATCCACACGGACAAGGAAAAGCTTCTCCATGAGAAGTGCAAGGAAGTCACCCTTCCCCTGGACGAGGAAAAGAGAGAGACCATCCTCGACATGATCGAATACCTCAAGCTCTCCCAGGACGAGGAATACGCCAAGGAACACAAGATCCGTTCGGGTGTCGGCCTTGCCGCGCCCCAGATCGGCATTCCGGAGCGCTTCTTTGCCATCTATCTCATCGACAAGGAAAAGACCTATGAGTACGGCTTGGTCAACCCCAAGATCCTTTCCTCCTCCGTCAAGAAGGCCTATCTGGAAGGCGGGGAAGGCTGCCTTTCCGTCCCCGAGGATGTCCAAGGACATGTCTACCGCTATTTCCGCATCACTATCCAGGGCTATGACGCCGTCAGCCAACAGGACGTGACCCTGAAGCTTGTCGGCTATCCGGCAATCGTCTTCCAGCACGAGTATGACCATCTCGATGGCATTCTCTACTACGACAGGATCGACCCCAAGGATCCCTTCAAGGCCGATCCCGATGCGGTCGCCATCTAGTTTTTTGTCATTCTGTTAGCGGTTTCTTCGTCCTTATCTTGTAATAGAGCGGGTTTAGTCATTACAATAACAGCACTTTCGGTTTTCCTTTTGAGGAAAATTCACAATGTTTTATTCGAGGAGATAAAGAATTTATGTCTGAATCCAAAAGCCTATTGAGTTCCCCTGTGCAGATTTATGCCCTCGGCGGTCTTGGCGAGGTCGGAAAGAACCTCTACTGCATCGAGAATGACAGCTCCATCCTCATCATCGACTGCGGCGTCATGTTTCCCGAGGACAGCATGCCCGGCATCGACTACATCATCCCGGACTTCACCCATCTCAAGGAAAACGCCAGCAAGATCAAGGCCATGATCATCACCCACGGCCATGAGGACCACATCGGCGGCATTCCCTTCCTCCTTCAGTCCGTCGATGTCCCCATCATCTATGCCCCGAAGATCGCCTGCGCCCTCATCCGCCACAAGCTTGAGGACAACCGCATCCGCACCAACACCAAGCTCATCCAGTACGATGAGGACACGATCGTCAAGGCCGGGGACTTCAAGGTCGAGTTCTACCATGTCACCCACTCCATCCCGGATTCCTTCGGCCTCTACATCCATACGCCCCAGGGCACCATCGTCGAGACGGGCGACTTCAAGATCGACCTCACCCCTGTTGATGCTGACTTCAACCTCTCCAAGCTGACCCGCTTTGGCGACGAGGGCATCGACCTTCTGATGGCCGATTCCACGAACGCCGAGAAGGAGGGCTATACCTCCTCCGAAAGGACGGTCATCAAGGGTATCGCCGATGTCTTCTCCGAGGCCAGCGGCAGGCTCATCATCTCCACCTTCTCCTCCAACATCTCCCGTATCCAGCAGATCATCGAGACGGCCATCCGCTTCAAGAGGAAGATCGTCATCTTCGGCCGTTCCATGATGTCCAACGTCGAGGCCGCCAGGGAATACGGCTATATCAAGGTCCCTGACGAATCCCTTGCCGATCCGGAGGACCTCAAGCACCTTTCCCCGGACCAGGTCTGCATCCTCTGCACCGGAACGCAGGGCGAGCCGATGGCCGTCCTTGCCCGTATCGCCAGGGGAGACCACCGCGACATCCACGTCCTTCCCGGGGATACCATCGTCTTCTCCTCCTCCGTCATTCCCGGAAACACGGCCTCCATCAACCGCGTCATCAACCAGTTGACCCGTCTTGGCGCGACGGTCGTCACCAATTCCGTCCTGACCAATCTCCACGCCTCCGGCCATGCCTCGAAGCAGGAAATGCGCCTTCTCCAGAAGCTGGCCCGGCCCAAGTACTTCATGCCGATCCACGGCGAATACCGCATGCTCAAGCTCCACGCCGACATCGCCTGTGAGTGCGGCATGAACAAGGACCACACCTTCGTCTGCGAAAACGGCGACGTCCTCATCCTTCTCAACCACCAGGTCATCTCCGGCGGACAGGTCCCTGCCGATGCCATCTATATCGACGGCAAGTCCCCTGTCTCCATCTCCACCTCCGTCCTCCGCGACCGCTCCACCCTGATTGCGGAAGGCATGGTCGGCGTCTATCTGATGATCGACCCCAAGGCAAGCCGTCTTGTCTCCACACCAATCGTGGAGAGCAAGGGCTTCATCTCCGCCAACAAGAGAGGCCTGCAGAAGAAAGCCTCCGAAGTCATCGGCCTTGAAATCCAGAGGCTCATGAACTCCGGCAAGAAGGTGACCTACGCCGACATCAAGCAGACCGTCCGCACCATCACCGCCCACTTCCTCTATCGCGAGGCCCACCGCACCCCGATGGTCATCCCCGTCATCCTCACCTACTCTGCCGAAAGCATCAACGGCAAGGAACTGGTCAAATGATCGTCCTCGCTAGCCAATCGCCTCGCCGGAAGGAACTCCTGGCAAGGATCCTGAAGGACATCCCCTTCCTCACCATGCCGAGCCACTTCAACGAACGCACGATACACGAAAAGGACTGCGCCAAACTCGTCCTTCTGGAAGCCGAAGGAAAAGCCAAGGACATCTCCAGTAAAAGAAAAGGAGATGTCGTCATCGCCTCCGATACGATGGTCGTCTTTGAGGGCAAGCAGCTCGGCAAGCCCAAGGATAGGGAAGACGCCTATCAGACGCTCAAGAAGCTGCAGTCGAATGAGCATGAGGTCCTGACGGGCTATGTCATCCAAAAGGACGACAGGATCTTGAAGGAAGGAATCGTCACCTCCCGTCTTTATATCGCTCCGATGAGCGATGAGGAGATCTGGCGCTATGTCGATACCAAAAGCCCCATGGACAAGGCCGGAAGCTACGGCGTCCAGGATCGGGAATACATCCATTCCGAGATAAGGGAAGGCTACGCCGAGAACATCATGGGCTTCCCCGTCCGTGAGATCGAAAAGGACCTTAAGGAACTGAAGATTCTCTAGAGAAGCAAAAAGCAGCCCCAAAAAGGCTGCTTTTCATTTCCTGACAGATAAAAGGTCCTCTCTTCTACAGCACGAAGAGCACAATGGCACCGATGGCGGCGGCGATGACGAGAAGGACGATCGTGGACCAGATGGCAAACTTTGTTCTCTTTAACATTTTTTCTTGGCCTCTAGGCTATTTTAGACGATGGTTCTGGATTTTACAAACTATTTCGTCTTGCCGACGTTTTCCTCAAGGAGCGTCTTGAAGAGCTCGCTCTTGGTTCCGATGACGAAGACGATCTTCTTGTCCATGAACATGACCGAATCCAGAGCGGAGGTGATCTCCTCCTTGTGGACCTTGAGCGGATCCCGAACGCTGACGATGACACGGGATCCCCTTTGGGTGATCTCGACGATGTTGTCCCGTCCGCCGAACTTGTCGGAGAGCTCCTTTGCCGAGCTCTTGACCTTCTCGTCCACGATCCTATCCTGCTTCTTGTGGATCAGGTGGCGGACCAAGAGGACGATGCCTGTGGCAATCAGGATAGCTCCCAAGGCCGAAAAGACAGCGATAAGGACGATGACATAGGTCTCCATGTTTATTCCTCCTCTATTCCGGAAACGGACCGTAGGATTCTCTGAAGATTGTCACGCGGACGGAAATGGATCAGATGCAGCGGGTCGCTCTTCCGCAGCGCGACCTGGAATGTCTCGGAAATGGCATCGGCTTTCCTCATCCCATCCAAGTGGAGGGAGGCCTTTCCCTTTACCTCGATCTCAAGGACATCGTCCTTGGAAAGAACGGCCTTGTCGATGGGATTGGGATAGAGCCTGTTCCGCACCGGGGCGATGAGGGCATATTGGTAGATGTCCGAAGAGGTCGGAATCGCCGGGGAGAGAAGGCTTCCTAGGTATGCCGTCGAAGAAGCCGGTGTCCCGATGACGATGCCGCTTGCCTTTGTGGAGCAGAGAAGACGGCCATTGAGATAGAGCGTCAGGTCGATCGTCTTTTCCGCCTGCACGACGATGTCGCTTGTGGCAAGGCTTTCCGTCCTTTGGGAAACATAGGCAAGACGGGGAAGGCTCTCATACAGAGGTTCCTTGCTTAGGATGTCATCAAGGAAGTCATCCATCTCCTCGATACCGTAGTCGGCATAGAAGCCGAGATGGCCCGTATTGATAAGAAGGTAGCTTCCCTTCCCATTATGTTCGTCTATGGCGCGGAGAAAGGAGCCGTCACCGCCCAGGACCAGGACAAGATCCGGGTTTTCCTCATCGAGGGTGAAGCCGTGATCCAGAAGCGTCTGGCAAAGCCTGTCCAGGGTGGAAACGTCCTTCAGCCGATGGTAGGAAACAAGTGCGAACGAGCAAGGTTCCATGGGCGCTTTTGTCTTTCTATTTTCCGCATCCTATTGTATCATAGATACTACAAAGGAGATTTCAATAATGGCCAGCAACAATATTGAAATTGAAGCGAAGGTACTTCTGACGAAAGAATCGTACGTGAAGATCGTCAACGCCCTGAAACTCAGCGGCAATGTCGTCACCCAGACGAACTACTATCTGGATTCGGCCGACAGGATCCTCAAGACCTACGGCATGATCCTTCGTATCCGGGAAGTGAAGAACCAGTTCACCTTGACCATGAAGGCCCCGATGGCCGAAGGACTTCTGGAGAAGAACCAGGTCCTCAACAGCGAGGACGCCAAGAGCCTCATCCACGAGAACCTCTTCCCCGAAGGCGACATCAAGGACTTCTTGGGCATTCTCCACATCCCCGTCGACAGCCTCAAGATCCTCGCCCAGCTTACGACCGAGAGAGAGGAGTGCACCTTCCGTGATACCGTCATCGACGTCTCCAAGAACACCTACTCCGGACAGGTCGACTATGAATTGGAGTGCGATTCCGATTCCGCCCACAAGTCCCAGGACACGCTCCGCCTTCTCTGCGAGGCAAACGAGATTCCCTTCGTCCTCAACACCCTCTCCAAGGAAACAAGGGCCATCAACGCTGCCATCGGCTCCAAGTAGACAGACATCTTCCGAATATAGATTCACGGCCGCTCAAAAGGCGGCCATTTTATATGGTGAAAGGAAAGGTTAGAAAAAACCTTCCTGTCAATATGGGAATTGGCCGACTCCTTCCCACAGAAAAAGGCACGGCTTTCACCATGCCTTGAAGCGCCTTGTCTAGAATTTATGGTCGCAGTCGGCGATAGGGCATTCCTCGCAGGCTTCGCGGGCGACCTTCTTGGCCCGTTCGAAGATCTCGATCTCGTCCTGGTTGTAGCCGACCTGGATCTTGGAATCGTCGACGATGATCGGCCTTTTCAAGACGGTCGGGTTCTTGCGGACGAAATCGAGGAGTTCCTTGACGGACATGGAATCGACATCGACGTTCTGCTCCTTGATGATCTTGCTTCTCTTGGAGATGATGTCGTCCGTCCCATCCAGGGATTTCATGAGCATGTCCTTGAGTTCCTCTTCTGTGATCTCGTGCTTGAGGATGTTGATTTCCACAAAGGGAATCTTCTGCTGCTGGAACCACGCCTTGACCTTGCGGCAGCTGGAGCAGCTCGGGGAGAGATAGATCTTGATCATTTTCCTTCCTCCTTGTCTTCCTTTTCTTCGACGAGGACTTCCTCGGGCTCGCTCTTGACGATCCTATAGGCAAGGATGAGATACATGACAAGGGCGAAGGAAAGGACGGCGATGGCAATGGCACAGAGGATGTTGATGAAGTTGTCGACCGTCGCGGAATCCGTCAACCCGATGACAAAGGGCGAACCGACAAGCAAGGTTCCCAAGACCAGATAGAAGATGAAGGTCGAAAGCTTTCCGTACCAGTGGGCTTTCTGGAACGACTTGCCCTTGGCGGCCATCAGGAAGAGCTCGCAGAACATGATGAATTCCTTGAAGACGAAGATGGCAAACATTGCCCATACCATCGGAAACTGCCATAGCTTGGCACAGAGGGCGGAAGCGACGGCGCATTGGAGCATCTTGTCGGAAATGGGATCGATGATCCTTCCCAGCTCCGATGTCTGGTTGAACTTCCTGGCGATGAAGCCATCCAGGAAGTCGGTATAGCTGGCGATGACCATCATGGCACAGGCCAGATAGACATTGGCATATTCGTTTCCGGCGATGTCGATCGGGACCAGATAGAAGACGAGGAAAAGGACGATGAAAAGGACCCGGACATAGCAGAGGATGTTCGGAACGAGCCAGATCTCGTCCTTCCGGAAATACTTCTTCAGGACGGCAAGGAATTTCTGTTTTTCGTTGGCCATGGACAATTCCTTATTATATCGCTTTTTCCCTATCCGAAAGAGGGGTGACAGAAAAAGGGCCCTCCCCCTTGTAGTAAAGCCTTTGCAGCGTCAATCCCTGCGGCTCGGCCTTGAGTTTCCGAAAGCGGAATTTCTCACCTTCTAGAAGCCTTTGGATATCCTCAAGGGAAAGGATGCCCAAAGCGTGCTCGATCATGCTCCCGACAAGGAAGCGCACCTGGTAACGCAAGAAGCTCTTCCCATGGAAGCGGATCTGGAGGATGTCGTCGACCTTTTCCATGGCGAAGGAAGAGAGAGTCAGAATCGTGTTCTCGTCCTTCTTTTCCGGGGTCGCAAATTGACGGAAGTCATGCTTTCCCACAAAGAGCTCTCCGGCCTCCCTTAAAAGGCCTTCATCCAAGGGAAGGATAGGAGAATAGGTAAAGGTATTCCAAAGGGGATTATGCCTTTTCCCGTTCTGGATCTGGTAGAGATAGGTCTTCCCCAGGCAACTAAAGCGGGCCGAGAAGGAATCCTCGACTATCTGGACTTTATGGATAACGATATCCTTCGGAAGGACGCGCCGGAGATAGTAGTGGAGATGGTCCGTATCAAAGGGAAGGGAAGGGACAGCATAGGAAAGGGCGAAATCCAAGGCATTGACCTGACTATCCAGGCGCGAGGCGATGACCGTCTTTACCTTCTGGTCGTGGATGACGGACAAGGCCTTTTCAAACTCCCCCTGGACGGTTCTTTTGTCGGGTTGCTTCTGGGTGCCATGGAAATGCTCCCCCGAGAAGGCACAGCGGATAAGGATCGTCATCGCGGAAGGTCAAGCCCCATGGCGGCAAACATGTCCGGATGAAGGACAGCCAGAGTGATCATCCCGGCAAGGAAAAGGAGGACGACGATGGTGGCAATCGTATCCCTCAAAGACCAGAAATAGGCCCGATAGCGCGTCCTTCTGGCATCGGGATCATAGCCCCTGGCCTCCATGGCATCGGCAAGCTCTCCGGAAACCTGGAAGGAGGAGAGGAAAAGCGGGATGATGGTCGAGACGATGGCCTTGACCTTGTCCTTGAACTTCCCCTGATGATAGTCGACCCCACGGCTTGCCTGGGCTTTCATGATCTGGTTTGTCTTGTCGAAGAGATAGGGGATGAAGCGGAGGGCAAGGGAGATCGTCATCGCCAGTTTGTGGACGGGAAAATGGATAAGGGACAAAGGATAAAAAAGCCATTCTAAGGCATAGGTCATGTCCATCGGCTTGGTGGTCGAGGTGAATATATTGGTCATCATCAGGACAAGAATGAGCCTAAGAAGGATATAGCAAACGTTGATGACGGTCGAAAGATGGACGCTGACGGAACCTACGGTGAACAAGACCATGCTCTCCTGGGTCACCGTGCTCGGAAGGAAGATGTTCAGCACAAGAAGGAAGAGGATCATGATCCACAACGCCTTGAGCGAGCGGAAGAGGAGGAGGAAGCTTGTGTGGGCGACGATCGTCAGGATGAAGAGCAGGACGAAGATGCCACCATAGACGACCAGGTTCATATAAGGCGTCCCATAGGAAAGGAAGACGGAAACAAGAAGGACGATAAGGGAAATCAGCTTGATCCGCGGATCAATGCGATGGATCGGGGTATCGTAGTTGTTGAACTTTCCAAGGGTCATTGTCATGCTCTCTTCCCTCCTTTGACGCGGAGGATCTCCTCGGCAAGGCTAGAGCAGTCCTTCACGCGGGACAGGTCGATAGGAAGGCCGTTCTGGATAAGCCTCTGGGCGAAGGAGAAGACCTTCGGCGGTTCGATTGCCGAGTCGGCAAGGTACTTCCCGCTTGCAAAAAGCTCCAAGGGCGTAGAGATCGACACGATCCTTCCATCCTCCAAGACGACAGCCTTCTTGCAGTGCTTGAGAACGACATCCATGTTGTGCGTGGAAAGGATGATGGAAGTCCCGGAATCGTAGATCTTCCTTAGAAGGGCAAGAAGACTCTCCTCTCCGCGGCAGTCCAAGCCCACCGTCGGCTCATCAAGGACGAGGACATCCGGCTTCATGGCAAGGATACCGGCGATAGCGACACGGCGCTTTTCCCCACCGGAGAGCTCAAAGGGAGAGCGGGAATAGTAGCGTTCGGGAATTCCCACGAGTGCCAAGGCTTCCTTGGCCTTCTTCTGGCTTTCCTCAACGGAGGAACCGAAGTTCTTCGGCCCGTAGCAGACATCCTCCAGTACCGTCGTCTCGAAAAGCTGGTATTCCGGGAACTGGAAGACGAGGCCGACCCGTTTGCGCAGGGCTTTGACTTCCTTGAGCTTCTTCTTGTGCTTCTTCTTCATCGCCTTTTCGTCGACGACCTGTTGGCCTTTCTTCGTCTTGTAGACCAAGGTCATGTCGATGACCTGGCCGCAGATATCGATGCTTCCGGAATCGGGAAGAAGAAGGCCATTGAGATGCTGGATGAGGGTCGACTTTCCGGAGCCCGTCTTTCCGATGAGGGCCGTATAGCAGTGGTCCTCAAAAAGCAAGTTGATATCCTTCAGGGCTTCCTTTTGATTGGGAGAACCCTTGTCATAGGTATAAAAGATGTTCTTTAGCTCTATCGGCATATTTGCTTTATCAACTCCTCTTCGTCATCGACGGAAGAAACCGGAAAGCCTCTGTCATTGAGCGCGTGGATGAGCTTGTGGGCGAAGGGAAGGTCCAGGCCGATAGCCTTGAGCTCCTCGTCCCGAGAGAAGACGACGGAAGGCTTGTCATCCATGACAAGGCAGCCCTGGGAAAGGACAAGGACCCGATCGGCACCATAGGCCTCGTCGATCTCGTGGGTGATGTTGATGATGGTCATGTCCTTGTCTTCCTTCTTCCTCTTTGCGATGATGCCTTGGATATCCTTCTTTCCCCGTGGGTCAAGCATTGCCCCGGCCTCATCGAGAATCAGGATCTTGGGGTGCCTGGCGATGGCTCCGGCGATAGCCACCCTCTGTTTCTGGCCACCGGAAAGATTGGAAGGCTCGCTGTTAAGATAGTCGAGCATCCCGACCTTCTGGGCACAGTCCTTGATGATTCCTTCCATGTCCTTTGTCGGGACACAGGCATTCTCAAGACCGAAGGCGATATCGTCCCGGACGGTCGCCCCGATGAATTGGCTGTCGGGGTTTTGGAAGACAAGGCCGATATCCTTTCTGAGAAGGACGGCATTGTCATCCGTCATCCTTACGCCGAAAAGATAGATCTCTCCCTTGTCCTGGGCAAGGATGCCATCGATCAGCTTGGCAAGGGTCGACTTTCCCGAACCATTGTGTCCGATCACGGAAACATGCTCACCTTTCTTGATATCGAAGGTGACGTCCTTCAGGCAGGGATGGCCTTTTTCATAGGAGAAGGTCAAGCCCTTGAGGCATATGGCGGAATCCTCGTTAATCGCAGGATCCCTTTTTAGCAGTTCAGTCTCTTTTTCCTTGGTTCTCATCTCTTCTGTCCTTGATATAGACAACGATACGATAGGCCCAATAGCCGACAAGGGACAGGCCCAGAAGACCACCCCAGATACCGAAGACGATACCTCCGTATTCGAACTTGGTGGAATTGACGATGCCGTAAAGCAGAATCAAGACCATCAGATAGCAGAGGATGATGACGACAGTCGCCACCAGGCTCTTGCGGAGGGGGAAGGAGGATTTGTCCTTGAAGGTCATCTAGAAATGGATCTCCGGCTTTCTTCCCTCATAGGGAACATAGACGATGCCCGCCATGTCGAGCATCTTTCGCGCCGCGACTTCGTCTTCCGAATCGTGATACTTGTCGGAAAGATAGACGATCTTCTTGATGCCGGCCTGGATAAGGGCCTTCGTGCATTCGTTGCAGGGAAAGAGGGTGACAAAAAGCGTCGATCCCTTGAGATTGTGGTTGGAATTGAGGATGGCATTGAGCTCGGCATGGCAGACATAGGGATATTTCGTCTCAAGCCTGTTTCCTTCCCTTCCCCAGGGAATCTTCTTGTCGTCTATTCCTGTCGGCATCCCATTGTATCCAAGGGAAAGGACCTTGTGCTCGTCGGAAACGATGCAGGCACCGACCTTGGTGTTGGGATCCTTGCTGCGCAGGGACGAAAGGATCGCAATCGACATGAAGTATTCGTCCCACGAGATGTTGTCAAAAGTCATGGTCCCTCCTCTGAGATTCATAAACAACCCAAATATTATAAATAAGGACGAAGGAATGTTCCACAAAGGAGGAAAGGAATCCAGGCATTTACATCGCCTGTGAAAATCCTATAATAGCCTCGATAGGAGGATTTTCCATGTATTGTCCCCATTGCGGAAAGGACCTCGGCTCGCAAGAAGACGGCTATTGCCCAAATTGTGGAAAGAAGGTGAATGACATCCCCTCTTCTACAACACCCCAACCGAGTCCCGAAAGCATCAATGCCCAAAGGAAGAAGAAGGACAATGAGCAGACGCTCTCCGTCCTCTCGCTTCTCTTCGGTGTCCTGTCCATCATCTGCGGCCTCGGCGGAGGCGTCTTCATTTTCGGCGGTCCGACAATCGGCTTGATCTTCGGTATCATCGGCCTTGTCTTCGCAAAAGGACGGAAGGAATACGAAAACTACGCCAAGGTCGGAAAGGTGTGTGGCATCATCGGCCTTGTCATCTCCATCATCGTCCTTGTCCTGACGGCAATTCTCTTCGGTCTTGGAATCTATTGGGCCATCGAGCAGGGGTGGCAACCGTTCTGATCCCCGTCTTTAATACGAATCCATAGGGAAAGCTGAAGTTGGCTTTCCTTTTTCAATCAAAAAAGCTGCCATCCTTTTAAGATGACAGCCAGTGGATCAAATAGAGGTATTACGCCTTGCTGAGCTTCCTGAGGAAGTAAGCGCCATAGTCATCGGTTGTTTGGGCCGTGATTTCTCCTAGGATTGGGTAATAGCTAAATTTCCAAGAATGATCGCCAAAAGTGCCTTCCAAGACGTAGTATCCGCTGCCTATTTCTACTCATTCCACTGGGGTCGAGGCAGTCTGTCAATCCACTGTCGTAGTGCCATCGGAAGAAACGACGACAACGCAAGTGTTATTGGTATACGGATCGGTTCCGGTCCATGTTCCTATCAGGCCAGCGGGAAGACCACTTGGATTTTCTTCCTCGCCACTCTCTTCTGCTTTCCGGGTCATCGTTTGAAGGGGGATGGTATAAGACTGATCGATCAGCTTGATCGTTTCCGAGATAGTGTTCTCATAGTTCACCCGATATCGCGTCCCTTCCAAGGTAAAGAAGAAGAAACCGCTGCTGCTATCGTTTTCCGTGTAGGCATCGACCTTTTCGGCGGTCTTTTTGTTGAGGGTCACGGAGCTATCCTCGCCAATCACGAGCGTGTAGCTCTCATCGCTTGTTGTCCATGTTCCAACGAGGAAGGAAGGGAGTTCGACGGGTTCCTCGACGACTTCTTCTTTTTTGAAGATGCCATGATAACCGGATGACGTCGTTGTAGCGTCAAGCCAAATACGAGGACCGAAACCCTGGTCACCATACTTAATGGTGTATTCAATGCCGTCGAAGGCAATCGTCGCTTCATAGTCGCCTTCATCCGTTGTGACGAAATCCGTCAGGAAGATACCTTGTGTTCCATCGAGGGTGACAGAGGTTTCATCGACGACAAGCGCACGGGGTGTCGTATCGGTGCTCTTCCATTCACCGATAAGCTCTTCCGGAATGGTGACGGAAACAGCTATGAGTTTCTTATTGAGAAGGACTTCCTGCTCATCGAAGGCTAAAAGGACATGCTCCCTTTCCGTCGCAGTCTGCTTGACGTAGCTAAAGGTGTAGAGGACATCATCGACGGTGAACGTTCCCGAAAGAGTGCCGTCCTCGGACTCCTCCAGGCTATCCAGTTCCGTCAATGTGTCGTTGAAGAGGAAGGTATCATCTTCGTTGAATGTCAGGACAAAGGAAACATCATCGATACTTCCTTCCCAGGTTCCCAAGAAGACCTCCGGGATCTCAATCGGTTCCTTGACGATTTCCTGTTCCTTTTCGAAGGTGACGCTGAAGGAGGACGTCATGGAGAAAATCTGGACCTTCGTCTCCGAAATCGTGTTTGTCTTGTATTCCTCGCCGTTCACAATAAGCGTATAGACACCAAAGGAGTCGACTTCGTAAACAGAGCCTTTGACATCGTCAAGAAGGAAGCTTCCGTCCTCCTGGACGATGAAGGTATGTTCCTTATCGGAAGCATCCTTTCCACGCCATGTGCCGACCCATTCTGCAGGAAGGGGAATGATCTCCTTTTCCAAAATCCAGGGGTCTTGGGACTGGAGGGCTTCGACCTTGACGCATGTCTTGCCTTCAATCTCGGTAAGGGAGAGATAATACGAAGTCTGTGTCTCCTTCATGTCGAAGCGGATGGTAATATAGCTTCCCTCAGCCTTGATGTATTCGGCCTCCTTGCCATCCAGGGTCCAGATTCCCTCTTTCGAGACGGTTAAGGTATGCGTTCCATCCGTCCAGGTACCAAACCAGATATCGTCTTCCGGAAGATAGGTTGCACTTTGGGGATCGTCGGGAGTTTCCTCTTCCTTCTTGTCCATGAGGGCCGTGAAGGTTCCATCATCGCTTTGGACGCTGAGTTGATTGGAAATGATGGCGATGGTGTAGAACTTCCCATCGATTTCCGCACGGCAGGAAAGGGAAGCGGACTGATATGTCCAGATCGTCGCCTTCGTGGAATCCATGGTGAGGTTTCCGCTCTCGTCGACGATGATCGTGTAGAACTTGTCCGGTTGACTGGTGTCCTCAAGGTTGATGCCTTCCCATGTTCCCTTGAAGGCATCCGGAAGCGAAAGGCCGTGGAATTTGCCATCGTTATACAGCTTGAATGTTTCCTGGCCTTTGGCCAATTGGACGTAGACGGAACTATCGTAGGGAGACTGGAAGTAGTCAACGATGTAAGTCGTTTCCTGGAAAGCGACCTTTCCTCGATAACCGCCATCGATCTCTCTGAAATTCTCGATGACCTCACCCTGGACGTTGTTGAGAACGAGCTTTTCCTCATCGATGACAAGGCGATAGAAGGCACTGCCATCGTTTCCTTCCCATGTGCCGATAAGGTCGACAGGAATGACGTTTCCTTCTACGCTGCTGGAAGTGGTCGAAGAAGAATCTTCGCTACTTGTGCTGCTTGGTCCTGTTGTCGTTGTGGTTTCCTCTGACGTTGAAGAAGAAGGCATCGTAGGTGTTGTCGGTGTTTGAGTCGTGGTGGAGCTTGTCGGCGTCGAGGGGCTTGTGATGGAAGGTGGAGTCGTCTGGGTGGGTGTTGTCTCCGACGCCGGAGCAGGGGTCGTGGAAGAAGATTGGTTTTGGCAACCAATCAAGGTGAATCCCAGAACCAGCAAGGAGAGGAGCGTTTTCTTTCTTTTCATTTTTGGTATCTCCTTTTGTCTTTTTGTGGAAGGATCTATTCTTCAGCGGAATCGGTGACGGGGATATAGGGCATGACGGAAGCGTCACGGATAGAGATCTGGATCATGCCGGTAGCGCCCTTGGAGTCGATCATGATGACAAAGGGCAAACCTTCCTTTCCATAGCGTTCATAGCCCGGTTCACTTTGGCCGATCTTATAGCCTTTCTCGAAGAGAAGGTCGATGTATTTGTCGACATAGGCGACGTTGTATTCGCTGCCGGTAGAGGAGGCATAGGTGTTGTTGATCGGGAATTCGATGTAGCCATCGGGATTTCCGGCAAACCAGGTATCGTTGAGGACGGGATCGTAGAGATAGGGGATTTCATCGACGGAGTCGCCGATCCACTTCTTTGCCTTCATCGCCTCATAGATTTCCGGGCAGCCTTCCTTCCATGTCGTCGGGGCAACGAAGGGTGTCTGGATGGCGGAGAAGTCGATCGTCTCGGGAAGGCTTGTGCCAAGTTTTATCTCGGCCTTGTCCGTTCCAAGGCCATCGGTCTTATAGGTATAGCCTGTCAGTGCCGCCTTGCTTTCGTCATAGGTGATTTCCAAGGTCCTTTCGAGGGCGAAGTCCCCGTTGGGGCCAATCGGAAGGGCGGTGTCGAGAATATGAACCTTGTCCTTGGGAACGATGATGCTTGCGGAATTCTCCTTGAAGGCAAGGACTTCGGCGGAGAGGGAGGTCAAGCCGAAGAAGTCGTCGATGGAGGTATAGCCTTCTTCGCCATCGGCATAATATTTGGCGACGTTCTCGTCATTGACCCGGAAAGGTGTGACAAGGCCGGTTTCCGGATCATAGGCGTATCCGGAATAGGAATGGTAGTATTCGTTTCCCGAGCCCGGCGCGGTATTGGGAACGTATTCGTCCAAGAGGGCGATGTCGCCCCTGATCGTCCATGTCGAGGTGACCTTGGTATTGTCTGCCCGATAGGTCGTGATGGAATAGCCATCCGTGGACTGGAAACGATTGAGGGCTGCCTCGATCTTGGCATCCGCAGGATCCTTGTAGGCCTGGACCTCCTCGATTGCCTCTCCTTCCTTGAAGGTGAGCTTCATCTCGTAATGGAAGATTCTGTCCATGCCGCTTTCGGTGACGATGACATCCCTGGAACGGGCCGTTATCGAAGTCAATTGACCCTGGCTATCCGTCGTTGCCGTCATCTGGGTGACGATACCCATGCCATCCACGGCACCGGTCATGGTCTTGACGAGGTTGTCATACTGGTAGCCATAGTAGCGATAGGTGTTCTCTCCTGTCTTCACGAAGGCGTTGTAGTCGATGGTCGCAAGGAAATCCGGAACAGAATAGTTGACGCCTTGGGAGACTTCCTGGAGAGTGTTGTCCGGCCCGATGAACTGCTCGACCAGAGTGCCATCCTCATCCTTTGCATAATAGCTCTCATCCTCGCTGACACCGGAAGAGGAATCCACGATGCGATAGCGATTGCCCTTGAGATCGTACTGGAAGCTAGCAAGGGACGGCTGGGAATAGAAGGTATCGTCCAGGTAAATGGTCAGATTGCTGTCATAGGTCACAAGATCGCCCGTCAGGTAGGAAAGGTTCTCTTTTGTCAGGCGGGTATCGGAAAGCGTGAAGGAATCCGCGAAAGCCTTGGCTTCCTCGGAAGCTGTCTTTCCGACGTTCTTTATGTAACCCTTCGTTCCTTCGATGAGGGTACTTGCCGTTCCATCCGTATCCATGTAGTTGGAAACAAAGCCGATGGTGATCATCTCCTCTTCGGCATCATAGGTGAAGTAGATGCGCATGATGTAGTCAAGATATTCCCCAAGACCGAACATGCTCGCAAAGACGGTGACGACGCCCGTATCGTCGACAAGATAATTGCCGCTCTGCTCATAGATGACTTCGTTGGACCAATCGACCTCCTCATGGTCCAAAAGGGCCAGATAGTCCAGTTCCTTAGTTTCATGATAAGGAGAAACCGCCTGCGTCGTCGAATCCCGATAGCTCAAGGCATTGAGAACCTGGAAACCATCGCTATTCTTTTCGACGGAATAGAGAAGGGTCTTGGTCTTATCCTCGTAGCTTGTCAAGGCATAAGTTCCCGAAAGCGTCGCACTGTCGATGATAAAGGAAGGCGTGATAAGCTGCTCACTTAGAACCTGACCACTCTCATCAAGATATCCATAGGTATAATTCGTCGCTTCCTTCGCCTGATTGACTAGTGCGAAGATATCGTCCGAATGGTCTTCTACCGTGATCGGCGTTGAAGGATCGGAAGGTGTGGTTGTTGTCTCTCCGGGTGTTGTCGGAGTGCTTCCCGGAGTGGTAGGTGATTCCGGAGTCGTCGATGGTAGAGGCGTCGTGGAAGACGTGTTTGTTGCGCAGCCAGTCGTGAGCAAGGCCAACGTCAGAAGGCTAAGGGCGACGTGTTTTTTCATATGTTTCTCCTTTTTGTCGAGATGAGACGATTCTAAAGGAAGGTGCAATGGAAGACAAAAAGGTACAAATCAAAAAACACATTTCAAAAAAATCTAAATTTGTACATATAAAATGTTTTGTTTTCGATAAATTTCTTTGAAAGGATACTTCTCTTTCTTATGCATAAATGAAGACTTTTAGATAATGTAAGCGCTTTATAAATACTATTGCTCTGGCTTTTCTCTATTGAGGATGACCGACTTTGTTCCTTTAATGCTTTTCCAATGGGGATAGCTAACAGGTAGGATTCTTCTTCTCGATATAGCCTTTTATTTTTCCCATGGCCAGATCGTCTGAAAGGAACTCTTCCTTCTGGACAGAGGGAAGGAAAGAGGCTTCCAGCATGCCTTTCTTCCCCTTCTCTCGGTATTGCCGTGGGCGGCAGGAGAAGGATTGGCGGAAGAGACGGTTCATGTATTTGGGGTCGGAGAAGCCGCATTCGAAAGCGATGTTGGTCAATGTCTTCGTACTGTCCTGCATCAGGCGTATGGCCTTTTGCATACGCTTGGATTGGACGTATTGCTGGAAGGTAACACCGAATGTTTCCGTGAAGATATGGGAAAGGTGCGGAAGAGTGATTCCTTCCTTAGTGGCGATATCGGCAAGGCGTATTTTTCCGGAATAGTTCTCGTCGACATAGGAGAGAATCCGCTGGATTCGATCGAACCTTCTTTTCATGCGGTTCTTTTCTTCTTCCGAAACTAGACGATGGGGTACCTTTTCAAGAAGCATGGAAAGAAGACTGGCGAGATCGGAAATGATCCTCAATTGGAATCCTTCTTCCTTTCCGAAGTATTCTCTTCCTGCCTTCAGGAAGAGATTGCGGAATAGGGAAAGGGACTGGTCATCAAAAAAGCGTTTCAAGTCCCCGGTCGTAAAAAGCGTATTGCGAATCGGAGAATAGTAATCCATCAGGAAATGGGAGGAAATCTGGGCGATCAGAAAAACAGGATGGACTTCCTTTTCTTCCGCGGCAAGGTAGCCATGGCTTTCATAGCTGTTGACGAAAACGATATCTCCAGGAACCATAGGAATCTTTTCCGCAGCTGTCTTCAAAAGGCCATTGCCTTCCAAAAGCATCGCCAGCTCGAAGTCGCTGTGGACATGCATTTGGCGATAGGCAATCCTGTTGACGATAAAACGGATATGGCGGATTTGAAGATGGCCGACCAGCTCGAATTGGTTTTCCATGGCAAATCCATACTAATGTTTTCGGAAAGGAAATGCCATAGCTGGACTCTAATTTCCCTTCTGATGATTCAAGGTATGTCTTATAACTTTTGTTTCTTGAGACAAGATTCAAAAGGCTGAGATCATTATTTAGATAAACCAGGCATAATATAGCAATCCTTTTCGTTTCATAGAAATTTGTAGTTTGTTTGAGAAAAGGATATAGATGAAAATCAGAAGTCTCTAATCCGAAACCGTCCATCCGTATGCTTGCAGAAGCTGATATCCCCTTGCTATCGTTTCTCCCAATTTATCGGTCCAAGAGGGATGGAAGGATTTCAGGATGCTTAATGCTGTTTCCAATGGGAACAAGCCTTTTTGAATGACATTCTTCTCTTTCCAGGATCCGAACCTCTTCCCATATTCGGAAACGATGAAGCTATAGGCGTTCATGGATAGGAGCACGCCGGTTTTTACAGCGGTGTTGGTATAAAACACATATTGTTGTGTCCCACCGTCCTCTAGGGAAACCGACCTGTCCCAGTTCTTTGTCTCCATGAATATCGATCCACAGACAAAACGACTTTTCTCATTGAAAGAAAACGCCTCGTCTCCATCCACTTGATAAAGGTTACCGGACATCACAAAGCACAACTTTCCCTTTGCAAAATAGTAGACAATATCGTCTTTCCCTTTTTGGAATGGCCTTGGTTTTGTGGGTCGATAGTCATTTGAAGAGAAATGGATTCGTCGATCGAAATAGCCCAAGGAATAAGGAATCCCTTTTTTCCTTATGGGGCTATAAAGCACCTCATCGAATGCTTGCGGATCAAAATCCTTCCGTCTTTTTAAGGCATCAACTGTCCATTTCAGGTTCTCGGAGAACGTCTTCTTGCAAAAAGAGTGGGCAAAATCCTCATCGTGGAATGTGTTAGCTATCTCTTCTATCGACCAATGTTTGGTGGAAAGAAAATCCGAGCTTTCCATGGTGTTGTTCTCCTCTGAGAGGCCCTTTGTTTTCCAAACAAACGCGAGCCTACTATAGTGATATCACGTTTTGATACTGCCATCACTCCCTTATGAATGTTTTATCCGAGCTGGGAATAGCGAGGTCATCCACAAACCTTTCGACGCGCATCTTGAGGTCGTATTTGTTTCTTAATGCCGTGATCCGCACCATCATCTTGGAAGCGTGATGGAAATCCAAAGCCTTTTGATCCTTCCATCTGTCAATGAGAAGGATGGTTTCCGGATCATCCAAGGAAGCAAAATACGCATATCCCAGATTGCCTTCCTCTTTCCGGATGAGATCGACAATCCCGGTATCCGTCATCTCCTCTGCAAATGCCTTCGCGCTTTTGTTTTTGCCGGTGTAAAAGATATGGATTGTTATCGCTATAGGAACACCTCCTTGGATCAGAGATTGCTGTATTCCTCGTCGCTGACCTTTTCCAGCCATTCGTTGGAGGTGTTTTCTCCTGGCACCTCGATGGCAAGATGGGAAAACCAGCTATCCTTTGTGGCCCCATGCCAATGCTTGATTCCAGGAGCGATGTAAACGGCATCCCCAGGATGGAGCTTTTGGGCTTCTTTACCTTCTTCTTGATGCCAGCCTTCCCCATCCGTGCAGAGCAGGATTTGACCGCCGCCTTTGGTCGCGCGATGGATATGCCAGTTGTTTCGGCAACCCGGTTCGAAGGTGACGTTGGCAATGAAAACGCCGTCTTTGTTGATGGGATTCAGATAGGACTTTCCGACAAAGTATTGCGCATAGGCGTCATTGGGTTTGCCAAGACCAAACAGCGGCTCTTCTGTCGTCTTCTCGTCCTGGTAGACTTCCCTTACCATCGGGAACACGGCCCAGGCATTCGGCCAGCCGACATAGAAGGCGATATGGGTAATGATTTCTACCATCTCGACCTTCGTTACGCCGTGGTTCTTGGCGTTGGTGAGATGGTATTTGAGCGAATTGTCCGTGATGCCCTTGCTCACCAAAGCGACAACCGTGATGATGCATCTGTCCCTAAGGGATAGCTTATCCGTCCGAGACCAGACCTCCCCAAAAAGGACATCGTCATTCAGCTCGGCAAATTTGGGGGCCAAATCCCCCAAGCCCTTTCTTCCTGCCGTTTGCTTCATTCTATTTTTTCTCCAATCGCTTTTCGAATCGCCTTTTCGTCTACGCCATGATTGAGAAGGAGGCCATCCTCGATTTTGGCTGTCGGATAGAGTTTCCTCAAATGCGCAACGCTTCCGTCAATGGAACTCCCTCCGCTTGTCGCAAAGGGAATGATTCTCTTTCCTTCCAGATGGAAACTGTCGAGATAGGTATCGATGACTCTTGGCTCCACATACCACCAGATCGGATAGCCGACAAAGATCACGTCATAGGCACTAAGTTCGAAAATAAGCGTTTTGATTTCCGGACGTGACTTTTCATCGTTCATTTCCAAAGAGGACCGTGAATGATCGTTTCGCCAATCCAAATCAGCAGACGTATATCGACTTTCGGGTATGATTTCCTCCAAATCCGCCTTCAACAGAGAAGCCAGTTTCGATGCGACCTTCCTTGTCGCGCCACCGGCAGAAAAATAACTGACCAAGATCTTCATTTTGCGATCCTCCTAAAATGCAATACCAAGACTATCAACCCAACTCTGGACGTTTTCAAGGCCGATTTCACTTTGCCGGAACCGTCTTCCTTCCATCCATGTGGCCTCATCCGACAGATGTCTTAAATCCTCGACGCTGAAATCGGAAGAAGAGGCCGTTGCAAAGGGAATGATGGTCTTGCCCGTGAAATCATTCGACAAGACGAAATCATCAATGACCCAGCTGAGCTCTCCCCACCAGACAGGAGCACCTAAGAAAATATAGTCGGACTCAGCGAATTCCGCAAAGTTTACAGTGACCAAGGGGGTTACATGATTGGGATCGTTCCTCTCCTTGGACACCCTGCTTTCACTATCGCCATAGTTCAGGTCCTCGGAAGTATAAGGCTCGACAGGCTCCAGTGCATGGAGAGGACTATCGATATAGTCGGAAATGATTTGGGCCACTTCTTCGGTATGGCCTGTCGCCGAGAAATAGACGACCATAGCCGTGGCCTTGTCTCCGGAAACAGGTGGATTCGTCATATCGCCAGGGGTTGTTATATTCGGTTCACTGCACCCTGCAAGGAATCCAGCCGACAAGGCCAAGGTCAAGGCAAACAGGTTCTTCGTTTTCATCTTCGTGCTCCTTTCCTGCAATGCTGTATAACGATCATCCATGCTTGAAACTCAGGCATTTTCCAAGGACTTCGCCCGTCAATAGATATTGATAGGTCGGGAATTCAAACAGCACCGGTTTCAGCTTCTCATAATCGATTGTCTTTCCATCGATTAAGTATTCTTCTTTGACATGAACAGCTTTGATTGTGCAAATGAAATTGTCAAATCCTGCGATTTCATGGTCATCGACGACTTCACATTCCATGGTCAACGGCGATTCCTCGATGATTGGCATCCCCGTCTCACCTTCATAGGAAGAAAAGACATGCGATTTGTCGACCTTGCCCCCACTGACGGAACCGACATAGTCGGCTTTGGGAAGCATGTCCTTATCGACAAGATTGATGGTCAGCTTCTTGTTCTCCAGGATTCCCTTGTTCGTGTAATGGCTTTTGGAAAGACTCACCAAGACATGCTGATGGGACACGATTCCAAAATGGGCGACCAAGACATAATTGATCCGGCTATCGACTTTTGTGCCGATGACTCCTACTGGCGTAGGATACAGGCAGAGCTTTGATCCGAAGTTTCTTTTCATGGCAATCTCCTCAGCTATTTAATTCACTTGACGTCGACTATATTCTATTCATCATTTGACACGGCGTCAATAAAAATCTATAATTTTCTTGCATTCCCAACGAAGAGGAGTCGACCATGTATCTCAGAGCCCGAACGAAAGAACAATTTGACGAGAGGAAAAAGGAAATATTGAATGCGATGGATTCCCTGTATTTACACAAGGAACTGAATTCAATCTATCTTAAGGATATTTCCGAAATGACCCGTATCTCCAGGACGGCGGTCTATTTCTATTACAAGAGCAAGGAAGAAATCCTTTTGGACTCCCTGTATAACCACTTCGTCGAATTGGACGATGGCTTGGAAGCAACGGTCGACAAGGGACTTACCAAAGAAAAGATCATCGATGCCATTGCCCGACTCTTGGAAGAAAACATCATTATCCTGAAGATAATGTCCTGTGACCTGGAAGACATCGAAAGATCCACCACTTTGGAAAAGCTTATCGTTCTGAAAACCGAACTCCGGAGATTTCAGACCTTGTTCAAAAAGCTTGTCCGCGAATGCGATTGCCACAGCAATGAGAACATTGTCACGGCAACCTTCATAACGATGATGTATGGCTTTTATCCCATTGCCTATCCCATCGACGTTCAGAAAGAGGCGATGAAACAAACAGGCACGGAAATAAACCTGTCATTAAAGGTACTGATCACCGAATCCTTGAAGCTGTTATTGAGATAAAACAAGGGACGAATTCAGTCTGCGCCATTACGGGCTTTTTCGCACGCATAGGCGAAGAAAAGAAGAATGAAGCCATTGCTTTTAGTCTTTTTCCTTCTTTTTGAGGGTGCGAAGACCTGTAGAAGAGGCGAAGACGATAACAAAGGTAAGAGGAAGAGCGGAAGACAGAGCAATGGAAAGCCACGGATAATGGACGTCGATTGCCTTTTCCAGGATGGCTAAAATGAGAAAGGAAATGCTGAGAGCGATGGGAAGAATGATGCCGAGATAGCAAAGTATCTTCAAGGCTGTTTTAGAGTAAACCATCTTAGAACCATCCATCGCGAGCGCAATTTCCGGAATTATACCAATGGACCGGAGTGACATATAGGACATTGGTCAGAGTGACTCCATCACCTTTGTCCTGAACTTTGGCAATTCCCCAATCTAACTGAAGAAGACCGATGAGTGCGCCAACGGCGATTCCTGCTGGTCCCAATGTTGCCGATAGAGCACCGATGACTGTTGAAATTCCTCCGCTGATATCATCGTAAGAGGCCATTTGTTCCATGGTTGCATGATTGAAGTAAACCTGATAACCCCAAACGAAAGCTTTGCCATGGGTATCGGGAATGTTGTCCAATGTCTGGATAGGGGATGTGTTTTGTTTGATATCAATTGTTAGGAGGGCTTCCTCCGTGACGTCCTTGTAAAGTTGAAAGGAAGCGATGTCGGCGTAGTCTAGCAAAAGAGATTTATCGGATTCACTGAGCGGAATCTGGGCTTTCGGTTTTCCATCAGAGAAGGTGAGAACGATGAGGCTTTCTTGATTGGATGGTTTAGCTTTTATCGCCTCGCATATGGGCGGATTTGACTCCGCTGTTGGAGATGAAATTGGCATTGCCGTCGCACTAAGAGAAGCTAGAAGAGAGGAAAGAATGACATACGGTTTCTTCATGAGCATACTATCCTCCTTATTGAGAATAATATAGCTAGTATGTTCAATATGTCAATTACTTCTTTAGAATCCTTTTGGCGAACTCTTCCGGAGAAATGCCAAAGCGTTCCAAAACGGGAAGCTCTCGCTCCAGGATGGCATCGACGACCTCCAGGCGGAGTTTTTCTTTCTCCTCCTCGGAAAGAGCCGAGACGAAAGTCCCTTTGCCTGGGATGGCATAGAGATAGCCTTTTCGCTGAAGGTTCTCGTAGGCCATCTTGGGAGCGATGACGGAGACATCTAGGCCCAAAGAGAGTTCCCTTGTGGAGGGGAGAAGCTCTCCTCCTTTCAGTTTTCCGGAAAGGATCTGGCTAGCAATCGCCTCCTCGATCTGGCGGTAGATGGGTTTGCCGTCCTGGAAGGACAATACGATATCTATTTTCATAAAGCGTGTCGGAAATAGATCCTACGGCTTAAATGATACACGGGGAAGAAGGAAAAGAGGAAGAGGAAAAAGGCTCCGAGGAGATAAAGAGACTGAAAAAGGGCATTTTGGGATTCGACAGGATGGGTCATGACGGAAGCAAAGCCGGGAAGGAAAGCAAAGGCGATTCCGAAAACGGTAGGAAGAAGGAAGCTCGAAAGGACGGTCATGACATAGGAGAGGACGTATTTCTTGGGATTGTGAAAGAACGTGAGAAGGATGATGGGATTGGCTATAAGGCAGATAAGGAAATAGGTGGCAAAAGATGGAATCGAGGCATTGATGGCATAAGGAAGGCTATCCAGCTGAGGAAAGATCGCGCTTATTAAAAAGGAGAAGGGAAGGAAGATGAAGGCCGCATAGATTTCGTAGAGCCAAAGATCAAGGCATTTGGAAAGGGGAAAGGCCTCTTTCCGCACCGGAAGAATAGCCATCAAGCCTTCGTCGTTTTCGCTGATAGCGCGGATGAGGACAGCATGAACAAAGCCGATAAGGGCAAAAGCGTAGGCAAAGGGCCGAGGTAAGAAAGAAGTCATGATGGCGAGGGCGAACGGATAGAAATAAAGGATAGGATGGATGCCGAGAAGGATTTCCTTCTTGATGAGCTGCCAAATATGTTTCATGGCCTTCCTCCTTCCCAATAAAGGATGATCGTTTCCAAATCCGGATGCTCGATGACCAGGTCCTTGGGGAGAAAATCGATCTTGTTAGCCGGAACAAGTGCTTCGAAACGAAAGGCGTTTTCACGGGGCGAAATCAAAACCCCTTCGGGGCAACGCAACAACATCTCCTTCGTTCCACGGACGAGGAAATAGGAAGCAAGGAGATCCTCAATGGTTCCGTCGTAAAGAACCTTTCCTTCCTTGAGATAAAGGAAGCGGTCGGAAAGACCTCTCAGGTCAGAGGCAATCTGGGTAGAGAAAAGAATAGAACGCCTTCCATCCTTGAGGAGATAGCGTTTGAGCATATCTGCAAGTGTCTTTCGAGAAACGAGATCAAGCCCGGAGGATGGCTCATCAAGAAGGAGATAGCGCGCCTGATGGCAGAGAGCCAGGGCAAGCTGAAGTTTGACTTTCGTTCCTAAGGAAAGTTCCCCTATGCGTTTCTCAGTTGGTATCTGGAAAAGGGTGGCGAGACGGAAAAACTCCTCCTCGTCGAAGTTGGAATAGAAGATCTTCCAAGCCTTGATGATTGTTTTGACTTTCCGGCCGAGGCAAAAACCCTCACCTCCGAGATAAATCCACATCTGTGCGTTCGCATCCTCAAGACTATCATTGGCATAGTTGATGTTTCCAGAATCCGGAGCAGTCAATCCTGTCAAAAGTCGAAAAAGAGTGGATTTTCCAGAGCCGTTTCTTCCCATAACTCCTAAGATGATGCCTTCATCCAAAGCAAAAGAGACATCATCGAGAAGAAAACCAGGATACTTTTTGCTCAAATGCTCAACGCATAAAGTCTCCATTCCATAAAGCATCCTAGTATTTTGATTATACCAGGTAAGCTAGATTAAGGAAACTCAAATTGGTACATTTGTCATGCCACAAGCAGCACAAACTTGGATTTATGGTTCCTCTTTTCTATTGACTTCTCAGAACTTGTTAGTATTGTTTCGACGCACAATTATCGGGCAGAAGGATTTTGCTCTTGAAATACTTCTCTTGGAAATTCACTGCTTTTTTGATCTCATCCTTCGAAAAGGTTTTGTCTTGATCGCAGACGACCAATTTATCTTCGACATCGTTCTTTCTGTTTATTATTGCAATGACTTTTCCTTCGAACGTCTTTATCGGCTTATCGATTCCTAGGATATAGGCGTCCTGATATTCGCCATCTAATGCTTTGATTTCCTTGATATAGCCATAGTTTAAGGGATAGACAGTTCCATCATGGTCATATCCGATGGGGCGATCGATAAATACCTTTACCTTTTGTCCGATCAAGGATTTGAGCTTATCGAGATAGAACAAACGCTTGGCGACCCATTGCTTTCTGGTCTTGTCGTAATGGACTCCCCTGACGCCCGAGGAGTTGTTTTTGTTTAGCTTCCTGTCTTTCTTCAAGGCGCACTTCATCGTCCCATCGACCAGTCCTCTATCTAGCGAAGGCAAACGCGCCCTATTCTCGTCGTTCTTGCCCCCGCATGAGACAGTCGTTCCGTTAGTCAGATTGGCGGCATTCACGTAGCAGACGTTCCCGCAGTTGCAACGGCATTTATAGATCTTTGTGGAATGGTATTTCTTTCCTGTATCCTCAATGATCGTCAAATTCCCATATCTCTTACCAATTTCAGGATTGCCATATTGCTTCATCATCCGGAAGTTATTTAATGCGATTCCTTTTCTATATACTGTCTGCTTGGTGACGACCGCATACCCTCTTTTAAGGAAAAAGTCCTTCGCGGTGATGGAAGCATCCACGGTGATATTCTTTTCCACACGTTGCTCAAGGGCATCGCAAATACGCGTGGCCACTCCTTGGTTTTGATAGTCGGGATGGACATAAAGCATATTGAGATAGCCATCCTCGGAAATATCCCCGAACCCAATGGGTGTGTTGTCCTTTAAGGCAATCATGGAATAGTGGTCTTTGAACATCGCTATCCATTTGGTTTTGTCCACGCCCGACAGCCAGGCCTCTATCTGCTCCTTGGAATAATCTTTGGCGCAGGTACTTTTTATCGACAGAGTGAAAATATGAATCAAGTCCTCGACATATCGGCTTCTAAATGCCCTCAATTTGATTTGTGCCTTCATTTATCCCATCAACCAAGAAAAGTATACCTTGAATCGTTACCAAAGTTTACGGCTTGAATAAGCAAAAAGGACTGCCCGGACAACCTCCTTCCGAACAGCCCTCAACACTTAAGTCAGATATATCTTATTTGATTAGTTCGAGGTTCCCGCTTGTAAGCGCCTCGAGGTTGTCAAAGATCTTCCCTTCGTCCCAATCCCACCACTTGAGAGCAAGCAGTCTTTCGATTGTCTTGTCGTCAAATCGCTTTTTGACAACTCGGCAGGGATTCCCGACAGCAATGGAATAAGGCTCGATGTCCTTGGCAACGACGGAATTCGCCCCGATTATCGCACCATCGCCTATATGGACGCCGGGAAGGATCGTAACGTTTTCGCCAATCCAGACGTCGTTTCCAATGACCGTATCGCCTTTAAGCGGCAAATCCGCCAATTTGGGTGCCGCCTTTTCCCAACCATTGCCCATGATGTTGAACGGATAGGTCGTGATACCGTTCATCCTGTGGTTGGCGCCGTTCATGATGAACTTGATGCCTTTGGCGATTGCGCAGAACTTTCCGATTATCAGCTTGTCTCCGATGAAGGGATAAAAGTGTGTCACGTGCTTTTCGAAGTCTTCGCCATTGGTTTCAAAATCATCATAGTAAGTAAAATCCCCAATAAGGATGTTCGGGTTCTTAACGATATTCTTGATGAAGCAAACACTGGGGACATTCGGATTTGGATGTATTTTGTTCTTGTCTGGTCCTATCATAGATCACCCACTTTCTTTTTATCGTTTCTCGGAAACAATTTCATAAGCGCTCATCAATCTGTCAGAACAGCAGAGGAAGTGGCTTAGTAATCCAACAATCTTCCGTAGTCGTTCCAATTGCCATAGATATTTCCTTTTCTGGTTTCTTCAATAAAGTGATTCAGGTATTTTTCATAAGTGGCTGGATGCCTCTCCCTATGGAAAGCAATATTCGAGACACGGATCCTTTGATAGAGCGGATGAAACGATTTGAATTTCGTCCATATCCTTTTCTCTTTCAGGATTGCCACGACTTCCTTGTCTAATTGAAAGCTCCGTGGTCCAAGCGGAGGCAATACCTTTTTGCCTTTTTCAGTCATAAGTCCGAGTTTTATCAATCTTCTGACTCTTTCCTTGTTCAGCTCCGTCCAAGGACTTGCTTTCCTCCTAGGCGAGAAGCGTTGATAGCTTGTTCCATTAATCGGGGTAATGGTGCTGTCAATCCAACCAAAGCAAAGAGCCTCTTCGACGGCATCCAAATAATAAAGGCCGTCATTATCTTTGGGCTCCTCTTTCTTGACGGGCAAATAGCATTCCTTTTCCGTCTCGGAATTTTTGTTGAGCCACTCCCGGAATTCCTCTCGAGAGTTTGGATAAATGATGTTTCGATATTCTTTTTGAGCCATCTTCTTTCTTTTCCTATCCTCTATTTTACTCATGGCATTCGTGTTTTTAGGCATAAGAGCTCTCTTATTCGGTTGGATCCTTATCTGCCGGACTGAAGCCTTCTGGCATTATAGGGATATAGGTTGGTTGGTGGTTCTTAGGCACACTGAAATCGTCTTTATCGACTTATCCTATATCTAACTTTATCAAATAAAGGTTGAAAGAGAACAATAAAAGCCTGTGTTTGCTTGTAAGTAATCTACCATAAGACTTGCTTCTACCACTTATCCTATTGCTGTATAGGTTGCTTCGGACTTTACCCTAATTTTAGGAACGTCGTGAATCCCAAGAGGCGCTTGCCCCTGCTATTAAACTGCTGCGCCAAAAATCAAAAAAGTCTGACCATCCATAGAATCCTCTAGGTCTGTATCAGACATGTTTTGCGAGGTGGCGGAGCAGCAGGGATTTGAACCCTGGCTGGGTTATTCACCCACTGCCGGTTTTCAAGACCGGTCCCTTCAACCACTTGGGTACTGCTCCAAGCAAGAAAAAGGCCTTCTGTGTTACCAGGAGGCCTGCTTTCTTTCATCGATGGTGGGCGCTACAGGGCTCGGACCTGTGACCTTCCGCACGTCAAGCGGATGCTCTCCCAGCTGAGCTAAACGCCCATGTTCATCCATGCACAAGTCATGAACGCAAAAGAAATTATACGCTAGCCGACAGGTTTCGTCAAATCCTTTTTCACTTGTTGAATCAATTTCTTTCGGGTGTTATCCTATCGGAGGATGAAGAACGTTAAGAAAGCAGAGTGGATAGCCTATATAGGCTATTTCCTTCTCGGTCTGACCATCGGCCTGGTCTTCTTGGGATTGGGCAATTGGATAGGAAGCCTCTTCGTTCTCCTTCCGCTTCCGCTAACCTTATTTCTCTATCTCACCTTCTTCCTGACGTTAAGAGGAAAAAAGGACATCGGCTTGGCTCTCTATACTTGCCTTCGGATCATGCTTGTCCTTGTCATGATTGCCGCGCCGGCTGCCATTTGGTACTTCGTTCCGGCACTCCATGAAGCAGTAAGCGCTTTCTTCCTCATCGCGTCTCCTGTCGAGACCTTGGCGGTATATATTCTTGCCTTGGTGTTCGTTTTTCTCGATAGAAGGTTTCGGGAATAATCCATACTATGAATAGCGAAGAAGAAGGGTTGCAGATCGGCAACCTCCTGAGGGCGGACTTCGGGAATGTCATTCCTCCGGAATTTATCTCCTCCCTGCTGGCGATGCTTGTCATCATCGTCCTTGTTTTCGTCGTCTATTTCAAAGGAAAGAAATACGGTCCCTTCGATAAGCCCAAGGGAATCGTCAACGTTGCCGAGATGCTGGTCGAATTCGCGGAAAAGAACGTCGCGGAGCTGATGGGAAAGGATTTCCTGCCCTTTACGGGATATGTCCTCGGACTCGGCCTTTATATCTTTATTTCCTTTATTATCGGTATGATCGGTATCCCCAATCCGATCGTGATCGGACCGGACGCCATCATCAACGAGAGCTGGCTTTTCAAGCCTCTGCCCAATCCTTTCACCAATCTCGCCTTCCCGCTCTCCATCGCCTTCATGACGATCATCCTCATCCAAGCCTATGGCCTGAAGTATAAGAAGGCCAAGTATTTCATGAAGTTCGTTTCCCCGATTCCGGCAATCGAGCTTGTCTCGATGTGGGTTCCGATGCTTTCCTTGACCCTCCGTCTTTTCGGAAACGCCTTTGCCGGTTTCTGTCTCATTACCCTTTCCTACTGTGCCCTTGACGGCATAGCGAATGGATTTGGTTTGGTTCTAGGTCCCGTCCTTGTGCCCATCGCCCATGCCTACTTCGATGTCTTCGACGGTTTGATACAGACGGTCGTCTTCCTGATGGTCACGATGCTTAACATCGCCCAGGAAGGAGCGGAGGAAGAAGCCGCCACGACCGTTCAGCAGACCGCAAGGCTGCAAGCGGGAAACTAGAAGGAAAAGTTTCATTTATCAAAGGAGGAAACTTATGTCTCTTGATGTCATCAATTTCCTGGAAGATGCGACCACTGTCGCCACGGGCTTCGATCCCGCCAACGCCGCCAAGTTCTGGACCATTGCCATCATCGCCATCGCCATGGCTATCGTCGGAACGATGGAGGCCCTCGCTGTCGTCTTCACCCTCAACGGCACCGCGAGAAACCCGGAGGCCGCTTCCAAGATGAGAACGACCATGCTCATCGGTGTCGCCTTGGTCGAAACCGTCGCCATCTACCTGCTTATCGTCGCCATGCTTCTTCTCTTCGCTGCCTAATCGAAGAAAAAACTTGGACGATGAAGAAGAAGCTTCTCACACTCGTCGCTGGCGTTTTGCCTTGCCTTTTGCTGCTCTCCTCTTGCTCCATCGATTCGGCCAGCGACAGCATCACCGAGACCATCAACGAAGCCATCCCGAACCTCTACGTGACCCTCGCCCAGCTGGGTGCCTTTATCGTGATGGTCGTCCTGGTGATCGTTTTCGGCTACAAGCCGATAAAGAAGAAGCTTGATGCCCGCAGGGATTACGTGAAGAAGAATCTCGATGAAGCCGACGAACACCTGAAGAAGGCCAAACAGGCCCAGGATGAGGCCGACAGCAACATCACCGCCAGCCGCATCAAGGCCAACACGATCGTCGAAGAGGCGCGAAAGCAAGCGATGGAAGAGGCCAAGCAGATGATGGAAAAGACCCAACAGAGCATCGATTTGCGCCGTCAACAAGGCGAGAAGGAAATCGAGGAGCGCAAGAAGAGCCTCGAAAGGGACACGCACGACCAGATCATCCAGAACGCCTTGGATGCCTCCAAGGAAATCCTGGGACGGGAACTCACCAAGGAAGACAACGACAAGATGATTTCCCAGTTCCTTGAGGACATGGACAAGGACGAGGGCAAGTAACATGAATCCGCTCTATCTCCATTATGCCTCGGCCATCTTCCAGGTCGCCATCGAGGAAGATAAGGGCGTCTGCTACAACAACGACATGGCCCTTGTCAACCTCTGCTTCCGGAAGCATCCGGAATATCTCAAGTTCCTCGACTCGGAACTTCTGGATTCGGAGATCCGCATCGCATCGATCGACCGGGTCTTCGGAACGGAGCACGTTTCCCCGGCGATCATCGGCTTTTTGAAGATCCTTGTCCGAAACAAGGGAATCAAGCATTTTGGAGATATCTACAAGGCTTTCGAGGGGTTATTTGACAAGAGGCTTGGCATCCTTCGCGGAAAGGTCTTTTCGCCTTTCCCTATGGATACCCATACCTTTGTCCGCCTCGAGAAGGCATTTTCGCGCAAATACGGGAAGAACGTCATTCTCGAGTTCGTCTTGGACAAGCATATCATCGGTGGCATGCGCGTCCAGATCGAAGACCACCTCTTCGACTATTCCATCGATACCAAGATCGAGACCATCAAGGAAAGGCTTCTCTACGGGAAGGACGATTAAAGGAGGATAGGCAATGCCAGATCAATCCAATATCAATCTCATCAGCAATCTCATCAAGAAGGAAATCGAGAGCTATGAGAACAAGATCGAAACCAGCGATGTCGGAAGCGTCGTCTCGATAGGAGACGGCATTGCAACCATCTATGGCCTGGACAAGGCCATGTATGGCGAGCTTCTCCTTTTCAAGCATGGCGTCTATGGCATGGTCATGAACCTGGAAGAGGATTCCATCGGTGCCGTCATCCTCGGCCGGGACACGGAAATCTATGAGGGCGACGAAGTCAAGAGAACGGGAACGGTCGTTTCCGTCCCTGTCGGCGATGCCCTTTTGGGAAGGGTCGTCAATGCCCTCGGCCAGCCGATCGACGGACTGGGCGAGATCAAGAACGATGGCTTCATGCCGATTGAAGCCCCCGCTCCGGCCATCATGGACAGACAGCCGGTCAACGAACCGCTCGAGACGGGAATCAAGGCCATCGATTCCATGATTCCTATCGGCAAGGGCCAAAGAGAGCTGATCATCGGCGACAGACAGACAGGAAAGACGGCCATCGCCATCGATACGATCATCAACCAGAAAGACAAGGACGTCATCTGCATCTACTGCGCCATCGGCCAGAAGAACTCGACCATTGCCCAGATCGTCGACAAGCTCAAGTCCTTCGATGCCCTGAAATACACCGTCATCGTCAACGCCTCGGCCAGCGAATCCGCCCCGATGCTTTATGTCGCCCCTTATGCCGCGACGACGATTGCCGAATACTGGGAGAAGAGAGGAAAGGATGTTCTCATCGTCTACGACGATCTTTCCAAGCATGCCGTCGCCTATCGTGCCCTGTCCCTGCTTCTGAAGAGAAGCCCGGGAAGGGAGGCCTATCCTGGCGATATCTTCTACCTCCATTCAAGACTATTGGAAAGAGCCTGCCATCTCAGCCAGGAACTGGGCGGAGGCTCCATCACCGCTTTGCCGATCGTCGAGACCCAGGCCGGTGACATTTCCTCCTATATTCCGACGAATGTCATTTCCATCACCGACGGCCAGATCTTCCTGAAGACCGAGCTATTCAACGCCGGACAAAGACCTGCCATCGACTCGGGACTTTCCGTTTCCCGTGTCGGCTCCGCGGCCCAGATCAAGGCCATGAAGTCCGTCGCTGCCTCCATCAAGATCGAATTGGCAAGCTATGCCGAGCTTTTGGACTTCTCCCGTTTCGGCTCCGACCTTGACCAGGTCACGAAGAACGTCCTTCGCCACGGCGCCGTTTTGATGGAAGTCCTCAAGCAGAAACAGTATTCGCCTTTGACGATGGAAGACGAAATCGTCGACATCTTCATCGCCCAGAACAAGCTCATCGACGATATCCCCATCGAGAAGATCCACGAGACCTTGGTCAGCATCAGCCTCTATATCCACAACCATATGCCGGATGTCTATGAGACCATCAAGAAGACGCATCTCCTTTCCGATGAGACGAAGAAGAAGATTCAGACGGCCGTCGCCGATGTCCGTACGGGAATGCAGCGGTAAAACACCATGTCCGAATCCTTGGTAGAAACGAAAAGAAGGATCCGCACGATCCAATCTACCGCCAAGATCACCAAGGCGATGAAACTCGTCGCCTCGGTCAAGTTCCAGAAATGGAAGAAGATTTTCGATGACGACGAAGCCTATCGCGTTGCCATGCATGATGTCATGGTCCGCACGCTCCAGTCGATTTCCCCACGGGACTACCTGCGCCAGGACTGCCTGAAGACCTTCAACGACACCAAGAACCTTTATATCGTCGTCACCTCTTCCCTGGGCCTTTGCGGCTCCTACAACTACAACATCTTCAAGATGCTCGATCCAATCCTGAAACCCGACGACGAGCTTCTTCTTGTTGGACAGAAAGGCTATCTCCATTACAAGGATGGCCCCTACAAGCTGATTCTGGACTATCTCAACCTTCTTGACGACCTGACCTATCAGAACGTGAAGAAGATGCGTCACTATGTCGTCCGCAAGTACCGCGGGGGCGGCTATCGTTCCGTCACCCTTGTCTACACCATCTTCAAGAACAGTCTGGCTGTCGTGCCGACGGTAAAGAGGATGCTTCCTTTCGACTTGGAACACTATCACCTCGACCAGAACGTCCCCGACTACAAGCCCATCTTCGATCCGAACGCCGGCGAGGTTCTCCGGCTCATCCTTCCGCACTATCTGGACGCGTCCTTCTACAACAAGTTCCTCATGAGCGAAGTCAGCGAGCAGAGCTCCCGCCGAAACGCCATGGAGACGGCGACCGATTCGGCCAATGACCTAATGGACAAGCTGAAGATCATATACAACAAGTCTAGACAGGAAAGCATCACGCAGGAAATCACGGAAGTCATTGCCGGTGCAACGGCAAGCAAGAAGCAATACGACTAGGAGGAAAGAAAATGGCTAATTATGGAACCTTGGTCCAGGCGATTGGACCTGTCATCGATGTCCGCTTTACGGAAAACTGCATCCCGCCCCTTCTGGTCGCATTGAAGGTGAAGCTGGATAGCGGCAAGGAACTCACCTTGGAGGTCCTTGAGCATATCGGAGACGACACCGTCCGCTGCATCGCCATGGGTGCCACGGAAGGCGTCAGGAGAGATCTCAAGGTCCTGGATACCGGAAAGCCGATCGACGTCCCTGTCGGAACGCCGGTTCTGGGAAGGATGTTCAACGTCCTTGGCGAGCCGATCGACAACGCCGGACCTTTCTCCTGCGTCGAACGCCATTCCATCTACAACGATCCCCCGAAGTTCCAGGACCAGACGACGAAGGCCGAAATCTATGAGACCGGCATCAAGGTCATCGATCTGCTCTGCCCTTATATCCGCGGTGGTAAGGTCGGCCTCTTTGGCGGTGCCGGTGTCGGAAAGACCGTCCTGATCCAGGAGCTGATGAACAACATCGCCACCCAGAAGCATGGTATCTCCGTCTTTGCCGGTGTCGGCGAAAGAACCCGTGAAGGAAACGACCTCTACAACGAAATGAAGGAATCGGGCGTCCTGAAGAACACGGCCCTTGTCTTCGGACAGATGAACGAGACCCCTGGCGTCCGTATGCGTGTCGCCCTTTCCGGATTGACGATGGCCGAGTATTTCCGCGACGTCGCCCATGATGACGTCCTGCTCTTCATCGACAACATCTACCGTTTCACCCAGGCGGGTAGTGAAGTCTCCGCCCTTCTTGGAAGAATGCCTTCCGCCGTCGGCTATCAGCCGACCCTAGCGACCGAGATGGGTCAGCTTCAGGAGCGTATCGCTTCCACGAAGAACGGCTCCATCACCTCCATCCAGGCTGTTTACGTCCCTGCCGACGATCTTACCGACCCGGCACCGGCGACGACCTTCAGCCATTTGGATGCCAAGACCGTCCTTGATCGTTCCATCGCCTCCTTGGGCCTTTATCCGGCCGTCGATCCTTTGGCATCCTCCAGTAACTTCCTGGATCCCAATGTCGTCGGCAAGGAACACTATGAAGTCGCCCGCGGCGTCCAGGCCATCCTTCAGAAATACAAGGATCTCCAGGATATCATCGCCATTCTCGGTATCGACGAGCTTTCCGAAGAGGACAAGCTTGCCGTCAACAGGGCCAGAAGGATCCGTAACTTCCTCTCCCAGCCTTTCTTCGTCGCCAGCAAGTTCACCGGCCGTGAGGGAAAGTTCGTCCATCTCGAGGACACGATTTCTTCCTTCCGCGCCATCCTCGAAGGCAAGGGAGACAATCTCCCCGAGGAAGCCTTCACCTATGTCGGAACCTTTGACGAGGCCGTCAAGAAGGCTGAACAGCTCAAGGCCGAGCAGCCCGTCCAGAAGGAAGAGGAGCAGAAATGAACACCTTCCAGCTGGATATCATCACCCCGCTGCGGAAATACGCCTCCAGACAGGTGGAATCCATCTCGGTCGATACCCATTTCGGCCAGATTTCCATCTATGCCCATCATGAGGACATGATCGCCAACGTCGAGATCTCACCGCTTGTCATGCATGCCGACGGCCAGGTCTATCACTTTGCCGTCTCCGGCGGTGTTCTCTATTGCCTATGCAAGGAGAACAAGGTCCAGCTGATCGTCAATGCCATCGAGTCCTACGACGAGATTGACCTCCAGCGTGCCATCGCCGAGAAGGTCGCGGCGGAGAAGCTCCTCATCGAAGCTAAGTCCATCAAGGAATACAACCAAGCCGAAATCGCCCTCAAGAGGGCCGTCAACCGCATCAACGTCAAGGAGAGGTTCACTTTCTAAGGCCTCTCCTTTTTTGTTCCTAGGCTTCAAGCGGAAGATATGTCTCTTGAGCAGCCATCGGAATTGGCTTTCTTGTATTTATCTGTTCTACGGAAGAAATTCGTTGGTTGCAGGAAAAGGAAGATATCTTATAGGGATGCTAAGCTTCTTTACGGCCCCAAGAGAGTCTTTCTTCCTTCCAGCTATATAGGCACAGCCCTTCCCTCGGGAAGGGAAGGCATCGCATAAGCGATCCCAGGAGAACGATATGGAACTGACCATCGAGGAAAAAGCGTCTCTCGTCACAGGCGAGAAGAACAAGTCGACCCACGCGATTCCAGGGAAGGGAATCCGCAAGCTGTTTTTCTCCGATGGCCCCTGCGGCGTGAGGAAGGAAACGGAAAAAGGCAATTCCCTCGGCGGTATCAGTGACACCCTTGTTTCCACGTCCTTTCCCTGCGGAACGAATCTGGCTTCCTCCTTTGACAAGAAGCTCCTCTACGAAGTCGGCGATGCCATCGGCAAGGAGTGCGTCCACTATGGAATCGATGTCCTCCTCGGCCCGGCAATCAACATCAAGAGATCCCCGCTCTGCGGAAGGAACTTCGACTATTTCAGCGAAGATCCCCTCCTTTCGGGCATGCTTGCCAGAAGCTACATCGAAGGCATTCAAGCTAACAATGTCTCCTGTTCCCTCAAGCATTTTGCCTGCAACAACAGCGAGAAGTATCGCTTCGTCGGCACTTCCTATGTCGATGAAAGGGCCTTAAGGGAAATCTACCTGAAGAACTTTCGTATCGCCTTGGAGGCAAAGCCGTTCACCCTCATGACTGCCTACAACAAGGTCAACGATGAGTTCTGCTCCCAAAACGAGAAGCTTCTTTCCATCCTCCGCAAGGAGTGGGGATACCAAGGCGTCGTCATGACCGATTGGGGAGGCATCGTCGACAAGGTCAAGAGCCTCAACGCCGGCCACGATCTGGAAATGCCTGGCATGCAGATAGAAAGCTATAACAACGTCATCCGCGGATATAACGACAGGACCCTGGACTTGTTGTCCCTTGACCAATCCGTCGAAAGGATAGAACAGCTAGCCAAGAGGACGGAAGGAAAGCCTTCCGTCGGAAAGGATATCTTCGAGAGAAACTACGCCATCGCCGTGGATGCGGCCTGCCGCAGTGCCGTGCTTCTGAAAAACAGGGGATCCTTGCTGCCACTGGCTGAGGACAAGAACCTTTTCATCGTCGGCGACTTCTTCGAACATGCCCGATACCAGGGCTCTGGCTCTTCCTTGCTCAATCCGTACCGACTAATTACCCCAAAGGCATTCTTTGATAGTCAGGGTGTCGACTATCGCTTCTTTAAAGGCTACTCTGGAGAGACAAACGATGTCGACGAGAAGCTCGAAAAGGAAGCCTTGAAGGGAATTTCCGAAAGCGACACAGTCCTTTTCTTCTGTGGCCTTAACGATGATACCGAGTCTGAGGGATTCGATAGGAAGGACATGTTGCTTCCCGGGAACCAAGTCTCGCTTTTGAGGAAGATCCTCTCGCTGAAAAAGAAGATCGTCCTTGTCCTCTTCGGGGGAAGCAGCATCGAATTGGAAAACGTGACGGACATCGATGCCATCCTTTTGCTGTCCTTGCCGGGAGAAGGCGTTGGCGAGGCTGTCTACGACCTTCTTTTCGGAAAGGTTTCCCCAAGCGGAAGGCTTGCCGAGACCTGGCCCATGAAGCTTTCGGATATCCCCTATAGGAAGGAATTCGCAGTTACCCCGTTTGAGCGTTACAAGGAGAGCCTCTTCGTCGGCTATCGCTATTATGACACCTTCGATAAGGAAGTCCGTTTCCCCTTTGGCTATGGTCTTTCCTACACGGAATTCCAATACAGCGAGTTTACTCTCTTGAAGCAAGATGGCGATTCCGTTTTCTTTTCCTATCGTCTTCATAATATCGGCAACAAGGATGGCGAGGAAGTCGTCCTTCTCTTTGCCTCTATTCCTTCTTCCGCAGCCGTAAGGCCAACAAAGGAGCTTGTTTTCTTCGACAAGGTCTTTCTCAAGGCCGGAGAGGAAAAGGCCTTCACGATCGTTGTCCGGAAGAAGGATCTTGCGATCTTCGATGCCAAGAAGGAAAAATTCCTTTTGGAGCAAGGGAATTATTGTTTCCTTCTTGCCAAGGATTCCCAAAACGTCCTCTTCTCTCTTTCTGTCCGCCTGGAAGGGGAGGAATACGAAAGGGATGAAAGATACGAATTGCTGAAAAAGAACATGGGCAGGATGAGCGATGACGCGTTTTCGAAATTCATCGGATTCCCCATCCCGGAATACGAAAAAGCACAGAAGGGGAAATACACCATGGAGACCCCTCTTTGTGAATTCCAAAGCTTCTTCGGAAAGCTCTTCGTCAAGATAACGACCGGTATTGGCCTCTCCCAGTATCGGAAAGCACTCCGCCTCCCCGATGGTCCCGAAAAGGAGCGAAGGAAAAAGGCAGGACTCTTCGTCTATCGCCTTATGCCATACAATTGCCTCCGCTCCCTGTGCTACTCCTCCAGCGGTCAATTCCGGTATAAGTTCGCTCGCGGCGTTCTGAATCTCGTCAACGGAAAAGTGCTGAAGGCAATCCGGTGTTTCCTGAAAAAGGAGAAAAAGGAAGAAAGCAAGCGTTAGGGAATTCCATTTTCGCTTTTGAATTGACGCATCACGAACGCCACCCGAGATGAAAAACGGTTTGGTTACTTTTTGATTTGGTTTGGTAAAGACCCTCTCAAGGAAGCTATCCAAAGCCACTTATCGAGTTGGTCACGATGCCTATTTTTTGCCGGAGATGAGCATAAGGGAAGCTTTTCATTAATGGACAGGCTTGGAAACGGATTAGTGATTGGCTGAGCGAAAGAAGAAAGAAAAAGATGTTCTTTTGGCAAGTGCGAGACGAAAAAGGAAATCTAAATAGCAAACAAGTCTTTAAAGATAAAAGAAGGTGGTAAATTAGAAAAGCTTTTGAAAATTAATAGAAAATCAATTTGAATCATTTAAATATACGCAATATAAATCTGTTAATTTCAAGAACAAAATCATGTCGTCATAAGGCTAAAAATGTATTTTTGCGGGGGGGGGTAATTGGAAACTAATGTCAAAAACATGAAATTGACAGCTTAAAATAGGCACAGCAAAAATTATTTTTTGAGGAGTGGAATAGTATACTATTCCAAGAAAAAGGGACGGTTTCGATGGAATTGACAAGGGAAAATTCCCTTGATATTACTTGTGCCGTATAAGGCAACAATGTTTTGAAATATGATTAGACTCGCGATTATCGATGATGAACAGGTAAGCTGTGATTCCCTTGGTGACTTGCTCAAGCGTTATTTCGAGGAGAAGAAACAGGCCTATTCTCTCAAGACATTCACCAGCGCTGTCCAGTTTCTCAACCAGTATAAGCCCCTCTACGACATTGTCTTCTTGGACATTGAGCTCAATGGTGAGGATGGCATGGAAGCGGCCAGGAAACTGCGTGCGCTTGACGACAAGATCGTCATTTTCTTCTGTACGCATCTTGCTCAGTATGCCATCCAGGGCTACAAGGTCAAGGCAGAGGACTATTTCGTCAAACCTGTTGCTTTCAGCGATATCAAGATTGCCTTGGATGATGTCTGTCCGAGAATCGAAAAAGAAAAAAATCCGATGACGCTCAATATCGCCATCAAGAATGGGGTCCGGCGGATTCCTCTTTCCGAGATTTGCTACATTGAAAGCAAAGGGCATACCATCATCTACCATTTTGCTAACGACATTCTCATGGTGCGTGGCAATTCTCTGGCTTCCATGGAAAAGAAGCTTCTTCCTTTTGGCTTTGCCTGTTGCAATGTTTCCTTCCTTGTCAACCTCAGTCATTGTGTCTCCATTGCCGGGGAGAATCTTCGACTGAGTGATGGGACGACTTTGAAAATCACAAGGACAAGAAGAAAAGAGTTCATCAAGGCACTTTCGGATTACTTTGCCAAGAACGGAATCGCCGAAGAAAGAAGGTAGGCATGGAATTGGGAGATATCTTTTTGCAGAACATCTATTACGGTATCTCCCTCTTTCTGCCGGTCCTTGTTTTCGCCATCCGCACCCAACCGCGCAGCCATCTCGTTTTTCGCTTGATCGTTGGTTTTCTTGGATTGATCCTTCTGGAATTTCTACCCTCGGTCATCCTCTTCGGGGTTGGAAGGAAGTATTTTGTTTCGGCAAACATCGACATGGCTATAACGTTTCTGGTTAATTTCGTTCTATGTACGGCCTACTGCCTCTTTTGCTTCCGGCAAACGATTCTGTGCTCGGTTTATTGCAGCATCGCCGGATACTGTATTCAGCATATTTGGGGAAGAATCATCGACTATGAAATCCAAATCAATTTGCCTCAAGACAACGCTGGCTGGGTCTTTCTTCGTGTCTTCCTTGCCATGGGATGCCTCGTTGTGATCTGCGCCGGTCTCTATTTCCTTGTGATCCGCAAGATGAATCCAACGGGTGGAAACTATGCCGAGAACAAGACAGGACAGGTTGTTGTCGCCCTCATCCTCATCGGATTGAATAATTTCTACAGTGCCTATGCCATGGAGCTTATCAGCGATATTCTTTCTGCGTTTTCTGATGCTCGTCCTAGCGGCGAGAAACTCAACAATTTCGTCAATATCACTTCCGCCATGCTTGCCTTCCTTGCTCTCTTCAGTCTTTTCGGCATGTACCAGTCCAAGAAAATCTCGACGGAGAACGATGAGCTCAATCGCATGATTGTGGAGCAGAAAAAGAAATTCGAATCCGAGCAGAGTGCCATCAACCTCATCAACATCAAGTGCCACGATCTCAAGCACCAGCTTTCTGCCATCGAGGGAAAGATGAGCAAGGAGCAGATCAACGAAACCGTCCAGGCCATCAATATCTACGATTCGACCATCCGTACCGGAAACGAGGCTATCGACATCGTCTTTGCCGGCAAGCAGTCCCTCCTCAAGGCAAACAACATAGTTTTGACCTGCCTTGTCGACGGAAACCAGCTCTCCTATATCCCGGCCTATGAACTTTACCTTGTTTTCAGCAATGCCATCGACAATGCCATCGAGAGCGTCGTCAAGCTTCCCGAGGAAAAGCGAAAAATCCACATCACCCAAGAGAGGAAAGGGAATTTTCTCTGCATCAAGATCAAGAACTTCTTTTCGGGAACGATCGAGTTCAAGGATGGAGTCCCCAAGACGAGCAAAGGGGATATTTCTTACCATGGCTTCGGTGTCCGGAGCATGAGCCTAATCATGGCCAAATATGGTGGTACCTTGACGATTGATACCAAGGGCGATGTATTCATCCTTTCCCTGCTTTTCCTCCTTCCAGAAGGAAAGTAAGGGCATACATTTCAGCTTTTCGTAGTTTTTCTTCATTTTTCTGCCAAAAAGGCCCTGATAAATGCCAATCATGACCAGCGAAATGTCGATTTTGCCATCTGCATTGTCCAGAAAAAAGGGCTTTCATATACTCGATGTGCTTGTGAGGGGAATACTTTCGATGTCCGCTCGCAAGGAAAAAAGGAGACATTATGAAAAAAGCCAAACTGCTGATGTCTTTCCTCCTTCTCCCCGCCATCGCTGCTTCGGCAAGTAGCCAGACTGCGACTGCCGCTTCCTCCGGCGCGCTATCGGCTCTTCGTGCAGCGACAGAAAATTTCCGGGCCGACTACGACTCCCTTTCCGCGACGGAAGACGCTGCCGCTGAGCTCAACATCGAGCTTGCTTCCGAAGGATTCGTCCTTCTCAAGAACAAAGATGCCCTCCCCCTCTCGGCAACAGAACAGAACCATGCCAAGGTCACCGTCCTCGGACAGCAGGCTGACACGCTTGCTACTGGCGGTTCCGGTTCTGGCGGACAGAACAAGCCTGCCGGCGAGAACACGCCCGATTCCCCGATGACTATTTTCCAGGCCCTCGATGCTGCCCATATCGACTACAACCCCTCGGTCAAGGAAAAGTACGAGGAGGAGAGCAATGATCCCAGTGCTCTCTCAAACGGCAATGCCTGGGAAAACGGCCACTACATGGAGAAAGTCGAAACCCCGACTTCTTCCACGGTCGACTTCGACGGCTCCCACTATGCCTCATTGACCACGGGTGGCTCGCTTGATGGCGTCAGCCTCGAAGGCTACAACGAGACGGCCTTGGTTGTCTTCTCCAGAACCGGTGCCGAAGGAAACGACAACCTCGCCTATGGCCTTCCCAACACCGATAACCCGGACGACCACTATCTCCAGCTCAACACGAGCGAGAAGGAACTCGTCGCCTATGCGAAGAAGAACTTCAACAAGGTCATCATCATCGTCAATAGCCCTGCCGCCATGGAACTTGGCGCTCTCGAGGATGACGACGAGATCGATGGCATCCTCTGGATTGGCCAGACCGGATGGAACGGCATCATGGCCCTGGGAAAGATTCTCAATGGCGAAGTCAATCCTTCCGGAAAGACCGTTGATATCTACTCCAGGGACTTCGCGACCGACCCGACATGGTACAACTTCGGCGACTATCGTCAGGCAAACTACATCCTCAACGGAACCGCCATCGACGAGTCCGAGGATAAAAGCGGAAGCGGCGTTTCCGCCGGTTCTTCCATTGGCCTTGGTTACGATGCCTCCTATACAGAACAAGGTATCCAGGATGCCGGAAAGGCGGTCGTTGACTATGCCGAAGGCATCTACATGGGCTATCGCTATTATGAAACCGTTTATGCCGAGCTGCTTTCCCAGAACGGAAAGGAAGCTGCCGACACCTGGTATGAGGATGCTGTCGTTTATCCCTTCGGCTATGGCTTGAGCTATACCACCTTCAGCCAGGAAATCGTCAGCGTTTCTACCAACACCATTGGCGACAACAATGCCAAGGTCACCGTCAAGGTGAAGGTTACCAACACCGGCGAAAAAGCCGGCAAGGAAGTCGTCCAGCTCTATAACCATGCCCCTTATGCCGAAGACGAAATCGAGAAGGCCGACGCGGTCCTTGTCGGATTCGCCAAGACGGACGTCATCCAGCCGCAGAATTTCGCGGAAGTCGAAATCACCGTTGATGCCAAAGATCTCAGCTCCTTTGACTACAACGACGCTAACGGAAACGGCAATTCCGGATACGAGCTCGAGGAAGGAAGCTACAGCCTTTCTGTTCGTGGCGACTCGCACACCGTTCTCGATGAGGAAACCATCACCGTCAGCAAGACATTGACTTGGGACGAGGATGGCGATCCGACGACACCCAACAACATCTTCTCCCAAGCCGACAATGCATGGGAACAGTACAACACCCTTTCCAGCCAGTGGGCGGTTGATGATACCGATCACTATCTCCATCGTACCCAGCTTGTCGTCGACGGCATCGTTGCCCTTGAAGAGGAATACTCTGCCGGCGAACCCAACTATCTCCAGGAACAGCTCGGCTGGCTTATCGCCAATGATGGTGCCGACAATGTCTTCAAGCCCGAAGCCTTCATCTACCTCAACGGACAGGAACCCGATGAGGCCTATCTTGATCACGACAATCGTCTGACCAAGGAAGTCGAGACGGACTACGAGAATGTCTGGGTCAAGACCAACGATGACATTCCCGAGACCTGGACACAGGGAGAAGGAAAGGCCGATGCCTCCGGACTCTATGCTATCGAACTTGCCGAGATGAAGGGACTTTCCTTCGACGATCCCAAGTGGGACGAGTTCATGAACCAGCTCACTTGGCAGGAACTTGTCAACATCGTCCAGGATGGCGGCTATGGCTCCAAGGCCATCGATACCATCGGCAAGCCCGAAATCCAGGATCATGATGGCCCCGGTCAGCTGAGAAAGGAAGCCAGTGTCACTCTTGATGGCAATGGCTATGCCTGGGTCTGCGAAGCCGTCATCGGTTCCACATGGAATCAGGATCTCGCCTATCGTCAGGGCCGAATCGTCGGTAACGAAGGCATCTTCCTTGATGTCACTGGATGGTATGGCCCCGGTGCCAATATCCACCGCAACCCGCTTGCCGGACGTAACTTCGAATACTATTCCCAGGATCCTATCCAGTCCGGATACATCCTTGCCAACGTCGTGAAGGGTTTCCAGGACATGGGCGGCCACACCTACATGAAGCACGCCTTCCTCAACGACCAGGAGACCAGCCGTAGCGGCATTGTCACCTTCGCTACCGAGCAGGCTATCCGCGAAATCTATGCCAAGCCCTTCGAGATTGCCGTTCGCGAAGGCAATGCCAATGGCTTGATGACCTCCTTCAATCGTATCGGCCTCCAGTCTTCTGTCAGCTATGCCATCAACCAGCAGATGTACATCAATGAGTGGGGCTATAACGGCATGTCCGTCACCGATGCCTACTATTCCGGCTGCGGCTGGGATTCCGAGGCCATGGTCCGCGGCAATGTCATCCCTCTCAATTCCATCTTCGCCATCTTCCCGCCGGCTACTGCCATCGAAGGCACGTGGGATGATAGTCTCCGCGATGGAAAGGGCGGTGTCTACGTCAAGGATGCTTCCGGAAAGGACATCGAAAGCCCGACCCAGTATTACTATGCCAGAATGACGGCCAAGAGAGCCCTCTACACCTATGCCCACTCCAATGCCTTCACTGGCCTCACTGCCAAGAACGTCCTCTCCGCCAAGACGGTTTCCTTTACTAGCGGCGAAAGCCTCACCCACAGCCTCTACTCCGAAGAAGAACTCACTCAGTTCCGTGCCAACATGAAGGAAGTCTTCGGTTCTGATGATGCCTATGAGGTTACGACGAGCGGCCTTCCTACTGGAATGCGCTTCGATGTTGAGACCGGTGCCCTTACCGGAACGGCCCCAACGACTGCCGGCTACTATAGCTTCGACATCAACGTCACCGGAACGGGCAAGCTCAGTTACATCAGCAGGACCACGACCATCCAGCTCAACATCACGTCCACCTTCACCAGTGGTGAAAGCGTCAATGTCGACTTCCTCATGCCGGTTTCCTTGGTTGAAGGCGAGAACTACTTCCCCGATGTCGACTACACCCAGCCCAACTTCACGAATGAACATCCGGAATACGAAGGAATGTACCTTAGGGCAAGCTATAGCGCCGAAGGACTTCCTGAGGGATTGACGATGGATCCTGAGACCGGAACCATCACCGGAACCCCGACTGGCAATTACTACAACGGCCAGCAGATCCCTGTCACCATCACCCTGACGACCCAGTATGGTATGCCGTGGGGCTTCATGCCTGGCTATATGGTCCAGGAACAGGTTTACACGACGACGGTCTACTTCGAATACCAAGGCGACAATGATGGCCCTGTCAGCATCTACGACATCGAAATCACCGAGACGGATGAAGGAACGCAGATCACCATCATCCTCACCAACGGCGAAAAGTACACCTTCACCATCAAGAACGGTCAGGATGGCGAAGACGGAAAGCCCGGTGAGGCCGGACAGCCTGGAGCCGATGGCGAAGACGGACAGCCGGGTGCCGATGGAAAGCCGGGCGCTGATGGCGCCGATGGTGTCGGTATCGCTGATATCACCGTTAACGAAGACGGCCAGCTGGTTATCACCCTGACCGATGGCACGACCAAGACTGTCGATGTTCCTTCCAGCGAATCCGGAAACGGAATCGCCATTGCTTCCCTTGTTCTCTCCATCATCGGTGTTCTTGGCGCTGGTGCTGCTGCCTTCCTCGCTTTCTTCCTGAAGAAGAAGTCCAAGTAGTCGAGTCCGTTTCAAAGCAGAGTCAAAAGGGCGAGGGGCATAAGTCCCCTTGCCCTTGGTTTTGTTCCGCTGCTTTTCCTTATATATAAGAAAGGTGAAAAGGAAAATGAAAAGAACATTATTGAAAAAGGCGAGGTTCGGATTGACTTGTGCCCTTCTTCTGTCCCCAATCCTTACTTCTTGCGACCCAGGCTCTTCCTCCCTTGTCGACACGGATCAATGGGTCATAACCCTGGATTTCAATGATGGCATTTCCAGGGATGCCGTCCTATACGTCGAAAAGGGCGAAAGCATTGTTCTCCCAGACAATCCGACATGTGAAGGTTATTCTTTTGCTGGATGGAAGGATTCTTCTGGAAACATGGTGACAGGAGAAAGCTACACGCCGACCGCGAATACGACCTTAACGGCGCAGTGGACGACTGGAATCTGCCAGGTTACCTTCCACGCCAATTATGAAGATGGAGAGGACATTGTTCAGGAAGTCGAATACGGGAAGACAATTGCCACGCCGCCTACCATGGAAAGGGAAGGCTATGTTTTCCGTTATTGGGCCGTCATTCCCGATGGCGAGGAAATCGATTTTGCCACCTATCCCATTCAAGGGGACTATGACTTCTATGCCATCTGGCGCGATGAAGGTATTCAGGAATATACCATCACTGTCCATGCCGGAAACTATGAAGGAGCACCCGAAGATTCCACCATCACCGTCGAACAAGGCGAAAAGATCCGCGAGAGCAACAGGGCCTTCCGCGTCGAAAGGGAAGGGTATGATCTTGCCGGCTGGACAAGCGTTGCTCCCGAAGGCGAGGACTGGACAATCGATGACTATGACAATATCGATAGCCTTCTTCCGGAACTGATTGACTTCCCTTATACCCCGACTTCCTCCACGACGCTCTATGCCGTGTGGACGATCCAGCAATATCGTATCATCTGGAACTACAACTATACCGATGCCCCGACCGAAACAGGGGTCTATCAATCCTATAGTATTCTTTCGAATGAACTTGTCACGCCCCCAACGGAAGATCCGACTCGACCCGGCTATAGTTTCATGGGATGGTATAGTTCGGCCCTTGGCAACAACAAGATCGAATTCGATGGTGGCGTCAAGGTGAAGGCGAATACCGGATACTATGCGCATTGGAAGTGCGATCCTGTCAAGACCAATGTCTTCCAGGCGGAATATGTCTATTTCGATCCGAACAAGGAATACTGGGGATATTCCGGATCCGTTCGTGGACAGAAGTGCATCGTCAAGGATGGCGGCACGGTTGGCACGGTCATGGTCGATGACTATCCTCTCAACAGCGTTCTGACATCCCACAACGGCTACTATGTCTCCTATCAATATGAAAAGGGGTGCACCCTTACCTTCGAGATCAATTCCTCAAAGGCAACAACGGCAACCCTTAAAGGAAGCTTCGTTGTCGAGAACCAACTGATCAGCCAAATTGGATCTTCCGGCGATTACTCTACTCTCATTAAAGTCAACGGGACATCCATCGACTATTCGCTGAATCTGTCTCTTGTGTTCCAGGAATACACAATCGGTACCGTTCAGCTCAAGGAAGGACTCAACACGATCGAGATCGTGGTCAACAACTCCAGCACTGTCCTTGGCGGAACGTACAAAGCCGCCGGTTTCAATACGGATTACATCAAACTGGATGATTGCGATGCTGAGCTGAGCTGGTCTCCGATCTATGACAATCTGGAGGAGGTCCAATGAAAAAGAAAAGCAAGAAGGGACTTATCGTCTGGGGATGCGTGTCTGGTGGTATCGTCGCCCTGCTGACCGTGGTGACGGTTCTGGCCAACACGACTTTCCGCTCAATCTTGACGACAGTCTTAGGTGGAAAAACGCCGATTATGACAGAAGGGTTCGAACCAATCTATACATCGGACTATGAAAGCAAGGAAGCATCCAAGGCTGCAGGCGATACCCTCAACAAGCAGATTGCCGAAGAAGGCTCCGTCCTACTTCTTAATGAAAGAAATGCCTTGCCTCTTGCTGAAAAGGAAAGAAGGGTTTCAGTTTTCGGAAAGAATTCTGTCAATCTTGTCCTTGGTGGTTCTGGATCTGGAGGCATCAGCGGCGAATCCGCAACGACACTCTACGATGGCCTGGATGCTGCCGGTATTCAGTACAATCCTGTCTTAAAGGATTTCTACGAAAGCAACAAAAGTGGAGAGGGTCGTTCGGATAATCCGGAAATGACCGAAGGAAGCACGACTGCGCCGACGCTCGATATTGGCGAGACGCCCGTGGAGAACTATTCTAGCGATGTCATTCGTTCCTTTGCCGACTACAACGATGCAGCCATTGTTGTCATTTCCCGTCTGGGTGGCGAGAGCTGGGATCTTCCCAGAAGCCAGAACGTTGAAAATGGAGGCATTGAAGGAAACCATTACCTTCAGCTTGATCAGAACGAGTACGACATGCTCGACATGGTGACTTCCCGCTTCAAGAAGGTCATTGTCGTTCTCAACACTTTGACCTCCTTCCAATGTGACTTCATCGATGAATACAACAATATCGCCACGGATCCGAGAATCGATGCGCTCGTTTGGATTGGTGGTCCGGGTTCGACGGGGGCCGATAGCTTTGGCAAGCTTCTTACCGGCGAAAGCAATTTCTCCGGTAGGACGGTCGACATCTATGCGCGAGACTTCACCAAGGATCCGACGTGGCAGAATTTCGGTGACAATTCACAGAATTTCGATGGCGTTGCATCCAATGCCTTCATGGAGGGAAGCTCAGCGACAAGCAACTACTATGTTGCCTACGAGGAAGGCGTCTATGTCGGCTATCGGTACTATGAGACAAGAGGATACGAGGAAAGCAAGCTCGACAATAACATCGATTGGTATGGCAAGAATGTCATATTCCCCTTCGGCTATGGCCTTAGCTATACCAGTTTCGATCAGCAAATGGAACTTTCCGGAAGCCTTGTCGATGCTGCGAGCGAGCTCACCTTTACCGTTACTGTCGAAAACACTGGCGAAGTATCTGGAAAGGACGTTGTTGAACTCTATGTTTCCCTTCCCTATACCCAGGGTGGTACCGAGAAGAGCTATGTCCAGCTTGTCGATTTCGCCAAGACGGACATGCTTGAAAAGGATGGCACAGAAACGCTCACCTTCACCGTCGATGCCTATGATCTTGCCTCCTATGATTACAATGATGCCAACAAGGATGGCTTTGCCGGATACGAGACCGAGGCTGGAGACTACACCTTCTACCTCGCCAAGAATTCGCATGTCATGGATGCAGAAAACGTCTACGGCAGTGTGACGGTGAGCCTTGACGAGACGATTCGTTTCGAAAAGGATCCCACATCCGGAACGACCGTCCAGAATCGCTACACGTTTGGCGAGAAACACGATGGCGTCCTCGAAGACGAGTCCATCGACTATAGCGACCTTCAATATCGCCTCCAGGATGTCTATGTCATGCTTGAAGATGGCTCTGAGGAAACCCGCAAGGGCATGAGCCGAACCAATTTTGAGGACACTTTCCCCAAGGCTGATACGGACGAGGAACGAATCTATAAGGACGGGGAAAAGGCTGCCCTTGAAAACAGGGAAACCAACAATACCGCAATCGAGAGCGTGACGGAAATGCCGACAACGGGAGCAGATGGAACCTTGACTCTCTTTGACATGATCGGTCTTGCCTATGATGATGAAAAGTGGGATGAGCTTCTCGATAGGCTGACCCCCAGCGAGATGCTTGAGCTTGTCAACAATGGCGCCTTCCAAACGGCCGCCATCAGCAAAATCAAGAAGAATCTGACAAACGACTCTGATGGCCCTATTGGATTCGTCAACTTCATGCCGGGTATGTCCGAGCGCTACAAGAACAACACAACCTTTGCCTGCGAAATTGTCATCGGCTCCACTTGGAACAAGGATCTCGCCTATCAGATGGGCAAGATTGTCGGCGATAACGGCGTCTGGGGAGACTATGGTGGAAACTATCTCCCCTATTCCGGTTGGTATGCTCCCGCTGTCAATCTGCATCGCTCTCCCTTCGGCGGAAGAAACTTCGAATATTATTCCGAGGATCCTATCCTTTCCGGAAAAATGGCTGTCAACGTCATCAATGGTGCCGCACAAAAGGGCGTCTATACCGACCTCAAGCATTTTGCCGTCAACGAACAGGAAACAGCCCGTGGTGGCGTTGCAACGTATTGCACCGAACAGGCGCTTCGCGAACTCTATCTGAAGCCCTTCGAAATCGCCGTCAAGGGTCTGGACGATCCCCGCTACTCCAAAGAAGCCACTGAAGACGGTCTGACCTCTTTTGTCGGCAGCAAAGGCGTTATGTCCTCCTTCAATCGCATTGGAACCATCTGGACAGGTGGCGACTATCGTTTGATGACGGAAATCCTGAGAAATGAGTGGGGATTCCGCGGTCTTGTCATTTCCGACTACAAGACGGACAACTCCGTCATGGATTCTCGACAGATGCTCTATGCCGGAAATGATCTCATTCTCGCTTCCCTGCCGGACCTTCTCTGGACGGATTGCGATTTTACTTCCGCCAAGGATGTCACGATTTTGAGAAACGCGACGCATAACATCCTCTACACTGTCGCCAATTCCAACTCCATGAACGTTGATATCATCGGCTACAGAACCGAGTGGTGGGTAACGACCATCATCGCCGTCGATGTCGTTGCTGTCGTCCTTCTTGCTGGATGGGGTGTCTTCCTCTGTGTTCGCTCTCATCAAAAGAACAAAGAACAGGAAGCCGAGACGCAAAACTGATTTTGTTGCCAAGAGACGGGATTGACGTTAAATCCCGTCTCTTTTTATAAACTGGGCACAGGACATAAAATACCGTCATCGAACCAAAAGCTTTTTGTATTCGAGGATGCGGATGCCCTTTTCCTTTAGGATGCTTCCAATGCGGGAATTGCGATTTTGCTTTCGGTTAGTTTTCGTATTGGTTTACGCTTTTTAATTTGCCGCCCAATAAAGGGTGAAGGCTAGTAACACCAGCCTTCAGAAGATCCGGTGTCGGTTCTGCCTCTTCTCTTGTCCATTCTTCACTTCCACCTTCCGCCGACAGGGAAACTGCCGGAGAAAGGAGGTCAGTCATGGGAATATGGGATGTCCTTTGGCTCTTTGTCCTCTATCTCATCTTCAGGCTCTTCGCCAACAAAAATGGGAAAAAGAAAAAGAACCGTGATGATCAGCACCCTAGCAAGTAGTTGATCATGGGCAGAGCCTCCGCCGGTTCTCTGTGGTTATTCTAGTCCGGAGATTGCGTGTTTTCAAGGTTATCGACGTTGGTTGATTGAAAACACATTTGATATATCGAAATGAATCCAAGTTCATTCATATTTATTTAAGCCTGTCATTAAAAGAGAGAAGAAGAGCCAATCCCTATGTAATTGCTAAATATGTTTTCACACCAAGTAAGAAGGGATTGACCATCCACCTTAGGTTTTTGGCATCTTTATGAAATGGGAAATGGGGCATTCTATCTGAATGCACGAATAAGGAAAAGGTGCCGTTTGGCACCTGGGGAAGATTTAGCTTAGGGAAGACTACTTCAACGTTCCGAAGATTCGATCGCCAGCATCGCCAAGGCCGGGGCAGATATAGGCATTCTCGTTGAGGCAACGGTCCAAGGCACCGATGTAGAGCGGGATTTCGGGATAGGCTTCATGGAAGGCCTTGACGCCTTCGGGAGCGGCGATGATGCAGATGAAGGTGATGTTCTTGGCTCCCTTCTGCTTGAGAAGCTTGACGGCATCGCAGGCTGAGCCACCTGTTGCCAGCATCGGGTCCAGGACATAGATTTCCCTTTCGGCGATGCTATAGGGAAGCTTGCAATAGTATTCGTGGGGCTCATGGGTGACTTCGTCGCGATAGAGTCCGATATGGCCGACCTTTGCGGAAGGAACAAGGCTGAGCATGCCTTCGACCATACCAAGACCAGCGCGGAGAATGGGGACGAAGCAGAGCTTCTTTCCGGAAATCGTCGGTTGGATGGTCTTCTCGATCGGGGTTTCCACCTCGACAGGTTCCGTCTTGAGATGACGGAGGGCCTCATAGCCTTCCAGAACGGCAATCTCCTTGACGAGGCGGCGGAACTCGTTTGTTCCTGTTCTCTTGTCCCTCAAAAGGGTAATCTTGTGCTTGAGAAGGGGGTGGTCAAGCAGGATGACATTTTCGGTTTTCTGGATATCCATGGCAGTTTCTCCTTTCGAAATCTCTTCTTCCTAGGGAGGTCATTGCGGAAAGCATTTCCTTTTGCGGACCCTTGTCTATTTTACCCCTTTTCCGCAGAGGAGAAAACGAGGATTTTCCGCCTCCTCTTTTTGGTATGGAGAAGAGCCTTGCTTATTTGCTTTAGCTCCTGCCTTTCTTTATAATCAAGGGACAAGAAAAAACAAAATGGTCATTACCTTAGTTATCGACTACTTCGGCGCCACCAACAACGGCACGACCGTCACCTGCATGCGAACGGCATCCTACCTCCAGAATCTGGGACACGAGGTACGCATCATCGGCCATGTGCCCGAAGAGCACGATGACCTTTCTTCCTACAAGGTTCTTTCCTGCCCCCGTTATCACATCCCTGTTTTCGATCGCCTCATTCTCGACAACGGCATGGTCCTCGCCTATGGGGATTTGAGGAAGATCGCCGAGTTCATCAAAGGCTCGGATGTCGTCCATCTCCTTCTTCCCTTCCATCTGGAAAGCCAGGTCCGCAAGGTTGCCAAGGTCATGGGAATTCCCGTCACCTCGGCTTTCCATTGCCAACCCGAGAACGTTTCCTACAACATCAACATGGGTCATGTCGCCCCCGTCAACGCCTTGATCTATCGTCTCTTTAGAAGATGGATCTATCGCTATACCCGACATGTCCATACGCCTTCCGAGATGATGGCCGACCAGATGGTCAAGCACCACTATCACAACGTCATCCATCCGATCTCCAACGGAATCTCCCCTTTCTTCTCTCCGGAGAAGGTCGAGAAGGATCCTCAATTTCAAGGGAAGTACGTCATCGTCATGGTCGGACGCTATTCCGGAGAGAAGCGTCAGGACCTTCTCATCAAGGCTATCGGCAAGAGTCGCTACAACGACAAGATCCAGCTTGTCCTCTGCGGGCAAGGCCCACTTCGGAAGAAATACGAAAAGCTCTCCAAGAAATATCTCAAGAATCCATGCTTCTTTGCCTTCTATGACCACAAGAAACTCAAGCGGCTCATCAACATGGCCGATCTCTATGTCCATGCTTCCGATGCCGAGAGCGAAGCCATTTCCTGCATCGAGGCCTTTGCCTGCGGCTTGGTTCCCGTCATTTCGGACTCCCCGGTCTCGGCGACGAACCATTTCGCCTTGGACGAGCGCTGTCTTTTCAAGGCCGGGAACTATCATTCCCTGATGGAGCGGATCGAGTATTTCTATGAGCACCCCGAGGAGAAGGAAAAGCTCTCCAAGGAGTATGTCGAATATGGAAAGACCTTCCATCTCGACAAGTGCATTTCCCGTCTTGAGGGCATGTTCCGCACGGCTATCGAGGACGACAAGGAAGACAGGAAGAACAACAGGGCCTACTACAGCTCCCGCAAGGAAAGAAGAAGGCTTCGAAAGGTCGCCAAGGAAATCGGAATCGAAAACCCGGTCATCGAGAAAGGCTCGGTGACGAAGTAGGATCTCTCGAAGCGAAATATCGTTCTCCTACTGGCATAAAAAAGCGATTGAAAATGGTTGTCAATCATAAGGCAACCCTTTCTTGTTTTTATGGAGATGGTTGTAAACTAAGCTATGTAGTAAACTGAAAACCCTATCTCTGCTTTGTCATTCCTCATCGTCAAGAGGATAGATCAGTCCCTCGTCTTTTTCCTGCTTCTGGGAGCGTTCCCTCAGACTTCTTTGATCCTGTTCTTCCACGTCCTTTGAAGAAGAGAGCATCACAATCCTTTCCGGAAGGAAGGTCTCCGGTCTTAGCAATAGGACATAGCCGTATTGGATCTTTCCGATCCTGCCATTGGCATAGACGGCCTTGAGGATATCCGTCTTTGGGATGGTACATCCTTTCTCTTTCCCCAAGGGAAGGACAGGGATGCTTCTCAGCCACAGGATATCCGTGGAAAAAAGAAGGAAGCTTTGCTTTTCTTCGGAAAGGACGGATTTCAGTTCATGGGAGAACATGTTCTTTTTCCTCCGCTTTCGAAAGAAGTTCCTTGATTGCGGCATCTACCTTCCTAACCTCGTCCTTGAGGCGCTTCTTGGAATAGTCGGTCGTGATGATGAAGTCGAGCTTGTGCCTGTTCTTGTCGTAGGCGTTGATCTTGTTGAAGTCCATGCGGGATTTGATATCCTTCTCGCCTCTTTCATGGAGGTGTTCCTTCTGTCTTGTCGTTTCCGTTCCCAAAAGGAAAGTGAAGTCCTTGTCCATATGGGCATCAAAAAGCAAGGGGATCTCCAGGACCTTGTCCTTCCCGTCGTTTTCGATGAGGAACGTCTCCGCCTTCTTCCTGACGATGGCAAAGAGGAAAGACGTGTAGCGCCTTTTGAAGGTCTTGTTTTCGACAAGAAGGCTTCCGATCTTCTTTTTGTCGAGGCTCGGCGTAAAGACTTCCGGGAACTTCTTCTTAAGTAGGCTTAGGAAGTCCTTGTCCTCATAGAGATCGTGGACGACCTTGTCGGCGGAGAAGGGGACATAGCCGAGCTGTTGGAAGTAGTGGCAGGCAAGGCTTTTTCCGGAGCCGATCTTTCCCGTTACGGCGATGGAGATGCCGGTATGCTGGCATTTGGGACAATAGGAAGTCCCTCTTCCGGAGAGCATGAGCTTCTCGATCTTGAAGGTTTGGCAGCACGGACATATCTTTCCTTTCCTGCCATAGACCTTGAGGAAGTCCTGCATGTCCCCGTGAAGCGTTTCGCTCGCCCTATAGGTGCGGATTGTCGAGCCGTTGTTTTCAATGGCCAGGGAAAGGATCCTCTGGCTTTCCTTAAGGAGCGCCTCGCATTCCTTTTTCGAGACCTTGTTTCCGGGCTTGAAGGGGGAGAGATGGCTTGCGAAGAGGATCTCGTCGGCATAGATGTTTCCGATTCCGGCGATGACCTTCTGGTCCATCAGGATTTCCTTGATGCATTTCCGCCGCGGATGGATTTTCCGATAGAGCTCCTCGGGACCAGAGAATTCAAAAGGCTCCTTCCCGACGGATGCTAGGGGTCCTTGCTCCTCTTCGTGAAGGAGGTGGCAGGTTCCAAACTTCCTTGTGTCATAGAAGGCCAAGGCCTTGTCGGAATCGACAAAGGGCATAAGAAGGGAGAGGTGGCCTTCGTCGTGATTCTTCTTGTCCACCACGAAAAGCTTTCCTTCCATGCGCAGGTGGAAGAGGATCTTGAAATCGTCGCTCAGATGGAAGATGAGCGTCTTGCCTTTCCTTCCAAGGGAAAGGATTTTCTTTCCGGGCAAGGCCCTTTTAAATTCATCGGCACCTGTCTTGATCATCGAGGGAAGAAGGATTTCGGGTACGCCAAAGATCTTTCCGAGGATTTCCTTCTCCAGGACCTTTCTTACGGTCTCGACTTCGGGAAGCTCCGGCATGTCAGTGGGCCTCGTACCAGGTCTTGGCTGCTGTGCCGTCGACCTTCAGGGGAACATCGAGCTTGACGGCTTCCTCCATTGTCTTGATAAGAAGCGGTTGAATCGTCTCAAGCTCGTCCTCGGGAACGCGGAAGATGAGTTCGTCGTGAATCTGGAGGATGATCTTCGTCTTGTATTTTTCAAGGAGCTTGGCGACCTTGATCATGCTCACCTTCATCAGATCGGCCGCCGATCCCTGGATGACGGTATTGACGGAGGCCCTTTCCGAGAAGGCCCGAAGGGGCCTATTTGTGGAGTTGATGTTGGGAAGATAGCGTCTTCTGTGGAAGATAGTCTCGACATAGCCGTGCTTCCTTGCCGACTCAATCGTCTTTTCCTCGAAGGCATCGATTTCCGGGAAAACTTCCTTGAAGGAGTCGATGAGATCTTGAGCCTCCTTCCTTGGAATGTCAAGTTGCTGGCTTAAGCCATGGGCGGAGATGCCATAGACGATACCGAAGTTGACGGCCTTTGCCCGACGACGCATTTCCGGCGTGACATCCGAAAGTGGAACCTTGAAGACACGGCTTGCTGTCGCGCGGTGGATGTCTTCGCCTTCCTTGAAGATTTCCACAAGGCTTTGGATCTTGCCGACATGGGCCAAGACACGAAGCTCGATCTGGGAGTAGTCCAAAGAGAGCAGATAGTCCTTCTTGTCGGAATAGAAGAAGGCCTTGCGGATCGTCTTTCCTTCCTCGTTGCGGATGGAAATGTTCTGGAGGTTGGGTTCGCTCATGGAAAGGCGGCCGGTTGCCGTCAGGGCCTGGTTGTAGATGGCGTGGATCTTTCCGTCCGGGCCGACATGCTTTGGAAGGGCGGTGGTGTAGCCAGAGACGAGCTTGTTGTAGAGCCGATACTCGATGATAAGGGGGACGACGGGATGATCGCTGATGTGGGCGTTGAGGACATCGATTCCACTTCCCTTTTCGTTCTTGTTTCTGGGGATGGCAAGGTCCACGAAGAGCACTTCCTCGACCTTTTTCGGGGAGTTGAGATTGAATTCCTTTCCGCAAAGACTGTAGATCTTTGAACGCAAATCCTCCAGCTTCTTGTTGTATTCGACATCGATTTCCTGAAGGGTCTTCAAGTCGATCGGCATGCCCTCGATTTCCATCTGGGCCAAGACCTTCGACAACGGAAGCTCGATTTGATAGAAGAGCGTCTCTTCCCCGTTCTTTTCGATGTCGGCCAAGACCTGTTTCTTCAGGTTGGCGGAAAGGGAGAGGGTCTGGACGGAGAGGGGGATGTTCGGGTCCAGGACCAGGCCATAGGAAAGGAAGAGTTCCTCGACCTTCTGTCCGCAGTTGGGATTGATGAGATAGGTCGCAAGAAGGAGGTCGAAGTCGCAGTTCTCGACAAAGGGGAAGCCGTTTCGGGACAGGAGGACATAAAGGCCCTTGAGGTCATAGACGGACTTCTTTTCGGAGGAGAGGAGATAGTCCTTGAAGGCCTTGTCCTTCTTGGCGTCCTCAAGGGAAAGACGATAGACGTTTTCCTCTCCGATAAGGGTAAAGCCCAAAAGGGCGGCGGTGTTTTCGTTGTCGCCGTCTTTTTCGTAAGTCAAGCCAAGAAGTGGTTCGGAAATCTCGGCAAGGCTATGGAGCGCAAGGGTGTTCCTTTGCTTCAGGTCGCTTTTCTTCTTGACCTCGTCCTGGACTTTCTGCGATTCCTCGAAGGCATCCTCCAAGGTCATCTGCTCGTCCTTCTCTGGACGGACCATGTCCTTCATCTTGTCGATCTTCTGAAGGAACTGGTTGAACTGGTATTTGAGGTAGAAGGCCGCCAGGGATTTTTCCTGGTAAGGGCGATAGCTGCTCTTTTCGTAGTCTTCCTCCATGTCGAGGTTCGTGTCGATCGTCGCCAGCTTCTTGAAGAAGAGGGCCTTCTCTTCGCCGGCGAGGACCTTTTTCAGGCAGTTGGACTTTCCGCCGTCCTTCCTTGCCGCCTCAAGGACACCTTCCAGATGCCCGTATTTCTCAAGCAGGTCCTTGGCCGTCTTTTTGCCGATTCCGGGAATGCCCTTGTAGTTGTCGGAAGAATCGCCGGCAAGGCTCTTGTAGTCCGTAACCTGATCGGGATTGAGCCCGAAGTCGGAATCCTTGAGCGTGCTCTTGGCGTATTCGACGGTCTTGGAAAGGCCGACGACGGGGATGCGGATGGTGACGTTGTCGCCGATGTCAAGAAGCTGGAGGAAATCCCTGTCGGAGGAGATGAGGACGACTTCGTCCCCTTTTTCGTGGGCAAGACGGGCCATGGAGCCGCAGAGGTCATCCGCTTCGTATCCTTCCCTTTCCTGATGGTAGATCTCCATGCTGTCGAGAAGTTCCCTGGAAATTGGGATCTGGGCGACAAGGTCATCGTCGATCTTCTTCCTCTGGGCCTTGTAGTCGGCAAATTCCATCTTGCGGAAGGTGGGCTTGTCCGTATCGAAGGCGACGAAAAGATGGTCTCCCGGTCCGACCTTTTCCTTGATGTTCTTCAGGAGATTGTGGAAGGCGAAGATGGCGTTTGTCGGGATGCCGTCCCTGCTGGTCATCTTTTTGAGGCCGATGGCCGAGGTGGAATGATAGGCCCGGAAGAGGAGGGAATTCCCATCGACGATATATGTCTTATGCATAGTGTTCTTTTCTTCCTTTCATGTTGATGACTTCGGACTGATAGATGGTGTGCCTTTGGAAGTCGCCCTTTGCCAGGATGAAGTCGTTGTTGTGGATATCCGTCACGGTCGTATGGAGGAAGTATTCTTTCCTGCCGTCGGTGGCAAGGACGGCGTGGTCGTTAGCCAGCTTGCTGTCGTCAATGACAAGCAAGGTCTTGTAGCCTTCCTTGTGGACGATGTCCTTGAGCCTTTTGGAAAGGATGACGCCGAGGGCCTTCTTCTCCAGATAGAGCCTTTCGCCGAGATCCTCCTCGCCTTCAAGGGATGGGACCTGACTCTTCTCAAAGCCCATGCGCGCAAAGGCAAGATAGTCCTCAAGCCTTTCCTTCACCTGTGTCCGTGAGGGAGATAGGCTATCCAGGATTCCGGCATCGATCATTCTCTTGATGGCCGTTTCCTGGTCATGGGTCAGCTTTCCGACCAACCTCTTGGCAAGGCCATAGAAGGAATCATAGGGACCGTTCGCCTTCCTTTCCGCAAGGAGGATGTCGATGACCTTCCGATCGGCCATGGCGATCTGGCCAAGGGGTGGATAGAACGTCTTCCCATCGAGGACGATATCCTCTTGCGTGGAGTGGTTGATGTCCGGGGTCGAAAGCCTATAGCCCAGGGAGTAGATTTCCTTGATGGCCTCATAGGTGGCATCGCTATTGAGGGAGGCTTCCTTCAAGGCTACCTTATAGAAGCTTTCCGGATAGTGGGTCTTGAGATAGAGGATTTTGTAGGATATCAAGGAATAGGAATAGGCGTGGGACTTGTTGAATCCATATCCGGCAAAGCGCTCGATGTCTCCGTAGAGAGCAAGGGCCTTCTTTTCGTCAATCCCGTTTCTTTGACAGCCGGTGAGGAACTTCTCCTTGTAGCGATTCATCTCCTCGACCTTCTTCTTGGAAATCGCCCGCCGGAAGAGATCGGCATCGGAGGCATCAAAGAGAGCGAGTTTCCTAACGATCTCGATGACCTGCTCCTGATAGAGGATGATGCCATAGGTGTCCCTCAGGATCGGCTCCATCCTTTCATCCTTGTATTCGATCGGTTTTCCTTCATTCTTCCGAAGCGAGAACTCATGGATGTATTCCTTTGGTCCTGGACGATAGAGAGCCAATATGGAGGCGATATCCTTGAAGGACGTGGGCTTGACTTCCTGTATCGTCCTTTTCATGCCCGGGCTTTCCAATTGGAAGACATAGGAGAGGGAAAGGGAATTGAGCGTCTGGAAGGTCTTTTCGTCATCGAGATCGGAGAGGATGTCGACGCTCTTTCCGATGTCGGCCTCGATTTTGCGGATGAAGGTGAGATTGGAAAGGGAGAGGATATCGCACTTGAGATAGCCAAGACGTTCCATGTAGGGAAATTCGAAGAGGACCGTTCCGTAGGTTCCTTCCTGCATGGGGCAATTCTCGTAGATGGGATCCTGGCTGAGGATGACACCGGCGGCATGGACGGACGTGTTGACGACAATGCCCAAAAGGGGCTTTATCCGCTCGATGAGACTCCGGTAGTAGGGGTCATCAAGAAGCTTCCGGAAGCGATGGCCAAGCCGGGGGTCTTTTAGGGCCTCGTCGAAATCCTTTGCCGTGTCGGCGATTGTGGATGTCAGTCTCTTGATGCGGTTTTCGGAATAGGAGAGGGCCGGGCCGATGAGATTGATGGCGCCCTTTGGCTTGAGCTTGACGAAGGTGACGATGTCGCAGACCCTTTCCTCGCCATAGCGGGAACGCAGGTATTGGACGACCTCTTCCCTTCTGTCGTCCTCGAAGTCGATGTCGATATCGGGCATGTCCTTTCTTTTCGGATTGAGGAAACGCTCGAAGGAAAGACCGTTTTGAATGGGATCGATCGCGGTGATGCCTAGGCTATAGGCAACAAGGCTTCCGGAGGAGGAGCCTCTTCCTGGACCGACGGCGATGTTCTTGCTCTTGGCAAAGTCGACATAGTCGCTGACAAGAAGGAAATAGGAGGAGAAGTCCATCTTCCTGATGACGGAAAGCTCGTAGTCGAGACGGTCGGCGTATTCTCCGGGAATCGTCGTCGTATTCAGTTTCTTTCCGAGGCGTTCGTATGTCAGGCGGTAGAGCCTGTCATCGGCCTTGTCGAACTGGATCGGTCTTCCTCTTTTTTGGAAAAAGCGGAAATCGATCTTGTCCGCAATGAGCTTTGTCGCAAAGAGATCCTCTTCCCGATAGATTTCCTCAAGGGATTTCAGGGAAAGGAGAAAGTCTGGTCCGCCCAGGGGAATGTTTTCCGCCTTCTCTTTGTGGATTGCCTTTTCCAGAAGGTAGAGGGAGGCGTAGTTTTCCTTTTTCAGGTAGCGCGCCTTGGGAAGGGCGACTGTCGTATAGCCCTGTCTCTTGCAGTAGTCATAAAGGACGGGAATCTCGTTCTGGTCGACGATGGAGGAAATCGAAATACCGATATAGAAATCCTCGCCGAAGATCTTCTCGAACTGAAGGATCTGCGGGGAAAGGCGGGTGAGGTTTCCTTCGTCCTTGTAGAGGGAATCCTCCGTGTCGAGGATCAAGATCAGGCCTTCGTGGAGACTGGAGAGAAGGTCCGTCCCGATGATGCTTTCCCTTTTGGATACCAGGCTGAGGAGGTTTCGATAGCCCTTTTCGTCCTTGACGACAAGAAGACCGGAAAAGGGTGTCTTCAAGGGACTCCTTAAATGGACGCGGCAACCGAAAATCGCCTTGAGTCCGTTCCTTTCCGCGGCATCGGCCAGGGAAGGGAAGGCATAGAGGTTCTCGTCGAGGATGGCGATTCCCTTGTATTCGAGATGCTTGGCCCGTGCGGCATAGGCTTCCGGCATGATCATGGACTCATAGAACGAATAGGAGCTGATGGTATTGAGCTGGTAAAAATCCATGCCATAATTTTACTACAAAACCCACGCCCATCGGGCTTTTGGAGAAGGGTTTAAGTCCTAAGGTTATCCCGATTCTTTCCCGCCTTTATGGCCAGATAGGTCCTAATTCCTTCCGTACGGCCTTGCAGGGCTTCCTTTCTGACCCGACCCAGCCTTTCCTTTCTTTACTTGTCCTTTCTTTTCGGCTATATTCAAAGCCACGAAAGAGGTGACAGCATGGAAGGAAGCAGTATCGTCTTCGGAAAGATTCCCGTCAAGAACGCACTGGAAGGAATAAGGAAGCCCATCCGCCTTTTTTTGAACCGCGACCATCCGGATCGGGAAATCCAAAGCCTCGCCAGCCGCAAGGGCGTCAGCTACAAGCTGGTGGACGAGAAGGAGCTTTCCCGCCTTTCCGGGGGCAACAACCACCAGGGAGCAGTCCTTCTCCTTCCGGCATTCGAGTATGTCGCCTTGGACGATGTTCTCTCCCAGGTATCGGAAAAGAAAGATTCCACCATCGTCATTCTTGATGGCATCGAAGACCCGGTCAACTTCGGTTCCATCATCCGCACATCCTGCGCCTTTGCCTGCGATGCCATCATCATCCGCGACAAGAGGCAGGTCCAGGTCACCCCGACGGTCAGCAAGATTGCCACGGGGGCCGAGGACAGAATTCCGATCTGTCGCGTACCCAATCTCAACCAGGCCATGGACATCCTGAAGAAGAACGGCTATTGGATCGTCTGCTCCGCCGGCGAGGGCAAGGACGCCTTCGATGAGATCGACTACAACGGGAGGATCGTCCTTGTCGTGGGCTCGGAAGGCTTTGGTGCCTCCCAGATCGTCAAGAAGAACGCCGACTATCTCGCAAGCATCCCCTTGGAAGGTGAGATCAAGGCCCTCAACGCCTCCATCGCCTGTGCCGTCTTCCTCTCCCAGATAGCTTCCTGCCGAAGAAGAAAAGACAAGTAGCTTTTTATCCAAATTTCTTGCCTTTTGTTTTCGCATAGGAGGTTTATTGTGAAAACCAAGTTTTTCGTTGCCCGGTTAACCAAAGCTTCCAAGGAAGCCTACCGGGTCCTTTCGACACGGCCGGACGATTCCGGAGGCGACTACGAGTATTGCGGATTCTCCTTGGACGAGGTTGTCATCCTGGCCAAGAAGAAAAAGGTGGCTCTTAAGGAATGCGTCGACCGCACGAGAACGTTGCTTCTCAGGTCTACCCTTTTCTATTCCTCCAAGATGCGCTGTCCGATGCTTGAAGTCTATCCCCATGTGGAAAAGGCATTGCGGAAGGCGGTGGAGAAGTACAATCCCCGGATCGGGGAATTCACGCACCTGCTCGGAAGGATCGTCCACCTTACCCTTGCCTCGTATGGAAAGTCGGTCGCCATCCGCCGGAGGAAGTACGTCACCGGGCTCCAGAAGTATGAATGCTTCATCCCCAGCGTCGTTACCCTTCAGGACTCCGTCGGGAAGTCGACCTTGGTGTCCTATCATCTGGATCTTAAGGACTACATGGAATTGCTGGATAGGAAGGAAAGGATAATTTTGTGGCTTTATGACTGTCGGCACACTTTGCGGGATATCGCCGACCGTGTTTCTCTATCCTCCACGGCTGTCGGGGACAAGCTTACCACCATGCTTTCCGAACTCCGCAACAGGGAGTCACGGCTCTTGATATAAAAAGGAGCCGACTTACGCCAGCTCCTTGATGATGGTTATCGATGGGAATCAGTGCTTGTTGCGGAAGTTTCCGTGGGGACGGGGACGATCCGGTCTTTCAACGAATCCTTCCGGCTTGGGGAGGAATTCCCTGTGGGAGACATCGACCCTTCCCTGGGCATCGATACCGGTGATGATGACCTTGATCGTGTCGCCGATGTGGCAGACATCCTCGACCTTCTCGACACGCTTCCAGTCAAGCTTGGAAATGTGGCAGAGGGCATCGGTGTTTCCGAAGAGATTGACGAAGGCGCCGTAGGATTCGATGCGGACGACCTTGGCATCGTAGACCTCGCCGACCTGGGGAACCTTGGCGATGGCCATGACCATGTTATAGGCCTTTTCGATGGATTCCTGATGGACGGAGTAGAGGATGACCCTTCCGTCGTCGTTGATGTCGATCTTGACGTCGTTGTCGCAATCCTTGATGATGCCGTTGATGACCTTTCCTTGGCTACCGATGACTTCGCGGATCTTGTCGGGAAGGATGTTGAAACGCTTCATCTTGAGGGCGTATTCGGAAAGCTCGGTGCGCGGCTGCGGGATGGCGTTGAGCATGACTTCGAGGATCTGCTTTCTGGCAGGCTTGGATTGGGCAAGGGCCTCTCTCAGGACTTCCTTGGTGATGCCGCGGATCTTGATATCCATCTGCAGGGCAGTGATGCCGTTAGGCGTTCCGGCAACCTTGAAGTCCATGTCGCCGAGGTGGTCTTCCATGCCTTGGATGTCCGTCAGGATGGTATAGGGGTGATTGCCATCCAAGGGACCGGAAGTGATAAGGCCCATGGCGATACCGGAGACCGGCGCCTTGATCGGGACACCCGCATCCATCAACGCCATGCAGGAAGCGCAGATGGAAGCCTGGGAAGAAGAACCGTTGGATTCGCAGACGTCGGCGACGCAACGGATGGTATACGGGAATTCTTCCTCGGAAGGAAGGACATAGGACAGGGCTCTTTCACCGAGGGTTCCGTGTCCGATCTCTCTTCTGCCGGGCGTGCCCATACGGCCAAGCTCACCGACGGAGAAAGGCGGGAAGTTGTAGTGATGCATCCATCTCTTGGTGGAATCGCCGGTGATGTCGTCGATGATCTGAGCATCCTCAAGGGGACCAAGGGTGCAGGCGGAGAGAACCTGGGTCTGTCCTCTGGTGAAGAGGGCGGAACCATGGGCTCTGGGAAGAAGGTGGACCTGGGCATCGAGAGGACGGATCTCATCGACCTTTCTGCCATCGGGGCGGACCTTGTCGACGGTGATAAGGCGACGGACCTCGTTGCGGACGACCTGTTCCAGGACTTCCTTGGCCTCGTTGACGGCAAGGTCATGGAGCTTCTCGTTCTTGTATTCCTTGGCATCCACGATATCGATGACTTCCTTTTCGAGGGCATCGATGGTGTTCTGCCTTTCGAGCTTGTCGAAAATGGAAACGGCCTTGATCAACCGTGTTTCCTGGGTCTCGGTCTGTCCGGGAGCCACATAGTTGCGGCAGGAAGCGGCGAATTCCTCGTCGATCTTGTAGATGTTGAGCGGCCTTTTGGGCTTTCCGACTTCCTTGACGATTTCCTTCTGGAAGCGGCAGAGTTCCTTGATGGCCTCGTGACCGAACATCAAAGCCTCGAGCATGTCTTCCTCGGAAACCTCGGCGGCACCGGCCTCGACCATGTTGATGGCCTCTTCGGTTCCGGCGACGGCAAGGTTGATATCGGATCTCTTCTCTTCCTCGACGGTCGGATCGATGATGAGCTTTCCGTCCACCCTACCGACACGGACACCGGCGATGGGGCCTTCAAAGGGAATGTCGGAAATGCACAGGGCCAGGGAAGAACCGAACATGGCGGTCATCTCGGGCGAGGCATCCAAGTCCGCGGACATGACCGTGGCGGTCACCTGGGTCTCGTTGACATAGCCTTCGGGGAACATCGGACGGATCGGACGGTCGATAAGACGGGAGAAGAGGGTTTCACGATAGCTTTGGCGGCCTTCCCTTCTCAAAAAAGAGCCAGGGATCTTGCCGGCGGCATACTGCCTTTCGAAATAGTTGACGGTGAGGGGGAAGAAATCCTGGCCGAGCTTGGCTTCCTTGGCTCCGCAGACGGCGCAGAGGACGGCGGTGTCGTTGAAACGCACGAAGCAAGAGCCATCGGCCTGCTTTGCGATTTCGCCGGTTTCGACGGTCAGTGTCTTGCCGAAGAAGTCGCGTGTGAAGACTTTTTTCATTCTTAGACCTCTTTCTTTAAATTTATACGAAAAAGATTTTAACATAGACCCTTTGGGCAAAGGGAGAGTATTTCCCGACAATGGATTCTTTTGGCTTCATCCAAGGCCCGTTTGACTAAAATGGAAAGCGAAAGGAGAAGAATCGACATGCATGACATCTGGAACCCGTGGCATGGCTGCGAGAAGTTCAGCGAAGGCTGCCTCAACTGCTACATGTATTATCTCGATGCCTTCAACGAGAAGAGCGGAAAGGATTTCTATGTCACGCGCAACATCGATTACCCCCTCATGAAGGATCGACATGGAAATTACCGGATTAAAAGTGGTGAGATGATACGTGTCTGCATGACAAGCGATTTCTTCTACGAAAAGGCAGACCCATACCGGCAACACTGCTTCGACATCATGAAGAAAAGAAGGGATGTCGTGTTCTATCTCCTGACGAAAAGGGCAAACCGCATAAAGGAATGCCTTCCTCCGGATATTGCTTCCTTCGAGAACATCTTCATGAACGTCACCTGCGAGAATCAAAAGCGTGCCGACGAGAGAATTCCGATTCTTCTTTCCTTGCCTTTTTGTCACAAGGGTCTTTTCCTCGCCCCGATGCTTGAGGAAATCACGATCGAGAAATACCTTCGCACCGGGCAAATCGAACAGGTCATCCTCGGTGGCGAGAACTATGGCGGAAGAAGACCATGTGATTTCGCTTGGGTGAAGAAGATTAGGGAAGAATGCTTCCGAAACAATGTCTCCTTCTGCTTCATCGAAACTGGAACGGTATTCATCAAGGATGGAAAGAAATACGTGATTGAAGATAAAAAAGTCCAAAGCGAAATGGCATTCCTTTCAAAGCAATCCTTCAAAGGAAAGAAAATACAGTTCAATCTCTATGACGAAAGAGGCAACCGCATTCCTCCTAAGAGACTTTATCAAAGGACCTTTCGGGAAAGCTGTCGAACGTGTGGCTCACAGTGGATCTGCAATGGATGCTCGAATTGCGGAAAGTGCGAGTGAAGGATACAAAGAGAGACGCCAGAATCATTTCTTTTTCAGGCTATCGAGGATCCATGAAATCCATTTCTTAATCGTGGAAAGTCGGCGTTTGTAGGTATCTTCGCTATGTACTTTGAAAAGACCTGATGAATGCATGATAGAAAGAAGAGTTTTTTCGTCAGGCTCCTTCAATCCATTGTCGAGATAGAGGAGAAGTATTTTGCGGAAAACGACATGCTCCATCATTTTCTGAACAAATGCTTTTTGGCGATTAAAATAAGGAAGCTCCAAGATTCGCTTTCCTGCGGAAGTCGTTTGATAACGAGAGGATTTCGTTCGCTCAATTAGTCCAAGATAGATGCCACCATTGACGTAGTAGTCCGCCTGGCGTGGGTCGAAATCGTAGTTCTCCGTGATCTCTTCCTTTGTGGTTTCGTTTTGACAGAGGCCAAGAAGATCGATTATACGGACAAAACTGTTTGCCTGAGGAAAGGGAACCTCTGGCTCTGGAAGGGGCTTTGTTTCGGCAATCCATTGTTTGAGACAATCAATCGTTATCTTTGGCCGTGCTTCCAAGGTATAGGATTTCGCTCGGAGAAGCTGAATGGCATTGTAATCTTGGTATTCGTTGCTTGAATAGCCATACTCATAGAAATAGTAGACCTTGTCGGAATAGCAAAAGAAAACCAGACGAATTTTCTTGTCGATTTTGTTATTGCAGAGCATGCGGAATGGATAATATAGCTGTCGAATCAGGAAATCATCGCATATGCCAAGCTTTGCTTCGAAAACCGCAATGCTTTTTCCTCCTTCATAGCTGGCGTCGATTTCAAGCTGGGAATTGTTAACAGTAAGAGTATCTCTGGATGAGTCAAGTATATGATGCATCTGAAAACTGAAATTGCCTGATGCCATTCTCCCCTGAAGGGTGAGATAAGTCTTTTCACCAAGGAAATCATCAATCATGCTTGTCATGGAGGCTACAGCAAGAGCGACCTGCTCGCTATGTATGTTGTCGATATCGAGACTTTCAAGATGATTTAGGAAGACTTTCCGTATCGGCTCGTTTAATTGTGGGTATGTCTCGATTCGATGGTACATTTCACATCTGCCGAGTTGATACTGATAACGTGAGATGGGCATGATGGAGAGTTGGTTGTCTCGAAAGCATTTAGGGAGATTCTTGTAGTGATCGAACTTGGTCATCAAACGGGGTTCCCTTTCGCTGACTCTCTTCAATGTCTTTGAGTCGATGATAAATCGTCCTGTTTTTGAAAGGGATTCTTCTACCTTTAGATGGAGATCGGCGAAGATTCGCTGCCAGGCCTCATCGTTTTTGTCCATAGTTTCGAACAAGAACCTCCTCGACGTTTCCACGTCCTTTTCCGTTGGAATTGATTGGCCGTTTTGCCGTGATAATCTGAATGGAATATTCCTTATACAAGTCAAGAATGAAGGGCGTTGCGGTATTGGAAAGAAGAAAGGAAACCCCCTTCTTATCAAGCATGTCCACGGTTTGCTTTAGGCGAATCTGGTCGGTTCGATTGAAGCCACCTCCTTGATAGGCTGTGAAGGAGTCCGGCTTGAGGGAATCGTAGGGCGGGTCAAGGTAGACGAAATCGCCGCCTTTGGCTCTTAAAACCACATCAGCGAAATCCATGTTGAGAATTTCTGTATTGCTTTTCTGGAGTACTGAACTGGCTTGACGAAGATTATCTTCCGAACAAATCTTTGGATTCTGGTATTTCCCAAAAGGTGTGTTGAAGAAACCTTTTTTATTTTCCCGATACAGGCCATTGTAGCAGGTGTGGTTAAGGTAAATCAGCCTTGCGGCATGGAGAAGAGGGGGCATGTCTCCAAAGTTGTTGAGTCGATCCATGGATCGTATGCGATAGAAAAAAGAGCTTTCGTTTGGCCATTTTGAAAGAAGGGAAATCAAACTTTCGACATCGTCTTTGACCACTTTATAGGCAAGGACGAGTTCCTTGTTGAGATCATTGATTGTTGCCCTTTTGGGTTGCAAGGCAAAATAGACAGCGCCTCCACCAACAAAAGGCTCGTAATAATGGTTAAAATGAGGAATATCTTTCAATATTGGTTCAAGAAGCTGTCTTTTTCCTCCTGCCCATTTTAGAAATGGAATAGCAATAGGAGCGTTTTGGGTATTAAAACTTTTTAAATTAGTGCACATTTGAGTTTCATTGGCTCAAATGATAACCCAAACGGGTCTCAAAAACAATTCAAATGGGTTTTATATTCGTCCCATTTGTTGGCTAGTCTTTTTGATATGGATATCTTGGATAGAATTCGTCATTTGCAAGAGGAAAGAAATTGGTCGGTTTACCATCTTTCTCTTGAGTCGGGAATCACTCAGTCAACGCTAAACAACATGTTCAAAAGAGGAACGGATCCGTCAATAAGGACGCTCTCGGCGCTATGCGAGGCATTCGGCATAACGCTTGCGGATTTCTTTTCGGAGGAAGGTAGGACGGAAATCAGCCAAAGTGAGAGAGCTCTTTTGATGGAGTATCGGAAACTTTCTTCCAAGGAAAAAGCTGCCGTTTCTAATCTTGTTCATGAGTTATTGAAATGATTGGCTCGTGATGACAAACGGTCCCTTATTCTGCTGATTGATTTCCGTCTCTGCTTTTAATGTGGATAGGCAAGTTCTTTGATTTCGTAAAGCAAAAAGCACGCATTTGTCTTGAAGTTTTAGGCTTTGATCAGGAATAAAAAGCAGTAGCTTTTATTCGATGAAAACACGGGATGGAAAGAAGATCCGTGTCGAATAGTGTGAATTATTAAAAAATAGGCGTGTTATTTTTACAGCAAAAAAAGATAGCGATTCACACGAAACTACACGAAAGAAGGTGGATATGGAAGAATTCATGATTGCCATTGGCAAAACAGGTCGTGTCAGGAAAATCAAATCGTGTTTTGAAACCGACACGAAATGCCAGCAATGGGTATCGGACTTACTATCGGGAATCCGAATGCGGGGCCGAAGTCGACTTCATCATTCAGCGCGAGGGAAAGATCATTCCAATCGAAGTCAAATCGGCCGACAACACAAAGGCGAAGAGCATTCAAGCCGGCTTATGCCATCAAGCTTTCCACAAAGAACTTCCGCTTCGAGGATGGAAAGAAAAACGTCCCTCTCTCTGCCGCGTTTTGCATCTCAGATTATTTCCTATACTTTTCCAGCAATCCGAGATAGTAGTTCTTCCACATACGATAGACGTTCCGACGGCTGTATTTTTCCCGGACTTGCCTGGAAAGATCTATGCCTTCCTGGTATTTTTCCTTGTCTGTGGAAAGAAGCCGGATCGCTTCGGAGAAAGAGGAGACGTCCTTCCCTTTGAAGGAATCGTGGGGAAGGATCGGCGTATAAAGATCCAAGTCCCTTAAGAGATAGGGGATGCCGACAGAGCAGGCCTCCAAAAGAGACATCGGGAAGAGTTCGTTGTAGCTTGGAAGGAAGAAGAGGTCGGAAAGGCCATAGTATTCCGGCATCTTTTCCCTGTCGACGATACCGAGGAAACGGACGTTCTCCCTTTTCTTTTCCATCTCCTTCTTGAGCTCGCCATATCCATCGGTGATGGCCTTGAAGGAGAAGCCGCCAAGCCATAGGAAGAGAATGTTTGGATTCTCCTCGGCGACCTTGAGGAAATCCAGGACACCCTTTCTTGTCTGGACCTGACCAACGGCGATGAGTACGAACTTGTCCTGGGGGATGTCGTATTTGCGGCGCAAGGCATACTTCTCTTCGGGCGTGAAGGCGCGAAAGGTCCTTTCGTCGACGAAGTTTGGAATATACGTGATCCGGCTTTTATCGATGCCGTAATGGACAAGCGGGTCGATGAAACTCGGATTGACGACGACGATTTCCTTGGCTCGGCGATAGAAAGAGATTACATAGCGGCAGAAAAGGGAGAATATCGGCTTGGGAAGCTTGATCGATCCTTTTAGTGTCTCCGGAAGGAAGTGGACATAGCAGACGGAAAGCGTCTTCTTTCCCATCTTGAAGTAGAAGTCCGGGTTGACGGAGTGGACATGGACGATGTCCGCGGATTTTGTTTTCTTGTTGATGACGATGTCGAAGTCCTCTTTGCCGAAATCCTGCATCAGCCGGGTCTGCTCAAGATAGGCCGATCCAACACCCTGTGCTGGTGCGGACGTGGCGTGAGAGAGCATGTCGATCCGGATTTTCCTCTTTTCTTCCATGGCGCTTCTCCTCCGATAAATCCATTATAGGACAAGGAAAGCAAAGGGAAAGGAAGAAAGGAAGGATTGCTTGCCAACCTTGATAAGCATTATGGCAATGGTTGTGTTGCAGAGACTCATCCATTGCTATGGAGAAAACTCGTATTCTCAGTTGCCTTCTGTTACGTAGTCTTTTCTTTCTTCTTCGCTCAGTTGTGCGTCCCTTTTTGAAAGCTTCCGGTTGATAATCTCATGGCAGAGGATCCTGACAAGGACGAGGATGAGCGTGAAGTAAGGAAGGATGCCATAGTTTTCGTCCATGGCCTTTGCCGTCAAAGCAAATAGCGGCGGGATGGCAAGATTTCCCATGTAGGCGATAGCCATCTCAAGACCCATGGCCTTCTGTGAGGCTTGCTTGGAGAAGCGATAGGGCGTCGAGCGGATGATGGCCGGATAGATCGGTGCACAGCCAAGGCCGGTGATGACAAAACCGACGATGGCAAAGTATTCATTGACGGGGATGAGGCAGAGCATGACGCCGATAAGGGCGATGGATTCCCCTATCCTTATCATCGCTTTCTCGTTTAGACGGAGGGAGAGAGGGCCGGAGAAGAATCGTCCGACGGTGATGCCGATATAGAAGGTTGATCCCAAGGTCGCGGCAAGGGAGGTAGAAAGGCCTTTCTCATGGGTTAGGTAGGTCGATAGCCAGAGCCCGGTCGTTCCTTCCATCGCGCAATAACAGAAGAAGCCGACCATGGCGAGATAGAAGATGGGATTCCGGAAGAGAACGCCATAGCCCAAGGGTTTCTTTTCTTCTTCCGGAGCTTGTGGGGAATCGACCTTTCTCTTTTCCTCGATTTCCTTGGCCTTGTTCCAAATAGGCAGGGTCACAAAGAGCATCAAGGACACGGCAAAAAGAAGGAGGGAGACGGTAAGGATGCCATGGTTCCAGCCTGATGAATTGTTGTTGGAATCGATGAAGGAGCCGATGATCATAGGGGAAATTGTCGTACCGACGCCCCAGGAGCAGTGAAGCCAATTCATATGGATGGCCTTGTAATGGAGCGCTACGTAATTGTTCAGCGCCGCATCGATTCCACCGGCTCCCAAGCCCATGACGATGGCAATCGGGAAGAAGGCCCAGACCGTGTCCTTGGTGACAAAGGAGAAAAGGAAAAGGGCAAGGGCAGTCAGAAGGACGGAGACGGAAGTGACCCACTTGGTCGAGAAGCGGCGGACGAGTTTATCCGAAAGAAGAGAGGAGACAATGGTGCCGAGGGAGACAACCGGCGAGAGGTAGCCAGCCATGTTAGAGGGAATGCCAAGGTTCTGGGCGATGGCCGGAAAGGAGGATCCCAAAGTGGAGTCAGGAAGGCCGAGGGCGATAAAGGTGACGTAGATGATGATCAAAAGGGAAACGAGCATGTTTACCTCCTAATTCCTTCGATTATAATTGAGGGATGCCGATTATTGCACCAAAAGAAAGGACCTGACCATGGACAAAGAACTCGAACGCCTGAACGCCCTTCTTGATAGAAGGGATAGGCTTGCTCACATGTTGACCGTCATTTCCTATGACAACGAGACGGCCTGCCCCGAAAAGGGCATGGAGGAGGATGGGAAGGACATCGTCGCCCTCTCCGGGGAAATCTATCGCATCGAAAAAAGCGAGGAATATCTTTCCCTCGTCCGCTCTCTTCATGGAAGGATGGATTTCGATGCCTTCGAGAATAGGCTTGTTTCCGTGCTCTACAAGGATATCGAGAAGAACGAGAAGATCACGCCGGAGATGCGCAAGGAGATGGACGAGCTTTATCAGCAGGCCTATCTCGTCTGGGCCAAGGCACGGAAGGAAAAGGCCTACGCCGTTTTTGCTCCGGTCCTTTCCCGGATAGCGGAACTCTCCCGAAAAGTCGTCTCGCTCCTTCCGGAATACGACAAGGACGATCTCTATGCCTCTTTGATCGATGACTACGAGGAAGGCTTCACGACGAAGGACCTCGATGTCTTCTTCGATGATCTTGAAAAGGGAATCGTCCCCCTTCTTGAGAAGGTAAGAAGGGCAGACTATGTCCCTCGGCATGATTTCCTGGATAGGAAAGTCCCCATCCACAAGCAGGAACAGTTCAGCCACTATCTTCTTTCCCTCAACGGCTTTGATTTCGCCAGGGGCTCCTTGTCGACGACTATCCATCCCTTTACCAGCCAGATTGGAAAGGACGATGTCCGGGTGACGACGCACTACTATGAGGATAGCTTCATCTCCAACATGTTCACCATCGTCCATGAGGGTGGCCATGCCCTCTTTGGACAGAACATTCCCGAGCGCTGCTTTACCGCCCACCTTCGGGATGGAACCTTGTCCATGGCAAAGCACGAATCCGTCTCCCGCTTCTATGAGAATCTCATCGGCAGAAGCCGCAGCTACATCCATGCCATCTATCCTTATTTCCATGAGCTCTTCAAGGAGGAGATGGGCGATGTCAGCGAGGAGGATTTCTATGAAGGCGCAAACTATGTCTTCCTGGACAATCCTGTCCGCATGGAGGCGGATGAACTGACCTATTCCCTCCACATCCTCATCCGCTACCGCCTGGAGAAGAAGATCATGCAGGGCCAGGCGGATATCCTTCACCTGAACAAGGAGTGGAACAAGCTCTATGAGGAAATCCTCGGTGTCCAGCCGAAGGATGATCTGGAAGGAATCCTCCAGGATGTCCATTGGACGTCGGGATTTGGTTACTTCCCGACCTATGCCATGGGAAATGCCCTCGGCGTCATGTATCTGGAGAAGATGAAGGAACAGCTCGACGTGGAGAAGATTGTCTCCGAGGGAAGGATGGACGAGATCCTGCAGTGGATGCGGGAGAATGTCTTCAAGAGGGCTCCGCTTCTGGACACGAAGGCCTGGATCAAGGAAATCACCGGAAAGGACTTCTCGGCCAAGCCCTATGTCGACTATCTGACAAGGAAATTCAGCCGTCTCTATCGGCTGTAAGGAGGACAGGAAATGAAAAAGTATTTCGATCCGAACTTCGGCTATCTGGAAGACATCGTCCTTCCTAAGATCGACAAGGACGAAATCTGCGGAGAACTTACCTCTTTGGACGAAAAACTTGTCCAAAGCACGGATGTCACAAAGGCCGCGGAAGCAATCGACGATTTCTTTGCCTATGAGGACCAGGTCTCGACTGCCTTCTCCTTGGTCTATATCCGCCACACCATCGATACGCGGAACGAGGAATACGGCAAGCTCTTTGACTATCTCAACGAGATCATGCCTGCCATCCAGGAAAGGGAGGATTCCTTTAGGAAGCATCTGTTGAATAGTCCTCTCAGGATGGAACTTGAGGAAAAGTACGGCAAGCTTCTTTTCGACGAGATGGAGCTTTCCGCCAAGACCTTCTCCCCGGCCATCATGGATGACCTTGTGGAAGAGAACAAGCTCTCCTCGGAGTATGTCCGCCTGACGGGCTCTGCCGAAGTCGAATACCGCGGAGAGAAGATGTCCCTTTCCCAGCTTGGAAGATACACAAGCGATCGGGACAGAGAGACAAGAAAGGAAGCAAGCGCCCTCGTCACGGGCTTCTATGCGGACCATGAAAAGGAAATCGGCGAGATCTATGACAAGATGGTCCACGTGCGGACAAGGATCGCCCAGAAGCTCGGCTATGAAAACTTCCTTCCTTTGGGCTATGCCAGGATGGGAAGGCTTGATTGGGATAGCAAGGATGCCGACGACTACCGGGAGAAGATCAAGAAATACATCGTTCCCCTTTCAAACCGGATCTATGCGGAGCAGAAGGAGAGGCTCGGCTTTGGCAAAGACACGCGCTTTTATGACTACAACGTCTTCTACAAGAGCGGAAACGCGACTCCCAAGGGAACGCCCGATGAGTTGATTGCCGCGGCCGAGGAGATGTATCGCCAGATGTCTCCCATCGCCAGCGAGAAATTCGATTTCATGGTCGAACACCACTGCATGGATATCTTGGCAAAGCCGGGAAAGGCAGGCGGTGGCTATATGGACTATCTTCCTGCTTTGAAGACCAGTTTCATATTCTCCAATTTCAATGGAACAAGCGGGGATGTTGATGTCTTGACCCATGAGTTTGGTCACTCTCTCCAAGGCTTCCTCGGCGGCGATGAGAAGATTCCAGCCTATCGCAACCCGGGTATGGAATGCTGCGAGATGCACTCCATGTCGATGGAGTTCTTGACCTATCCCTATATGTCCCTTTTCTTCAAGGAGGACACCGACAAGTACCTCTATGAGCATCTGGCAAGCGCCATCACCTTCATTCCCTATGGCTGCATCGTCGATGCCTTCCAGACCTATTGCTATCGCCATCCCGACATCACGCCCGATGAGCGCATGGCCTATTGGCGAAGCCTTGAAAAGGAATACCTCCCTCACAGGCAATATCCGGACAACGCCTTCCTTGAAAAGGGCGGCTACTGGATGCGGCAGGGACACATCTTCGAAAACCCGCTCTACTACCTTGACTATACGATCGCCCAGATCGTTTCCCTGGAGTTCTTTCTCGACTCCCTTGAGGATCCCAAGAAGGCTTTCGACAAGTATCTTGCCTTCTGCAAGCTCGGCGGAAAGTACTCCTTTAGGAAGCTTCTCAAGGTGGCCAACATCGCTAACCCGATGGATGGCGACACGCTCAAAAACGTCAGTGAAAAGATCGTGAAGTATCTGGACCGTTTCGACCTCAAGAAGATCGATCGCTAAAGAGAACGGCCGACTTTCCGGTGCGTTCTTTTAGAAAACCTTTTCAGTACGATTTCCTGGATAGCGGAAGGGACGTCTCGGACACTAGCAAGTCCAGGCGTCTTTTCTGCTGCGGAAAGCCGTGCGGCTTCATGGAAGAGAATATCGGCAAAGAGGATGACTTCCTCCTCGGGGAATGCCTTCCTGCCGTAGGAAAGAAAACCGGAAAGCAGACCGGCAAGGCCATCTCCGGAACCCGCCTTTCCCAAAGAGGGAGTCGGTATCTGGTCAGCTTCCTGGACGAATTGGCTGTCGACAAGAAGGGAGCGGCTGGACTTAAGAAGGATAAGGACATCGTATCTCTTGCAGAAGGAAAGGGCCTGGTCCACATAGGCCTTGGGATCCCGGCCGCGATTCCCGCAATGGAAAAGCCTTCCGGCCTCACCAAGATGCGGTGTCAGGAGAATCCTAAGGTCGGCGTTCTTCCTTTCAAGAAGGGACGGATCCATCGCGAGAAGGGAAAGGGAGGAGGCATCCAGGACCAGGAATCCTTTATAGGCCTTGACGAGATTCCTTAAGAAGACCAGATTGAGCTCGCTTGTGGCAATCCCGTTTCCAAAGAGAATCGCCGAATAGGAATTCAGGTGCTCCAGGCTTTTCTCGTCCAGAAGGAAGTCGTCCTCCTTGCTGGGAATCCTTTCCCGGACGATGGTCGGGGCAAGGGAAGAGAAGGTCAGAGGGAAGATAGAATCCGGGACGGCCAGGGAGACGAATCCGCATCCGGAGGAGAGACAGAGCGAGGCGGCGATTTTCGCGGCACCGGGATATTCCCGGCTTCCACCGATGACAAGCGTCCTACCGAAGTCGCTTTTGATGCCTTCCGGATCGCGGTCGATGTAGAAGAAGTCGATCATCCGATCGAATAGATCCTGCTTCATGACTATTCCCTCCCGAAGAGTTTTTTGACGGCCTTATGGTAGTCTTCCTTTGCTGCTTTTCTGTCCATGCCCTGCTTTTTATCGAGATAGCTATCGAACAGAAGCTGCATCGTGATGGCAAGGCGCTTTTTGGAAAAGAGCTCCTTGGCAAGGACGGGGGCTTCCTTCGTAAGGATATCCTTTCCCTTGAGGAAGGCAAGAAGGTGGTTCTCAAGGACACCCTTTGTTCTTTTCGTCAAGGAAGAGGCGGACTGGCGATAGAAATAGATCGGCTTCTTGATATAGATCACCCTGTCGGCTCCTAGAAGAGCCTTGTATGTGAAAGGCAGGTCCTCAAAGCTTAAAAGGTCGGTCGGGAACTGGATATGGTTCTTGATAAGCAGGTCACGGGAGAAAAGCCGTCCCCATACGAAGGTCCGCGTCTTCATGAAAGGATCCGTATAGAGCTTTTTGAGGAAGGCGATGCCGTTTCCCTTCATCGCGATTCGGGAATGGCCCAGGCTTTTTCTCTTTTCGTCAAGGAGATAATAGCCACCGGCGACGATATCGGCCTTCTCCTTCTCGGCCAAGGGATAGAGGATCTTGAGGAAATCGTTCCTGACCATGTCGTCGGAGTCGACAAAGGCAATGTACTTTCCCCGCGCCCAGAGGATGCCGAGGTTCCTTGTGGCGGAGACGCCATAGTTCTCCTCACAGCGGATGAAGCGGATGATGGTGGGGTGCTGCTTTTCATACTTCCGGCACATCGCCGTGGAGGAATCCTGGCTTCCGAAGTCCAAAAGGAGGATCTCGTAGCGCTCGTCAAAATCCTGGCAGAGCAGGGAATCGATACAATCCTTGAGGTATTTTTCCGATTGATAGACCGGAACGACAAAAGAGACCCGGACTTCCATGTTTAGCTTCCCGTGTAGTATTCCGAATCATAGTCGGCAAGGCGGATGTTGAGTTCCTGGAACTTCTTGTAGAAGACTCTCTGGGATTCGGAATAGACCGTCCAATAGTCTTCGTTTGCCATGTAGAAGACGACCTTTATCTTGATGCAGTTCTGCCTCGTCTGGCTGAAATCCTCGATGGCCGTGAAGGTCTTCTTGTCCGGCTCGATGTTGATGACGCCGGGAATGGTGTTGGCCGTCTCTTCCAGAAGGGCACACATCTTATCGGCGTCGATACCAGAGTGGAAAGTGAAATAAAGCTGGAAACGACGGTATTTCACGGTCGAATAGTTCGTGACGATATCGGCGCTAAGCTTGGTATTCGGAATCAAGACCTTGCAGCCATCGACTGTCTCCAAGGTCGTGCGCATCATCGATATACGGGTGACCGTACCTTCCACCCCATCGACGCTGATGTAGTCGCCGGTGTTGATGTTGTTCTCGGAGAGGATGATGATGCCGTTAGCAAAGTTGGTGATGACATCCTGTAGGCCCAAGCCGATGGCAAGGAAGGCCGAGGAGACGATGGAGGCAAAGCCGGTCAAAGGAAGGCCGATGATGTAGATGACCAGGAAGGCAAGGAGGATCGCCAGGAAAAACTTGATGGATGTGACAATGAAGCTCACCACGGAAGGATCGATCTTCTTCTCGTGCCGATTGTTCTTCGTCCCGACATGCCTTGTCTTGCTCAGGGATTTCCGGAGAAGGTGGCAGATGAGCTTGATGAGATAGATTCCGGCAAAGAGGACCAGGATTGCCAAAACGATCCTCAGAAAGAGGGTCGGACCATCCACGGAAAAGAAGTGGACGATCTTGTCGCCGAGCTCCTGCCAGAAGTCAGGGTCGGTCGGGGATGTCGTGCCCGCGGTTCCCGAAGAGGTGGCGGAACTTCCTGTGGTGCTGTCTGGAAAAGCGGTGGAATCCGCAAGAAACCAAGTGAACATGGCTTGATTATAAGCCTTTCTGGCGGAAGGCAGATAGGCATAGGTTCGAAAACAGCGAAATCCTTGCGGTGTTGGCCGCTCTTTTGTTGTAGAATAGACAATATAAAGAGAGAACTTTCAGCATGAAAAGAAAAGCCAGCATCGTCATCCTGTCGTCCGCGGTCTCCCTTTCCCTCTTTTCCTGCAACAACCAGTCCTTTTCCGGGACGATCGTTTTCGATCTGAACGGTGGCGTTTTCCCCAGCATCTTCAACAAGACGAGCCTTGTTGGTCGGCCCGGCGACAAAATCGATGCCTCCATCATTCCCAACCCGACAAAGGAGGGATATGAATTCGTCGGATGGCGGACCCTTGTCGGTGACAACTACCAGAACATCAGCTTCCAGATCGGCGAGGACGGAAAGAAATACACGTGGTATCCCTATGGCACGGCAACCTGGTATGCCTACTTCGAGCCCCAGGTCCAAATCCATTTCGACTTGGCAGACGGCACTTCCTTGAACAATGCCAAGCTTGTCGCCCCGGTGCGCGATGCCGAGAACTTTGATGCTGAAAAAGGCGTTCTCAAGGGCTATACGTCCAAGTCCATTCCCTCGACGGATTATCTCCCGACAGCGACGGCCGATCACATGACGTTTGAGTATTGGTATACCGAATATCCACTTGTCGCCGATGAGGGCGATGTTATCAGCATGACCCACTACGTTTTGGATACCAGTGCCGAAAAGGGCGAGTATCCCTTCGAGGAAAGCTTTGCCTCCCCCAGCATCCTCGGAAGCCAGATGGTCTTCCCGGAGATTCAGGAAGGCGAGGAATTCACCCTCTATGCCAAATGGGATGAGGATCCTTCTTTGCGGATCCATTATGGCTTGGAAGGTGTCGAGGATTCCGTCATCTACGTCGGCAAGGACCAGGCCCTTTCCGAGGTCGTCATGAAGACCTTCGAAGCGGGCATCAAGACCGAGCTGACGGAAGACGGCCATCGGACCATCCAGGATGGCGCCAAGCGTTTCGATGGCTTCTATACCGATCCGGAGTTCACTACCCCCTTCCCGATCGACACGACGACCAGCATCGATGATGGCGGACTGGACCTCTACGTGAAATGGGCCGATCGTCTTCATCTGACCTTCGACTATGGCGAAGGATCGATTGGCGATAAGAAATCCTTCGAGACCGATGACTACTATGTCGGCGATATTCTGGGCGATGCCTTCCTTTCTGAACATTCGCCTGTCAAGGAAAACAGCACGTTTGTTGGCTATCTTCTCGGCGAAGAAGCGTTTTCCATTTCTTCCACACCGCTTCCGCAACCGGAGGATGGCTCGCTTTCCCTCACCTTTACGGCAAGCTATGACGACTATCCGGAACTGACGATCGTCATCGACTACCCCGAGAGTTCCTCTTTGGAAGACAAGACGCTTGAGAAGCTTTATTTCCAGGAGGGCAGTTCTCTTGCGGAAGTCATCGAAACGGCCAAGAAGGAAATCGATCCCGACTATGCCTTTGCCGGCCTTCTCTCCCGTCCGACTGCCGATACGGAAGGCACGAAGGAGGAATTCGGCCTTCTTGTCATGCCTTCGGAGGACACGACGCTCTTTGTCCTTGCCGGCTATCCGACCGAAGTGACCATTCACAGCGTCTTTGGAGCCTATGGCGATCCTTCCTCCTACAAGGAAGGCGAACTTACAGGCTTTACGAACTTCCATCAATTCTCCGGTTCCTTCGGCTTGGATGATATCCGCTACGAGAAAGAGGAGTGCACCTATCAGGACGTTCTCTACTTCTTCGATGGGCTTTATCTGAGCGCGGAGATGACGACGCCTTTTGTCAACGCTTCCGGCACCATCTCGACGGACAAAGCCGAAGAAGTCTCTCTCTACCAGAAGTTCACGAAGGCGATCACCCTGACCCTTGTCGACGAGGAGAAGAATACAATCGGCACGGTCCCTGTCCTTCCCCATGGCCTTGTTTCCGCTTTCCAAGAGAGGATCGAAGAGGCACTTAAGGACTACCTTGCCGATGCCAATGGCTATTCCCTCTTCGTGACTGTCGATGGAAAGGATTATTATGCCCTTGAGACGACCCTTCCCGATACCGATTCCGTGGTGAAGGTCGTCCTTTCCTGATTCCCTTACGAGACGATTTCGATTGAAACCAATTATTTAGTATATATATAATTATTTCGCCTTATTTTGGCGTCTCCTTTTTTGTCGAGAAAGAATCGAGGTCAGAAATGAGCTTAACCGCAGGTATCGTCGGCTTGCCTAACGTCGGCAAGTCCACACTCTTCAACGCCATCACCAACAGCAATGTCCTTGCTGAGAACTATCCCTTCGCGACTATCCAGCCCAACACCGGAGTCGTCGAGGTGCGCGATCCCCGTTTCGACAAGTTGGTCGAGATCTTCCATCCGCGCAAGCAGGTCCGTGCCACCTTCGAATTCACCGATATCGCCGGCCTTGTCAAGGGTGCCAGCAAGGGAGAGGGACTTGGAAACCAGTTCCTCGGCAATATCCGCAATACCGATTGCATCGTCCATGTCGTCCGCTGCTTCGAGAATCCGGACATCATTTCCTACAATGGCCGGGCCGTCGATCCGGTAAGCGATGCCACGGAAGTCAACCTGGAGCTGATCCTTTCGGATATCGACGTCCTCAAGAAGCGTCTCGACAAGATCGGAAGGAAGGCCCAGATGACAAAGGACAAGGATGGCCTTATCGAAGTCTCCGCCATCAACAAGATCCTCGATGCCCTGCAGCATGAGAAGATGGCCAAGGATGCCGATCTTTCCCTGGAAGAGAGGGAGAAGGTCTCCGACTTTGCCCTCATCACCATGAAGCCGGTCATCTATGTCGGCAACATCGACGAGGAAAGCTATGCCGACCCGATGAAGAATCCTTACTTCGTCAAGCTGACGGAATATGCCAAGAGCCAGGGCGCGGAATGCATTCCTGTCTCCGCCTTGATCGAGGAGGAGCTTTCCAAGGTCTCCCCGGAAGACAGGAAGGAATACCTGGAATCCCTGGGGACGAGCCTGACGGGTCTTGACAAGATCACGATGGCGGCTTACCACATCCTCGGCCTTCGCACCTTCTTCACCGGCGGCGAGGACGAGGTCCGTGCCTGGACATTCCATGATGGCATGACGGCTCCGGAGTGTGCCGGCGTCATCCATTCCGACTTCCAGAAGTTCTTCCTCAAGGCGGAAGTCTATGCCTATGACGACCTTATCGAATACGGAACGGAAGCCAACGTGAAGGCGAGCGGAAAGATGATGACCGTCGGCAAGGACTACAAGGTGAAGGACGGCGACATCCTCTATATCCGCTCTGCTGCCGCCAAGAAGTAGGAGGCTTTCATCATGACAGACATTCGCACGGGATTCGGCTATGACATCCATCGGCTCGTCGAAGGGGAATACCTTCTTCTCTGCCGTGTCCGCATCCCTTCCGACAAGATGATCGACGCCCATTCGGATGGCGATATCGTCCTTCATGCCCTCGCCCAATCCCTCTTCTCCGCCTTGGGACTTGATGACATCGGGACCTATTTCCCGGATACGGTCAATGAGACGGCCGGAATGGCCTCCGTCCTTCTTGTGGAGAAGGCCCTAAAGGAGATGGAGAAGAGAAACTACCATCTTACGAACGTCGCTCTTGCCATCCAGCTTCAGAGCCCGAAGCTTGCCGACTACAAACCGAAGATCAAGGAGAGCCTATCCCATATTCTTGCCTTGGACGAGGAAAGGATTGCCGTCCATGCCAACACGGGCGAGCATCTTGGACCCATCGGCGAGGGAAAGGGCATCGCCTGCTATTGCGTGACGACGATTGTCAAGGATTAAGGAGAATTTCATGGACATTCAGGATATCATCAAGGACGAAATCGCCCGCATTCTCAAGGAACTGGGCACCGAGGTCGACAAGAAGGAAATCCAGCTCACCCCGAGCGACACAAGGGAACATGGCGACTATATGACGAACATCGCCTTCCGGAAGGCGCGCCTTCTTTCCCTTCCGCCTCTGGCACTGGCAGAGAAAATCGCCTCCTTGGTCCATCTTGACGGGGTCGAGAAGGTCGAGGCGGTCAAGCCGGGATTCCTCAATTTCTTCCTGAAGTCGGATACCCTCGGCCATATCGTTTCCGACATCCTTGAGAAGAAGGAAAGCTTCGGCAACATCGATCTTGGAAAAGGCGTCAAGATCGACATCGAATATGTCTCCGCAAACCCGACGGGTACCTTGCATCTAGGCCATGCCCGTGGCGCTGCCCTTGGCGATTCCCTAAGCCGGATACTGAAGAAGGCCGGCTATGATGTCACCAGGGAATACTACATCAACGATGCCGGAAACCAGATCGACCATCTCGGCGAATCCCTCATCGCCCGCTATCTCCAGCTCTTCGGTGTGAAGGCCGAGGTTCCGGAAGACGGCTACCATGGCGAGGAGATCGTCCGCGTCGCCAAGATGCTCAAGGACGAGGTCGGCGACAAGTATGTCAAGGATCCTCAAAGCCATCTGGATTTCTTCAAGAAATACGGAAGCCAGGTCCTCCTGAAGTTCATCAAGGAAGACCTCCACGCCTTCCGCGTCGACCAGGATGTCTATACGTCCGAGAAATCCATCCGGGAAAGAGGAGCGGTCGAGGAAGTCCTGCAAAAGCTCAAGCCCTATTGCTATGAAAGCGAAGGCGCCCTCTTCCTCGACACGAAGAAAGATGGTGACGACAAGGACCGTGTCATCGTCAAGTCGGATGGCTCCTATACCTATCTGCTTCCCGATATCGCCTACCATGCCGACAAGTTCTCTCGGGGCTTTGACCGCCTCATCGATCTCTTTGGCGCCGATCACCACGGCTATATCACAAGACTCAAGTCTGCCGTCAAGGATCTTGGCTACGATCCGAGCCGGTTGGACGTCTGCCTTGTCCAGATGGTCCGCCTGTTCAAGAACGGCGAGGAATTCAAGATGAGCAAGAGGACCGGAAATGCCATCTCGATGAAGGAGCTTGTCGAGGAGTGCGGTGTCGATGCCGTCCGTTACTTCTTCGTCTCCCGGAGCGGAACCTCCCACCTGGACTTCGATATCGACCTGGCAAAGACGCTCGGAAGCGAGAACCCGGTCTACTATGCCCAATACACCCATGCCAGGCTTTGCGGTATCGAGCTCAACGGCAAGTCCTTCTTCCCCATCGATCCTTCCTGCGACAGGCTCGATAGCGAAAGCGAGAAGAGCCTCGTATTGATGCTGAAGGACTATCCGGAAGTCATCACCGTCGCTGCCAACGAGCTTGAGCCCTACAAGATCACAAACTACGTCCATTCCCTGGCTATGGCCATCAACGACTTCTACACCAAGTGCCGCGTCCTCGATGACAAGGATGTCGCTCTCTCCAAGCAGCGCCTTGCCCTAGTCGAGGCATCCCGTATCGTCCTTGCCGACGCTTTGTCCCTGATCGGTGTCTCCGCGCCCGAGAGGATGGTGTCCAAGGACAAGGAAGAGTCCGTCCTTTAGCTCTTGAAGCGAGTATTGTATACTGAAGTGATTGAATGAAAAACATTGACAAAGGAGATAGAGAAATGCCTGTCAGAAAGTCATTAGTCGAAGCCGCCTATGATGTCCTCAGCCGCCGCTATGAGGAAAAGAAGGAAAGCGTTCCGATGCCCTTTAGCGACCTGCTTCTTGCCGTCGGCCAGGAAATCGGCATGACCGATGAGAATGACCTCCTCGATATCGCCAGCAAGTTCTATACCGCCCTGACCGTCGATGGGCGCTTCGTCATCCGGGAGAACAACACCTGGGTCCTCCGCGACCATGAGCTCTTCTCCAACATCCATATCGACATGAACGCCGTCTATGTCGACGACGAGGAAGAGGAGAAGGAAGAGGCCGGAGACAACAGCGAAGAAAGCGAAACCGAGGAAGGCGAGGAGAACGAGGAAGAAGAGGGCGAAGAAGAGGACGGGGAAGAGAAAGAAGACATCCTCTCCGACGACGATTCCGATAACGACTGATCCGGCCTATCCGGATAGCGCCTCCAGGAGACAGAAATGGACAACAGAGAACAGATTCGCGATGCCATCTTCCAGGCTATCGAAAGCCACGATTCCATCGTCATCTTCGGTCATATGAACCCCGACGGCGATTGCGTCGGCTCGGTCATGGGCCTCAAGCATGCCCTTTCGGAACTCTATCCGGAAAAGAAGATCTACGGAGTCGGCACCCATCCGACCTATCTGCCGACCTTCATCGAGGAAAGCGACACGATCGAGGATAGCGTCATTTCCGAAAGCCTTGCCATCCTTGTCGATCTTTCCGACTTGGAGAGGGTTGAGGACAAGCGCATCACCCTTGCCAAGGAAATCGTCTGCTTCGACCACCATGTCGCCGACAAGGAGAGCTATGCCTTTTTGGTCTATCGGGACGTCGAGGCCCCTTCGGCGACCTTTATCCTCAGCCAGGTGCTTCTGGAGAAGTTCGGCCGTATCCCTGCTAAGGCAGCTCCCTATCTCTTCGTCGGCCTTGTCACCGATACGGGACGCTTCCAGTACGACTGCTCGCCAAGGACCCTGGAGATGGCTTCCAAGCTGATTTCCTGCGGCGTCGACTACAAGGCTATCTACAAGGACCTTTATCGTCAGAACAGCCTTGATCTCCGCTATCGCGCCTACGTCTATGACCACTTCCGCTTCGACGGCCTTGTCAGCTATTGCTGCGTCCCCAAGGCGGACTACGAGAAGCTGGGACTGACGGCAGGCGAGGCGGGCGGAAAGGTCAACCTTCTTGCCCTTCTTGACAACCATCCCATCTGGGCCTTCTTCTCCGAACAGGAAAGTGGCATCATCCGCTGCGAACTGAGAAGCGATGGCTACTACAACGTCCAGGAAGTCGCCAAGCTCTTCGGTGGCGGAGGCCATGTCCCCGCAGCCGGATGCCGGATCGAATCCTTCGACAGGGTTCCGGAAGTCATCGCCGCCCTCAACAAGGCCACAAGGGTCGAAAATGCCTGATACGAATAACATCCTTCAAAGGATGGTCGAAGCTGGAAGGAAGGCAAGCCTTGAGATCCTAGAGATTTATAGGAAAGGATTTGTCGTCCACAGCAAGGAAGATAGCTCCCCGGTGACGACAGCCGACATCGCCTCCGACAGGATCATCCGCAAGACGCTTGAGGGAATGGATATCGCCTATCTTTCCGAAGAGGAGGAAGACGACCAAAAACGGCTGACACAGCGTTCTCTCTTTATCGTCGATCCCTTGGATGGCACCCAGGACTTCGTCAACAGGGACGATTCCTTCTCCGTCAATATCGCCTACGTCGAGGATCACAAGGTCCTGATCGGCTGTATCTTCCTTCCGACGAAGGACAGCTATTGTTATGCTCTCTCTGGCAAGGGAAGCTATCTTGTCGAAAAGGAACGGGAAAGAAGGATCCATGTCTCAAACCGCACAAAGGATCTTGTCTATCTTGCTAGCAGAACGCACGAGAACGAGAAGGAAAAGGAAGTCTACGAAAAGCATTCAGAATGGATCTCCCGCGTGGAAAGGCTCGGCGCTTCCATGAAGGGCGTTTCCTTGGCTTCTGGGGAAGGGGATGCTTCCGTCCGCTTCACCAGCATGACCAAGGAGTGGGATACCTGTGCGATGGATCTCATCGTAAGGGAGGCCGGCGGAATCTTCCTGGACACGAAGAAAAGACCCTTTACCTACAATCGGAAGGACGTCTACAACCGGGACGGCTATGCCATGTTCAACAATCGTCATACCTGTGACCTGCTTCTTCCGGATCCTATTGAAAAATAAAAGTTGTCTTATCGAAAAAGGCGCTCTGTCCTCGGATAGGGCGCCTTTTGTTTGCTGCTTGAATAAGTCCTTTTCCTACTTCGTCAGCTTTGCCGTCTTCTCGGCATCCACGGCGAAGGTGGCAAGGCCGGAATCGGTAAGGGGATGGCTGATGAGCTTCTTCAGGACTTTGTAGGGGACGGTTGCGATATCACTGCCAAGAAGGGCGGCAACTTCGACATGGCGGACGCTGCGGATGGAGGCGGCGATGATCTTGGTCGGATAGCCAAAGTTGCGCTTCAGGGTGACGATCTCCTCGATGAGCTTTGCGGAATCCCAGCCGTTGTCGTCAAGCCTTCCCAAGAACGGGGAAAGATAGGTGGCGTGGCTTTCCATGGCAAGGAGGGCCTGGGAGGAAGAGAAGCAGAGGGTGACGTTGGTGGGGATGTTTTCCTTGTAAAGGGCGTTTGCCACCTTGAGTCCCTCGACGGTCATCGGAAGCTTGATGACGATGTTGCTCGGCTTGATGGCATAGAGCTCATGGGCCTGGGTGAGCATGCCTTCACAGTCCTCGGCCGTGACCTCGGCGGAGATCGGGCCATCGATGAGCTTGGCGATATGCTCGATGATTTCCTTCTGGCTGAGACCTTCCTTCGCGATCAGGGAAGGGTTCGTCGTGACGCCGGAGACGAACGGCCAATGGCTGGCCTCCTCGATTTCCTTCAAGTTTGCCGTATCGATGAATAGTTTCATATCCTTTTATTACCTCTTCCCTTCATTATAAAACATTCAAAGAATAAAAAAAGAGGCCGAAGCCTCTCAGATTCTCTTGGGATGCCTGTCGTCGGGGTCGACGATGGGTTCGTAGGCCTTGAACTTTCCTTCCATGTATTCCTTGTAGGCCTTGATGTCCTTCTCGATGACTTCGATTGCCGACTGCCTGCCCTCGATGGAAGTGACGGACGTCTCCTTGCCCTCCAGGGACTTGTAGACACGGAAGAAGTGGCGGATTTCGTTTCCGACATAGTCGGGAAGGTCCTTCATCTCGTTGAAGGCGTTGTAGAAGGGATCGGAGGTGCAGACGGCGATGATTTTCTCGTCGATGAAGCCCTGGTCCACCATACGGATGATGCCGATAGGACGGGACTCGACCAAGGTCAGCGGGACAAGGCTCTCCTGGCAGAGGACAAGGACATCCAACGGGTCGTTATCCTCGGCATAGGTCAAAGGAATGAAGCCGTAGTTTGCCGGATAGTAGGTCGCCGTGTAGAGGACGCGGTCCAGCTTGATGAGACCGGTGGACTTGTCCAGCTCGTATTTGCAGTGGCTACCCTTCGGAATCTCGACGACCGAGGTGAATTTCTCGCTGCTGACTCTCTTGGGATCGATATCGTGCCAAATGTTCATTTTCTTTCTCCTTGTGTTTGTGTCTTACGCCTTAGAGGATGGGGGCGTTCTGGTATTTCCTGCGGACGAACGGGGCGAGGATGATAAGGCCGAGATAGGAATTGTAGCGGAAGGCGGCCTTGTCGTATTTCCCGTAGGGGGAGGACTTGAGCTCGTCATGGAGGTGGAGCATCTTGAGGAGGTTCTCCCCCATGGAATCATAGGCAGGATCCTTCTTCGCCACCTTCTTTTCCCGAAGGAACTTCGTGTAGTACATGATGAGGAAGTCCGTCTGGTTCTTGACCTTGCTGACATCGACCGGCTTTGTTTCCAAAAGGGTCTTGCTGGAATCCGTCAAAGAAACCATCTCGCTAGAAAGGTGATAGCCATCGGAAAGAAGCTTCTCCCTCAGCGAAAGGATCGCGTCCATCCTCTCCTTTTCATAGGGGATCAGGGCGACAAGCTCATCGTAGGCTCTTCCCATGGCTCTCTTCATAAAGAGGAAAAGGACGAGGGCCGAAAGGAGATAGAGGACGATGAGGCAGACGATGACAATGATTACAATGACAAAATTGGGCATATATTAAATTAGGTCTTGTCAACTCAATCTAGAATAAGCCAATCGGGGACATAAAACAAGCGTTGTTATGCTACAATTCCAATTATGAAAAACAAAGAGGATACAAAGGTCAAGGACATCGCCGTACTGATGATGGCTGGAAAGGGAGAGAGGCTCTTCTCCTCCCTTCATGTCAAGAAGCAGTTCTTCAAGCTGGATGGAAAGGAGCTTTTCCTCTATTCCCTGGAAAGCCTCGCCCTTTCGCAATGCTTCAAGAACATCGTTTTGGTCGTCTCTCCGGAGGACCACGAAAAGGTTTTGGAGATCGTCAAGAAGGATAAGCTTATCCCTTGGCGGAAGGTAATGATCGTCGATGGCGGAGAATCAAGAAACGAATCCGTCTTCAATGCTTTGAAAAGCCTGAAGAAACAGAAAGGCAATTTCTTTGTCCTTATCCATGATGCCGCAAGGCCTTTCCTTACTGTCGAGCTGATTGAGAACATCATGTCCAAGACCTATCGGGCCGATGCCCTCACCTATTGCCTCCCCCTTGCCGACTCGCTTTTTAGGGATGACAGGCGGGGAATCGCCTATCTGGATCGCAAGGATCTCTACCAGGTCCAGACGCCTCAGGTCTTCGACTACCGGAAGCTTCTTTCCCTCTACGAGCAGGGCTATGACCCCAAGGGAACGGACGATTTTTCCAAAGCCGTCCAGGCCGGATTGAAGTGTCTTCCCGTCCCCGGAGACCTCTCCCTTTTCAAGGTTACGGGGAAGGAAGATTTGGTATTGCTGCGAAAACTGTCGGTTTTCGTTGATTAGTCAACCCTCTTTATATATATTATTTAGGCGAAAAAATCATATGTCAGGAGGAGACATAATGGTTCATTATTCCAGACATGGGAGCGTCTTCGAGAGTCTGGATTACTCGGAGATCGACAAGAGGGGCGAGGAGGTCGCCCGCAAGATCCAACAGAAAACAGGCGAGGGAAACGACTTTTTGGGTTGGCTGGACTATGCCAGCAAGCTTCCCGAGGAAGAGATCGAAAGGATCGTCGAGACGGCTAAGCACATCCGCGAGAACTACGAAGCGCTTGTAGTCATCGGCATCGGCGGCTCGTATCTCGGCGCAAGGGCCGTCATCGAGGCCATCAACGGCTTTTTCCCGGACGACAAGTTCGAGATCATCTATCTCGGCAACACGCTTTCCAGCACCTATACCTATCAGGTCCTGAGACATCTCAAGGACAAGAGGATTGCCGTCAACGTCATTTCCAAGAGCGGAACGACGACCGAATCGGCCGTTGCCTTCCGTATGGTCAAGGAGCGCCTGATCGAGCGTTTCGGCAAGGAATATCTCAAGGATGCCATCTATGCCACGACCGATGACACCCATGGTGCCCTTCATGCCGAGGCGAAGAAGGAAGGCTATACGACTTTCGTCATTCCCGACGATATCGGTGGCCGTTTCTCCGTCATCACACCGGTCGGCCTTCTTCCGATCGCCTGCGCCAATATCGATATCCGCGAGTTCATCCGCGGTGTCCGTGCCGGCGAGAAGGCCTATTCCCTTTCGGACTACCACAAGAATCCAGCCTATCTCTATGGTGCGACGCGCTACCTTCTCTATTCCCAGAAGAAATTCTCGACCGAGATGTTCATTTCCTATGAGCTTCAGGACAAGATGATCGAGGAATGGCTCAAGCAGCTCTTCGATGAGTCCGAAGGAAAGGACGGAAAGGCCCTTCTTTGCGCTTCCGGCGTCTTCACGACCGATCTTCATTCCATGGGCCAGTTCATCCAGCAGGGATCGCACGTTCTCTTTGAGACCATCATCAAGGAAAAGCACCCGATTGCCGACCATATCGTCCCTTATGACGAGGAGAATCTCGACAACCTCAACTATCTTGCCGGAAAGAGGCTCTCCTACATCAATGACCAGGCCTTCCAAGCCACGCTCAAGGCCCATACCGAGGGCCATTCCCCGGCGAACGTCCTGGAAATCGAGAAGATGGATCCCTACAACCTCGGCGATCTCTTCTACTTCTTCTTCCGGGCCACGGCCTTCTCGGCCTATCTTCTCGGCGTCAATCCCTTCAACCAGCCCGGTGTCGAGATCTATAAGAAGAACATGTTCAAGCTTCTTGGGAAACCGGGAGCCGAATGAGAAAACGAAGGCGATGGCTACGGGCTGTCGCCTTTTTCAATGCCGTCTTCTGGAAAGCGAAGGAAGCCAGACAAAGGACTTCCTAGGCCATGAGGGAAAACTTTTCCTTCCTTGGAAAGTTTGATTTTTCGTCTTGAATAACTGGATTTGCTTTGCTAGAATAATCGAGCGCTAAATTTCGGATGCTTAGCTCAGCTGGAAGAGCATCGCCTTTACACGGCGGAGGTCAGGAGTTCGAGACTCTTAGCATCCACCATTGAAAACAAGCGCAGGGAAGTCGAAATGGGCGAGTAGCGAAGTGGCCAAACGCGGCAGACTGTAAATCTGTTCCTTCGGGTTCGGTGGTTCGAATCCACCCCCGCCCACCATCCTTCTGATAGCAACGCCTTGCGTTCTATATACGCCTTACTTGGGGTATAGCCAAGGGGTAAGGCAACAGACTTTGACTCTGTCAGCGGTGGTTCGAATCCACCTACCCCAGCCACTTCTTCTGGTTGGTGCGGAAGACCCTGACCTGTCTCGTTAGCTCAGCCGGTAGAGCACGTGACTTTTAATCACGGGGCCATGGGTTCGAGTCCCATACGAGACACCACTTCCGCCCAGGTGGCGAAATCGGTAGACGCACAGGACTTAAAATCCTGCGGGCTAATCACCCGTACCGGTTCGATTCCGGTCCTGGGCACCACATAATAAACCGCTCCGATGCTTGAAAAGGCATCGGATTTTTTCTTTCCGGATATCCTCGTAAGCATTAAAGATATCCACTCTTGACGATTCGAACTCTCGAATGTAAGCGTTAAGGACATCTTAAACTCCCCTTCCGGCATTCCTATCCTCTACGAAGTCAAATCATCCGTGGCAGTTGGGTCCTTTCTTTTTTTTAGCCGAAACTCGGATGCCCCAACTGGCTTTTCTTTTGCCGGTTACAGCCAATACATTTTCTACTATTCTCTTCTTTGTCGAGGAAAGGTCATCTTTTCTTATCGGATTTTCCTACCATCGCTTATAATGAGCCTGTTGTCAAAACAGAAAAAACATGAAAGATAAATTCAAGGCCCTTGGGGAAAGAATCGTTGAGCAGTACCGCCGCTTCGATGGTTTTCTCGCAAAGATGAACAATCGTTTTCTTTCCTGGTTCCACGACCACGATCTTCTGCTTTTCGTCCTTTTGGTCACGATTCTGGGCGTTCTTATGCGCGTCCTTCTCTTCCCCTGTGTCCGCGGCGATTACACGAGCTTCCTCCTTCCATGGTACACGAACATCTATGAAAACGGGGCCGATGCCTTGGGAAAGCAGTTCGGGGACTATACGCCGGCCTACAACTATTTCCTTTATCTGATAAGCCTCTTCGGTTTCGAACCGAACGTGACAATCGATGCTGGATGGACTACTATCGATCCTGTTTTATGGGGTATCAAGACCATCTCCTCTTTGTTTGACTTTGGCATTGCCATCTATGCCTATCTCATCACCAAGAGGCTGACGAATTCGACGATCAAGGGAGCATTGGCCTATACCTTTGTCGTCTTCGGCTTGACGGTCTTCCTCAATTCCTCCTTATGGGGTCAATGCGATGGCATTTATGTCTTCTTCCTTGTAGCATCGATATATTATCTCATTACAAATAGACAACATCTTTCCTTTATATTCCTAGGATTGAGCTTCTGCTTTAAACTGCAGGCCATCTTTGTCGTTCCCGCACTGCTTGTCCTGTGGTTGAAGAAACAGGTCAAGCTCCGCTACTTCCTCTATGTTCCCCTTATCTATTTCATCGCCGCTCTTCCCGCCGCCTGTGCCGCTGGTAGCGAGTTCTGGGTTCGTCTTGGCGAGATTTTCATGGTCTACCCCAACCAAGTCGTCAATGGCTATACCCAGGTCACCCTCAATGCTGGTTCCTTCTATGCCTTGATCTTCACCAACTTCAAAAACGAAGAATATATCTCTACCTTTGCCCTCTTCCTAGCCCTTGTCGTCAATGGAACTTTGGCTTTCTTCTTCCAGCGCTACAAGGCGCCTTTCAAGGAGAAGACAATCCTCAAGCTGTTCTTCGTCTTTTCGATGACGATGCCTTACTTCATGCCCCATATGCATGAAAGGTATTTCTATTTGGCCGATATCCTTGTCGTCCTCTATGTTCTTCTCAATCCCAAGAAGTTCTATGTCGCCATCCTTGCCATCCTCAATTCCATGATCGGCTACATGGTCTTCCTCTGGAATGTCCCCTTCTTCAATGTCGTCCCGCAGGATGGAACCATCACCGATCAGACCAAGGCCCTCTCCTTCCGCTTTGGTGCCATTCTTTATCTTGTCGCCATCATCGTCGTCCTCAAGGAATTCTTCCCGGAGCTCAAGGAAGAGGATAGGTTGTACCAAGAGAGCAAAAAAGTTTTGTCTTCTGCTCCTTCCGAAAGCATGGAAACACAGCTCCCAAACCCTGAGAAATAAGTCTTTCCGGATATCTTTCCTTCTTCCTGAAGCTTTTTCCTTTCTTGTTTTAAGATTGGGGAAATGCGGGAAAGATCTCTCTTTCTTCATGGGCTAAGCAACAGCTGCATCAGAAAGGAAAGTAACCGTTTTCCAGAAGGCCATAGCCTGCCTTTTTGAAGACAAAGCCAAGAAAAAAGTTGACAAGGGAGATTCGCTCTTTTATATTTTGGGGCGTAGAAAAAGTTGATTCGAGATAGAGGCGCGGTCGATAAGAGTAGCCGGAACTGGGGGCACCCGATAGGTCCGGCGAAAGGGCAGACCGCCGAAACCCTGAAGAGGCATCCGAGGGGATTGGACCATGGAAACAAGATTCCAATGGGCTCTTTGCCGGAAGATAGCCGGCATTGGCGCTATCGGTGTTTGTCCTTTCTTAACGAAAATGGGCTGCATCGATGCGATGCGGCTTTTTTACAGAAAGGACCTCTCTTTATGAGAAGAAAGAATTTCCTCATCGCCTTTGCTTTCCTCATCCTACCGCTTTTCCTCTCCCTTTTCGGTGTCCCTTCGCCGGAAGGAAAAGCATCCCTTGCCACAAGACGGGATGCTTCGGAAGGATTCACCTTTCGGATCGGAATGGAGGCAAACTATCCTTCCTTCAACTGGACGGAGACGGAGAACGACCCTGAGAACAACTACCCCATTGCCGGTCTCACCGGCCAGTATGCTGGTGGCTATGATGTCCAGGTCGCCCGCTTCATCGCCCAGGACAACGGCTGGAATCTCGAGATCCAGAAGCTGACCTGGGATGGTCTTATCCCATCACTGCAAGCCGGGACCATCAATGCGGTCATCGCCGGCATGTCCGATACGGCGGAAAGAAGGCAGTCCATTGACTTCACCGACCCCTACTACACCTCCGACCTTGTCATCATCGCGAGAAAGGACGACGACCGCTTTGGCGACAACTTCGATCCGACCACAAGCCAAGGCATGCGCTTCGTCACTCAGCTTAGCACCGTCGAGGATGAGATCGCCAAGGACTGGGCGGAGAGATACGGGGCCGTCTACGTCAACCCGACAGCGGATTATCCCGTTTCCTTCCTCAACGTCACGCAGAACCTTGCCGATGCCGTCATCTGCGAATATCCCGTCGCCATGGCGATGATGGACGCCTATCCGATGTTAAGCATGTACACTGTCGACCAGAGCAAGGTCGATTCCTCCTTCATCGAACAGCTTTCCGTCTCCATCGGTATCGCCAAGAATGACCGGGACGGAATCCTCGATCAGATCAACGCCTCCATTGCTAAGCTCACCGACGAAGACAGGAAAGACATGATGGATCAGGCCCTTGAAAGATCCAAGAACCTTCAGAACACGGAGGAGAACACCGAGGGCGAGAGCAACCATCTCGTCTATCTAATACAGAACTATTGGGTGGAGTTCGGCTATGGCACCCTCAACACCTTGATTCTTGCCGTCGTTGGTACCCTTGTCGGACTTCTGATCGGTATCTTCGTCAGCCAGGCTCGCAATATCAAGATTGAAAAGAAAGACAACATCTTCATCAAGGGAGCAAAGTATGTCGGCAAATTCCTCTCGTGGCTCTATGTCACCTTCTTCCGTGCTACCCCGATGATGATCCAGGCGATGATCTTCTTCCTCCTGGGGCCGGCTATCGGCATCATCTGGACGAACCTGTCACCGGCAGGCGATATCGGTAGGGTCTTCAACGGCTATATGCTCTGCGGTCTTATCGTCATCTGCATCAATACCGGCGCCTATATGACGGAGAACATCAAGTCCGGTCTCAACGGCATCGACAAGGGGCAGGAGGAAGCAGCCCGCTCGCTAGGCCTCTCCAAGACGAAGACCCTCTATGGCGTCGTCCTTCCCCAGGCTATCCGCAACGTCCTTCCGACCATCGGAAACGAGCTTGTCGTCAACATCAAGGACTCCTCGGTCCTCAATGTCATCGGTCTGACCGAGCTTTACATGACGGCCTCGATTGCTACCAACACCAACTACTTCCGCATCGAAGGCTATGTCATCATCTGCCTTATCTATTTGGTTCTCGTTCTCTTCTTCTCCGGCATCCTCAAGCTTCTCTCCAACAAGCTTTCCTTCCCCGACCAGGTCAATGTCCTCGGTTTCCGCAAGGGAAGAATTTCGAAGTATCTGCAGCGCCTTCATATCACGAAGAGGCAGAAGAGCCTGACACAGGGATTGGGAGGAAACGACAATGAGTGAGAACGAGATTTTGCTTCAAGTCCGCAATCTGAGAAAAAGCTATGACGGCCTTTCCGTCCTCAAGGGCATCTCCCTGGATGTCCACAAGGGCGATGTCGTCTCCATCATCGGCTCTTCCGGCGGTGGAAAGTCGACCTTCCTGCGTTGCCTCAATTTGCTTGAGGTTCCCGATTCCGGAACGCTTCTTTTCAAGGGGGAGGATCTGCTGGATAGGAAGACGGACATCGACAAGGTCCGTACCCATATGGGAATGGTCTTCCAGCAGTTCAACCTCTTCGACAACATGGACGTCCTCAAGAACTGCATGTATGCCCAGATGAAGGTCCTCAGGAGAAGCCGTCAAGAGGCAAAGAAAAGGGCCGTTTCCGCCTTGGAACAGGTCGGGATGGACAAGTTCATGACCCATATGCCAAGGACCCTCTCCGGCGGACAGAAGCAAAGGGTGGCTATTGCCCGCTCCCTGGTCATGGATCCGGACATCATGCTCTTCGACGAACCGACATCCGCCTTGGATCCCGAGATGATCGGAGAGGTCCTCAAGGTCATGAAGGATCTTGCCAGGAACGGCATGACCATGGTCGTCGTCACCCATGAGCTCTCCTTTGCCAGGAACATCTCCAATCGCGTCGTCTTCTTCGACAATGGCGAGATCGCCGAGGAAGGAAATCCGGAGGATTTCTTCACCCATCCCAAGACCGAAAGGGCAAAGGCTTTCCTTTCCCGCATCCATTAGCTTTCCCGGGACTGTCGTAAGGCAGTCCCATTTCCTTTTCCGACTGTTAAGGACAGGTAACCAAAAACGCTGTATTCTCTCTTCCCATAGTGCTAGAATCCCTCCCCGAGGGAGTAGGACGCTTCAAAGAAAGCGGCGGATCAACAAACTGGAGAAATCCTGGTCCGCCTTAATGATCCGAGACTCATATAGGAGCATAGCTATATGGATTGGATCAATGTTTCTTTGACGTCCGTTTCGATGGCCGTCGATGCGATGACGGTCGGTGCCGTCGATGGCATCCAGGAAAGAAGGATGCCTCTGTGGAAGGTTCTGCTCATCAGCCTTCTTTTTGGCATCATGCAGTTTCTCATGCCGACCATCGGCTATTTCGTCGGCTATTCCTTCCGGGATATCCTGGAAAGCTATATCCCGTGGATTGCCTTTGTTCTTCTGACCCTCCTTTCCATCAAGTCCCTTGTCGACTTCATCAAGGACAGGAAGGCGAAGAAGGAAGAGAATCCGAAAGCGGAAGAGACGAGAAAGATCTCGATTCCGGAAATCCTTCTCCAAGGCGTGGCAACAAGCATCGATGCTTTGTGCATCGGCTTTGTCTATCTCAATCTGGAGATTCCCCAGGCGATGCTTGTCTTCGGCATCATCGGCATCGTCACCTTTGCCCTTTCTTTCCTGACGACACTCTTCGGAAGCAAGGTCGCCGGCAAGCTTGAAAAATGGGCGGGTCTTATCTCCGCAATCGTCTTCTTCGCCGTCGGCCTCAAGATCCTGCTTGAAGGCGTTCTCTAAAATTTGCTTGGCAAGGAAAAAGAAGAGAATTCCTATTGCTCAAGGCTAAATTGTCTTAAAAATCCATGCCTGTTTTCCGAGGTTGGCTTTGGAAGCAGGGTTTATTGATGTCTCTTGTGAATAGGTGCCCGTCTTTCGTATATGAGACTTACCGATTGACCTTCGATTGCACAACTCGAGATGGACTCGTTATCCTCCAGAAGGGGTCTTGGATGGTTCATTACGCGCCATTCCGAATACAGGTGCAAACGAACCCTATTTCGTAATATAGGTTGGGCTTCAACGATATCTCCATCAATAGAGATTGACCTTTCCTTGATCTCCTGCGGAGCAAAGGCGACTCCCAGATTGATGCAGGCGTAAAACGCATTCTGGTTCTGATATGTCATCTGCCTAAAGGGTATTTGATGATGCCGGGGGTATTATGTTTATTGCGCGCCCTTTCCCACATCTTTATTTCTCAAGGGATTTCGGGTCAAGCAGAAAATCATAGATGTTTATTGTCAGGATACCATATTCATCATACTGCGTTGGCACCATATCCCTGGTAATGATGATTTTCTTGAAGGAATCATCGATCTTCCTGAATGGCCGGATCTCCTGCCATCCGTTTTGTTTCATCCGGCAGGGTGTAGGCGGATTGAATATAGTATCTGGAAGAACCAAGATTACATACAAAATCAACTTCCAGCTGCTTACGTGTTACTTTTCCGTTCCGATCTTTTGCGGCGATGGGAACAACGCCTACATCGACATTGTAACCGCGCATGCGAAGCTCATTGTATATCACGTTTTCCATGGAATGGGTCTGTTCAAACTGACGAAAGGCGATTCTTGCATTCCGCAGTCCTAGATCCGAAAAGTAATATTTTTTGGGGGTTTCAATATAGGCTTTTCCCTTGATGTCATATCGCTGTGCAGACTCGATCAGGAAGGACTCCTCATAATAATCCAAATACTTTTTGATGGTATTGGACGTTATTTTGGATTTCTTCACCGTTCGAAAAGTGTTTTTAAGTTTCTCCGGGTTAGTCAGAGAACCTATCGCAGAAGAAAGAATGTTCAGTAGATCCTCCAATTCGCCGATATTCTTGACATGATTCCACTGGACTATTTCCCGAATATATATTTCACGGAACAGGTTCTGCAATGCCGCAAACTTTATCATTTGCCCCATCCCGCAGGACGACTAGGGGAATGCCACCATAGAGCATATATTCGGACAGTCCCACATACTTATCCCCTTTATAGATAGACATGAATTCCGCAAAGCTCAGAGGATACATTGGAACTTCATCGCCACGGCCGGCAAACTCAGTGGCAATATCTTTGGATAGAAGCCTTGCATTGCTTCCTGTCACAAAGACATCCATATTATCTTTTCGCAGATAGCTGTTCAGGACAGCTTCAAAACAGTCCATCATCTGGATTTCATCCAGCAGCAAATAATACATTCCATCGTCAACAGCTTTTGTTCGGACATAAGCCATGAATTTTTCCGGGTCTACGCCACGCTTTTCTTTTTCAATTCCAATAAGGCTTTCGCCGATCCGGTGCAGGTCGTCCGCTGAGTCGAAGGCAAAACGGATGATATGGCCAGCAGGAACGCCGCTCTTAAGTAGATGATAATAGAAAAGGTTGTTGAGCAGATAGGATTTCCCACACCTGCGAATACCCGTAATGACCTTAATGAGTCCGTTGTTCTTTCTTTTTATCAGTTTGTCCAGATAGAAATCTCGGCGAATCTCCATACGGCTACCTCCTGCAAAAGACTTTTGCAACCAAACACACTTTTCTGTTCTGTTTTATCGTGAAACAGGCACTTGTTCAATATGCCCGTGTAGACTTAGAAAAGATTTTTGCAACTTCTTTCATTTTTTCCGTTTTCGATTGCGTATATGCCGGATTCCTTGATCAGGCCATTTTCCTTTTGCGAATCCGTTTTTTCAGATATACATCACGCTTGATTTCCATCTAATTCTTTCAACACTTCGCCGATATCTCCGTCAATGCAGACAGACCGGTCTGCGATCTCCTTTGGCGCATACATCTCACCATTATTGACGCATGCGTATATTGCCTTCAGGTTCCGATAAGTCATCTGCCAGAAGGGGTATTTGATGATTCCGGGAGTGTTGAAGCCGACACCGAGTTCCAGGAAAAGGACGCGTTTGGTCCTGTTCTCCTCAAGGAAACGGACATAACGATGGTGGGCTCTTATCCACCCCTCGTCTTCGGCAAAGGATCCGTCGCAGCGGAGGTTCATCGCCATCTCCCTGCCACAGATGGGACAATGGGGAATATCCCTAGTCGGAATCCGATTGTCCTTTATGTCATGGACCATTTTGAGAATCCACTTTTTGTTGTCGTATGTCTTTTGATGGCAGGGAAGAGAGCATTGGAACAAGCCATAGTCTCCTTGGGGATAGAAAAGCCTTTCTTTGTCAAAGCCGGCGAGCTGGAACTGGTGGTCGACATTGGTCGTGATGACAAAATAGTTCCTGTCACGGACAAGGCCGAAAAGGCTTTGATAGAGCCTCTTGGCTCCGCCTTGATATCTTTCCAGATAGACGAACCGGGACCAATAGGCCCATTTCTCCTCACTTGTCGAAAAGGCGTGGAAACCGGCTGAATACATATCCGTATAGCCATAGCGCTCGTGCATCCAGGAGAAGTTATCCAGGAATGTCTTGCCGCCGTATTCGAAACCCGCGGCGGCGGACAAGCCAGCACCGGCCCCGATGACGATTGCCTCGGATTCAGCGATAAGCTTCTGCAAGAGCTTGGTAGTATGTTTCATAGTCCTCCTTGCTGAAGACGTCGAAGACGACTTTTCCTATTTGGCTTTGCAAGAGATAGGATTTCACGCACGAGATTGCAATCTGACAGGCCGTTTTATGGGAAAGCCATAGAGTCCCGTCGCTATCGAACAGAAGGCGATGCTGCCTAAATGAAGCTCGTCCGCCTTTTTGAGGCAACTGAGGTAGCAGCTCCTGAGGTCTTCCTCGTTTTTGGAAGTGACGTTGCTCATAACCTTTGGCCCGACGGTGTGGAAGAGGTATGTCGCCTTTAGGTTATAGCCCCTGGTCACCTTGACCTGTCCTTCCTTTTCGTCATGGCCTTGTTTTGACATCAGCTTTAGAAGATCCCGTCTTACCTGAAGGCCGGCTGCGGAATGGATGGCGTTATCGACGCAGCTGTGCAGGGGATGAAAACAGCCAAGCAGCTTCTCGTTTCCGGCATTGACGATGGCATCGGATCTGAGAAGGGTAATATCGCCAAGAAAGAGGCAGATCCTATCCTGAATGGGGTTGAGGTCATCGACATCGATGATTTTCTTGGTTTCCAATGTTGTTTGAAGGACTCTGTCCTGCCGGCGATAGAATTCCGCGCTGAGGTTTATGGGCATGGTGATGTTCATCAAGGCGCGCAACTTCAGATCCTCTGGAAGGGAATTGTCCCAATCGACATTGTTGACCTTCTCAAGGTAGGAAATGCACCACTTTCGATCATCCATCTTTTCTCTCCTTTGTCTCGGTGTGGAAGGTAATAAGGATCCTATCCTATTTCGATAAAGGCCACCTTTTGGGTGGCCAGGATATATTACTCTCCGAAGTAGGCGTTTGCTGTGATATCCAGATAATTCAAGCCAGAATAGTCTGGATAGGCATTCTTGACCATATTGATGAAGTCGGCCTTATCTTTTGCCTTGGAGGCCATCTTCTTGATGCTTTCGATATAGGCAATCTTGGTCTTGACGTCGTCTAGGGTTTCCGGCGCGTAGTGGCTGGTCAGGATGATGTCGTAGCCGGCAAGGACAAAGCCTTTCAATTCGCTGATGAGGCTATCGGCATGTCCGTTTCCGGCGATGATCGAATGGACGTCATGGCAGAGCATATGGGTATAGACGGCATGGAAAGAAGGAAGGACGACATCGAACTCCTCGCCTTTGGGAAGGAGGGTGAGGGAAATACCATCGAAATTGATGGGGGAGTTAATTTCCTTGTAGTCATCCCTCAGCTCGTCTTGGATCTTGTCGCCAAAGGCCTTGACGAAATCATCGAACAGGGTTTTTGGACCACCGCTTCTCAGGGCATGGATGGCATCTTTTTCCGAGCAGAGTGTTGCCTCTGGGAGATAGTCCTTCGGAGCGACGTGATCGACAAGAAGGATATAGGCCTTACGTATTTTAAGACCTCTTACAAAGGCGTTCAGCTCCGAAACGTTGTCCTTGAAGAGCGGCGCTTCGATGGAGACAAGGACATCGCCCTTGCGGATGAGGATGACCTGGTCATCGATGGGATCCTTTGTCTCATAGGCATAAAGCGTTTCCCCTTCCTTTTCGTAGATGCGCAGTTTTCCGAATGTCAGCTTTTCTTCTCTGATGTTCATTGTCTTTTCCTCCTATCGAGTTACGCCCCTATTCTAGGAATGCGGTAGCAAATGAGGAAGTACGCACTTTAAAGTGGTATAGTATCTTTTAGGAAACCATAATCGTTAGGGAGGTGGAAAATGATCGATCGGAACGCCTTGCCTGCCTGTCCTGTCGAGACAACCTTGAGCATCATCGGGGATAAATGGAAGGTTCTTATCCTTCGGGATCTCTTTACCGGAACGAAAAGATTCAACGAGCTCAAGAAAAGCCTGAAGGGAATCACCCAGAAGATGCTCACGCAGCAATTGCGGGAAATGGGAGGGGACGGCCTCCTCCATCGGGAAGTCTATCCTGTCGTTCCTCCAAAGGTGGAGTATTCCCTGACGGAACTTGGAAAGACACTAAAGCCTGTTATCGACTCCCTTTATGACTGGGGAAGCCGGTTGAAGGAAGGCCGGATTTAGTAGTCCTGTGTCTTTGTCTTTGCGAAGAAGACAGTCCTTTTGCTTTCCTTTTTATACAGTTCTCTTGCCTCACAAGAGAAATTCATTTCAGAAAAAAGAAAATGCCCGATTTCTCGGGCAGAGAATCATTTTGATACGTTGGTTTGTACCAAAATGCCTGATTTCAATTGGTGGCGGGGGCAAGATTTGAACTTACGACCTTCAGGTTATGAGCCTGACGAGCTACCACTGCTCCACCCCGCGATGTAGTGCCTTTTGAGGGCACAGATAAGTATAGGGCCTATGCCCCATGAATGCAAGCCCCAAATCCGAAAGAAAAAGAAGACAAGGACTCTCCTTTGGAAGTAGAATAGAGAGCTATGAAAGCACTGATCGTCATCAATGGCTATACCGACAATGGATCGCTCTTGAAGAAGGCAAAACGTCTTGTCGAGGCCTTGGAGGCCGAAAGCATCGCTGCCGACGTCAAAAAGGCAACGCATCTTCTTGTCCTTTCCCAAGGCGACAAGGGATGTGTCCTTCCTGAGGGAAAGAAGTATGACTTCTGTCTCTATCTGGATAAGGATGCCTATCTTGCCAAGGCCCTTTCCGAGGAGATGCCTCTCTTCAATTCCTATCGTTCCCTCGTCCTTTCCGATGACAAGATGAAGACCCTCCAGGCTATCCGGAAAACGGGAATCCAAGCCCCCATGACGATATCCGCTCCGCTTTGCTATGTGGATAAACCCGATCCAACGGAAGTTTCTTTCTTTCTTCATCATGTGGAAGAAGTCCTTTCCTTCCCGATCGTCTTCAAGGCCTGCCACGGATCCTTAGGAAGACAGGTCCTTCTTCTCAAGAACGAAAAGGAGCTCTTCCAGTGCTACCAACAGAATAGCCATATCCCCCACCTCTATGAGGAATACCTCTCTTCCCATCCCGGACAGGACTATCGTCTGTTCGTCGTCGGAGAGAAAGTCATCGCCGCCATGGAAAGGAAGAACGACAAGGATTTCCGATCCAACATCGCCCTTGGCGGAAAGGGAAGGGACGTGACCAAGACAATTGCCGATTCCTACAAGGATGTCGCTATCCGCGCCTGCAAGGCCTTGGATCTTCTCTATGCCGGCATCGACATCGCTATCGGAAAGGATGGCGAGCCGATCTTCCTGGAAGCCAACGGCAATGCCTTCTTCTCGGAAATCGAAAAGGTGACCGGGATCGATGTCGCTTCCTTTGTCGTCAAGGAAGTCCTTGGAAGGCTAAAGGACAAGCGAAGTCAATCTTGAAAGAAGCCTTTCGGGAGGCAAGAAATGAAGCTCAAGAAGTTCAATCGTGAAGATAGCAAGAAGGAGCATGAATTCTTTCAGAACAACGATGCCTATGAAAACGGCTTCGTCAACGATTACAAGGATGTTTCCTATGGGGATTTCCTAACGCACGCGATTCCGGAGCGTCTGGATGCGGAAAAAGGAATAAACCTCAAAGAAGGTTACGTCCCCGATATCTACTACTTCCTTCTGGATGACGAGGAGCAGATCGTCGGTGTCTACAAGCTGCGCCTCAGGCTAAACGATTTCCTCAGGAACGGTCCTGGTCATGTCGGCTATATGATCGACAAGGACCATCGTCACAGGGGCTATGGAAAAAAGGGTTTGGCCCTTCTTATCGAACTCATCAAGAAGGAAGACCTCATCAAGGAGGATGAGCTCTATTTTGAGACCCACAACGACAACGTCTTTTCCATGCGGACGATTCTGGCCAATGGCGGCTATATCCATCATCGAAACGGCAAGTTCACCTATCTGAGAATCAAGCTTCGATAGTTTTTCCTTCCAATCAAAAGGCCTCCCCGCCCGAAGACGGAGAGGCTGTTTTTTAGAGTCCTTCGACAAGCGTCTTCCTAAGCATCCTGGACCATTCGGCGCTGTGGAGTCTTTGTTCCTTGCGCTCACGGCGTCTCTTGAGGACATGTCGTCTTTCCACCTTCAGCGTGATGGCAAGAGCGACAAGGAAGACGACGGCAAGGAGGATGACGATATAGGACCAAAGGGGGAGGGAGGTGTTCTTGACCGCTTCCCACATCATCAACAGGGAGGCGTTCTGCTGGGCACCGAAGTCGGCCATGACGGCAAGGCGCGGAAGGACGCTGCTGTCCGGGTATTGGGTGTCAAACTGCCTGTCCTTCTCCGACGCCGGGAGGCAGAAGATGGCTTCCTTGGAGGCATCGACACCCTCGCCGAGCGTCCCTTCGAAGAAGTAGGAGATGTCTTTCTGGTAGTAGCTTTCTTCCTTCTCCTCTTCGCTTAGGGAATAGACATCATCGGGCTTGACCAATGTCAGGCCGTCCAATGCGGAGGGATCTTCCTCACCGGTGTCCCAGTAGCGGATATCATACCAGGAGCGGACGAGGTCGAGGATTTCCTGTCCGGCGATGACGGGCGTGTAGCCGATGTAGTTCATGTTGATGGCGGCGTTGTCCGGACGGGAGAGGAAGTCGACGAACTTCGCGGCCAGTTCCGGATTCTTGGCGTTCTTGGGAATGACCCAGCCATCGAACCAGATGTTGGCTCCGGAATCGGGAAGGAGGTACTTGAGGATTGTGGGCTCAAAGCCTTCCTCGTCCTCGTGGAGGAAATTGTTCTCGTCGGCAAGATCCATGGCGAAGGCCGCATCGCCCGACCAGGCGACGTTGATGGCAAAGTACATGCCTCTGGCCATATCGGTCTTTCCGGAATCGACCTCGAAGCCGAAGGCGTTTTCCTTCAGGGCTTGGAGGTCCTTCTGGACCCTGTCGAGGGTTTCCTGGTCGTGCATGTTGAAGAGCGTGGAGACTTTCTCGTTGTAGGTCGCATCGTCATAGGTACCATCATCATGCTTCTTCTTGAGCGTGGAGAAGCCTTCGTACTCCTTGCCATCCAGCTCGAAGTCCTGATCGTATGTCTTCATGATGCCGACGGCATAGGTATCGCGCATCGAGTCCTTGATGGCAAGAAGGTTCTGGTACTTCTCGCTCCACAGGCTTGTCCAATCGGAGAGGTCTTCCCGCATCGTGTCCTCGTCGATGCCCCGTTCCTTGACGCCGGAGAAGCCGGGATTGTAGAGGAGGCCGAGGGTTCCCCACATGTAGCCGCGGGCATAGTCGTTGACGTTGACCGTCTTTCCATCCTTGTCCTTGACCGCGATGGACTCGATCTTGGAGCGGACGAAGGGAGAGACGTATTTGTCGTAGTTGGGTGTCGAATTCTCCGGGAAGGGCTGGATGAGGTCATCGGCGATCATCTTCTGGATGACGTAGTCGGAGGGGCAGATGACGTCGTACTGGGCCTTTCCCGTCTTCAGCTCGGCAAGCATCGTCTCGTTGGTGTCGAAGACGGAGTAGTTGACCTTGACGTTGATGCCTTGTTCAAGCATCTCCTTTTCGAACAGGGTAACAAGGCCTTGCTCCCCTTCGTCATCGGTGTCGTTGTCCCCGTTGAGATCCTCGTCTTCCTGGATGTAGTCGTCCCAGTTGTAGACGTTCAGGAGGATCGGGTCGCTTTCTTTTGCATGGAGGATCCTGGCATTCCTGTCGGCAGCCTCCTCAAGCGGAAAGACATTGGCGCCGAGAAGGAGAAGGGCCAAGGCAAAAGGAATGCACTTCAGCTTTTTCCGATTCATTTCGTTGCCCTCCTTTTGGCATGCTTTCCAAGGCCGTCCTTGTTCTTGGCATTGACCTTGATGGAATAGATGACGACGATGGCAAGGACGATGAGGAAGATGATCGTCGTCAAGGCGCGCATCTCCGGCGGGACGGCTCCCTTCTTGATCTTGGCCTGGACAAGGGTCGACAGGGTCTCGATCTGTGCCTGACCGCTCAAGAGGCCCGGACCCCTGGTGAAGGCCGTGACGATGAAGTCATCCAGAGAGAGGGTGAAGGAGAGAAGAAGGCCAGAGAGGATACCAGGCATGATCTGCGGGACGACGACCTTGTGGAGCGCCTTTGTCGGCGAGCAGCCAAGATCCATCGCCGCTTCGTAAAGGGCAGGATCCATCTGCTGGAGCTTCGGCTTGACGTTGAGATAGACAAAGGGCGTGGCAAGGACGCAATGTCCGGCAAGAAGCGTCCAGAAGGAGAAGAGGGAACTGCCGCCGAAGAAGTTCTGCCCGAGGAAGACGAACATGACCGTCAGGGACATGGCAAGGACGATCTCGGCATTGACGACCGGAATCTGGTTGACGTTCTCGATGAGGGTCCGGAAGCCCTTCTTGCAATAGTAGACGCCGATCGCGCCAAGGGTTCCCACGACCGTCGAGACAAGGGAAGAGATGGCTGCCAAAATCAGGGTGTTTCCAAGGGCGACCATGATCTCCTTGTTGGTGAAGAGGTCGGCATAAAGCTGCAAGGAGAAACCCTGCCACTGGCCGGCAAGCTCGGCAGCGGTGAAGGAATAGACCATCAGATAGAGGACGGGAAGATAGAGAAAAAGAAGGATGATGTAGATATAGCAATAGGAAAGAATCTTCTTTACCATGACGAAGCTCTCCTTTCCCCACCATCGCCCTGGAATTTATGGGTGGCAAGCATCACCAGGAAGATGATGATCAGCATCAGAAGGGACATGAAGGAACCGCCGTTCCAGTCGGAATTGGAGAAGGAGAGATAGATGGAGTTTCCAAAGAGCATGATCTTTCCCTCGCTGAGGGTATCGGAGATGACGTAGGAGGAAATGGTCGGCATGAAGACCATCATGCTCGCCGAGACAATGCCCGGCATCGCCTGCGGGATGATCGACCGTGTGAAGGTGCGGAAGGGATTGCAGCCAAGGTCCTGTGCCGCCTCGATCTGGCTGTGATCAAGCTTGAGCATCGTCGAATAGAGAGGAAGGATAGTGAAAGGAAGATAGTTGAGTACCATGCCAATCATCGTGCAGAGAAGCGGATGTTCTCCGGTCGTCGTTCCAATCGCACCCAGGATGACGGAAAGAAGGTCTCTTAGGGCACCGGTACGGAGGACGAAGTTGATCCACATCGGCATGACGAAAAGCATGACGAGCATATAGTTCTTGTTGATCTTCGGATTGGCAAGGAGGAAGGAAAGCGGGAAGGCGATGACAAGGCAGATGACGGTATTGAAGATGCCGATGAGAAGGGAGATGAGAAGGACGTTGAGCTTGACCGTCGAGGTGAAGAAGGACTTGAAGGCATCGAGGGTGAAGTAGCCGTTGCTGTCGGTGAAGGCGTAGTAGACGATGAAGAGGATCGGGATGAGGATGAAGAGGATGAGGAAGAGCGTGAAGGGTAAGGCCAAGGCCTTGCGGAAAGATTTATATTTCATAGTCTTCGATCTCTCCCTTCAGCTTCAGCTTGATATCTTCCTTGCGGACGGTAAGGCCGACGATATCGCCCGGATTGAAGGTGTAAGGCGTGGCGACGAAGAAGTCCTCCTCGTTCTCGGTGCGGACCAGGATGAGGTAGTGATCGCCCTTGTAGACGGCCGTGATGACTTCGCCGGTGATGTTGGCCTCGGAGGTATCGTCGGAAATCTGGAGCGCCCGCGGGTCGATGGTGGCGATGACATCGGCATTGGCAAAGTCGTAGCGCTTCTTGTCATAGGTGACAATGCCGTCCTCGTCGACCGTGGAAGTGGCAAAGAGGCAGGAGAGGTCGCAATCGAAGGGAGCATCATCGATATAGACGCGATGGTCCTTTCCGATGTAGCTATCGGTATAGACGTTGAGGTCGTTGGCTCTCTTCATCAAATGGATGCCATCGGGACGGATATCCAGATAGATCGGCTTTTCCTGATCGAAGTCCTTGATGGACTGGGCCAGAAGCTCGTCATGGCCGATCATGATGACGTACTGATAGTGGATACCCTTGAAGACCTTGGCGGAAATGCGGCCCTGGATATAGTTCTCCTTGGGCGTGTCGGAAAGGTGGACATCCTCCGGACGGACGATGACATCGACCCTTTCGTTGACGGGGAAGTCATCCAGGCAGTCATAGACGTGGTTGAGGAAGCGGACCTTCTTGGGAGCGATGACCGTCGCGTTGTAGATGTTGGAGGAACCGATGAAGTCGGCGACGAAGGCGTTCTGCGGCTCGTTGTAGATCTCTTCCGGCGTTCCGATCTGCTGGATCACGCCATCGTTCATGACGATGATCGTATCGGACATGGTCAGGGCCTCTTCCTGATCGTGGGTGACATAGATGAAGGTGATGCCAAGGCGCTTGTGCATTTCCTTGAGCTCCAACTGCATGTCTTTGCGCATCTTCAGGTCGAGGGCACCAAGAGGCTCGTCCAAAAGAAGGATAAGCGGTTCGCAGGTAATGGCTCTGGCGATGGCGACTCTTTGCTGCTGGCCACCGGAAAGGGTCGAGATATCCCTGTCTTCCAGTTCGTCGAGGTCGACGACCGAAAGGGCATGGACGACCCTGTCATCGATTTCCTGCTCGGTGAGATGGCGGAACTTGAATGCCTGGACAGGAGTCTGTAGGACTTCCTGAAGGCGGGACTGGAGTTCCTCAAGCCTCTGCTCCTTCTCTTCCTTGTTGATGATCTTGTCGTGGCGGATACGGCGGATCTGCCTCTTGAGGTCCTTGGCCTTGGCCTTGTCGACCTTCATGACAGGCTTTCCTTCCTTGTCCGTCAGGGGCATCGGGATCTTCTTGTTGCGAAGGCCGAAGGCGACGTTGTCATAGACGTCAAGATTGGGGAAGAGGGCATAGTGTTGGAAGACGGTATTGACCGGTCTTCGATAGGGCGGGATGGTCGTGATATCCTTGCCGTTGAGAAGAATATCTCCAGAAGTCGGAATTTCGAAACCGGCAATCATGCGGAGCGTCGTGGACTTTCCGCATCCCGATGGTCCCAGAATGGTGACGAACTCACCTTTCCGGATGTTGAGGTTCATCTTGTCGATGACCGTCGTGCCATCGAAAATCTTCGTCACGTTCTTCATCTGGATGATGAAGGAAGATTCGGACTTTCCCTGCAGCTTTTCCATTTGGTTTCCTCCCACTTTTTTCGTCAAAAATAAACGTCCAAAAATATAGGGTCTACACCCCCAAAATGCAATCCTTTTTTTCAAAAAAAATCCCCCGGGGAAACGCAAACGGAGAGGCTTTCGTTAATCTTCTCAAGTCTGAAATCGAAAAGCGTTGCCGTGAATTGTCAATTTCGCTAAAAGCGCATATGAAAAAACCTTTTGAAGAGATACAAAGACGGCACATAAATGTTAAAAAAGTTTTTTTGCTTGGAAATCGCCGAAAATCGATAAGAGAAATCCATTGAAAAACATTGGCGCTTTTCTTCGCGGAATCTGCTATGATTCTTCTGCTAGTTACGGAGGTAGGAAAATGGACGGAAACAAATACCAGGCATTCGTCTTCGACATGGACGGAACGATCGTCTGCTCCATCGAGGATATCGGTGACGCAGTCAACTATTCCTTGGCTTATCACCATCTTCCAACGCATGCCATGTCGGACTATCCGGCCTTCCTCGGAAACGGTTCGGTGAAGCTGATCCAGAGGGCCTTGGGAAAGGAACATCAGGACGCTTTCCAGAAGGTCTTCGATACCTATTATGACTATTATCTCAAGCACTATTGTGTCAAGACGCATCCCTATGAAGGCATAGTGGAGAGTCTTACCTATGCCAAGAAGAAAGGAATCCGTCTATTTGTCTATACCAACAAGCCGGAGAAAATCGCCCTTGAGGTTGCCGATCACTGCTTCGGAAAAGGCTTCTTCGACAAGATCGTCGGCATTCCTCTCGGTGGCAAGGTCAAACCCGACCCGGAGGCCTTCAACGAGCAGGTGATGAAACCCTATCATCTCGATCCGAAGGATTGTGCCTACTTCGGCGATTCCGTCACCGATATCCTGACAGCCAAAAACCTCGGCATCACGCATATGTATTCCGTCTCCTGGGGATTCATGGCAAGAGAAAGGCTTCTTGAAGAAAAGCCCTATCGTCTTCTTGACAAACCCACGGAAATCAAGGACGTCGCCATGGGGACGATTTAGGCTTTTCACTGAAGGTCCGAAAGGCTTGGCGCTTGGCCGAGCCATTTTCTTTGCACGGTATCCAAAGGAACAAAGCGATAGGGATGGAAACCCGTGATGTTGCTTGCTGCCCGCAGCATGGCGATCTTCATCGCTTGGTATTTGCCGATGGGGCTGGAGTTGAAGTCATCGACGGGATCCTGCTTCAAATCCAGGGAATAGAGGTAGGGATCGAGGGAGAAGGATTCTCCGAAGAGGCTCGTTAGGCTGTCTGAGAGGACGACATCGCTTTCGTTGTAGCCACCGCCATTGAAGAAAATCGGGAGATTGAGGTAATTCGTATCCTCTTTTTTGGTTAGGACATGGGACTGCTGTTCCTTGATCATCTTCTTCAAGGGCAAATAGTCATCCTCGGTGACGAAGACGGAAAAGCCATCGCCCAGTCCGCCGTGGGCAAGGATCAGTGCCGCGATGTTTTCCAAAAGCAGGGACTCGAAGGAAAGGTCATCGTATTTCTTCCAATCATAGAAACGGGTATCGCCATCGACCTCCACCAGGACAGGGTAGGAAGTCCGTGCCATGTTGGAAGGCTGCACATCGCCAAAGTACATGCCCGTGATCAAGGAGAGCAGGGAGGTAATGTTGGAATAGAGGAAGCTTCCTTGCGGGATGGTGTCCAAGAAGATGGCGGAAATGCCGGAGTTATAGAAGAAGCAGTCCTTGATGGACATCGAGCCTTTGTAGACCTTCTTTCCGGAAGCATCAAGGAAACCTTCCGTGTTGGTCAGGCTTTCGGCAATCGTATCAATGGCTGAGGCATAGTCTTCCTTGTCGTAAGAGCCTTCCTCCACACCGACGAATTCGTTAGCCTGCGTGTTGTAGATCGCCCCATGGGAGAGCAGGGAGTCGGCCCTGTAATCGAATTTGTCCAAGTCCGCAAGTGTCTGCGGGGCGAGATATTCTTTCGCCGTTGTCTTGTGCTTGACGCCGTTTCCATCCTCGTAGATGACTTCCTTGTTACCGTCGACCTCGTTGAACTCATTGCTTCCGGTCTTGACGAGGAATTCCATGGCGTTCTGCAAAAGGCAGTTTTCCACTGTCAGGTCCAGACTGGAGTAGCTCCTGAGGACGTTCCTTCCTTTTTCGATGACGGAATCCTTGATCTGGATGCCATTGCCGTTTATCTCCATGACAGTCCCCGTATAGGCGAGATTGGAGAGGTTTCCGGCGATGTTGTCGGCATTGGCAAAATGGACATCCTCAAGGGTGATGTCGTCTCCTTCCACATAGAAGCCGATGTTGTCCTGGCCATAGAGGGCGAAGATGGGAAGGCCGCTATTCGTGATTGTGGTTCCGGGCGTGTTCGGGTCTCCAAGGCTGACATAAAGAAGCGGGCCGCGGTAGAGGTCGTTTTCTCCCAGGATGGCATTTGTCGTCTTGTTTCCGAGGCTGTCGGTGATGGTCTGCTCCTGGGAAGGGTAGCAGAGATCATGAAGGTTGATCTCAAAGCCATTGCCATAGAAATCCTTTTGGATATGGACGGCAGCATGGCGGAGAAGGGAGACGGGGGTCTCGGGCTTCTTTTCGTTCCATAGGTCGAGATAGGTGTGGTCGTATGTGGTTTCGAAAGAATAGAGATCCGAATTCCGGAAAGGCCTGAATGTATTGCCATCCTTTTGGCCAAAGAGGGAGACGTTTTCACTCGATGAAGTGAGATTTCCAGCCTTATCTTGCTTCATTGATCCATCGGCATTCATTTGATAGGCTCTATCGAAGTTGAGAAGGTTTTTCCTTAGGACAACAGGGATGCCGGTTGCGGAATCATTTGTTGCCGCCATCAAGTCCTCATAGTCGTAGACGTTCATGGCCTCCTCGATATCAAATGTGAGCGCCCCGTTCCCTCGGGAAGAAACAGGATTGACGAAGGTGATGGAAGCCTTTCCTTCCTCAAGGAGCGTGATTTCATGATTGGCAAGATCGACTTCCACATTCTCGCTGCTTTCGACCTGTATCTCGCTTTCCTTGAAGCTTGTCGTTCCGAAAATATCGATATCAAACATCAGAGAAGCGTCAGGCGTCTTCCTTTCGTAGGCTTGGCGCTGTCATAGAGGCCGACGTGGTTCACGCCAGATATGGATTGGCTGGAAAAGGGAATCGTCGGTGTGACGATGATGGCTCCGGAATCGCCGACAATCCTGGCCAGGAAGTAGTCGGAGACGTTCTCCTTCTGGTTTCGGCATTCGACACGGCACGTCCCTTCCTCATGAAAGACAAGATAGCTGTTCTCCCCATCCGACTCAATCGTGGCGATGGCGCTTTCCTCTCTAGTCTCAGGGTCGAGACTGGACCAGGCAAGCTCGTTTCCTTCGCTTAGGGGATATTGGTCGTCATAGATGGGCTCTGCCTTGAGAAGTGTCGTTTTCTGGGAAAGGGAAAAAGGATTTTCTTCACCGCTTTGGTAATCCCACCGGATTCCGGTGATGTCCGTTTCCACGGAGCGGATGATGACGGTCGAGGTGACGAAGGCGAAGATGGCGATGAGGAAGGGAAGGAACAGAAGGAAAAGGATCGCTTTCTTTCTCATGATTGCGCCTCCCTTTCATAGCGAAGGAAAAGCTTCTCCATCGTGAGATAGAAATGAAGGGCAAGGAAACCGGAAAGAAGAAGGAGCAGGATCAAAGTACCAAGATAGAAGGTCAGCACACTTTGGTCGTCGAAGGGTTTGACAAGGGAAAGAAGGAAGGACAAGGCCAGGAAAAGGACAGGAAGGAGGAAATCCAAGGAGATATGCTGACGATTGGAGGGCACCAAGTCCATATCTTCCGCAACGCCAAGAAGGACTTCCTTCGAAAGCTGAGGGAGTACATCAACCATGGGTAATGAGATACTGACCCGCATCCTCGTGATGACCACCATCTTCCTTCCAATGTATCTTTTTGCCTTCTACACCAAGAGGAGGGAACACTTCGTCTTGAGGACGATCATTTCATTTGCCATCCTTGTCGTTGTTGGTGTCCTTGCCGGAGTTGCCTTCTACTATTTCTATCGGATTCCATCGATAGCCGAAAACATCATCTGGTATGAGACTGGCTTTTATCTTCTTCTCTTTGTTGGATTCACGGCACTCCTCTGCCTTCCCTTCGATATGGGACTTTGGGGTCTTCTCTTCTGCTCATCGGCAGGGTACTGCGTTCAGCATATCGGTGCCCGCCTAGGCTCACTTCTGGAACTGGCGCTAGGCTATTCGATGATGACGGAACCCGTCATTCCTGAGCTTGCTGTCAAGTTCTTGACCTTCTTCCTGAATATTGGACTGAGTTTTGCGGTCTTCTTTTTCCTGAATCGGCGGGGTGGGGCAATTGGGAAAGATACGATTGAAAAGATCGCCAATCCACGTCAGGTTCTCATCGCCTCAATCGTCTGCTTCATTATGGTTGGTTACAACTCTTTCGGAACCAGTTATGTCACGGCTCCCTACTATTCGGATATGGATAATCTTCTTTTTCGGAACTGTTTTGTCTATGGAACGGTTTTCGTTTGCATTACTTCCATAGTGATTGCCTTCCTCTGCCTTGTGGTGGAGTTCAGTTGGTTTATCGGCGGTCGTCTTATCCATCAGAAAGAGATGCTTGAAGGAATGCTGGAGGATCAGAAGAAAAACCTCGCCCTTGAGGAGGAGGCGACGAAGACCCTTGACGTTGCCGTTCATGACCTAAGGCACCTTATTGGGGATTTCGGAAACGATATCGATTCAAAACGAAGAGCGAGGATTCTCAACACCATTAAGACATATGACTCCATCATCAAGACCGGCAACAAGGCCATTGATGTCATTTTGACGAAGAAGAGCCTCTACTGCTCCGAAAAGAGCATTCGCTTGACATGTTGCCTTGATGGAAAGAGCTTCGATTTCATGGAACCACACGAGCTCTACGCGCTCTTTGAGAACGCCCTCGACAATGCCATAGAAGCCGTCGAAGGACTGCCCCTTGAAAAAAGAAGTATCAGTGTCACGGAGAAGAGGCAGGGCATGTTCACAAGCCTTAGGGTGGAAAATTATTGTGACAAGAAGATCACCTTCCAGGATGGCCTGCCGCTGTCGGACAAAAAGGACGAGCACCATGGCTTTGGAATGATGAGCATGGACATGATCGCCAGGAAATATGGAGGCAAGCTTGAAGCCAAGAAAGAGGGCGATCTCTTCTCTCTTGAAGTGTTCCTTATTGCCAAGAAAGCCTCTTAATAGGAAGGAATCTATAGTCGGTAAGCATTTCCTTGTTGCAACAGGGAAAGGGCGTCATTAGAATATCCCTAATCCTCTCGGGAGGCACTTTATATGATCGTAATCACAGGACCGTCGGCTTCCGGAAAGACCGCAACGTGTCTCTTCCTCCAGGCCCATTTCGGTATTCGAAAGGTCGTCACCCATACGACACGTCCGCTGCGCACGGGTGAGAAAGACGGCATCGACTACCACTTCGTCAGCAAGGAAGAATTCCTGCGAATGAAGGCAAACGATGAATTCATCGAGACGGTTTTCTACAACGGAAACTACTATGGAACCTCCCGTAAGGAAGTCCGCATCGACAAGTGCCTTGCCGTCGAGCTCAACGGAGCCAAGGTCTACAAGTCCCTCAATGACCCCAGGATCGTCCTCTTCTATCTCTGTGCCAACGAGAAACAGAGAGAGGAAAGGATGAAGGAAAGAGGCGATGCCCCGGAGAAGATCGCCGCCCGCCTTGTCAACGATCGGGATGCCTTCCATATGGACGAGAGCATGAAGGAGATGGTCGACTGCTTCATCGACACCCAGTCCCATCCACTTGAGGAAGTTAGCCGCATCGTCTTCACCAAGTATCTTGAAATCCTCAAGGAGCGGAACATCGAGTTCCATCCGGACTGCTTGGATTAGTCTTCAAGGAGATTCTTCTGCCACCCGAGTGGGTGGTTTTTTATTGCCATGAAAAAGAAGAGACAATCCTATGCAGTAATAAGGAAGCGGAGGAAACATGAGGCATAACGGAAAGGGCAAAATATGGCATCGCCTGTTTGTCTTCTCGTGTTGAAAATATCCTCTCTTTTGCTTCTGGATGCCTGAATGTACGGAAAGCCGAAGTCTTTTTCAAGTGGAATTTGGAGATTCCATGGAAGATAGGCGCCGGCATTCTCTCCGTAGGCTTCTTCTTGGCGGATAGCAACCTGCAATTGGGAATGAGGCTGTTTGGAAAGCAACTTCCATTGAAATGTACATTGTTAGCGAAAATGGCGATAAATACCTTGTTTTGTACTGCCTAAAAGGCTGTCAAGAAGAAGCATGGATTTCTTTTCCGAGATCCCTTTCGGTAGAAGGAAAAGGCAAAATAGGCCCAGGGCTTGGCATTCTTTTCGCTAGCGCAGTTTTGCTCTTCCTGAAATTGTTTCCTGCCTTCCGGTTGTCTTGAAAACCGCCCCTATAATGGGCACAGGTGAACGACATGCAAACACAGGACAGAGTGATTCTTGCCATCGATTTGAAGTCTTTCTACGCCTTTGTGGAATGTCTTGCGAGAGGACTCGATCCCTTCAAGACGCCGCTTGTGGTCGCGGATCTTTCCCGAGGGAATGGGACGATCGTCTTGGCCGCATCGCCCTTTATCCGCACGAAATACCATGTCCCTTCCCGCTGTCGGCTAAAGGAGGTCGACAAGTCGATTCCGGGGCTGATCGTGGCTCGGCCCCACATGGAGACCTATCTGGAATACAGTGCCAAGGTCAATGCCATCTACTTGGACTATGTCGACGAAAGGGACATGCATGTCTACTCGATCGATGAGTCCTTCCTGGATGTGACCCACTATCTTAAAAGAAACGGGGATACGCCGGAAAGCTATGCCAGGAAGATCATCAACGACATCCATGACAAGCTCGGCCTAGTGGTGACCTGCGGCATCGGAAGGAATCTGTTCATGGCAAAGGCCTGCATGGATATCGATGCCAAGAAAAGAAAGGACTTCCTTGCCCGCTGGGACTACAAGGACATTCCCGAAAAGCTCTGGCCGGTCTCTCCGCTAAGCCACATGTGGGGAATCGGTAGCCGCCTTGAGAAAAGACTCAATGCATTAGGCTTCCATTCGGTCGGGGATATCGCCATGGCCGACAGGAACTACCTCATCGCCCGCTTTGGCGTCATCGGCGAGGAAATCTACTATCACGCCTTAGGCTATGACGATGCCAAGATCCAGGAGAAATATGTCCCTAGGGAAAGCTCCCTCTCTGTCGGCGAGGTCCTCCTTCGGGACTATGGGCACGAGGAAGTCCCGCGTGTTCTCAATGACCTTGCTATCGAGCTTACCGACCGCCTGCTTGTGGAGAGGAAGAAAGCCAGGGAAGTCATCGTCAGCATCGGCTACAAGGACCATGACGGCTATGCCTTTCGCCTTCTCTTCCAGGATCCGATCGATTCCCCTCTTGTCCTTGCCCGTGAAGCCATCCGCGCCTTTCTCTCCAAGAAGGAAGAGAAGGAAAGAAGCTACAGGCAGGTCCATTTCGTCGCCGTCGATACCGTCTCTGCCGAGTGCTATCAGGGAAGCCTCTTCGAGAATTACGAAAGGGAGAGGAAACAGGCCGATCTGGAGCGGACCTTGATGGCGATAAGGAAGACATACGGGACGATGAAGGCCATGCCCTGTTCGGCATTGTGCCTTGGTTCGACGTTCATCCAAAGAGACAACCAGATAGGAGGACACCACAGATGAGAGGCATGGCAAAATGGCTGCCGTTTAAGTCCCTGAAGGGGCAGTACGACATTCTCGACAGGGCCAAGAAGGAAAAAAGGAAGGTCAGGCAGCCGGAGCTTTCCGAGGATGGCCAGGAGGAAATCGACAGGGCCCTCCACCTTCTTCGAAAAGGCGACAGGACCATGGTGACTTTCTATTGCAACGGCGAGATCCTGACGCGCGAGGAGGTCTTCCTCAGGGCGGACGGACAGGAAAGACGCGTCTATTTCCTCGGCTTTTCCTTGACCTTGGGAAACCTCTTGTCCCTGAAGAAGGCATGACGGATTTTCAAAACGGGTTTGCGTTTTGGCCCTTTGCGGAAAAGAAGAGGTGAAGGAGGCAGTGACAAGGAGGAAAGTAATTCTTTACTTCCATGTATAGATTATTCTATACTACCTCTTGGCTTTCTTAAGGAAGCCATATACTTTCTTGCCGATCCCTGATGTAGGATCGGCCGAGAAGACCATAGGGAGGTATAACGCATGAAGAATTACGAAATCATGTACATTCTTGCGCCGACCCTCGATGAAGCTGGTATCAAGACCACAGTCGAGAGCCTTCACAAGATCCTCACCGACAATGGCGCCAAGATCACCGGCGTCAAGGAGTGGGGCATGAGAGACCTGGCCTATCCGATCAAGAAGCAGACGAAGGGCTATTATGTCGTCGTCAACTTCGATGCCGAGCCCGTCGCCGTCAGCGAGTTTGACCGCGTCGTCCGGCTGGATGTCAGAGTCTTGAGATTCCTTGTCACTGTCTGCTGACAGAATCAAAGGAGAAAAGAAAATGGCTGGACTCAATCGTGTCGTGTTGGTCGGTAGGATGGTTCGCGATCCGGAACTGAAGAGAACGAATTCCGGAACGTCGGTGACCTCCTTCACCATCGCCGTCGACAATCTCACCAAGGCGGGCAACGAGAAAAGCGCAAGCTTCATCCCCTGCACGTGTTGGAACAAGACTGCCGAGAACGTCGCCAAGTATTGCTCCAAGGGCACCTTGGTCGGCGTGGACGGAAGGCTCAACCAGAGGAGCTATGAGGACAAGAGCGGACAGAAGCGCTCGGTCGTGGAAGTCATCGCCGAGTCCGTCCAGTTCCTTGAGCGCAGGACCAACGAGGAGAGCGAGTCTCAGCCCGAAGAAAGCACTGCCAAGAGCACGGTCGCCCATGAGGGCATCGATTCCTCCGACGACGACCTGCCCTTCTAGCCACTCCGAAAGGAATGGCGGAAAGGATTGAACAAGAATGTATCGTAGACCCAAGCCGAGAAAGAAGATCTGCTACTTCTGCAAGAACCACGTCGACCATGTCGATTACAAGGACGTCGAGCTTCTCAAGAAGTACATCTCTCCTTCCGGAAAGATCACGGCCCGCCGTATCACGGGAACCTGCAGCAAGCACCAGAGAATGATCGCCACCGCGATCAAGCGTGCCCGCTTCATGGCTCTCCTTCCTTACGTCGCCGACTAATCCCAACAGAGGAAAAAAAGAACCCGGTTTGCATCAGCCGGGTTTTTCTTTTGCCATAGGCACCTGTCGTCTAGGTTTCCTCGATTCAATTCGGCTATCAGTCCAGGCTATCATCGTTCATGAGAAAATCGTAGATGCTCATCGTCGTTATTCCGTTCTCGTCCCTGGTCACGTCGATAACGTCTTTTACGGCGATGATTTTCTTGAAGGAATCCCTTACGTTTGTCAAAGGAAACTTTTCCTGTCGTTGTTTTTCGCTAGTCGGCATGGAAAAGGCGGATTGAATGTAATAGCGTCTGCTTCCGGAATTGGCGATGAAATCAATCTCATAGGATTTGCGGATTTGTCTATTGTCTGCGTCGGTCTCCCTTCTTTCCACGACGCCGACGTCGACATTGAAACCGCGATAGCGCAGCTCATTGTAGATGACGTTTTCTATAAGATGGTTTTCTTCCGTTTGTCGGAAACCAAGTCGGGCATTTCGAAGGCCAATGTCCTTAAAATAGAATCTCATGGGCGTTCCAAGATACTTTCTGCCTTTCACATCATAGCGATAGGCCTTGGTTATTACCTTTATCATCCCATTGAGCATTTGATTGATCAAATCAGGCAAACACTTGTGTCTGGTGATTTTCCTTTGATTATTTTTGTCAGTTCTATCACTTTTAGTCAGAGCCACTTCATTGAGAATGTGGATTGTGTCGTGTGCTCTTCTCGTTGGACCAAGTAGGAAGCTGATGGATGGGGCGGGTAAGGTTTTTCGGAACAAAAAACCACTGCCCCGAACGGAACAGTGGTCATGTGGATTGAAATGCTTCTACTGAAGGTTGGCCTGGCGGATTGCGGCGCTTTCCTCTCTGAGGGCGAGGAATTCCTCTTCGACGCGTCTTTCCTTCTGGGCCTTTCTTTCGGCCTTTCTGTCATAAGCCTGTTTTTCTTCGGGACTCATGGCGGCAAGGCGGGCCTGGAGTTCTTCCTCCTTCAGACGTTTCTGTTCTTCTTTGCTTGGGCCTCTGCCTTTCTCTTGGCGTTGGCTTCGGCCTTAAGCGTTCTATCGGCTTCGAACTTCTTTAGCTCTTCTTCAAAGTCGAGTCTCTTGAGTTCACCCGTCTGTTTTCCTTCCGCGATGAGCCTATCGTACTTGGCGTTGTTTGTCTCGCACCTTTTCCTAAGCAGGGCGATCTTTTCCTGGTGGATGGCTTCCTCGGCCTCGGCCTGCTCCTTGAGCATGCGCTTGGAAGGTTCGATCCATTCGGCATTGTTCTTGAGGGCAAGGGCCTTCTGATCCTCAAGGATCGCCTTCTTGTCAAGGGCGGAGAAGTTCTCGACATTCATGAAGAGGAACATGATGGCGATGATCAGATAGCAGAGGGATTCGCCACCGAAGTAGAGGAAGGTATTGGCAAGCTGCTGATTGGAAACGCTGTTGACGATGGAAGGCATGGTGTTGACGAGGTTGATGATGGCATTGGCAATGCCGGGCATGGCGACCATGATGGAACCATAGACAGCCATCGTGAAGCCATCGGTTCTCTTTCCATAAAGGGCTTCCTGGTGTTCGAGGACATCGGAGAGAAGGGCCATGGAAATATACATGGCAGGGACGGTTCCAAGGGCCTTGAGGCAGAAGCTGGCGATGGAGATGCCCCAGACGGCCGTCTCGTTTCCGCTGAAGGGAAGGACGAGGAAGCCAAGACAGCCTAGGACGAAGGCCATGATGCCACCGACCTTGATGCAGTTTGCTTTTCCGAACTTGCGGGCAAGGGGCCAGATGACAAGCATGCCAAGGGCAGTCGGAATGGCACCGACCGTGTTGATCGTGCCGGAGAGCTTCATGGCACCGTTGGTGAAGGCCTGGGAGAACCAGGAGGCATCGTTGTTCTTGAGCATGCCGCCGAGCTGATAGAGGAAGTAGAAGACGATGATGAACCACCAGAACTTGTCCTTGACGCAGATTGTGGCCTGATCCTTCATCGGGATCTTCTTTTCCTGGAGGGCAGGATTGTCGGGATTGGCCATGCGGAGCTTGACCTTCTCTTCTGTGATCCTTTCACGCGTGAAGAAGTACTCGATCAGACAGCCGATGAAGAGAGCGGCGATCATGATCACCATGATGATGACCCATTTGCCGTTTGCGGCTTCCCTGGCGGCCTCATCGGCAAGCGTGTTGTTCGGTCCAGTCGGAAGAAGGCCGATAGCATCAACAAGGAAGGGGCCGATCATGCCGGCAATACCGGAAGCGACAAGCTGGGCAGCATTGGAGGCCGTGGCAAGAAGGGAACGCTTCGAGCCATCCCTCGTGGACAGGTTGACGAGAGCGGAATGGGACGTGTAGTAGAAAGGATAGGCAAAGGCATAGTAGAGGTTGTAGCCGACGGCGATGAAGATGATCGTCAGCCAATTGGGATTGTCTGCCGTCGCCCCTTTCGGGAAGGGAACGAGGAAGAGAAGGAGAAGGGCGATAGCAATAAGCGGCATGCCGACGAGGATCAGCGGCCTTGCCTTACCGGCAACGGAAGGCTTTCTTTCGATCAGCCGGCCAATGGAAAGGTTGCCGATGACGATGATGATGGCCGAAATGATGGGAAGAAGGGTCGGGAAGAGGTTCATCCACTGCCCGAGGCCAAGGATTCGGACCCAATACTAGGAAAGATAGGTGTTGACGATACCATTAGCCATCAAGGCGAAGGCAGGGCCAAGAAGATAGCCCAAGGCCGTTTCCGGGAACAGCTTGACATCCGCGGTCTTGACCTTGGTCGAGAGAAGCGGCGTTTCGAAGAGACTCTTCTTCTGCGTTTTTTCCATGGGGATTGTCCTTTCGATTTCCTTTCTGCCGAAAAGGAAAGGAACCTTTCCGACGAACGGCACACGAAACATCGGACTCATTATAAGAAGCGCTTACATTATTACAATTGCAATAAATAGCATTAAAGATTGCAAAATATATTTGATTGAAGACGACGGCTTCCCTGACACCGGAAATTTCAGCGGAATCCAGGCCAAGAGAATATCTTTGTTCTTTCCTTATGGACCAAGACGGGGTAAAATCCATCCTATGAAAAACTATTCGAAGGAACAGGAAACCAGCTTCGCAATCGGCTTCTTCAGCGTCATCCAGCTTTTGGAAAGCCATCCTGAGAAAGTCGTCTCCGTCTATGTCGCCGAGGATAGCCTAAATAGCGAAGGCTATCAAAAGGTCCTTTCTCTTGTCGACAAGAAGAAAATCATTGTTTCAACGAAAGCAATCGAAAGAATCAGTAAGAAGGAAAACGGCCATGTCATGGCAGAATTCAAAAAATGGCATGATAATCTCTCTCCGGAAAAAGACCATTTGGTGATGGTCAACCCGATGGACAAGGGAAACCTCGGAAATGCGGTGCGCTCCCTCTTGGCCTTTGGCTTCCACGACCTTGCCATCATCGAGCCCTGCGCCGACGACATGGATCCCAAGACGATCCGTGCTTCCATGGGCGCTCTTTTCCATATTCGCGTCGAGCGTTTCCCGTCTTTTGAGGCCTATCTTGCCAAGTATCCGCGTTCCTACTATCCCTTTGTCCTGAGGAACGCCAAGCCGATGAAGGAAGTCGTCTTTTCTTCGCCCCTTGCCCTTGTCTTCGGAAACGAGGCGACCGGTCTTCCCGATTCCATCCAAAACGAGAACAATGTCTTCATCGAGCAATCCGACGAAGTCGATTCCCTCAACCTGACGACATCGATTGCCATTGCCCTCTACCGTTTGAGGATGGATAGAGGCTATTAGAAAAGCGTCATCTGGTCGCTTCCGCCCTTGACCTTCAGTCCTTCTGCCCGATAGGAAAGAAGCATTTCCTTTGTTGTCTTTCCTTCCAGATAGGAGCGGACGTTGTCCCGAGGAATAATCAGAGGCATCCTTTTATGGTAGAAGGCAATTTCCTCTTCGGGTTTTGTCGTGATGATAGCAAATTCGCCGTCCTTGTATATGCCGGCAAGATAGATGATGCCGTCCAATGAAAACTCCCTGTCGATGCCATTTCCATCCGTCTCGAAGAACGAGGAGCAGAAAAGGACGCAACGCCTTTCCTTAAAGGATGAGAGGAAGAAGTCCTTCTGGTCGATTGTCTCTAGACGGGCATTGAGGATCCTTTTCTGGCCGATGCCAAAGCCGAAGGAGAGGGCACGGATATGGTAGCGTCCCTTTTCCAAAACCAGGGCTGGGGCGATCATGCCTTCCGTTATCTCTTCCTGGAAGTCCTTGTGAAAGCCGGGGATCGTATCGAACTTGTTGAGGACAGCCTTTTCAATGCGATAGCGTCGGCACATGTCTTTCCCCTCCTTTCGGCTTTCAGGAAAGCGACAGGATGCGACTTGTCAGTTCCTTGACGGAGCAAACGACGTTTCCGGGATTGGCTTCTTCCAGTTTCTTTTGATAGTCCGCGTCATGGGAATAGCCGGCGGAGAGAATATCGACCCCGGCCTTCTTCATCGAGTCGACATCGGCAAGGGTATCCCCGACATAGAGAACCTGTTCTCTCTTAAGGCCGTGTTCATTGATGAGACGGATCATGTTTTCCGGCTTGTTGACACCTTTGAGGCTTCCGGTGTAGCAGGATTGGAAGAAACTGCCTAGGCCAAGCTTTTCAAGGGACATCCGAAGCGTTTCCTGACTGCGCCCGGTAAGGAGGAAGAGCTTTTTCCCACGCTCCTTGATGGCCTTAAGAAGGGGAAGGATGCCATCGAAGGAGATGAGAAGATCGTCCTGTCTTTTCCGGTAGTAGTCAAAGAAGAAACGAAGGCCTTCTTCAAGTCTCTCCTGTGGCAGGATCTTCATCAGGATACCGTCTTCCGTCGGGCCGAAATAGGAAAAGATCTTCTCGGCCGGGAAGTCCTTGTCGGCATAGCGGTGGATGGTTTCGACCATCGTTTCCTTTTCCAGCTCGTTGGAATCGGCAAGCGTTCCATCAAAATCGAAAACAAAGCACTCTTTCTTTTTCATTGCCTTGATTTTAAGCGCGGAAAGGGAAGAAAGAAAGAGGACAATCAAAGGAAGGAAAGTGGAAGACACCGCATGTCCTTCTTTTTGCGCATTCGGTGGGAATGTTCTTCCCAAGGAATTATAATGATGGGAAAAAGGAGGTCTGCCATGGAAAGAGAATTCGACTGGAAAGAGGATACGGAAGTCTTTTCCGCCATCGAGAAGGAAAGAGAGAGACAAGAGGATTCCACGGAATTGATTGCCAGTGAGAACTATGTCTCCCTTGCCGTCCTCAAGGCCCAAGGCAGCGTCCTCACGAACAAATATGCCGAAGGCTATCCCGGGAAAAGATACTATGGTGGCTGTGGCAACGTCGACACGGTCGAGGATATCGCCCGTGAGAGAGTAAAGAAACTTTTCCATTGCCGTTTTGCCAATGTCCAGCCCTATTCCGGATCCACGGCCAACATGGCAGCCATCCGTTCCCTTCTACAACCCGGTGACAGGATCATGGGCATGAGCGTCAATGGCGGTGGCCATCTGACACACGGCTATTCCCTCTCCTTTTCCGGAAGGGACTATGATTCCAAGTCCTATGATGTCGACAAGGAGACTTTCCTCTTGGATTATGATGCCATCCTCCAACAGGCCCGGACATTCAAGCCCAAACTGATCGTCTGTGGAGCCAGTGCCTACTCCCGAGCCATCGACTTCAAGGCCTTCCGCCGGATTGCCGATGATGTCGGCGCCTATCTGATGGCGGACATCGCCCATATCGCCGGCCTTGTCGCGACGGGAGAGCATGAATCCCCGATTGGCCATGCCGACATCGTCACGTCCACGACGCACAAGACCCTCCGCGGTCCGCGAGGCGGCTTGATCATGACAAACGATGAGGAACTGGCCAAGAAGATCGACAAGAACGTCTTCCCGGGAATCCAGGGTGGTCCCTTGGAGCATGTCATCGCCGCCAAGGCTGTCGTCTTCAAGGAAGATCTCTCTTCGGAATACCATGACTACATCCGCCAAGTCGTCAAGAACGCCAAGAGGATGGCGGAGGAATTCGTCAGCATGGGATACAAGGTCCTCACCGGCGGAACGGACAACCACCTCTTCCTCATCGACGTCCTCTCCTCCAGAAACATCACGGGCATGGCCTGCCAAAAGCTTTTGGAATCCGTGAACATCACCGCCAACCGGAACTCCATCCCCTTCGATACCCAGAAACCCTATGTCTCCTCCGGCATCCGCATCGGCACGCCGGCCATGACGACAAGAGGCTTCACCGAAAAGGAATTCGTCGCTATCGCTCATTTTATCGACGAGGCCATCAAGGCCAAGGACGACTTAAAGAGGCTTGATGAAATCAAGGAAGAGGTGACAAGGCTCAATCGACAGTTCCCTCTTCCCTATGAGGCTTTAAAATGATCCTTTCCCACGATGCCTCCTATGTCCTTATTGCCGATCCCTGCTATCAGAAAGTCCTCCTTGACCTGAAGGCAAAGGATCCAGGGCTCGACATCAAGATCCTCGATCGGCGCAATGCTATTGGCATGCTCTCCTTGTCCTATGCCAAGGATCCGATTCCATACCTTCTCCAGAAACGAAAGTTCGGCTACACAAATCTTAAGCAGTTAGCCTATCTTCTTCCATTTGCCGACCTTCCTAAAGATAGTGAATTTGCAGGCTTGAAAGAGGAGCTTATCCAGAACGGATACCTTGTCCCGGATGCGATTGGACTTTATCAGCTCCATGAAAAGAGCATCGTCCTTTTTGAGGATGACGAGGACGAGGAACTAAAGCACCTACTGAAGAAGGAAGGCCTCTCCTTTTCGGAGCTCCACTTTAAGGACATCGGCTATCAAAAGCAATACCAGGACCATCCCACTATTTATCTTTTCCCGGACAAGACACATCAATTTGCTTCCGTCTTTTCCTCCATTCGCCATAAGGTCCTTCTGGAGAAGAAGGATATCGAAAGTTTCTCCCTTCTTGTCCATGACGACAAGGATCGCTATTTCGTCGATCTCTTCTCCGATCTCTTTGGCATTCCCTGCTTCTTCGACTATCGCTATCCGCTTCTGTCCGACGTTTCCGTCAAGAAGGCGATGGATGGCTTTGGAAAGGAAAGGAAAATCGTCTTTCCGGAGGCGCTTGACGAGGGGACAAAGAGACTCAAGGAGCTTGTCGATAGTTATGGCCTTGCTGAGATTGCCCAGACGGACTTTGACTACGCTTTCTCCAATCTCATGGAAATCGTCAAGAGCGAAAGCATCGTCGATGCTCCTAAGGATGGCATTTCGGCAACGACACGGGCGCTTTTTGATAAGTCAAAGACCTATTACGTGACGAATTTCCAGCATGGGGACTTCTATGGCGTTTCCAGCGACAAGGGCCTCTTTTCCGATGAGGCGCTTAGGACCATCAAGGCAAATCCCAGCTATGTCAAGACCAAGCTCGACAAGAGAAAGAAGGAAAACTTCTTCAAGTACATGGACGTCGTCTTCTTCTCCCGCGTCGAGCTCCATCTCTCCGATAAGATCTTCCCTTCCCAGCTTCTTGCCGAAGTCCCATCCGAAGAAGGAAAGAAGCCTTTCAAGGAGGAAAAGAAGACCCTTTTGGAAGATGGCCTTTATACCAAGAAGGCAAAGGACGTCGTCCTCTCCCTTCTCAAGGACAAGTATTTCCTTCCGCCCGATAGTGCGTATCGCTGCTATGACAACGCCTATACGGACATCCACATTCCTTCCTTGAAGAATACCTATAACATCACCAGCTTTGAAAAATACTATGCCTGTCCCTTCAAGTACTATTTGGACTTTGTCCTTTCCGTGGATAGCGATGATCCCGAGCAGGATTACTTCCAGAGGAAGTTTGGTAACTTCGTCCATTCTATCTTCGAGAACATCTACGAACAGGACTATGATTTCGATTCCGCCTTCGACAAGGCATGCGTTCTTTTCGAGAAGGAAAGCCAGGAGAAGCCGGAGATGGCCACAGACGCCAGGGAACGCTTCCTCATTCTTGCCAGCAAGGACTATATCCGCCGCTTCGTCGAGAATGTCCGCAGGCAAAAGGACCTTCTTTCCTTCGTCAAGGAAGAACACGAAAAACCCATTTCCCTTTCATTCCATTCCGACAAGAGCGGAAGGGACTATCTGGTCAAGGGAAGGATCGACAAGCTTCTCTACACAAGGTGGAACGATACGACCTACTATTCCATCATCGACTACAAGACGGGAAACGAATTCTTCGACTATCGGACGGTCTTTTTGGGAAATAGCCTCCAGCTTCCCTTGTATTGCCTGGGTATGGCCGAAAAGGAAAAGGAGGCCCAGTTTGCCCTCTTTGGAATCGAGAAGATCTTCCGAAAGGGACCTCTTTCCAATGCCAAGACCAATAGCTACGATAGCGAGGTTGTATCAAAGTACATGAAGATCAACGGTATCGCCTTGGATAGTCCTTCCTTCTTCCACTCCATCGATGCGACGTCATTCAAGGAAGGTCCAAAGGAAGAGCTTTACGCACGCGGCGGAACCTATGTCAACAAAACCCTCTCCTTTACGGAGGAATCCAGAAAGGGACTCAAAAAAGGCGTCTTCTATTCCTTCCAGGACCTTCTTGCGGATGCCAAGAATGCCGCGATTGAAACCATGGACAAGATAGAGGACGGAACCTTCCCCATCGCCCCGGCAATCGCCAAGGAAAACGATGTGCCAAGCTGTCAGTACTGCTCCTATCGGGACATTTGCTTCCGCAAGCTTTCCGACATCCATAACCTCTCCGTGGAAATAAAGAATCACCTTGGATCCTTTGCCACCCAGGACGATGACAAGGAGGAGTGAGCATGCCATTCAACAAGGAACAGCAGCAGGCCATCGATAGCAAAGTCGACGAGAACGTCCTCATTTCCGCCGGTGCCGGAAGCGGAAAGACGAAGACCCTTTCCAGCAAGGTCTACAAGGTCTGCGCCATGGACGGCATCAAGCCCAGCCAGCTTTTGGTCTTGACCTTCACCAACAAGGCAGCCTTCGAGATGAAGGAAAGGATCATCGCCCAGTTCCGAGAGGCCGGCGGCGACAACGATGCCTTGACCGACGAGATCCTCTCCAGCCATATCCAGACCTTCGACTCCTTCTCCCTCTACCTTGTCCAGCAGTACAGCACGATCCTCAATGTCCCTTCGACGATATCCATCATGGATGACAATATTCTCACTGCCAAGGCAAACGAGTTCCTCGACGATATCTTCAAGGAGCACTATGAGAAAAAGGATAGCCGCTTTCAATCCCTTATTGAAAAGTTCAATATGGCAAACGATGCCTCTACCAAGCGGGTCGTCCTCGACTTGGAGAAGAAGCTGAAGAACCTCCTTCCCAGCGAGAAGGAAGACTTTGTCCGCCATTATGACCAGAAGTTCCTTAGCAATGATTTCCTCTTGAAAAGGAAGGAAGAATACCTCACCTCCTTGAAGAAGAAGCTCATCCTCGGCCTAAAGAAGGCTGTCCTTCTTTTCCAGAATGGCGATCCGAATCTGGATATCGATGCCGTCATCGAGAATCTCAAGCATATCGACTACTCGTGCTCGGACTATCGGAATTTTTCCTTTGGTGAGGAAAAGCTCGATAAGCTCTATCAGCTTGCCTTGTATTGTCTTGATGCCTCCGAGGATAACTTGATGGAAATGGTCCGTAGCCATACCTCTCTGGACAAGGACATCCAGGATCTTTGGAATGCAAGAGGCTATCCTGCTGGCGTTGAGGACGGGCCTATCAAGGAGCTTCTCAAGCAATGCTTCAACGTGGTGCGGAGTGCCTTTCGGGACGACTTCCTGATGGTGCTGAAAAAGCTCGGCCCCTTTGACAAGCAGATCGAGACGATCCTCTCCTTCAAGGAAGACATCCACCTTCTCTTCGACCTTGTGGAGGAACTGGATGTTCGTCTCGAGAAATACAAGTTCCTGTCCAATGCCTACTCCTTCCAGGATATCTCCAACATGGCCCTGGCCCTTCTTATCGATCCGAAATACAAGGAGGCAGGCGAGAGCATCAAGAGCCGTTTCCGCTATGTCCTTGTCGATGAATACCAGGACACAAACGATTTCCAGGAGGCATTCCTCAACGCCATTTCCCAGAAGGCGACCCTTTTCACCGTCGGCGATGCCAAGCAGGCAATCTATGGCTTCCGCAATTCCAATTGCCAGCTCTTCCTGGATAGGAAGGCACTCTACGAAAGGACGACGGACGGGAAGCATACCGTCATCGACATGAACAAGAACTACCGCTCGGTCGAGAAGATCCTTTCCGATGTCAACGCCATCTTTGAAAACTACATGTCCAAGGAACACGGCGGAATCCTTTATACGGACATGGAAAGGCTCGACTACGACAAAAAGGCCGATGTCTATGCCCTGGCTAGGGAAAACGAGAAGGGCGAGTATGGCATCCACATCCTCGACTACAAGGACGAGGAAGAGGGCTGCGGAAAGGTTGAGGCGGAATGCCTTACCATCATCAAGGACATCAAGGAGAAGGCCTCTCGTGGCTATCGTGTCCTGGACTTTGTCGATGGAAAGCTTGCCCTAAGGCAATGCCACTACAGGGACTTTGCCATCCTTATCCGCAAGCGGAGCCATTTCGATATCTACCAGAAGCTCTTCTTGGACAATGCCGTTCCGCTCAACAACGAGATCGAGACGGGCTTTGGCGATATCGACGCCATCCTGACCATCCAGTCCCTCGTTCGCCTTCTTTCCTGGCGCATGGGAAAAAGCGAGGAAAACGTCCGCCACCTCTATCTCTCCGTCGCCCGAAGCTATCTCTATGGCAAGAAGGAAGGCTATGACGATAAGACCATCTATAAGACACTGACGGATGACTTGCTGTGGAAGAAGGATAGGATCCTAAAGGATATCGATACCTTCATCGAAAAGGAAAAGGACCTTCCCTTCTCGCGCATCTTCCTGGACATGCTGGAGAGCTTTGGCGTCATCAAGAAGCTTCCCGAGCTTGGCGACGTCAGCAACAACGTCTCCAAGATCGAGTCCTACTATCAGCTTCTTGTCGGACAGGAAAACGTCGGCGAGGGCCTATCCGACTTCGTCTCCCTCTTCAAGAGCATCGACAAGTACAAGATCGGCATCTCCGCTTCCTCGGTGACTTCCCTTGAGGATGCCGTCAGCCTCATGACCATCCACCAGTCCAAGGGCCTTGAGTTCAAACTCGTCTACATGCCCTTGTGCGACAATGCGATGGCCAGCGGAAACAATAGGACCAAGCCGGACTATCTCTTCACCAGAAGCTATGGCCTGCTTCTTCCCGACTATGGCTACAACCATCCTATCGATACCTTCCTGACGAATGTCTATCTGGAAACGGAAGGGAGCAAGAGCGGGGAAATCAGCGAGCACGTCCGTCTCTTCTATGTCGCCCTCACCCGTCCCAAGGAGACTCTGTATCTTGTCGGAAGGAAGACGGACGTCTCCAGCAAGAGCAAGGAAAACCTGATGGACATGCTCGACTTCACCTTCCATTACGATGGCATTTCCCAGGAACTCTACGATCGTTTCCAGTCCCTTTTCGATGTGGGCACGAAGGGCGAATACCATCGCCTCATCCAGCTTAGCGCCAGCCAGGCAAAGGAAAGGCAAGACCTTCTCAACGCCTTTGACGATGAAGACGAAAGATCGCTTGCGACATTCCTTTTTGATACGCTCGTGATGGAAAGAACAAGGAAGGCAATTTCCGATTGCATCGAAAGCTTCTCCCTTGCTATCTATGATTCCCTTGTCGAGGACATTTCCGCTGACGGGAAGAAGGCCATCCAGCTTTTGGTTCACTACTACTCCGGCCTTTCCGTCAAGGATGACTTGGATGGCTTCCTTAAGGAAAACGGCGATAGTCTTTCCCGCCTTGCTTTGGCGACGGACAAAAAAACGCTTCTCAAACAGGCACAGGCCTTCCTTTCGGCCTTGGAGGAGGCAAAGCCCAACGACTTCATCAAGGCGCATCTTGCCTATCAGGATCCCAAGCTTCTCGTCAAGGGGAAGAAGGGGGCAAGCGAGGAAAAGAACCTTATCTATCGGAAGAAAAGGGCTGTCGTCGCTTTCCTTCCTTCCCTTCTTTTCGTGGGCTTGGGAAGCGCAACGCCGCTTGTCGAGACTTTCTATCCGCTCTTCTCACGCAGGACCGTTTCCCTCAAGGGGGATGAGAAGGGACAGCTTTCGACCTACAAGCTTCCTTCCCTTAAGGTGGACGAGAGCGAAATTGCCTATCCCCAGAGGGAGAAAAAGAGAGCCAGCAAATTCCTTTCCGATGAGGAGAGCCCTCAGGCCGGTCTTCTTGAAAGAGGTACGCTCCTCCACCGGTATCTTGAGGTCGTCGACTTCAAGAGCAAGGTCCTACCCCAAGGAATCTTTTCCAGTCCCAAGGATCGGAACATCATCCAAAAAGTCCTTTCCCTTCCTCTTTTTGAGGACTTGAGCAAGGCGAGGATCTACAAGGAATATCCCTACTATGACAACGTGCTGAAAAGCCAGGGTATCATCGACCTTCTCATCGTCCATGAGGATCATATCGATATCGTCGACTATAAGCTCAAGAACATCGACGATGAAGCCTACAAAGAACAGCTAAAGACCTATCGAAGGAACATCCTCTCCCTTTTTGGAAAGGAAAGGAAGGTCCATACCTATCTGCTCTCCATCCTGGAGCATCGCCTGGAAGAGATTCCTGCGGAAGAAGACGACTAGTCCTTCTACGCCAGCTCCCTTCTTCCGGTATAGAGGTCGTAATAGGCCCCCTTCTTTTTCAGAAGCTCGTCCTGGTTTCCCCTTTCGATGATTCTTCCATCGTCCAAGACGCAGATCTCGTCGGCATCCCGGATGGTGGAAAGGCGGTGGGCGATGACAAGGACGGTCCTTTCTTTCATCAGCTGGGATAGGCCATCATGGATCAGCTTCTCGCTGCGGGTGTCGATGTTGCTTGTGGCCTCGTCCAAAATCAGGACGGGTGGCTTGTTTAGGGAGGCCCTTGTCAGGCCGAGAAGCTGTCTTTCCCCTTCGGAGAGATTGCCGCCATCGTCATGGAGGATGGTGTCGTACTTCTCGGGAAGGCGGCGGATGAAGGAGTCGGCATGGCTTTGGATGCTGGCCTTGTAGACTTCCTCGTCCGTGGAGTGGAGGCGGACATAGCGGATGTTGTCCTTGACCGAGCCGGTGAAGAGGTGCGTGTCCTGGGTGACCATGGAAATGGCCCTTCTCAGGGATTCCAATTGGATATGGGTGATGTCGATCCCGTCATAGGTGATCAATCCGCTGTCGATCGGATAGAAGCGGGCAAGAAGGGAGATGATGGTTGTCTTTCCGGCACCGGTCGAACCGACGAAGGCAATCTTCTTTCCCGGCGTCGCGACAAAGGAGATGCCCTTCAGGACCGGCTTTCCGGGAACGTAGGAGAAGAAGACGTCCTTGAAGACGATCTTTCCGACAAGGGGAATGGTCTTGTCGCTTCCCTTCTTCTCCCAGGCGTAGCGCTCCTCAAAGGAAGAACCCTTTCCGACCGGGACAAGGACGTATTCGCCCCTATCCTCTTCCTCCTTCTCGTCCAGGAAGGCGAAGATCCTTTCCGCTCCGGCACTGGCGGCAAGGATGGAGTTGAGATGCTGGGTGAAGAAATTGAAGGGCTGGCAGGAGGTGCGGACAAAGACAAGGTAGGATGAAAGGCCGCCAAGTCCCGTGGCGATCATGTTGTTGCAAAGGAAGACGACACCCACGACCGCGGAGACGGAGAAGTTCAGATAGCTTAAGGAGACAAAGACCGGGATCGTCAGCTGGGTGAAGAAGAAGGCATTCTCGCTGGCGTTGCGCCAATTCGTGTTGCCACGAAGGAAACGGGAATAGCTTTCCTCCTCATGGGAGAAGGCCTTGATGACCTTGACGCCGAGGATATCCTCCTCGACGGATGAATTCACTTCCGAAAGGCCGGCCTGCTGGGCGCGGAAGTATTTCCTGGCCTTGTGGGAATTGAAGAACATGAAGAAGAACATCACGGCGATGAAGAAAAGGACGATCAGGGAGAGATAGACATTGATGAGGAAGAGGGAGACGATCGTGCCGACGATGTTGGAAAGGGAGAGGACGATATTGGCAAAGGAATCGTTCATCGCCTGGACGAGGGAGTCGATGTCGTTGGTGAAATAGGTCATGATCTCTCCGTGGGTATGCTTGTCGAAATAGGCGATGGGAAGCTTCTGCATCTTCGCCATCAAGTCCCTGCGGATGAGGTAGAGGACCTTCTGCGTCAGGCGGACCATGATCTGGGAATAGAGGACGTTGCTGATGACGCCAAAGAGATAGATGAAGACAAGGACAAGCACCTGCCCGGAAAGGATACGGAGCCCTTCCTCAAGGGGTGTTCCGTTTGCGAGGTTTGTCTCCAAAGTATGGATGACGACCGTTCCGGAAAGATAGGTGCCAAGGATATTGGCGACACTGGAATAGATGGCAAGGAAGACGACAAGGACAAGGAGGAAAAGGCTCTTTCCCGTGAAGTAGGAGAAGAGGCGCCTCATGGTTCCGAAGAAGTTCTTCGGCCGGGCGCGGTTCAGGCTTGCTGGCATTCTTTTCCCTCCTCCTGCAGTCGATAGATGTCCTGATAGATGGCGTTCTCCCTAAGAAGGCTATTGTTGGTTCCGATGCCATCGATATGACCTTGGTCGAGGACGATGATCCTGTCGGCATCCTTGATCGTGGAGACTTTCTGGGCGATGACGATCTTCGTCATGTCCGTAAGTTCCTTCCTAAGGTTTTCCTTAAGCTGCCCTTCCGTGATCCTGTCCAAGGCGGAGAAGGAATCGTCAAGGATGAGGACCTTCGGCTTCTTGAGGATGGCCCTGGCGATGCAGAGCCTTTGTCTTTGGCCCCCGGAAACGTTCGATCCGGATTGGCCGATCGGCGTATCAAGACCCATGGGAAGCTTCTTCAGGACAAAGTCCTTGGAGCAGCAGATATCCAGGGCCTTGAGGATTTCCTCGTCCGTGGCGTTCTTGTTTCCCCAGAGGAGGTTTTCCCGCACGGTGCCAGCGAAAAGACGCGGGCTTTGGAAGGCGATGGCGACGTTCTTTCTTAGCTCGGCAAGGGGATAGTCGCGGATATCGCGCCCGGCGATGAGGATCTTTCCCTTGTCGACATCATAGAAACGTTCCAGAAGATAGGCCAAGGTCGACTTGCTGGATCCTGTCTGGCCGATGACGCCGACAAACTGGCCCGATTCGACCCTGAAGGAGACATGCTCCAGGACGGCGCTCTCTCCGGAATAGCAGAAGGAGACGTCCTGGAATTCGATGGCGCCGTTTTCGATTTTGTTCCTGGGGTCGCCGTTATCCTTGATCTCGCTTTCCGTCTCCATGACTTCCTTGATTCGATAAAGGGATGCCTCCGAACGGGTGAAGGACATGAAGACGTTGGAGACCATCGTCAGGGAGGCAAGAAGCTGGGCGACATAGCTGAGGAAGGAGGCCATGTCGTTGATGAAAAGGGCATCGTTTGCGCTTAAGGCGAGGTTTCCGCCGACCAAAAGAATGCCGATTGTGCAGCAATAGGTCATGAACTGCATGATGGCCTGATTGTAGGCGATGAATCCCAAGGACTTCTTGCTGACAGTAGCGAGGTTGGAATTGACCGTCTGGAATTTCTGGTTTTCGTATCCGGCCTTGTCATTGGCGCGGATGAGCTTCATCGCCACAAGGCTTTCCTGGGTGACCCGGTTGATGCTGTCCAAGGATTTCTGGACCTTGAGGAATCTTGGCCGTGCCTTGATGGTCATGAACACCAAGATACCGGCAAGGACAGGAAGGATGATAGCAAAGACGACAGAAAGACGTGCAGACATGGTGATGGCAAAGGCGAGAGCAAAAACAAGCTGGATAGGCGAGCGCAAAATGGGGCGCATGACCTGGCAGAAGGTGTCGGAGACGATCTGGATGTCGTTTGTCATCCTCGTGACGAGGGAATTGGTCCGGAAGCTATCGATGTTGCGGAAGGAGAAGGACTGGATCTTTTTGTACTCGGCCTTTCTCAGCTCGTATCCGAGGGCCCTTCCCGTCTTGGCGGTGAACTTCGCCGTGATGATGCCAAGGATCAGGGCGACGATGGCAAAGGCGACCATGACGCCACCGATCATGAGGACAAAGGGAAGATTCAGGTTGTAGAGGACTTTGCCGTTCTCCTCATAGCGGTCCATGCCGTTTGTGAGAAGGACGTTCATCAAAAAGGGGATGGAGATTTCAAGGGCGCATTCGGCGACAATGGCAAAACAGGCGGGAAAGAAATAGCGGCGATAGGGCCGGGCATAGGCCCAAAGGTGAAATCCATTGGCTTTCTTCATATGGCCAAATTGTAAGCCAAAGGAAAAACGAATTTCAACGTGCATCCTTGTGGAAATAAAAAGTCTAGTCTCTTATAATTAAGTTGTTCACGGAGGTTATTAAGAACAATGAAAGATTTGAAGGGTACGCAGACAGAGAAGAATCTCCAGGCTGCCTTTGCCGGAGAGAGCCAGGCCCACACCAAGTATCGCTATTATTCCGAAGTCGCCACCAAGGAAGGCCACAAGGAATTCGCCGATCTCTTCCTCGAGACCGCCCTCAACGAGAGCGAACATGCCGAGCTGTGGTTCAAGTATCTCCACGGCGGATCCATCCCCACGACCGAGGTCAACCTCGAGGATGCCGCTGCCGGTGAGAACTATGAGCAGACCCAGATGTATCCGGAGTTTGCCAGAGTCGCCAGAGAGGAAGGCTTCCCAGAGATCGCTGCCAAGTTCGAACTCGTCGGCAAGATCGAGGCCCGTCACGAAGCCCGCTACAAGGCGCTTCTTGAAGCCCTGAAGACGGACAAGCTCACCATCAAGGAAGGCGTTGTCGTTGTCTTCAAGTGCCAGGTCTGCGGCCATATCCATGTCGGCAGCACCGCTCCCAAGGTCTGCCCCGTCTGCGGCCACAAGAATACCTTCCTTCCCGAAACCCTCTACTACGATTGGAAGGCCGAATAAGCTTCATCCAAAGTCGATTGACCGCTGGGAAACCAGCGGTTTTTCTTATGCCCTGAAAGAATGGAGAGGTATGGCAACAAAAGGAAAATCCCGGTTGTAAATAAAGCCCTTACAATATTTGCCAAAATTTCTTAGGAAATGGAAATATAGCGATAAAAAAGGCAATTTACGCCTTTCTTGAATTGAAGTAAAAGTCTATTAACAAGCCGAAATGTAAGTGCTATCATAATTTCAGGTTCGCTTCTATTCCAATATCGCTAGGAGGAAAATCCATGGAAAAGCAGAAGCAGTATCGAATCGGGACAGAAGAACAACAGGCCTATCTGAGGGACTATAATTTCCCTCCCAAAGGCTATGGCTTTTTGGAGCCTGGGGTCGTCACTCCCGATTCCAACGATTTTGTCGCCTTCCAAGTCGCCAAGTCGTTCTATCAGGTCTATCCGGAAGTCTTCAACCTCGCCTACATCGAGAAGAAGACGGGCATCAAGAAAGCCGAGATCAAGAAGAGACTTTCCAAGATGTACCGCGACCATGAGATCATGCTTGTCTACAATCCGGCCGTCTCGATCATGGGCTGGGGACTCTACTACTGGATTGTCAAGCTGAAAAAGACGGCGACGAAGGAAGAGCGCGAGGAACTGACGAAATGGTTCCAGGACAACGACCAGATCTGCACCGGATACATGATGGAGGAAGGCGGGGACTTCGATTACTTCAACGGGAACCACATGCGCAACCTCGACAACCTGATCGCCGGCGTGCTCGACAAGTTCCGGAACAAGGACTATATCGAATACGTCCATCTCTGCCCGATCCGCCGCTGCGTCCGCGAAAGCCATGTCAACCAGTTCGATAGCCGCAAGGATTACCGCCGCTATTGCTGGAGCGAGGAACAGAAGAAGAACGTCCTCAAGTTCCAGAAGAAGATGGACAAGGACGACTTCGCCATCATCGATGCCATCAACAATACCAAGAGCATCGGCGACATGTTCGACTATGACGTCCTTGCCAAGCTCTCCGGACTGGATGCCGCGGAGATGAAGCAAAACCTCTGCCGGGTTGTCGACAAGGAAAAGAGCATGCTTCCGATGATCTATTTCAACTATCGGGCCATCGGCTTGAAGATGCACTTCTTTGCGGTGACGCTCTTCCAGAACACGCCGACCTTCCGCGCCGAGCAGATCCTCGACGAATTGTGCGAGGAAGAGGCTTTCGAGAACATCTTCGATATCGGCGATGCCCATCACAACTATGTCTTAAGCGCCTATGAGGACATCACGGACATCGATGCCATTCGCAAGAAGATCCTCTCCTATGGCGAGGTCACGGAAGTCTTGGAGGCCACCTCTCCCAGACAGTTCCGGCGCTGGACATGTCGGCTAGACGAGCAGAACGGCTATTGGGAGGAATGCGTCTTCACCGACGACGTCCTCTTGGACAGGACGACGGAAAAGGAGGGCAAGTAGGATGAAAATCGAAAAGGCAAGACCATACGTCGTCAAGAACCTGAAATACGCGCTCAATCCTTCCTCCATCGCCGTCGTCGGGGCTTCCCGCTATCCGACCAAGGTCGGAAACAAGGTCATCTACGAATTGGTCAAGTGGGGCTACAAGGGAAAGATCTATCCGGTCAATCCGCGTGCGGATGAGGTCCTCGGCTTCAAGGCCTACCATACCCTGAGGGACATCAAGGACCCTGTCGATCTCGTCTTCGTCGCCGTTCCGGCGCATCTTGTCCGCTCCATCGTCGAGGATGCTGTCAGCATCAAGGCAAAGATGATGGTCATCGCCACCTCGGCCTTCAAGGAAATCGGAAGAGGAGAACTGCAGAACGACATCACCGAATATTGCCGGAAGAACGAACTGCCCCTCATCGGCCCCAACCTCGTCGGCATGGGCTCGCCCTATCAGCACTTCAACTGCGGCTTCATTCCCTATCTCCCTGTCCCGGGACCGGTTGCCATGATCTCCCAGTCGGGCGCCAATCTTCTAGCCGCACTTGGTACCAGCCAGATGAGTCACTTCGGCATGTCTTTCTTCGTCGGCTTGGGAAACAAGGCGGATGTCGATTTCTCCGAGTTCATCGAATATGCCAATGAAGATCCCAACACCAAATGCCTTGCCATCTATATCGAGGGACTGGATTCCCCGGAGGCCTTCGTCGATTCCTGTCGCAAGGTCAGCAAGCCGATCGTGGTCATCAAGGTCGGGCGTTCCAAGATCGGCGTGAAGGCAGCCTTCGCCCACACGGCAAGCGAGAACCCCAACAGCGATGCCTACTACGACAAGATCATCAAAGATGCCGGTGCCATCAGGGCAACGACGTGGCAGGAATTCCTCGACGTCTCTTTGGCCCTTGGCAATCAGCCTGCCTTGAATGGGGACAACATCGTCATGATCACAAACGGCGGCGGTGCTGGCCTTCTTAGCTGCGATCACTTCGAGCGTTTAGGCCTTTCTCTCCATGAACTGAAGGAGATCTCGCCGATGCTCGAGCAGAGAATCCGCGCCTATATGCCGATGTTCGGTTCCCCGCTCAACCCGGTCGATATCTCCGGAACGGCAAGCGTCATCCAGTATAAGGGCGCCTTCCAGCAGGCCTTCCGCGATCCCAATGTCCATGGCGTCCTCGGCGCTATCTGCCCGACGGCGGTCACCGATGTCCTTGGAACGGCCAAGGCTGCCATTGAGGTCTACGACTCCTGCAAGGAGCTTGGAAAGCCATTCATCATGATCTGCCAGGGCGGCGAGGAATGCCGTGAAGCCATCATGCTTTTAAGGGATCATGGAATCCCGGCCTATCCCACCGCGGAGCAGGCTGTCAATGCCATGGTTGCCCTCTATCGCTACGGGACGAGGAAGAAGTAGTCTTTCCCTTTGAAAAATTGGGCCTTCGTATCCTTTCCGCCAAAGGGTATGAGGGCCTTTTTGCGTGGGCTATAGGGGCTTGTGCTTTTTTCCTTGAAAGGGGTTGTTTTTCTCTCCGGGAAGAGGTCTTTTGGGGGTAAGGAAAGGCGGTTTTTGGTTCCTTTGTTGTAGACGAGCTTGGCTGAAAGTTTTGTCATAATCGGCTATACTGTTAACATAAACCATGCAAAAAGGCAATTCTGTTCGTCGTTTTGGGAAGGGGAAGGCGCCATGAAAATATTTTCATAAACGATTGCTTAGTATATATGTTTTCTTTATAATTCTATGTAAAGTGCGTTCATTATTAGGAGGTTCCGTATGGAAGAAAACAAAAGAATGTTCAAGGACCGCGTGACCATCTATGAGGTCGCCAAGGTCGCCGGTGTCTCTTTGGCTACCGTCTCGAGAGTCATCAACAATCACCCCAATGTCACGGAAAAGACAAAGAAGGCCGTCAAGGAGGCCATTTCCCGTTTGGGTTACAAGCCTTCTGCCCTGGCCCAAGGCCTTGCCAACTCGCGTTCCACGAACATCGGTATCATGATTCCTTCCACCGGATATGCCTATGTTTCCAACATGCTCGATGGCATGATCGATATCGCCAAGATCTACGGCTATGTCACTTCCATCTTCATTACCAAGAGGACCAAGGAGGATGCGGCCCAGGTCATCGAGTCCTTGATCAAGAGCCATGTCGATGGCGCCGTCATCTATGACGATGAGCTCGGCACGGACGAGATCCGCTCCATCCAGAACTATCACATCCCCCTTATCGTCATCGGCCATGACATGAGCGGCGATTCCCTCGGCTCCATCATCGTCGAATACAAGGACCCCGTCATGGATGTCGTCAAGGAACACCTCCTTGCCGGACACGATGACGTCTATGTCCTGGATATTGTCAACGAGGGCAAGATGGTCGACGATATTCGCAACGGCCTTTCCGACTTCGCCCAGGCCAATGGCAAGCATATCAACCTGCTCAAGTTCAACGACTCCTATGGCATCGTCTATGCCGGCATGAAGTCGTTCTTCCGGGAGCATCGCAAAGGCTATTTCGTCGCGCCGAGAGATTCCCTTGCTGCGGCTATCGTCAATGCCGCCATCGAGAGCGGTCTTCGCGTTCCCGAGGATGTCGAGGTCCTTGCCGAGATCGGATCGAAGTATTCCTACATCATCCGTCCGCAGATCTCTTCCTTCTCCATCGACATGTTCAAGGTCGGTTCCATCGCCGTCCGTATGCTGACGAAGCTTCTCAACGATTCTTCCTCCCTCACGGAAAAGACTTTCCGCATCCGCGCCAAATACAACAAGAGAGAGACGACGCGTTAGTCCCTTTTTGTGGAGGTGCTTATGATTGCTTTCCCAATTGTTTTGATGAGTACCGTATCGACAATCCTCGTATCGGTCCTTGTTCCCGTCTTCGCCATTGCCCTTCTTGTCGGCGTCTTTCTCTTCCTGAGGCGGAAGGCCGTTTCCGGTTACGAGAAGATGGTCTCCGACTATGAAAGCTATCATGGCCAGCTGACCTCGTCCTGCAAGAACATGGTCAACCGCCTGAAATCCTTGGGCGAGTATTCTCCTTCCTTCCAGAAGTCCTATGAGGAGCGTAGCAAGCAATATGAGGATATCCTTGAAAGGCGCGACAAGAATCTGCGCCAGTCTCTGGAATCCTTAAGCCAGCTAAGGGAAGGAAAGAACTTCAAGGCTTTCAAGGGCCTTCTTTCCCAGACCCAGATTTCCCTCAACGACTATGAAAAGGCCGTTTCCAACTTCAACGAGGATCTGACAAGCCTTCTTCGCGATGACATCGACACGAGGGACAGCTCCCTGCAATCCAAGAACATGCTCCGCCGCATCCGCGATTTCTATTCCGAGCACGAGGATGATTTGAGGTCGCTTAAGGAGAGCTTCGAACTGCTTTTTGAAAACGCCGAGTCGACCTTTGCCACTTTCGAGGACGATGTCAACCAGGCCAAGTTCAAGGAAGCCAGGGACCTTCTTCCCAAGATCTCCAGCGTCCTTTCGGCCGTTCTTGCAATCCTCGGGGATCTTCCAAGCCTTGTCACCCGCGTCGAGAAAGTCATTCCGGAAAGCCTGAAGGACATGGAGGAAAAGTACCATGCCATGCTCCAGGAAGGCTTTGTCTTGGATTATCTGAAGGTTCCGGAAGTCCAGACCGAGACGAAGGAAGAACTTACCGACATCCGCAAGCGCCTCCGCCTTCTGGATACCCGTGGCGTTAAGGGACAGCTCGATAGGATCCAGTCGACCATCACCGATATCCTTGCGAAGTTCGCCGAGGAAAGACGGGCCAAGGAGAGCTTCTTGGGAAACCAAGGGGACCTTTCCAATACCTCCTTCGAGCTTGAGAAGCGCTACAGCCGGCACATGAACCAGCTTGCCGAATACCAAAGGACCTATGTCCTGGATCGGAAGTACGTTGAGCAGATGTATGCCCTCAAGGACGATATCGAGAAGATCGGCTTCCTCAAGAGGGACATCGATTCCTATGTCGAGACGAAGGAAAGACAGCCCTATACCCTTATCACCAAAAGGATATCCGACATGCAGGCCGAGATTTCCAAGATCACGAGGACGATGGACGACTATAGCCACTACCTTCAGTCCTTGAAGAACGATAGCCAGGCTATCTACCAGAATCTCCGCGCCCTCTATCTCGGACTGAAGGAAGAACAATGGCATATCCGCCAGATCAACCTCCCTTCCGTCGAGGAGACCTACAAGAGCCGCTTTGAGAAGCTCTACCGCGATACGAAGGCCATCGATGACATCATCCTCAAGGCCCCGGTCGACGTTTCCAAGGCCAAGGAAGCCTTCGAACCCTATCGGAAGGAATGCGAGGCGTTGATCAAGGATGTCCAGAACAAGTATGAACAGTGCCAGAAGGCCGAGCAGTCCTATGTCTATGCCAACGCCTTCCGTCTCGAGTTCTCGGATAGTAGACCCCTTCTTGTCACGGCGGAGAAGGCCTTCAACGAAGGAGACTTCGATCGTGCCAGCGACGAGGCCCTGAAGGTCGTCCGGATCTTCTCCTCCACAAAGAACAACGACAAAAATGCCTGATATCTATTTCGATTGCGCATCGACGACTCTCCCCGAAAAGGCAGCCCTCGATACTTTCGCGCGTGTCAGCGTCGAGGATTTTGCCAATGCCTCCTCGACCCATGCCTTGGGAAACAAGGCTTCCCGCATCCTGGAGAAGGCAAGAGAGCAGATCGCATCCTATTTTCATCTGGAACCTTCCGAGGTCATCTTCACCTCCGGAGCGACCGAGGGAAACAACCTCGCCATCAAAGGCGTAAGCTACCATTGCCGATCCTGGGGAAAGAAAATCCTCACGACAAAGGCCGAGCATCCCTCGGTTCTGAATGTCTATAAGGAACTGGAAAGGGAAGGCTTCCAAGCCGTCTATATCGACTACGACAAGGAAGGGAACCTCAATCTCCAGCAGCTGGAAAACGCCTTGGACGATTCCGTTTCCCTCGTTTCCGTGATGGCGGTCAACAACGAGACCGGCTATCTCTTCGATACGAAGAAGGTCTATAGCCTTGTCCATTCCAAGAGCCGGGCCAAGCTTCTTGTCGATGCCACGCAAGCCATCGGAAAGGAACCGGTGGATAGCCTCAGCTATGACCTTCTGACTTTCTCCGGTCACAAGATCGGCGGATTGAAAGGCTCGGGTGCCTTGCTTAAGAGAAAGGACGTCCAGCTGGATGCCCAGATCCTCGGCGGCGGGCAGGAAAGCGGGTTCCGCTCCGGAACGTCGCCTGTTCCTCTGGACTGCTCCTTGGCGACGGCTCTTCGTCTCTCCTTGAAAAGCCTTCCCGAAAGACGGGAAAACGCCCGCCTTCTCAACGATTTCCTTCGCAAGGGACTTTCCACGATCGATGAGGCCGTCATCCTCTCTGGTCAGCATGCGACACCCTTCATCCTCTCCTTTGCCCTTCTTCGCCACAAGGGGTCCATCGTCCAGGAGGCCCTCTCGGCTAAGGGCATCTATGTTTCGACGAAGAGTGCCTGCTCCTCACGGGAGGAAGGCTATTCCTATGTCATCCAAAACGCCGGCTATCCGGAAAGGATCGCCCGCAATGCCATCCGCCTTTCCTTCTGCGGAAGGGAGACGATCGAGGACGGACGGCTGTTCCTGGAGGGACTCAGGGACGTTCTCTCCACCATTTCCACGGAGGATTGAGCTATGGAAAACGACATGATCATCGTCTTCTTCGGCGAACTCTCGACGAAGGGCAAGAACATCATGGATTTCATCCGCCTTCTGGGAAAGAACATCCGTTCGACCCTGAAGGATTTTCCCCTTCTCTCCTATGAGGTGAAGAAGGACCACATCTATATTCTCCTCAATGGTACGCCCTACGAGGATGTCAAGAAGAAGCTCGTCAAGGTTCCCGGCCTTCTTTCCTTTTCCTTGGCCAAGGAAGTCCCAAACGACATCGAGGCCATCAAGGAAGAAGCCCTTGCCCTCTATCGGAAAAGCCAGGCCAAGACGTTCAAGGCCAACGCACGGCGTGTCGACAAGAACTTTCCCATGCATTCCGATGAGATCAACAGGGCAATCGGGGGCAGGATCCTTTCGACCTGTCCGGAAAGCCGGGTCGACGTCCACGATCCCGAACTGATGATCCACGTCATGGTCCGCAAGGAAGGGACCTATGTCTACGGCATCAAGGAAAAGGGACTGGGTGGCTATCCTCTGGGGATCGCCGGAAAGGGATTGATGCTCATTAGCGGTGGTATCGACTCTCCCGTTGCGGCCTTTCTGATGATGAAAAGGGGCGTGAAGCTCGAGATGATCCACTTTGCCGCACCGCCCTATACTTCCGAAAGGGTCATCGACAAGATCCATGATCTCCTCCATGTCCTCAACGACTACCAGGAGGACATCAAGCTCTATGTCGTCCCCTTCACGGATCTGGAGAAGAAGATCTATGAGCTTGCCGGCCCCTCCTATTGCGTGACGATCATGCGCCGGATGATGATGCGGATCGCGTCGATCCTTGCCAGGAAGCATAACGACCTCGTCCTCTCTAGCGGGGAGTCCATCGGCCAGGTCGCTAGCCAGACCCTCTATTCCATCAAGGTGATCGAGGAGGCCTGTTCCCTTCCGATGATGCGTCCTCTTTGCACATACGACAAGAACGAGATTATCGACATCGCCAAGAAAATCGGGACATATGACATCTCTATTCGTCCTTACGAGGATTGCTGCACGATCTTCGCCATCAAGGATCCGGTCACGCATCCCAACATGGAAAAGGTCCTTGAGATCGAGCAGAGCTTCGACTACATGACGATGGTCCATGACTGCGTCGACAACGTCAAGGTCGAGCATGTCTGTCGGAACCAGGAAGAAGAGCTCTAGTACGAAAAAGGCGGAACCCGACGGCTCCGCTTTTTTCAATAAAGAAATGGCACCCTTTCGGGTGCCGATTGAGTGACTTACTTCGCCTGACTCTCGGCGATGGCCTTGTTGGCGATCTCGACCAGGTTGTGGAACTGATCGGGGTTGGTGCCGGCGATTTCGCTGAGCATCTTTCTATTGAGGGCGACGTTGGCAAGCTTCATGCCGAACATGAACTTGGAATAGGAGATGCCTTCCAGCTTGCAGGCAGCGGAGATACGACGGATCCACAGCTTGCGGAAGTCCTGCTTTCTCTCCTTGCGGCCGTTGAAGCTATAGGCGTCCGCGCGCATGACCGACTCTTTGGCGGTCTTGTAAAGTCTATGTCTGGCTCCGAAGAATCCGGAAGCTCTCTTCAGGATACGCTTTCTGTTGGCGTGTCGGACTGTTCCACCCTTGACTCTCATGGTTTTCTATCCTCCTTGATTACTTGCTGATGAGCTGTCTGACAATCTTGGTCTGGGTCGGCTTGAGGTATCTGGCCTTGCGATTGTGACGGATCAGCTTGTGGGTCTTGTTGTGGGAAAGGTGAGAGGTGTTCTGGTTCCACTTCTTGACTTCACCATTGGCGGTGAAACGGAATCTCTTGACGGCGCTGCGCTTGCTCTTCATCTTAGGCATGCTGATTTCCTCCTGTTTTCTTGATCGGGCTGAGCGTGACGGAGTAGTCCCTTCCCATTAGTTCCGGCTGCTTGTCGGCGGTCGCATAGTCCTTCACCATCTCAAGGAAGTCCTGCAGAGTTTGCTTGACGATGTCCATTCTCTGCATCATTCTTCCCTTGATGAAGACGGCAACCTTGACCTTCATGCCTTCCCCAAGGAATTTGATAGCGGCCTTGGCCTTCGTCTCCAGATCGTGCTTGTCGGTCGTGGCGGTGAAGCGGATTTCCTTCACGACGGTCTTCTTCTGGTTCTTCTTGGCTTCCCTTTCCTTCTTTCCCTTCTCGAACTTGAACTTTCCGTAGTTGATGATCTTGCAGACGGGCGGGTGGGCTTGCGGGCTGACGCAGTAAAGGTCGAGCTGCATGTCCATCGATTTCTGAAGGGCGACTCTGAGGGGAACGACACCATAGCTTTCGCCTTCGGGTCCGATCAAGAGGACTTCCTTGAAGTGGATCCTGTCGTTGACCAAGTCACGATCGTAATTGCTTCTGGGACGAAATCCCTGCTGATAACCGTTATATATAGGGCTGTACCTCCGTGTACTTTGCAAAAAACGGGTCCCCGGAATGAGGACCCGCACTATGCACACGATACGCATAAGCCGATTGACGGACAAACTATAATCGGCTTAGGGATCAGGCATTTGACCTACCGGAACGGAATCCAGTCAGGTGGGACGGGCGTCCTCTTTCCTATCTCGTTTCAAGCAAATAGCACTATACCCTTTTGAAGGACGGATGTCAAGAAAAGATAGTCGATTCTTGAAGAGAAATTGTCAGGATGGTAGAATAGACCCGCTTTGTCCGGGCTTATAGCTCAGTTGGGAGAGCGCTTCCTTCACACGGAAGAGGTCAGTGGTCCGATCCCGCTTAAGCCCACCATATTAGAACGACATGTCTGATACAAACCTAGTCGATGACTAGGGGCGGTTCAGACTTTTTTTGTTTTAGGCTTAAATAGCGACTTTTAAACTTACGCCGTTGTAACTGCCTAAAGAACTCATGAGAGTTTTATCTGACTTAAAATATGTCGAACAAATGGGTTATGGAGTGCCTGAAGTTTTAAAGCACTATGATAAGAATGTATTTGATATTGAAGAAAGCTATATAAATGTTTCCATACCATATGATGCAGAAGTAATGGCTTCTATGCGTGTTACTAACCTTGGTGCAGAAAATGGTGCAGAAAAGGGTGCAGATAATAATTCAGAAGAAAATATTATACGAGAGTTAAAAATTAATCCTAAAGTAACAAGAAAAGAATTATCATTAAAACTTCAAATTGGCACAACTTCCGTTTATAGAATTTTAAATGGATTAAAAGAGAAGAAAAAAATCAAACGTGTTGGTCCTGATAAAGGTGGACATTGGGAAATCGTAGGCAGGGATGAACAATCCGAGAAATAATTTTTAATTTGGAGACAACAATGTTTTTAACTGATTCAATAGATTTAGAAATTTTAAACCCTATATATTTATTGTTTTGGAATAGCTGGAATTGTTTTTTATTTACTTTTGATTATTTTAGCTATCATTTTTTATAGAAAAAACATTGTTGAGCATACCGGACAGGCTTTTTGATTCCAATCAATGCTTTTGATGCTCAAAATAATACTCTTAGACGACGTGTATGTAACGGATTGGAGGTGACACGACTGTGCCACCTCCCAAAGGTCCTTGTCCGTTTTCGTTCCGGCTTTGTTTCTATTGGGTGGAAATCATCAATCCTGTTCCAGGGATACCTTCACACCTTCGATATCGATTGTCCATTCTCCGGACACATCGGGATCATCTGATTCCCTGGCGTATTCCCGCAAGGCCTCGGCAATTTTGCTCTTGAGACGGCTATAGACGTTTGAGGCCTCTCTGCGGAAGGCTTCCTTGATGAAGGAATCGGCATTGGTGTAGTAGAAAACAATCGTGCCACTGACATATACCGTATTGGGGTGGAAGTAGACCCGGACGTCGGGAAATTGGAGACGGGGATCTTTTCCATAGGACCAGCTTCCCAAATAGACATTTTCCAATGCCTCCATTACGGCATAACGAACGCCAAAACTATCAGCCATAGTGAAATCCTCCTTTTTTCATTATGAAAGGAGAGTGAAAACAAGACAATTTAAATGTTTGGAAAACAGGCAAAAAGAGGAAAAATAAAGTTAACAGAATTGAAATGAAGTCAAGAAAACAGGAAAAGGATTAATTAGGAACCTGTATTCCAAAAGACAAACTGATGTCGGCTTTTCCAGCTCATGACAAAGCATCCTCCAAAAGGAAGTGTGGTAGAATAGCGATGGGGTAAAGAGAATGCTATTCCTTTCTGAGAATGTGGATATCGCTTTGCTTACGAATACCCTTGTCTATACCTTTGGCATCGCCGGGATTGTCCTTCCCGTGCTTCTTTTTGTCTTGATGGTTGTCTTTGTCGTCAAGAAAGTCGGTCCGAATCCCTTTTTCGGATTCCGAACCCGCTTTGCCTTGTCCTCTCCGGAAAGATGGAATTGGTGCAATGGACAGCTTGCCAAGTTCACCTTCCTTTTTGAACCCTTCTTCCTTGTCGTCCACATCATCGTCTTTTCCTTGACCCTTGTCTATTCCTGGCCTTTCTTCGGTGTGATCCTGACGATGATCTTCGGTGTCTTGTGGATGCTTCCTGTTTGCATCTCTATCCAGGTAGTCGGAAAGAAGAAGTTCAAGGACTGATTGTTTCCTTAAAACGGATTGCTATTTGCGGATTCCAAGACGGCTTGAAATGGCTTTTCCGCACAGCTGGCCCAAGAAGCAGCCAAGAAGGCAGAGGGTAACCGAAAGCAGGACATAGAGGGAGCCAGTCAGGAAACGCTTGTTCTCGAAGAGTTTCATCGCATCCAGGGAGAAGCTTGAGAAAGTCGTGAATCCACCCATCAGTCCGATCTTTCCAAAGGTCGTCCATCTCTCCTTGAGAACCTTCTCCCCGATAAGGCTGTCCAGTAGGCCGATGAGGAAGGAGCCGACGAAATTGATGAGGAAAGTAAGAAGCGGAAATCCGCCTAGGCTCTCGGAATGGAAGGGAATCAGGGTCACGCCATAGCGGGCAAGGGCACCGAGGCCTCCACCGACGAATACGCAGAGAATATCAATAAGGACAGTCATGTCAGGACTCCTTTCTGAAGCGATTAGGCAGGAAGAACTTAACGGGATCACGAATCGAAATTGAAAATGCGAGAAGGAGCTGGTAGAATGTTTTCTGCTTGATTTGCCAACTTAGCTCAGCTGGTAGAGCAACTGATTTGTAATCAGTAGGTCGTAGGTCCGATCCCTATAGTTGGCACCATCGTCAATCCCGGTCGATGCTTGGCATCGGCCGTTTTTTATCTTCTCTTGTAGATATGCCCGAGAATGTCCTTAAGGACAAGGAAGGCATCGACACGGGAATAGCCGTTTTCCTTCTGGAGACGATCAAGAAGAGCGACAAGCTCGGGAACAAAGCTTTCGACGTCGACCTCGTCGGGATAACGGGACAGGATGGGATATTTCTTCTTCCAGATGGCATCCCAATCGGTCTTGGCGATGGCGTCGTCATCCGTGGCAAGGATCTCTTTTTCGATTTTTTCCTGGTTCATGTTTTCCTCCTTAGTGAACCTTGGCTCTTAAGCCCTTGGGCAGATAGTTCTTCAGCCTTCTTCCTACCTTCTTTGAAAACCCTAGGGGGACATCTAGGTATGAAAGGATATAAAGGCCATCTTTTCCTTGATAGTCTGTCGGGATTTCCTCTCCGGCATAATAGCGGATAGCCGCTTCCTTTGTCAGCGGAATCCTTTCGAACTCCGTGGCGATCTTGGCATAGCCGTGGTCGTATGGGCATTTAGGATGTTCGGATGTGTCATAAAGCGGGATGCCCGGGCGGAGGAAAGGCAATCTTGAAGTGGAAAGGGGAAGGTGTTTTGTCAAGTAGCCATTTGTCTTTGTCTTATAGAGCCGGTAGCCATCGACAGGCGATTTCTCCCTTGTCTTGGCCTCTTCTCTTTCCTTTGTCGGCGTTCCTTCCTTCTTCAGGAAGCAGAAGTAGATACCTTCTCCTTTGAAGATGCCCGGCAGGAGATGATAGCCGTAATCCTTCCTAACGACAGACTTCTCCACTGGGACTTGGACTTCCTTAATATCTTTATGCCGATTGAGGAAGGCCTTGATCTGTCCATCGTCCTCCTCATAGGAGAGGGAGCATGTGGAATAGGCAAGGATCCCTCCTTTGGCTAGAAGGGAATAGGCTTTTTCGAGAAGTTGTTCCTGGATGGGAAGAAGTCTATCGACTTTCTTTTGGGACCAGTCCTCAAGCATCTTCCTTTCCTTGCGGATCATGCCGCTTCCGGAACAGGGCGTATCCAGGATGACAAGGTCGAAGGCTTCAACAAGATCCAAAGAGAGAGGATCAAGCGCCATGGTCTTGATGTCCAGTCCTATGCGTTCGATGTTCCGATTCATTTCCTTGGCCCGATCAATGGCGATGTCGTTAGCCACGATGTCGATATCCGGACGGCGGATCTTCAGGGAAATGCTCTTTCCGCCAGGGGCGGCACACATATCCAAGGCCAAGGCGTTTTCGCCAACGATGCTTCGAAGCCTTTCGGTCATATAGGCGCTTGAGGCATCGAGGATATAGAAGAATCCAGCATGGTGAAGAAGAGAGCTTCCCATAGGTTCCTTTTCCTTATCGAAATAGAAATAGCACTTGTCAAATTTACTTTTTTGGACAATACCTTTCTCTAAAAAGGCCTTTTCGATTGTGCTTGTTTTGCTAGTAACAAAGCCATTGAAGGCCGGTTTGTCCAATTGTTCTGAAAATGTGGAAACTATGCTGTTTTTGCAGTAAACGGACAGGATTTCGCAGAGCGCTTTTGCTTTCGGATTCTCCACGGGACTTCACCTCGATATATTTTTTAGGACAAATTCTAGTCAAAAGAATTATAATTATATATAAGCTCAACTCAAGGAGGACGTTCGAATATGGCTAAAGCTGCTACGAAGAAGACTTCCGTGAAGAAGGCTACTGCTGCGAAAGTCGCCAAGAAGGCTGTCGAGGTCGTCGAGCCCGATACCGGCGAGGACCTCTACATCGTCATTGGAAGGGAGAGACATCAGTTTGCCTCCCAGACCAATCCTTTCTACGCCGTCAAGGAATACTTCTGGAGCGGCACCTTTACCAGCGGACTGGACATCAAGTTCGTCCATGCCGATGGCAAGGAGGTTCCGACCCACCAGGATCGCAATTGCGGTTACACCCTTATCGGCAAGGCCAAGAGCTTCATCAAGGCCAACAAGGCATTGACGACTCCCGGCGAAGCCAGCGACGATCAGGAATATGTCTACATCAACGAGCATTCCACACTCACCTATGTCGGCGAGACAGGCAAGCACACCCTCTATGTTCGCGTCTACGACAACCTCTCCGGCACCGACAACGATCGTTGGGTCGTCGTCTATCTCGACTAAGGGAAGACAAGGCTTCTTCATCTGCCGTCTCTGAAAGGAGGCGGCATTTTCAGTTGTGGTATAATTGAGGCATTCAGAAAAGAGGTGCCGCATATGATCATGACGGAACTTATCGAGAAAAAGAAGAATGGCGGAAAGCTCACCCGGGAGGAAATCAACGATATCATCGACGGGTATTGCAAGAACGGAATCCCCGACTACCAGATGTCCGCCCTGCTCATGGCCATCTGCTTCCGCGGCATGACGGAGGCGGAGACCTTTTATTTGACGGAGAGCATGCTCAATTCCGGAAAGGCCCTTGACCTTTCCTCGATTCCCGGCATCAAGTGCGACAAGCATTCCACAGGCGGTGTCGGTGACAAGACGTCCCTTGTCCTCTGCCCCCTTGTCGCTTCCCTTGGCGTCAAGGTTGCCAAGATGTCCGGAAGGGGACTTGGCTTTACCGGCGGAACATTGGACAAGCTGGAATCGATTCCCGGCATGCGCGTGAACCTGACTCCGAGCGAGTTCTTCGAGACGGTCAAGAAGGTCGGCATGGCCATTGTCGGCCAGAGCGCGGAACTCGTTCCGGCAGACAAGAAGCTCTATGCCCTTCGCGATGTCACGGCAACGGTCGATTCCATTCCCTTGATCGCCTCCTCGATCATGTCCAAGAAGCTGGCCTCCGGTTCCGATTGCATCCTGTTGGACGTCAAGTACGGAAAGGGCGCCTTCATGCCGACGAAGGAGAAGGCCGAGGCCTTGGCCAAGGAGATGGTCCGCATCGGCGAGCATTTCGGCAAGGATACCCGTGCCGAGATCACTTCCATGGAACAGCCATTGGGCTTTGCCATCGGAAACATCCTCGAAGTGGAGGAGGCCATCGACACGCTCCATGGCAAGGGACCGAAGGATTTCGTCGATCTCATTCTCCACAGCGGCACGACGATGCTTCTCCAGTCCAAGCTCTATGACAATGCCGAGAAGGCAAAGAAGGCCCTTCTTGCCAATCTGGAAAACGGCAAGGCCTACCAGGTCTTCAAGGATTTCGTCAAGGCCCAGGGAGGCGATGTCAGCTATCTGGACGATCCTACGAAATTCCCCAAGGCCCTCTATTCCTTCCCCATCAAGTCCCTCAAGAGCGGCTATGTGAAAGCCATCGATGCCTTGGACCTGGGATTGATATCCATGGAACTTGGCGCCGGAAGGGAAAAGAAGGAAGACGTCATCGATCCGACGGCGGGTATCGTCCTTGCCAAGAAGGTCGGCGATGTCGTCAGCAAGGGAGACCTGTTGATGACCCTCTATACCGAAAGGGCCAATATGCGCGACCTTGTCTCCCGTGCCCTTGGGGACTATGAATTCTCCGATACGGAGACGACCTCCCTTCCCGTCGTCGAAGAGTGCATTCGCATGGAAGGGGATGACTTCATCATCGAAAAGGATTGAGTATGCCCGTTCTTCTCTCTGTCAGCAATCTCACGAAGGAATTTTCGGGTGAACGGCTTTTCGAGCCTGTCTCCTTTGCCATCCGCGACCATGACAGGATGGCGATCCTCGGCGGAAACGGCCAAGGAAAGTCGACCTTGATCAAGATGATCCTCGGCCAGGTGGAGAAATCCGGCGGGGATGTCGTCTTTTCCAAGGGCATCCGCGTCGGCTATCTTTCCCAGGACGTCATCGAGAACCCGGAGAACACGCTCTACGAAGAGGCCTTGACCGTCTTTTCGGACCTCATCCAGGAGGAAAGGAAAATCAACGACCTCCTGGAAAAGATTTCTGCCAATCCCAACGACGAAAAGCTCTTGGAGGAGTATTCGACAAAGGAGACGCGCTTTTCCGCCATGGGCGGATATGACTATCGCTACCGGATCGCGATGATCCTGAACATGTTCTCCTTTTCCAAGAAGGACTACGACAGGAAGATTTCGACCTTCTCGGGTGGAGAGAAGACAAGGGTTGCTTTTGCTAAGCTTCTTCTCATCAATCCCGATATTCTTATTTTGGATGAACCGACAAACCATCTCGACATTATTTCAATAGAGTGGCTTGAGGATTACCTCAGTGAGTATTCCGGTAGCGTCCTTTTTGTCAGCCATGACATCGCCTTCGTCAAGAAGATCGCCAATAGGATTTTGGACGTCGACAACCACGTCTTCACGCTCTACAACTGCACCTATGACAACTTCGCTCGGGAGAAGAAGGAAAGATACGAGAATGCCCTTGAGCAGTTCCGCAACCAGGAGGAAGAGAAGGAGAAACTGAAAAGGTTCATCGCCTTCTATATGCCTAAGCCCCGCTTTTCCTCTAGGGCCCAGGACAGGGTGAAGAAGCTTGCCCGTCTGGAGCAGAACGCCATTGCCGATCCCCATCACAAGGAAAGGAAGCTCTCCATCGCCCTCAATGGCGAGACCAGGGAAGGAAAAAGGCTTCTGGATTTCGATGCTGTCGCTATCGGCTATGACAAGCCGCTTATCGAGGATATTTCCTTTTCCCTCTTCGGCAAGGACCACTTGGCCATCATGGGAGCTAACGGCATCGGAAAGTCGACCTTCGGCAAGGTCCTTCTGAATGAGCTTGAGCCACTCTCCGGGAAAATCCGCCGTTATTTCTCTCTCTCGATGGGTGTCCTACGCCAGGATATCCGCAGCTACAAATCGGAAGAGACCCTCTTCCAGCATTTCCGGAATCTCTATCCCAGGAAATCCAACCAGGAAATCTACGATGGCCTAGGACGCTATGCCTTCCACTACGAGGAAGCCAACGAGAAAAGGCTCTGCGACCTCTCCGGAGGCGAGCTCATGCGCGTCGAACTCTATCAGCTTTCCAACGAGAACTACGACCTCCTTCTTCTGGACGAACCGACGAACCATCTCGACCTGCTTTCCATCTCGGAACTGGAGGAAGCCTTGGATAGCTATGAAGGAACCTTGGTCATCGTTTCCCACGACAGGGACTTTGTCGACAAGACCTGCGACAAGATCCTCTACCTCTATTCCGGAAAGGCCTACTATTTCAAGGGAAGCTATACGGAATTCCGCGAAGAGAAGCTGAAGGCCATCATGGCAGAGGAGAAGGAGAAGATCGCCGCCGAGAACAAGGAAAGACGGCAGGAGACAAGGAAAGCAGCACCTACCCTTCCCGCAACGAGAACGCGCAAGACACGGGAAAGCCCGGAGAAGATCATGGAAAAGATCGACCGTCTGGAAGGGCGGAAGAAGGAACTCGACGAGGCCTGCTACAAAGAGGAGAACTACAGCGATCCGGAAAAGATGAAGGCCATCACCGCCGAGAGGGAAGACATCGATAGCAAGCTTTCCCTCCTTTACGATGAGCTTGAGAAGGCGATGTAACGAGGAAATTTCTTTATTTTGCTTCTTTCCTGTCGATGGAAACCCGATAGTAGAAGACGAAGATGCCTATGGATGCTATCAAAACAAGTCCGAAATCAAGATTCCTTTCCTTTTCCGTGGAAGCCTTTTGGAGGACAAGGCAGGGAAGAGGGAAACGTTTTCAAAGGACAAAATGGTTTCAAAGCTATACTTCTGTATATATAATACTCTTTGCTTTAACGGCTTTTTTGCGTGAAGGGAGATACTGATATGAACGACAAAATCCGAAACGTTGCCATCATCGCCCACGTCGACCACGGCAAGACCACCCTCGTCGATGCCCTATTGAAGACAAGCGGCACATTCCGCGACAACGAGAAGGTCGCGACCTGCTGCATGGATTCCAACCCTCTGGAACACGAAAGAGGCATCACGATCCTTGCCAAGACCACGGGCGTCAACTACAAGGACTACAAGATCAACATCGTCGACACCCCTGGCCATGCCGATTTCTCTGGTGAGGTCGAGCGCATCATGAACATGGTCGATGGCGTCTGTCTTCTTGTCGATGCCTTCGATGGTCCGATGCCGCAGACCCGCTTCGTTCTCAAGCAGGCCATCTCCTATCACCTGAAGACGGTCGTGGTCATCAACAAGGTCGATCGTTCCGGTGCCGATCCGGAGAGGGCCCTCAACGAAGTCCTCGAGCTTTTCATGGATCTCGGCGCGGATGACGATCAGCTGGAATTCCCGGTCGTCTATACCTCGGCCCTCAACATGACCTCTTCCCTGGACAAGGACGTCAGCACCCAGAAGCCGGGCATGGACGTGCTCTTTGAGACCATCATCAATACCATCCCTGCCCCCACGGCCAATCCCGACGCTCCCCTTCAGTTCCAGCCGTCCCTTCTGGACTACAACAAGTATGTCGGCCGTATCGGCATCGGTCGTGTCGATCGCGGCACCATCCATTTGGGCCAGGAAGTCACCTGCATCCGTCTGGATGGAAAGACCAGCAAGTTCAAGGTCGCCAAGCTCTTCACCTTCCATGGTCTTGACCGCATCGAGGCGGAATCCGTCCAGGGTGGCGATATCTGCGGCGTTGCCGGCCTTCCCGACATCATGGTCGGCGAGACGGTCTGCCCCAACGATTGCCTGGATGCCTTGCCGCCGCTTCGTATCGATGAGCCGACCATGCGCATGACCTTTGGCGCGAACACCTCTCCCTTCTCCGGAAAGGAAGGAAAGCTCTTGACGGCGCAGAAGATCGCCGACAGGCTCTATGAGGAATCCCAGAAGGATGTCTCCCTCCGCTTCAACGTCGATCCCAAGAGCGAATCCTTCGTCGTCACCGGTAGGGGTGAGCTCCATCTCTCCGTCCTTATCGAGACGATGCGTAGGGAAGGTTTCGAGCTTCAGGTCTCCAAGCCCACCGTCATCTCCAAGGTCATCGATGGCGTCGAATGCGAGCCTTTCGAGGATCTCCAGATCGACGTTCCCGATGAGTATGCCGGTTCTGTCATGCAGCTTGTCGGCGGCCGTTGTGCCGAGACCCTCTCGATGACAAGCGAAAACGGACAGACCCGCCTTGTCTATGTCATTCCTTCCCGTGGCCTCATCTCCTTCATGAACGCCTTCATGACGGCGACAAAGGGTTATGGCATCATCAACCACTCCTTCCGCGAGTTCCGCCCCAAGATCAACAAGGCCATCGGCCAGAGAAGCCTCGGTGTCTTGGTCGCGACCGACCCGGGCATGTCCACGGCCTATGCCCTGAAGTATGCCGAGGAGCGCGGAACGATGTTCATCGGGCCCGGCATCGATGTCTATGAAGGCATGATCGTCGGCGAGAACAAGTACGACAGGGATCTTGCCGTCAACGTCGTCAAGAGCAAGTCCCTCGGAAACCAGAGAAGCGCCAACAAGGATGTCACCGTCGTCCTCAAGTCGCCTCGCCGCATGTCCTTGGAGGATTGCTTGGACTATGTCAACAGCGATGAGCTTGTCGAAGTCACGCCGAAGTCCATCCGCATGCGCAAGAAGATCCTCAACACCGAGGAGAGAAAGAAATACGAGGCCCATCATCCCGAGGAATACGTCAAGTAGGCCAATTCCGATCCGTTTCTGCTAGAATGGTAGGGACATGAAACGAGAAGTCATCGGCATCGATCTCGGCACGAGGAACACCGTCATCTATTCCGCCGGCAGGCGGCAGGTCGTTTTCAATGAGCCGACCGCCATCGCCCTGGACAGGAAGACAAGACAGGTCCGCGAAATCGGCTACCTCGCCGACGAGATCCAGGGGAAGACACCCTATAGCTACCAAGTCGTCTATCCGGTCCGCAACGGCATGATCCAGGATGTCTCTCTCTGCCATGAATTCCTTCTCCGCGCCTTAAATGACCTCGACCTTGGAAGGCGTAACTTCTCCATCGTCTTCATCGCCCCGAGCCGGACAAGCCAGGTCAATAGGGATGCCCTCACCGCTATCGGTGCTTCCCTGTTTGCCAAGGACATCTACATCGAAAGCGAAGCCAAGATCGCGGCCCTTGGTGTCGGGGACATGGCCTATGCACCGACGGCAACCCTCGTCGTGGATATCGGCGCCGGATATACGGACATCGCCATGGTTTCCCTGGGTGAGGTTGTGATCGCCGACTCCCTCTTCATCGGCGGGGAGGACTTCGACAACGAGATCCGCCGCTATCTCCGCAGCCATCACCATCTCCTCGTCGGAAGCAAATCGGCCGAATATGCCAAGCTTCGCGTCGGCACCGTCCAGGAAAGGATGGATAACCGTCTTGTCGAAATCAAGGGAAGGGACACGATCACGAACCTCCCCTCCTCCGTCATCCTCTCCTCCTATGAACTGAAGGAACTCTTCGAACCCCTCGCCGAAAGGATTGCCCTGAAGGTAGCGGATCTCCTTAGCCTTGTCCAGCCGGAGCTGATCACCGACCTTGTCCGCAACGGCATGCTCCTTGTGGGCGGCGGGGCGGCCCTACTGGGACTTCAGGAATATCTCGAGAAGAGTCTTTCCATGCCCATCCGCCGGGCAGACAGGCCGATGGATGCGATTGCCGGAGGATTCCTCCACTATATCGATCGTCTCGAAGAAAGGAAAAAATAGAACATGCTGACATTGAAGGAACTCAAGGTTGAGAAGATGAAGGCCCTCAAGGCCCACGACGAGAACAAGGGAAACGTCCTCGGCGTCCTCATCGCGGCCTTCCAGCTTGCCGAAATCGAAAAGAAGGCTGCCGGAAAGGAAATGGAAGAGGCCGATGTCCTGAAGATCCTCAACCATACTCTCAAGGAGCTTTCCGACGAGAGGGCGATGTACCTCTCCGGAAACAAGGAAGAGGAAGTCCAGAACTGCGACGCCCAGATCGCCGTCGTCAAGTCCTACCTTCCGGAACTCATGAGCGAGGACGAGATCCGCAAAGTCATCGAATCCCTTCCCGACAAGTCCATCAAGTCCATCATGGTCGCCTTCAAGAAGGACTACAATGGCAAGGCCGACATGGCTCTCGTCAACAAGATCGCCCGGGAATACCAGGGAAAATAGTTTTGTGTGCCATTGACAAGGAATGGTTTGGAATTTAAACTATTCCTTGCCCGTTTTGGGGGAGTAGTTAAGTGGTATAACAGCGGTCTCCAAAACCGTTATCGAGAGTTCGATTCTTTCCTCCCCCGCCAGTTTGCTTACATCCGAACCCTGTACCTTTATCGTACGGGGTTCGTTTTTGTTTTGCAGGCTCCAAAAGGGGTCCACACTGCCGAAAGGACAGCGAAATCGTATGGGACAGTGCACGGGTATAAAAACGCTTCTCAAATCACATCATATTTGAGGTAACTTTATGAAATTCCGTAATGTTTATGGTTTTGGTGCGATAGTATCTTTATTTTGCATATTATGTTATGGAGCATTAGCATTTCTTATCCTTTCCGTTCTTGGGTTTGGGTATGGAATGTGGATATGGGCACCAATTTGTTTGGCAATTTCCTTATTTTTCATCTCAATATTTATCTATATTCTCATCAAAATTAGCAATGCCTTTAAACCTTTTAAGGCAAAAGATGGCGAAATTGTTGAAATAAAGTTAACTCAAATAAATTTAAAGGGTTGGATGTTCACATACAATGTTACTTTTGAAGGTGTCTATGATAGCAAAAAGATCAAAGGTTTACTTCTTGCTTCATGGACAAATGCTAAGTTGGACTCAAACCAAATTGTTAAAGCTTATAAAATTAATGACCAATATTTAATGCTTAACTAGAATTAATAGAATGCTTGAGGATCTTTAAGGTCCTCTTTTCTTTTGCCTTATTACCCTCCCAAGTATTACTTTAAGAGAAGAATCAACAATAGTGTTGCTGTCTTAGTCGAAGTTCCCGTCTTTCAAGGCCTTTTCCGGATTCGAATATTCTTTGGTTGATCTTTGAGAAGCAGTTTTCGCATTTCTTATCGTCATAGATTTCTTTTCTTTCCACGGATTCATCTAAGTATTTCTGAATGTTGTGTGGATGAATTCGGAGGTGAACTTTGGACGATCCTTGGATTGTATTACAGAAACGATTGATGGAATTTAAGAGGGCATGGGCTTCTTTTGATCGGGAATCCATGGCGACTTCATCGCATTGTTCAAAGGCTTTTCCATACCAACCTTTATCGTGAATCACAATAGAATTTGGCGCGACATGATTCTCGAATGCCTGCTCGGAATCCCGCTTGCTCTTCCTTTGTCATTGAGTAAGGCAAGAGAATGGCCTTTCTCGTCGACGGCGATGGCAATCGGCATGAGGTCTTTTGACAGACCTCTTTTCTTGACCTTGCTTCTCTCTTTTGCCGGGACATGAATATAGGTTTCATCGACGACTATTTACCAAGAAAGAACGATGTTTTCTTGGGTTTTTTCTAAAACTGAAGCTTTCTCTTCCAAAGAATAACTGTTTGAATCGACACATTTGCTTGATGGGCAATCTGATGTGTTAAAACGCCATCTGATAATAAAGACAGCATCCTTCTTAATTGTCCGGGCTTCAGCTTCGAGGAGAAAAGAATCGTATTGGAACAACCAGTAAAGGTCTTATGACAATCCTTGCAATACCATCCCTGATGTTTAGCAATGCGGACAGCAAAGAGAGGAAGTGGCAGAAAGACTTCTCCTTTCAAAAGAAGAGATACCAGAAAGCATAACAGTCCCATTCCGAATGTTCGAAGATCACCAAGAGGGAAAGTGCTATATCGTCTCTTGGTGACCCACGAACATTCACGATATAGCAGGGCGATTATATCTCAATCGACTTCATACAGATTCATCAGCAGCACTTTTGCTGATCCTTCTCATCATAATTTGATCAAAAAGCCAAGGAGTTAGGCCACTCCTGTCCTGTCGGAATACTTCCTGCAGAGGCCTATCAGCCTTTCATAAAGTTCCCTGACCGTGGCCGTCTTTGAGACTTTCGCCTTTCTGGATGCCTTGACAATCAGGACTGTTCCTGAGGCAACAACATCCAGCAATTGATTTCTATAGAAGCCAAGGCGTTTGACTCGTTGGTTTCGATATGACGTGCTAGGAAATGATGACTATGAAAAGAAAGTCGTTAAGCTTTATCTCAAGCGATTCTTGAAACAAGTTCTTGATTTACTTGAGGTTGTTAGCCAATGCTCTATTGCTTTATCAAAAGGAAGCCTGTTTTTGAAAGAGGCAAAGATTCTTACCGATGCTTTTATTCGGAGAGGACGAGGCTGTCACACAAGGAGGCCTTGAGGGGATTGGCTCCGACGGTGCGGATGTTGTTTTTGGAATAGAAAAGCTTGATTGTATTTCCGACTTCCGGCTGTTCTTCCATCGTGAAGAATATCTTTCTTCCGTCTTCCGTCTTGCCGATGGCGAGATATTTTCCGCCTTGGCATTCGGCTTCCTCAATCATCAAGTCTAGGGATAGGTCTTCTTCCTTCCTCTGCAGATGGACATCCTCGGGACGGAGGAATTGGGTTTCCGAAAGCCATGAAGCCTTGCCGATGAAGTTGGCGATGAAGGCGCTCTGGGGATGCCAATAGATATCCTGGCTCTTTCCCTTGCCGGCGATGGTTCCCTTGTTCATGACGATGACATCGTTGGAAATCGACATGGCTTCGACCTGGTCATGGGTGACGAAGATCGCTGTCATCTTCAGTTCATGGACGAGATCCTTGATTTCCGTCCGCATCTCTTCCCTTAAGAGGGCATCCAGAGCCGATAGCGGTTCATCGAAGAGGATGACTTGTGGTCTTATGGCGATGGCCCTGGCGATGGCAATACGCTGCTTCTGTCCGCCGGAGAGTTCGCTTGGAAGTCTCTTGGAGAACTCGGCCATCTTCACCATGGCTAGGACTTCCATGGCTCTTTCTTTTATTGCCTTCCTCCGTCTTTTGAGATTTCCCAGAAGGTCGACTTTTCCTTGCTCGTTCTTCAGATGGAGGCGGAGCTGGCTGCGGATACCGAACTCGACGTTTTCCAGGACTGTCATGTTCGGCCACAAGGCAAAGTCCTGAAAGACAAAGCCGATGCCTCTTTCGATCGGGGAGAGGTTTACCTTCTTTTCCTTGTCGAAGACGACCTTGTCCCCAAAGAGGATACGGCCGGTATCCGGTTCCTCAAGACCGGCAATGAGACGAAGGAGAGTCGTCTTGCCACAGCCGGAGAAACCAAGGAGCGTCGTCAGGCTTTCCCCATCGATGGTGACGCAGAGGTCGTTGAGGACCTTTGTCTTCTTGTCGAAGGACTTGCTGATATGTTCGATTCGGATATCCATTTCCTAGCCCCTTCCTTTCTTCGGACGCATGGCAAAGAATTCCAACGGGAGCAGGATGACAAGGGTGACAAGGACGGAGATGACGGCAAGGGACATGGCAACCTGCCTATTTCCCTGCTCGAATTGGAAGTTGATGTAAAGCGAGACGGTATAGAACCCAGACGGCTGCAGAAGCTTGGCCGTCACAAGTTCCCTCAAGGCGACGATCAGAGCCATCGCAAAGCCATAGAAGGCGCCCTTGAGAGCCTGTGGCAAGATGACACGCAGATCGACTATCCAACGGTTCCGGGCGAAGATATCCCCGGCCTCGATGAGACTGTCGGGCATCTGCTGGAGGGAATTCTTGACATAGGAGAGCATGCTGGGAAGGAAGATGATCGTATAGGCAAGGACAAGCATCCACCAGGTCCGATAGATCGGGAAGACATTGTAGACAAGGCTATAGAGCATGATGAGGCCGATACCCGTGACGATATTGGGGATGAGCTGCGGAAGGGTTGCCAGAAACTCGATCGTCTTTCCGGTGTTCTTCTTCCTATTGCGGCGGATGAAGATACCCAAGGCCAAACCCAATACGAGGATGATGAAGCCGCTGATCAAGGCGACCTTGAGCGTGTTGACGACAGACGTCAATCCGCCGCCGAACTGGCCATCGAAGGAGAGGGCCGTATGGAAGTTGTCCCAGGTGAAGTTTTCGGAATCAAGAGGTCTTCCCAATGTCTTCTTCAGGGCTGTCATGATGATGGTGCCGATCGGAATGAAGGTCGAGAAGAAGAAAAGAAGAAGGAGGAAGAGAACACCGACGGAAAGAAGGGCCTTGGAATGGGAAATCTTGGTCGACTCCCCTTGGCTAAGGGCATAGGACTTCTTTGCGGTGATGACCATCTGAAGGACCCACAGCACCATGCAGATCAGGACCAGAAGGGAAGCAAGGGATGCGGCGGTTGAGAAGTCGATCGGGGCGACCTGCATCCTGTTGGTGATGATCGTCGTGAAGACCGTCACGCCGATTCGTGGTCCGAAGGTCGATGGCGTTCCGTATTCCGACAAGGCCTTGACGAAGACCAAGAAGGCACCGATGGCATAGTTGGGAAGAAGGATGGGGCAATAGACTCTTGTTATCTTCCGGAATGTGCTCCCGGTGTAGATATCCGAGGCATCCTCAAGGCTTTTCGGGAACTGGAGGAAGGCCGACTTGAGCATCGTCAAAAGAAAAGGATAGGTATGAAGGGACATCACCCAGACCATTCCGAAGAAGGAATCGAAGGCTTCTCCGACAGAAGACAGGGAAGGACAGAGGTTCTGGAGCACGCCGTTTCTTTGGATAAAGAAAATCCACCCCATCGAATTGATGTAGGGAGCGACCATGAACGGAATCATCAAGACAAGATCGATCCACCACAATTTCCGCAAGGGCGTCTTGGCAAGAAGAAAGGCCGTCGGCAAGGCAAGGGCGGTCGAAAGCAGGGTAACGGAAAGGCCCAAAAGGAGGGAGTTCTTGATGGCATCCCACTCTTCCGCACCCGCAAGGGCCTTCCACGACTCCAAAGAAAAGCTTCCACCCACACCCTGGAAGGAACGGGAGAAGACAATGACAAGAGGCATGACCACAAACCAAAGCAAAAGGACGACGGCGACAAGAAAGATTGTCACCGTCGTCAGCTTCCTTCGGTTTGCGACAAGTGCAGACAAAGACGGCTTCATCGACGATCACTTGTTGTTCTTGATGGCGTTGACAAGCTTCGTGGCGATATCCGTGCCGTTAGCAGCCATGTCCGTCCAATCGAGGTTTTCAAGCTGAGGAATGTCCTTGAGGCTGCTTCTGGAGGAATCGGCGGAAACATCGGTTCTTCCAGGAAGGAGGTAGGCATCCGCAACATTCTTCTGTCCTTCATCGGAGCAGAGATAGTCCATGACCTTCTTGGCATTTTCGAGGTGCTTGGAAGAGGAGAGGATCATCGCCGGACGGGCATTGACGACCGTTCCGGAAGTCGGATAGTAGATATCGACCGGGCTTCCCTTCTTCTTCTCCTCATAGACGTTGTAGTCGACACCGCCGATGATAAGGTCGTTCTCGCCAGAGACAACGCTGGTCATGGCAGGGCCGTTCTTTCCGCCGTTGGTCAGACCATCGCTGGCCCATCCGTTCATGATCTTCCAGCCTTCCTCCTCACCGAAGTGGGAGACGATGCCGGCAACGAAATCCTTTGCGGCACCAGAAAGCGTCGGATCCGGGATGGCCATGGGGTGCGTCTTGCTATCCCAAGAAGCAAAATCGCCCCAATCCTTTCCTTTCAGATCGTCCAGCTTGACATTGTCGGTATTGTAGATGACACCGACAGCAGAAGCGGAGGTTCCATAGATCTTATGGCTATCTTCCTTGAAGGAAGCGGCAATCTTGTCGGAATTCTCGGGTTCATAGGCATAGAGGGAGAGATCCGGATTGCTCAAGGCAGACATGCCATCCGACCAGGAAGCCAGAATCAGGACATCGCAGACCGGGTTGGCCTTTTCGGATTCGATCTTGGCAAGAAGCTCGCCGGTCGTTCCGGAAGTGACGACCATGTCGATTCCCGGGTTGGCATCCTCGAAGCCCTTTTCGATCGACTTCTGAAGGCCGGCAGGGGAAGGCATATAGACATTGACGACAGGATCGCCGGTCGGCTTGTTTCCGTCTCCACCGACATCCCCGCCAACGTTGGAATCGTTCGTTCCGCAGGCAGACAGGCCCACAAGCGAGAGAAGGCCTAACATCAAGGCAAATTTTTTCATATTGATAAACCTCAAGGGTATCCTACAAAGGCCTTGCGATGGAATAATGCCTGATTCAGTAAAACATTGTAAAGAAATGGAAAAGAAAATGGCCATCCTTTCCCCTTGCCCTATAATTCTTCTTATGAATGCGAGGTTCGAAAAATGGAAATCAAGGAAAGGATACCCCTGGAAGAGAAGTGCCTCTCTTCGGAAAAGATCTATGAGGGCAGGGTCGTCACACTCTATAAGGACAGGGTCCTTTTTGCCAATGGCGATACTTTGCAGAGGGAAGTCGTCGTCCACAAGGATCTAGCCGTCATCCTACCGATTTTGGACAACGGGGAAGTCGTACTGGAAACGCACTTCCGCTATCCCAAGCGCGAGAAAATCATCGAGGCTCCTGCCGGAAAGGCCGAACAGGGAGAGAAGATGGATCAGGTTGCCGTCCGGGAACTTGAGGAAGAGACCGGCCTTCATGCCAACACCCTGCAATACCTCGGCTGCCTGCAATCCAATCCTCCCTATATCAAGGAGGACATGTACTTCTATGTCGCTACTGATCTCACCCAAGGGATCATGAACCGCGACAAGGATGAATTCATGGATATCTTCTCCGTGCCGATGGATCGCTTTTTGGAAATGGTCAAAAACAACGAAATCCAGGATCTCAAGACCGTTGCCCTGGCTGGCCTCTATTTACTGAAGAATAGGAAATAGAAAGCATCTTATAAATCGATTAAAGACAAAAGAGAACATACTCCTTTTCGAATGCCACTCCATTTTAATGGACAAAAGTTTTCTGTAAGGCATTGAAAAGAAAAGCCATCTGTTGGAACCAAAACGGGGAAGGATGGAAGTCCAAGCCTTTCGCAGTCCGATTGCTGCTGACTGTATTGCAGGTATTGTCCAGAGGAAAAGGAAGGAATCCATTTGCCTTCCCATCGCTTCTATAAAAATGGAAACGACACAATCAAAAAGACGTTCAACCTAGTTACTAGGACGTTCCTTTTCATGGATCTTGCCCGTCCTGGACGTCTTATCTATACTGTTGATATGGAAAAAGCGGTAACGACGAAGGAAAGCAACAGGACAAGGCGGAAATCCTTTTCCCTGTAGATGAAACAGGGAAGGAGGAAGACAAGCCTTCTTTTCTCTACAACGACCCGGAGCGAAAAAGGAAGGTCATTCTTTCCCTTATCCAGGAGCTTCGGAAGGCGGATGAATTTGCCTTTTCCGTGGCCTTCATCACCGTGGACGGTCTCCAATTGTTCAAGGTGGTCTTCCGGGAACTCAAGGAGAGGAATGTCAAGGGACGGATCTTGACGTCAGACTATCTCTGCTTTACCCAGCCCAAAGCCCTCGAGGAAATCCGGGATCTTTTCCCCAACATCCAAGTCCGCATGTATAAGTGTGAGGCCCTTTCCGGATTCCACACCAAGGGATATCTCATCCGTCAGGGGAAGGTCATCAGGATCATCATCGGCTCAAGCAACATGACCGAGAGGGCCCTTTCCTTCAACAAGGAATGGAATTCCGAGCATGTCGCTGATGAAGAGGATCTTTTCGGCAAGGCCGTCCTCTCGGAATTTGAAAGGCTCTGGGATAAGTCTTCGTCATTTAATGACTATTTGAATGCCTATATCCAGATTTACAAATAGCAGAAGATAAGGGAAAGACAGGAAGAAGCAATCCTTCCACTCCGTTCCAAACCCCTTGAGCCTAATTCCATGCAGTCACGATTCGTCGAGAACTTCGAGAAGATGATTCATCAGGGCAAGACAAGAGGCCTCTTGATATCGGCAACCGGAACGGGAAAGACCTATGCCTCGGTCTTTGCCCTAAGGCAAGTGAAGGCAAAGAAGGTTCTCTTCCTTGCCCATAGGACGCAGCTTCTTGGGCAGGCGATGCAATCCTATCGCGGGTCATGGATATCGGAAAGCGATTCTGCGTGTTGACGGGCGACAGGAAGTTCTCTTCTTCCCTAAGCGGAATAAGTGCCTATGCCGAGAAAGAGGGATACGACTTTCTTTTTTCCACCTGCGAGATGATGGTAAAGGATGAATACCTGAGGAAGTTTGCTCCGGAGACATTCGATTACATCGTCATCGATGAGGTCCACCGCGCGGGATCGAAGACCTATGAGAAGATCATCGACTATTTCCGTCCGGAATTCCTGCTCGGCATGACGGCAACCCCGGAGAGGACCGAGGACGAGAACAAGATATACGAGCTCTTCGACCACAACGTCATCTACGAGATCCGGCTTCAGGATGCGATGGAGCAGGAACTTCTGTGTCCGTTCCACTACTATGGCATCACCGACCTCAAGGGAATCGATGACAGGAGCTATCAGCTTTCCGACTTCCACCGACTTTTCACGAAGGAGAGACTGGACTACATCATCGAGAAAAGCCAATTCTATGGGTATAGCGGGGATAGGCTTCGCGGACTGATCTTCGTCTCCCGCAAGGAGGAAGGAAAGGAATTGGCCCTCCTTCTGGAAGAGAGAGGATACCATGCCGCTTTCCTCTCCGGCGAAAACGATCAGAAGGAAAGGGAAGAAAGCATCGCCCTTCTTGAGGAAAAAGACAAGGAAAAGCCCTATCTTGATTTCCTCATCACGGTCGATATCTTCAACGAGGGCGTGGATATTCCGGAAGTCAACCAGATCCTCATGCTGAGGCCGACGATTTCCCCTATCGTCTTCATTCAGCAGCCGGGAAGAGGCTTGCGTCGCTGGGAGATGAAGGACTTTGTCGGCATCATCGATTTCATCGGAAACTACGACAACAACTACATGATTCCCCAGGCCTTTGCTCCTTCCGGAGACAAGGAAGAAGCCAGAATGGTCGTTTCTTCCTGCTACTTGCCTGGCATCTCGACCATCGAGTTCGATGAAATCGCAAGGGACAAGATCTTCCGCTCCCTGAGCAAGGCACGGATGAATACCTTCGAAACCTTCCGCTCCGAATACCGGCATCTGAAGAACAAGCTCGGAAGGATACCTTCCCTTGTCGATTTCTTGGACTACAGCGAATTCGATCCGCTTCGCATCCTTCAGGACAAAAGATGGAAATCCTATCCTGCCTTCCTTTCGAAGATGAAGGAAGAGGGATATGAGGAGCTCTCTCTTGATGCCTTGGACTACCTCGCTGTCTTAGGACAGATACTGGGAAAGGGACTTCGAAAGGATGAGGCCCTGTTCCTCTCAAAGAGAATCCAAAAGGAAATATTCCTGCCCTTTGTTCTTCCTGTTTCCGATGAAGGACAATGGACGGATAAGAGGAAGACGACGATCCTCAACGAATTCCGGAACGACTATTTCCAGAAGAAGGATCCAAAGCAGGCAATCGTTTCGGATTGGGAGAGGCTTTCTATTGGATTCTCCCCTTTCCTTTCCCAGGAGTGGTTTAAAAAGGCTGTCGTGGACTTGATCGAATTCTCGCTAAAAAGAAACGAGAGACATTATGGAAAAGGCTATCGGGACACGGGCTTTACCCTCTTTGAGAGATACACGCGCGATGATGTCTCTGTCCTTTTTGATCTTGAGAAGTCCCATGGGGCGACCTTTAACGGCTACCAGCATCCCAAGGGCACAAATCTGTTCCCCATCTTCGTCAACTACGTCAAGGCCGAGGACATCTCCGAAGCGACGAAATACGAGGATCACTTCGTGGATCCGACCCTGTTCTCCTGGACGTCCCGCCATGGGGAAAAGAAGACATCCGCCAACATGAGAACCCTGATCCATCATCATGAAAACGGAACAAAGGTCTATCTCTTCGTCCAGAAAAGCACAAAGGAAAAGGAAGAAAGAGGTCTCCACTATTTCCTTGGCGAGATGGATGTCCTTAAGTCCTATGAGGTAAGGGAGAAGGGATATGACTACGTCCGCTTCTAGTTCCGGATGAAGGACGCTATCCGGCAGGATATCCTGGATTATCTCAATGCCGATCTGAAGGAGGAAAACCAATGAACAAGACAGTAAAGGTCGTCGGTGCCGTCATCAGGAAGGAAGACAAGATCTTCGTGACGCAAAGAGGCTACGGGGAATTCAAGGACGGCTGGGAATTCCCGGGTGGAAAGATCGAAGCTGGCGAGACACCGGAACAGGCCCTTGTCCGGGAGATAAAGGAAGAGCTTGACGCCACGATCGCGATGGATTCCTATCTTGTCACGGTCGAGCACGACTATCCGACGTTCCATCTGTCCATGGCCGTCTATATGTGCCATCTTCTCAATCCCCATCTGGAACTGTTGGAACACGAGAACGCCAAATGGGTCACAAAGGACGAATTGGACGGCATCGCCTTCCTTCCGGCAGATGAGAAGATCCTTCCGAAAATCAAGAAAGCACTTGAATAGAAAGCAAAGACGACTTTTTCATTAAAGAAAAACTTTTTTCAGTCTAGCGATTCAAGGCATCGTCAAAGTCTTTGCCACAGACCTCATAAAACCCCTTAAACGAAAGTGGATTGACACGGATTTGATTGCCTCTCCGCGGAATTCCGTGATGATGTCTTTGGACAGGAACTTCGAATTCGAACCGGGAACATAAATGTCAACGTTTGGAAGCGGCATCGGCCCATTGAGCAGATAGACGAATTTATCGACCTCCTGTATTTCATCGTCGAGGATTTTTCTTTGAATATATCTGTCCGGCTTATACGGATCATGCAGTTCAAGATTCTGTCAATTATCAAGCGCAATAGAGAGGACATGGTCCTTGCGGACCCCCCTCTGAATCAAATAGTCATGGAAAGGCCTATTCAGCAGATAGGATTTCCCGCATCTTCGAATTCCAGTGATGATCTTTATCATGGAAGTGTTCATCTTTTGATTAAGCTTGTTCAGATAGGGATCTCTCTTGATTTCCATGGCCCTCCAATGACTAAAAACGCAAGTCCTTATCATTTTAGTCAATGGATTTATCTTCGATTCCGTGTTAAAAGCAATGCCATTGACTAATTATCAAGTTTTTATAAATTCGGGCAATAGGCCTCCTTATTCATGCGAATCGGAAGAAGGATCCCATTGAATTTTCCGCCTTCGGAAAAGAAAATTAATTGAAAGGATTTCAAGAAGAGAGTATTGCGATGTATCACGGAAGGCTTTGGGATTCCCCACTGGGGAGAATGCTTGTTGTCTCCGATGGCCATGCCCTTGTCGGGATATGGTTTGAAGGGCAGAAGCATGAAAAGGAAAAAATGTCGGATCCTATCGAAATGGATGGCGATCCGATCTGCGATGCGGCATGTGCTTTTCTGGATGGCTATTTCCGAGGAGAGAAGAGAACCTTTGCCTTCCCGCTTGATCCACAAGGAACTTCTTTCCGGAAGAGCGTATGGAAAAAGCTTTTGGAAATCCCCTATGGGGAAGTGAGAACCTATGGTCAGCTTGCCAAGGAGATAGCTAAGGAAAGAGGAATCCAGAGAATGTCTAGCCGTGCCATCGGAAATGCCGTATCCAGAAATCCCATCGCCATCCTCATCCCCTGCCACCGTGTCATCGGAAAGGACAACCATCTTGTCGGCTACGCCGGGGGAATCGAAAGGAAGGCGTGGCTTCTGGCATTCGAAAGGAAGAACAGAGCTGATCAAGAAGTGAAAGGATAGCCCAAATCATGAAACCTCCAGAAATAGAAAAGGGCCTTTTGTGGCCCTCTCCGTTCCTGTAGGACTGGTTATCCTTGTTATTGATTGACTTTCCTGAGCATGGCTTGTATCGCCTTGACGTCTTCCTCGGTTCCATCCATCTCGACCTTGCAAAGCAAAGGGACGGAATAGGTCTCCGCAATCTTTACCCCGGCACCGCAGAAGGCTTCGCCATAGGAGGTATCCCCGGAGCAGACAACACCCTTGATATGGGTAGGATTGTTCTGAAGGAAGGTATCGACCTCCATGGGGATGTCTCCATAGCCATCGGTATAGGTAAAGAGGATGTAGTCTTCCTCAACACGTTCATTGCCATCGGAAATCGGCATGGCCTCAATCCTAAGCTTTTCGATCAATGCCGCGACGTTTCCTGTCCGAGATGCGTAGACGTAGATCATGCAAGCCTCCGTTAATCAAAGCTAACAAAGATAGGATACCAGAAAGTTAACCGAAGTCAACAGAAACTTTTTAGCCGCTGGATTCCTCGTGTGCAGTAACTGGATATATTTTCTTTTCCGTAAGACTTCTTCCAGCACGGCCTTGTCGGCAAGGCGAGTCAAGCCATCCCTTTGGAAAGCGATTGCAAGGCTATAGAAAGCAAACTATAATGAGAAAAAAGGACAAAAGCCATGGAAAGAAAAACGACTGGACTACAGATAACCTATTTCGTCTTCTGGGGATTGACAGTTGTTTTCAATCTCGTCCATTCCCTTGTCAATAGTTGGATCATTGTTGGAAACTTCTGGGATTGGGAGTTCGGAAACGCCTCCTTGGCCCTTCTTGGATTCCTTGTTTTGACTTTCGTTGAGGTACTGGCCCTGTTCTCCAAGAACAGGACGACAAGAGGCCTGGTTTGGGTTTCCTCGGCTCTCCTGAAGATCGGGTGTGAACTGATTGTCTTGCTTGCCCTCCTTGATCTAATGAACTGCTTGGTTCCGGATGCTAGAAGCATCACCCTTATCGCTTTCTATGCCATCTATGCCATCTCCGGAATATTGGATATCCTGGAAGGCATTCTCCACGGCATCCGGAAGGAAAATCCGAAAAAGAGAAAAGAGACGCTCGTCACAAATCTTTGAGTTTCATTTTGAAAGAGACAGGCGAAAAAGCTTCCTTGTTTTGTCGTGTCCATCGGCGATTGCCATTGATGTTTCTTACCAATAGGATTCTCTTTTGAATTGGCGGGAGGAATCTGCTTTGTGAGAGCAATGGCAAAAAGGAATAAGGAAGAATTCCCATGTTAGTAATGGCGCGTTTGTTTTCAGTACGAATCTAGTTGGAAATAAAGCAATTTTCAAAAAGACAAAGAGACGTTAATCGAACCGATTTTCTAAGAATTCAAAAGAAAAATAGCCAAAAGAAAATTAAATTTTTTATTAGTACGCCACATGATATGCCATGGAAGCAAATGCGTCTTTACCAAAGGCTGAGAAAAGGAGAAACGATTATTCCGGATTTTCAAAGACGCTTTTCGATAGGGTAATCAAAATTCTGAAGGGTTGATTTTGGAGTTCGAAAGCGCTTCTTGGTGACGCTTGAAAACGATTTTTCCAGATTCTATATTAAGGGCATGGACTTTATTGAAGGGCTTTCTTTTTATTTTACAGAAGCTTGTGATGCGACTCTTTTTCTGACTATCGGCTTCTTTTCCTTGGCTGTTCTGGCATTGTCGATTCCGAAGAAACTCAACCGGAAGGACGTCCTCATTCTTGTGCTGCGCTTTCTGATTTACTTCATTTCCTTCCTTCTTATCGGTGCCCTCTTCTTTGGAATGGACCGTCTTGCACGGACAAATGGCGTTCTTTTCAACATTTCCTTCCTGGTCACGCCTTTCGTTGCCATTTTCTTTTTCCTCAAGGATGATTTCTGGCATCGCTTTGTGAAGTTCTCCCTCCTTGCTTCGACGTTCATGGTCGCCTTGGATATCTCCAAGAACCTGGGACTGATCATCGGAAAGGCAACGCAGGACAATACGGCGTGGGTGGTTTTTGGAAGGTCGCTTCCGATTTTCTTCTGTCTGCCTGTTTCCTATCTAATGCATCGTTTCAACATCTCGCGCTATCAGAGCTTAAGCAAGCCTTTGTTATGGATCATCGGTGTCGTTTCCTATTCCCTCATCGGAATCACGATCTTTGAGGCGTACATGGTTTCGGCCCAGAATGACACAATTCCCTACTTGACCGTCATGTGCTGCTTCCATCTTGTTCTCCTTGTGATCCTCTGCCTTACCTATTATTGCTTCTATTATTTCGTGAGGACCCGTCACCAGGCCTTGCTCAATGACTTGCAGGTATCCTTGGGAAAGGCGCATATCGATCAGCTTCAGATGGATATGGGTAACCGTGAGGAACTGGCAAAGATCCGTCATGATCTCAAGAATCATCTTTCCTATGTCCATATCCTTCTTGATGAAGGAAAGACAGAGGAGGCCAAGGAATTCATCGAGGAGCTGACGGCCAAGCATGACGAAGTCCTCAACAGCTTTTCCTGTTCCAACAGCGTCATCGGTGCCATCATCAACATGGAAAGTTCCAAGGCAAGGAGAATGGGAATTGCCTTCCAGCCCCACGCCGTCGTCCCGCCGAACCTTCCTATCGACAAGACGGATCTCTGCTCCTTGATCACGAACCTTCTGGACAATGCCTTCCTCTATCAGGATGGCCGCATGCCGGTCAAGATCGATATCTATACCTATAAGGATTATCTGCGGATCACCGCCATCAACTCCATTCCGGAAGGGACGGAGAAGACGGCCGCCGCGCTTAAGACTTCCAAGTCTCCGAAGAGGCATGGCTATGGCACGAAGATCGTCAAGTCCATCGCGGTAGCCTATGATGGCTATGCTCGGTTCAATACCAAAGCGGGGGGAGGTATTTGTCGCCGATGTTATCCTGATGCTCAAGGAGAAGAGCCATGCTTGACATTTGCCTGTGCGACGATGACTCCATGGCTCTCAGCCTTGCCAAGACGGGCCTGATCAATCTCTTCTCAGAAAAGGGCATCGACATCAACATCGATTGCTACGCATCGGGAAAGGAGCTTCTCGAGGAAAGCCAGAGGAAGCAGTACCACCTGGCCATTTTGGATATCGATATGCCCGACATGAGTGGCATCGCCTTGGCTGAGAAGCTTCTCAAGAAGAACTTCACCATCACGATCATGTTCCTTTCCCAAAGGGAGGACTTGGTCTTCGAATGCCTTTCCGTCCACCCCTTCGCCTTCATCCGCAAGGGCAACTTCATCGAGGATCTCTGCAAGGCCATCAGCCTCTATGTCGAGACGGCCTACGAAAGGGACGATGAGCAGACGACCTTGACCATCAAGAAGAAGACCGGCATCGTCACGGTCCCCATCGGCGATATCCTCTACATCGAAGGCAAGAGAAACTACCAGGAGTTCTATTTCAAGAGCGGCGACAAGATCCAGGCACGCGTCCTCATGCGGGAACTGGAATCCTTGCTTCTGGACAAGGGCTTCATCCGCATCCAGAAAGGCTTTCTCGTCAACGTCCTTTATATCCGTCGGCTGAACAAGAAAGCGGTTTTGATGACAAACGGCGACGAGCTTCCGATCTCCCCCAAAAAGAAGGACGAAATCATGCAGCGCTTCTTGGAAGTCACCCAGGACAGCAATCTGACGCTGGAATAGGAACTTCGTCCCAGAATACGCCGTTTTCGTCCCATTCGTTTCGAATTTAATCCCAGGAAAGAGCTTCTCGTCTCAGATGTAAGCTCTTTCTTTTTTGCGTTCCTATAATTCCCGACAGCGAACCAAAACGATTGAGGAGGTAAACATGAAATGGCTTAATCACAAGGTTCTCATGTCCGTCTTTGCCCTGACAGCTTCTGGTCTTCTGGGCTCCTGCTCCGGACAGGATTCGTCGACTGCTCGCTATGAGGAAGGCGTGACGATCGCATTCGTCGCCACGACAAGCGAAGCCTGGGATGCGGAAGTCACCCTCGGCTCCTTCGTCTACCAGTTCGACGTCGAACTCAACGACGACAAGTCTGTCGCCTTCAAGGCGGAATGCATTGAGGAAGCCTCGCAAGGAGGCGGCGGGGGAGGCGGATTCCCTGGAGGCGGCCAAGGCGGTCAGCAGGAAACGACTACCTCCAAGGAACCGATGTCGGCTGAGGAACTCGACAAGCAGGACTTCAGCTTCGGCGGAACCTGGGAACTTGAGGAAGGATACGGCTACATCATCAACTTCCAGGACGATGCCAAGAGCGTCATCCACGTCGATTACAACAAGACGCAGGGAAGACATGAGTTCTACTACCTTCTGACCCACGGAGAGGATTCGGCAACGGTCCACTTCCAGGCCAAGGATTCCGAGTTCCGCAATCAGCTCGCCACCGACTACAAGACCTGGGATGAGCGCGACAGCGACTACATCTTCATCGGCGAGACGACCGGAAACAACAACTCCCTCGCCTATGCCTATCTCTATTGCCACAAGGACGGAAGCGCCAAGTTCGATACCGCGAAAAATGCCGATAGGGCCATCACCCTCGGATTGAAGTGGGCCGTCAAGGAGGGAAACTTCACCCTGACGGATACTGCCGGAACGACCTACACAGCCGAGAATTCCCTCAGCACGGCCAAGAACAAGGGCTATCGTCTCAGCTACAGCTCCGTCTCCCTCTTCTGCTCCACGGGAAGCGTCGATTCCCTCTCCATGACCAACGAGGACTTCGACGGCAAGACCCTCTACCAGTTCACCGGCACCTATGTCACCTCCGGCCCCGACGGCAAGACAAACGAGGTCGCCCTCAACTTCACCGACAATCAGAACAAGATGTTCCTCTACACCAACAACAAGCTCAGCAAGAAGGGAACCTATACCTTCGAAAACGAAGTCTTCACCTTGACCTTCGAGAACGAAGAGCCTATCGAGGTCAAGAAGGTCGATGGCAAGTACGAATTCACCTTCAAGATCAGCGGCGGTTCCGGACCCTTCGCCAGCGAAGTCGATGTCACCATTACCTACGTCCCGGAGGCCTAAGGCATGGAAATCAAGGAAATAAGCGATGACAAGATGCCTTTGGTCAAGAAGCTTATCTGCATCTTCTTCATCGTGTCCATGGTCTTGGGCTTAGCGATGTTCGTCCTGCTGATCTGCTTCAACTTCGCCGGTGTCTTCACCATCCAGACCCTTCCGGGAACCAAGTACGAGAACCCCTTCACCTATCCCGGCTGGCAGGCCATCTATTGGGGCGTCGGCGAGATGATCATCCAAGGCTATACCGAATTCACCTTCGACATCTTCACCTTCCTGGGCTTCCTTCTCCCCTTCCTTGCCATCCTTGTCTGCTTCATCCTCTACCTCAAGTGGCGCAAGAGACGCGGAACCAACAAGAAGAAGGCCATCCTGGAGTTCGTCATGGCGGGAACCATCCTTCTGGGAAGCTTCCTTCTCTTCTTCTGCGACCAGTTCTCCATCATGAACGCCTCCCAGGTCTCGGGATCCTATCAGAACTACTACACCGAATACCTGCTCAAGGCCCTCAACGGGGAAGTCTCCTTCTCTAAGACCGCCTATCCGCTCATCCTGCTTCTCATCGGAATCCTGACCGCCCTTGTCAAGACGTTCAACGGACTCCTTCTCCTCTATCAGAAGAAACTCGGCAATGCCGCCAAGAAAGGAAACTGAAATGACAACGAAAAACAAAAGAATCGTTACGTTAAGTGCCATCGGCGCCGGCCTTCTTGTCATCATCTCCGCTGTCCAGATCGCTGCGGGCATGCAGGCCAAGAACCTCGACCTCCTCTTCCCTGGCGAGACCATCGTCCACGATGATGGCTCCGGCTTGACAGGAGACTATTACGACTACGAGGCCGACACGCAGGAAGAGGCCCTGAAGAATGCCCAGGAAGTCACCCAGCGCACGGCCGAAGAGGGTATCACCCTTCTGAAGAACGAAGAAAACGCCCTTCCCCTTGCCAAGACGCAGAAGGTCACGATCCTTGGCTACTACTCCTGGCACAACAACATGTCCGGCGGCGAAGACCCTGCCACGACAAACGGCGCCATCTCCCTCGGCAAAGGTATCGAGAATGCCTTCAGCACCAATGCGAAAGTCAATGAAATCTATGCCAACGCCAAGGGCGACTTTGCCGATCCTGCCACGACATTCAAGGATGTCGAGGATACCTTCGATGAATACAGCACGGCCATCATCACCATCAAGAGAAACTCCGGCGAAGGAAACGATCAGTCCATGGATGCTGGTGCCAGCGAGTACAACCGTACGGGCTTGACCCTCAACAACGCCGAGCTCGCCTTGATCGACTACGCCAGCAAGCACTTCGAGAAGGTCGTCCTTGTCATCAACGCCGCCAACACGATGGAGCTGGGATTCCTCGACGAGAACGATCCCAACCTCTCCTCGACGGGCATGTATACCGATCCCTAACGCAACAAGCAGTATGACTTCTCCAAGGTCAAGGCCGCTCTCTGGGCCGGCTGCTGCGGCTCCCAGGGTGGTACTGCCCTTGCCAACATCCTCAACGGCACGGTCAATCCTTCCGGCCATCTTCCCGATACCTATATCCGCGACCTGACCAAGGATCCGACCTACAAGAACTTCGGAAGCTACAAGTACGACAACTCCGCCGATCTGAATTCCTATCAGCTGGAGACATTCTTCGTCGAGTACGAGGAAGGCATCTACATCGGCTACCGCTACTATGAGACGGCTGACTATAAGGCCAGCAAGGGCAACTACGATGGCTTCGACTATGAAAAGGAAGTCGTCTTCCCCTTCGGCTATGGCTTAAGCTACACCGACTTCTCCCTCGCCTATGAAGGAACGCCGACCTACGACGAAGAGACGGGTGTCTACCACTTCAAGGTCAAGATCACCAACACCGGAAATTTCGCCGGAAAGGGCGTTGCCCAGATCTTCGTCAACGTTCCCTATCAGAAGGGACAGGTCGAGAAGTCCTACGTGGTCCTGGGCGGATTTGCCAAGACGGAAAAGGTCCTTGAGCCCAACGCTTCCGAGGTCGTCTCCATCGACATCAAGGAAGACTACTTCACCAGCTATGACTACAAGGACGAGAAGAGCTACATCCTCGATGCCGGAACCTACAACTTCTACCTCTCCGAGAACGCCCACTCCTGGAAGGAAATCGACCAGGAGACATCAAGCGAGAAAGCCAAGCACCTCTGGAGCACGGAACTGAAGAAGAAGGTCGTCTTCCGCGACGATGCCGACGGCAAGAGAAAGTCCGACAAGACCGAGGCCGTCAACAAGGAAGACAACGAGCTCAACTACAAGTTCAAGGCCTACAACGAAGGCTCCACCGGCGATGGCTTCGTCCACGACTTCACCAGAGCCGACTTCAAGAGCTCCTTCCCGACCTCCCCGACCGGAAAGGACAAGACTTTGACCGACGAGAGAGCCCTGGAGCAGGTCGGCATCTATGATGTCTTCGACGAGAAGAACAACCCGATTACGAAGATGCCCGAGACAAACACCGACAAGACCTCCTACAACATCGCCCAGATGCGCGGCGTCGACTTCGACGATCCCAAGTGGGACGACTACATCAACCAGTTCGATATCGACACGATGGTCGAAATGTTCTCCAACGGCGGCTGGCAGGAAATCGGCGACGAGGAGAACGGCGTTCCTCTCTCCTACGATGCCGACTCTCCCTATGGCTACTATGCCCACGCCCTGACCATCGGCAACATCAACAAGTGGTACTGCGGCGATCCGATGGTTGCCGCGACCTTCAACGTCGACCTCGCCCGGGAAGTCGGTGAAGCCTTCGGCGAAGAGGCCCAGGCCAACCGCTACTACAACGACGGCAAGGGAACACTCATCACCGGTCTCTATGGCTTTGGTGCCAACACCCACCGTTCGGCCTTCGGCGGACGTAACTACGAATACTATTCCGAGGATCCGCTCCTTGCCGGCAAGATGGCTGCCTCTGAGGCTAGCGGCGCCTCCGAGAAGGGCCTTATCGTCTTCATGAAGCACTTCGCCCTCAACGAGCAGGAGACCAACAGACAGAAGAACGGCTACTGCGCCTGGGTCAACGAACAGGCCTTCCGTGAAATCTACATCAAGCCGTGGGAACTCTACATCAAGGAAGCCACGATGGAAGTCCAGTACTATGCCACTGACGAGGAAGGCAACCACATCAAGGAACTCCAGACCAAGACCATGCCTGCCACGACCGGTATCATGACCTCCTACAACCGTATCGGAGCCACCTATGCCGGTGCTTCCGATTGCCTTGTCGGCATCCTCCGCAACGAGTTCGGATACACCGGATCGACCATCACCGATGCCGGCGGCGAACCCAACACCTACATGACCACCGACTTCATGCTCCGCAAGGGCGGAAACCTCACCCTTGCCAACAACGGAAACGATGGCCTATATGACAAGGAATCCCCGACGGCCATCTACTGGCTCAAGGATGCCACCAAGCACACCCTCTACAACAAGGCCAACTCCAACGCCGTCATCCGCATGGGCCCTGGTGCCTCCGTCAGCTTCACCCTTGCTCCGTGGCGTATCGGCCTCTACACCGCCTGGGGTGTCGTCGGTGCCCTTGTCGCTGCCGATGTCGTCGTCATTGCCCTGATTGCCACCAACAAGATCAAGATTGCCGAGAAGGCGCCGAAGAAGGAAGAAGAGACGGGAGAAGAGTTCTAGAAGACAGTCGATAACCTCCTTGTGTTGCCCGGTTCGAAAGGACCTGGCTTTTAGATTCTTAAAGAATGACAGAAAATGAAGTCCATGAAAAGTATGTGTCCATAAGAAGGAGATGGCAAATCCAAAGAAAGGATGGGGAGAAAAAAACCAGGACTTTGGAATGGACGCTAGAGGCAAAAGGATTCTTTTCAATCTAACAGTCAAAAAGGGTATTTGTTGCGAAGCGTGTCCGACATTCGGATACGGACTACAGCGATATTCGCTCCGCTATCCGCAATCGTTATTGTTCGTATGATCCACATGGATAGAGTCCCCGTGGTGGCAAAGAAGAAACAGTCAAAAGGAGAACGAAAAAGAAGAACGCAAAAGAAATTGTCGGTATCAACACTAAGGGGAGAAACAATATGTCCTCTGTTGTTTTGATACCAATCAGGGAAAGGAAGGAACGAGAGAGGAAAACGAGAAACGGCGAGGAAATCGTTTGGTTCCATAGGGACGTGGAAAATCAAAAACTGCAAGAGGAGCAATTTTCTCCGACGGCTTTCGAGTATCGAATCTTAACCTTTTCCTGAAAAAGATATTCAAGGATCTTGCGGAAAATGAAAAGGGATGAATGTCTTCGCAAAGAAAGAAGCGATGGGTGGGACAAAAGCTATCAGGACTGTCTTTCCAGCCACATCTTCTTGAGCCTGTTGCGGTCGATCTTTCCGATGTCGGTCCGCGGAAATTCCTTGAGGAAGACAATCTGCTCCGGGACGGAATAGCGGATAAGCCTGTCGGAGAGATAGCGGCGCAAGCTCTTTCTTAGTTCCTTTTCGTCCTTTCCTTCCTTGGCAAGGCAATAGAGGACCATGTAGGGGTGCTGCGGATTCGAAATGAAGATGGCGGCAGAGGAGAGGATATCCTCATGGCTATTGCTAACCTGCTCGATCTCGCTGGGGAAGACGTTGTATCCGGCAATCTTGTAGACGTCCCTCTCCCTGTTCTTGAAGAAGAGGAAGCCATCCTCGTCATAGTATCCGACATCACCTGTGACAAGCCATTTTGTTCCATCCTTGTCGTAATGGAAGGGCTGCTTGTCTTCAGGTGTATTGAGATATCCAAGGCATACGGAAGTGGATGAGATCATGATTGTTCCGATTGCGTTCGGCCCGATGTCCTTGTCGAGGTCCTCGTCTTTGGCAATGCGGAGCCTTACGCCAGTAAGGGCCTTTCCAACGGAGCCTATCCTATTTTCCTTAAGGGTATTGACGAAGTTGACCGTGATCGTTTCCGTTAGGCCATATCCTTCCAATAGGCGATTGACGCTTCCTTCCTTCTTCATCCTTTCGTCGAAGCTTTCAAAAAGCCTTTCCTCGGGCTTGTCGGCACCGATGAAGGTGGAGAGAAGGTTCTTGAGTTTCTTTCCGGAGAAGCCTTTCGTCTTCATCAGCTTGTCGACCATGTAGGGGATGGTCAAAAGGACGTTGAGCCTGTTCTGCCTTATCTTGCGGACGATTTCCTTTCCGGAGTAGCTGATCATGAGGGCGCTGGCGGCCTCGTTTGCCAAGGGGGCGTGGATTCCCATCGCAAGGCCAAAGCCGTGGAAGATGGGAAGGACGCCGATCATGGAGTGGCCCTTGCAGGGGAAGCAGAGGATCTTTTCGCTCTGGTCGGTGACGAAGTTGATGCCATGCTCGGTGCAGATGACGGTCTTGCTCTTTCCCGTCGTTCCGCCCGAACGGAGGAGAAGGCTTCCCCTATCGGCATCCTCGTTGATCGGGAAGTCCTTCTTTCCGTCATAGAGACGGTAGAGATAGCGGGAAGGGTCGACTTTTCTGAGCTGTTTGCGATAGAGGATACGAAAGCCTCTCCTGATGATGGGATTGAGATCGGGATAGGCGCTGAGGAAATAGGTTTGCTCAGGAAGATCCTTGATGTCGGCATAGTTTTCAAAAAGGACATCCAAGATGAGGAAGTGGGTGCTTCTTGTTTCCTTCAGGGATTCCCTGAGGACTTCCCGGGGAAGAAGGGGATGAAGAAGGCTCATCGTGGCCCCGATCTTGCTCAGGGCATAAAGGGCGATGATGGACTCGGGGACGTTGGGGGCAAGAAGGGAGACGACGCTCTCTTTCCTCACGCCCAATCCATAAAGGGTATCCGCCATCTTGTCGATGCGGGAAAGGAAAGTAGAAAAGGACATCCTTCCTTCCCGGAAATAGAGGGCGGTTTCCTTGGATGAAGCGTATTTGGCAATTGAAAGATAGAGCGTGTCCTTGTTCATAAATGGAATCCCATGGAAGTAAGGACGAGGTAGAGTATGGCAATGGCAATGGGCTGGTGGAGAAGATAGACCCACATCGTATGGCCGCCTAAGAAGAGAAGCGGCTTGAAGACAGGCTTTCCAAGGAAGGGAACACGGCTTTCCTTCCTTTCGCCATAGACACCCTTTCCGAAGGCCATGCCGATGAAGATGACGCCCAGATAGGGGAAGATCGGCCACCAGTCAACGCCGTTTCCATAATAGCCAAGGGCAGAGAGGACAAAGCCGAAGGGATCCTTCTTTTGCCAGTCGATGATCGTCCCACGGAGATATTCCACAGGCCATGCCTTACCGACAAAGCCAGAGCGAAGAAGAAGGCCGAAGATATAGACAAAGATACCGACGGCAAGACAGAAAAGCGGAGAGACTTCTTTGTGGAATACTTTCCTTGAGAAAAGCTCGATCAAGGCATAGAGAAGAACGGAAAAGCCCATGATATGAAGGATGCCCCAGCCGATGAAGAGATCGATCTTGAGATAATAGGAAAGAATGAAGGAACCCAAGGAAAGAAGGATAGCCCAGAGACAGAGAACCAAGGCCCTCTTGAGATTGTTCCTGGAAAGGGCTGTCGAAACACCGCAGGCAAAAAGGAACATGCCGGCAAAGAGGGGAACAAGCCATGTCGAGATGATGTCGCTCTTGAGAATCCCGGTGCAATATTCGACAAGATACTTCAGGTTCGGGTATTCGTCGATGAACATGTCGTAGTTGGCAATGAGGGTAGGAAGCTCGGCCATGTCAAAGCAGAGATGGTAGAGGACGACAAGGAAGATGGGAAGGGCCCTTAGAAGATCGACTTCATAGATTCTCGTCCTCTTCTTCTTCGGAATGCCGATGAAGACATTCTCGGTATATGCGGGAACAGTTTTCATGCGGACATTATACTACGTAGGAAAAGGCATTCCGAAGGGGAAATGACGGAGGCAAGAAAACAAAGGGGCGCTGTTTTTTGAGGAAACCGATGTCTTTCGGAAACGGGAACACAAACACTTGGTTTTTGTCAAACGCTTTCCCTTCGGCAAGACCAAGACACCTTGCAGTATTTCGATGAGATAGTTGGCAAATGGCTTTTTGGAAACCCTTGTTGCATAGACGCCACAAACATTGTGGGAGGACATCCTATCCATGAACTTGATATCAATTGGAGGATAGCCAGGCTTCATGAACCACGATCCTACCAGTTCTTGGGTTTCTCTTGATGGAATAGTTTCCAACGGGCAAGACAGGGAAGAGAATCCTTCTTATATATAAGGATGTTGTGCTCCCGGAAGTCTTGCATGAAGGGGTAAGGAAAAACCTCTTCCACAAAATAACGTGTACAAAATATACAGAAACAAACTAAAATACGATGCAACGATTCTTGATGTCAAAATCTGTCTTTGAAACCATCAAATCAAACAGCGAAAGTCTTTGAATACAAAGACGTAGTCTATACCCATAGGGAACCCCCACGAGAAAGGATGGAAAGCCTGATGACTTGTCTTCCTATCCTTTCCGCAAAATAGATGGCAAAGTCAGGATAATGGCTTCGGAAGGGGCTTGGCGACTGTTTTCCTTCTGTCTTTTGCTCTTTTCGTCTCTATTTTCCGCTGCCGGATAAAATGATGGAGAGGCTCGGGCACCATTCGTCCTTCCGATGGAAGGCTTTTTGTCCGTGCTTCCCTATGAAAGCGTTCTTCCTGCTCGATGAAATCGGGGTGAAAAGGGGGGGACAGAAACGGACCTGAAAAAGGGGCTATTGCCCTTTCGGGGCAGGAAAGTTCCTTTTCTTCTGGCAAAGAGGACAAAAAGAGGCCGAAAATGGGTAGGCAACTTATTGCATAGCTACCTCATAAATAAAGTTGTTTCTTGAAAAAGAGATTGCTCTCTCATGAAAATCTTGCAGGGAATAATATTGTAATGACTTTTATGCTGAACTATAATTTTTAGTGAACTCATGTGGAAAGGCGGTAAACGGTTTGGCCAGACTCTTTGATAGGATTCCGGGGGATCTCTTCTCCCCGCTGTCGCGAAAATACAAGGCGATATACGCATTTGCCCTCGTCTGCCTCTATCGCTGTCTGCGTTTATACAAAACGGATATCAAGAGAAGCGACTATGTCTCCCTTCTGAAGGGGCAGGGACAGGAGCTTCTGGATCTCTTTTCGGTCGAGATGGATCAATTGGATGACAAGAGCGAGGAAGAGAAGGTCACGCCCGACAAGAATGCCGATGATGACCTTTCCTCGAAGATTTCCTATGTCATCCGCAAGCTTTCCACCTGCGGCTGGTTCATTCTGAGCAAGAATCCCAAGAACGGTGTCGAATATATCTACATTCCGGCCTATTCCATCCAGCTCCTCAAGCTCATCAACGATCTGACGACGGACGTCGGCACCTATCTCCCGCTTGTCCATCAGACCTATGCCGAGCTGAAGATGGAGGACGACAAGGAAGACGACTACATGTATCGCTCTTTGCTCAATGCCCGGAGCAATGCCGATTCCATCGAGATGTCCGTCACCTTGCTCAAGCAGCAGATCTGCGTCTTCGGCAACCGTCTGACTTCCGTCCTGGATCCGAATATCGCCCTCAAGCAGCATTTCGACGAATATCGAACCTCAATCTCGGATAAATACTACCATCCGATGAAGACCTTCGATTCCCTGGGCCTTTACTCCCAGCCGACGATCGCCATCCTCAACCGCTGGCTCAAGAGCGAGCGCATCATCACCTTGATGGTGAGGGAAGCCAAGGGCGAGCCGGTCAACCGCAACCGGGACGAGGCAAGCATTGCCAAGGACATCATCAAGACCATCAACGAGATCATCGACATCTTCTCCAGGCTCACGGCCTCCTTCAACGATATCGATAGGGCCAATGCCAACTATACCGAGGCCGTCCAGAAGAAGGTCAACTATCTCTCTGCCACGGACAAGACCATCAAGGGAAAGATCGACAGGATCATCCTGGCCATGGCAAGCGAGATCAAGAACAATCCTGCCCTCCGCTATGAGGAGCTTCCTGTCTGCGAGAAGGCGAGGAATTCCCTCAACCTCATCCGCCAGGGCTATCTTGACAGCCGTTCCCTGACGATGCCCTTCAAGAGGGGCACGATCGAGGAGGGCGATCCCCTTCCGATGGACGATGACTTCTATCCGGATGAGCAGTTCGGTCTCTTCAGCCAGAGGCTGGACGAGGAACTCAACCGTTTCTCCGATGCCGCCATCCTCGAGTTCATCGATGCCCTGATGGAAGGAAAAGACGAGATGACGACCTATGACATTCCAATAGCCGATACCGACCAGCTGGTCCTGATGATCCTCGCCATCCTCAAGTGCAAGCTCAACCTCATTCCCTATACGGCCGAGAAGATCGAGGACAGAGTCGATTATGCCGGATACTACATGCCCCTCTACAAGTTCACCAGGAAGAAGAGAGCGAGGTAGACAACATGTTCACTGAAGATTATGAAAAGCTGACGCGCGGCGAAAGGACGCTCTTCTCCGAAGCCCTCAACGATCTCCTCTACCAGTGCTTCATAGTCCGCAAGAGCTACGACAGGAAGAGCCGCATGTTCAAGGCCGATCCCGACTATCTCTTCATCGAGAGGCACTACTCCATGTTCGAGGACTATCTTTCCTACATGGACATGGACCTGACCAAGTCGGATGAGGATGGCATCATCTACATCACCTCCGGCGCGGAGAAGAACCACCTCCGCATCGATACCGTCACGACCCTCATCGTCTATGCCTTGCGCTCCTATTATGAAGACCAGATCGGCAAGGCACCGGAAGAGACCGAGGTCCTGATGACCTATGGAAGCCTCAATAGCCTCCTTCAGGAGACAGGCCTTTCCAATCTCACCAAGAGGCTTTCCTCCTCGACGATCGCCACCTCCCTTCGCACCTTGGATTCCTACAATGTCATCACGAGGGCCAATGGCACCTATGGCGAGCCTTCCTATAGCTTCTTCATCCTTCCGACCATCAAGTTCGTCATCTCCTCCGAGAAGATGAATGCCCTCTATGCCTTCCTGACAAAGCCGGAAGAGCCGACGATGGAGGGTCAGCTTTCCAATGCCTTCGATGCCTCGGTTTCCGAGCCGACTAAGAAGGCTGAGGAAGAAACGCCGCTGAGGACGGGTGTCGACATTCCCGTCAAGGAGGACTAAGACATGAAGAACCTCGTCAAGCTCCGGCTCATCAACTGGCACTACTTCTCCAATACGACGACCGACATCAAGAACATCACCTTCCTCACCGGCCCCAACGGAACCGGAAAGTCCACCATCATCGATGCCATGCAGATCCTCATCCTGGGATCGACCCGTCCGGACAACTTCAACAAGGCCGCAAACGAAAAGGGCCGCTCGGGACGTTCTTTGCTTTCCTATCTCCGCGGACAGACCGGTGTCAGCGACAATGGCAACGTCATCAACCTCCGTCCCGGAAACTTCACTTCCTATATCGCCATGGAAATTCATGACGACCAGGAGGACAGGACCTTTACGATGGGCGTTGTCTTCGATGTCGATAGCGCCGACAACGTCGACAAGCACTACTTCTATCTGGATTCCCCCTTCCCCGAGAACGGCTTCTCCAATTCCGACACCGAGAGCAATCCGAAGAAGGTCCGGCCTTTGATGTATCGTGAGCTTTCCGCCTATGTCCGGCAGAACTACAAGGTCAACCACTTCCGCTTCTTCGATACCGATACGGATTACCAGACCTTCGCCAAGGAAGCCTTCGGAAACCTTCCCGACAAGTATTTCTCCCTCTTCAAGAAGGCCGTCTCCTTCGCCCCGATCAGCGACATCTCCTCCTTCATCACCGAATACATCTGCGACGTCGACAAGACCGTCGACATCGAACCGATGAAGAAGAACATCGAGCAGTACAAGATCCTCGAGCTCGAGGCCAAGAACCTCAAGACCAAGGTCGAAAGCCTGACCAGGATCAAGGAAACCTTCGACTCCGTCCGCTCCTACAACAAGAGGCTCGACATGCTTACCTACGTCAACGCCAGGGTTCTCTACGAGGAAGGAAGAAGAAAGCTCAAGAGCCTTGAGGATAGGCTTTCAAGCGACAACAAGAGGCTGATCGCCATCTCCGACCAGCTTGCCATCCACGATTCCCAGATCGAGGAACTGAGAAAGGACATGGACTCCTACCAGGCAAAGAAGCTCCAGTCCTCAAGCTATTCCTTGACCGAGAAGCTCTCGATGAAGAAGGACAACATCACCAAGCAGATCACCAGCATCGAGATGCAGGTCTCCACGGTCATGACAAGGCTGACCCATTATGTCCACGACTATCTGGAAGTCTGCCAGAACTTCGTCACCTTCTATTCCCAGTTCGATACCAAGCGCCTGGGCGGGAAGGTCGCCACGGTCTTTGACGAGCTTCTCGAGCTTCTCAAGGACATCGTCGGGGAATGCCACTCCCTTCTGGAGGCGATCGATACCGACCACGTCGACTTCTCCGCCGTCAAGGCCTTCCGCAACGACATGGAGCATCTCAAGAACCTGGCCATCCAGACCCGTTCCCTTCTGAACGAGGAGCTCTACAAGATCGCTTCCGACCTCCAGTCCCTGCAAAGGGATCTCAGCGAGGTCAATTCCGGACAGAAGCCCTTCTCCCAGCTTGGACCGAACTACCTTGCCATCAAGACCGCCCTTGAGACCGCCCTCAAGAGCCGGCATTCGGATAGCTACGTCCATATCTATTGCGATTTGGTCGATGTCAACGATCCGGAATGGACGATGGCTCTGGAGGCTGTCCTCTTCAACCAGAAGTTCAACTTCTTCGTCAATCCCAAGTACTATGAGGAAGCTAACCGCATCCTCAAGGAGCTTGTCGCCAACTACAACTACTATCGCGTCTCTTTGGTGGATACGGAAAGGCTTCTTGCTTCCAACATCGTCGCCAACGAGGACTCTATCGCCAATCTCATCGATACTCAGGACGAAGGTGCCAGGGTCTATACCGATTACCTTCTCGGCCGCATCCGCAAGTGCCAGACCTTCGAGGAAGCAAGGCGTTCCGGATCGGGTCTCCTTTCCGACTGCACGGGTTACCGCGGCTTTGCCACATGGTATCTGAACAAGGCCAATGCCCGTGTCTTCTTCCTCGGCACAAGGGTCTCCAACGACACCAAGGCCCTTTCGGCCAAGGACTACCAGGAGATGAACCGCCGCCACTCCCTCTTCTCCGAGGCCATCAACAAGATCCAGACCCTGCTCACACTGCCGGTCATGTCCGAGGCGGAGCTTCAGACCTACCAGGCCGATATCGACAGGACCAGCGAGATCGCCCTTCTCCAGCAGAACCTCAACAACGTCGACAGCGAGATGCACGATGCCTCCATGGGCGACATGGCTGAGGTCCAGAAGAAGATCGACGCCATCCAGGCCGATATCGATACCCTCAACAAGGAAAGGGAGGACCTCCTGACCGAGAGAGGCTCGCTCATCAACGAGACAAACCGCCTCAACGGCGAGGAAATCCCCGTCGCCACCAAGAACATGGAAGACTTCAGGAGGGAGCTCTCCCACTTCGACGAGAAGGTCGTCAACGAGGAATACGAACCCTTCTTCAACAAGCTTCTCGACGAGCAGCAGATGACCCTTCCCCAGATCCGCACCGAAGCCAGCAAGGAATATCTCCAGGCCTCCAACAAGCAGCGCTACGACAGGGAAAACCTCCTGCGCCTGCGCTCGGACTATTGCGCGGCCTACCACCTCAACTACGACACCTCCTCCCTCACCAGCAACGACGAGTTCGACAAGGAGCTTGAGAACATCTCCAAGGTCATGCTTCCGGAGTACGAGGAGAAGATCCGCCAGGCCCACGAAGCCTCCATCCGGGAATTCAAGGACGACTTCGTCTATAAGCTGAGGACCTCCATCGAGACGGTCCACGCCCAGATCGACGAGCTCAACCAGGCCCTTGCCGACAGCCACTTCGGAAGGGATACCTATCAGTTCAAGATCACGCCCAACAAGGACTACATCGAATACTACAACATGATCATGGATCCGCTCCTTCTCAAGGCGGGCGATGCCGAGCAGCTCTTCATGGAGAAGTACAAGACGACGATGGACGACCTCTTCACCCTCATCTCCTCCTCCACCTCCGCCAAGGCCGAGGAAAGGGAGCAGGTCTTCCAGAACGTGAAGATCTTCACCTCCTATACGACCTACATCCTCTTTGACCTCCTTGTCATCCGCGGCGAGGGCGAAAACGCCCAGACCATTTCCCTGGGCCGCTCCTTCAAGAGCCAGTCCGGCGGCGAGACGCAGACGCCTTTCTATATCGCAATCCTCGCCTCCTTCGCCTCCCTTTGCCGAGCCAACAACCCCAAGGACAACAACACCCTGCGCCTTGTCATCTTCGACGAGGCCTTCTCCAAGATGGACTCCGCCCGTATCCGCCGCTCCACCGACCTTCTGCGGCAATTCGGCCTCCAGGCGATCCTCTCCACGCCGAGCGAGAAGCTCAGGGACCTTGTCAGCTATGTCGACTTGATCCTTGTTGCCATCCACGACGACAGGAGAAAGCGCTCCGGCTTGGATGTCTATCAGGACAAGAAGAAGGCCAAGGCCGAAAGCGAAAAGCAACAAAACAAGGAAGAAACACCTTCTCCCGCACCCGAAGAGACGCCTTCGGAACAATAGAAAGACTGGGCTGTCTGGACTTCTCCGGGCAGCCTTTTTCATGGCAAGGAAAAAGGCATCGGTGTTTTCGATGCCAAGTGTCTTCCTTAAGGAGAGCCTAGCCCTTCAAGCCGCGGGCTTGTCGATCCATGTCCTCGACGACGATGTCATAGATCTCGCCCAGGGTGGAACAATACTCCAGGACCTTCCAGGGCTCGTTGGTGTGGAAGTGGATCTTGATGAGGCTGTCGTCGCCGACGGCAAGGAGGCAATCCCCCTTGAAGTGGGTGCGGAAGTACTCGTTGATGGCATTCTCGTCAAGGCCTTTGCCTTCGATGAGAAGCTGGGTGTCGTAACGGAATTCAAGCATGTCTTTTCTCCTTTGTTTCTGACTTAGGAACAGAAGGATTATAGGACAAAAAGGGAAGGAAAGGCAGTCTTTGTCACGCTGGATGGGGGAGGAAAGGAAGGAAACCTTCTTTGACTTCTAGCAAACTTCTAGATAGCTTCCAGGACTTCCAGATAGCTAGACCAGCTTGACGATGTCCCTGTTGTCGTAATAGGTGTCCGCTCTTCTCGAATCGTTTAGGAGGAGGAGATTGGCTTTTATAAGCCGTCCTAGGACATCCTTTCGAAGATAGGTCGAGACCTTCAGGGAGAGGAAGGCGGCGATTTCCTCGATCGTCCGTGGCTTGACGTAGCAGAAGCTGAGGATCCGGGCCTGTTTGTCGCTTAAGGTATCCCACTGAGGGCAGGTGACGGCGACTTCCTTTGTCTCGTCGTCGATTATTCCCGGGAGATAATGGACATTCGGAAGGACAAGGGTGACGCAGGTCGGGGTTGAGGAAACGTAGGGTTGGTGCTTCTTGTTCATGGTGGCATATTCTGCGGCAATCTTGTCAAATCCGCTGCCTTCCTTTTCCATGAGTCGGCAGAGGGAGAGGATGCTGCAGATGAGCTCGTTTCGCCTTCCTGGCTGGATGGAACGGATGTCCTTTTCCTTCTTCAACAGGAGGCCGCCGATCATTCCTCCTGGACTGGTGATTTCCAATCGATCCCTAAAAAGCGTGACTTCGATCTGGGAGCCGCGGATGAAATAGTTCCGATGCGCATAGGCATTGACAAGGCCTTCCAGCAGAGCACGCTTAGGATAGTCGGATTCCTTTTGACGTCCGCTGTCGGTCTTTCTTTCGTAAGAGAACATGTTGGCGTCGATGGTCTTGAGGACGAACTGCAATCCGTCGAGAATGTTGCCATTGAATTCGCCAAGGCTCTTGAAAACACTGCCTCCCTTGTCGATACCATCCCAAAGGGTGATTTTGACGAGATTGTCCGGAGAGTGGAAATCGTCCCGGAAGAGAAGCGAGCCGTTTTTCAGCTTTCCGCCTTCGGTGAAAAAGCCGATGGCATGCAATTGCTTCTCCTCGAGTTTCCGTCCGGTCTGCTGCTCATATCTTTCAAAGAGACGGCAAAAGTCCTTGGGGTCAAAGGGAATGTCCGTCTTCTGTTCATCAAAGGATGACTCTTTTCCGGAAAGGACCATCTGGATGATCTCTTCCCGGCTTGCCGGGGAATTCTGTCCCTCCGCACGAACGTAGATGGCCGGAATGTCATGGAAATGGAGGATGAGCGGGGGCTCCACGCTTTTCTGGATAGTGATTTCGATGACGTAGAGATCCTTTTCGGCAGGAAGATAGCGGAAGGAGAAAAGGGGCATGGGACGAATGTGTTCCTTGACATTGCGGAGGAAAAGCTGGACCTGCTTGTCGACAAGATCCTTGGGAATGCCGACGGGCGTGCCGTTGTCTTCAACACCGACGTAGAGCGTTCCGCCAAGGGTATTGGCAAAGGCGGCAACGGTTTTCAGCCAGGAATAGGCCTTTTCCCCATCGCCGAGGATTCTTTTGAATTCATTCGTTGTGCTCTCGAACTCTTCCTTGAGTTTGGGAATGGGACTCATGGGACGCCTCCTTCGTCTTCCTATTTTAGCACGACTTCTAGTAAACTTCTAATTAGCTTCTAGCAAACTTCTAGATAGCTTCCAGAACTTCCAGATAGCAGGAAGTCGAAAGGAATGGCCGTGGATTTCCTTTGGCGTTAATATTTCCTTAACATCGCTTTGCTATGCTAACGAAAACATCTGGGAGGCATTATGGTCCAAATACTGCTTGCGGAAGACGACAAGGCCCTCAACGAGCTTTTGCTCTCGACATTGAAGAAGGAGGGCTATTCTGTCTTTCCTGCCTTCGATGGCAAGGAGGCGATTGAGATCTTCGAAAGGGAGAAAATCGATCTCCTTGTGACGGACGTCATGATGCCAATTTTGGATGGCTTTTCCTTGGCAAGCAAGGTGCGTTCCCTTGATGAGAAGGTTCCGATCCTCTTCCTGACGGCATTGGACGACAAGAATTCCAAGGAAAGAGGATTCCGTCTAGGAATCGATGACTATGTGGAGAAGCCATTTGATATGGATATCCTCCTTCTGAGGATTGCTTCCCTTCTTAGAAGGGCGAACATCCAGATGCGGAAGGAACTTGTCGTCGGCAATCTCCGCATGGACGAGGAGGAGCATACGGCCTATGTCAATGGCAAGGAACTGAACCTGACCGTAAGGGAATTCGACTTGCTCTACAAGTTCCTCTCCTTCCCGAAGAAGACGTTCACGAGGGGGCAGCTGATGGATGAATTCTGGGGATACGATTCCTCGGCCACAAGCCGCACGGTGGATGTCTATATGTCGAAGCTTCGGGAGAAGACGGCTGAGTGCGATGGTTTTCGCATCGTGACCATGCACGGCTTGGGCTACAAGGCGGTATTATCATGAACAGGAAAAGAAAATGGCGCTTCTCTATCGCCGGCACTCTGCTTCAGAGCATCTACTTCCTCATCATCGTCACGATCAGCATCTTTGTCTACAACAAGGCGGTGGAGACCTTTCCCGGAAGGCCCTTTGTCGTCTTCCTTCTTATCGCCCTCTGTATCCTCTTCTTTTCCTTGACGAGCGGCCTCTTGGACATCGCCCGAAGGAAGTGGACGATCGACCAGCCCGTGGAGAAGATAACAGACTTCACCTCCCTCATCGCAAAGGGGGACTTCAAAAGCCGCCTTCCCTTGGAGGAGAACCGCTTTTCCCCATTGGAGTTCTCCCTCATTGCCGATAACCTCAACAAGATGGCCGAGGAGCTGGAGAAGAACGAGGTCCTCAAGGAGGATTTCATCTCCAATGTCTCCCATGAGATGAAGACCCCTCTTGCCATCCTTTCCGGCTATGCCAAGGCCCTTCAGGACCCCAATCTGGATGAAGCGACAAGGAAGAAGTATCTCCAGACCATCGAGACGACGGCCAATAACCTCTCCCAGCTTGTCAAGAACATCCTCAGCCTCAGCCGGCTTGAGAACCAGAAAATCCTTCCGGACATGCAGATTGTCCAGGCAGACGAAATCCTTTCCGAGACCATCCTTCTCTATGAGGATAAAATCGAGGAGAAGAACATCCAGCTGGAATGCGATATCGATGACGTCCGCTTCGTCAGCGAGCCTTCCTTCCTGAAGATCGTCTATTCCAACATCCTCTCCAATGCCGTCAAGTTCACCAAGGATGGCGGAAAGATCCTCGTCTCCTTGAAGAAGAAGGATGACGAAGTCGTCTTCCGGGTCCAGGACGAAGGCACGGGAATCCACAAGGAGAACCTGCCGCATATCTTCGAGAAGTTCTACCAGGAAGACACCTCCCACGCCAAGAATGGAAACGGCCTTGGCCTTGCCTTGGTCCAGAAAGTCATCGACCGCCTTGGCGGGACGATCGAGGTGGAAAGCGAAGTCGGTGTCGGGACGACCTTCGTCATCACCCAGAAGCTCAAGGAGGAAGGACAATGAGGAACAAGGGCGAAAAAAGTTCCTATTCCTATCGGGCACCTACCGACAAGGAGAGGAAGGAAATCGAGGCCATAAGGGAGAAGTATCTCGATACGAATGCCGGATCGGCCATGACCAAGATCAAGAAGCTCGACAAGATGGTAAGACGCCTTGCCTTCTATCCTTCCCTCATCGTCGGCCTTCTAGGTTTCTCTTCCTTTGGATTGGGAATGGCTTTCTCTTTGAAATGGAAGCTCCTCCATATCGGGATTCCCTTGACCATCGTCGGCATCGTCCTTCTTCTTCTGTCCCTTCCTATCCATATCTTCCTAGAACGGGCATTGAAGAAGCGCTACGGGCCGGAGATCCTCTCCCTTTCCAACAAGGCCCTCCAGGAGGGGGAGAAGGAAAAGGAGTGATGGACGAGTCTCTTTCTGTCCTTTAACAAAACAATTACAAAAGCCACACAAACAAAATACAAAAGTTTCACATAGGTCTAAAACATGCCTCCTAGAATGAAAAGGAAGACGTCAAGGAGGCAAGAATGGACCTAAGGAAAAGAAACGACATCCCCGCTTTCCGCAAAGACGCTCTCCCCGCGGAAAAAGAGGACGAAAGGTATGTCGAGCTGAAGAACCTGGAAAAGAAGATAAGAAGGCCTGTCGAAATCGTCTCTTTCCTTCTTGGCATTCTCGGCATCCTCCTTTTCGGTGCCGGGCTTTCCATCTGCCTTGAGGCACTGAAGGCAAGTTTCACCCTTGGCGTCGTTTTGGGCATTCTTGGCCTTTTTATTCTCCTTGTCACCTATCCTTTCGGGAAGAACTGGCTTGAGAGAAGGAAGAAGCGCTATGCCAAGAAGGTCCTTGCCCTTACCGACTCGCTTCTCAACATCCAGGAATAGGAGGAAAATGGAAATGGATCTCTTCCGCAGGATTTTCTATCCGATCGAGGCGCTCGTCTACTTCGTCCTGATGGTCCTTGCCGGCACGACCATCTGCGGCGCGACGCACTATTGGGACATCACCCAGGCCCAGACCATCACGATCGCCACCGCCTCGGGCATCGTCGGCATCTTTGCGCCGGTCTTGGTGGAGAAACTCTTCAAGATCAAGTTCTCCCACCTGATCGACATCCTCATCGCCGTCGATCTCTTTGCCGCCATCATCCTCGGCGAGGCCTTGACCTTCTACTATTACTTCCCGGGCATGGACAAGATCTTCCACTTCTGTGCGACGGCCGAGCTTGCCCTAGGCGGCTATGTCCTTGCCAAGTACTTTTTGGGAAAGACGAACAAGGGGAAGCACCACGTCCTCTTCGCTTTGATCTTTGCCTTCTTCTTTGCCATCGCCTTCCAGGCCTTCTGGGAACTGTATGAGTTTACCTTCAACCAGATTGCCGGAACCAACATGCAGAAGTATATCCCCTCGGAGTTCTACGACCGGATCGATGCCGATGGCGTTCTCCAGCTCTCCCAGGAGGAAATCGCCGCATTCTTCAGCCAGTTTGGTGGATACCATTTTGCCCTTGAGGATACGATGTATGATATCGTCGCCGATTGCCTTGGCGCCTTGACGGGCTGTGTGGGATGCGCTGTCCTCTTCCACTTCTATCCCCATCTCCAGGACCATATCATCTATCGCCCGGAAACGGAAGCGGTCCTTGAAGAAGGCGAGGAAAACACGCTCAACCATAAGAGACAAAACTAGACAAAGGAAAGGGCAGGTCGTGGGCCTGCCCCTTTTGTCTGCTGTGTATTTGAGGAATCCTTTTCCTTACTTCTTCTCCTGATGCTCCTTCAGGATCTCTTCCTGGAGCTTGTGCGGGACTTCCTCGTAATCCTCGAAGACGCGGTTGAAGAAGGCCGTTCCCTTGCTTAAGGCCTTGAGCTCGTTTGCGTATTCCTGAATCTCGGCCTGGGGGACGATCGCCACGACATCGAGGTTTCCGGAGCTGTTCTCGTCCGTGGAGAGGATCCGTGCCCTTCTCTTGCTGAGATCGGAAAGGACGGCACCCAGGTAGTCGTTCTCGCAGTCGATGGTGATCCTGTCGTAGGGCTCAAGGAGGATCGGTCCGCAATTGGGATAGGCGTTGCGGAAGGCCAGGATCGCCGCGTTCTTGAAGGCCATTTCGTTGGAATCGACCGTGTGCTGCTTGCCATCCAGAAGCGTGGCCTTGACGTTGAGGACAGGGGCACCGATGAGACCGCCGTTATTGAGGGCCTCCAAAAAGCCTTTCTCGACCGCCGGGAAGTAGCCCTTGTCGATATGGCCACCGAAGACGGTGGATTCAAAGGAGGTCTTCTCGGCCGGCTCAAAGCGCATCTGGACGACGCCGTAGTATCCGCTGCCGCCGGTCTGCTTGACATAGCGTCCTTCGGCCTCGCCTGCCTTGGTGATGGCCTCGCGGTAGGAAATCCTTATCTTCTCGGTTGAGAAATGGATCTCGTATTCGTTCCTGAGGCGTTCGAGGATGGCGTTGAGGTGGGTCTTGGAAAGGCCGCCGATGAGGATCTGTCCGGTCGTCTCTTCCTTCCTCAGGGAAAGGGTCGGATCTTCCAAAGACATCCTGCCGACGACGGGGAAGAGCTTGTCGGAATCCTTCTTCGTCTCCGGGACGATGGCCGTGAAGTAGGTCGGCGTCGGATAGTGGACTTCCTTGTAGCGGATGGGGTGGCTCTTGTCCGAGAGAGTCGCCGAGAGGTGGATATCCTCAAGCCTTGTGACGGCGGCGATGTCGCCGGCGGAGACTTCCTTGATCGGGGTCAATTTCTCGCCGCAGACAGAGAAGAGATTGTTGAGTGCATAGTCCTTGCCGTTGTTAAGGCAGGTCAGCACATCCCCGGCATGGAGGACGCCCGACTGGACCTTGAAGATCGAGACCAGGCCCTGATAGGAATTGTAGGTGTTCTTGAAGACGACAAGGGAGGTCGGTTCCTCAAGGCTTGTCTGGACATGGACTTCCTCTCCCTTATCGTTTGTGGCCTCCATGGGCTTGAGGTCTGTGGGGGAAGGAAGATAGCTGACGAGCATGTTGGTCAAGGTATTGATGCCGATGTCCTTTGTGGCAGAGCCGACGATGATGGGATAAAGCTCACCCTTGAGGACGCCTTCCCTCAAGCCGAAGCGGATTTCCTCGTTGGTGAAGGGCTCGCCGGAGAAGAAACGCTCCAGAAGGGTATCGTTGACGGTGGCGACGGCCTCGCAGAGCCTGTTGTGGAGGGCGAAGACGATCTCCCTCTTGTCCTCGTAGATGACATCGTCCTCACAGGTGACGCCGTTGTATTTCCTGGCCTTGAGCTCGACGACGTTGACGAAGCCGTCGAAGTTTTCCTTCCGTCCGATCGGATAGGAGAAAGGAACGCACTTTTTGCTGTCGAGTTTCTCCTGGATATCCTCGTAGAGCACATTGAAGTCGACGTTTTCCTTGTCCATCTTGTTGAGGAAAAGGAACATCGGAACGCCTCTCTTCCTCAGCAGCTTAAAAGCCTTGATCGTTCCTGTCTGGACGCCCTTGCTGGCATCGATGACAAGGATGGCACCCTTGATGAGACGGGTGATGCCGATCGTTTCGAAGATGTAGTCGTCGTTTCCGGGAAGGTCGATGAGGTTGATCTTGTAGCCCTCGTGCTCGATGGGGATGACGCTGGAGGAGAGGGAGACCTGCTTCTCCTTTTCCTGGGGGAGGTAGTCGGAGAGGGTATTCTTCTTCTCGACCTCGCCCTTGGTTGCAATCAATCCGGCCTTGTAGGCCAAGGATTCGACAAGGCTCGTCTTTCCGCTTCCCTGATGGCCGACGACGGCGACATTGCGGATGTTTTCGGGATGATACATGTTGTTCTCCTTTGGAAACGCTTACAGAAAGTATACAGGAAAAAGCTCCAGGGGAAAAGGGAATTGCCGGAAAGAGGACAGGATTTCCCTGTCGGAAGGTCCATGTGGGCATCTTGATTTCTCTTTCCAAAAGACAAACAAGGAAATCCAAGCGGCAGTTTGCGGTGAAAAAGCCGGTTTTTACCATTATTTGACATTTCTGGCTTTCCTATCCAAAAACGATGTTCTATAATATTTTCTGTTGAAAGCGTTTACAACAAGGAGGCTATGAATGAAAGCAGAGATGGTAGCAGTCATCCTGGCCGGAGGAAGAGGCACCCGTCTCCACTCCCTGACGGCCAAGATTGCGAAGCCTGCAGTCTTTTTTGGCGGGAAATACAGGATCATCGACTTCCCTCTCTCCAACTGTGCCAACTCCGGAATCTCCGCGGTCGGCGTCGCGACGCAATACGAGTCCACGGCCCTGAACACCTACATCGGGACCGGTAGGAACTGGGGTCTTAACGGCACCGGCGCTCTGACGTCCATCCTGCCGCCGAGGGAGACGCCGCTGGGGGCCAGCTGGTATCTGGGAACGGCCGATGCCATCTACCAGAACATCGACTGGCTGGACAAGACGCATTGCGAGTACGTGGTCATCCTCTCGGGCGATCATATCTACAAGATGGACTATTCCGAGATGCTTTCTTTCCACAAGAAGAACGCCGCCGACGTCACCATCGCCACCATCCGCGTGCCCATGAGCGAGGCCAGCCGCTTTGGTATCGTCCTCACCGATGAGGAAAGCCGCATCACCGAGTTCCAGGAGAAGCCAAAGCATCCGAAATCCGACCTGGCCTCGATGGGTATCTATATCTTCAACTACAAGCTGCTTCGCGATAGTCTTGTTGCCGACCATGCCCTGGAGAAATCCAGCCATGACTTCGGAAAGGATATCCTGCCGACCCTGCTCAAGGCCGGAAAGAGACTCTTCGCCTATGCCTTCTCCGGCTATTGGAAAGACGTCGGTACCGTCCACTCCCTGTGGGAAGCCAACATGGACCTTCTTGATCCCGATTGCACCCTGCGCCTTTATTCCTCGGACTTCAAGGTCTATTCCGCCGATACCTTCTCCCGTCCGCAGCTCATCAGCAAGACGGCCACGGTCGATGACTGCATCGTCAATCAGGGTGCCGTCATCCACGGCAAGTGCGTCCATTCCGTCATCTCCAACGAGGTCGTCGTCGAGAAGGGCGCTCTCGTCCAGGATTCGATGATCATGCCCGGCGCCGTTGTCAAGAGCGGCGTCACGGTCAAGAACGCCATCATCGGCTCTTCTGTCGTCGTGGATTCGGACAAGATCGGAACCAAGGACGACATCGTTCTCTACACGGAGGAAGACTAACTATGGCAATCAAGGTTTTAGGTTTGGTCGACTGCTTCAACAGCCCCGAGTTCGGGCCGATGACGAAGCATCGTTCCGTCGCTTCCACCTCCTTCCTGGGAAGATATGCCTTCATCGACTTCCAGCTTTCCAACTTCCTCAACTCCCGCATCCCTTCTATCGGCATCCTCTGCCAGAACCACATCCGTTCCCTCTCCCGCCATGTCGGAAACGGAAACTCCTGGATCAACAACACCAAGATCGGCCAGTTCCAGATTCTCTACGATGAGCCCAACATCGCCAATCCCGGATACAACACCGACGTCGCCGATCTCTTCGAGAACCGCTGGTTCCTGCGCGCCATCAAGCCCGACTATGTCGTCATCGCCCCTCCCTACATGGTCTTCCGTGCGGATTTCCAGGCCCTTCTTGCCGACCATATCGCTTCCGGTTCCCGCATCTCCCTTCTCTATACGCACAGGAAGGGACTGAAGAATTCCTTTATCGGTGCCCGCAAGATCTACATCTCCGAAAGGGGCAAGGTCACCCGCATCGAGACAAACCGCGGCGAGTCGGACGAAGGCGATATCTCCATGGGTACCATGATCATGGACTATCCGATGCTGGAGAGCCTCATGGAGTATGCCCAGGGAACCTCGGCCTTCTTCTCCCTTTCCGATACCCTCAACCACATCTCTCCCTCCGTCCTCATCCGTGCCGTCCGCCACGATGGCTATGTCCAGTCCTTCGATTCGCTGAGCAACTACCTGAAGTATTCCCTCGACCTTCTTAACGAAGAGACCTATTCCTCCCTCTTTGACGAGGAATGGCCCATCTACACCAAGTCCTACGATACGGCCCCTGTCCTCTACAAGAAGAGCGGCAGCGCCTCCAATTCCTATATCGCCAACGGTTCCATCATCGAAGGCTCGGTCGTCAACTCCATCCTCGGCCGTGGCGTCCGCGTCCATCGCGGGGTCGTGATCAAGAACGCCGTCATCGGCAGTGACGCCATCATCAGCGAGAACATCCATATCGAGAATGCCATCGTCGACAAGGAAGCCCAGGTCATCCACGTCAAGGAGATCGTCGGCACGCCCGACAACCCACTCTACATCGCCCAGGGAGACATTGTCTGATGAAAATCCTCTTGGTAACAAGCGAAGCCCTTCCCTATATCAAGTCCGGGGGACTGGCCGACTTCATCTATTCCTTCGGCAAGGCCCTCAAGGACAAGGGACATGCGGTTTCCGTCATCCTTCCTCTCTACAAGGCCATCCGCGACAAGCACCAGGAAGTCCTGACCGACCTTTACGACACATTCGACTTCAAGATGGACTGGCGCACCCAGGGCTGTGGCGTCTTCCACCACAGGATCGACGACATCGACTTCTATTTCACGGCGATGGACCGCTTCGATCGCGATGGCATGTACGGCTATGGCGACGACAACGAGCGCTTTGCCTGCTTCATGATGGCCGTCAACACCTTCCTCACCCGCCACAACGACTATGACGTCGTCCACTGCAACGACTGGCAGACGGCTGTCCTTCCTCTCCTTCTCCGCTTCAATCCCAAGCCCATCAAGACGGTTTTGACGATCCATAACCCGGCCTTCCAGGGCTGGGCCTCACGGGACGATCTTCGCCGCTATTTCAATCTCCATACGGACTGCTTCGATTCCGGCCTTGTCCGCATGGGCGATTCCTTCAACTACCTGAAGACCGGCATCATGACGGCGGACAAGATCACTACCGTCAGCCGCACCCACTGCCAGGAACTGCTCCACGACCACGATGGCTTTGGCGGTATCGGGGCGATCCTCGACTGGTGCCGGCACAACGACTTCGTCGGCATCGTCAATGGCCTGGACGTCGATATCTGGGATCCGGCGACGGACGACAAGCTGGCCAAGAACTACACCCTCTATGACTACAAGGTCGGAAAGCGGGCCAACAGGGAGAAGATCCTCAACGATCTTGGCATGTCCACTTCCTTCCGCGGTGCCTTGTATTCCTGCATCACCCGCCTTTCCGGACAGAAGGGCATCGATAGGCTCATTTCCTGCATGGGCGAGCTGAAGAAATCGGATTCCCGCCTCATCATCATCGGTACGGGCGACATGGAAAACGAGGTCCTGGCCAATGCCCTCCAGCATCCGGAGGTCTACTTCGTCAAGCGCTATGACGAGAACCTGGCGCACCTTCTCTATGCCGCCAGCGACTTCTTCCTCATGCCTTCCTACTTCGAGCCCTGCGGCACCAGCCAGATGATCGCCATGCGCTATGGCACGGTCCCGATCGTCAGCAACGTCGGCGGCCTCAACGACACGGTCAAGGATATCAGCCTCGGCTATTCCGCGACGGGCTTTGTCTTCAATAACGCCGACCCGACGGCCTACATGAACTGCTTCATCGCCTCTTCCCGCTACTTCTACAATCCCGGCCTTGATAGGCTTATCCAGGAAGGCATGAAGGGCGACTATTCCTGGGCAAGATCGGCCGAAGAGTACATCCGTCTCTACGAGTCCATCACCTGGAAATGATGCCGACGGAAATTTCTGTTTACTTTTCCGATGTCCATCGGTATAATGTTTGTTGCTGTTTTGCATCATCGATGAAATATTAAGCAGAAACGGAGGATAAGACCATGGCAGTACCTTTCAGAAGAACGGGAGTGACCAAGAAGAGAATCAGAAGAGGACATATCGGTCTCACGGCCGTCAACGTCGGCGTCTGCCCCAACTGCGGAGCGACCGTCCGTCCCCATCATGTTTGCCCGAGCTGCGGCTATTACAAGGGCAAGAAGGTCATGGACGTCAAGTCCAACCAGGACTAATTCTCCGATAGACCCAGAAATGGCAAGGGCTCGCCAGTCGAGCCCTTTTTCGACTCAGGAAAGGAGTAGAGGATGACCTATCTCGAACGGATTACCTATCTGACCGGACGCTTCCTTGAGGTGTTCCAGTACACGCTTTTTAATGCCTATCGCCTTGCTACCTTCTTTGACGGCATCAAGCATCTCTCCCCGCAGACAAACACCGAGGAGAACATAGAGGCTTTGGAAAGTGTGGCCCGGACCAAGCTTGTCGAAAGCCAGGGAAAGGACGTCTCCACCCTTGAGAAGGACCTCCTTGGACACGGCCTATCCGTCAAGGACGAAAAGGAGCTTCACGCCTTGCTCCTCAAGCGCAACTACATCGTCTCCTACTTCTTCCTCAACACCGCTTCCGATCTTGCCAAGGAAGACCCCAGGATCTACGAAAACACGATCGACGAGCTTCAGGAATACGTCGATAGGGCGATTGATCTCAATACCAGGATATCCAACGCCTTCGACAGAATCCTTGAGAGAGACTATCGGCATTTCGGAAAGTAGGATTTGCTGCCCCGCTTCGAAAGAGGCGGGATTTTTTGGATGGCGCGGGCGAGGCTCTTTAGGATATTGGAATCGTTTTAGTTTGGAAAAGTGGGTTATAAATACACTTTTCCAATTGGAAAACAGTATAAAAAATACACGTTTCCAAAATAAATGGCACTGAAATAGCTAATTTTACATAAAGGAGTACAAAACGTGTATTTTTATTGACCATGGTCGATGAAAGCATTAAGACCTATAGCAACATCGACTATAACCGATACACGGATGACGTGTTTGAGGATGATGTGAAGTTTGAGGATGACCCATTCCCGACTGTGCTCATGTCAATGTTTCTGGATTCTGTCTTTGCCACAACGCGAAACGGAAGGCAAGGAAAGCGATGATTGGAAGACAATGGCTTCTTTCCTTTACGAAATACCCACAACGTTTTTGTCTTTCCGATACGCCTTATGCCGTAGAGGACAACAGGGCTTCTTCCTTTTCTTTCGTATTGGCTTTTCAGGAATTCGATTTCCGCTTTCATTTTGCTTCCTGCCCCACGCTTTTGTTTTAAACCAACCAAAAGTTTCACAGTGGTATATCATTCGGCGTTTGGCAAAGATTTTAAAGTCAAGTGGCTCTTAATAAGGTTCGTATGTCCTTTTTTTCGAAGAAAGGCAAAGAGATGGAAATCTAGAGAAACATCGACATATAGATAGGGAATGTCGTGATGTTGTTTTCCGTCTTGATCTCGTTTCGATTGCTGAAAAGATAGCCCCGCGGAAGGCAATAGGAACCTTTTTGGATTGACAAGCCTTGGAAGGGCGCGGAAGTCGTAGCCTTGCCTTCCAGACTTGACCTCGATGGGAAGGACGGTCTGCTTGTCGTAGTCATTGATGAGGAAGTCTACCTCCCCGACCTTCTTCCGACCGTAATAGTAGAGCCTATGCCCATGGGCGATAAGCTCCATCGCCACGGCCGTCTCATAGACGGATCCGAGATTGAGGGCATTGTCCATGTTCAATATCGTCTGGATGTTTTCATGGAAAAGGATGGAAGTCAGGATTCCGACGTCGTTGTAGTAGAGCTTGATGAGATTCTTCCTTGCGGAACTTTCAAGCGGGAAGGTGGGATTCGGTGACGGCATCGACTTCCAAGGCGCATCCGGAATGGGCGAGATAGTCGAATTCGTCAAGATATCTTTCGATTCGCGCCTGCTTTTTCCCTTCGATCTCCGTGAGGCGAATGCGCTGCACCTTGTTTTCCATGGAGGAACGCATGGAATCATAGATGCGCCGGATCTTGAGGGAATGGTCGGAATCGTATTGTGCGGCATCGGCCTTGTAGTAGGCGAGCGTGCTTTCCTGGTTCTGTCGCATGGCACGGATATCGTTGTCAAGGAAGGCACGTATGGAATCGGGAAGGCCACCGGTCAGAAGATATTCCCGGAAGCGCCGAAGGATTGCTCTGTGTATGGCATCGGAAAAGGACTGGTGTTTTTGAAAGCATTCCCTGAGATAGGCGATGACATCCGCTCCGACTCCCCGTGCCCAAAGGAACTCCTCAAAATCCATCGGATACATGCGAACCTCCTCGATGCTTCCCATCGGGATGAAGATGGACTTCATCGTAATGCCCAAAAGGGATCCGCTTCCTATGAATCGGCAGCGCCTTTCTTCCCGCAGGGGCTTGGGAAGGGAAATGAGATGCGGATAGGTCCGGATTTCGTCCAGGAAAACGATGGTGTCTTCCATCGATCCTATTTTCCCATAGGTGGCAGAGACTTGAAGGAAGAAGTCCTGGACGGTCCGTATGTCCTGGAACGGCTTTGGGCCAAGGAAATCCTTTTGCAGATCGATTTCGATAGAGTTCGAAAATTCCTTCTTCGCCGTTTCGCGGATGATGAAGCTTTTCCCGTATTCTTTCTTCGGAACATGTTACGCATCCTCTCTCAGCTTATTCCTAAACACCAAGGCTTTTTGAAAAGATTCCTATTGGCAAATGGAAATCAACCCTTTGCAAATAGATTCCTAAAACACGATTTAGTAAACCATGATTTCGTGCTAATAGATCCTATCAACGCCTTCTCCAAGACTCCGGTTCCAAGTTCGGCTTTCCTTGAACGTTAGCTAGGAGATAGGAAGAAAGAAGATCCGTTATCGATTTTTCAGAAGCGGAGAAGGATATCGTGAAAGGCACAGCGGGAAGTCGATTATCGTGTTAACTTTCCAGAGAGGTGTAAGGCCTCTTATTTTTGTGACAATTTTGAGAAATCATACTTTTCGTTTTGTAAGAGCAATAATTACAATATGCTTTGTTAGTCGTTGATTTCACTACCCGGAGTGGTTATATTTCCCTGTAGGAGGATTTATGAAGAAGAAAAGAATTTCCATTGCCCTTTTCCTTATTTCCATTGGTTTTCTGACATCCTGTGCTAGCACCCACTCGTCGATTTCCGTGGATGTTCCGGAGGACTCCGCAAATGAACCATCCACTCCGGATAGCTCGATCTCCAGTCCAGACGTTTCGTCGGACATGGCAGAGGAGGTATCCTCATCGCTTGATTCCAGTGGCCAGGAAACAGAGGGAGAGGAGTCATCGTGGCAGACTTTCGGTCGCCTTCCCTATGAGAAGCTTCGCTATCTCTCCGAAATGAAAGACGAGAAGAAGAACTATTCCCCATCCCTCAGGGATGTCTCCGCTAACTTCAACGCCTATGAGAACAAGCTGAAAATCCTCAATGCTTCTTATCCTTCCCGCTTAGCTACAGTAACGGTGACAACGGAGGAAGAAGACGGGGACAAGAGCTATGTTGGCTATCTTCTTGACTATGTCGATGGTAGGATCATCGAGTCCTATCCCTCTGCCGTGCCTGTTTCGTCGCTTCCGGTCACGACTGTTTCCGGTCTTCCCCTTGTGATCGTCTCTAAGCCCGACAACAATACCTATTCCCTTGTCGACTTGGCCGGAAACTATCTTCTCTCCTATCTTCGGAAGAAGCCGACTCCTATCCATGTCGTCACAAGGAAGAAAAAAGACCATTTCGTCTATGACTTCATCCTTGAGGATGAGAGCATCGGCAGGAAGGCCTTTGAGTCCTACCTCGATGAGAGGACGGGATGCTATTTCTTCAAGGAGATTCCCTTCTCTTCCTATCCCGTGGATCAGGAACTGAGACCCTTGACAGACCTCCATATCAATTCGAAGGGATATTATGTCGGCTCCATTGAGAATGGCTTCTATCTCTATGGACCGGAGAAGAACTATCTTAACTGCATTATTCCCGCCAGCTTCCCGATAAACGAAGCGAATGTCGCCTCGACAAACTATATCTATACCGATAGTGCCATCTACTATGTCTATACGGAAGAAGACGGAAAGACAGGGGAAATCTCGACTTATGCCTACGCCGTCGATTTGACAACGGGCGATGTCTCCGTGGCCTTTGGCTTGGACTATGTGATTCTGAAGCAGACGGACTACAAGAAGGCCTATGGTGATTCCTATGTCTATGATGGTGCCCTTCTTGCCATTCTGCGTATCCGGCATGGACAGGAATTCTCGCAATATCTTTATCTCCTTAGCGTGGATGAGACCATTTCCCCGGTCGAGCTTTATGACTATGATCCCATCTATACCGAAGGGAATTTCTATCAGATCGGGGAGGATATCGTCGGTATCGTCAACAATGATGCCTTCGTCATGAACAAGGACAACACCACGAAGCTTCTTCCCGGTGTCTCCTCTCTCCTCTATCAGGATGGCGATACGGTTATCTATAAGGATGAACTGGATCATACCCATCTGGCCACGAAGGAAGAGTTCCTTTCCGGAAATGGACAGAAGACGGAGATTTACGACGCGATCGGAAAGACGATGGTCAATGGTGTCCATCTTTCCTATAACCTCTCCGGTGAGAAAGGCATCTTGCAGGACAAGACGACTTTTGATGCCGGCTTTGCTTCCTTTGCCTTGGAGGGCTTGATTCTGGATACCACGGAAGCGACAGAAGAAGAGGAAGGAACCATTTCCCTTTACGCCTATGGCAAGAAGGATTCCGGATTCACGATCGATGGAAGCCTCCTCTCCTTTGGAAAGCTTGCCGATTGCGGCATGTACGATAGCCTCTATCAGCTTACTTATAGCTATAAGAACCATACCTATTCTTCCTACTTCGTCTTGGATAGGGAGGTGCTTCAATGAAAAAGAGAAAGCTTTTGCCTTTGCTTCTTCTTACCTTCCTTTCTTCCTGCTCAACAACAGGAAACGGAAATGCCCTTTTGGCCAATCCGGATGACCTCAACGGCCAACAGGAAAGACAGGACAACACTGGCTTGCCGGATATCGGTGGCGATGTCGATATCGTGACGCCACCTGTGGAAGCCGAAGAGGAGGATAGCCATGCCCGCTATCGCATCACCTTCGTCAATCCCGATGGCACCATCCTCCAGCAGTCGATGGTAAAGAAAGGGGAGTTGCCTTCCTATAGAGGCGCAACGCCGACACTGGAACAGACGGAGGACTATTCCTTCTCCTTCACGGGCTGGACTCCGGAAATCGTTCCTGCCTATGAGAATGCGACCTATACGGCAACCTATGAGCACATCAAGCGTTTTGATGTCCGTTTTGTCGATGGTGATGAAGTCTTGGATGTCGTCACATTCGATAAAGGGAATATTCCGATAATCGATAAGTCCAAAATGAAACATCCTTCAACTAAGAAATACACCTATGAATTCTCCGGAACAAAAGAGAAGTTGGAGCCTGTTTCTGGAGACACTGCCTATCATGTCACCTTCGATGAAAAATTCCGCGATTATTCGGTCGTCTTTCAGGATCGCTGGGGATTCACGCTTTCCCAACAGACCCTTGCCTATGGCACGTATCCTGAAATTCCCAAGGATCCTTCATCTCCCTATGGCTCGTCCTTCGTCGGCTTTGTCGAGCAAGATGATGATACGGTTGGCGTCCATGAAGTCGATGGGGATGTCGTCTATGTTCCGAAGTTCGTTTCGCTTGTCGATGTCACGCTGTCCTTCGAATATCCTATCTTCGTCGATGGCTTCCAGACGACGCAGATTACTTTCCAGACTCCGAAAGGGGAGGGCTTTACAATTCCCGAGGTTTTCGGTGTCAACGATGTCTATTCTCTGTCGGATGCGGGTGAGGGCTCTCTGATGCCAGGGGATGAGATCTTTGTCGATGAGGATACGACCTTGTTTGGAACAAGCGCGGACACCCTTCGTCCCCAGTATTCTTTCGCTGTGGATACAATCGATAAGGAAGCCGAACTCATTTCCATCGACTATACCCAATGCGGTGATTCCTCTTCCGTCGCCTTCCCTAACCAAATCTACGTTCCTAGTCTCAGAAGGTTCGTCCCTGTGACGGCTTTTGGCGACGGATTCAAAAGCGTCGTTAAGGCAAACGATCCCTATTCGATAAAATCCGTCTTCGTTCCTAAGAATGTAAAGAATATTGCCAGCAATGCCCTGACTAACCTTCCGCTTCTTTCCAACATTTCCCTTCCGGAAGGCATCGAAAAGATTGATAGCAATGCCATCCGTGGGGCCTTCTCTCTCGATGTTACCTTCATGGATGAGGACACTTCCGCAATCGACTTTGGAGAGGACTGGCACTATGGCCCTGCCAACATTGAGACAGGAAAGACGAACTTCACCTTTACCAAGAATGGTCTTACCTATCGCCTTCTAACGGGAGGCAAGGCTTCTGTCATTGGCTACCAGGCCAGCGAAGGCCAAACGACACCTTCTGTTTCTGTTCCCGAGACGATATCGGTTTCCGGTGAAGCCTTCGAAGTCATCGATATCGCCGATTATGTTTTTGCCGGTTTGGACATTAGCAAAGTGACGCTTCCGGAAAGCCTCGAGGAAATTGGCGAGGGAGCCTTCATGAACTGCAGCTCCCTGACCTCAATTGCCATTCCCCATAAGGTGACGGAAATCAAGGCTCGCACCTTTGAAAACTGCTCTTCTTTGAAGGCCGCTTCGCTTCCGGAGGGAACGACTGCTATCGGTGACCATGCCTTTGCTGGCACGGCACTGACAGGGGAATATGTCTCGACTTACATTGACGGTGAGCCGGTTTCTTTGAACCTTTTCCGTCTTCCTGCCTACTTGAAATCCATCGGGACCCATGCTTTCTATGACACAAATCTTCAGAATGTCCTCATCAGCAAGTATGTGACTGACTTCGGGGCGGAAATCTTCTCCGATAGCCTCAACCCCTCTGGAATAACCGTGCTCTTGGAACAGGAGAAGGGGGATATCGATCTTTCTCCGACATGGTCGTTCGGGACGGCAACGAAAATCTACGGCATTCGGGAAACCCTGCCGCCACTAAATGATGACGAGACGACACTTGGTTAACGAAAGGATATCTGCACAATGAAAATCAAAACAAAGCTTCTCTGGGTTCTTCCCCTTCTCTTCACAATGGCTTCCTGTAGTTCAAGCGACCCCATTACTGGCCAGACTTGTCCGCAAGGCCCTGCCGGGTCGAATGGCGAAGACGGCAAAGATGGTCAAAACGGCAAAGACGGCCAAGATGGTCTTACGCCTCGAATTGGCGCCAATGGCAATTGGTGGATTGGCAATGTCGATACCGGCGTTTCTGCGACGGGCAAGGATGGGCATACGCCAACGATTGAGCTTGATGACGATGGCACATGGGTCATCGATGGCGTGGATACGGGAATCCAGGCTGTTGGCAAGGACGGAGAGACGCCGACCATCACGATTGGAACCGACGGCAATTGGTATATCGATGGTCAAAATACGGGTGTCAAGGCCGAAGGGGAGGATGGAACGAGCCCGACCATCACGATTGGCGAGAATGGCCATTGGTATATTGATGACATCGATACCGGCTATTCCGCAACCTTGTCCCAGATTCGACATATCGTGACCCTTAATTCAAACGGAGGCACGCTTCCTGCAGATGCTATCGCAAGCTATGAAGTCCTCGATGGTTCCATCATCCCGAATCTTCCGGAACCCACTCGCAACGATTATGAGTTCTTGGGCTGGTATACCGGAAACGGTGCATCGGATGGCCTCTTCACCGACACGACCCCTGTCTATTCCGACTTGGAACTTATTGCAAGATGGCAGTCGCTAACAGGCGAGACCTATACCGTCACGTGGGTGAACTATGATGGTACTGTCCTTGAGGTAGATGAAGATGTCAATAGGAACACCATCCCTACGTATAATGGGGCGACGCCGACAAGGCCAAACAGTGTTTCGACTTCCTTTGACTTCTCCGGTTGGAGTCCGACGGTTGTTCCCGCCACAGAAGACATCACCTATGTTGCCCAGTATCGGGAAGTTGCCATGCAGTACCAAGTCACCTTCGACGTTGGCGAGTATGGTTCTCTTTCTCAGACGGAATACACCGTTACCTATGGAAAGAGCATCGATTCCCCGATGCCGTCTTTGGACAACGTTCCTGGAAACGTCGTCTTCACGGGATGGTATACCAATCAAGAGCTGACAACGAAAGTTTCCTTCCCCTTTAGCCCGACAGAGGATGTGACCCTCTATGCGGGTTGGGAGGAAGTGACGGATATCACCGATAGGCTGACTTTCTACTACGACGCAAGTCGTTATGGCTATGTCGTCCGTTCCTACAACGAAGATCCCAATGCTCCAGTCAGGAGTGTCGAAATTCCATCGACCTACAGCGATGGAACCCATGGCACTTGGAGTGTCGTCGGCCTTGAAGCAACCTTCAGCGCAAACAAGAACGTTGAGACAGTAAAGCTTCCGAGTTCCATCGAGTTCATCGGTGACAACTGCTTTGCCAACTCGGCTATTAAGAATGTTGTCCTCCCCGAAGGACTTGAGACCATCGGAAACAATGCCTTCTATGACACGAAAATCACCAATGTCGATTTCCCTTCCACGCTGACGGAGATTGGAAGCTATGCCTTCTATGATACCGAATTAGGCGAAGCGGACTTGTCACGAACGAAGCTGACGGAAATCAGCGAGTATTGCTTCTACGGCGCTCCGATCAAGATGGCTGCATTCAACGACGGCCTGCAGAGCATCGGAGGCTCTGCCTTCCAGTATTGCAGTTCTCTCGAAAGCGTGACGTTCAACGACGGCCTGCAGAGCATCGGAGGCTCTGCCTTCCAGGATTGCAAATCCCTTGTTTCTGTCGTCATACCCGAAAGCGTGACAAGCATGGGAAGTGATGCTTTTGGTAACTGTCCTTCTCTTACCATCTATTGCATGGCGGGTTCAAGGCCAGGAAGTGGTTGGAATAGTAGCTTCAATGGGACTGCTCCTGTCTACTGGTACTCCGAGACGAATCCTGGTTCGACTCCCGGTAACTTCTGGCACTACAATGAGGATGGTGAGCCTTGGAAGTGGTAGTCTTTTTCGCTAAGTAGTTTCTTGTTTTTGGTGAAGGCGATACGAAGAGACGGATTGTCCTGGAGATTGGGATAGTCCGTCTTTTTGATATTTCGGTTCTCTTCCTTTCGGTGCTTCCCACCGCGTTGTCCATGAAGGGCTTTATTGCAGGAACATAGACTGAGTCCTTTTTGCCCATGGGTTTGTTATTGATTTTTCGTCTTATCTCCTCCTGAAGTCAGCAAAGGGAATTCACTCCTCCTTTCGATGGTTTGGGAAGACTTCTTATCGGGGCAAGGGAATCGACAAGAAGTCTGATGTCGTTGGCAAGATCTGGATGGCTATCTTCCAATGGAATGCAAGGATATGAAAGGGATGGCAAGGATATCTGTCTATATGGAAGAGAAAAGCAATGAGACTCCTTGCCTTATTCATGTCGTCCACTATGGTTTGCCTCAAGAAGGGGCTTCACACCGAAATAGCAGAGGGACAATGAATGAAGTATGCAAAGAAGAATACGATAGGCAAGGACTCTCTGTGACGAGTGTCTTTCCGATAGTGACGCTCCTTGTCCCATTCTTTGGCTTCTTTCGCTTAATCCAGGGAACCTTTTGGGCTATAATCATTTGCGGAGATTGCTATGCCAGATTTTTCAGCTGAGGTTTTGGCCTTAAGACGTATCCTGGGCCAGGGAAAGACCTATCGTGAGACGGTCTTCCGCATCATCGCCATGGAGAAGATTTCGCCTTCTTCGGTCAAGGAACTGAAGAGGAACGTCTTTGCCGTTCTGCGGCGGTATTTTTCCCTTTCCTTCGAGGTGGATTCCCTCTTCCCTTCCTATGCCAAGGACAGCGAGGAGAGATATCTTGCCCTGGTGACGCTTTATCAGCTTAGGCACAGAAAGGATATCGCAAGGGAACAGGTGAAGTCCTGCTACTATTCGACCTATTTCTCGATGCGTCTTTCCGGGAATTGCGATCTTTCCTATGAAAAGCTGGAGAAGGTTTCCGCTTTGCCTTTTGCCATTCCGGAAGCCTTGAAGAAGAGACCCTATACCTACAATTCCATCGCCCTTGAGATTCCGGACTTCCTTCTCAGGGATCTTGTCTTTTCCTATGGCCCGGAGAAGGCAAGGGAGATTGCCCTTTCCATAAAGGAAATCCCGAATGCCACCTTTGTCCGGAACCGTTTCCTTGCTCCGGAAGGAAAGATCGATGGCGTAAAGGAAATCCCGACGGACAAGGACGTTATCTATCTCCTTGGCCGGGACATGGAAGGAAAGGAGAAGGAGATGCTGCAAGAGGGACACTATCATCCTCTGGAATTGATTAAGGCCCTTGCCGCTTCTTCCTTGCCGGAGTTTGCTGTGGAGATGGATTGCCTTCTTCTCAATCAGAGGCTTCCTTTCTTTGCAAGCTATCTGGCATCCCTTTATCAGGATCTTCCCGGATTGCGGATCACGCCCGTCTTTTCCAAGGAAGAGCGCTATCGCAGCGGAATCGACACGCTTTGCAAGCTCAAAGCCAACGAGAAGGTCCATCCCCTCCTTTGCCAAAGCGATCTTGTGAAGACCTACTTCCCCTATGATGCGATGGATCTCGTCGTCCAGCAGGGGACGGATATCGGCATCGGCAGGATTGGCATGCGTCCGGAAGTCCTTCCGGATCTTTCGGAGAAGGATATGTCGAACTCCTGCCATCGCCAGACGCAGGAACTTCTTTCCGCTTCCGACTTCGTCAAGAAGGATGGCTATCTCCTCTTCGTCAATTCCGGATTGACCATGGTCGAGACAAGGGACGTCAAGGAAAGCTTCCTGTCCTTGCGAAAGAACTTCGCCTTCGTCTCTGATTTCCGTCTTCTTCCCGGACAGTACCGGACAGAGGGTGGCTACTATTGCCTGTTCAGGAGGGAAAAATGAAGAGCATATATGGTTTCTCCTATCCGGAGCTCGAGAGCGAAATGCTCTCCCTCGGCCAGTCCAAGTTCCGTGCCAAGCAGATCTATGCCTGGCTCTATAAGAGGGATGTCACTTCCTTCGATGAGATGACGGATATCTCCAAGGCCTTCCGCGAGGAACTGGAGGCACGATACGATTTCTATGTCCCCGAATGCACGGTGAGACAGGAATCCAAGGACGGAACGGTCAAGAGCCTTTTCCGGATGAAGGACGGGGAAGAGGTCGAAAGCGTCCTCATGCATTATGTCTATGGCTATGCCGTCTGCGTCTCAAGCGAGGTCGGCTGCAACATGGGCTGTGCTTTCTGCGCCTCTGGCCTTCTCAAGAAGAAGAGAAACCTCACTGCCGAGGAGATGCTCGGTCAGGTCCTCTCCTATGACCGCTATCTCAAGAAGAAGGACGAGAATCTCCGCGTCAGCCACGTGGTCGTGATGGGAACGGGCGAACCCTTCGACAACTATGACAATGTCCTCTCCTTCGTCCGCAACGTCAATTCGCCTTTCGGACTGGATATCGGCGCCCGTCATATCACCGTCTCCACCTGCGGTGTCGTTCCCGGCATCCTCCGCTATGGAAAGGAAGGTCTCCAGGTCAACCTGGCTATCTCCCTCCATGCCCCGGACAACGAAAGAAGGGACAAGATCATGCCTATCAACAAGATCTATCCCCTGGAACAGTTGATTCCGGTGGTCATCCAGTACTACAAGGACTCCGGAGGAAGGCGCTGTACCTTCGAATATGTCATGATCAAGGACTTCAACGATTCCATCGCCGATGCCAAGAAGCTCTACGATCTCATCTATCCGACCCATGGCTTTGTCAACCTCATCCCCCTCAATCCGGTCAAGGAGAAGGGACTTCTAAGAAGCGACGACGAGAAGATCGAGGCCTTCCACCGCTATCTTCTCTCGAAGGGAATCAAATCGACGATCCGCAAGGAATTCGGAAGCGACATCGATGCCGCATGCGGACAACTGAGGGCTAAGTATGCAAGAAACAAGTGAAAAGAAAAGACGGTTCTCCTGCCTGAGCGACATCGGGACCGCCCGCAAGAACAACGAAGATGCCGCCTATTCCGCCAATAGCCAATACGGTGCCCTTTTGGTCGTCGCCGATGGCATGGGCGGACATAGGAAGGGCGAGATGGCAAGCAAGATCGTCGTCGACGAGCTTTCCATCGACTTTGCATCGATCCGTCATGCCTATGGTCCTGAAAGGGCCCTTCGTTTCCTTAAGAAAGGCTTGAAGAAGGCCAACAAAAGGATCTACAAGCTCTCCCTTTCAGGCGAGGACTACAAGGAGATGGGGACGACGGCCGTCTGCGCCTTCATCACGCCGGAGAAGACGATCGTCTGCAATATCGGGGATAGCCGCTGCTATCTCTATTCCAAGGAGAACGGCCTCACCCGCATCACCATCGACCAGACCTATGTCGAGCTTCTCTTCGAGACCGGGAAGATCACCAAGAGCGAGATGAAGACCCATCCCCAAAGGAACCTCCTCATCAATGCCATCGGCATCAATCCCGACCTCAACGAGATCCAGGAACGGACGATCGACAACACCAACTACGATATCCTCCTTCTTTGCTCCGACGGTCTCTACAATGCCGTCTCGGAGGAAAAGATCGCCGAGATCCTCTCTTCCTATGAGGAAGCCTCCTCTCTTTGCCAAAAGCTCATCCAGGAAGCCTTGGCCAACAAGGGAACCGACAACATCGCCGTTTCCCTCTGGGAGAATTTCTAGATGGACGAGTACGATCGGACAAACGAGATCGTCGATGACCGCTACAAGATCCTCTGCCAGTTGGGATCAGGCGGCATGGCCATCGTCTACAAGGCCCACGATCTCATCACCGACAAGGACGTCGCCCTGAAGATGATGCGCCGGGAGACGGCTGCCGACAAGGCCAATCTCGCCCGTTTCGAGCGGGAAGCAAGGGCTGCGGCTAGCCTCAACCACCAGAACATCGTCAAGGTCCTCAACGTCGGCTCCTATCGTGGCCTTCCCTATATCGTCAACGAGTTTGTCAATGGCCAGACTTTGAAGGAAATCCTCGACGTCCGGGGGAAGTTCTCCTTCCTGGAGGCCTGCGACATCATGTACCAGCTCTGCTCCGCGGTCATGTACGCCCATCAGCACGGTGTCATCCACAGGGACATCAAGCCCCAGAACATCTATCTGACCAAGGACGGGACGATCAAGCTCGGGGATTTCGGCATCGCCATCTTCCAGAACGCCAGCCACGTCACCCAGAAGCAGGTCGTCATCGGCTCGGTCCACTATCTGGCCCCGGAAGTCGGACAGGGAAATCCGGCCACGGAAAGAAGCGACATCTACTCCATGGGCATCACCTTCTTCGAGCTGATCACTTCCCGCGTGCCTTTCGATAGCGCCAGCAACCTCACCGTCGCCGTGATGCACATCAAGGAGAAGTTCCCCTCCATCAAGAAGTTCAATCCCAAGACGCCGCCCTGCATCGAACAGATCATCTACAAATGCTGCGAGAAGGAGCCGATGGACCGCTACAACTCCGTCGAGGAGCTGAGAAGGGAGATCGAGAAGATCCTGAAGAACCCGTCCCTTCTGGAAAGAAAGGCCGGTCTTTTCTATCGCCTCTTCCACCGCAGCTCCCTTGTCGACTACGAGGAGAAGAAGGACATCCGCGCCAAGAAGAAGGCCCTGAAGAAGGCGGCCAGGGAAGTCAAGAAGAACAAGGATGCCTAAATACCTGGTCCTTTCCTCATCCTCTCTGGGCTATTCCCTCCTTCCGGAAGAGGGCGGAGAGATCATCCAAAGCCACAAGCGTGGCAAGATCACCTATCGGGAGACGGGAATCGTTATCGGCGACTTGGTCGAGCTGGACGAGGAAGGCTTCATCCACAACGTCCTTCCCCGGAAGAGCTATCTCCAAAGGCCGCGTCTAGCCAATGCCGATAGCATCCTGATCATCAATTCCCTGAAGAAACCCGCCTTCTCCACCTATCTTCTCAACAAGTTCCTCTCCATGGTCAACTTCTCCTCCATCCATGCCGCGATTCTCGTCAACAAGTGCGATCTGCTAACGGAAGGGGAGATCCAGATGGCCAAGGAAAAGCTCTCCTATTATGAAAGGCTAGGCTATCCGGTCTTCTTCCTCTCCTCCCTGGACAAGAAGGCCTATGACTTTCCCAGGCTGGAAAGCTATCTCAGCGGGAGGAAAGTCGCCTTCATGGGCCAGACGGGCGTTGGCAAGAGCACCCTTTTGAATACCCTCGATCCGACCTTGAGGCGGAAGGTGGACGCCCTCTATCCCGACGTCGATAGGGGAAGGCATACGACCAAGGAGACGATCCTGATTCCCTTCCGGGATGGCTATCTTTATGACACGCCCGGCTTCTCCGACTTCCAGATCGTCGACATGAACGAGGTGGAGCTTTCGACCTTCTTCCCGGGATTCGAAGGCTTCTCCAAGGACTGCCGCTTCGTCGATTGCCTTCATCTTGCCTCGGCCAAGGACTGCGGCATCCTCAAGGCCCTAAGGGAAGGAAAGATCCCATCCTGGTGCTATGACGACTATTGCAAGATACATGAGGAAGTGAAGGAGGCCAGCAAATGGAAAAAAAGACGCTGATCCGCCCAAGCCTATTGGCGGCGGACTTCCTGCATCTCAAGAAGGCGATGGATCTTCTGGTCAGGCTGAAGATTGCCTTTGTCCACTATGACGTCATGGATGGCAACTTCGTCTCGGACATCTCCTTTGGCGAGCATCTCTTCATCCCCCTCTTTGGGAAATACCACAAGAAGATAGCCTTTGACGTCCATCTGATGGTCCAGAACCCGCTTCACCATCTGGAGCGCTTCTATGCCTTGGGAGCCAGGGAGATCTCCCTCCACTATGAGACCATAGCCCCTTTCCTTCCTGGGATCGAGCGCTTCAAGAAAAAGCATCCCGACCTCCGTTTAGGCATCGCCTTCTCCCCGGAAACACAGACAAGCCTTGTCATGCCCCTTCAGTCCTTGGCCGACTTCTTCCTTGTCATGTCCGTCGTCCCTGGGAAAGGGGGACAGGGGTTTATGGAAAGCGCCTTGGACAAGATCTCCATGCTCGACTACTTCCGCAAGAGCAACAACCTCTCCTTCCAGATCATGGTCGATGGCGGCATCAACGAGAAGACGGGAAGGGAATGCCGCAAGCGGGGAGCGGATATCCTCATCGCCGGCTCAAGCTTCTTCCATAGTCAGGATCCTGTGGCCTTTTTTGACACGCTTACAAAATTCCCTTCCGATGATAGAATAGGATAGACCAACCGAGGAAAGAGAGAATGGAACGGTTCCTTCCCTGGGCAAGCGGCCTTCTTCTTGCCGGCTTTGCCCTCTCCATCGCCTACTTCGTCCTTCTTGCCTATGGCAATTCCCTTTTGCTGAAGGAAGAGAGGAACCATTTCCGCAATTCCTTTCCCTACGAGTTCTATAAGGACCTTCCCTTTTCCTATCGCCTTTTCCTCTATGTCATCCTGTCCTTGAACATCCTTTTCGTGGTCCTGGGCATGTCTTTCTTCTTCCTCGCCCTGGATTCGACCTATGCCCTGTGCCTTCTTTTCTTCCTCGCCCTTTCCGCTTTCTCGATCCTGGCCTCCAATCTCCTGCCCCTAAGCCACTACAAGGGACATATCATCGCCGCCCTCTCCGGCTTTTCCTTCCTCTCCTTGGGAAGCATCCTCTTTTCCTTCATCACGATCATCCCCGGCGGGATCCTATTGGAGAGGCATGTCTTGGTTCCCATCGCCGTCATCGTCGGGATCGTCGGTTTCCTTTTCTTCTTCGCCCTCTTCAATCCGAAGCTGAAGAACTGGGCGCGTTTGGATAGGACGGAGGAAAACGGGGCGACCTACTACGTCAAGCCGAAGGTGAACTTCCTCTCCCTCTATGAATGGATCGCCCTTGCCCTTCTCAATCTCGAAAGCTTCCTCCTCTTCCTCGACATCATCCTCACCCAGGGAAGTTCCTTGATCTAAAAGCGAAAACAAAAATGGGGTTCTGCAGGGAGCCCCATTTTTCAGAGAAACGAAAAGCCCCCATTGCGGGGGCCAAGCGTATAAGGTTAGGCGGCGGTGGCTTCGGCAGTGGTGCTGGCCTTCTTCGCCTCAGCCTTCTTGGCGTTCTTGCGAAGCGTCCTCATGGCCGAAGTGGAGATGCGGACACGGGTTTTCTTGCCATCGATGACGATGGTGGTGTTCTGCAGGTTGACGTTCCATCTCCTGCGGGTATGCCTCATCGAGTGGGAGACATTGCTTCCGGACATCGGTCCCTTGCCAGTGAGCGGGCATTTTCTAGACATCTCGCTATCCTCCTTCAAATTATATGCATGCGCCTGAAAAAACGTGCTTGTTAAAGATAACATAGATCGGAAAGGGATTCAAGGGCTTTCGAAAGGAGATGGAAAAGACATGGGTATGCCAGCCAGGGCGAGCAAAGGAAGGACGAGAGGGTTTTGGACGAAAGTTTTCGAACGTCTTCTACGCCGGTAAGCAGAAAGGAAAATGGAAAGTGTGCACAGAAAAAAGTCGAAAGTGCCCTCCATGGATGAGCAAATGCGCAAATAATGAGCATTCAACCATTTAAGATGGTAAAAATGCTCAAAATTTGCATTTTTCGATTTACAAGAATGAGCATTTTACCTATAATGTTGCCGTTAATAGGAGGTTTTCTCACATGGACGAGAACCAGAAGCTGAAAGCCAGTCAAGACCTCTCCGCCCTGATCGAAAGGGTGAGGAAGGCCCAGAAGGTCTACGCCACATTCTCCCAGGAACAGGTCGACGCCATCTTCAAGGCAGCCGCCATCGCTGCCAACAAGGAGCGTATCCCCCTTGCCAAGGAAGCTGTCGCCGAGACGGGAATGGGTGTCGTCGAGGATAAGGTCCTCAAGAACCATTTCGCCAGCGAATATATCTATAATGCCTACAAGAACGCCAAGACCTGCGGTGTCATCGAAGACAACGAGGACATGGGCTATGAAAGGATCGCCGAGCCTCTCGGTGTCCTTGCCGGTATCGTTCCGACGACGAATCCGACGGCCACTGCCATCTTCAAGTCCCTCCTTGCCCTGAAGACCCGCAACGGTATCATCTTCTCGCCACATCCGAGAGCCAAGGCCTGCACCATCCACGCTGCCAAGGTCGTTTTGGATGCCGCTGTCAAGGCCGGTGCCCCGGAAGACATCATCGGCTGGATCGAGACCCCTTCCATCGAGCTTTCCAACCAGCTCATGAAGTCCTGCGATTGCATCCTTGCCACGGGTGGCCCGGGTATGGTCACGGCTGCCTATTCTTCCGGCAAGCCCGCTATCGGTGTCGGACCTGGCAATGCCCCGACCATCATCGATACGACCGCTGACATCAAGATGGCCGTCAACTCCATCATCCACTCCAAGACCTTCGATAACGGCATGATCTGCGCTTCCGAGCAGTCCGTCATCGCCCTGAAGGATGTCTATGATGCCGTCAAGGAAGAGTTCGCCTACAGAGGCTGCTATTTCCTCAAGCACGACGAGCTCAACAAGGTCCGCAAGACCATCATCATCAACGGTGCCGTCAATGCCAAGATCGTCGGTCAGAAGGCCGCCACGATTGCCCGCATGGCCGGTGTCGAGGTTCCCGAAGAGACCAAGATCCTCATCGGCGAGGTCGAAAAGACCGACAAGAGCGAGGAATTCGCCCATGAGAAGCTTTCCCCTGTCCTTGCCCTTTACAAGGCCGAGGATTTCGAGGATGCCCTGAACAAGGCCGACCAGCTTGTCAAGGATGGCGGCTATGGCCACACGGCCGATCTTTATGCCGACGAAAGGCTTGGCAAGGATCACATCGATGAGTTCGCCCTCCGCATGAAGGCCTGCCGTATCCTTATCAACACGCCTTCTTCCTTGGGTGGCATCGGCGACCTCTACAACTTCATGCTCATTCCTTCCCTGACCCTCGGCTGCGGTTCCTGGGGCGGCAACTCCGTCTCCGAGAACGTCGGCATCAAGCAGCTTTTGAACGTCAAGACGGTTGCAAAAAGGAGAGAGAACATGCTTTGGTTCAGAACGCCCAGCAAGATCTTCTTCAAGCCTGGATGCCTCAGCAAGGCCTTGGAGGAGCTTCATACGGTCTATGATAGGAAGAGAGTCCTCATCGTTACCGATTCCTTCCTTGCCGAGAGCGGCTTCGCCAAGAAGCTGACCGACATCCTGGAAGGCTTTGGCATCATGACCGAGGTCTTCTCCGACGTCGCCCCCGATCCGACCCTTGCCTGTGCCGAGGAAGGCGCGACCTTGTGCCGTTCCTTCAAGCCGGACTGCATCATCGCCCTCGGCGGTGGCTCCCCGATGGATGCCGCCAAGATCATGTGGGTGCTCTATGAGCATCCGGAGGCCGACTTCTCCGACATGGCCATGGACTTCATGGACATCCGCAAGAGAATCGTCACCTTCCCGAAGATGGGCTCCAAGGCGATGCTCGTCTGCGTCCCGACCACGGCCGGTACCGGATCGGAAGTCACGCCTTTTGCCATCATCACCGACCAGAGGGATGGCACGAAGTACCCGATCACCGACTATGAGCTCCTTCCGAACATGGCGATCGTCGATAGCGACCTCATGCTCAACATCCCGAAGGGCCTGACCCGCGCTTCCGGTATCGATGCCCTGACCCACTGCATGGAGGCCTACGCTTCCATGTATGCCACGGTCTTCACCGATGGCCTTGCCAAGGAAGGCATCCGCGAGATCTTCGACTATCTTCCTAGGGCCTACCACAACCTTGGAAACGATCCGGAGGCCAGGGAACACATGGCCCATGCCGCTACCCTTGCCGGTATCGCCTTTGCCAATGCCTTCCTGGGTATCGACCACTCCCTCGGACATAAGCTTGGCGCCTATCATCATCTCCCCCACGGCATCTGCGTCTCCCTCATGCTCGATGAGGTCATGAAGTTCAACGCCGGCGAGGTCCCGACCAAGATGGGTACCTTCCCGCAGTACAAGTATCCGCATACGCTTCGCCGCTATGCCGAGATCGCCGAGATGCTCGGACTGACCGGAAAGACCGACGAGGAGAAGTTCAAGAAGCTGATCGACAAGATCGACGCCCTCAAGAAGGAAATCGAGCTTCCGCTCACCATCAAGGAAGCCGGTGTCGACGAAGGCAAGTTCCTTGCGACGCTCGATGAGATGAGCGAGGCGGCCTTCAACGACCAGTGCACCGGAACCAACCCCAGATATCCTCTTATCTCCGAAATGAAGGATCTCTATCTGAGAGCCTATTACGGAGAAAAGGAATATAATAAGAAGTACGGTAAGAAGAACTAAAGGAGGCACTTATGGCCAAGAAGGAATTAACCGATCTGGGAGAGCTGATCTTAACCCACCACAACAAGAAGATCTATAGGAAGGACCATGTCATCACCAAGGTCTTCGACCACAAGTTCTATCCTGCAAGCACCGTCATCCGTGAAGCCATGAATCAGGAATACGCCAGGGAGGAAGGCTTCCTTGCCCCGAAGGTCTATGATGTCTTCCCCATTGGCAAGGACTGGGCCATCTCCTCGGAAGAGATCGAAGGCAAGACCCTCGCCGAGATCATGACCGAGAACCCGAAGGACGTCAAGAAGGCCATCTCGCTCCTCGTCAAGGTCCAGCTCGACCTTCTCTCCCACATCTCCTCCAACCTCAAGCTCCCCAAACTGAAGGACAAGCTCAACAACTACATCACCAACTCCGGACTGGATGCCTCGACCCGTTATGAGCTCCACGCCCGCCTTGAGAGAATGCCCAACCACTACAAGGTCTGCCATGGCGATCTTGCCCCGCACAACCTCATCGTCAACGGCGACAAGGTCTACATCCTCGACTGGGCCCACTGCACCAGGGGCAATGCCTCTGCCGATGCGGCCATGACCTACCTCCTCTTCATGCTGGAAGGCCATGAGAAGGGTGCCGACCTCTACCTCAAGGAATTCTGCAAGAAGTCCGACATCGCCGTCCAGTACGTCCAGCAGTGGATCAGCGTCGTTTCCGCCACCAAGCTTGCCACGACGACCGACGAGGAGAAGCGCGCCATGCTTCTGAGAAACCTCAACGTCGTCGAGTACTATTGATCCCTTAAGAGAAGAAAAAAGCCACGGCTTCGGCCGTGGTTTTTGTATGCCTGAAATTCCGTATTCAATACAATCGGATCCTTAGTCTTCCAAGTAGATATCCCTTAGCCGCTTTTGCTCCTCGTCCGAGAAATGGAGTCTCTCCCGGCGGTAGTTGTCAAAGCTACCGAAGTCCTTCTCGATACAGTCCATCGCTGCCTGAAGCCAGTTTTCCTCTACCCCGGCAAGCATCACGGCCGAGGAGAGAAGCGGTTCCTTCACCCCATAGAGGGAGAGCGCCTTGTATCTTTTCTCCTTCTTTTCCTTGACGCTTTCGTTTGTCAGAAGATAGTCCTCAAGGATCGTCTTGTCCTCAACGCCCAACGTCTTCAAAAGGAGATAGGTAGCAATCCCGGCCCGATCCTTCCCGTCGGCGCAGTGGAAGAGGACGGCCCCTTTTCCATTTGCCTCCAGGACGAGGTGGAGGAAACGGGAATAGCCTTCCTGACCGAGAGGAGAGGAGACATAGTTGCGATAGCTTTTCTCCATGCCTTTCTTGATGTTTGCATCCTTTGAGAGGCAATAGATGAAGTCAAAAAGGGTCAGCATCCTTGTCTTGGTGATGCCATAGGTCTCATGCGGAGGCGGCGTGATTCCCATGTTGTGGTCATTCGTGATGGAGAGATTGATGATCGTGCAGTGCGGGATAGGAACCTCTGGCCGATCCTTTCTTTCCCTGTCGTTGCGGAAGTCGATGTCATAAAGGGCGTGGTATTTCCTTGACAAGGTCTCCACGTCCTTCTTCGTCAAGCGATAGAGGCAGTCCGTCCGGATGAGAAGGTTCTTCCTTATCCTTCTTCCATCCTTTGTCTTCAGTCCGCCAAGGTCCCTGGTGTTGAGGGTCCCCTCCAAAGAGATTGTTCTTGTTTCCATGTCCGATGAGGGATTATAAGGCATAAAGGGGATTCGACAAAAGGAAAAGAAGGAAGGAGACGGCAAAAAGGCAGGGTGCTCTTTCCCTCTCCCTTGGTTTCCTTCCCAACAAAAAAGAGGTGGCAGCAAACCTTTCGATTTGTTTCCCACCTCCAATAGGGATTCAGTTGCCCTTGAACTTGTTTCTCAGCCAGGAGAAGACGCCTTGCGGCTTCCTCCCTTCCGCCTCATCGAACTGGCGGATGAGGTCCTTTTCCTCGCTGTTGAGGGACTTGGGGAAGACAACGTTGATGGTCACGTATTGGTTTCCGGTCTTGCCACTGGGCAAAGTGACGCCCATGCCGGCCATCTTGAGGACGGTGTTGGGTTGGGTGCAGGAAGGGACGGAGAGATCGAACTCGCCCTTGACGGTCTTGACCGTGACGCTGGCGCCAAGAAGGGCATCGGCCAAGGAGACATCGACGCTGGTATAGATATCGGCGCCCTTCCTTTGGAAGATCTGGCTTGTGCCGACCTGGACGACCAGGATGAGGTCGCCGTTAGGACCGCCGTTGACACCGGCATCGCCCTTTCCGGCAATGCGGATCATGTCCCCATCGTCGACGCCTTGCGGGATGTTGACGGTGATGGTCTCACTGACCCGGACACGGCCCTGGCCATGGCAGGTCGCGCACTTGGCCTTGACTCGCTTTCCGGTGCCCCCACAATCGGGGCAGACACCTTCCGATTCCATCATGCCGAAGATCGTCTGACGTCTTGTCCTTACCCTACCGGTACCCCGGCAGGTCGGGCAGGTGGTGATGTCTTCGGGGGATCTTGCGCCGCTTCCATGGCAATCCGGGCAGGTCTTGACGTAGTCGAGGGGAATATCGACCTTGGTCCCGTTGACGGCCTGGTCAAAGGAGAGCTTGACGGTGACTTTCCTATCCGCACCTCTTCTGGGTGCCGAGGAACGACGGCCGCCTGTCCTGCCACCGCCGAAGAACTGACTGAAGATATCGTTGATGTCACCGAAGTCCGACTCGGAGAATCCGCCGAAGCCATTGAATCCGTTCTGGAAGCCATTGGCCCCGTTGTTGTCGAAGGCGGCATGGCCGAACTGATCGTATTGCTGTCTCTTCTGCGGATCCTTGAGGACTTCGTATGCCTCGCTCACTTCCTTGAACTTTTCCGGTGCATCCGTAGAATGGTTCAGGTCAGGATGGTATTTCTTGGCGAGGGCCCTATAGGCTTTCTGGATTTCGTCTTGTGTGGCATTCTTGTCCACGCCCAAGACTTCGTAGTAATCTCTTTTTTCTGCCACGTGAGCACCTCCATGTTGCAAGAAGCCCGGTCATTGGACCGGGCTTCCTACAAAGCGTTACTTGTTTTCGCCGTCCTTCTTCTCAGTGAAGGTGGCATCGACGACATGCGGATCCTTCTCTTGCGTGCTCTGCTGGGCATTGCTTCCGGCCGTCTGGCTAGAGGCATTCGCCTGCGCCTGGGCATTGGCCTGATAGACGGCATTGGCAGCCTGCTGGAGCTCGGCGATCTTGTTGCGGACGGTCTGGAGATCGTTCTTGTCGAGGGCTTCCTTGATTTCGTTGCGGATCTTCATGGCCTGGTTCTTGGTGTTCTCGTCGATCGGATGCTCTTTGTCGTTGACCTGACGGTCGATCGTGTCGATCAGCTGCTGGGCCTCGTTTCTCGTATCGGCATCCTGTTTCCTCTTGTCATCGGCTTCCTTGTTGGCCTCGGCTTCCTTGACCATACGGTCGATCTCTTCCTTGGACAGACCGGAGGAATTGGAGATGGTGATGTGCTGTTCCTTGTTGGTATCGAGGTCCTTGGCGGAAACGGAGACGATGCCGTTGACATCGATGGAGAAGGTAACCTGAATGCGCGGTTCGCCACGTCTTGCCGGACGGATGCCTTCGAGCTTGAAGCGACCGAGGAACTTGTTGTCCTGGGCCATCGGACGCTCACCCTGGTAGACCTGGATCTCGACGCCGGGCTGATTGTCCTCGGCCGTGGAGAAGGTCTGGGCACGGGTGACAGGGATGGTGGTATTGCGAGGGATGAGCGGAGTCATGACGCCACCCAAGGTCTCGATACCGAGGGTCAGAGGCGTGACATCCAGAAGGACGACATCGTTGATATCACCGCGGATGACACCGCCCTGAATGGCAGCGCCGACGGAGACGGCCTCATCGGGGTTGACCGACTGGACCGGCTTCTTGCCGTTGTTGAGACGGGTGACAAGGTCGATGACGGCCGGCATTCTGGTAGAGCCACCGACAAGGATGATCTCGCTGAGGTCGCTGACGGAGAGCTTGGCATCGCTAAGGGCGGTGTTGAACGGCTTGATGCAGCGATCGATCAGGTCGGCGGTCAGATCCTGGAACTTGGCACGGGTAAGGGTGGTCTCGAAGTTGACAGGGGCACCATCCTTGAAGCCGATGTAAGGAAGGGAAATGATGGTCTGGGTCTGGCTGGAGAGGTTGATCTTGGCCTTTTCGGCTTCATCGCGGAGTCTCTGGAGGGTCGGACGATCCTTCGGATTGTTCTCGTCGATGACGATGCCGCACTGGCTGTTGATCTCCTGACGGAGCCAATCCATGATGTGGTGATCCCAGTCATCGCCGCCCAGATGCGTATCGCCGGAAGTGGAGAGAACCTCGAAGGTGCCATCGCCGATATCAAGGATGGAGACATCCAAGGTGCCACCACCGAGATCGAAGACAAGGATCTTGCCGGACTTCTTGCTGTCAAGACCATAGGCAAGGGCAGCGGCAGTCGGCTCGGAGATAACACGGACGACATCCAATCCGGCGATGGTGCCGGCGTTCTTCGTCGCCTGTCTCTGGTCATCGTTGAAGTAGGCAGGGCAGGTGATGACGGCCTTCTTGACGCTCTGGCCAAGATAGCTTTCGGCATAGGATTTCATGAAGGCAAGGATCTTGGCGGAAATCTCTTCCGGAGTGAAGTCCTTGTTGATGCAGTTGATGTGGACGGTCTCGCGGGTACCCATCTTTCTCTTGATGGAGTAGACGGTGTCGGGGTTGGTCAAGAGCATTCTCTTGGCGGCATTGCCGACGATGACTTCGCCATCCGCCTTAAAGGAGACGACGGAAGGGCAGGTATTCGTGCCCTCCGGAGAGGGGATGACCTTGACGGTCTTGTCGTCCTGCATGTAGGAGACGACGGAATTCGTCGTTCCCAAGTCAATACCGATGATTACTTCTTTTGCCATGATTCATTTCCTCCTATATGGAATCAGTTGTCTTTCTTCTCTTGAGCCTTTTCGTCGGCTTTCGGAGCTTCTTCTTTCTTCTCGACTTCCTTCTTCTCGGCCTTCTTGGTGATGATGACGCCAGCAGGCCTGAGAAGATGGTCATGGAGCCTGTAGCCCTTCAGGAAGGTCTCGTAGACTTTGTTGTCCTCCTCGCCATCGACGGCGGAGAAGGCATTCATCCTGTGGGGATCGAACTCCTCGCCCTGTTTCGGATCGATGATTTCGATTCCCATCTGCACAAGGGCGGTAAGCAGCTTCCCATGGATCATCTTGAAGCCTTCGAGGTACTTGCCGATGACAGGATCGTCCGGCTCGTTCTTTAAGGCCATATCGAAGCTATCCAGGACCGGGATGAACTCCTCGATGACGGATTGCTTCGCGTATTTCTTGAAGTCTTCCGTCTCCCTTTGGACTTCCTTGCGGGTGTTTGCCATGTCGGCATAGGCGAGATAGTACTTGTTCTTCCAGTCGGCAGCTTCCTTCTTGGCGTTTGCGACGTCAACGTTGAGGTTGTCGATCTGGATCTTCAGGGAATGGATTTCCTCCTCAAGCTTCTTCTGAGGATTCTCTTTCCCATCCTTTTCCGCAGGGGCCTTTTCTTCTTGCGGCCTGACCTTTTCTTCAGGGGCTTGCGGCGTTTCTTCCTTTTTCTTTTCTTCTTCGCTCATTTCTTGGCTCCTTTCTTCTTGGCCTTGGCCGGCTTACGGACGACCAGGTTTTCCGGTGGACTGACAGGGACGAGGGCCGTTTCGTTGTCCGCCTGGTTTCCAAGATACTTGTCGATCATGAAGACCACATATTCCAGTGCCGAGAGGACTTTCCGATAGTCCATCCTCTTGGGACCGACGACGGCGATCTTGTCCTTGCCGTTGATGGGCTTGGAGACGATTGCCAGGTCGCCGTTGTTCTCCGAGGTGAAGCCCACGGAGACGCTCCCGATGTCATCCTGCCTTGTCATCGTCCTCTGGAGCTTGCTTGGATCCTCCAGGGCATCGACGGCAGAGAGGAAGGCATCGGCATCGTCGGCGAATTCGGGAAGGGCAAGAAGATTCTTCTTTCCATAGACTGTGAACCTCTTCTTGGCGAAGCTCATCAGGGCTTCGACGAAGGATTGGATGATCGCCTTCCCGCTTTGGCCGACCTGCTTGATCAGGATCGGCATCAGGGACTGTGCCTTATCGGCCAAGTCGGAGATTCTCGAACCGGCAAGACGGCTGTTGAGCATGTCCACCGCGGCACTTGCCGTTTCGAAGGTCAGGCCCATGTTCTTGAGGACGAACGTCTTCTTTTCGACGTATCCGGAATCGGTGACGAAGATTCCCATGACCTGGTCTTCGTTGAGCTTGAGCAGCTGGACGGAGACAAGCTTCTCGTCGTCCGCCCTCGGACCGAGGACGACCGTTGCCATGTTCGTGAGCTCGGAGAGCATCTGGCAGGACCGGGACATCACGTCTTCGACGGAATGGGTCCTGGAATCGAGCGCCCTCTTGAACTCCCTTTGGAATTCCATGTCCACGGAACTCAGCAGGTTCTCCTCGTTGAGGTGGTCGAGATAGTACTGATAGCCCTTTGCCGAAGGAACGCGTCCGCTGGAGACGTGCGTCTTTTCGATCAAACCTTCCTTTTCCAGCTGGACCATCGTGTTGCGGATGGTGGCGGAAGAGCAATCGAGATGGTAGTTCTTCAGGATGGTGACGGAACCGACGGGTTCCGCGGTCTTGACGAACTCCTCGACGATGCATTTCAGGATGAGGTCCTTTCTTTTCAGATCCATCGCAGCCTCCCGTTTTAGCACTCCTTCTCTTAAGTGCCATGTCTATTATAAACAAACGATTAGCAAATTCAAGCAATGAGTGCTAAAAACTTTTCGGGTTCCCTTTGGCTCTATCTATAAAGGATTGCGCGCCCGTTCCTTTATAAATGAAAAGACCCGGACAGGCCGGGTCACACGTTACCTCTTGGTTGCGATGATAAGGTTGATGTCGACGCCTTTCTTTCGGAACTTCGTCTCGTATTCCGTCGGCGGAAGGAAGTCGACCTTCTCGGAGAAGAAAGGCGATATCGTCTCGATGTCGAAAAGGCCGCATTCCTTGAAGTAGGCGATGCTGTCTTCGAATAGACCGACATTGTCCGTGCGGAAGTAGAGCTTTCCGCCCTTTTCAAGAAGGCGGTAATACTCATGCTGGAGAGGAATGGCGGAAAGGCGGCGATGCTGTTGTCTCTTCTTCGGCCAGGGATCGGGAAAGTTGATGTAGATTGCCTTGAAGCATTCGCCGGGAAGATAGGGGATGACCTTTTCAAAAGGCGCATTGACAAGGAGGAAGTTCTTCTGCTTCTCCTTGGCGGGGGAAAGCTTCTTCAGGGCCGAGGCGAAAGCGTTGTAGGCGACCTCGACACCAAGGATATGGCTTTCCGGAAAGCGTTCGGCGCAGGCAAGAAGGAAACCGCCAAGACCGGAACCGACTTCCAGACGGTCAAAGTGCTTGAGGCTATCTTCCTTGATGTCTTCAAGCCGCAGGCCGATATCCGTGTTTTCCGAGACGACCTTTGCCGACCAGGGACGATGGCGGAGTCTCATTTCTCCTCCTTCATCAGCTTGACGAGATTGTCGATGGCGTGGGCATAGACCTGCATGTTGTCATAGAAGTCCGTAAGCGGGAAGAACTCGTCGTTTCCGTGCATGCGGTATTCCCTTCCGACAAATTGGGCTCCGAAGGCCACGGAATGCTTGCTTTCGCGGGCGTAGGTGCCGCCACCGATGGCCAAAGGCTTGCTTGTCTCGTCTCCCGTTTCCTCACGATAGGCATTAAGGAGCGTTTGGACGAAGGGCGAATCCTTATCGATGACAAAGCCATCCGATCCTCCCAAAAGCGTCACCTTGGCGCCGGTATTGAGGGCGACGTTCTTGATGACATCCTCCTTGGCAATGGTGGCCGGGAAGCGGAGGTTGACATAGACATTCAAAGTCTTTCCGTCATAGGTGACCTTGCCGACATTGTAGGAAGTGCAGTCAAAGTCGGCATCCTTGAAATCGCCACGGAAAGTTTCACCTTTTCCGGAAAGATACTGGCTGAAGATTTCCCGGGCCTTGTTCTCATCATAGAGGTATCCCAGGAAGCAGAGGAGGTAGAGGGCGGCATTCTTTCCGTTCCAGGGCGTTGAACCATGGCAGGGAACGCCGATGACGGAGACCACGTCCCCATCGAGCTGGATCTGAAGGCCGTTATGCTTTTCGGCAAAGCGCTGTACAAGCTTCTTGGCCTCCTCAAGACGGGAGAGAAGTTGGCAGGAAGCCTTGTCGATGACGATGTTCAGGGCACTTCCCCAGGTGAAGGGAGCGACGTCGAGATCCATGTCGTAGCTTGCCTCATAGGCATAGATGGACTTCTCGCCATAGATGACGGGATATTCCGCATCCGGGGAGATGCCATAGGTGGGATAGCCCTTCTTCAGGACATGGAAATAATGTTCCAGGCAGGCAGAGCCCCTTTCCTCGTCGCCGCCGAAGAGGAACCTTGTCCGGACGCCTTCCATTCTCTTGGCATCCATCAAGGCCTTGACGGCAAAGAGGCAGGAGAGTCCCGGTCCCTTGTCATCCGAGGTTCCGCGTCCGTAGAGGACGTTTCCTTCCTTGGTGAGGGTGAAGGGGTCATGATGCCAATCGGAAGGGCTGACAGGGACGACATCGCAATGGGCGTAGATATCAAGCGTCTTGTTTCCTTCGCCATAGGTCAGCTCCGTGACATAGCCATCACAGCGATCGACGTGGAATCCCATTTTCTCGCCCAATTGCGCGACATAGTCCAAGGCCTTCTTGACGCCGTTTCCAAAGGGCGCCTTTTTCGATACGGTCTTTGGATCGTTGACGGAGTCGATGGCAATCAGTTCCGTAAGGGCCTTATAGGCCTCTTCCCGATAGGGCTTTACCAGTTCCCGGTATTGGGTATCCTTCATTTCGATAGGTTGTGCGTTTTCTTCCATGATTTTTCCTCCTTAGGGAAAGTCAAGTACGTCATTCGAAAGAATATTCTATAGAAACCTTTGGCCCTTCGCCACAAGGATGAATGAAAAAGGATGCTTCTACAGGCTGAAAGCCTTTTTCAGTCCGAGGAGGGGAAGCGTGCGGACATACTTGCCCTTGTTTGCAAGGTTCCTTTCGACATAGTGGAAATTCCCGCCCGTGAAGAGGACCTGTGCCCCTTCAAGGCCCTTCCTTTGCTGAAGGCGTTTCAGATAGCCTTCCACCAGAAACGTCGTTCCATGGATGGCACCGGATGCGATGTACTCCTCTGTCTTCAAGGAGAGCAGGGGAACGTTCTCGTCCGTCAGCGACATGTCGGGAAGAAGGTCTGCCTTCTGGAAGAGGACCTTTGGAAAGGAAGGAATCCCAGGAAGGATGCTCCCACCAAGGAAGAGACCATCCCGATCCACGGCAAGGATCTTCGTCGCCGTTCCAAAGTCCACGACAATGCTGTTTCTTCCGGCCTGGAGGATATCGCAGAAGAGGTCCTCGCCGAGGATGTCGAGATTGCCGATCGACAGGTCGTTCCTCCTGGCCAAGAGATGCATCCTCTCCCGAGTCAGGCGGACAAGCGAAAATCCAAGGGGAAGAAGGACTTCCTCAAGTTCCACAAGGTTCTTATAGGAAACACAGGAGACGTAGGCTGTCTTTTTCCCTTGGGACTTGTCAAGGAAGGAAAGCATCCTCTCCTTATCCAGAGGATAGAAGTGATCCCATTTCTCCTCTTTTCCTTCCACAAGCATGTCTATTGCCGTATTGCCGACGTCACAGTAAAGAATGGTGTCCATGTCTCTATGATAGAGGAAAGGGAGTCGAAATCATAGGTTATCGTTCCTTCAAGATCGGTCCTTCGGCAGTGGATATCGAGTTCTTTCAGTCTGTCCATCGTCTCTTTGGAAGGATGGCCATAGGAGTTGTTCTCCCCGACGGAGATGATGGCAACATCCGGATCGACGGCAGCAAGAAAGGCTTCCGAGGAACTTGTGGAAGAGCCGTGGTGTCCTAAACGGAGGATGTCGGCATGAAGACCAGGATTCTCCTGAAGGATCCTCTCCTCGACTGCCTTTGGGGCATCTCCCATGATGAGGATCTCCTTTCCCTTCAAGGAAAAGAAGTAGACACCCGACTGATTGTTGGAGTCCCCACCGATATAGTCATTGAGATTCGTGACCTCGATGCCGGAAATCGCAAGCGTATTTTTGGGTTGGGCCAGGAAATCCTCGGCATCGTATATCTGGTCGATAGGAAACCGTTCCTTAAGGGAAGAAAGGGCACCATAATGGTCCCAGTCGTAATGCGTGATCACGATCGCATCCAGTTTTCGTATCTTCCTGGACTTCAAAAAGGGAATGAGGCATTCCTTGGCCATGTCCGTCTTAAGGCTTCCGCCCGTGTCGATAAGAAAGCTTCCGTAACCGCTTTGGACGAGCGTGCAGTCTCCCTGGTCCACGTCCACAAAGGAAATCTTGTGCTGGGGAAGGACATTCGGGATAAAGGCGGTCGACAGAAGAAGGGCCGAGGAACAAAGCGTCCTTACGAAGAGCTTTTTCATGCCATAGGTCCTTAAAAGAAGGGCAAGGACAAGAAGGCCATAGAAAAGAAGGACAAGGACAAGGGCCGGCTTTCCCGAGACGAGTATCGGACCTCTCTCATGGCAAAAGACAGCCATCTTCAGAAGAAGGGAAACAAGGAAACGGACAAGAATCCCAATCGGTGGAAGAAGGAGCATGAAGAGGGAGAAAAGGAAGATGGCATGGCTGAGAGGAAGGGCAAGGATCTGGAGCATAGGACCAAAAAGGGAGAGGGAATAGGAATCCGACAACCTCAGCGGAAGGAAGAAGAGCGTCATAATGACAAAGAATGGAAGGAACGTCCTTTTCCCGTTGTTGGTCTCTGGAAAGAGGCGGATGAGAAACAGAAACGGAAAGGAATAGTAGAAGGATGCCGAGAGGATGGCATAGGGCTCGATGACAAGCATCAGGATGGCGACAAGGGAAAGGATGTCCAGGGATTCCAGCCTTTTTGGACACCGCCTATTTATCGCAAAGAAGAGGCGCAGAAGGAAGATGCGGCGGACGGCAAAGCGAAAGGAGGAAAGGACAAGGAAGGGAAGAAGGATGAGAAGGTCGACGATATCGCCGATTTTTCGATGCTTCTTTCCAAGAAGGCGATGGATGACCGTCAAAAGGAAGGAAAGATGGAAACCGCCAAGGGCCAAAGAGGAGACAAGGCCTAGATCGGTCAAGGCGGCATGGTCTTCCAGGTCATAGAGGGAGGCGCCAAAAAGGAGCGAGGAGGCGATTGTCCGGGAGTCCGAATCCAGATAGGAGAAGGCATAGTCTTCCACGGACGAGAGGTTCAAAGGCGAACGGAAGAGAAAGTCCGCCCTTTTTGCCTCCAGGATCATGAAGGCACCTTTGGTATGGAGATAGGAGGCAAAGTCAAACTGCTGCTCGAAATGCGAAAAGCCAAAGGAAGAGGCCTTTCCCTGTATCCGGACAAGGGAGAAGAGCGTGTATTTTCCCTCTTTATCATAGAGAAGATAGCGCCCGGAGAGGTCCTGGACGAGGCAATAGCCTTCCTTTCTCTCCACGACTAGGAAAAGGCTTGAAAGATCGCCTTCCTTTCCCCGAGGAAGAAAGAAGGCAAGGAGAAAGCCAAAGGCAAGAAAGACAAGGCCAAGGACGAGGATCCTCTTTTGCTTTCGAAAGAAGAGGAAGAGGGAAGGAAGGAGAGCGACAAGGGCGATCCACGGCGAGAAAAAGCCCGCTAGGAGACCAAGGACAAGGAAGAGGAAGGCGAAGAAAAAGGTCAGCTTAGGCAAATCTTGTTCTTGACCTTGTTGAACGTGGCTTCGCCGATCCCCTTGACGTTGAGGATGTCCTCAAGGGCCTGGAAGAGGCCGTTTTCCTCGCGGTAGGTGACGACGTTGGGGGCCTGGGAGGAATTGAACCCGACTTCCTTGAGCTCGTCTTCCTTGGCGACGTTGATGTTGACCTTCTCGATGGCCTCTTCGACACACATGGCGGGAAGCTCGGTCACGGGCGGAATGTAGAAGGAAACATACGTGCCGATGTAGAGGGAAGGATTGTAGGCCTTCGAATCGGCCTTTGCGGTGACGCCACCGGCCATGGAAATCAAGGTGCCGAGGGTCTCCTCCGGGGAAATGGCATACTCGCCCGGATGGTTCACCTCGCCGGTGATGTCGACCTTGACGTCCCTTCCGTCGATGATCTCGCTTGTCGGCTGTCCGTTGACGACGGAATTTCCTGGGGATGAGGTGGCGCTCTGGACGACGGAGAAGGCGATGATGGTGATGACGGTGACGACTAGTCCAATCAGAATGGTCTTCAGCATGAATAAAAACCTCCTTCACCCTTTATTGGGGGCAAAGGAGGAAAAAACAAAGTCGTTTTGGTTTTTAGTTCTCTTCGATCTTCTCGATGAGAAGGGAATAGGGGTTCTTGACCTGGACCTCGACGGTGTCGCCTGCGCGGTGTCCAAGGACGGCGATGGCCACGGGGCAGGTATTGGAGATCTTTCCGTTGAGGGGATCCGCTTCGGCGGAACCGACGATGGTGAAGGTCTCGGCAACGCCCTTCTCGATGTTCTTGACGGTGATCTTTCCGCCACCAAGGCGGCAGGTGTGGAGGTCAGAGGAACGGACGGCGCCTTCATCGAGGATGATGCTGTGGTCGAGGGTGAACTGGAGCCTGTTGATTTCGGTCTCAAGTTCCTGGACTCTTTCCCTTGCGGCATCGTAGTCGGCGTTTTCGCTCAAGTCTCCTTGGGAGCGGGCGAGATTGAGATCGGCGAGGGCACGGGGCTTTTCGACATCGATGAGGTGCTGGAGCTTCTTCTCGATGTTCGCCTTGCCTTCGCGGGTCAAAATTTCCTTATCGTTGTCTGCCATTATGTTTACCTCACTGAACACAAGGATTATATCATAAACGCCGGACTTTGACTTGGCCAGCACAAAATATATAATAATTTCACTTTCTCCCTTTCCAAAGGGAGAGGCAAACGGAGTCAGAAATGATCATCAAAGGCTTTTTTCGGAAGGGGACCAGTGTCTCCTCTCTTGTCGACCTAACCCAGTCCGGCTATATCTGCTGCAAGGTCGACGGACATCTTCAGGACCTCAACTATGTCCTCCCTCGGGATGGCGAAAGGGAGATCGAGTATCTGGACCTCAGCTCGAGCGACGCATCCCGAATTTATGAATCCTCCTTGAGGATGCTTGTCGCCATGGCCATCAAGAAAATCGATAGCCGCTTGGATGTCCGCTTTTTCTATAACATCTCAAGGTCGATCTTCTGCCGCATTGTTGGAAGAAGGAGTTTCCGCGTGACCTCGCGCTTTGTCAATCAGATCGAGGAGACGATGAAAGAGCTTGTCCAAGAGGATATCCCTATCGTCCGCAAGTGCCTTGGGAAGGATGAGGCCCTTGAGCTTTATCGCAAGGAAGGCTTCCACGACAAGCTGGATGTCTTAAGGTATCGGAGCGAGAACTTCGCCCATCTCTATGAGGTCTCTTCCAAGGACTTCCTCTATCGGGATTATCTCTATACCCCGCTTGTCCCATCGACTGGGTTCCTCAAGAGCTTTGCCCTTCGTTTCTATGAGCCGGGATTTTTGCTCCAGGTCCCACGTGCGGAATGCCAAGGAAAGATACCACCCTTTAGCGACGAGCTGAAGTTTGCGACGACCTTGGCCGGTTCCTCCAAGTGGGCAGAGAAGAACGGCCTGGACACGGTCAGCAACATCAACCGCTTTATCCGGAAATATGGTGCCCTGGCCCTTATCAACGTCTGCGAGGCCCGTTTTTCGGGGATGCTGACAGACCTTGGCCGGGCTATCGAGAACAACGGCGATCCTGTCCGCCTCATCTGCATTGCCGGACCTTCCAGTTCCGGTAAGACATCCTTTGCCAACAAGCTTGCCTTCGAGCTGATGGCCCTGGGCCTTCGACCGATCCGTATCTCCATCGACGATTTCTATATTCCGAGAAAGGATCTTCCTGCCAATGCCGACTTGGAATCGATCGATGCCATCGACATTCCCTACTTCTCGCAAGTCATCAACGACCTCATCGAGGGTGAGAAGGTCCGCCTTCCTGTCTATTCCTTCAAGGACGGGGAAAGGAAGATGGGAAAGGAAATCGCCATCCTTCCTAACATGCCAATCATCATCGAAGGCATCCATGCCCTTAACGACCGCCTGGCTTCCACTGTCCCCGAGCATCAGAAATACAAGATCTATATCGCTCCCCAGCCCCAGGTCAACATCGACTTCCATACCCCGATCAGCATGAGCGACCTGCGCCTCATCCGGAGAATCAGCCGCGACGCCAGGACGAGAGGATCGGATGCCAAGGAGACGATTTCGATGTGGCCCAATGTCCGCCGCGGGGAGTTCAACTACATCTATCCCTCGGAGGAAAACGCCGACTTCGTCTTCGATACCTTCCTTCCCTACGAGACATCGGCGATGCGGAACATCGTCCTTCCCCTTCTGGACAGGATCACGCCTGAGGACAAGGAATTCTCCACCGCAAAGCGTCTCAAGAGCATCGTCAAGTATTTCCTTCCCATACCGCTTGAGGACATTCCCTGCAATTCCCTGATCCGGGAGTTCATCGGCGGATCGTCGTTCAAGGACGCACGATAGAAGAAAAGAAGACGCAAAAAAAGCCATCCCGCTGAGACGAGATGGCCTTTTTACTCTTCAGTTCAACTATACCGCAAGGGTACGATGAGCTATAAGAGCCTTCACTTGATCGATTAGTCGACGAAGTGGATGTTGTTGGCTCTAAGACCCTTTTCGGTCGTCGCCGGTTCATACTCGACGTGCTGGCCGACTTCGGCGGTCTTGAATCCATCCATCATAAGCTGAGAATAGTGGAAGAAATAATCCTTGCCATCCTCGCCAGTGATGAATCCGTAGCCCTTCTCTTTGTCGAACTTCTTGACAGTACCCTTCATTGTCTAAACCCTTTCTTTGCATCGGATCGCCGATGCGTCCTTAAATATATCACAAAGGCATTTTGCAAGTATACCAAAATCGATGTAAGCGGTTATCATTTTAAGAAAGCATCCTTCGGCGAGAGCTTTCTGATGGATAAAAAGAGGATCAGGGAAAGAATCAGGCACGTCAAGACCATGGTCAGAAAACTGATGGCATAGGGAAGGATATCGATGCCATACTGGGTCAGCATCCCGGTCAAGGTGTTCCGTATCGTCTTCTCCGCAAAAAGGGAAAGGAAGAGCGAACCCACAAAGGAAAGAAAGCCGACGAGGAAGACCATGGCCCCATAGTAATAACCGATTTCCTTTTTCGAGTAGCCCAGGGAGAGAAGGATACCGATCGTCTTCCTGTCCCTGTGAACGATGAGATAGAGGGAGAGGAAAAGAAGGAAGGAAGCCGTCACAAGGGAAAAGAGGGCAAAGCCGAGGAAGAGGAAGGAAAGACCATCCAACAGGGAGGAAATCTCCTCCGTCATCAGGAGCATGGGAAAGGAGGCGCGGTATTCCCCACCCTCTTCAAGGGCAAGGACAATGGAATCGGCATCCTTCCTTTCCAAATCGACATCGATGACAGCCTGGGTGATCCTCAGGTCTTCCGGACCCAAAGACGTGTGGGCAAAGGCATAGCAGAGAGGGAAGAGGGACTCGTGATAGATTGCCTGCTCCTCGTCCTCGTAGATGCCGCTGATCGTCAAAAAGCCTTCCGAGAAGATGTTCCGATAGCCATTTCCATCCGCGACGGTCTTATCCAAGGTCAGACAGTGGAGCTTTTCCCCGACGGCCTTGGAAATATCCCCGAAGAGCTTTTTGGCCATGGCCGTGGAGAGGGCGATTTCGCGTATGCTTTCCGGCTTTTTTCCATAGGCAGGAGCAATCGTCGCATGGTCCAAGGAGCGGAAGCGAAGCCCGTCCTCATCCATCGCCGAGAGCAAGTCCGCCTTGATCACCCCTTCCTCCACCTCGATCAAGGAACCCTGAAAGGCACCGAGGTTCTCGTCCATCCGATAGGCCTGGTCCATGATGACGTTGAGCTTTTCCTTTTCCCGGCTGAAGAAGAAAGGCTTTTGGAAGCCGGAGACAAATCCCGAGGCGGTGTAGGTATAGATCGGCGAGGAATAGCTGACGCCTTTGATAAAGGAGAGGTTCCTCTCCAGGAATTCCTCCGTCTTGCTGATGGAGATCTTCGGAAGATAGTCGATGTAGACCTGGACGTGGTTGTGTGTCTCTTCCTTTTCCGAAAGGTAGTATCCCTTTTCCCGGAGCATGCCGATGGTATAGGAATCGAATTCCTCCTGCCTTAGGAAGCGGCGCAGGAAGTCCCCGCCATGGAGGGGATAAAGCCTCAATCCAAAGGTCTTGCTCACCTGCCAGGGGACTTCCGCTTTCTCTCCCTCCATCACTTCCACAAACTGCATCGTCTTGGAGACGAAATACTCGCCGAAGTCAGGATAGGGAGAGACGATAGAGACGCTTTGGCTGAAAAGAACATCGACAACCTCATAGGAGTGGTCCAAATGATAGGACCATTCCCCCATGTCGGCCTTGATCTCCAAAGTCAGGCCTTGGTACCAAACCTTCCTCCGGATATTCTCAAGCACCTCATCGGTAACGCCATAAATCGCCTCTTCGTGAAAGAGAAGAAGATACAAGGAAAGAAGAATCTCCTCATCAAGACAGAGGATGATCTCTTCATGCGTCATCTCCCTTGTGTCGATCTCTATCTCATCGCCTTCCTCGCATTCTTCGACAAGCCGGTGATGCAGGAAGGAATCCAGGGAGAGAGAGGAAACGGAAAGGAAGCGATTCTGGTAGCAGAGCCTTAGGGACTGGTCGTTTTGGAAGATGCTGTTGAGGGAAGAGAGGTAGAAAGGGGAGACAGCCAGAACATCTTCCGGAAAGGCGCGCTTTATCTTGAGAAGGTCGTTATAGCCGGCGATTTCATATCCGGTTCCCGTGGTCTCCTCTTCCCTTCTTTCCACGACCATCGCTCCTTTGTCCATGTAATGTGACAAGGCCGAGGCCATCGCTTCCTTGACGCTTCCCGAAAGGAGGAAGGAGAAGGATATCGAAAAAAGGGAGACGACAAGGCTTGTCAGGGCAAGGAGAAGAAAACCCCTCCTGGCCTTCAGGGAGTGAAAGAGGCTTCTGAGGAACGGAAGGCCGGAGAACTTCTTTCTTTTGTAGCGGAGACTTGTTTCCCTTTTCGGAAGCGATGGTTCCTTTTGCCTCAGGGTTATCCTTCCATCGGAAAGGGAAAGGATCGTGGCATCCTTCGGGATTTCCTTCTCCTCATGGGTGATGACAAGGACCAGACGTCTTCTTGCCTCTTCCTGAAGGAGGGAAAGGACCTTTTGCCGCATCCGATAGTCCAAGGAGGCCATGGGTTCGTCTAGGAGAAGAAGAGGACAGTCGCGGATCAATGCCCGTGCCAAGGCGACTCTCTTCCTTTCCCCTCCCGACAGGGACTTGAAGGGACTCTTCATCCTCCTGGAAAGCCCAAGACGGGAAAGGACATGCTGGATTCTCTCCTTTTTTTCCTGCACATTGAGGGTCGTGATATCCAAGGGCTTGAGGAGGTTCTCAAACAAGGTCTCCTCCTCTTCGGCCTTGCCATCCTGAAAGACGAAGGCGACCTTCGCAAAGCGATAGTCCTCCCTTTCCTTTTCCGTCAGGGACTTGAGTTCTTTTCCGTCGACCTTGAGGGAGCCTTCATAGGCAAAGTCCATCCCGCCGACAAGGGAAAGGAAGGTGCTCTTTCCGGCTCCGGACTTGCCGACAAGGAAATAGAGGCCGGGAACAGTAAGATGGAGGGTGATGCCTCTTAAGGTCGGTTCCCTGTTTCCGGGATAGGTCTTCGACAGGTTTCTGATCTCGATCATCAATCTTCTCCCACGAGTTCCCTTTGGATGCGAAGATCAGATACTCTCCGCAGGGGAAGGATGCCGGCAAGAAGGGAGAAAAGGAAGGCGCAGGAAAGGACAAATGAGAGGGAGAGGACGTTGATCGTTGAAAGGAATGCGGGGAAAGCCATGCTCTTGAGAATGCCATTGGCCAAGAAGGAGAGGGACGTCCCAAGGACAAGGACCATGGCCGAGGTCAGAAGGAAAAAGGAAAAGAGCATGCCATAGGCAACACGCCTCTTGTTCCTCTTTCCGTTGGGATAGGTCCGAACCAGGGCAAGGAGGCGGATGTTCTCCTCATAGAGCGAATAGATGGAGAGATAGGAGAGGAGGAAGATCGAGGCGATGGCAAGGACAAGGAAGGCAAGAAGGACATCCAGAAGGGAAGTGACGATCGCCGAAGTCGACGTCCGTATGCTCTCGCCCTTGGAATAGACCTTGAGGGTGTCGCCAAATAGCCTTTCTGCCCTTTCGATCATGCCCCGAGGCGAGTCGCTTTCAAAGAGAAGCTTCGTCCCGCGGAAATCATCCTGCCTTTCCTCCGTCAGGGAGAAGAGGGAGAGGATGGAGACGGGCCTTTCCAGTTCCGAGGAGATGTTCTCCAGATAGACCGTATCGAAAAAGTCGGATGCCGCCGCATAGGAATAGTAGCAGGAGGGAGAGTTGAAGGCGTTCTTTTCCCCGGCGATGCCGACGATTGTGAAGCGGTAGTCGATCTTGACAAGATCCTTTTCCTCCAAAGCACTGCTCGTGACGATGGCGGAGTGACGGAAGGAGAAGCTTCTCCCGAGGGCGTTTCCCTGAGGAATGCCGAGTTCCATAAGAAAGGAAGGATTGACGACCACTTCCCTTATCGTCCGTGCCGTCCTTCCCATGAGAAGCTTGTCTTCCTCCTGGCTCAGGACGGGATAGAACCCCGAGGCGGCGGTCTTTCCGTTGAGGAAGACATCATTCGTCTCCGGAAGGAAGTAGTTGAAGGACGGGAAGGTCTCGACGGCCCCGAGCTGCATGCACGTCTCCTTTGTCGGGACTTGGTAACGCTCCAAGGAAAGGCGTCCGGAAGAGGCAATGGTGTCTCTCTGGGACAGGGTCAGCATGCCATTGTCATAGTATTCCGCAAAGAGCTGGGAGAGGGAGTCATCGATGTTCATGGATAGATCGATACCGGCATTGAGGAAGGAAAGGCTCAAGGCAAGGAAGAAGGCGGAAAGCCCGATCCTTAGACGTCTCTTGTGCAAGAACTTCCTTGTCAGGAACAGGGAATCCAACAGGGATAGAGCACCTTTCTTCCTTTTCTTCTCCTCTTGATGGGAAGAAGAGGAATCTTCCTTCTTTTCCCTGATGGGAACAAGCTTTCCATCCTTGAGTTCATAAAGAAGGTCGGCAAATTCATAGGCTGCTTTCTCATCATGGGTCACAAGCAATACAAGGCAGTTTTTTGCCAAGTCCTTCAAGAGGGAAAGAATCTCCTGGGATGTCTTCTGGTCGAGCTGTCCTGTCGGCTCGTCCATGACAAGGAAAGGAGAGGAACACACCAAAGCCCTTGCGATGCTTACCCGCATCTGTTCTCCGCCCGATAGGAGTCTTACGTCCTGTTCCTCCTTTCCGGAAAGACCGACCCGGGCAAGGCTTTCCTTGGCTTTAAGAAGGGCTCCCTTTCGGCCTTCCCCAGAAAGCCTCAAGGGAAGAAGGACGTTTTCAAGGACGGTCAAGTAGTCCAACAAAAGCGGGGACTGATAGACGCGTGCAGGCGGAATGTCCGGGATCCTGGTTATGGTTCCCGAATCCGGACGGAGGGAGGAGCAGCAAAGGGAGAGCAAGGTCGTCTTCCCCGATCCGGAAGCACCCAAAAGGATGGCAAGGCCCCTGTCGGGAAAGCGGACGGTGATTCCATCGAGAATCTTCCTGTCTCCATAGCCGAAACGGACGTCTTCAAGGGTAAGCATGGAAAAAATCCTCCTCACCCTTTATTGGGAGGCAAGAGACAAAAACGAAACTAGTCTTTCCTTTCGAGAAGGAGGGCGTTCAATACAAGGCAGTACGACGTCAGGACACCGACGCCGCCAGGAACGGGCGTATAGCCTAAGACTGTTCCTTCTTCCGGGACAAAGCCCATGTCTCCGCGACCATCCTCCTGATATCCGCAGTCGATGATGTAAGGCTTTTTGATAAGGTCATTCTGAGAGAGGAGTCCTCTTTTCCCGCTGGCAAGGAAAAGGACATCGCTCTCCTGAGCCTCTTTCTTGAGAAGGGAAGAAGGAATCCGGGAATGGGCCTGGACGACAAGGCCGTTCTTGTGGCTGATTAAGGCATAGAGGGGAAGGCCGATAGTCCTACTGCGGCCGATGATCAGGCATTTCTTTCCTGTCAAATCGATATGGTAATAGTCCAAAATCAACTGGACACTTCGTGCCGTTGCCGGAAGATAGTCCATGTCGCCGAGGACAAGCCTTCCGATATTCCTCTCTGTCGTCATGTCCGGATCGTGGTCGGGATCGATAGCGGAAAGGAAGGCCTGTTCCTCCTTTATTCCCAAGGGACGGGCAAGGATCGTGTGGCTCTTCTTGGCCTTTGTGGCAAAGCGATGGAGGCTTCCTTGGATATCGTCCCTGTCCAGGAATTCCTCCTCATAGGGAATCGAAAAACGCTCCAGGGCTTTCTTGACGCCCTTGAGATAGGCCTGGGAGGAGAGATCGTCTTTGTTCGAGAAAAGATAGAAGGACAATGTCTTTCCCTTTCTCTCCTCTTCGATCCGCTCGATCAAGGAAGGACGGATATTCTTTCCAAGAAGCTGGGTCATCTTTCCATCCTCTTTGCCAGGGGGACTTTAGGAAGGCCAGGCATCGTGACGATCGATCCTGTCAAGGGGACAAGGAAGCGGGCCCCATGGAAGATTCTTAGTCCCTTGACGTGAAGAGTATGCTTGGGGACATTGAGAAGCTTAGGGTTATCGCTAAGGGAGTTCGGTGTCTTGCTGATGCAGACGGAAAAGCGCCTCTCCTCGGGTGAAAGGGAACGGATCTTTTCCAGGACGTCCTTCTCATAGACGACATTCTCGGCACCATAGGTCTTCTTGGCAATGGTCTCGATCTTTTCCAAGACGTCCATCGAATCCGTGACGATGGGATGGAAGCCCTTCTTGTTTTCATTAAGGATAGCGATGGCCTTCTGGGCAAGGTCAAGGGCACCTTCCGGACCATCTTCATAGGAAGAGCAGAGGGAGAAGGGAATGTTTCTCTCTTTCAGGATAGAAGAAAGGCAGTCGACCTCCTCCTTGGTATCGCTGGGGAAAAGGTTGATGCAGACAAGGACAGGAAGGCCGTATTGGCTGGCGTTGTGGATATGGAAGAGAAGGTTTGGTACGCCCTTTTCAAGACTCGTGCAATCCGGCTTGTCCAAATCCTCGAAGGCCTTTCCGCCATGGAGCTTTAAGGCACGGATCGTGCAGACTAGGACGATAAGATCCGGCGTGAAACCCTGGATAGGAGAGACGATGTCGAGGTATTTTTCCATGCCGAGGTCGCTTCCAAAGCCGGCCTCCGTGACGACATAGTCGGCAAGACGCAAGGAAAGGTCCGTGGCGATGATGGAATTGGTCCCGTGGGCGATGTTGGCAAAGGGCCCTCCATGGACGATGGCCGGAGTATTGTTGCTGGTGGAGACAAGGTTAGGAAGGATGGCCTTCTTCATCAGCTTTTCAAGGGCGTTGCGGATCTTCAAGTCCCGGACAAAGATATCCTTCCCCTTGTGGTTCTTGGCGACCTTGATATCCTCCGTCCGGTTGAGGAAATCCTCAAGGTTTTGGCTCAGGCAGAGGATAGCCATCAATTCGCTTGCCGCGGTGATGACAAAGGAGGAAGCATGCCTTGGCCCTTCCTTCGTTCCAAGGCAGGTCTCGATATGGCGAAGGGAACGATCGTTCATGTCCATCGCCCGCGGGAAGACGACGCTCTCCGGATCGATATCCAGCTCGCTGTTTTGGAAGATCTCGTTGTCGACCATGGCCGCGATGAGGTTGTTGGCACTGGTCAAGGCATGGATGTCGCCGGTGAAGTGGAGGTTGATGCCCTCCTCGGGAACAAGCCTTTCCTTTCCGCCGCCGGTCCCGCCGCCCTTGACACCGAAGACCGGGCCAAGGGAAGGCTCCCTCAGGCATGCCAAAGCCTTCTTTCCCAAAAGGGAGAGGCCATCGGCAAGTCCGATTGCCGTCGTCGTCTTGCCTTCCCCGGCCTTTGTCGGCGTGATGGCGGTCGTCAGGATGAGCTTTCCCTTTCTCGGCCTTTCTTTGGTGTCGAAAAGGATCTTTGCCACGTCTCGTCCGTAGGGGAGGATTTCCTCCTCCATAAGACCTAAAGAGGAAAGGATGGATTCGATTCTAGTTTGGATCATTTTTGCGTTCCTCCATTTTCTTCAGAAGCAGGCTGACGATACCAAATCCTCCAGCGTTGACAACAGGTGCAATCGAGCCGATCGTCTTGTCTCCAGGAAGGCCTTTTCTTTTGGCATCCTTAGGATAGACAACAAGGATGTTCTTTCCTTCTTCTTCCAGTCCTTCCTTTGCCAGCGTTGAAAGGAAATTCTTGGAGAGAGGATCGTTTACCTGCGAGAGCTGACCATAGCCGATCTTCGTCGAGTCGGTGTGGAAGCCAAATCCGGCGCTGGTGATGAAAAGGCTCTTTTCCGAAAGTGTCTTCTTAAAGAGGATGACCTTTCCTTGGACATCGTCGATGCAATCCAGAATGATGTCCTTCTTCTCGCTTTGGAAGGAAGAATCGATCCTTTCCTTACGGGCCGTGATATGGATAAGGGGATTGATCTTCTTGGCCCTACAAAGAGCCACATCGACCTTGTCCTTTCCGACATCCTCCAGGGTGTAGAGAATCTGGCGGTTGAGGTTTGTCGCATCCACTATGTCCTTGTCGACGATCTCGATATCCTGGAAGCCGAGCCGGACAAGAGCCTCAAAGACACTTCCCCCGACGCCACCGACACCGGCAAGGAGGATCCTTTTTCCTTCGATATCCTTTTTCAATTCGGAAAGGAGGATTGCGGTTCTCTGCCTTAAGAGGATATGGCTTTCGATTGCCTTTTCGATCTCGTCCTTTTTCATGGCGATGGCATCAGGGAACTGATGTCTCAGGAAGGTCCTCTGTTTCTTGGCATATTGGTGGGTGTGGACCTTGATTTCCTCCTTCACCTCCTGGATATCCTTTCCTTCCTTCTTGGCGGCGATGAGTTCCCGATAGCCTAGAGACTGGAAGGCATAGGGAGAAGGACCATACTTCTCAAGGAGACGATCGACTTCCGAGACGAAGCCTTCCGAGAACATCCTGTCGACGCGGTCATCGATTTTCTTGTTTCCTTCCTCCTTGTCGATGTCGATGCGGAAGAAGAGGGTCGGGAAAAGCGGCTCCTTTGGCGTCGAGTCGAGGATTTCCTGACGGGTATGTCCGCAATGAAGCTGTTCAAGAGCCCTCTTGACGCGGCGGGGATTGTGGATGTCGATGCTGTCATAGGTTTCCTTCGAAAGCCTTTGAAGTTCTTCCTGCATCCTTTCAAGGCTCCAGTCCTCGTAGGGACTTTCCTTCTCTTCCTCGCCGTAGAAACGATAGCCATAGAGCAGTGCCTTGATATAAAGGAACGTCCCACCGACGACAAGGACGTCCTGCCCTTTTTCCACATAATCCTTAAGAAGGGGAAGGCATTCCTCCTGGAAGCGGGAAACGTTCATCGCATCGTCGGGATCGTATTCGTCATAGAAATGATAGGCAATGCCCTCGACCTCTTCCCTCTTTGGCTTGTCCGTCCCTATCTGCATCATCTTGTAGCATTGGTAGGCATCGGCGGAAAAGACAGGCAGATGAAAACGTCTTGCCAAGGAGAGGGCAAGGGACGTCTTGCCGCTAGCGGTCTGTCCCAGGATGACGTAGATCAAAATCCGGACCTCCGAAATATCTTGTCGACATCTTCACGCGTGATCTTGATCAGCGTCGGCCTTCCATGGGGGCAGTTTGCCGGATTGACGCATTTGGCAAGGTCCTTGATCAGGGCTTCCATCTCCGCAAGGGAGAGGACCTGGTTGGCCTTGATGGATTTCTTGCAGGCGATCGTGGCGATGTTAAGGCGCATCAGGCGGATAGGATCGGCCTTCTCGTTGTTGAGGACGGAATGGACGCAATCCTCAAGGATGGGAAGATAGTCCGGATCCGACAGGAAAGAAGGGATTTCCTTGATGAGGATGGTCCTGTCCCCGAAAGGCTCGATGAGGATGCCGTTGGCAAGAAGACGGGCGACATGCTCCTCGTCCATGTTTTCCTTTTCCTTGAAGGAAAGCTCCAAAACAGCAGGAATGAGAGGGACGACACGGGAACGGACGGAGGCAAAAAGACGTTCCACCTTCTCGAAGTTGATTCTCTCCTCGGCCGCATGCTGGTCGATAAGATAGAAGCCATCCGGCGCATCGCAGACGATGAATGTCTTCAATACCTGCCCTATCGGATGCATCTCCGGAAGGGCACCGGTAAAGCTGTCCTTCTCAAGGATGTCATCAAAGCCTTTCTCGGTATTAGCTTGTGCCTTTTTTTCTGGCTCGACAAGCTTATTGGAAGCATCCGTCTCCTTTCCTATTGCGGAAAGCGGACGTGTCGGAAGCGGCGCTTCATAGCTTGGGACACTGGGGATGGAATCCTGGAAGTAGATTTTCTCGTTGTTCACTGCTTTTCCTTCCGGAAGGGATTCCTGGACCTTTCTTTCCTCCTCTTCCTTGAGGTCGGAGACATCGAAGGCATCCAAGCCGAGATCGTTTTGCGTCTTGTCGTCGTTTGCCGAGTCATAGAGCGGCCTCTTTGCCTTCAATGTGGCGACAAGGCATTCCTTGAGCTCCTGGGCCATCTCGTTTTCCATCGAGATGCGGACTTCCTTCTTCGTCGGATGGACGTTGACATCCACCAAGGCCGGATCGATCTCCATATGGATGAGGGCAAAGGGATAGCGAAGGGGCGGAAGATAGTCCCTGTAGGCTTCCTCGATCGCCTTCTGGATGCGATAGTCATAGATGCAGCGACCATTGAGGAAGAGAAGCTGGTTGTATTTCTTGGAATAGCTCAGTTCCGGCTTTCCGACATAGCCGTGGAAGGAGAAGTAAAGGCCGTCCTTCCTTATTTCGTAAAGGGAAGAGACGATGCGGTTGCCATAGATCTTCTGGATGGCCTCAAGAAGGTCTCCCCTTCCGGTCGTGTGGAAAATCTCCTTCCCATCGACGGCAAGGGCGATGGCGACCTGAGGAAAGCCCAGGGCAAGATGCTCCGCCATTTCGATGATGGCATAGGTCTCGACCTTGTCCGACTTCAGGTATTTCAGACGGGCCGGCGTATTGAAGAAGAGGTCGCTGACCTCAAAGATCGTTCCTTTCCGAGAAGGCGCATCCTGAATGACAAGCTCCGCATCGGGAGAGCTTTCCACCCTTGTTCCCGCCCCGTTTCCCGTGCCGGTCGTCAAGACGACATGGCTGACGCTGGCGATGGAAGGAATGGCCTCGCCGCGGAAACCCATCGTCTTGATGCGGTTGAGATCGAACTCGGTCCTTATCTTGCTGGAGGCATGCCTTAAAAAGCACATCCCGGCATCTTCCCTGTCCATGCCGCAACCGTCGTCGCGGACAAGGATCTTGCCCTTTCCGGCATCGAGGATGCCGATATAGATGTTCTTGCTCTGGGCATCGATGGCGTTTTCCACGAGCTCCTTGACGACGCTTGCCGGCCGTTCGATGACTTCACCGGCGGCGATGAGGTTGGAGAGCTCGGGTTTCATCAGATGGATCGTTGCCATTATTTCACCTTCTTCTTGAGGTCGAAGAGGAAGTTGAGCGCCTCAAGGGGCGACATCGTCATCGGGTCGATCTTCTTCAGCGTCTCCAGGACAGGATCGACCTTCGGCTTTTCCGGAACGATCTCCCGGATCTGGTCCTTCCTTACCCGGTCCTCGCTTTCAAAGGAAGTAAGAAGCTCCCCGGCCCGTTGGACGACTTCCGCAGGAAGGCCAGCGAGTTTTGCGACGTTGATACCATAGGAGCGGTCCATCGAGCCCTCCTTCATCTTGTAGAGGAAGGTGACGTTTCCGTTTTCCTCCCTTACGTCGCAGTGGATGTTCTTGCAGGCCTTGATCTTCTGGCTGAGCTTTGTGATCTCATGGTAGTGGGTCGAGAAGAAGGTCTTGCAGTGGATCTTCTCGACGATGTATTCGATGATGCTCTCGGCAATCGCCATGCCATCGAAGGTCGCCGTTCCCCTGCCGATCTCGTCAAAGAGGAAGAGGGAAGAGGAGGTGGCCTCATCCAAGGCCTGGGCGACTTCGCTCATCTCCGTCATGAAGGTGGACTGTCCCTTGATGAGGTTGTCGGAAGCCCCGATTCTGGTATAGAGGGCATCAAAGACGGGAAGAACGCAGGACTCGGCCGGGACGAAGGATCCGATCTGGGAGAGAATGGCGATGAGGCCGAACTCCTTCATGTAGGTGGATTTTCCGCCCATGTTCGGGCCCGTGATGATGAGGACGTCCGTATCCTTGTCCATATGGTAGTCATTGGCGACAAAGAGGGTCTCGGGCGAGGCGACCTCGATGATCGGGTGACGGGCAGAGCGGATATCGATCGTGCCATCGTGGCTGAATTGCGGGCGGACATAGCCCTGTTGGCTTGCCACATAGGCCAAGGAGAGATAGTAGTCCAGCTGCGCCAGGCTTTCGCTTGTCCTTTGGATCTTCTCGGTATAGACGGAGACCCGTTTCCTCAGCTCCTTGAAAAGACGGTACTCGAGACTTGTCTTCTCATCCCTGGCACGGAGGATCCTGTCCTCCCTTTCCTTGAGTTCCTGGGTGATGAAACGTTCCCCGGTCTTGAGCGTCTGCTTCCGGATATAGCCAAACTCCGGCCTGACTTCCTTGACCTGTCCGGCGCTAACTTCGATATAGTAGCCAAAGACGGTGTTGTAGCCGACACGGAGCGTCTTGATGCCGGTCCTTTCCTTCTCCTTGGCTTCCAAGGAGGCAATCCAGGTCTTGTCATCGCTTGTCAAGTCGATCAGCTCATCCAGACGCGGATCATAGCCGCGCTTGAAGATCTCGCCCTCGGTAATCGTCAAGGGGCAGTCTTCCCTTATCGCGCTCTCAAGAAGCTGGACGAGTTCCTGATAGTCGCCGATGCCTGCGGAAAGCTCGGCGATAGGCATAAGGGAAGAAAGCGGAGAGAGGTCCTTAAGGATCTGCGGCAGGGCGGAAAGGGAACGCTTGAGCTGGAGAAGGTCGTGGCCGTTGCAGTTCTCATATCCCATGCGGGCGATAAGACGTTCCATGTCGAAGACACCCGAAAGGTCCTCCCTGAGCTTTTCGCGGGCGACATAGTTCTCGATGAAGGCACCGGTCAGATCCAAGGAGCGATTGATATCCTTCTCATCGGCCATCGGGGCGACGATGCGATTCTTGAGATAGCGGCTTCCCATCGGGGTCTTGGTCTTGTCCAGAAGCCAGAAGAGGGTGCCGAAGGTCTTGCCTTCCAGGCTCTTGACAAGCTCCATGTTGCTCTGTGCGGAATAGTCGACGCGCATCCTTTTCTCGCCCATGAGGTTCTTGACGGGCTTGAAGTAGTCCAAGGGGCGCTTTTCCATGCTGGCAAGGTAGTTGTATAGACGGGCGCAGCAATCGACCTGCCTTTCGTCCTTGAGGTTGCCAAAAAGGGACTCCATCTCGATGCTAGTCGAGGCATCGTTGTAATAGGAGATGGGGATTTGGGAATTGTTCTTGATGTAGAGAATCGTCGAACTGTCGAAGGAAGTCGGAACGACCAATTCCTTGATGTCGAGGAAAAGCAGCTCCTCCAGTATCCGTTCCTTCGTCGGCTCGATATTCAGGGAGAACATCTCTCCGGTCGTCAAGTCGGCATAGCAGATGACGGCAAGCTTTCCATAGATGCTAAGAGAAGCGATATAGTTATTTCCCTTGTCGTTGAGGTCGAGGTTGGCACCGGGGGAGATGATCTGGATGACATCCCTCTTGACGAGCTTCTTCGTCAGCTTGGGATCCTCGACCTGCTCGCAGATAGCGACCTTGTAGCCACGGTCGACAAGCTTCTGGGCATAGGAGAGGTAGGCCCTGTGGGGAATGCCGCACATCGGGATCTTCTTTCCGTTTCCGCAGGATTTCGACGTCAGGAAAAGCTGAAGCTCCTTGGAGCAGATCTGGGCATCGTCAAGGAACATCTCGTAGAAGTCGCCGATGCGGAAAAAGAGGATGATGTCCCCGTACTGTTTCTTGAAGCTGAGGTACTGCTCCACCATGGGAGTGAACGATTCTTCTTTCTTTTCTTTCATTGTCAAGTCCTCTAGAGACGAAAATCCGATAGCGGCCTAAGGAGCTCAAGGAGCTCTTCCTTTCCGGAACGAAGGTTGATGACAAGGGGATCTTCCCTATAGGTATCATAGAGCGCCTTGGCCCTTGAAAGCATCTTTTCTTTTTCCGGGGAAGGAAGAAGGCGCGCCTTTTTCTGCAGGGAAGTCATTTCCTCAAGAATTCCGTTGAGCCTTTTGTCTTCCTTAAGGGCCTTCTTCAGGGCGAGGTAGCGCTTTGTCTCGGGAAGGTCGAGGAAGGCAGAAAGGAGGCTATCGATCCTGCTTTCTAGCTCTTCCTCAGTCATTCACGATCTCCCCGACAAGTGAATAGGTATGGCTTTCGAGGATGCGGACCTTGCGGATCTGTCCAATCAGGGAGACATCGCCTTTGACGTGGACGAGCTTTCCGTGGCGGTCGTATCCCGAGATGCGGCTTGGATCCTTGCGGGAGACGCTCTCGAAGAGAACTTCCTGGATGGTATTGACCATCGTCTTGGCCTTTTCCTCGGAGAGTTTGTCGATGAGGTCCTTCAGGCGGTCGAAGCGTTCGTGCTTGACGTCCTCGGGCGTATCGTCCTTCATCCTGCTTGCCGGCGTTCCCGGACGGGAGGAGAAGAGGAAGGTGAAGGCGCCGTCGAAGTGCGCTTCCTCACAGAGACTGAGCGTCTGCTTAAAGTCTTCATCGGTCTCGCCGGGGAAGCCGACGATGATGTCCGTCGTCAGGTAGACATCCGGAAGCCTTTCTCTCAGGCTATGGACGATATCGAGGTATTCCTTCCTGGTATAGCGGCGGTTCATGCGCTTAAGGACCGCATCGGATCCGGATTGCATGGGAAGGTGGAGAGAAGGCATGACGTTGTCGTACTTGGCCATGACATCGAAGACCTGGTCGTTGAAGTCGGAGGGATAGGGGGTGGTGAAGCGGATGCGCTCGATCCCGGTCTGGGCCACGGCCTCCAGAAGGTCAGCAAAGGCGTACTTGTCGCCGAAGTCCTTGCCGTAGGAGTCGACGTTCTGGCCAAGCAAGGTGACCTGCCTGTAGCCTTTTTCCTTGAGGAATCTCACTTCGTCAAGGATGTCTTCCTTCTTCCTGGAGCGTTCCTTTCCCCGGGTATAGGGGACGATGCAATAGGTGCAGAACTTGTCGCATCCATAGGCGATGTCGACAAAGGCGGTATAGCGGCTTGTCCTGCCGTTTGTGTCTTCCTCCGGGCTTTCGACAAGGGCCGTCGGCTGGGAGCGGACATCGACATAGGTGGCATGGGCCTTGATGCTCTCCTCGAGAAGGTCATAGAAGGCATCGATGTTGTTCGTCCCGAAGACGAGGGAGACAAAAGGGAAGTGGTTCAGGACATAACGGACGGGCTTTTCTTCCTGCATCACGCAACCGGAGATGGCGACGAATAGGTCTTTCCTTCTTAAGGCGATGCCCTTGACCTGGCCCAGTTCGCCATAGAGATGGTTTTCCGCGTTTTCGCGGATGGCGCAGGTGTTGAAGAGGATGAAATCGGCCTTCTCAAAATCATCGGTTTCCGTCATGCCCAAAAGAAGGAGCTTGTGACGGATCATTTCGGAATCCCGGACATTGGCCTGGCAGCCGTAGGTTCTGATACAAAAAAGCTTTCCTTGTCCCCAAGAGACAAGAAAAGCATTTGGACGTATCTTTTCCCTCTTGAGAGGGAGATCCGGCTGAGGATTCCGCCAGGCCGCCTCCTTCAAGGAAGGAAGCGATACGAGACGGCAGTTCTTCATCGGGATTTAGAGAGCTGCTTCGCCTTCGTGATGGGGGACGTCGCTGGAAACGGCGTGGGCAGGGTCGAACTCGACCTTGTGGATGTGAAGCATGATGGTCGTGACTTCCCTGTTCTCGGTCGCGGCAGGCTCGGAGAAGTTCTGCATAAGGAACTCCGGCTGGACGGCGATGTCGCTCGGGGTGGCATCATCCTTGAGGAACCTTCTGGCGACGATGCAAGCCTTGATGGCCTGATTGAGGGCGCTGGCACCGACCAAGGAGATCTGGACTTCGCCTTCCTGACGGATGTTTCCGGCGATGGCACCGGCAAGCTTCTGAATCTGAGTGTTTCCGCTGGCTTTTAATGTGGTCATTTTAGATAAACCTCTTTCGAAATATTATTATACTATTTTCCAAAACCTTTACAAGAAAATTAAAAGAAAAGGGGGACGCTCAGTCCCCGCTATCTTCCATCGTTTCGTTGATCAGGAGGAAATCCTTTGCCCGATGGGTATTCCTGTCGACATCGAAGCGGATGCCATTGACGAGCATCCTCCCCTTGCGGGGAACGTCAAACGCCACCGGAAGGCCTGTCATCGTGCGATAGATGGAGGCATCCTTGATCGTCCCGAGAACCGAATCGTAGGCCCCGTTCATGCCGGCATCGGTCAGGAAGAGAGTGCCCTTGGACAGGAGCTTGGCATCGTTTGTCTGGACGTGGGTGTGCGTTCCAAAGAGCGCCGTGATCTTTCCGTCGAACTGCTCGGCAAGGCAGCGCTTTTCCGCAGTCGCCTCGGCGTGGAAGTCGACGATGTGGATCGACTCGCCATTGTCTTCCTTGACGACCTTTTCCAGGTCGTAGAAGGGATTGCTCTGGCTCATGTTGATGAAGACGCGCCCGATGAGGTTGGTGACGCGGATCTTTATCCCCTGGACATCGAAGGTCATCGTTCCCTTGAGCGGACAGGCAGGATCGAAGTTCAAGGGACGGAGGGCACAAGGCATGGCGCACTTCGGATTGAAGCTATCCTTGGCGTTGAAGAAGTGGTTACCGCTTGTCAGACAATCGACGCCAGAGGAGAGAAGGAACTTGTAGTGCTCCAGGGAGAGGCCATGGCCATGGGTGGCGTTTTCGCCATTGGCGATGACAAAGTCGATCTCGTCCTTCTTCTTGTGGAGTTCAAGGTATTCCTTGACGGCTTTCCTTCCCAAAGGACCGACGATATCGCCCAGGAAAAGGATGCGGATACGATCACTTGGCAACTTGGATGGCCCTCGTTTCGCGGATGACGGAGATCTTTATCTGGCCCGGGAACTGCATCTCATTCTCGATGCGGTCGCGGATGTTGATGGCCATCGCCTTGGCATCGTCGTCGGAAACCTTTTCCGGAACGACCATGACGCGGACATCCCTTCCCGACTGGAGGGCATAGCTTGTCTGGACGCCATCGAAGCTCTTGCAGATGGTCTCGATCTGCTCGAGTCTCTTGATGTAGGTCTCCAGAGTCTCGCTTCGGGCACCTGGACGGGCGGCAGAGAGGGTATCGGCGGCCTGGACAAGCTCGCTGATGAGGTATCTCTTGGGAGCGTCGCCATGGTGGGACTCGATGGCGTTGATGACTGGATCGGGCTCGTTGAACTTCTTGGCAAGCTGGCTTCCAAGCTGGACGTGGCTTCCTTCCTGCTCGGCATCGATTGCCTTGCCGATATCGTGGAGAAGGCCGGCCCTCTTGGCCATGACGGGATCCAGACCCAGTTCGCTTGCCATGACGGAGGAGAGATAGGCGACCTGGATGGAGTGATCCAAGACGTTCTGGCCATAGGATGAGCGGTACTTCAGGCGGCCGATGTAGGGAAGAAGACCGCCGGAGATGCGCGGAAGGCCGAGCTTGAAGACCGTCTGTTCGCCGATGCGGCGCAGGGTGTCGTCAAACTCCGTGGAGATGCGCTTGTAGAGATCCTCGATGCGTCCGGGCTGGATGCGGCCGTCCTTGATGAGGGCCTCGAGGGTGAGCTTGGCCTTCTCCCTGCGGATCGGGTCGAAGCAGGAGCAGGTGATGGTTTCGGGCGTATCGTCGATGATGAGGGAGACACCGAAGATCTGTTCCATCGACTTGATGTTGCGTCCTTCGCGGCCGATGATGCGGCCCTTCATCTCGTCGGAAGGCAAAGCGACCGTCGAGGAGGAGTGCTCGGTCGTGACGTCCTGGGCATACTTGTCCATCGCAAAGGCGAGCATGGCCTTGGCCTTGTCCTGGACCTGGCTTTCGGCTTCCTCTTCCATCTGCTCGCGATAGAGGGCGATGCGCTTGGCTTCCTTGACCTCGACCTTGGCAAGGAGTTCCTTCTTGGCCTCCTCTTCCGTCAGGTTGGCGACTCTTTCCAGTTCCTTGTCGAGGGATTCCTCCTTGGCAACATAGGCCTTTTCCTTTTCGGCGAGTTCGTTTTCCTTCTGGGAAAGGGCGTCTTCCCGGCTTTCGAGGGCGTTTCTCTTCTGGTCGATGACATCCTCCCTCTGGATGATCACGTCCTCCCTCTTGTCGAGGGCGCTCTCCCTTTGGTCGAGCTTGTTCTCGTTCTGGAGGATCTGTTTCTTCCGCTCGCTGATGTCCTTTTCGGCATTCCGCAAGAGCTCTTCCTTCTCGGCCTTTCCCTCAAGCTTTGCGCTCTCGAGAAGCCTTTCCGCCTTGTCCTTGGCATTCTCAAGGATCTTCTCGCTTTCGCGGAGGGCGGAATCCTTGCGGCGCTTGAGGATGAAGTAGGTGACAAGACCTGCGGCAAGGGCACCGACGATAAGGCAGACGATACCGGAAATGAGGCCGACGATGATGCTTTCGTTCATAGGCAAGTCCTTTCTTGGCACATTCCAAAAAATTGAGTCCCTGTGCCATGGGAACGATTCTCTAGGAAAAGATTTTGATGACCGACTCTATCTGAAAACGGAGTTCTGTGTCAAAAAATTCTTTTATATCAAAAATACAAGCCGAGAAACCTGTATCGATAGATATTATAAACGAAAAGAAGCAAAGGGGCAGCCAAAAAATCGGCAAGAAGCAAATTGGCCTGACGGCCCTTGCCTTTTGTTTGGAGAGACATTCTTTCCGGGCAAGGAAAAAGGGTCGCCATAAGCGACCCGAGTCTTATTGTTCCTGGACTTTCTTTCCGGAGAGACGATCCTTGACAACCTGCTCAATCTCCGCTTTCTTTTCCGGGTTGGCATTGAAGAAATCATAGACGGAAGTGATACCTTGTCCCAGTCTTTCGCCTTGATAGCTAAACCACGAACCGCTCTTTTCGACGATGTTGTAGTCGACCGCAAGCTGGGCGAGCTCGTTATCGTGGCTGATGCCCTTTCCGAAGATGAGGGAGATCTTGCAGGAGCGGTAGGGCGGGGCGACCTTGTTCTTGACGACCTTGACGTTGACGATGTTTCCGATGTACTTGTCGCCTTCCTTGATCTGCTCGCCGCGACGGATCTCGATGCGGATGGTCGCATAGAACTTCAAGGCCCGTCCGCCGGTCGTCGTCTCGGGATTGCCGTACATGACGCCGACTTTTTCGCGCAGCTGGTTGATGAAGATGACGGTGCAGCTTGTCTTGGAGAGGATGCCGGCAAGCTTTCTTAGGGCCTTGGACATAAGCCGGGCCTGAAGGCCGACGCTGGAATCCTCAAAGGTGCCTTCCAGTTCCGCCTTGGGGACCAGGGCCGCGACGGAGTCGACGACGATCAGGTCGATGGCATTGGACTTGGCAAGCATGTCGACGATCTCCAGTGCCTGTTCGCCGTAGTCGGGCTGGGAGAGGATGAGCTCGTCGATGTTGACGCCGAGGGTCTTGGCATAGTCGGGATCGATCGCGTGTTCGGCATCGATGAAGGCGCAGCGTCCGCCGACCTCCTGGGCCTGGGCGATGGCCTCAAGGGCGAGGGTCGTCTTTCCGGAGGATTCCGGACCATAGATCTCGATGATCCTTCCCTTGGGATAGCCCCCGACGCCGAGAGCCGCATCCAGAAGGAGGGAACCGGAATTGATGACGCGGACGTCCTTTTCCGGGCTTTCGCCCATCTTCATGATGATGCCCTTGTCGTTGTAGTAGTTCCGGATCTCCCGCAATGTCGCCTCGACGGCCTTGTCGGTGTCGATGGCAGCTGTCGTCTTCTTCTCGACTTCCTTGGTTTTCTTTTCCATGGGATTGTTCTCCTTCACTATATCTTTGGTTGCAATGGCGGGAAAGCAAACCTATTCCCCGATTTTCTCCATGATCTTCGCAAAGGCGAAGTCGATGAGCTGTCTTCGGATCGTGTCGCGATCGCCTTTGAGATCCAGGCGGTAGCCATAGTAGTTCTCTCTGACCTTGATGCCGACATAGACAAGGCCGACGGGCTTTTCCTCGTCTGCCGTCGGTCCGGCATTGCCGGTGAAGCTGATGGCGACATCGCTCTGGAAGAGGGCGGAGGCGGCAAGGCACATCTCCTTGGCACACTCGGCGCTGATGGCACCATGGCTTTCAAGCGTTTCCTTGCGGACACCGAACTTTTCCTTGGCCGCGTTGCAATAGGTGACAAGGCTTCCTCTAAAGACCTTGCTGGCACCGGGAATGGCGGTGAAGAAGGCGGAGAAGAGACCGCCTGTCAGGCTCTCCATGGCAGAGAGGGTCATGTTCTTGCTGACAAGCCGGTCGAGAAGATCCTTGGCTTCCATGCTATTTGTCTCCTTTCAGGACGTTCTTGTTCTGGATGAAATAGATCGCTCCGGAGAGAAGGGAGGCAAGAAGGGCGATAGCGGCCAGGACATTGGTAATCACATAAATGTATTGGAAGTTTCCCATTCCCTTGAGGTCGAAGTAGTTGAAGGGGAAGCCGTTGAGGAAGAGAATCGGGATGACGATCATCTGCAGGACGGTCTTGAGCTTTCCATAGGCATTGGCAGCCAGGACCTTCCCCTTGCTTGTGGCGACCATCCTCAGGCCATCGACGGCAAGATCCCTACCGATGAAGAGGACCGGAATCAAGGGGAAGAGGAGGAAGTTTCCGTCGGCGGTCATCTTCGTCGAGAGGAGGACGAGGGCGGAATCCACCAGGAACTTGTCGGCCAAGGGATCCATGAACTTGCCAAAGTCGGTGACGAGGTTGCGCGATCTTGCCATGTGGCCATCGATGGAGTCGCTGATGGCGGCAAGGACGAAGATGACGGCGCTGACAAGGTCGATCCAGGAAAAGCCCGTCGTCCCCAGCTTCGGCGCAAAGCTTTCCGCGTTGGGGAGGAAGGAAAGGCAATAGACGATGATCAGGACGAAGGTCATCAAGAAGCGTCCGATCGTGATTTTATTGGGTGTATTCATTTTTTACCTCAGATGCCGACCTTGTAAGCCATGTTATGTCGAGGATGACAATTTATCTAGGCTTTCGCCTGCCCCTTCCGGTTCATTTCCCGGTCGGTGCTTCCCTTACCAAAATTTAGGTTTCTCGCTTGCGGGGCTTTCCAACGTTGCATTCCCCTGGTTTCCCAGGGTTTCGTCACTGTGGAGCCTTAGGGAAGAGACATCCTGCCGTGAGGTTTAGATTCCCTTCCGCCGTCTTGGTTTCCCAAGCCCAAAGTTATTTTTTCCTTTGGCACAGGCACTGCTCTCATCGCAGAGGGCGCGAGCATGGACTTTCCTCGAGGATAAAGATCCCTGCAGTCATCCGGGCCGGCCCTATCATTATACTTGTTTTCTTCGCAAAGGAGAGGACTTCAACGCGAAAAGGAAGAAAAAAGTCAGTTGATGGCGGTGGGGTTGATTCCGGCCTTTGCAAGGGCCTTTTCCAAGGCGGAGATACGCTTGAGGAGCTCGAGATTGTTGATGGCCGCATCGGCGTTCTTGGCGATGCCGGAAAGCTTGTTCTTCAACGAGGCGTTTTCCGTCTGCAGCTCCTGGAGGGAGGCCTTCAGGAGGTCGATCCTGTTTTTGAGGTCCTCGATCTCCTTCTGGCTTTCCTTGAGGTAGAGCTCGAAGCTTTCGTAGTCCTTGATGACGATGTCCAGGAAGGTATCGACCTGAAGGGAGTCGTATCCCGGTTTCGTTCCCGTGAATTCCTTGTGGTAGATCTTGTTGGCGTCCAAGCGCAGTTTGATATCCATGTTTCTTTGCCTTCTTTTCTCTATGCCATTATAAGGTTTTCCTTAAGGCTGAAAAAGTGGAAGAGAACTTCTTTTCTCCCGAGTGACGGCAAACGTCTTCCAAAAGGCTTCCATGGATGAAAACAATTTCTTTATTTAATTATTTGAAAATGCGCAATTTGTGCTATAATGGACAAAAAGAGGGAGGAATAAATGATAACGAATCCTTTCCAGGGCCTTGTCGTGACCGAGGCCATGAAGTCGAAGGTCCAAAGGCTGACCACGTATCTTGACCGTGTCTTTGCCAACGGCTCCTTGAATATCTTCGCACCCCTGATGCAGACAGACTACCGCATCTTGATGCACCTCAACCGGAATCCCGGCTCCCATCCGTCGATCATGGCCGATGCCCTCAACATCACCCGTCCCAACATCGCGGCCAATCTCAGGATTCTTGAGGAAAAGCAGTTCATCCGAAGGGAGATGGATCCGCACAACAGGCGCCAGATCTATGTCTATATCACCGAGATCGGCAAGGAGCATCTCCAGCGCATCAGCCATCAGCTCGACTATCTCTTTGCCTGCTGGCTTTCCCTTCTCGGGGAGGAGGAGACGGAACACCTTTTCCACATCTTGGAGATATCCTCCGATCCGAAGAACATCACTGCCGACCTGAGGAAGCTGACCCTTGGCTGAGAAGGATTTCCCGATCCTGGGAAAAAGAATCCGGGATGCCGACATTCTTGTCTTCTTCGATTTCGAGGCGACCGAATACACGCACCGTGCCATCGCCTTGGGAATCGTCGCCTACGAGAAGAAACCCGGGGAACTTGTGCCTGGAAAAGAAGCCTTCCGCTATCGCCGGCTGATAAAGACGTCCGATCCTATCGGCCCGATTGTGGAATCGATGACGGGAATCACCTCCGATAGGCTTCAAAGCGAGGGCGTTTCCTTTTCCTCCTGTCTCAAGGAAGTCATCAATCTCTGCCGCAGGAGCAAGAGCAAGGCCTATCTTTCCTATTCCTACATGGACATGAAGATCCTCCGCTGTTCCATCGGCGAGGAATCCTTCGAGCTGGACTTCTTCCGCCATGTCCACAAGTCCTATGTCGATCTCCACGACTATCTTTCCCATTTCCTTGTCGACGAGAGAGGGCAGTCCCTTTCGATACCAAAGCTCCTAAAAAGGCTTTCCATCGACTTTGAAGGCGAAAGGCATGATCCTTTCTACGATTCCCTGGCCTTGGCCGAGATCTACAGGAAGATCGTGACGGAGAAGTCTCTTTTCCTTGAGGAGATTCTCAAAAGCTATGAGGCAAACAGGAGGCTTGACGATGTCGACCATGCCTTGGCATGCCGCCTAGCCAAAAAGGAAACGGCAAGCCGAAAAGACCTTCTCGACCTTTTGGAGGAAAGGATATGATCAACTATCCCGATGGCAGGAAAAGAAACTATGTCCCACCCGACAAGGGAAAGGACCGGCGCCTGAAGCAGAATAGGACCGAAGAGGACAGGGCACGGGACAAGTACATCAAGAGCAACATGGGCATGGCCTTCGAGGCGGATGTCAGCAAGACATGCGATTTCTACCGCCTCAAGGAAGTGGCCGATATCTACAAGCGCCCGACCCCGATCCGCGTCGTCCGCATGAGCAAGACGAAGAAGGGCATGATCGAGGAAGCCTACTTCGAGGAAAAGTCCACGACCGACTATGTCGGCATCTACAAGGGGCTCTATATCGATTTCGAATGCAAGGAGACGATCCACGACACCATCCCCTACCACATGATCCGCCCTCAGCAATACCAGCACCTGGAACGGATCACCAAGCTCGGCGGAGTCGGCTTTTTCCTCGTCTCCTTCAAGACGGTCCAGGAAGTCTATCTCATCGACTGCCAAAAGATCCTCGACCGGACCAAGGAAAAGGAGCACCCTGGATTCAAGCGCGCCTTCTTTCAGGAAAACGGCGTCCCAGTCCGCCGAGGATACAATCCGCCATACTATCTTCTGGAAGCCATCGAAAAAGCCTTCCCGGATCGCTTCCTAGGACGCTAAAAGGAAAAACTACTTCCTTTTCTTTTTCCTCTTCGCCTTCTTTTTCCTGTGCCGGAGGAAGACAAGGAGAAGGACAAGAAGAAGGACAAGGACGATAGCGGCGACGATGATAAGGACAAGAGGAACCTGGACCTTTACCGTGATCTCTCCGAGGACCAGGCTCTCTCCATAATAGTCGATCGAAACGGTGATCTTGGCACTTCCCGGATGGACGGCAAAGACACTTCCATCCTCATCGATCTTGAGGACATCTTCGTCCGATGAGGAAAGTCGTATCTCTTCGTTGTAGTTGTCGGAAAGGAAAAGACCAAGTTTTTGCTTCTTGAAGAGATCAAGCGAAATCTCATCGATCTTGTTTCCGTTGGAATCGACTAAAAGAGGCATGTCCTTTACGGTGACCTGAGTCGATTTCTTGAGACTCACCTTCTCTTCATTTTCCAGATAGGTGATGTCATAGCTTACCATAGCCGTTCCGGCCTTCTTCGGCGTGAGCGTCCTATTATCGGCATTGACTTCCAGGACATCCTTGTCGCTTGTTGAGACGTCGATCTCGATTCCGGGAACATCCTGGGGAAGAGAGACGTCCAAGGAAATCGGATGGCCGACATAGAGATGATAGTCATCCTGCAAGTTCGATAGGTCGGGCTTCATGGAGAAGGAAGGATCGAAGGCCTGGTTCACCCATTCGGGATGGTCGACATAGGGATTGCGGTTGTTCTGGACGTTCTCGTCGATGAGGTCGTTCCTTTTCCATTCGTAATCGCTGACCGGATCGATCTTGTTCCATTCCAGGAAGGTCGAAAGGCCATGTTGGACGCCGTGGTAGAGAGCGTTGTCGTCATCCATGCTCCAATCGTCCGTCAGGACAAGGTAAGGTTCGCTTGCGGTGTTGTCGCCTTCCTTGGAATAGCGTGTCGCCATGTAGAAGAGGGCCCGTGCGATATCGCCCTTCCATTCGTCCATGGGCTCGAACACGTCATGGCCGTTTTCGTCCTTGCCCCGATAGCCGGAGAGGTCCCTTGTCCCGTCGGCATTGTAGGAATAGATGGCCTTTGCCGTGTCCTTGTCTTTGACCTCCCCGAAATCCAGGTCGTTGTGTCCGCTGGAATTGGTATAGCTATCGGCAGCGATCAGATGGTGGAGGTCCGTTCCTGCACCTTTGGCAGGATCGCCCTTTTCTACCGGAAAGCCATGGCTTTTGGCCCACACATGCTCCTTGTCGATGGAGAGATTGGCGCTTTCGACCTTTCCATCCTCCCACGAGATTCCCGTGACGTTCTTGTCCGTCTTGAACTTGTTGACGTCGGTATTGTAGGCCTTACTCGGGTCATAGTTTCCGGAGGAATAGAGCTGGACGAGGAAGTAGTTGTTTCCTTTGTCCCCTTCAAAGGTATAGGTGTCGGGATCGACCTCTCGAGAGTTCTCCCAGTCCCTATCGGTGATCTTGTACCAGTCCGTGACATCGTCATAGCTGACGAAGGTGTTGTCCACGGAGATCGTATCGTAGAGGGAATCGACAAACGCCTTTCCGGAAAGGGAAGTGTCGACATGGGCATAATAGCTCTCGACTTCCTCATCTGTCGAGCCTTCCAGAACAAGCTTCTCGCCCTTGCTGCAGGCCTTGTCCTGATAGGATTCTCTGTTAGCGGCATGGAATCCGCCAAGGAGGAAGGGAAAAAGAAATAACGCGATTGCTTTCATGCTTTTATTTTACACGCCTCAGGAGGGTGGAAGGACAAAATCCTCACTTTCTTTTTGCGCCTTGGAAGACCATCCCGGGGCATGAGTATTGGTAAGCTCATGGGAATGGTTTAGAATAGTCCCGATTGAGGAGGTGACCATGCTCGCGAATCAGAAATTCCTTATCGTCTTCGACCTGGACGGGACACTGCTCAGTTCCGAGAAGAAAATCCTTCCCAAGACGAGAGACTACCTCCGCCATTTGGCAAGTCTCGGCCACATCATCACGATGGCTAGCGGTAGGCCGCCCCGGGCCATTCTGCCCTACTATCGACAGCTGGATTTGGATGCGCCCCTAATCGGATACAACGGATCGATCATCCTCAACCCGCATGAAGGAAAGACGATCTTCGAGAAGCGTTTCCCCAGGAAGGACGTTCTCGACTTCCTGGATTCCTTCCCGCTTTCCATGTTCGACAATCTCGAGGCCGAATACGGGAAGAAGATGTTCTTCCTCAAGGACGAGCCTCGCTATGTCGACTATTTCCACAAAGAGAAAATGGACGTCACCTACGGCCCTTTTAGGGATCTCATTCAAGAGGACTGCAATTCCTTCCTCGTCTCCCTCAAGGACGAGAAGGATGCCAAGAAGATCCACGAAAAGTGCCGGGAATACGACAACATTGGCATGCGCTTTTGGTATGACAGCCCGAAGATCGGCGAATTTTATCATTACACGGTCAACAAGGCGACGGCCATCCAGGCCCTGCAGAAGTTCTACGATATCGACAGGGCCCACGTCATCGCCTTTGGCGACGCCGACAACGATGTCGAGATGGTGGGAAGTGCCGGCATCTCCTTTGCCATGAAGAACGGCTCCGACCAACTCAAGAAGATCGCCGACTTCGTCACGCCCTACGACAACGACAACGAAGGAATCTATTATTCCCTGAAGCGTATCTTCGACTAAAAAGGGGCGTCCTTTCGGACGCCTAGGACAAAAAATGGAGCAATAATCTCTCGTTTTGGGATGGCGGTTTAGAGACCCATGCGCGTCTTCAGCGACTTGACGCGTTCATCCATGATGGCCCTTGCGGAGGCATCGTCATGGTTGCGGACTTCGACGTAGAACTTGACCTTGGGTTCCGTGCCGCTGGGTCTGATGGCGACGAAGGAACCATCGTCGAAGACGAACTTGAGGCAGTCGTTGTAGTCGATGTCGGGATCGACAAGCGGTGTCTTCATCTTCTTCTCGAAGTCGGTGACGAAGCGCTTGCCATAGTCATAGAGGACATGGACATTCTCCGTGCCGATGACGGACGGCGGATCGTTGCGGAGCTTTTCGATTTCCTCGCTCATCCTCGTCTGGCTGTCGGAGCCGTAGAAGTAGACGCTGACCTGGTCGTTGAAGAAGAGGCCCGTCCTTTCGCTGAGCTCCTCATAGGCGACATCCAAGGTCTTGCCTTGGCGGAGATAGTATTCCACCATGTCGGCGATGGCGATGATGGACTGGAGGGAATCCTTGTCGCGGACGAAGTCCTTGAGCAAATAGCCATAGGACTCCTCATAGCCGAAGAGATAGGTCTGTCCGGCATTCTGGAGAAGGTCGGCCATGGTACCGATGTACTTGAAGCCTGTCGCGGTGGTGCGGACCTTGACGCCGTAGAGTTCGGCGACCTTGGCGCCCTGTCCACCGGTGACGAAGGTGTTGCAGACAACGCCATTGGGATCGAGCTGGTTTCTCTTCTTGAGGGTCGAGAGGACGAAGTCGATAAGAAGGGCACCGGTCTGGTTTCCCGTCAGTCTCTTCAGTTCGCCCTTGCGGTCGAGGAAGGCCAAGCCGCAACGGTCGGCATCCGGATCGGTGACCAGGATCAGGTTGAACTTCTTTCCTTCGGCGTTGAGCTTATGAAGATGGGCAAAGGCACCCTCAAAGGCTCCGTCGGTCTCGGGGTTGGGGTTCTTCGTGCCCTTGAAGTCGGGATCGAAGAAGTCCTGTTCAGGAACCGTGCTGACTTCATATCCGGCACCGCGGAGAGCCATCGGGCCGACGATGCAGTCGCAGCCGCATTCCGGCGAGAAGACGATCTTCGTCAGCCTTTCGCCCTTGAAGACATCCTTGTAGAGGGAAGTGCCGATTTCCTTCTGGACGAAGGCGATGTCATAGGAGGAATCGTTGTCGAGATAAGTGATCTTTCCCTGGAATTCCTTCTTGACGGGTTCATAGGTGACGGTGAGTTCATCCGGAAGGGAAGTGATGACGGAGATGAGCTGGTCGACGACCTCATAGACGCCCTGGCAGCCCTTTTCGTCATAGAACTTGTAGCCGTTGTATTCCTTGGGGTTGTGGCTTGCCGTCAGCATGATGCCGCCGACGCAGTGGAAGTGCCTGACGGTGTAGCTGAGCTCAGGAGTCGGATGGGGATTGTGGAACGTATAGACGTTGAAGCCCATTTCGGTAAGGACCTTGCTGGCCATGTCGCGGAATTCCTTGGACATGTGGCGGTTATCAAAGGAAATGGCAAATCCTCTCTTCTGGCAGGCCTCCGGACCGTATTTTCCAAGGAGGAACTTTCCGACGCCGATTGTCGCACGGCGGACGGTCAGAAGGTTAAGCCGGGAGCATCCAGGACCCAGAAGGGCACGCATGCCACCCGTGCCGAAGGCCAGAGGAGCGGAAAACATCTCCTTGGCGGTATCTTCGTCGGCCTCACGAATGTATTTCTTCTCGTCTTCGCTGACAAGCGGGGAAGATAGCCACGCCTGTCTCTTTTCACGATAATCCATCGCGTTATGCCTCCGTTTCCGCTCTTTTCGGAGCGGTTTTCCTATTGGGAACCGGCTCCATTATAGAACAATTTGGGAAGGGGTTACAACAAAGGCATCAAGGGTTGCCGTACGGAATATAGTTCCTTTCCCTTTCCTTTTTCCGCTTGAGAAAATCATCGAGGTTTCTTCGATCACGATCGTAGCTTTCGACGACATGAAAGTAGACATCCAGTTCTTGCTTGGCGCTGGAATAGTCCTTGTACGCTTCGATGAGGGGAGAGGTCGACAAATAGGTCCCCAGGGCGTCCAAATTCGGCTCTTGCTGCATGAGGTAGTGCGTCAGGTTGTAGATATCCTTGTACTCGACGCCCTTGTAGATGATGGTCTTCTTTCCCGAGAGGAAGTAGGCCAAGGAGAAATAGGCCTTCTCCCGGTTTCTTTCCGCTTCCTTCTCTATCCGCATCACTTCCTTGAGCATCTTCGGGTGCTCCTTGGCGTAGAGGGTGGAGATCATGTGGTGGGAAAGAAGCTGGTAGCTGACGATATGGAGAAGGACGTTGTTCATGTTGGGAGCGTAGCTGAGCATGCTCTCTCCCATTTCCTTGTAGGTGGAAAAGACATGCTTTCCGATGCGGAAGGACATGTAGGGATTCAGGACGTAGGAGGCCAAAAAGACAAAGACATCGTCGGGATAGGAAAGGGGAGAGAGCTTCTTGACCTTCTCGGCCTTGTCGGGATCCTTTTCGGCGATGAAATCCAAAAGGGTTCCCTTTCTCAGCTCCTTGGAAAAGTACTCGCTGTCCAGGAACATGACCTTGGCGAGTTCGAAGAGGGAATCGTATTCCTTTTTCCGATAGAGGTATGTCATAGGGCCACCCCGAAGATCGCGCCGAGCAGATAGACGATGAAGGAAAAGGCAAAGGCGATGACGGCAATCGTCGTCATCATCAACAGCAGTCCCTTGGAAAGCAGGTAGGTCCTTTTCTTCTTCAGATTGTCGAATAGCAGGACCGAGCGGAGGTCGATATAGGCATCCTTAAGACGGGAGAAGTCCTTGATATCGCCAAGCAGGGCCATCCTGTTGTTGATGGCACCGCAGATATAGTCATAAAGGTCATCCCGCGTCTCTCGTATCGTCTCATAGATCGTGTCCGCGTTCTTGGCAAGGAACCTTCTTGCATAGTCAAAGGATTCCCGCAGCCGTGCCCGATAGGACTGGAAAAGGACGAAGACGATATCGAAGACGTAGATGACGACAGGATAGACATAAAGGACATAGGTCATCAGGTATTTCGGATCGGGTTGGCCGAGGAAGGAATGGAAGGCCTCGAAGGGGACGATATAGATGACGAAGAGGAAGAAGTTCGCCAGGACGAAGAAGAGGACCTCCAGGAAACGGGTGATGGCCGACACCATGTCACTCTTGGGCCGGAAGGCTTCCTTCTTGACGCGGGCGATGGAACGGGAAACGATCTGCTCCATGTCCAAGAGGTAGTAGTCCAACTGCCTGGAGACGGCTTCCTTCTTTTCCCTGTCGCCGATGTTCTCGTCGAGGATGATGTCGTTGAGGGGCTTTTCCTCGCCGGCACATTCAAAGACGAGGTCGCCGATGGATGTGATCTCCCCTTCATAGTCGGGATCGATGGCCAAGGGGTTGATGTAATACTCCGGGAAGGAATGGAGGGCGAGATAGTCGATGCTGTTCTCAATCAAGAAGGCCTGATAGATCGTCTTGGGATCGATGCGGAGATTCTCATAGCTGCGGACGACTTCCCGTGCCTTTCCGCTGAGGTGGCCTTTTGCCTTGCGGACATTGTCCTTGAGGATGGAGAGACTTTCCGATTCCTGGACCTTCTTCCTTTCGTCCTTGAGGTAAGCCTGGCAGTTCCATCCGGAGAGCTCCGCAAGGAGATAGAATTTCATCTTGCCGTCCATGTCCTAGGCCTCCAAGGGAAAGAGCCACTGGAAGAAAGACGAAAGAAAGCCATCCCGCAAGGGAAGGATCTGCCGGATGCCGATAAGAAAGACGGCAAGGAAGGCATAGGTAAAAAGGACGAAGAAAAAGGAATAGAGGAAATGGCCTATGGGATTGGGGCCGATGCGGATCGTGACGTTGCTTCCGAGGACAAAGGCCTTCTGGAGGACATAGGAAACGATATAGATGACAAAATAGAGTAGGAGGCAGAAGAGAAGGAGGCATACCTGGGATTTCTCCGCAAAGGTCATGCCCTCGATATAAAAGGCCCCATAGAAGGAAACAAAGACATTTCCAAAGGATAAGAGAAGCTGTTTGTCCGGAAGGAAAAGGCAAAGAAGGATGAAAACAGCAACAGGAACGGCAGAAGAAAGAGAGGCGATAAAAAAGACTTTCATGCGGTTTGACGGCAGAAAAATGGCAGGGATGAGGAAGACAGGAAAAAGAGCGAGGATTGCCGTCGACAAAGACATCAGTCCATCCTCTTTATCGAATCGACGATATCCGATTCCTTTTTCGGAAGGGGAGAGACGAATTCCTTGTTTGCAAGATAGCTCAGAGGCCCTTTTCTCAGGCTTTCCTTGAAGCGGAAATAGGAAGCGTGGAGGAACTGGTTGCGATAGGAATACATCTTCTTGAAGAAGTCGTTGACCTCGAAATCACCGTACTTCGCATCGCCGACGATGGGATGGCCGATGTAGGCAAAGTGGACACGGAGCTGGTGGGTCCTTCCTGTCAAAAGCTCGGCCTCGACCAAGGAGTATCCGGAATTGAAGGCCTTGATGCGATGATAGACGGTGTGGGCTTCCTTGCCGCCATCGCGGATTGTCGTGACCTTGACGATATGCGTCTTGCTATCCTTCTTCAGCGGGAAGTCGATCGTTCCATCCCTCTTGATCCTTCCGGCGACAAGGAGGGTATATTTCTTCTCGATGTCCTTTCTTTCCCGGAAGAGACGGATCAGTTCGTTGAGGGCCAAGAGGTTCTTTCCGAAAAGGACGATTCCGGACGTGTTCCTGTCAAGACGATGGGCAGGGGAAGGGATGAATCCCGTCGGATCGTTGATGTCGAATTCGCCCTTCTTCGAAAGATAGTTCAGGACCATGTTCTGGAGGGTGATACCCTTTTCCCCTGCCTCAGCATGGACAAGAAGACCCTTTGGCTTGTCGGCAACAAGGATGTTCTCATCCTCATAGAGGATCGTGAAATCCGGCTTGACCGGGCGGAGGACAGCTTCCTTCCGGAACTGCTTGAGGAGATCCTCCTTCAAATAGACGGAGACAAGATCTCCAGGCTTAAGGATATAGTCGATCTTTGCCCGCGTCCCATTGACCTTGACGTCCTTCTGACGGAACATTTTATAGATAAAGGAGACAGGGGCATCCTTCAGGGCACGCTTAAGGAACTTATCGATACGTTGTTCGGCTTCTGTTTCTTTGATTTGGAATTCCATAATCCAAATTATACCATCTTCCATGGAAAAGCCTACGCAAAAATAGCTTGACAATGAACCGAGGAAAGATAGAATATACTATGCTGTCCGCAAGACAGAAAGCATTTGGAGCGATACCCAAGAGGCTGAAGGGGTGGGCTTGGAAAGCTCATAGACAGGTAACACTGTGCGAGAGTTCAAATCTCTCTCGCTCCGCCAGTTCGCTTACATTCGAACTCTGTATGTCTATCGTACAGGGTTCGTTTTTGTTTTTAGGATTCCGGATATCGTGGTGGACGGATTCATTCGCTTCACTTATGAGCATACAGCCGGAACGCTTAACGCCGGTCATGTCATGAAAGGAGAGCAGGTAGTACATCTTGGTAATGGAGAAACAAGAATCAACCATTTGAATTCCTTTATCAAAAAGTCAGAAAACCTCGTCTGCCATATACGGCCCAAGGGTCAAGATTTTATCCATTCACAAAAGCCAATTCCGGTGACTGATGACTTTGGCCGAAATACCTACGCAGCGCAATGCCTCTGGCTGGACAATGCTTTTATCAAGGCAATTATTGATGACCGTTCGGAGGAATATCTTAAAGAGGCTGAAGAGCATATGAGGCGACAAGGTATGGATATCCGTCACAAGTGAGAACGAACTGCCTGTTTCATCCGTCACTTTCGTTTTAACTAGACACCCAACTATCCTTATGACTATATCACTTGTTTAGTTTATAAATTGATAAACGCTTCATAACAAACATAGAGTTGTCAAAAGAAATCTCATTTCAATTTTAGGCTGAAAGCCAGTCATATTGTTGACATATATTCCTTCACCTAATGGAAGAAACTCTGAAGCCTTGTGAGAATGGCAAAGACAGGAAACGCGCTGCCTTTTTTGTATAGATTTTTCTTTTCGGGAACTGAAAAAGGCAACGCATCCAAAAGGACCCTCTGCCTTTTCTTTGGTAGAATAGAGGAAAAGAGTCGACGAAAGGAGAACGTATGAAGTACATCATTGTAGGCGGTGTTGCCGGTGGTGCCTCCTTCGTCTGCCGTCTTAGAAGGCTTTCGGAAGAGGCAAAGATCGTTATCTATGAGAAGAGCCATTTCATTTCCTATGCCAACTGTGGTCTTCCCTATTATGTTTCTTCCGTCATCTTTGATTCCCATAATCTCACCCTTCAGACACCGGAAAGCTTGAAGGCCCGCTTCAACATCCTTGTCCATGTCGATAACGAAGTCCTTTCCATCGATAGGAAGAGACATACGGTAAAGGTCAAGGACCTTGAAACCGGGGAAATATTCGAAGATGGCTATGACAAGCTGATCCTTTCTCCCGGTGCTGAGGCCATCCATCTGACTGAGGACACGGATCGTATCTTCCAGCTGAAGACCGTCGAGGATGCCGTCTCCATTCGCTCCTTCTTGGAGAAAAGCAAAGTCAAGGAAGCTATTGTCATCGGCGGTGGATTCATCGGCCTTGAGATTGCCGAGAACCTTGTCCATGCCGGGGTGCATGTCACGCTGATCGAGGGGCGGTACCATGTCCTGAACACCCTGGATGAGGAGATGGCTAGCTTTGTCCATTCCGAACTGAGGAAGAACAATATTTCCTTGAAGCTGGAAACGCGTGTGGAGAAAATCGAGGAGAAAGGAAAGCAAGTCATCGTCAGGACGGACAAAGGGGAATGCGTTTCCGATATCCTCGTCCAGGCAGTCGGTGTCCTTCCTTCCTCGAAGCTTGCCAAAGACTGTGGCTTGGAATTGGATATCCGGGGGACGATCAGGACGGACAAGAACTTCCGGACATCCGATCCGGATATCTATGCGATCGGCGATGCGATTGCCTTGGATTCGGCCCTGGACAATTCCCGCACCCATATTGCCCTTGCCGGCCTTGCCAACAAGGAAGGAAGAGAGCTTGCCAATGCCCTTCTTCAAAAGAAAGAGGCCGATATCCGTCCCTATGGAACCTCCATCCTCAAGATATTCCATCTTTCCGTCGGCGCTGTCGGCTTCACGGAAGAGCCCCTTAGGAAAAAGGGAATCCCTTATGACAAGGTCTATCTCGCCCAGGGAAACCATGCGTCCCACTATCCTGGTGCGACGACTCTTCGCATCAAGCTGCTCTTTGGAAAAGAGGACTATCAAATCCTCGGCGCCCAGATTGTCGGACAGGAAGGCGTGGACAAGAGAATCGATGTCTTATCCACGGCCATGGTCGGCAAGATCCCTGCCTGTGGACTCAAGAAGCTGGAGCTCTCCTATGCCCCGCCCTTCTCCTCGGCAAAGGATCCCGTCAATGTTTTGGGACTGATGGTGGAGAACATCAAGGATGGCTTGGTAAGACAGTTCTTCCATGACGAGGTCGAAAGGATCGCTTCCGAAGAGGATGTTCTTCTTGTGGATGTCCGTACCCCGATGGAGTATGAGATGGGGCATATCCCAAACAGCATCAACATTCCCGTCGACCAGCTGCGCCAAAGATATCCCGAACTCCCCAAGGAAAAGAAAATCGCCCTTATCTGCGAGAGCGCCTTAAGAAGCTATGTCGCCTATCGTTTCCTCTCCCAGCTAGGCTATTCCTGCAGGCACTTGGCAGGCGGGTATCGGCTCTACAGGACGTGGCTGGACGACAGGAAAGAAAAAGAAGCGAAGGCGTAAGCGAAAGAGACGTATCTCTCCTCTGTGGATGCATTTAGAATAAACATGAACATAGGCAAGGAGGACAAACCATGAAAAAACTTCTCGTGGTCGTCGATTATCAGAGGGATTTCGTTTCCGGATCCCTGGGATTTAAAAGTGCGAAGGAAATCGAAGGACGGATCGTCGAGCTGATTCGCACCTACAAGGAGAAAGAAGACGATGTCGTCTTTACGATGGACACGCACCATGAGGCTTACCTTAAGACAGAGGAAGGGAAATACCTTCCCATTCCGCACTGTATTAAAGGAACGAATGGCCACAAGCTCTCCGGAAAGGTCGAAGAACTTTCAAAAGGCTGTCGCATCTTCAAGAAAGAGACATTCCCTTCCTATGACTTAGCGATGTTTCTGAAGGGATCCTCCTATTCGGAAGTCCTCCTTGTCGGTGTCGTGACGAATATCTGCGTCCTCTCAAATGCCATCATGGCAAAGGCTTCCCTTCCCGATGCGCACATCGTGCTTGATGCCTCGGCCTGTGCCTCTCCTGACGAAAAGGTGGAAGAGGAGTGCTATGACGTCTGCCATTCCCTTCAGATCGAGGTGAGAAATCGGAAATAGAAAAGGCCGGATTCTGCTCCGGCCCGAGGTGCTTTACTTGTTTTGCGTGCGGGCAAGGATATCTTCCATGTCCTTCTTGCCGTAGGTATAGACCTTTCCGCAGAATTCGCAATTGACGTGGACGTCCTCGCCTTTCTGGATCATCTCCTCTATTTCTTTCTTTCCCAAGGCGGCGATGGCACTCATTCCTTTTTCCCGGCTGCAATGGCAGGCAAATCGGACATCCTTGCTTCCCAGGACCTTCATGTCCATGCCGTCAAGGACGACCCTGAGGAGATCTTCCGGATCCTGTCTCTCACGGAGGATTTCCGTGACGGAGGTGACCTTCTTGAGGTTCTCCTCAAGCTTGGCAATCGTCTTCTCGTGGGCGGCAGGCATCAATTGGACGATGAATCCGCCGGCACAGTTGACGGTGACATCCTTGTTCATGAGGACGCCAAGGCCGATTGCGGTCGGCGTCTGCTCGGATTGGGCATAGTAATACGTCAGATCCTCGGCGATTTCGCCCGTGACAAGCGGGACCTGGGAGACATAGGGTTCCTTAAGGCCGTAGTCCTTGATGACCGTCAAGGTTCCCTTTCCGATACCGCCACCGACGTTGAGATGGCCTTGCTTATTGGGCGGAAGGACGACGCTGGGATCGGCAACATAACCTTTGACCTCGCCGTTCATGTTGGCCGTGGCAAGAATCTGCTTCAGAGGACCATCGCCCTGGATATGGATGGTGATGAGGTCCTTCTCGTTCTTGAGCATGTCTCCCATCATCAAGGCAGCGGAAAGCGTCCTTCCCAAGGCTGCCGTGGCAATAGGGGAGTTAGCGTGTATCCTTCGGGCTTCCTCCACGAGATTTCCGGAAGTGACGGCAAAGGCGCGGACTTCCTCGTTTCCCGTTATGGCCCGGATCATATGGTCGTTGTTCATTTTCGTTGAGCCTCCGATGAAATTATAAGCCTGTCCAAAGGAAAGAGAAGGAAAAAGGCAACGGAAGGTCTATAATTGGGACAGAGGTATTCCCTATGAGAATCGAAAACGAATTTATCGCCTTGGAAGTCCAGGAAAGGGGTGGCTCGATGACCTCCCTCTTCGACAAGAGAAGGAATGTCGAGCTTCTCTATAAGCCAAAGCCCGATTCCTGGCAGGGACAGGATGTCTTTATCTTCCCTTTCATCGCAAGACTTGTCGACCAGACCTATACCTATCACGGAAAGACATACTCCCTAAAGAACCACGGCCTTCTTCGTTATATGGATTGCCAGATGGAGAAGCTTTCGGATTCTTCCCTGGTTGTCTCCTTCCATTCGACTGAGGAGACGAAGGAACGCTATCCTTTCGATTTCGAGGCCTCCTTGACCTATCGCCTTGTCGGAAACGAGGTTTTCCTTTCCTATCGCATCGTCAATCTCTCGAAGGAACCGATGCCCTTCATGCTCGGATCCCATCCTGCCTTCGCCCTTCCCGGAGAGAGGAAGGAAGATGAATTCGATATTTCCGGAAACCGCATTGTTATTAAAGATACTTCCTCTGTCGACGTCCTTCTTCAGGAAGAAACATTTTCCTTCATGACAGGAAAGAAGGAAAAGATGGATGCCATGATTCCGCTTTCCAAGGACCTCTTCCGAAGGATCAACACCGTCATCATCGAGGCGGAAGGCTTCCAGGATGTCCTTTTGGAGAAGAAGGATGGCTCGAAGATCCTCGTCCACAAGGAAGATGCGCCTTATCTTGCCTTGTGGTCGGACATGAAGTTTGGCGACTATGTCTGCATCGAACCCTGGCATGGAATCCCGGATACCCTTGGTGCATCCAAGGAACTTACGGAGAAGCCGGGTATCCTTACCTTGAGCGTCGGCTGCGAGTTTGATTCCGGATACCGGATCGAGATTCTCTAGGTAACGAAAAAAACCGGCTTATGCCGGCAGGTTGCATATCATGACGCTGGAGAGACTTGAACTCTCACGGGCGAGCCACAGGATTCTAAGTCCTGCGTGTCTACCAATTCCACCACAGCGTCAGGAAGGATGGTCTTGGGATTCCTTCTCCTTTTCCGACTGCCCTTCCACTTCGATATAGTTGGAGGCGACGGCCGTCAGGGCAACGGTGGCAAGGACGGCAATGATCAATAGGCTTCCGATAGCAAGGCAGACGATGGCAAAGTCCGGAATGATGGCATCCGGCTTGACGAAGACGATGCCGGTGAGGAAGAGGGCAATCCCGCACAAAAACACAAGAGTCAAGGTGACGCAGTAGACAATGCTGGCTCTTTTGGAAAGGGAAGCGATCTTCAGCAAGAGTTTCTTTAACAGGAATCCCATAAGACGACTTGGTGCGCCCGAAGGGATTCGAACCCTTGGCCCCAGGCTTCGGAGGCCTGTGCTCTAATCCGGGCTGAGCTACGGGCGCAAATGGCGCTCCCAGCAAGATTTGAACTTGCGGCCTACCGCTTAGGAGGCGGTCGCTCTATCCGGACTGAGCTATGGGAGCAGCTAGAGAATTATATCATAGTCGGCGCCAAAGTTTCGGAAAAAGTTTGGAAACATGGGATTCTCCAACAATAAGAGATAGAAAAAGCAGGATTTTCATTTGCCTTTCAAAAGCTCCTGGAAAACAGGTTGACAATATCGCCTCTTAGAGAAAAAGAAGGGTGAGGAGGAGAAGAAAGTGAAAATCAAACGCATATTGAACGTTGTCGGTATCGGAATCCTGTCCTTGGTCCCTGGACCCCATATGGATGCGGAGACGAAGGCCCAAAACAGGATCCTTTCCGCAGGATCGACCGTCTGCATCACGGGCAACCTCGCTTCTTCCGGAAGCACTGTCCGCAACAACCTTCCCCCGGGATTCTATGGCAACCACCCGGACCAAGGCGTCCTTGAAATCGGCGGCACGGCCGGAAATCCCCTGGGCGAGAAAATCCCCGAAATGACCTTGACCGGTGGCACCAGACAGATGCTGACAATCCGTTTCGAGGAAGGCATAACCGCCCTTAAGGACGCCGGATTCCTAGGAAGGGTCGGCTATAGCATTGCCATTCGGACAGACGAAGGCGTGAAGACAGAGGAAGTCTTCAGTTCCGATCTCAGGCTTGACGATTTCTTCCAGAAGCAGGCCAACGGAGACTATAAGTGCCCAAGAAGAGGAACGGAATTCAATTCCTACATGATGTTTGATGCCGACGAGAACGCCTTTTCCCTCACCTTTGACTATCAAAAGGAATATAAGCTCGTTTCGATCCGCTTCTATTATTCCGATGTCCCGGCAAAGCTGGACAACGTTTCCCTCTATGCCAATGTCTATCCCCAGAGCGAAATCTTCTCCGCCGTCTACAATGGTGACAGCTGTACGGGAAGCTACACGCGCAATGTCGGAAGAAACCCAGTCTATGAACTCAACAGCCAGTTCGGGACCATCTTTTCGAAGGACTTCCTCGTCCGATCCTTCATCGCCAGGGACGAGAATCTCAAGGAAGCCATCCATCCGGAAATCGAGGATCCCGACAACTATTTCGAATATGGAGACAAGGCCGACGTAGGAGAAAGCTTTGTCGTCTACCTTCGGGCCAGCGACCCGAGCGGCAATGTCTCCAAAGTCACGCTCCATATGACCGTCGTCGATTCCAGAGGCCCCAACATCGTCCTTAAAAGCCCCGATGCCATCGAGGCTTCCTATGCGAGCGACTTTGCCTCCAGCGATTTCATCGACAGCCATTTCATCGTTCGGGACAATTATGATGCAAATCCTGTCTGTCAAGTCCTTTTGGAAGATGGAAGCCCCATACCAGAAAAGGAAATTGGAAGCTTCCCGGCACGGCTTGTCGCCTCGGATTCTTTCGGCAACGAGACGTCGAAAGCATTCGAACTGAATCTGATTGATGACGTACCGCCCGTGATCGATGTCCAGGGCGAAGAGCTGGTCCTCAGGCAGGATCTGACCTATTCCCGGGAGAAGCTTCTTAGTCTCTTCACGGCCTATGACGAGATCGATGGCGATTTGGATGTCATCGTGACGGAAGACACCTATCTCGGCCATGAGAAGGAAATCGGCGAGTATGTCTTTGCCGTCAAGGCGACCGACAGCTCCGGAAACGTCGCGGAAAAGAAGCTCACCATCCGGGTTGAGGATTCCGAAGGGCCGACCTTCTATGTCCGTGAGTCCTTCCTGACCGTCATCGCAGGCGAAGTCCCTTCCTTGGAGGATGTCGTCAAAGCCTTGATAAGACAGAACGTCCTTCCCAACAAGGTCTATACCTCGATGAAGATCATCGAAGGGGAGGAACTGGATGATTCCCTTCCTGTCGGAAAGCATTCGATGACATTGGAGGTCGAGGACGAAGACGGACAAAAGGAATATGTCGCCTTGACCGTCGAGGTCGTCCAGAAGGAAACAATCGAGGATCCCCTCACCCATACGCTGACTTTCTGGGAAAAATTCTGTCAATTCTGGATTGATCTTTGGAAGAAAATCGTTGCCTTCTTTACCGGCGGCAATTGAATCTAGGTCGCTCTTGCGCTATACTACCTTTCTGCGGGGCCGTGGCGGAAATGGTAGACGCGCTAGATTCAGGTTCTAGTGAGCGATCGTGGGGGTTCGAGTCCCCCCGGCCCCACCATCCAGTTAACACAGGATTGATGCGTTGCGTGTCAATCCTTTTTCTTTTCTATCTTGCAAAGCAAAACGAAGAGGTTAGGTTCGCTTATCTGTTGTTAATGGGACGGGACATTTTTAGATTTGTTGGCCTATAAACAGCCGCCCATTTAGGCTTTATCCAAAAAAGCGGAATTCCCAAAACCACATTAAATGATATTGCTTCTGGAAAAGCAGACATTTTGGAATGCTCTGGCAGAACCTTGTTGGCAATATCGGAAATCTATCCGCGAAGATAGCAATTCGATGGATTGCTATTGCGTCGAATTAAATAGTTCTATTAATGTCGCCGAAGTAGAGCGTCTTGTTTCCAAAGAACAGGCCGACCGTTTAAGGGCAAGATATTTCTAGGAGTAAATCGAATGATTGATTTCGCAAACCTTTCGGCAGCATAAAATGGATACGAACCCATAGCAAAGCCTACTAGGGAGAGAATACTCATCGGTATAACACCTTAAGCCATCCTGAAGCGATATTCTTTAGCCACTTTATGAGCCACATTTAGTGAGTGGCTTTGTTTATCCCTCTCTTTTCAAATCATCATAACTTGTTATAAATTTTAAGGATGTATTAGCAGCAAAAGGCCCAGGTATTGCAGTTGTCGGGCTAAATTGATCTGTCTTGGTTTTTGCGGCGGCTGATATTCGCGGTTTGATTCTCACCAATTCTAGCGGCTTGATTTTCACAAGAACAGATGATTTCCATTAACCAATCATCAAAGATGAGCCTAGGGTAGATGGGCTGTTTTCAAAGGTGAACTCGAACCTTCCAAAAGGAAGAGGGGAAGGCCGAGAAAGAACCTGCAATAATGGGAATTTTCAAAGCCAGATGGTCCTTGGAATCTATTTATTTCGTTCTGGAAATGGAATGAGAACATCTCATTGAGCTAAGGAGATTGGGGATCAATATCAAGACCTGTTTCAATGGCTTAAGCACAGAAAAATATGAAAGAATATTGATTTGAAATTGGATAGACGATTTCCAAAAATAAGGAAAGGGTTGTTCAGAATAGATGAGCGTCTTTTCAGAATTGGCTGTCGCGATGAAGCTGACGAAGGCTATCCTCATCAAGAAGGTTCAACAGGTCATCTGATGTCGTGAGAACCTTGTCTTGGAGCTGGCGATGGAAATCGTTGAGAATCCTGTCCGTGAGATCGTGGGAAGGTGTTTCCACAAAGAGACCATTGCTCTCTTCCTGGATAAGGGCCACAAGAAGACGGCGCAGGTAGACAAGGGTAGAGCTTTCGATCCAGAAAGCCATGTCCTTGTGCGGGTTTCCTTTTTGGAAGCGGAGGTATTCCCGATAGGGGAGAAGGGCATCCTCGGGCGTGCTGTGTGTGTCGAAGAAATAGGTATCGAAGCTCTTGGCTTCCTCTTTTCCTAAGAAGGCAAAGGCATCGTCCTTGATGATCGTGAGTTTCTTTGCTCCGAATTGGGGAAGGATGTTTTTCTTGAAGAGGGCGATGACGTTGGGATCCTTTTCCACGACGACCACTTCCTGGACATCCTTCTTTCTCAGCACCATGTAAGGGAAATAGCCAAGGCCCAGTCCCAAGGCCAGAACCCTTCCGTGGGCCAAACAGATACCCTCCTCCATCGTCCTGATTTCATAGGGGGTGACGCTCATCCAGACGTGGTCTTTCTCTTCGACAAGCGGATAGTCGACTCTCTTGTCGAAATAGCCGAGGAAATCGACGGGAAGATAAAGATCTTCCTTCCTGGCTTTCGTCTGGTCATAGAGGAAGGCTTCATAGGGGAGATAGTAGTTCTTGGTCAGATGCCACTTTCCTTCCTTTCTGTCCTGGAAGCGGATGTTTTTGAGATACGGATTGGAAAGGAATTCCCTTTCGTCACGCCTTACCATCTTCTGGATGGCCGTGTTCTTTTCGATGCTCTTGAGCTCCTCATCCTCCGGATCGATGTCCAACACGGAGAGGAAGGCGGGGTAATAGGCATCCTCAAGCGAGCAGGAAAGCTCCTTTCTCAGACGCTGAAGAAGGGAGATATCGATAGCATCGAAACGATCGGTGAGGAAGGTCGACAGCAGATCGGAAGCCTCTTGGGAGTAGGCATGGATATCAAGAAGCCTTTCCAGGGTCTCCTTGCCATTTTTGTCCAGTTGAAATTTCATATCCCTATTCTAACAGAAAAAAGAGATACCGGTCCTTACGGGTTCTTTACCGTCTTTTTGGGACAAAGCGGTTTTTTGTGGATTCGTGCCATCCTAGAATAAGGGCCATCTTGGAGGTCACCCATGCCAGCGAATTATGCGCATTATCGATTCGGACAGCTTGTCCTGACATCCCTTCCCATCGAGGAGAGGAAGCTCGTCCTCTACGCCATGGATTCCTTCAATGTCGGTATCCATGGACCGGATGTCCTTTTCTACTACAAGCCGCTTTGCCAAAACGCGATCAATCAACGCGGAAACAGGTTGCATGAGGAAATGGCTTTTCCTTTTTTTGAAAAGGCAAAGGAAATCTATCAAGGAAGGAACTGTCCGGAAGAGGATCTCTCTTACCTCTTCGGATTCATCTGCCATTTTGTCCTGGATAGTGTCTGCCATCCCATTGTCGAAAAGACGATGAAGGACAAGGACGTCCCACATGTTCTGGTCGAGTCCTCCTTCGACAGGAAGCTTCTTGAGAAGACCGGAAAGGATCCGGAATCCTTCGATACGACACAGCATATCCAACTGAACGAGACAACCATCCAGGACCTTGTCTCCTATCTCTCCCTAGGAAGAAACGAAGCCCAAAAATGCCTTCGCTCCATGCGTTTCTATTCCCATCTGCTCCGACCGAACAATCCCCTCAAGAGAGCCTTCCTGCGCCTAGGGACGAAAGGCTTTGGCGTCTATGATTCGGTCTACAAAATGGTGATTCCGGAAAAGAACTACCATGAACTAAATGAGAGCGATTCTCTGCTTTATCGGAAGATGAATGAATCCGTCATGATGGCCGTGTCCTTGATAGCCAACTATAGTCTTTATGTCAAGGATGGTGCCGCATTGGACGAGCGTTTCAAGAGGAACTACGAAGCATGAAAAACGAAAACACAGGAAAGATCAGAAGGCGTTTCTTCAAGGATTCTCCCTTGGAAATCCGGTGGATCCTCTACGATGTCGGTAACTCCGCCTTCACCCTTCTTGCCAGCGCCATCATCCCTATCTATTTCAGCAGCATCGCCACTTCGGGAGGACTGACCGATGCCGATGCCACGTCCTTGTGGGGATATTCCGCCAGCATCGTCACGCTCATCGTCGCAATCCTGGGACCGATCCTTGGCACGTTCTCCGACTACCGCGGATTCAAGAGGCCGCTATTCTTTCTTGCCGCAACCCTTGGCATTCTCGGCTGTCTAAGTCTTTCCGTTCCGATGCCCTATGTCGCATTCCTAGTCGTCTATATCTTTGCCAAGATCTTCTACTCGGTCTCCCTTATCTTCTATGACTCGATGCTGGGCGATATCACGACGCTTGAGAAGGCGGACGACATCTCTTCCAAGGGCTATGCTTTCGGCTATATCGGAAGCTGCCTCCCCTTCCTTGTCTCCGTCGCCCTTGTTGTCCTTTCCGGCTTGGAAGCAGGCATTACGATGCCGATAGCCTTTGGGATCAATGCCTTGTGGTGGCTTGGCTTCACGATTCCCCTTTTCCTCTCCTATCGCCAGAGGCACTCCGTTCCCAGAAGGCCGAAAGCCGTAAGGGACAACTTCCGCCGTCTCTTCAGCGTCTTCTCGAAGAAGCACAATCTTGTCAATCGCAAAGGCATCCTTCTTTATCTTGTGGCTTTCTTCTTCTATATCGATGGCGTTTATACGATCATCGACATGGCGACAAGCTTCGGCACTGCCCTCGGCTTTGATTCCACCCAGCTTCTTCTCGCCCTCCTTGTGACCCAGGTCATCGCCTTCCCGGCCGCCCTCGTCTATGGAAAGCTCGCCAAGAGAATCCCTAACGACCTTTTGATTTTCATTGGCATCCTTGCCTATACCGGGATTGCCATCTTTGCCATCTTCATGAACCAGGTCTGGCAGTTCTGGCTTCTGGCCTGCGTGGTCGGTCTTTTCCAAGGCGGCATCCAGGCCCTGTCCCGCTCCTATTTTGCCAAGATCGTTCCCGAGGAGGAATCGGGTTGTCTTTTTGGTATCCTCGACATCTTCGGAAAGGGCGCCTCCTTCCTGGGCACTTTCCTTTCGGGCCTTGTCATCGACCTGACGGGGAACATCAACATGGGCGTCATCCCCATCGCCTGCCTTTTTGCTATCGGCATCGTCGCCTTCCTCTTCTCCTGCAAGGAAAACCGGGCCTTTCTTGCCACAAGGAAGACCTTTGATGACAAAAAGAGACAGGAGGATAGGGAGAAATGCGGGGAATAGAGTAGGAAACACCCTCGAAGGTGGCCATGATTGGTCGCTATATATCCTTATATATAAAAAAGTTCGGAAATATCGATTTTTTTGTTGACTGCCCTTTTGGGAAATGATAGGATAGTTTCCGCTGAACGCCATTTCAGCCCGTATTGACGTGTGAAGTTGCCGAAACGCCGACAGCGGTTGTCGATGTATTCGGGTAATTCATACTGAACGGATGCCTAAACAGAGATCTTAGGCAAGGAAGGACACAAACATGGCAGAAAACAAATCCATCAGAGTTCGTCTCAAGGGCTATGACCACAAAGTCCTTGACCAGGCGGTCGCAAAGATCGTCGAAGCCGCCAAGAAGACCGGCGCTCAGGTAGTCGGACCGATTCCGCTTCCTACCGAAAAACAGATCTTCACCATTCTACGTTCACCCTTCGTCGACAAGGATTCTCGTGAGCAGTTCGAAATTCGCACTCACAAGAGACTGATCGACATCAACCGCCCGACCAAGCAGACCATCGACGTTCTCAAGAACTTCGATCTCCCTGCCGGAGTCGATGTTGAAATCAAACTCTAAACAAAGGAGGAGAGAGGATTTATGAAATCCATCATCGGAAGAAAGATCGGAATGACTTCCGTCTTCACCGAGGACGGTCACACGTACCCTGTTACCGTCGTCGAAGTCCTGCCGAACGTCGTTCTCCAGAAGAAGACCAAGGAGAAGGACGGCTATGAAGCCCTGCAGGTCGGCTATGAGGACAAGAAGGAGAGCCGGGCCAACAAGTGCGAACTCGGAATCGCCAAGAAGGCCAATACCGCTCCGAAGTATGTCGTCCGCGAAATCGAAGGCGACGAGATCTATCCCAACCACGAAGTCGGCCAGTCCATCGACTGCTCGATCTTCCAGGTCGGCGACATGGTCGATGTCACGGCCAAGAGCAAGGGCCATGGCTATAGCGGCGTCATCAAGAGATACCACGCTCACATCGGTCCCAAGGCCCATGGTTCCGGCTATCACAGACAGATCGGTTCCTTGGCCACCAACGGCCGTTGCAACAACAGGGTCCACGCCGGCAAGATGATGTCCGGACAGTGGCGCCCGCAGACGACGACCATCCTCGATCTTCCTGTCGTCAAGGTCGATCCCGAACTCAACTGCATCCTCATCCGCGGTTCCGTTCCCGGACCGAAGCTTGCCGTCCTGAAGATCCGCACTGCCGTCAAGAGAACCTGCAAGAAGTTCCCTGTCGGTGCCATCGTCGACTACAGCAAGGAATCCATCGCCGATATCGAGAAGAAGAATGCTGAAGCCTTGGCCAAGATGGAAGTCAAGAAGGAAAAGGCTGGCCAGAAGAAGCAGACGACCAATAAGAAAGTCCATTAATCTGGCTAAGGAGAAACTGACATGGCTAACGAAACAAAGAACACCCTCAACCTGCCTGTCCTGAACTACCAGGGCGAAAAGGTTGGCGAGGTCACCCTCCCCGAAGAGCTCTTCGGCACCGAGGTCAATGAATATGTCGTCCAGAGAGCCGTCCGCGTCGACCTCTCCAACAGAAGAGTCGCCACGGCCAAGACCCTCGACAGAAGCGAAGTCCACGGAAGCAACAAGAAGCCCTATGGACAGAAGCACACCGGTCGCGCAAGAGCCGGCACCACCAACTCTCCGATCTGGAGACACGGCGGCGTCGTCCACGGCCCCAACGGCGAGCAGAGCTACAAGCTCAAAATGAACAAGAAGGAACACTTCGTCGCCTTCACCTCCGCCCTCTCCGACAAGGCCAAGAGCGGAAACATCATCGTCCTCACCGACGAGGAATTCACTTCCGGCAAGACCAAGGACTTCGTCAAGGTCCTCAAGGCCATTAATGCCGACGAGAAGAAGAACCTCCTTGTCCTCTATGGCGTCGATGAGAACCTCATCCGGGCCAGCAAGAACATCCCTTCCGTCTCCCTTACCACTGCCGACAACGTCTCCGTCTACGATGTCCTCAACGCCAACAAGCTGATCCTTGTCAAAGGCGTCATCCCCACCGATGAGGACCACAAGGAGGAAGCTAAGTAATGGCTGAAGAAACCAAGAAGGTCGCGGAAGAAGTCGCCGAGACCGCTGAAGAGAAGAAGACGACCCGCAAGAAGGCCGCCAGCAAGAAGGCTCCGGCCAAGGAAGAGAAGGCCGAAGAGAAAACCACTCCGGAATTCACCTTCCGCCCGGCCATCCTCAAGGACTTCGAAATCCTCAAGCACATGATCATCACCGAGGAGAGCCAGGCCCTGCGCGACAAGGAAAATGCCCTTGTCTTCGCCGTCGACACCAAGACCACCAAGCTCGAGATCAAGAGAGCCGTCCAGGCCATCTTCGGCGCCAAGGTCAAGTCCGTCAACACCATCAACGTCCGTCGCAAGCCCAAGAGAGTCGGACGCTACTCCGGCTTTGTCCCTGCCTACAAGAAGGCCATCGTCCGCTTCGATTCTTCCTTCGATCTGGGTAAGATCCAGGAAGCCGTCGCCACGGAAGAGATGAAGGCCACTCCGACCGAAGAGAAGTAAACGAAAAGCACATTATAGGAGAACAAAATGGCAATCAAGCAATATAACCCGGTAACCCCGGGTATGAGACATCTCTCCACCCTTGCCACCAACGATCTCACGAAGAAGGCTCCTGAAAAGGCTTTGCTCGTCCCCCTGAAGAAGACCGGCGGAAGAAATTCCCAAGGCTACATCACCTGCCGTCACATCGGCGGCGGCCATAAGAAGATGTACCGTCTTGTCGACTTCCGCAGGGCTGGCGAGAGCGAAAGCGTTGTCAAGGCCATCGAGTACGACCCCAACCGCAACTGCCGCATCGCCCTTGTCATCGACAAGAAGGGCAAGAAGAGATACATCCTCTGCCCGAAGGGACTCCAGGTCGGCCAGACGGTCACCGATGGCAAGACCGGCGAGATCATCGTCGGCAACTGCATGGAGCTCGGCAGCATCCCCGAAGGTATCGTCGTCCACAACATCGAGCTCGAGCCCGGCAAGGGCGGCCAGGTCTGCCGTGCTGCCGGAACCGGTGCCCAGATCCTCGGTAAGGAAGAGAAGTACGCCACGCTGAGACTCGCTTCCGGTGAAGTCCGCAAGTTCCTCCTCACCTGTCGCGCTACCATCGGCAACGTCGGAAACGAGGATTACAACCTTGTCCATAAGGGCAAGGCTGGCAGAACCCGCTGGCTCGGTGAAAGACCGACGGTCAGAGGTTCCGTCATGAACCCGAACGACCATCCGCACGGCGGTGGTGAAGGTAAGTGCCCTATCGGACACGATGCTCCGAGATCACCTTGGGGCAGAAGACTCATGGGCGTCAAGACCCGTTCCCACAAGGCCAGAAGCAACCGTCTCATCGTCAGAAGGCGCAACGCCAAGTAATCCAGGAGGAGAATGACACATGTCTAGAAGTCTCAAAAAGGGTCCTTACTGCGATCCTCGTCTTCTCAAGAGAGTCCAGGAGCAGAACAAGACCGGAAACAAGGAAGTCATCAAGACCTGGTCCAGACGTTCGACCATCTTCCCCGACTTCATCCAGCACACGATCTCTGTCCACAACGGCAGAGCCTTCGTCCCCGTCTACATCACCGAGGACATGGTCGGACACAAGTTGGGCGAGTTCGTCTTCACCAGAACCTTCACCCATCATCGTTCCGGCTCCGATAGCACCACCGAAGGTGCCAAGAAGTAAGGAGATAGAACATGGCTGCTAAAGAAAAGAAAACTGCCGCCCAGGAAGATAACAAGCCGCTCCGCACCGAGAGCAAGGCCGAACTCAACAATTACGGCGCTACCCCCAGAAAGGTCCGCCTTGTCATCGATCTCGTCCGCGGCAAGGATATCGACGAGGCCTACGACATCCTCGAGAACACCCAGAAGATCTGCGCCCGCGACATCAAGAAGCTGATCAAGTCCGCCGAAGCCAACGCCGTCAACAACTTCCATATGGACCGCGATTCCCTCTACGTCGCTTCCATCACGGCCAACGATTCCATCAAGCTCAAGAGAATCCTGCCTCGTGCCAAGGGTTCCGCCAGCGGACTCGTCAAGAGATGGTCCAACATCTACGTCACGCTTAAGAACAGGGAGGCCAAGTAAAAATGGGACAGAAAGTCAATCCTAATGGCCTGAGATTGGGCATCAACCGCGACTGGAACAGTCACTGGTATGCCGACAAGAAGCACTTCGCCTCTTATCTCAAGGAAGATATCGACATCCGCAGATATCTGGAACCGAAGCTCGACAAGGCCGATGCCGGCTTAAGCCACATCGACATCGAGCGCGTCAAGAACGATATCACCATCACCATCCACGTCTCTCACCCGGCGATCGTCATCGGCCAGGATTCCGCCAACATCAAGAGCATCAAGGCGAACCTCGTCAAGATGCTCAAGAAGAATCCCGACAACATCAAGATCGCCATCGTCGAAGTCAAGAACCCGGATCTCGATGCCGTTCTCGTCGCCAAGGACATCGCCAAGCAGATCGAGCAGCGCGCTTCCTTCCGCGTCGTCCAGAAGAAAGCCATCCAGCGCGTCATGAGAGCTGGTGCCAAGGGCTGCAAGACCATGTCCAAGGGTCGTCTTGGCGGTGCCGAAATCGCCCGCTATGAAGAGTATCGCGATGGCGTCCTCTCGCTCCACACCCTCCGTCAGCCCATCGACTATGCCCATGTCGACGCCCACACCACCTATGGTGTCATCGGCATCAAGGTTTGGATCGCTCTTCCCGAGAACTACAAGGAACTGCGTGAAAAGCGTCCGGAGACCAATCGCTTCGGAAGAGGTCGCTTCAACCGCGACAGAAGACCCAACAACGGTCCTAGGACCAACAGGCCGGCTGCTCCCGCCGCTACTCCCAATCCGGCCAAGGATGCTGGTCAAAAAGGAGAATAAGGATGTTACAGCCTAAGAAAACCAAGTGGCGCCGTTCCCATCTCGTGCGCCCCAAGAATCAGGCTTCCAGAGGCAATACCGTCGCTTTTGGAGCCTATGGCCTTTGCGCCACGGAGGGAGGATACATCACCAACCGTCAGATCGAGGCTGCTCGTGTCGTCCTCTCCCGCTATACCAAGAAGACCGGCAAGCTTTATATCCGTGTCTTCCCCTACCTGGGCATCACCAAGAAGCCGCTTCAGGTCCGTATGGGTAACGGAAAGGGTCAGGTCGAAACCTGGGCTGCCGTTATCGAGAAAGGCATGGTCATGTTCGAAATCGCTGGCATCAGCGACGAAGACGCCAAGCATGCCCTCCATCAGGCCGGATACAAGCTCTCGGTCAAGTCCCGCGTCATCAAGAAAGGCGAGGTATTGAGATAATGACTATCGAAGATGTTAGAAATCTTTCCGACAAGGAACTCAGCAAGAAGGTCTACGAGCTGAAGAGCAATCTTCTCACCCTTCGCTTCCAAGCCAAGGCTGGCCAGCTCGACAACGGCAACAAGATCCGTCAGTGCCGCAAGGACATCGCCAAGTGCCTCACCGTCGAAAACGAAAGAAAGAAGGCCAAGGCTCTCGAAGGCCAGGCCAAGTAAGGAGATCGCGCATGGCTAACGAAAACGAACAGGTCCACAAGACCTCCAACAGAAGGCAACTCCAGGGCAAGGTCATCAGCCACAAGATGCAGAAGACCATCGTCGTGGAGACCGAAGTCAAGAAGGCCCACCCCATCTACAAGAAAAGAGTCTCCATCCGCAAGAAGTTCAAGGTCGACGATCGCAAGGACGAGGCCCAGGTCGGCGATATCGTGGTGTTCGAGGAGTGCCGTCCTCTCAGCCACGACAAGCGCTTCCGTCTTGTCCAGATCGTGAAGAAGGGAGAATAAGGCATGGTCCAGAACGAAACTAACCTCGTGGTCGCCGACAACTCCGGTGCCAGATCCGTCCGGGTCTTCCGCATGCTCAGGGGCAGCTTCCGTCGCAACGCCTCTGTCGGAGACGTCGTCGTCTGCGCAGTCAAGGACGCCATCCCCAACGGCAAGGTCAAGAAGTCCGAAGTCGTCAAGGGTGTCATCGTCCGCGTCAAGAAGGGCTATCAGAGAAAGGATGGCTCCACCATCCGCTTCGATGACAATGCCGTCGTCCTCATCAACGAGGACGGAACCCCCAAGGGTACCCGTGTCTTCGGTCCTGTCGCCCGTGAACTTCGTGAGAAGGGCGATATGTTCATGAAGATCGTCTCCCTGGCGGTCGAGGTTCTCTAAGCCAAGGAGGTACGGAATCATGAAAATCAAGACAGGCGACATGGTCGTTGTCATTAGCGGCCAGTACAAAGGCGCCAAGGGCAAGGTTCTCAAGGCCTTCCCCAAGACCGAAGAGGTCATCGTCGAAGGCGTCAATGCCAGGAAGAAGCATGTCAAGCCCAACCAGGCCAACACGCAGGGACAGATCAAGGACATCAACGCCCCGATTCATGTCTCCAACGTTGCCCTTGTCGATCCCAAGACCGACAAGAGGACCAAGGTCGGCTACAAGCTTCAGGATGGCAAGAAGGTCCGCTTCGCCAAGGCAAGCGGCACCATCCTCAAGTAAGGAGAGAGAACATGGCTGAAGAAAAGAAGAATGGCGTTTCCGTCAAGAAGGCACATTCGGAAGGCGCCCAGAAGGCCAAGATCGTCTCGAGACTTGAGACCTTCTACAAGGAACAGATCGTTCCCGAACTCATGAAGGAGTTCAACTACTCCTCCATCATGGAATGCCCCAAGATCGTCAAGATCGTCCTCAACATGCGTCTTGGCGAATTCGGCTCCAACGAGAAGAACGTCGAAGAGGCCACCAAGGAAATGGCGACCATCTCCGGCCAGAAGCCTATCGTCACCAAGGCCAAGAAGTCCATCGCCAACTTCAAGCTGCGCGAGGGCGTTCCTGTCGGCGTCAAGGTGACCCTGAGAAGGTATCGCATGTACGACTTCCTCGACAAGTTCATCAACATCGACCTTCCCCGTGTCCGTGACTTCCGCGGTATCAGCAAGGATGCCTTCGATGGTCGTGGAAACTACTCCACGGGCGTCAAGGAGCAGATGATCTTCCCGGAAATCCAGTACGACAAGGTCAACAGGACCCAGGGTCTCGATGTCATCATCGTCACCTCGGCCAAGACCGACAAGGAAGCCTATGCCCTGCTTTCCAAGCTCGGCATGCCCTTCGCCAAGTAAGGAGGCAATCCAAATGGCTAGAAAAGCATTAATGATCAAGTGCAGCAAGCCGGCCAAGTTCTCCACCAGGAATTATCGCCGTTGCTCTCGCTGCGGACGTGTCCACGGCATCATCCGCCAGTTCGGCGTCTGCCGTATCTGCCTCAGGGAAATGGCCTATCACGGCGAAATTCCCGGCATGCACAAGTCCAGCTGGTAAGGAAGGAGGAAAAGAAAATGGTCAACGATACAATCGCCGACATGCTCACCCGCATCCGCAATGCCAACCTCATGCGGAATGCCACGGTCTCCCTCCCGACTTCCAAGATGAACGAGAAGATCTGCAAGATCCTCAAAGATGAAGGCTTCATCACCGACTTCAGCGTTGTCGCCGAAGAGAAGAAGCCCTACAAGACCCTTGTCATCACCCTGAAGTACACCGCTAACGGCGACCGCGTCCTCACCGGCCTGAAGAGAATCTCTAAGCCCGGCCTCAGGATCACCGTTCCTGTCAGCAAGCTTCCCAAGGTCCTCAACGGCCTTGGCATTGCCATCGTCTCCACCTCCAAGGGCGTCATGACCGACAAGGAAGCCAGGAAGCAGAACATCGGAGGCGAGGTCCTCGCCTACGTCTGGTAAGGAGAAAGAATCATGTCAAGAATCGGAAGGAAACCGATTGTTATCCCCGCTGGCGTCACCATCGCCATCGAAGGTAACAAGGTAACAGTCAAGGGACCCAAGGGCGAGCTCAGCCAGGTCTTCAACCCGCACATGACCTTCGAACAGAAGGACAATGAGCTTATCGTCAAGCGTCCGAATGACTCCATTTCTATGAAGATGTTCCACGGAACGACCCGCGCCCTCATCAACAGCATGGTCGAGGGTGTCACCCAGGGCTTCACCAAGGTCCTCGAGATCAAGGGTGTCGGCTACAGGGGCGAAATGCGTGGAAAGGATCTTGTCCTCCATGTGGGCCACTCCCATGAAGACGTGATCCCGACGATCGATGGCGTCGAAGTCTCCATCAAGCAGTCCGACATCACCGTCACCGGTATCGACAAGCAGAAGGTCGGCCAGATGGCTGCCCTCATCCGCAATGCCAAGAAGCCCGAGTGCTATCACGGCAAGGGCATCCGCTACAAGGGTGAAGTCGTCGTCCTGCGTCAGCCTGCCTCTGCCAAGAAGACGGCCGGCGGAAAGTAAAGGAGATAAGGGAAAATGTATACACCTTTTGATAGGAACGCCCAGAGAAAGCATCGCCACGTCCGTATCCGCGCCAAGATCAGCGGCACGGCCGAGCGTCCGCGCATCTCCGTCTATCGTTCCAACAAGTTCATCTATGCCTCCGTCATCGACGACAAGGCCCACAAGACCCTGTGCTCCTCTTCCTCCGCCAAGCTTGGCCTTGAGAATCCTTCCAACATCGCCGCTGCCGCGGCCGTCGGTGAGGATCTCGCCAAGAAGGCTCTGAAGCTCAACATCAAGGAAGTTGTCTTCGATCGTTCCGGATACCAGTATCACGGACAGGTCGAGGCTCTTGCCGAAGCTTGCCGCAAGGCTGGCTTGGTCTTCTAGGAGGCAATGACAATGGAAGAAAAAGTTCAGAATACCGCTGCCCCGGCCCCGGCCAAGACCGAAGCCGCCGGCAAGGAAGGCGCCCACAGGGGTTCCTTCAACAACAGGAGAGGTGGACAAGGCCGCAACAACAGGGGCCGCAGACCTTTCCGTCCCGAGGAGAAGCTCTACGAGGAGAAGGTCGTCAAGATCTCCCGCGTCAGCAAGACCGTCAAGGGCGGCAAGAGAATGCGTTTCACCGCCTTGGTCGTCATCGGTGATGGCAAGGGCAAGTTCGGCTATGGCCTTGGAAAGTCCACGGAAGTCCCCGAGGCCATCAAGAAGGCCTTGGCCGCTGCCCGCAAGAACCTCTTCAAGATGCAGATCACCAAGACCGACTCCATCACCCACGCCGTCATCGGACAGTTTGGTGCCACGAAGGTCTTCCTCAAGCCCGCTCCGGAAGGTACCGGTTTGATCGCCGGTGGTGCCGTCCGTGCCATCCTTGAGCTGGCCGGCGTCAAGAACGTCTACTCCAAGATCTATGGCTCCAGGACCCAGACCAACGCCGTCAAGGCCACGGTCGAAGGCCTCCGTCAGCTGAAGACCTACGAGGATGTCCTCACCAAGCGCTATGGCAAGTCCCTCAGCGCCGGCGAGAAGAAGTAAGGAGGTTTCCCCATGGATTTGAACAATCTCAAGATCGCCAAGGGTTCCCGCCACCTCCCCAAGAGAGTGGGACTCGGCATCGGTTCCGGCCTTGGAAAGACCTCGGCCAGAGGTCAGAAGGGTCAGGGTGCCAGACAGGGCCCGAAGGTTCCCGTCGGCTTTGAGGGCGGACAGCTCCCGCTCTTTAGAAGGGTTCCGAAGCATGGCTTCGTCAACCACGGCCGCGTCCAGTACCAGGCCATCAACGTCAAGGATCTGGAGAAGACCGGCCTTGAGAACGGCGCTGTCGTCGACAACATCGTCCTCATGGAACTCGGCCTCATCAAGAACCTGAACACACCCGTCAAGCTTTTGGGCAAGGGCGAGCTCACCAAGAAACTTGCCATCAGCCTCCAAGCATTCAGCAAGAACGCGAAGGACATCGTCGAGAAGGCCGGTGGCAGTTGCACGGTGCTCTCCTTGAAAGACGCCAGAGTCCGTTTCAAGGCTCACGTCTCAGAGGAAGAAAAGGGTGAATAATGAAACAGGTAGCCGCATTTTTCCATAACAAAGAGGTCCTCAATCGCATTCTTTTCACCCTCGCCATCTTCTTTGTCTTCAGAATCGGATCGGCTATTACTGTTCCCGGAGTCACGATCGAAAACGACATCTTCAGCGATACCACCAACGCCTTCTCCCTGTTGAACATGATGGGTGGAGGAGCCCTGCAGAACTTCTCCCTCCTCGCTCTGGGCGTTTCCCCCTACATCACCTCCTCCATCATCATCCAGCTTCTCTCCATGGACGTCCTTCCCGCACTGACGCAGATGACGAAGGAAGGCGAGACCGGAAGGAAGCGTCTTAACGTCGTCACGCGTATCCTGGCTGTCGTCCTTGCGGCGGTCCAGGCCTATGGCATCATCGTCGCCATCGCCAACTCCGATGGTATCACCCTGGACGACACCTCCGCGTGGGGCTACACCAAGGTCATCATCTTCATGACGGCCGGTTCGATGATGCTCAACTGGCTGGGCGACCAGATCACGGACAAGGGTATCGGAAACGGTATCTCCGTCCTCATCTTCGCCGGTATCATCTCTTCCCTTCCTGCCCAGATCATGGACGCCTTCACCAACTTCCTCGGCGACAAGGTCTCCGGTGGCGATGCCCCGCTGATCCTCGAGGGAACGGTGCAGATCGTCCTCTACTTCCTTGCCTTCCTTGCCATCATCGTCTTCGTCACCTTCATCGAGAAGAGTATCCGCAAGCTCCCTGTCAGCCACTCCAACACGAGCCAGAACAACGAGCTGACAAGCCAGCAGTCCTCCTTCCTCCCCATCAAGGTCAATGCCTCTTCCGTCATGCCCGTCATCTTCGCTTCCTCCATCATGGTCGCGCCCTCGATCATCATCTCCCTCTTCAACACGACGGGGACGACGCCCCATTGGGCACAGGTCGTCATGGACGTCTTCAACTATCAGGCGATGACGCCGCTCACGGATGACTTCAGCTTCCCCTTCGGAACGATCATCTACGCGGTCCTCATCATCCTCTTCTCCTACTTCTACGCCCAGCTGCAGATCAATCCCGAAAGGATCGCGGAGAACTTCCAGACCTCGGGTACGTATATCACGGGAATCAAGCCCGGCATGGAGACGGAACGCTATGTGAGCCGCGTCCTCAACCGCATCACCTTCATGGGCTCCATGGCCTTGACGCTCATCGCCCTGCTTCCTGTCATCCTCTCCCTGACGGGTGCGGTCCCCACTTCCCTATCCTTGGGCGGTACCGGCCTCATCATCGTCGTCGGCGTCGCCTTGGAAGTCTCGAATCAGATTGCCGGCATCCTGGCCGGCCACGGCTACGCGGAGAGTGAACTGTAATATGGCACAAAACGAAGAGAAGAACATCATCATCATGGGTCCCCCGGCTGCTGGCAAGGGGACTCAGTCGGAGCTGATCGTCAAGGCCTATGATCTCCCCCACATATCCACTGGCGACATGTTCCGCTCGGCCCTGAAGGAACAGACCCCTCTGAGCATCCAAGCCGGCAAGTTCATGGCCGAAGGAAAGCTCGTCCCCGACGAAGTCACCATCGGCCTTGTCGAAGAGCGCCTTGCCAAGGACGATTGCCGCAAGGGATTCCTGTTGGATGGTTTCCCCAGGACCGTCGTCCAGGCCGAAGCGCTCAAGAAGATCCTGGAGAAGACGGGACGGAAGATCACCTGCGTCCTGGTCCTTGAGGCCGAGGATGAAGAGCTGATCGACCGCATCGCTTCCCGCCGTGTCTGCCCGAAGTGCGGTGCCTCCTACAACCTGAAGACGAAGAAGCCGAAGGTCGAAGGCATCTGCGACAACTGCGGCGAGAAGATCATCCTCCGTCAGGATGACCGTCCCGAATCCTTTAAGGTCCGTCTCGAAGACTACAGGAAGAAGACGCTCCCCCTTGTCGACTACTATCGCAAGGAAGGGGTCGTCAAGGAAATCGATGCCCTCGACAGCATCGACAACGTCTTCCATCACATCCAGGAGTCGCTTGAGACCGAATGATCACGCTCAAGACGAAAGCCGAGATGGATAACCTGGTCGCGGTCGGGGCGAAGCTTGGGAGGGTCTTCGATCGGCTCTCCCAGGAGATCCGCCCTGGCCGTTCCACCTACGAGATCAGCCATCTGGCCAAGAAATTCCTGCGCGAGGAAGGCTGCAAGCCGACCTTCGAGGGATACGACGGATTCCCCGGAGCGGTTTGTGCCTCGGTCAATTCGACCCTGATCCACGGAATCCCCCGCAAGGATATCCTCCTCAAGGAAGGCGACATCCTCTCCATCGACATGGGCAACGTCGACGACTCGGGGATGCAAGGGGACGCCTGTCGGACGTTTGCCGTCGGAAATGTCTCCGCTGAAGCGCAAGAGCTCATCCGCTGCAGCGAAGAATGTTTCTTTGAAGCCTACAAGATCCTCAAGCCCGGCATCCACCTCCACGAAATCTCCATGGCCATCCAGAGAGTCGCCGACAAATACGGTTTCTCCCTGGTGAAGGAATACGGCGGCCATGGCCTGGGAAGGGAGATGCATGAGGATCCCTTCATCTACAACTACTACGATGCGACTCTCGGACTGGGGCCGATTCTCCGCGAGGGGATGTGCCTTGCCATCGAACCGATGGTCATGCTCGGAAAGCCTGAGATCGACGTTCTCGACGATGGCTGGACAGTCAAGAGCCGGGACGGGAAGATCAACGCCCACTACGAGAACGACGTCATCATCACGTCCACGGGAGCCATCATCACATCCGTCGACTCCAACGTGAGAAGACATCTAAGCGAATTGGAGAACAAGAAATGAGCAGAGAAGATTTCATCAAGATGGAGGGCACCGTCATCGACACCCTCCCCGCCGAGAAATATTCGGTAAAGCTCGACGGAGGCGCCATGATCCGAGCCAGAATCTCCGGCAAGATGCGCATGAACAAGATCCGCATCCTCCCCGGCGATAGGGTCACGGTTGAAATCTCCCCGTATGATGTCACCAATGGCTGCATAGTCTACCGATACAAGTAAGGAGGAAGCCACACATGAAAGTCAGAGCTTCAGTCAAGCCGATTTGCGACAAGTGCCGTGTCATCAAGCGCAAGGGCAGAGTCATGGTCATCTGCTCCAACCCCAAGCACAAGCAGAGACAGGGCTAAGGAGGAAAGAAAAAGAATATGGCAAGAATCGCTGGAGTCGATATCCCGAACGACAAGCAGTTGGTCTATTCCCTCAGATACATCTACGGAATCGGACTGACCCGTGCCAAGAAGATCTGTGCCGACGCCAAGGTCGATCCGACCAAGCGCGTCAAGGACTGCACGGAGGAGGAACTCACCGCCGTCCGTAACCAAGTCTCCAAGTACGTCGTCGAAGGTGATCTCCGCAGGGAAGTCGCCCTCAACATCAAGAGACTCGAGGAAATCGGAACCTACCGCGGAAACAGGCATAAGAAGAGCCTTCCCTGCCGCGGCCAGAGAGACAAGACGAACGCCAGGACCTGCAAGGGCCCGAGAAAGACGGTTGCCAACCACAAGAAGGCCACCATCGGCTAAAGAAGAGAGGTAACAACAATGGCTGAAATCGCTAAGAGCACCGCTGCCAAGGCCACTACGACGACCAAGGCTGCCAAGGGCAAGAAGACGACTATCCGCAAGAAGAAGACCAAGCTCGGATTCACCAAGGGAGTTGCCCACATCCACGCTTCCTACTCCAACACCATCGTCTCCATCTCCGATGAGCAGGGACGCGTCATCGCCTGGGCCAGTGCCGGAACCTGCGGCATGTCCGGATCCCGTAAGTCCACACCGTTTGCCGCCCAGGTCGCCGCGAGCACCGTCGCCAAGACCTGCTTCGAGAGAGGCCTCCGTCAGGTCGATGTCGAAGTCAAGGGCCCCGGCCCGGGCAGGGAAACCGCTGTCCGCGCCCTCGAGGCGAGTGGACTGAAGGTCCTTTCCATCTCCGATGTCACTCCCATTCCGCACAACGGCTGCCGTCCGCCCAAGAGACCGCGTGGCTAAATAAAGGAGGAAGGAAATGAAAGAATTCGAAAAGCCGTCATTCGAGATCAACAAGGACGATATCACCTCGACGCAGGGACGTTTCGTCATCTCGCCCCTTGAGAGCGGCTTCGGAGTCACCGTGGGGAACGCTTTGCGGCGTGTCCTCCTTTCCTCCCTTCCCGGTCTTGCCGTCTATGCCATCGAGGTCGAGGGTGCCCAGCATGAGTACTCCCAGCTCGAAGGCGTGTTCGAAGACCTTGTCCAGATCGTCCTGAACATCAAGAAGCTCGTCCTGAAGGACGAACTCGAGGACGACAATGCCGACTATACGCTCAAGCTCGACGTCCACGGCGAGAAGGAAGTCAAGGCCGGCTTCATCGTCTGCCCAGACATGGTCTCCGTCGTCAACAAGGATCTGACCCTCTGCCACCTGACCGAGAACGGCCACATCAAGATGACCCTCCACGCCAGGAGAGGAAGAGGACTCGTCCTTGCCGAAGACAACAAGAACCCCAACTGGCCGATCGGCTGGATCGCCGTCGACAGCAACTTCTCCCCGATCCTCAAGGTCCAGACCATCATCGATCCCGACCGTGTCGGACATGATGCCAGTTACGAGAAGCTGACCGTCGATGTCACGACCGATGGTTCGATGACGCCACAGGCGGCCGTCGCCCTCGCCAGCAAGATCCTCGACGAACACTTCAAGCTCTTCGAGGACCTCGACGAGAAGGTCAAGAACGCCACCATCATGACGACCAAGCAGGAAACCACGGAAAAGAACTTCTCCTCCATCTCCCTGGAGGATCTCGATCTCTCCGTCCGTTCCTACAACTGCCTGAAGAGAAACGGCCTCAAGACCGTTCAGGATCTCTGCAACATGAAGGAGAGCGAGCTGATGACCGTCCGCAACCTTGGCAAGAAGTCCTACAAGGAAATTCTCGACAAGCTTGCCGCCATCGGCCTTTCCCTCCAGCATGACGACAGTACGAAAAAGTGAGGTAATTCAACATGGCTACAATCGGAAGAAAGAACGTCCACGGTAAGGGCGGCGTCCGCTTCAAGGCGGGCTATACCTCCGACAAGATGAAGAACATGCTGAGGAACGTCGTTTCCCAGCTCATCATCTCCGGACAGGTCGAGGTCACACTCGAAGTCGCCAAGCGCGCCCAGCAGAAGGCCGAGCGCATGGTCACCTTCGCCAAGAAGGGCGATCTCGCCTCCAGAAGGCAGGCTGCCCGCTTCGTCCGCGAGGAAGGCTTCGTCGATCCCAAGACCAACAAGAACGCCCTCCAGAAGCTCTTCGAGGTCTATGGCCCGAAGTACAAGGACAGAAACGGCGGCTATACCCGCATCCTCAAGACCACCAACAGAAGGGGCGACAACGCCCAGCTTGCCATCCTTGCCTTCGTCGACTAAGGAATAAAGCACGGGGGAGCCCAAAAGCTCCCCTTTTCGATACGGAAAAAGCCCCGTCAGGGGCCTATGTTTCCAAGTGGTGCCGCCAAGAAGAATCGAACTTCCGACCTACTGATTACGAATCAGTTGCTCTACCAGCTGAGCTATAGCGGCAGCGAAGAATATTCTATTACACCACTAGGCCATCTTCAAGCGGAAATTTCAATCCTTTGGAGAAAGTCCCGAAGTTCCTTTTTGCTGAAAAGCCAATAACAAAGCAAGCTAACGGCGTCCCTTTTCGGCTATAATAGAAGGCAGTTAGGAGTCAGACGAATGGAAAACAGAAGCCGCGTCGAACGCTACAAGGACCTAAGACGGAAGATCGAGAACATGGACCGCTATTCCTTTGCCGAGACCGCAACGTCCAAGAGAAACCTTCCTCAGCACGGCTCTTTGGAGACCTCGAACAAGAACAAGGGCATCACCAAGAATACCCTCAACATGTCCATCGAGGAGCTCATCCATGAGAACGACGTCTACGCGGAAGAACAGAAGAAGAAGGAAATCAAGGAAAAATATCGACAGGAAAAGAGAAAGACGTTCCATCTGGAAAAGAGCGACGTGCTGCGGCTTGTCCTCTTTCTGGCCATCGGCCTGATCCTGATCGTCGCAATCACGCTCATCGTCCTGTTGGCTACGGAGGTCATCTGATGGAAAGACATTATGCAATCGCGATCGACGGACCGGCCGCATCCGGGAAATCGACCGCGGCCAAGGGAGTCAGCAAGATATTGGACTTCCTCTACATCGATACCGGTGCCATGTACCGCGCCTTTACCCTCTATATGATGGAACAGGGAAAGGATCCCAAGAAGGAAGAGGATGCCCTTCTTCTCCTTCCTTCCTTTGAGATGAGCGAGGATAGCAAAGGCCATGTCTATCTCTTTAAGGAAGACGTGACCAAGCGCGTCCGGGAAAGGGATGTCTCCGCCCTTGTCTCCTATGCCTGCGCCTATAAGGCCGTGCGGGAGAAAATGGTCGAGATCCAAAGGGCGATGGCCGAAAGGAATTCCGTCGTCATGGACGGAAGGGATATCGGAACGGTCGTCCTTCCCCATGCGGACTTGAAGATCTATCAGGTCGCAAGCGTCAAAGCCCGGGCCAAAAGACGGTATCTGGAAAACCAGGAGAAAGGCATTCCCTGCTCCCTCAAGGAAATCGAGGAAGACATCGAGAAAAGGGACTATATCGACTCCCACAGGGAGAACTCGCCATTGACGAAGGCCGAGGATGCCATCCTTCTGGACACTTCCGAGATGACGATCCAGGAAGAGATAGAGACAATCGTTTCCCTCTTCCGCAAGAAAGTTGGTGAATCATGGAAAGATACGGAACAGTCGCATTGATCGGCGCCCCCTCGACGGGAAAGTCGACGCTCTTCAACCGCCTCACGGATACCCGCAAGGAGATCACCGGAAGGCAATACGGCATCACGAGGGATCGGAACTACGGGACGGGACACTGGCTGGACAAGAACTTCACCATCATCGACACGGGTGGCATCACCGGCGAGAACATCCCCTTCCAGAGGGAGGTCCAGAACCAGGTCGATCTCGGCATCCAGGAAGCCGATGCCATCCTTTTTGTCGTCGACGGCAGGGCGGGCCTGACCAATTCCGATATCTTCGTCGCCAAAAAACTGCGCCCCTATAAGGACAAGGTGTTCCTCGTGGTCAACAAAATCGACGACAATACCCTTTTGGGCGATACCTACGAGTTCTTCCGCCTCGGCTTCGGGCATCCCTATGCCATCTCTTCCGAACATGGTCTGGGTCTTGGCGATCTTCTTGACGAAGTCATCAAGAAACTCCCCAAAAAGGAGGAGGATCCCTACAAGGATGCCTTGACCTTCGCCCTTCTGGGAAGGCCGAACGTCGGAAAGTCCTCCTTGGCCAACAAGATCCTCGGCTATGATCGGGTCATCGTCAGCCCCGTCAGCGGAACGACAAGGGATTCGGTCGACATCCAGTTCACAAAGGACGGGAAGAAGTACGTCATGGTCGACACGGCCGGCATCAAACGGCCCGGAAAGGTCGAGGAGGATCTGGACAAGTTTGCCGTCGTCCGCTCCGCCGATGCGGCAAGGAGAGCCGATATCTGCCTCCTTCTCATCGATGCCCAGGAAGGCCTCGTCAGTCAGGACATCCATGTCTCCGGCTATGCCATGGACTACAACAAGCCCATCATCATCGTCGTCAACAAGTGGGATCTCCACAGCCACAACATGGACGACCAGCAGAAGTTTGCCGCCGAGGTCCGCGCCTACTTCAAGTTTGCAAGCTATGCCCCGATCGTCTTCTGCTCGGCAAAGACGGGAAGCAACGTCAAGAACATCTTCCGCGAGCTCGACCATGTCAACGAGACCATCCACAAGAAGGTGCCTTCAAGCCTTCTTAATTCCCTGATCATGAAGGCACAATTGGATAACGAGGCTCCCGACTTCAACGGCGGAAGACTCAGGATTTCCTATTGCACCCAGAGCGATGATGTCCCGCCGACCTTCGTCCTCTTTGTCAACAACCCGAACTACTTCCACTTCTCCTATCGGCGGTATCTTGAGAATGCCATCCGCAAGGAATTCGGCTTCGACTGCTGTCCCATCAATCTTCTCGTCCGCAGCAAGAGGGCCTATGACCTCATGGAGAAACGAAAATGAAAATCACGGTCTTGGGAGCCGGGGCGTGGGGAACGGCCGTCGGAAGGCTCTTCGCGCTCCATGGCGATGATGTCGTCTTCTATGGTCTTGAGAAGGAACCGGAAAGCATCAACACGGAACATGTCAACAAGGCCTTCTTTCCCGATGTCCTCTTGCCTTTGAACGCCTCCTATACCAGGGATCTGGATTTGGCCTTGGCGGGAAGCGATGTCCTTGTCTTTGCCATCCCATCCAAGGCCTATCGAAGCGTCGCAAAGCTTGTCCTTGAAAAACTTCCTTCCACAAAGAAGGTCCATGTCCTCTCCCTTGCCAAGGGCTTTGACCCCGAGACGCATGAACGGCTCTCCCTTGTCCTGAGGGAAGTCCTTCCGGAGACAAAAAGGCATGAGATCGTCTCCCTTCTGGGCCCCTCCTATGCCGAGGAAGTGATCCACGACCAATGGACGTGTCTCAGTGCAATCAGTCCGGACGTGACGGAGGCTCGTCTTTTCCAGAAGATGCTCTCAAGCCCTTCCTTCCGCGTCTATACCAATACCGATGAGGTCGGCTCGGAAATCGCCGCTGCCCTGAAGAACGTCATCGCCATCGCTGCCGGAATCGTCGAAGGCTTGGGAGGTGGCGTCAATGCCAGGGCTGCCCTTGTCACAAGGGGAAACGCCGAGATCCTGCGCTTTGGCATCCAAAACGGTGCCCGGATGGAAACCTTCCTCGGGCTCTCGGGAATCGGTGACCTGATGCTGACCTGCAACTCGATGAAGTCGAGAAACTTCTCCCTCGGATATGAGATCGGAAAGGCAAACGATGCCCGGAAGGTCCTTGAAAACAACAGCAAGACCGTGGAAGGCGTCTATACCTCCAAATACGTGACGGAGATGGCGGCGTCGATGCATGTGGAGATGCCTATCTGCAAGGCTGTCTATGAAGTCCTCTTCCTGGGAAGGAAACCTTCCGAGAAGGTCGACGAGCTGATGCTACGGGAACTCAAGAGCGAATAGTCTCTCTTCCGATATTGGATGTCGTGGCCTTCCTTGGAAGGCCCTTTTCTTGATTGAAAAAGGGCCTCCGGGGGTCCGAAAGCCCATTGGCAATAAGGATAGGGAAGACTACATGACCTTGCGGAAGAGCTCGGTCAAGGATTCGATGGTGACGTCCCTGGGGTTTCCGGGCGTGCAGGCATCGTTGAGGGCAGAGGTGGCAAGGAAAGGAAGGTCCTCTTCCTTGATGGCGGCAAGCTTAGTGGGGATACCGACATCCTGGCTGAGTTTCCTGACGGCAGAGATAGCGGCCTTGCGGTATTCTTCCTTTGTCATCTTCTCGACGCCTTCGACACCCATGGCGATTGCGATGTTCTTGAAGCGCTCGCCCGTGTATTCCTGGTTGTACTCCATGACGATCGGAAGCATCATCGCGCAGGCGACACCATGGGGCGTGTCATAGACGGCTCCGAGGGTGTGGGCCATGGAGTGGGCGATGCCAAGGCCGACGTTGGAGAAGCCCATGCCGGCGATATATTGGGCCAAGGCCATGCCTTCGCGTCCTTCGGGTGTGTTTTCATAGGCGCCGCGGAGGTTCTTGGAGATGAGCTCGATCGCCTTGAGGTGGAACATGTCCGTCATCGCCCAGGCCGCCTTTGTCGTATAGCCTTCGATGGCGTGGGTGAGGGCATCCATGCCCGTTGCAGCCGTCAAGGACTTGGGCATGGTCGACATCATGTCGGGATCGATGATGGCAAGGACGGGAATGTCGTGGGGATCGACGCAGACGAACTTCCTCTTCCTTTCCACGTCGGTGATGACATAGTTGATGGTGACTTCGGCTGCCGTTCCGGCCGTCGTCGGGATGGCGATGATCGGGGTGCAGGGCTTCTTCGTCAGGATCGCACCCTCCAGGCTTCTGACGTCCTCGTGCTCGGGGTTTTCGATGATGATGCCGATTGCCTTTGCCGTGTCCATCGAGCTACCGCCGCCGATGGCGATGATGTAGTCGGCGCCAGACTTCCGGAAAGCCTCGACGCCGTTATTGACGTTCTCGATGGTAGGATTGGGCTTGATCTCGGAATAGAGCTCATAGGGAAGGTTCTCCCTGTCGAGGACGTCGGTGACCTTCTTGGTGACCTGGAAGCGGATGAGGTCGGGATCGGAACAGACAAGGGCCTTGGTAAAGCCGTGCGCCCGGACTTCCGCGGGCAGGCATTCGATGGCTCCCTTGCCGTGGTAGGAGGTTTCGTTGAGAATGATTCTGTTGGCCATGGGAATCTCCTTTCATGGAATCACTTGATTTTAGCAAGGGATGCTTTCTTATGTAACCGCTTGCAAACGATTGAAGGCGAAGACGGAAGAAGCACCAAAAAGAGGTGGGAAAGCAATCAGGAAAGTGCAGAAACAATCATCGGTGCCTTCCTATGACACCCTAAATAGATAAAGGAAGGGGGACAGTTCCTGTCTCTTGAAGAGGGCTAAATGGGTTGTCCAAATTCCTATAAAGTCCCGGATTCATGCCGAATTCCTCTCATTATTTAAACTTTCCGGTGCGGAATGTTGATTTCGTTTGAAATACCTGCTATATTCAAGCCAGAAAGGCAGGTAGAAGTATGGCAGAAACAAAGCCTATCACGAAGGACGATCTCGCTGAACAGCTGGCGAAGGATGGCAGAATGCAGAAGGGTGAAGCCCTCCGCGCTGTCGAACTGATCTTCGCCGCCATTGCGAAAGGACTTGTGGATCCGGACTTCGGTTCCGTCAAGGTCGCCGGATTCGGAACGTTCCAGCTTGTCGAGCGTCCCGGAAGAGAGGGCGTCAATCCTTCCAATCCTGGCCAGAAGATCCAGATTCCTCCGAGCAAGGCCGTCAAGTTCAAGGCCTCCAAGACCCTGAAGGATCTTCTCAACGACAGGTAAGACTGTCCGCCGTCTCTTCCATTGGAGGCGGCTTTTTTCATGAAAGCGACCTTATCCAAAAAGCAGATGGAGGTCTTTTCCCTTCTCCAGGAAAAGCTCGGCAAGGAGAACGTCTTCCTTGTCGGAAGTTGCCTGAGGGATGCCCTCATGGGAAAGGAAAACCTCGACATGGATTTTGCTGTCCGCAACGATCCCAAGAGCGTCGCTGCGACCTTTCCCTACGGGCTTTTCTACGAAAAGTACGGGACCGTCTCTTTCCATCTTGGCGCCATCAAGGTGACGATCGCGACCTTTAGGAAGGAAAGAAGCTATCTTGACCACAGGCATCCCAGCGAGGTCCTCTTCGTCAAGAGCCTCTATGAGGACTACAAGAGGCGCGACTATACCTGCGATGCCCTTTATGCGGACTGGTCCTTGGATGTCCGTGATCCGACCAAGAGGGGCCTGCGCGATATCCGGAAGAAGAAGCTCCGCATGGTCGGAAATCCCTACAAAAGGCTTGAAGAGGATCCTCTGCGGATCTTGAGAGCCTATCGTTTCCAGGAAGAAATCGGCTTCCACTTCTCAAGGCGACTTTCCAAGGCCATCCAAAAGCGGAAGAAAGGACTCCTTGAGCTCAATCCCGAAAAGGTGCGGCAGGAAGTCTTCCGTCTCTCCCCGGAGGGACAGGAACTTGCTATCGAGAAGCTGGGAATAGAATCCCTCTTCCCGGAGAAAAATGAAAGCAGGACGGCAGAAGAAACAAAGGAGGCGAAGTGATATGAACATCGACTACAACGACCTTTCCTTCCCCAACGCCATCGTCAAGAAATACACGGCCTATGGCCTAGACGAGATGGACTGCATGGTCCTTCTTGTCTCCGACAATCTTCTGAGGATCGAGAAGACCCTTTTGACGTGCGATATCCTCTCCTCCTACATGAAGGCCAAGAAGGAAGACATCGACACGGCCCTCTCCCACCTCCTTTCCAAGAAGATCATCGAAATCGTCGACGGGGGAAAGGATGGCCTCTATAGTTCCCTGGAGAACTTCAAGAAGCGCCTCTTTGCCGATATCCTCAAGGATTTTGCCTTGGAGCAGAAGGACAAGGCCGTCCATGAAGGGGAAGAGAATATCTACTCCGAATTGGAGCAGCTTTGTGGCCATACCCTCTCTCCGATCGAAAGGGACATGGTGACGAAATGGCTCCGGGAAGGGGCAGACGAAGGAATGGTAAGGGAAGCCTGCCAAAGAAGCCTTACAAAGAGCGGCAACATCTCCTTCAAGACGGCCGACAAGCTTGTCCTGGAGATGGAAAGAAGCGAGGGGCGGAAGAAGATCGGCGTCTCTACGGTGGACGAGGATACCAGGAAGAAGAAGGAAATCCGCGACATCATCCTCAACACGGACTGGACCATCGATGACGACTGAGACGCTGGAAAGGATCCTCTCCGTCCTGGACGGACTTTACCCCAGGACGGAATGCTTCCTCCACCACACGAAGGACTACGAGCTGCTTTTTGCCGTCATCCTTTCCGCACAGGCGACGGACGTCAGCGTCAACAGGGTGACGGAAACGCTCTTTCAGCATTACCCAAGCCTTGAAAGCTTTGGAAAGGCAACGGTAGAAGACATCCAGAAGGAAATCAAAAGCATCGGCCTCTCCAAGGCCAAGAGCGAGTATCTCGTCAAGACGGCAAGAATCCTTCTTGCGGAATATGGCGGTGTTCTCCCCAAGGACAGGGAGAAGCTGATGACCCTTCCGGGGGTCGGCTTCAAGACGTCCGGCGTCGTCCTTGCCGAGCTTTATGACGATCCCTATCTTCCTGTCGATACCCACGTCAAAAGAGTGGTCTCACGGCTTGGCATCGTCAGCGAGAAACTGACGCCGGAAGAGACCGAGCTTGCCTTGGAGAAGAAGATCCATAAGGACCACATCATCCAGATCCATCGCCGGTTTATCCTTTTTGGCCGCAACGTCTGCCTTGCAAGAAATCCGCGGTGCGAGAACTGCCCGCTTAACGATTGCTGTCGTTATCGAAAAAAGAACTCCGATAGCAAAAAAGGATAATCCGGTAAGACAAAATCCAGTTATCAATTTCATTGAAGTCAGCGGAATTGATAGCAAGTCGATAACCTTCCAAAAGGGCATTGTTGATATTCTGTTTCCGAGAAAGGCATTTTCTTTCCTTATCTCACCTTTTCTTTTGGCTTTGCCACTTAAAAAAGAAGGAACGACAGGGCCGGACACGAGAGTGGGGGTGTAAGGGCAAGAAGACAAGAATGTGCCTTGGTCGAGATCCAAAAGAAAATGGCATGGGGGAAACCATGCCATTTCATGAATCGAAAAGGGAGGAATACTGGAATCAGGCGGTGAACTTCAATCCGTCCGCATCCGCCGTCAGGTGGATCTTCTTCTGGAACTTTCCTTCCAGGAGCTCGGTGGCAAGAGGGGTCTCGACGTTGTTCTGGATGTAACGTCTTAGAGGCCTGGCACCATAGATACGGTCATAGCCATGCTTGTGGATGTAGGATACGGCCTTGTCGTCATAGTCGAATTCGATCTCGCGCTGCTCAAGACGCTGCTTGAGAAGATTGAGGAACTTCTCGACGATCTTGTCGACGACTTCCTCGCCGAGCGAATTGAAGAGAACGATCTCGTCGATCCTGTTGAGGAATTCCGGACGGAAGGAATGCTTGAGCAGATCCATCACTTTCTTCCTATTTTCCGGCGTGTTGCCGTCGAGGAGGAATTCCGAGCCGAGGTTGGAGGTCATGATGATGATGGTATTGGTGAAGTCGACCGTCCTTCCCTGACCATCGGTCAACCTTCCGTCATCGAGAACCTGGAGGAGGACATTGAAGACATCGGGATGAGCCTTCTCGATCTCGTCGAAGAGGACGATGGAATAGGGCTTCCGACGGACGGCCTCGGTCAACTGACCGCCTTCCTCGTATCCGACATAGCCCGGAGCGGCGCCGATAAGACGGCTGACGGACTCCTTTTCCATGTATTCAGACATATCGATGCGGACGATCTGCTTCTCCGAATCGAAGAGCTGCTCGGCAAGGGCCTTTGCGACTTCCGTCTTTCCGACACCGGTCGGTCCAAGGAAGAGGAAGCTTCCAATAGGCCTGTTCTGGTCGGAGAGACCGGCCCTGTTGCGGAGGATGGAGCTTGTGATCTGGGTGAGGGCCTCATCCTGGCCGATGACCCTTTTGGCGAGCTCGGACTTCATGGAGAGGAGCTTGTTGGATTCGCTCTGGGTCAGTTTGCTGACCGGGATTCCCGTCCAGCCGGAGACAACCTCGGCGACGGACTCATCGTTGACCTCGTCGGAGAGAAGCTTTCCCTTGCTGACTTCCTGGGAAGCCTTCTTCAGCTCTTCCCGCAGCGTCGGAATCTCCTCGTTCTGGATGCGGGCTGCCTTCAGGTAGTCGGCATCCGACATGGCCTTTTCGAGGTTGAGCTTGGCGATGTCAAGCTTCTGCTTGATCTTTTTCTGCTTCTCGCTTTCGGCCTTCTCCGCCTTCCACTGGGCCGTCAGGGCATCCTTCTTGGACTGGAGTTCGGCAATATCCTTCTCCATGTCCGCAAGACGTTTCCTGGCGGCATCGCTTTCGTCGTTCTTCAGGGAGACCTTCTCGATCTGCAACTGCATGAGCTTCCGGCTGACCTCATCGAGTTCTTCCGGCATGGTGTCGATCTGCATACGGACCTTGGCACAGGCCTCGTCGATCAGGTCGATGGCCTTGTCCGGAAGGAAGCGGTCGGTGATATAGCGTTTGGAGAGGGTGACGGCCGCGATGATGGCATCATCGGTGATCTCGACGCCGTGATGCTGCTCGTAGCGATCCTTGATACCGCGGAGAATGGCGATGGTATCCTCGACCGTCGGTTCGTCGATGAGGACCTTCTGCATTCTTCTGGCAAAGGCAGCATCCTTCTCGATGTACTTCCGATATTCGTCAAGCGTCGTTGCACCGATGCAGTGAAGTTCGCCGCGGGCCAGCATCGGCTTGAGGATGTTGGCGGCATCCAAAGAGGATTCTCCGCCGGCACCGGCACCGATGATCGTATGGATCTCATCGATGAAGAGAATGATACGGCCTTCGCTCTTGACGACCTCCTTCATGACGGCCTTGAGCCTTTCCTCGAACTCGCCGCGGTATTTCGCACCGGCGATAAGGCTTCCAACATCCAGCTCCCAAATCGTCTTGTCCTTGAGCGTCTCCGGGACATCGCCCTTGAAGATACGCCAGGCAAGGCCTTCGACGACGGCTGTCTTGCCAACGCCCGGATCGCCGATGAGGACAGGGTTGTTCTTGCTCTTGCGGGAGAGGATCTCCATCACCCTTCTTATCTCGTTGTCACGGCCGATGACAGGATCGATCTTTCCGGAAGCGACTTCGCTGACAAGGTCGCGTCCGTATTTCCTCAAGGCCTCCTGCTGGGTCTCCGGCGTGTCACTGGTGACGTGGTTTCCGCCGCGGATCTGGGTGATGGCCTTCTCGAAGGATTTCCGGTCGTAGTTAGGAATCTCGCTCAGCTTCTGGATAAGGGAATGACGGCAGGAAAACTGGGCGAGAAGCAAGTGCTCGACGGAAAGGTATTCATCCTGCATTTCCTTCTCGTATTTCGTTGCGGTATAGAGAATGTTCTTGACGTCGGCGGAGGAATCCGGCTCCGAAGTGGATGTCGTCTTCGCCGTCTGGGAAATGAAGCTGTCGATCAATTGGCTGACAGCCTTCGGATCGATGTCCAGCTTCTTGAGGATGTTGACATAGAAGGAATCCTCCTGATCGAAGAGGGCCCTTAAGAGTTCCGGAACGTCAAAGCACGGAAGGGACTTGTCCTTCGTGATGGCGACGCCGGCATTGATGGCCTCAATCACCTTTCTTGTATATTTCTGTTCTTCTGCCATGGTTTCGCCTCCTGTTTTTTCTTTCTGCAAGGATATTATACCCGCAAAATTAGCACTTTCAAGGTGAGAGTGCTAAAAATCCGCTCTTCCCTTCTATCCACCGCCCGTTTCCCCTATAATAAAAGGAAAAAAGGAGATCGACATGCCCGGTTATTGGATTGCTATCCTTGTCGTCTTGGCCGTTCTTTTCCTTTATTTCGCTCTAGCGATGGTCCTGTTTGCCATCGTCCTAAGGAAAACCCTCTGGGTCCGTGGCGAGGATCCAAAGAACCCCTGTTACCTCCGCTTCTCCGACTATCGGGACGTTTTGGAAAGGAAGCCCTACGAGGCATTCTATTACGGAAAGAAAATCGCCGGCTTCCTCTACAAGGAAAAGGGACGGACGTCCTTCAAGGGCTTTGTCATCCTCTCCCACGGGTTCTTCGGAACGCATCTGCAGTACCTCATCGACATCGACATGCTCGCAAGGATGGGCTATGTCGTCTTGGCCTATGACCAATATGGCGTCGGTTTTTCCGAAGGCAGGAACCAGGATAGCTTCGGTACGGGAATCTATGTCCTTGAGAATGTCATTTCGGATGTCGAGAAAAGAAATGTCAATGACGGCCTTCCGATCATCCTCTATGGCCACTCCTGGGGCGGCTATTGTGTTATCGGCGCCTTGAAAAAGCATCCTGAGATCAAGATGGCTATCTCACGGTCTGGCTTCCTCTCCCCGACGAAGACCGGACTGGATGCCTTGAATCTTGTCAGCAAGGCCTTCTACTACTTCATGGCACCGGCTGTCTATCCGGTCTCCTTCCTTCTTCTGGGACGAAGGAACATGATCAATGCCAAGAGAGGACTGACAAACGGCAAGACGAAAATCCTTCTCCTCTATAGTATGGACGACAAGATGGTCCTTCCCAAGAACGCCATCGCCACCTATTGCCAGAAGAAGCACATTCCCAATTGCGAGAGCATCATCCTGGAAAAGGGCGGCCACAACAACCTTCTGACGGAGGAATCCACGACGAAGTACCATGACCTGGTGAAGAAATACCAGGAAATCGAGAAGATAGCGGACAAAGAGGAAAGAAAAAAGCGGGAAGAGACCTTCGTCGGATCCCTTCACCGCCGGGAATACTATCGCTTGGACGAGTCGCTCGTCGAGAAGTTGCGCCTATTCCTCGAAGAGAACTGAGGCGTAGTTCTTCTTTCCCCTCTTGACGAAGACATATCTGCCAGGGAGGGCATCCTCCTTCGTGAGGACCTTCTCCAGGTCGGTGACCTTTTCGCCGTTGATCTTGACCGCGCCGTTCTTGATGAATTCGCGGCTTTCACGACGGGAAGAGGCAAGCTTCATCTGGATGAGGGCATCGACAAGGGGAAGGGACTCCTTCGTCTTAAGGAGGACCAGGCCATCGGTAAGCTGGGAAAGCTCCTTCTCGCCAAGGCCGTGGAAGTCATCGGAGAAGAGAGCCGTGGACATCCTCAGGCAGGACTCGGCCGCTTCCTTTCCATGGAGGGAGGTGACGATGGTCTTGGCCAGCTCCTTCTGTCCCTGACGGAGTTCCGGATGGGCCATGTGCCCCTCATAGAGGGCATCGATTTCCTCGATGGGACGATCGTCGAAGATATAGAGATACTTGCGGACATCCGTATCGGAGACGTTCATGAAGTACTGGTAGATACGATAGGGCGAGGTCATTTCCGGATCGAGATAGAGGGCGCCGTTCTCGCTCTTTCCGAACTTCTTGCCGTTGGCATCGGTAATCAGCTTGAAGGAGAAGACTTCGGCCTCGGCCTCGTTGCCAAGGCTTCTGCGGACGAAGTCGAGGGAGGTGGTCAGGTTTCCCCACTGGTCGCCACCGCCAAACTGGATCTGACATCCCTCGTCCTTGTAGAGACGGAGGAAATCCCCGGACTGGAGGATCATGTAGCTGAACTCGGTATAGGAAATGCCGACCTCAAGACGGGACTTGACGACTTCCTTGGAGAGCATGTAGTTGACCTGGAACTTCTTGCCGTATTCGCGAAGGAAATCCAGGACGTTCGTCTTGCTCCACCAGTCGTAGTTGTTGACTATGATGCCTTTCTCGGGATCGGTCGTATCGATGTACTTGGAAAGCTGCTTGCGGATGCATTCGGCGTTTTCCTTCACCTGGCCGCCTTCCAGGAACTTTCTTTCGCTTTGCTTTCCCGAAGGATCGCCGATCATGCCCGTCGCTCCGCCCAGGACGGCGATGACGCGGTGTCCTGCCTTCTGGAAGCGGCGAAGGATATTGATCATGATGAAGTTGCCAAGCTGAAGGGACTTGGCAGAGGGATCGAATCCGCAATAGACGGTCCTTTTCGTCTTGAGCATCTCCTTGATCTTCTTCTCGTCGGAGAAGCTCTCCAGCAAGCCTCTTCTTTCAAGGTCTTCGATTAGGTCGAACATATCTGCCTCCTATCTCAGTCGTGTGGTTTTGACAGAAGGATAGTATATACGATATCAAGGCAATTTTCGATAGTGGACGTAGTCCCTCTGGACGCTCTTTCCCGTCAGCAAGAGCGCCCTTGAGGACTTCAGGCGGAAGGAGACCTTGTTCTCCTCGCCGACAGAGCAGCCCGAGAGACAGACATAGACGATGTCCTTTGGAAGACCTTCCGATGCCCTTTTCTCCGAGGAGAGGTTTTCCTGGACAAGGACGCTATAGCTATCGGCCCTTTTCAGGAATGCCTGGGCGGAAAGGACGTCCAGAAATGCGGCAAAGAGAAGGGGAAAAAGGGCAAGGTAGATGAGACGCGTCATGGCGTGATCCCTCCAAGATAGGCAAGGCTTACAAGGATCAGGAAAAGGACGATGAGAAACGGGAAGACCTCCAGAGACAGGCTGTCCTCCTCCTCTTTTGGAAGGAGCTTTCCAAGCGGCACGATCTCGTCTAGATCCAGATCCTTTGCGGAATAAAGAAGCAGAACCCTGTCGACCGCTTCCTCGGCCTGGAAGGTGTTGTCATAAAGGAGACATTCCCTTGTCAAGGATCCTGCCTCGAGACAATTGACGATTTCATCCTTGTCCTTTGAGATGTCCATTTCCTCTAAAGCCATGGTCATCGCCTTATCGCTTTCCTTCTCAAGCGAGGCGAAGAGATAGAAGTCCTTGAGGAACTTCTCCCTTTCCGGATGCCTTTCCTTTTCCTTTTCCGGAAGCAGGAGATAGGTAAGGACAAAGCCGCTTAAGGGAAGAAGGAAGACCAGGACCGGCTTTTGCAGAAGGAAGCCTATGGCGATACCAAGAAGGAGAAAGAGGAGGACGACGGTAAGGAGCGCCTTCGTTTTCTTTCCGCCCGTGCTTTTCTTTTCGCTTTCCTTCCTTTCCTTCTTGTGGGAGAGGATTCCCTTTACCTTTTCAAGCATGCTTTCTTCCTCCTAAACGCAGAAGACTGGACAAGTAGATGCAGGGAACAAGAAGGGAAAGGACAAGGAGGACAAGAAGAACAAGGACGCCGTTCTTGTCCTTGAGGGAGAGGTTCGAAAAGAGGCTCACGGCAAGAAGGAAAAGGGCAAGGAAGGAGGAGACGATTGCCAGGGCTACCTTCCTTTTTCTTTGGTCCTCCTTGAGGAGATCCTCCTTCTTCTTGATCGCTTCCTGCACTTCCCCGATCAGGATCCTGTAGTCGGGAAGGTAGGCTTCGTTTGCCGCGTCCTTTCGTGCCACGTAGAGAAGATAGGGTGAGAAGGGACCAAGGCCATAGGGCGAGAGGGTCATGGCGGAGATGTCCGCAAGCGGGACAGGGGTATAGTAGCCGACAAGAAGGCTTGTGCTTTCCCGATAGGCATCCTGGATTCCCTTTCCGCGCGCAATCTTGGAAAGGAACGACGAGAAGAAGGAAAGCGAGGCGAGGCTTTTCATGTTCCTGTCGTAGCTCTTCTTCCACTGGCAGAGGAGAAGCAGGGTCAGCGTGACGGAGAGAAGAAGAAGCAGGAGCAGGAAAATCCCGTTGGGCGACAGAAAGAGGGTCATGACGATAACGAGGAAGGCGGAGAGGACTTCCCTCCTTTCCTCCCGAAAGAGTCTTTTGATCGTATCCATATCATCCTCCCTTCACCTCTTATTGGGAGGCAAAAGGGAAAACGTCAAGTCATTTTGCCAAAAGCAGGCAAAGGTCGCCGATGGCTTTCTTCTTGATCCGGTAGAAGGGGGAGCGGGAATAGGCGTCCTGGAAGGTCTCCTCCTTGCTCTCCAAAAAGAGCGTCCGATAGAGGAAGGAACCTTCCTGCCGTCCGATGGCATTGAGGGCGAAGAGGATGCCGATGACGAAGCGGACAATCGGCGCGATCTCAGCGGGATAGCCAAGGTCGATGACGTTCATAAGCTCATTGGGCGTCGGAAGGCTTCCCTTGTTGGCAAAAAGACGCAGGAAAGTCTCCGGGCTGTGGAGGACAAGACGCACGCTTGCGCTTTTGAAGCGCTTGGCCAGGGCCAGAATGCTTTTTTCGTCCATGGATGTACTCCTTTTCCCCATATAAGCCCAAAGGAGGCAAAAAGGGAAGCAGAAAGTTGTACAAGACGAAAAAAGGAAAAATCAGATTAGCTCCAGAAGGATCGTGTCCATGACGTAGAGGAGGTCCTTCCTTATGAAGACGCGGCCGTCTTCAAGACAGAGGGAACCCTGTAGCTTATCGATAGCCTTCTTGTGGGAGACGATGAAATCCTCATGGAAAAGCCCCTGGTATTCTCTAAGGGAAAAGCCATCGGCAAGGCGGAGGTTGAGCATGAGATATTCCGTCTTTCTTTCCTCGAGGGAGACTTTCTCCGTGCTGCGGACGTTTCTTCCCTTGAGGTAATCCGTGATGGAGCGCGTGTTCTGGTAGCGGATCGAGGAGACAAAGCCGCTTGCCCCCATTCCGCAGCCATAGTATTCCTTGTCGTGCCAGTAGGTGAGATTGTGCTTGGATTCCTTTCCGGGGCGGGAGAAGTTCGAGACCTCATAGCGGAAGAAGCCTTCCTTCTCCAGACGGGAGCAGATAGCCTCATAGGTCTGGGCCAGGGAATCATCGTCGACGAGCGTGCCCAATTCCCCCAAAAGCGTGTTGTCCTCGATCTGCAGGGAATAGAAGGAGAGATGGGACGGGGAAAGGGAGAGGGCAAAGTCGATGTCTCTCAAAGAATCCTCTTTCGTTGTCTTGGGATAGCCATAGATGAAATCGAGATTGATGTTGTCGATGCCGGCCTTCCGGATCCTCTTAACCGCCTGGATGACGTCTTTAGGCGTATGTTTTCTTCCCATGGAGGAGAGGATATCCTCCCGATAGGACTGAACGCCAAGGGAAATCCTGTTGACGCCGAAGGAAGCAAAAAGATCAACCTTCTCCTGGGTCAGGGATTCGGGATTGGCCTCGATCGTGAATTCCTCGATGGGGGAAAAGCCAGAGAGATAGGAAAGAAGGTCTCGCAGCTCCTCAAGGGAGAGACTCGTCGGTGTTCCTCCGCCAAGATAGATTGTCTTGAGACTTCCCTTGGGGACATGAAAGGAATCGATTTCCTCCTTGACCCTCTGGATGTAGAGGGATTTGTCGAAGTACTTCGAAAAGACCTTTGGGAAATCGCAATAGGCGCAGATATGGTCGCAGAAGGGAATGTGGATATAAAGGCTCTCGATCATTTGCCCGTGCTGTCATCCTTCATCGGGATGGGCGTATAGACGAACCTCTTTCCCTGCTGCTCCTTCTTGTAGAAGCCCTTCTTGGCAAGGGACTCCATCGACGAACGCGCGGTCTCGTAGACGGTCAGTTCCTCCTTGCGGAAATCCTCGATCGTATAGAAGGAACCGATCGTGCAATGGCCGGCATAGAAGTGGGCTTCCTTCTTCCTAAGGAATGGATAGATCTCAAGCAGTTTCTTTGCCCGTTCCTCGACGATTTTCCTCTCCTCGCCTTTCTGGAAGGATGGAAGAGCCAATTCCGAATCAAGAGCGGAAGGTTCTTCCGTTGTGGCATCTTTCTGGGCGGCTTCCTTCTGGCATTCCTCAAGAAGCTTGTGGATACCTTCCTCGTCCTTGGAAAGGAAGGGGAGGACAAAGGCGAGGACGTATGTCAGATCCAAGGTGTTCTGCGTTTCCGCAAGCCGTTGGTAGAAACGCTTCGAGCGGGCAAAGAGGATCGATTCGAAGTCCATGCAAAGGCCGATGACATCCAGTCCGGAATGGAAAAGGAAGTTCTTGATGAAAAGGGCACCCGTCTCCTCGTTCATGTATTCGAAGGGAAGGGCGGAGAGGAAGTAGTAGGGGGAAAGGACGGCGCGTGCCAAAAGGGGAATGTCCTTCTGCTTCAGAAAGAGGAAGTAGGAAGTGAGACTATTCTTTATTTTCTCGGGAAGAGGATGACAGAGGGTGTTGACGACGCTTTCGGCATTTCCCTTGCGGAGGAGAGGAACGTCTCCCTTTTCCCCTTGGATGGCGTTGTTGAGCTCAAAGAGGGAACTTTCCTCGGGAAGGAAGGAGGGCGTATCGAAGGCGTGGGCATATTCCCCGAGGAGGAAGAGGCTTGTCGGGACGTTCTCGATCTCGTTTTTGGCAATCCTTTCCAATGTCCCCTCGCTTGGGATCTTCTCCAAAGCATGGTGGGAAAGGGCAAGAAGGGATGAGGTCTTTCTTTTAAGGAGGAAGCTTTCCTTGGCCTTTTTTGAAAGGGAAAGGTAGAGGACAACATCCTTGAAGAGACTCTCTTCAAGGGAATAGCATTCGCTGAGGATTGCCGGCGAGAGGACAAGGAAGTAGGCGTTGTCGTCCTTGTCGCGCAATTCGGTGTCGCAGGAAAAGCTGGCCCTGTAGGAAAGGACCTTGTCCCATTCCCTCTGGACGTTTTCCTTGTTGTAGATGGCCTTGACCTCTTCCTTGGTGGCATAGGCAAGGTCCGTGAATCTTTTTCCTTCGTCGGTCTTTGGCATTGTTCCTGTCCTTTCGGATAATTCCCTATTTTCCTTCGTCGACGGTCAGCATGGCAATGAAGGCTTCCTGAGGCACCTGGACCTTTCCGAATTCCTTCATGCGCTTCTTGCCCCGCTTCTGTTTCTCAAGGAGCTTCTTCTTTCGCGAGATGTCGCCGCCATAGCACTTGGCAAGGACGTCCTTCCTGACGGCCTTGATATCGCTCCTGGCGATGATCTTCCCGCCGATCATGGCCTGGATGGGAATCTCAAACTGCTGGCGGGGGATGACGTCCTTGAGCTTATCGACGACAGCCCGTGCCCGAGAATAGGCAAAGGGGCGGTAGATGATCGTCGTCAAGGCATCGACCCGCTCGCCATTGAGGAGGATATCCATGCGGTCGACATCGCTGACTTCATAGTCCAAGGGCTCATAATCGAGGGAGGCATAGCCCTGGGAGACGGACTTCAGGCGATCGAAGAAATCGAAGACGATCTCGCTTAAGGGCATCTTGTAAAAGAGCTCCACGCGGGTTTCGTCGATATAGGTCATGTTCTTGAATTCGCCCCTTTTGTTCTGGCACAGGGTCATGATATTTCCGAGGAATTCCTTGGGGGCCATGACCTTGACATCGGCAAAAGGCTCGGAGGTCGACTTGATCTTCGTCCTGTCCTTGGGGAAGTCGGCCGGGTTCTGTATCCTTTCGACATGGCCATCGGTGTAGCAGACTTCATAGACGACGGAAGGGGCCGTGCAGACAAGGTCCAGGTCGTATTCGTCCTCAAGCCTTTCCTGGATGACTTCCATGTGGAGAAGGCCCAAGAAACCGCAACGGAAACCCGACCCCAAGGCAATGGAGGTTTCCGGCTCATAGACGAGGGCGGCATCGTTAAGGCTGAGCTTGTCCAGGGCATTGTGGAGGTTTTCGAAATCCTGGTTCTCGCTCGGATAGAGACCAGCATAGACCATAGGCGTTGTCTTACGGAATCCCTTCAAGGGTTCCATAGCGGGCGCATCGTCTTTGGTGATGGTGTCACCGACAGAGACATCCTTGATGTTCTTGATGGAAGCGGCAAGATAGCCGACCTCACCGGCCGAAAGGGAATCGACCTTCTTCTCATCCGGGGTACGAATGCCAAGCTCGGTGACCTGGAAGACGGTGTTGTTGGACATGAGACGGATCTTGTCGCCGACGCGGATAGAACCATCGAAGACGCGGATCATGACGACGACACCGCGATAGGAATCAAACTTGGAGTCGAAGATCAAGGCCTTGAAGTTCTTGTCGGGATCGCCTTTGGGGGCCGGGAGATAGGAGACGATCTTCTCCAGAAGGTCTTCCACGCCTTGGCCGGTCTTTGCCGATACCTTCAGGCAGAGGTCAGGATCGATGTTGAGCGTGTCGATGAGTTCCAGCTGGCAGTTCTCGACATCGGCCGATGGGAGGTCGACCTTGTTGATGACGGGCAGGAGCTTGAGTCCGTTGTCGATGGCAAGGTATCCGTTTGCCAATGTCTGGGCCTGGACGCCCTGGGTGGCATCGACAAGGAGGATGGCGCCTTCGCATGCCGAAAGGGAGCGGCTGACCTCATAGGTGAAGTCGACGTGCCCTGGCGTGTCGATGAGGTTGAAAAGATAGGTCACGCCGTTCTTTGCCTTGTAGGTGACGTTGACGGCGTTGAGCTTGATGGTGATGCCCCTTTCGCGCTCGATGTTCATGTCGTCGAGAAGCTGCGGTTGAAGGTTCCTGACCTCGACGGCGCCCGTCTTTTCGAGGATCCTGTCGCACAGGGTGCTCTTTCCATGGTCGATATGGGCGACGACGCAGAAGTTTCGGATATGGTCTTGGTCGAAGTTCATGACTTGTCCTCCCAGAATTTGCGGCACAGATCGTGGACCATCGAGGGGGAATTGGAGGATTTCCTGTCCGGGTAGAGTTCGTCGAAGACATCCTTGTAGACGTCCTGGCGATAGCGGCTGTCGATGAAGAGGATGACGCCTTTGTCCTCTTCGCTGCGGATGACCCTTCCTGCGGCCTGAAGGACGCGGTTGAGTCCGGGATAGACATAGGCGTAGCGGAAGCCCTTTGCCTTGTCTTCCTCTTCCCCGTCTTCATAGTAGGCCTTGATCTGGTCTCTTTCAAAGCCGATCTGGGGAAGGCCGATGGAGATGACGACGGCACCGATAAGACGCTTGCCGACAAGGTCGATGCCCTCGGAGAAGATGCCCCCGATGACAAGCAGGCCGACGCGGTATTCCTTGTCGTCATCTTCGAAGAAGGCGAGGAACTTTTCCCTCTCCTCCTCTTGCATCCGTCGCGTCTGGACGAAGAGCTTCCACGGCATGTCACTAAGAAGCTCCTTTAGATTATAGAGGTATTCGAAGGAGGGACAGAAGACAAAATAGTTTCCTTTTTTCGTCTGGACAAGGGCCTTGATGGTTCTGGCGATGCCATCCAGGGTTTCGCTTCTATCCCGATAGCGCAGGGAATGGGCGGTATCCACAAGGACCAGGCGGTTTTCCTTCGGGAAAGGGGAATCCATGATAAGACGGGAGGAGCGGTCATCCATGTCGCCTCCCAAGAGGTCGATGTAGTAGTCCTTCGGGGAGAGGGTTGCCGAGAAGAAGAAGCAGGCCTTGAAGTTCTCGTTTCCCTGGCGGATGAAGGGCTTGGCATCCAAACATGTGATCTTGACGGAGACGACTTTCTCCTCCTCGATCCTGGCATAGACCAGGAATTCCTTCCGGCCTTCCTCCTCGATGAGATTCCGGAGGTAGTCAAAGGAATTGAGAAGATAGAAGACCTCATAGAGCTCGTCGTTGAGAAGATGCGGGGCCTTCTTCAGAAGCGACTTGAAGCGGTCCAGGAAGGAGGAAATCGCGTTCTCGAATTCCGGTGGGAAAGCCTTGAAGACCTGGATGTCCTTTTGCGGCCTCTCGTCATCAAGGACAAAGCGAAGAAAGCTTTCCGAGAGCTTCTTGAGATCCTTCCTCAATGGCGCAAGATCCTTTCCCGGACAGAAGGTCACGCCTTCATCGATAGCGGCCTTGACGACCTCCAGGGAATACATGTCCCGCACCCTTTCGGGAAGGTTGTGGCACTCGTCCACAAGGAGGTAGGACTTCATCCGCGAAAGGGAGGAGCTTTCCAGATCCAGCCTGTCGTGGTAATCATAGACGTAGGTGTAGTCGGCGATGAGGACATCGACATAGCGGCTGAGATCGAGCTGGAACTGGAAAGGGCAGATGCCCTTTTCCAAGCAGAAAGAGACGATTCTTTCCCTATCGATAGAATCGTAACGTCCGAGGATATCGAAGATAGAGTCCAGCAATTTATCGTAGTAATTTCTGGCAAAGGGACATTCATCGGGATTGCAATGCCCCTTCTTGTCGTTGAAGCAGATGGCCTCTTTGCTGGTGATGAGAAGGCTTTTGATCTTCGCCTTCTTCTCCACCATCTGCTTGAGGGCATTCATCGCCACGGTCTTGATGGCGTTCTTGCTCGTCAGGTAGAAGATGATATCGCACTTCTCGCTTCCGAAAAGCTTGAGGAGGGGGAAGAGGCAGGAGATGGTCTTTCCGATTCCCGTCGGCGCTTCGATATAGACGCTTTTTCCATTTAGGGCATTCTCCTCGACGAATTCCATCATCCTTTTCTGTCCCTTGCGGAAGGAGGGATAGGGGAAGAGAAGCTTCTTTGCCGATTCGTTCCTTTCCTTTTTTCTCTCCAGGATCCTGTCCATGTAGTCGGAATACTCAAAAAGGAGGCCTTCCACATAGTTGTCCAGTTCCTTCCTGGTAAAGACTTTCTCGATCTGCTTTCTTTTCCGAAAGTCGTTCTGGCGGATATAGGTCAGGACGATGCGGACAGTGGAAAGTTTCCTGTCCATGGCGATGATATCGGCATAGAACATCGCCTGGCCCAGATGCCAGTCGGCATGGTCATGGGAGAACTCATCCAGGTCGGCGACCGTCGTCTTGATTTCCTCGACCGTGACGGAACCATCCGGACGGATAAAGACGCCATCCGCCTTGCCGCTGACACGGAAGCAGTACTTTCCGTGCTGGAAGACATGGGAAAGACTGTATTCGGAAAGATAGTCCGCCCCTTGTTCCGATTGATAGAGCACATGGAGCCTTGTGCCTTCCTGCATCGAGGAGAGGTTGAAGATCCTATTGTCGAGATGCCCCCTTCTCCTGAGGACATCGACGATATCGTGGACCGAGAGATCGAGCGTATATGGCATAACTACTATTTTATTCCAAACTTTCCCCCCAAGGAATGGACAAGTTCCTTTTCAGCCTCCTTAGCATGACAAGGGCGAGCGCCTTCCTTTCCTTGTCTTTTTGGACTTCCCTTTTCAGGCGCGTGTTGATGGCCTTTGCCTTTCCCAGTCTCTCCAGATGGGAGAGGGTCTTTTTGGCCTGGGAAATTCTTCTTTTGTGCCTTAGGGCAAAAAGGATTGCCCTCTTGTCCATGGCCTTGATGGCCTTGAGGAGATAGCTATCCGACAGAAGGCCGTTTCTCCTTTTGGCATAGGCAAGGCTCAAGGGGAAAAGAAGGGAATCCTCCGTTTCACTAAGCCTTCTTAGGGCAAGGAAGCCGCGCTTTCTCTCCTCCGCCCTTTCGCTTTCCGCTTCCAAGGTTGCAAGTAAAGGTATCGCCTTCCTTTCGCCAAGGTCCAGAGCCCTTCTGTAAAAGAGCTTCGCTTCTTCCTTACTTCCTTCCCGTTGTTTCAGCCTTCCCAAAAGAAGGAGGGATTGGGGATTGTGCTTGTCCTGAAGAAGATAGGAAATCGCCTTCTTCCTGTCCTTTTCGACCCCTTTCCCTTCCAGGTGGATCCGGCCCAGATGATAGAGGATATCCTTCCTTCCTTCTTTTTTGGCCTTCTCAAGAAGAAGGATGGCCTTTGGAATATCCCTTTCCTTTTTCGGACCGAAAAGAAGGATGTCCAGAAGCTGTGGAAGGTATTTTTTCACTCCGAGGGAAAGAAGGATCTCCAGGCATTCCCTCTCTTTGTCCTTCCTCTTAAGGAAACGGTAGTGCAAAGTAAGGCACTCCAATGTCGGAATATCCTGTGTCTTGAAGTCCACGGAGATCTTTCGGCGTAGGTCCTTGGGAACGCCTGAAAAGGAGAGAAGGCGAACGCCAGCCTTTTGAAACCCGCCTTCATGGGACAGACGAAGGAAGTGATAGGCCTTCTTAAGATCCTTGGAAAACGGAGCAAGGCCAAGACGCAGGCACTCTCCCAAAAGAAAGGAAGCGAAGGCATTGCCATGCTTTGCCGCAAGAAGAAGGAAGATGGCATAGTCCCAAGGAAGGCTTTCCCCTTGCTGGAGATAGAAAAGGGAAAGAAGGCATTTGTCCTTCTCCGTCTTTTCTCCTTCGGGCAAGGAAAGAAGCTCGGCCATGATGGAAAGGCGCTCGATCGAAGAAAGGGAGACATCCGTCGGGTCTTCCAAAAGACGAAGCCTTTCCAGAAGATCGTCCTGCTGTTCAAACCGAGTCCTCATACCCCGAGCGTAGCAGATTAAGGCAGGAAAGCCTAGCAGAAATTCAAAAAGCGTCAAAAACGAAAATTCCCTGACTGCAAAAATCCTTGCATCCTTATGGAGGCTTTGATAGAATTATAAGGCTGTCACCGATAATGGCCCGATAGCTCAGCTGGCAGAGCACAGCACTGAAAATGCTGGTGTCGGCAGTTCGACCCTGCCTTGGGCCACCACCAAGTTACTATCCGAACCCTGTACGCATGACGTATGGGGTTCGTTTTGTTTTGCCGGAATTTCAAGGTCTTGGATGAACACGAAAGAAAAAGACTTTTCCAAATAAGCGAAAGGAAACAAGGACAATAGCGCAAGTATTTGGGGGGCCAACAAGCTTTTTGTGGGTGCTGGTTTTTCGGTGTAACTCACTATGACATAGCCCCTTGTACCCGGGAGAACGCCTAGAGATCATTAGAATTATTCTCAGAACTGAGGTAAATGTTAAGGCTAAACTGGAATCCTTCGTCTTGCTTTGGCAAGACTAGTTGAAAAATAGATTCAGTGCGGAAGACAAACCCATGGCTTTTTCCAAGGAAGACACCTTAAAAGAAGCCGGAGCGGAATGTGAGTTTTGCCAGCATAATCACGTCGGCCAAGGACGAGAAAAAGATATATGAAGGAACATCATTGTTAGAGAACACGCAAGGAAAAAAAACACCATTCCTAGATTATTGAAAGGCGAAAAAACACCAAACCGCGATTAACGGCATTGGTTTAGCGTATATGAAAGCAATAAGGCATTTAATATAAAGGCTCGACTTCAATTCGACAAATACGGAATCTTCCTCTTTATGAGAAGTCAAGCGAAACATCTGTTTGGGAACACTATGCTTGTCGATAAGAGCAGTGAGTCTTTCAATCGGATTCTTGGAATTTTCTATTTCCTTCGGTGTTTGGTCGCCCGTGTTTCCGAAGAACAATTTTCCTTCTATTCCGTGCATAAAGACCTAGACCGTACAATTCCTTCCAACATGAGGGAACCTCCTTAAACCATTCTCAATAGGAGGATTTGAGGAATTTGATGAGGATTTGGGAAATAAGAGGAATAATTTGGGAAACTGAAATCCTCGAATGCTCTGAATGGCGATGAATTTCGTCAAGTCCCCAGAATTTCGAAAATCTTTGGAAGATACCGTCATTTCAAAGCAAAATACTTTTCAGTATCTCGTGACCGATGGCATCTCCTATCTGCCTCTCAAAGTATACGTATGCAGAGGAGCACAAAGTATAGAGCTTTTTTTAGAAACGGATGGCAATTGCCACCTCTTTCCAAAAAGAGAGGAAGTTGTCTTTATTGCCAGAGGAAAAATCGCTTGAAGGTCCGTACGTGTTTCGTCTTTACCGTTCCCGTGGAATTGTGGGATTCGCACTATTTCCGTAAGCTATCCGACTGGCTAATACTGGCATTGATTTGGAAAATGACCACCCCAATATGGCTTGCCTTAGGTACACCAATTTCGTACCCAACAAGTCCAATCCCGGATTGACAACAAGAATTTTGGTCTAAAGAATGCTATTCCAGACTCTGTCGGAATCCATCGCATTGCCCATTATTGGGAAAGACAGGACTCAAAGAGGATTTTCCTTGTTGTCGACTGCCTTTTCCCTTTCCTTTCGGGCTTGGATGGAAGAGGCGATGTAAAGAGGAATGGAAAGAGCCTGGACACAGATGGAGACGATTACCATCGCCAGGATGGAAGCATCATAGAGAACACCCAAAAGCCAGCTTCCGAGGAACCAGAAGATACCGAAGGAAAACTCGAAGATGCCATAGCCCGTCGCACGGAAATCCTTGGGAACCATCGTTGCCACCACGGCCTTGAGGATCGATTCCTGGGCACCCATGCCGATACCCCACATGCCTACCCCGAGGAAAAGCAGGGGAAGGGAATCGAATTCGAAGATGAAGAGGGAGAAAAGGAAGGAACCGAGCGTGGCAAGGACCAAGGAGAGCATGCCAAAGCGATCGAAGAGCTTTCCGAAAAGAATGGCGGCAAAGGCATCGATGATCATGGCGCCCGAATAGACAAGAGGGAGCGTCTCGGCCGTGATCACCTGACTTCCCCCTTCCACGAATACCTTTCCGATATGCATGCTCACAAGGGAGTAGTCGATGAAGCCGAAGGCAAAGGCGCTGATGGCGATGATGTAGAGAATGAAGCTCGGCTTCATGTGGAACTTCTCCATCTTCTTGGGCTCCGGTTCGAACTTGTCGGGATTGGGGAACTTATGCTTGGTGAAGAAGAGCATCACGATCGTTGCCACGGCCGGAATCAGAAGGAAAAGGAAGGCGATGGCATAGTTGTGGAAGGTATCGCCATCGGTCCGGAAAAGCATGACAAGATAAAGGAACAAAGGCCCCAAAAAGGCTCCGATCTGATCCAGCATCTCTTGGATACCGAAACTCCTTCCTGCCTGTTTCTGTGTCGCGGCAAAGGACAGGATAGTATCCTTTGCCGGCTTCTTGATAGCCTTTCCGACTCTTTGGACAGCAAGAAGGATGCAGGCAAAAACCCATCCATTAGGCCCGACGAAGGCAAGAAGGGGAACGGCCAGGATGTCGATAAGGTAACCTAGAATGACCATCGGCCAATACTTCCTTGTCTTGTCTGTGATCCGCCCGAAGACATAACGGAGCGAATAGCCAAGAAGCTCCGCGAATCCGGAAATGAAACCGATGACACCAGCCGATGCTCCTATCAACGAGAGATAGGCACCTTGGATACTTGCCGCACCTTCGTGTGTCATATCGGAAAGAAGGCTGACGACACCGAAAAGCAAAAGAAATACCATCGCCTGAGAGAGACGCTTACTTTTTGCCATGCTATTCCCCTTCCCCAATCCGCGCACGGACATGGACGAATCCGGATTTGCTTTCTTCCTTCGAACGGCAATAGACCTTGTCAAGAAGGAAGCAGAAGGTCTCTGTTTCCTCAGCACTGAGGGCTTCCAGGATATATTCATAGTAGGCCGTTTCGACATGCCTCTTGGAAATCTTCAGTTCCTCGGCCTTCTTTGTGGGATAGATCAAGGACGCTCTCCCGTCTTTGGGATTGATGTCCTTTTTCAGATAGCCTTTCTTGCTAAGGCTAGCGACTTGTCTTGCGACGGCGGCCTTGTCGGTTCCGAGAATGCGGCAGATATGCGCCTGGGAAATACCATCGTGCTTGCGGACGACGTGAATCAGATCGAATTCCGACGTTCCGATTCCATCCTGCCGCAAAGTCTTGATGGCGAGCTTGTTCACTTCCCTTGCGATCTTCGTGATCTGTGCATGCGAAGGATCCACTGGAATGCCTCCTTGACGCTTGTGTCCGATAAGTTGATATATCAACGGATGAAGATAATATGACGAACCGTCAAGAAAGGAAAGAGGGATTTTCAAGGCATGCTGTGGGGACGAAAAGCCAATTTAGCACTTAAGAATGCCTTTCCCTTTCAGTCTAAAAATCAAATATCGTGTCAGAAAATCGGTTATAATATTTTTCGTATGCAACTGTTTGGCTCTCGCTTCAAGAATGATGACGAACAATTCCTGAAGATGAAAGATTTCTATACCGCAATTGGCAAACTTTTGGAGAAGGATGAGTTCATTTCACGAAAGCACTATTCGTTTTTGGTTAATGATGCAAAAGAAACGTATGATACCTTTACCATCCTGAAGAGCACTGGTACCCTGGGGCATTGGTGCAAAGAGAAAAAATGCAGTCAAAAGGATCTGGAAACCTATCTTTTCGCTTATCAAAATGTTTCTGACAGCATTGAAAAGCACAATGATATGTTCGTCAATCGGCATCTTAAGGTGGACAAGGAATATTTGGATGGAATCCTTGCTTTGGATGACCCCAAGATACTCCTTGATGAGGATCAAAGGAAGGTCGTTTTAAATGACGAGGACTATACGCTTGTAATTGCTGGAGCCGGTGCTGGCAAGACAACCACCCTGGAGGCAAAGGCAAAATATCTGGTCGAGAAAAAGAAAGTAAGGCCTGAAAGAATCCTTATCGTATCCTTCACAAAGAAGGCAACCCAAGAATTGAAGGACCGATTCAAGAAAATCGGAATCCCTGCCGTCATCGCTACCTTTCACTCGATTGGTAACACGATCATCAAGGGTGCTGAAGGAAAGCATAGCGTCAAGGGGCCGGGCTTTATGTTCGATACCCTTCGAAATTACCTGATTTCCAAGCTGGAAGACGAGGGCTTTATCAAGAAAATCATGCTCTTTTTCGCATCGTATTTAGACATACCTTTCAATAGCCATAAGTCATTGGAAATCTATAAAAGGGTCTTGGCCGATTCCGATTTCACAACACTGAGAAGTGACTTGGATGATTTCAAGGAGAATCTTACAAAAAAGAAGATCACTATTCGTTCGGAAAGGGTTCGATCGATTCAGGAATGCCAAATTGCCAATTTTTTCTTTATCAATGGAATCGATTATGAATATGAGCCCATTTATCCCTATTGCATCCCTGGAACATCCAAGCCATACACCCCGGATTTCCGGATTTGGCAAGGAAACAGGGAAGCCTATCTTGAACACTTTGGAATCGATGAGAACGGAAATAATTGGCGCTTTTCGCCTCAGGAACTGGCCGATTATAGAAAGCATATAAAGGACAAGGGAATTCTTCATCGCAAGCATGGCACCACGCTGCTTTCAACATATTCGGCCTATAACGATGGAAGAAGCCTCATCAGTCACTTGAAGGATGTCCTGCTGAAAAACGGGTTCACCCTTAACGCAAAGGAAGACAAAGCTATTTACAAGGAAATCGCCCAACGTGCTGAAGATAGGTATTTCACGAAACTGATTCAGCTCCTATGTACCTTTATCAATCGGTTCAAAACTAACAATTACAAATTCGAGAAATTCACGGAATTCATGTCTATTGCCCGTGAAAACAAGGACGAAAGAACCTATCTCTTTTTGGAAATCGCCCAGCAATGCTATCGGAACTACAGCAACGCTCTTGCCGAGAACAATGCCATCGACTTTGAAGACATGATCAACAACGCCGCGGATATCTTGGATGAAAAGATCCGAAGAAACGAGAAGCTCCCTTACGACTATATTTTCATCGATGAGTATCAGGATATCTCCACACAGCGTTTCAATCTCGCGGAGAAACTATCGAAATGCTCGAATGCCAAGATTGTTGCCGTTGGCGATGACTGGCAGTCTATTTTCCGCTTCTCAGGGGCCGATATCACCTTGTTTACGGATTTCGAAAAGAAAATGGGCTATGGAAAAATCCTCTATCTAAGGAATACGCACCGCAATTCCCAGGAATTGATTGACATAGCGGGATCGTTCATCATGAAGAACGAATTGCAGAAGAAGAAATCCCTGTTTTCCGCAACGCATCTCGAGGATCCCGTCATCATCATGAGCTATGACGATTCTTATGCTTCCAAGAAGGATATTTCCTTGGACAAGACAATATCGCCCTATTATCGGATGGGGAAGGCAATTGAACGTGCCCTCGAAGACATTCGGTCCCATTTCAAGGACTCGGATGTGCTTCTGCTCGGTCGCTACAATTTTGATGGGAGAAACCTGAACCAGCTTTCGGACATGTTCCTCTGCACAAGCGACAATCGAGTTCGTTCCAAAAGGTTTCCCGATATGCATATTCGCTTCATGACAGCACACGCCTCCAAGGGGTTGGGCGCAGGAAATGTCATCGTTATCAACGGCAAGGACGATGTCCTTGGCTTTCCATCCAAGATTGAAGATGACCCTGTCATGAAACTTGTCTTGAAAGATGCCAAGGAAATCGAGTATGCAGAAGAGAGACGACTTTTCTATGTCGCCTTGACTCGAACCCGGAACCGCGTCTACATCATCACGCCCAAAAACAAGCCTTCCCAATTCATCCAGGAATTGAAGGAGGGGCATACGAATATTGTCCTCAATGGTCCGGAGCTTTCCGGAAGGACCATGAATGACTTCCGGTATAAATGCCCCTACTGTGGTTACCCGCTTCAAGTAAAGAAAAGGAAAATGAGAGGGAAGGACGAGCTGATGACGACGCTTTACGTGTGCTCAAACGACCCAGAAGTCTGTGGCTTTGTCACCAACGATCTCTCCGGTGGAAAGATGTATATCCAGAAGTGCCCGGATTGTGAGGACGGATACCTTATTGTCAAGAAAATCAAGGAAAAAGGTAAGGATACTGGCCGGAGGATTCTTGGGTGTACCAATTACAAAGTGGACGACACGGGCTGCAACTATATCATCGATCAAGACCATTTCGCCGAAACCTGGGAAAGAACGGCCAGGACAAAGGCCAATTATAGCCAACGTGGGAAGAAGCTTCCCTTGGAACGGTGTGTCCTTGCCGGGTATCCGATAATGGATTTTCTTAAGATCATCAAATATGTCACAAGCAAGCTTTCCCAAAGCCGACGGTTTACCTTTTCGAAATCCATTTTGGTGAAATTCCTTATCGGCTCGAAAGAGAAGTCATTCGAAAAATACAGTTTGGATCAGGATAGGTGCTTCGGATGTTGCCGCCCGGAAACGGAAAAACTTCTTTACTCTCTTATGGATGTCTTGGTGGAATATGGCGCTCTCCAACAGAAAAGCAATGGACGCTATCCTTATTTGGACTACACAGGGAAAGACCTTACGGAAGAATTGGCCCGGAATATTTTCGAGCGGTACGTTTTCGAGTGATGTCTTAAATGGAAAGTTGGTTATTGAGTTAAATTCGTAAATTTCACAAACATTATATTTTTTTCATTTGTGATTATTGACTGAAATCTCTAGCGGATTGCCTGCGGCTTTATTACCGAAGGAATATGGATTAGGAGATGTTTTCAAGCCATGGAATCACAGTAAGAGTCATTAGCGTGCTTGCCATGCATTCATCGATTCAAGAAGAACGAAAAGAGCGATGATTTTCAACAATTCAATATATAGCTTAGAAAAACACTGCGGAATAGGGAGCTAGGAAAACATCGGCTTGATTGGTATACTGAAACCAGGAGGAAAAGAATGCCATGAAGAAAATGCGTTTCCTTTTGATGCTTCCAATCCTTCTACTGGCGGGATGTTCTAATGACCCTACCAATACGACCACCCCAACGGAAGAGAAGACGACTCCTAAAGAAACGACACCCGAAGAGACAACCCCGGAAGAGACGACTCCACCAAAGACATGGAAGGAAATCGACGAGGACGGGGATGTAAAAATCACGGGTCATCCGCAGGAAATCGTCATCGGTGCCACAAACAGCTATCAGGTCGATCTTTCTTTCTCGAGGAATGTCACGAATTCCAAAGCCGAATTTGACGTCTCCGATAGCTCCGTCCTCCCTCTTGATGCCCTTGCGTACCATGTCCAAGGCGATGGAAGCATCCATACAGGCGGCTATGTCTCAATCGATGCCACAAAGCTTGAGAAGGCTGGAACTTCCTTTTTGGAAATCGACATCTCCTCTCCAAACAATGCCAGCAGTGGAGGAACGGTCTGCCTGGAACTGAAGGTTGTCGAGACGCCCAACGTCACTTATTGGGATGAGACGGTTCTTTTCGAGGCGAGCAGCCAATTTGCCGAGGTCAAGCTTGAGGAAGGCGAGAAACTCATCGCCGACTTTACCGACAATGACCATGTCGTGGGGACGGATAACCCGAACAGGGCCGATGAGGAAAACAAGACCTATGCCTTCTTCCGCAAGGATATTTCCGCACTTCTTGAAGGTGAGGATTCCGTTTCCATCTCCTTCAAGTATGCCGTTGGACACAATATCCGCTTGCGAACCTACGTGATGGATGCCGAAGGAAAGGTCGTCACTTGGTATTACATGCTCGACACTGTTGGCGCAGGATCAACAGGCACGGGATTCAATGAATACGATCGGGAAACCGGAAAGCTGACCTTCGTCCAGGAAAACGCGACCCTTGAGCTGACCATCACGGACGAGACCTATTCCTAAGCAAAAGAGCTTTCTTCCGAAAAATCGAGTTGGACGCTTCTTTTTTGAAAATGGCTGGACGTTTGCGCCCAGCCACTTTTTGAATCTCGATTCTAATGAAGAGAAGACTACGCAATGGTAACCGGCCAGTCGGGATGCTTAGAAAGGCAATCCTTTGCCAAGGCGAAATCCTCGTCCCGATAGAGGATGAGATAGGCCTTGAAATCCTTTTCGCCGGCGCAACGGATCAATGTCTTTAAGGCGATTTCGATGGCTTCGCTTTTGGGATAGCCGAAGATTCCGGCGGCTATGAGGGGGAAGGTGATGGAACGGAGATTCTTTTCCTTTGCCAAACGGACGGCGTTTTCATAGCAGAAGACAAGGAGGGAGGCTTCATCGTGCTTTCCGTCGACGAAGACGGGCCCGGCCGTATGGATGATATAGCGGGCCTTGAGATCGAAGCCGGGCGTGATGACGGCCTGGCCGACCTTCAGGGGGATGGGGATGTGTCCGGTCGCTTCCATCAGCTTGGCAAAGCCGGCCTTGGCATAGATGGCCCCACAAACGCCGGCTCCAGGAAGCAGTCTCGTATTGGAGGCATTGACGATGGCATCGGTATCCCTTTGGGTGATGTCGCCTTGGCAGATGAAGACCATGCGTTTTCTCCTTGTTTTCTTCGAGTCCACTATAAGGAATTGGCCAAATGATTTCAAGGAAGGAAAGGTCTTTTCCTTTGAGGGGAAGGAAAAGGAAGCAAGGGAAGATATAAGGCATGAAAGAGAAAACGACATATCTTTTTTCCTTTTATTGACAAGAACATCTTGTCTTTCTTTTTCAGCTGTCTACAAAAAACCTGGAAAAAGAGGCAAAAAAGCTTGAAAGCGCTATTTCCTTCCCTTATAAAAAGGCCTAAGCAACCCATTTTTTCAATAGCAAAAAGGAGCACCATAATGAAGAAGAAAGCCTTCCTGACGATGACAGTGATCGCCTCCCTTTTGGCGATGGCTTCCTGCGACGGCAAGCAAAGCCTTCCGACGAACAACCCCAGTTCCTCGGCCGATACGACAACGCCGATCGAAAACACGACAACCCCACCGCCTACCACGACTACGACCCCGAGCACGCCGACCACTCCGGACTCGACGACCACGCCGGGAAGCACTTCGGTTTCCTCATCGACGGGAACTTCGACTTCCGATACCTCTTCGGGAACGGATTCGACTGTTTCCTCGCCCTCTTCCGGAACAAGCGGCAGCTCTTCTTCCGGTTCCGAATACGTGACCGAAAGCCTGAACAACGGCTATGAAGTCAAGGAAGGCGTTCCCAATTACGGAAGCGATATCGAGGTGGATGACATCATCGACTTCATCGCCTTCATCGGCGAGGAATGCACACCCTATGATCCTCTTGCCGGGGAGGATACGGAAAGGCAACTAAGGGAAATTATCGAAGAGAAGGGCCTTCCCATCCTGAAGAAAGGCGGCGTAGGCAAAGAATTTGTCGACAAACTTGAGAAAATCCTTACGGACAATCCCGCCTATGGACAAACCATCAATGCCATCGCAAGCGGAGGGACCAATATAACTGAGGAACAGGTGTCGACGCTTGCGAACCTTCTCAAGGATATCGTGACCGCGTCAAGCCAAGACCAGTTCGCTTCCTCCCTCATGGCACTTTTTGCATTCGGCCAAAGCCGTTATCCGACGAATATCTATGGTTATTTCGGTATCCTGACACAGACGATGTATGAATTCGTCCTCGAAGTCGCTAGCGAACCCTACAAGGCCTTCTTCCAGGGCGTCATGGAAGATTCCGTCTCGCCTTTCGTGGAACCGGCCTTCTACCCGGATGTCGCCGACGAGGAAACGCAGTTCTTCTTCCTGAGGCTTGCCCATCAGATGCTCTCGACCATGTTCGAGAAGATCGACATGGAGGAAATCGCCTCCTTCCTCGGCATTGTCCTAAAGGGAATGCTGCAGGGCGAAGGCGGTCCTTCCACGGAGGAAATGCTCCCTGTTATCAACACGGCCGGAAAGATCATTACGGATTGCTTCCCTAACCGCGACAGCTTCAAGAAGATGATCGGCTACATCGCCTCGGCTATCGAGAACACGAAGGACTATGATGCCGCAGCACTCAACCTGACGAGCTTTACCGGTGCAGAGCAGAGAGCGGTCTGCTACAATAGCGAACTTGCCGCAAACGTCTCTAAGCTTCAGGAGAATTCCGACGAGGTCTTCAACGGCCTGAAGTTCCTTGCCGCCTTTGCCAAGAACATGACTATGGACCAATACCAGGCCATCATGAACGTCGTCTCCTCCTTCCAAGGCGAGACGATCGGCGAAGAAGTCACAAGCCCCGTTGTCATCCTCTCCAAGGCCTTGACTTCGACCTCGACCGGTTTCAGCGTCGACAATGACAAGGTATGGGCAGGCCTTAAGAGACTTGTCAAGGATGGCGTGAAGATCTTCAACAGCATTCTCCAGGGCACAGACTCTAGCGGAGGCAGCTATGCTTTTGGCACCATGACGCTGGGCCTATCCGATTCCACATTCGACAAGATATTCGACAAGGTCAAGGAAGTTTCCGGCTATGATCCTGCGAAGCTGACGGCGGAACAGAAGACAGATATCGTGGATTTCGTCTCCGACATTCGCGATGGATTCGCTCAGGATAGCCTTCAGACGATGTATCAGCTTACGGTTCCGTTCTACTTCCAAAAAGGCGATACCCTCTCCATTACGCTGAACAAGATGGATACGACCATGGAAGAGCCGGAGACCATCCTCGTTGCGGCAAGTGATGTCACGGGCTTTGATACCGAAAGCTATCACTATGGCTTGGCTTCCTTTGAGAAGGAAGGCCTTGTCTTCTCCTTCACCTACCTTGTCGCCCCCGAGAACGGCTATAAGGAAATCGCCATCGAAGGCAACAAGAACTTTGTGGCCAAAGGCGAGACACCGGAGATTTATGGCATCACCTATGACGATCTGTTTATGGATCTGGAAGCCAAGGACTTCATCGGCTTCTCCACCAAAGAGCGCGGTCACTTTGTCGCCTTCCTTCCTGTTGAAGATACCTATTATGCCTTCGAATACTATGTCTATGATCCTGAGACGGATGTCGAGAGGACATACCAAATCCAAGACGCTCTCTATCAAAACGATATCGCCTATCGGAACTACGGAGTCTCCCGCCGCACGAAAGTCACCTATGATGATGTCGTCCTTTCTGACCAGTATGATAGCTATGGAACAACCTCTACCTATCTTGATTTGACGACTGCGGGAAAGAAGACGGAAAAGCTTGCCGTCAATGCCAATGATTCCGTTTCTCCTGTCGAGGTTGACGTCGACTATACCGTCGAGGAGGCAAAGAGCATCGAACACTACCTCAGTCCCAGCTATCAAACCAATTACTATGGCTATTTCGGGTATGAAAATGCGTTCATCCAAAACTCCAATGACAAGCTCGATGTCATTAATGATTGGGATGACTTAAAGCTCACTGGAAAAGTCGCACTTGAAGATGGAGAAACAAGAACCATCTCTTATGATGGCGTGGAAGTCGAAACAAAGATTGCGGAAATTCCGACCTTTGAGGAAACCCTGAAGGACATGGATCTTTCCCAACCCGGAGAGCAGAGAATTACCTTTGACGAAGAGGGCTCTTATGCTGAACTCGACAAAGAAGGAAACAAGACTTCCAAAACAGTCCCGATTCACTTTGATTATCAGGTTTGGGAAGGCTCTATCGACGGTGGCATCGATCCATTGATGGGATTGGAGTTTGATAGCCAAGGAAAACTCTTGACTGAGCCAATCGAAGCCATGGTTTGGGTGTCCATGTCCTATCGAGAATTCCATACTGAAAACTGGATTGACATGAGTCATGAAAGGCAGATCGGGCTTTCTGTCACCCTTCCGGATGAATTTGTTCCCGATCCCGAAGGCGGCGAAGTCGAAGTCATTGCCAATCTGGATGGCTACCATTTGCGACTCACTCTCCCCTACCAGGTTCTCGAGTAAGCGCTAACACAAAGTTTTCCTTTTTTGGCCAATTCCCTACTATTATCATGGATACATTGAACAATTTTCCTTCACCGTTTCGCATGGAAAGGAGAACCACATGTCTGAAAAAAGAATCGACGTGGAAAGCGAATTCGGGATCGATGTCTTCGACGATACGGAGATGCGCCGTCACCTGCCTAAGAAGGTCTATGAGGAACTCGACAGGACGATACGGGAAGGAAAAGACTTGGATGCCTCTCTTGCCGACGATGTCGCCCATGGCCTGAAGGAATGGGCTCTTTCCAAGGGAGCGACCCATTACACCCACTGGTTCCAGCCGCTCAATGGCCTGACCGCGGAAAAGCATGACTCCTTCCTCTCCCGGCCGGATAGCCGCGGGAAGATCATGATGAGCTTTTCCGGAAAGGAACTCATCAAGGGCGAAAGCGATGCCTCTTCCTTCCCTTCCGGCGGATTGCGTGCCACCTTCGAGGCCAGAGGATACACGGCCTGGGACTGCACTTCCCCTGCCTTTGTCATCCATGACGATTACGGCGCCGTCCTCTACATCCCGACGGCCTTCTGCTCCTACACGGGCGAGGCCCTGGACGAGAAGACACCTCTTCTCCGCTCGATGAACTACCTCTCCGACATGGCCATCAAGGTCCTGCGGCTGTTTGGCGACACGACGGCCAAGAAGGTCTTGAGCTTTGCCGGTCCGGAACAGGAATACTTCCTTATCGATTCCGATCGCCTGGCAAGAAGGAAGGACCTTGTCTACACCGGAAGGACGCTCTTTGGTGCCCCGGCCCCGAAGGGTCAGGAACTGGAGGATCATTACTTCGGCCCCATCCGCGAGAAGATCAGCGGCTTCATGAGCGAAGTCAACGAGACCCTCTGGCGTCTTGGCGTCCCGGCGAAGACCGAACACAACGAAGTCGCCCCCAGCCAGCATGAGCTTGCCACGATCTATGCGCCGGCCAATGTCGCTGCCGACCAGAACCAGCTCGTCATGATCCTCCTCAAGCGCATTGCCAAGAAGCACGGCCTTATCTGCCTTCTGGGCGAGAAGCCTTTCCAGGGAATCAACGGCTCGGGAAAGCACAATAACTGGTCCATCGGAACCGATGACGGACGCGAGCTTCTCAAGCCCGGCGACAACCCCTGCGAGAACCTGCTCTTCCTCGTCTTCCTCTCTGCCATCATCAAGGGCGCCGACGAATATGGCGCTCTCATTCGCGAGTCGGCTTCCAGCTATGGCAACGATTTCCGTCTCGGCGGACACGAAGCCCCGCCGGCCATCCTCTCTGTCTTCCTCGGCGATGATCTGGGAAAGGTCGTCCAGGACATCATCCATGGCGACAAGTCCGCTTCCCATAACCGCACGGTCCTGAAGACCGGTGTCAAGACTCTTCCGACCCTCTATCGGGATACAACCGATCGCAACAGGACGTCTCCATTTGCCTTTACCGGCAACAAGTTCGAGTTCCGCATGGTCGGAAGCGAAAGCAATATCTCCGAACCCAATGCCGTCTTGGGTACTGTCCTCGGCTATGAGCTCTCCCAGTATCTGGATGCCGTCAAGGATGCCAAGGACTTCACCAAGGCGACCAAGGAATGGATCCGCCAATCTCTTGCCAAGCACGAAAGGATCATCTTCAACGGGGATGGCTATTCCAAGGAATGGATCGAGGAAGCCAAGAAGCGCGGCCTTCCTAACATCACCTCCGCCGTCGACGCCATTTCCGTCCTCTCAAGCAAGGAAGTCATCGACCTCTTCGAGAAGACGGGCGTCCTGACAAAGAGCGAGCTTCTCTCCCGCATGGAGATCAAGTACACCTCCTACTCCAGCCAGGCCCTCATCGACTGCAGGACCATATCCCACATGGCCCACAAGATCCTCCTTCCCAGCGTCAACCGCTATCTTGCCTTCCTCTATGACGAGAAGCAGAAGGCCCTTCCGAAGGCTCCTTCCTACGTGACGGAAAGCATCAAGTCGATCGAAGGCCTTTTGGAGGAAGCCTTCCTTGCCCTGAAGAAACTGGACGAGGATGTCCTCAAGGCCGGAAACAAGAAAGGCGAAAAGCTTGCCCGCTATGCCAAGGATGTCCTCCTTCCGGACATGTTCGCCTTGAGGAAGCCACTTGACGAGCTTGAGCTTCTTGTCGACAAGTCCTACTGGCCGATTCCCTCTTACGGCGACCTTCTCTTCCACACCATCTAAGCCGATTCAAAAATACCAAAAGAAAAACAACCGATTCCAATAGCTGACTGGGAGTCGGTTGCTTTTTGCTATCCTTGGGAAAGAGAAACTAATCGAGGCTCTTATATTCTTCCCGATAGGCTAGAACCTTCTCATAGAGGCCGTCCTTGAAGAGGTCGGGATGGCTCTGGGAGAGGTAGTCGATAGCCGTATCGATATCGACGATGGCACAGGCCTTGATGTTGTTGTTGCGCTCGATTTCCTTGAGGGCGGAGCAGGAGGAATGGAGGGATTTTTCCTTCCGGTCGAGGCTGACGATAAGGCCGAGGATCTTTTCGGCACCGACATCGTGAAGCAGGGAGAGGGATTCCTCGACGGAAATGCCGGAAGTGACGACATCGTCGATGAGGACGATCCTCTCCTCCTTGGTGATGGGATGGCCCATGATGACACCCTTCTCGCCGTGGTCCTTGCTCTCCTTCCTGTTTGTGGCATAGCTGACATCCTCACCGAGATCGGAAAGAGCCATGACCGTGCTCACGGATAGGGGAATGCCCTTGTAGCTGGGACCGAAAAGGACATCGAATTGCCCGAAGTTCTCCTTGATGGCATGGGCATAATAGGTCGAGAGGGTCTTGAGCTCCTTGCCGGAGTGGAAGTTTCCGATGTTGAAGAAGTAGGGAGAGAAACGGCCCGACTTCAAAGTGAAGGAACCAAAGCGGAGGGCGTGGCTTGCGATGGCAAACTCGAGGAAGTCCTTCTGGTAATCCTTAATCGCGGCCATTTTCGAAAGCCTCCTTGATGGTCCTATAGGAAGAGACGGGATCCTTGCTTGCCGTGATGGCGCGGCCGACGACGATATAGTCGACCCCTTCTTCCCGTGCCGTCTTGGGCGTGGCGACGCGCTTCTGGTCCTGGCTCTCCTGGCTGGCAAGGCGGATTCCGGGACAGACGGTGACGAAGTCCTTGCCGAGCGTCTCATGGATCTTCTTGGCCTCGAAGACCGAGCAGACGACACCGCCCAAGCCGCTTTCCTTGGCCAAGGAAGCAAAACGGGTGGCGCTATCGGCAATCGAGCCTGGGATTCCGATTTCCTTGTTGAGGACATCCTGATCAAAGGAGGTAAGGATGGTGACGCCGATGGCAAGAGGAAGCTTTCCTTTGGAGCCTTCCTTAAGGCCCAGCATGGCTTCTTCCATCATCTTCTTTCCGCCGTAGCAATGAAGGTTGATCATGTCGACGTCAAGGCTTGCCAGAGAGCGGAAGGCGCCCCTTGCGGTGTTGGGGATGTCGCAGACCTTCAGGTCGAGGAAGATGTCGTGTCCTCTCCTCTTGATCTCGCGGACGATGTCCGGTCCTTCCTTGTAGAAGAGCTCCATGCCGATCTTGACGGCGATTCCCTCCGTGAACTTGTCCAGGAAGGAAAGCGTGCTCTCCCTGTCCTTGAAGTCCAAAGCGACGATGGTCCTGTTCATTTCAATGCCTCCTTGATGCAGGTACTTAGCGTCTCGTATCCGTATCGTCTCATCGTGTCGGGGAGTTCTTCGACGATCTTCTTCATCGCATAGGGGTCCTTGAGATTGGCTGAGCCCACCTCGACGGCACTGGCTCCGGCAAGAAGGAACTCGATGACGTCCCTGGCCGAAGCGATGCCGCCGACGCCGATGATGGGGATGTTTATCTCCTTGGCGCACTGGTAGACCACCTTCAGGGCCATCGGAAGGATAGCCGGCCCACCATAGCCGCCGATCGTCCGGGAGAGAATCGGCTTCCTTGTCCTGAGGTCGATCCGCATGCCCTGGAAGGAATTGCAGACGACGATGCCATCCGCCCCGGCTTCCTCGACGGCCTTGGCAACAAGGACGATGTCCTTGGCGTTTGGTGTCAGCTTGACGTAGAGAGGATGCCTGGAAAGTGCCTTGAGCTTCCTTGTTATGCTGTAGGCTTCTTTCGGGTCCGTTCCCAAGGCCATGCCACCTTTGGAGACGTTGGGGCAGGAGATATTGATCTCGTAGGCATCGATTCCTTCCGTCCCGTTGAGGACATCCATGACATGGCAGTACTCCTCTTCGTCGCTGCCGGCGATGGAGACAAGAAGCGGTCCCTTGTAGGTCTTCCTCAGCTCCGGGATCTTCTTTTTGGCGACGATGTCGACGCCGGGATTTTCAAGGCCGATGCAGTTAAGCGTTCCTTCATAGGCGTCAGCGATTCTCGGCAAGGGATTTCCCGGACGCTCCAAGCCGGTCGCGGACTTGGTGGTGAAGCCACCCAGGATGTTGAGGTCATAGAACTTTGAGAGCTCTTCGCCATAGCCCGCCGTACCGCTGGCAGGAAGGACAGGATTCTTCAGATCCAGACCCGGGAGAGTAATTCTAGTGTCCATCAGTAGCACACCTCCTTGAAGGCAAAGACAGGGCCGTCCTTGCAGATCTTCCTTCTTTTCCCATCCGGCGTCAGGAGCGTGCATCCGTTACAGATACCATAGCCACACCCCATCCGGCATTCCAAGGAGACATATCCCTTTTCGAATGTCTTCTCGCAGGCCTTAAGGAATGGAACAGGGCCACAGCAATAGGCCGTCTTCCTTGTGTCCTCTTCCTCAAGGATATCCGTGAATAGGCCCTTTGTCCCATAGCTTCCATCCAAAGTCGCGATCTTGGCCAGAGGATCCAGAGAGAGGATATCTTCAAGAAGGGGAATGTCTTCCTTGGTATTGAAGGCAAAGCGGATATGGAAGCTTTTTCCTTCCTTCTTCATCCTCTTGGCCAAAAAGAGAAGAGGAGCTATGCCAAGACCGGCACCGACAAGAAGGCTATCCGTTTTTCTTTCTTCAAAGCCGTGGCCCAAGGGAAGAAGGACGTTTAGCTTTTCCCCTTCCTTCTGCCTGGATAGGGCCAAGGTCCCTTCCCCGACGACCTTGTAGAGGAAGGAGAGGACATCATCCTTATCATCGACAATCCCAAGCGGTCTCCTGAGGAAGAAGTTGGGGATAGAAAGAGAGGCAAACTGCCCAGGCTCACAGGCTATGTCCTTGGCGCCGGAAAGGCGAAGAAGGTAGATATCCTTGGCAACACACGCGTTTTGAAGGATCGTCAGTTCCAGCGTTTTCATTTCCTCTCCTCCCCGAGCGGCTCAAAGGAGTAGCTCTCGTTTTCAAGGACGCTGAGAAGGGCGCGGGCCGTATCCAGACAGGTCATGCAGAAGATACCGTTTTCCCAGGCGACGCGGCGGATGAGATAGCCATCCAGGGAAGAGGACTTGTCGCTGAAGGGCTGGGTATTGATAACATAGGTGACCTTCTTCGTCCGGATGAGATCCAGGACATCCATGCGGCTATCCTTGGTCTCGCTGACCTTGCGGCAGTCGCGGACGATAAGGCCGTTCTCCCTGAGGAAGGAAGCCGTTCCGGAAGTGGCATAGATGCCATAGCCGATATCGAAGAACTTCTTGGCGATCGCCAGTGTTTCCTGTTTGGTATCGTCGCTGACGGTGATCAGGACGTTGCTTGAGAGAGGAAGGTGGACACCCGTTCCAAGAAGGGCCTTGGCCATGGCCTTCTCGAAGGAGATATCGCTTCCCATGCTTTCGCCGGTGGACTTCATCTCGGGCCCGAGGGTCGTGTCGACGCCGCGGATCTTGGAGAAGGAGAAGGCCGGGGACTTGACGAAGTAGCGGTCCTTCCTCTCTTCCTTCATGCCGGTAGGATAGCCCTGTTCCTCAAGGGAAGTTCCCATGATGCAGGCTGTTGCAATCTCGCACATCGAAGTGCCCGTGGCCTTGGAAAGATAGGGGACGGTCCTTGAGGAACGGGGATTGACCTCGATGACATAGACCTTGTCGGTTCCTTCCTCGATGTCGAACTGTATGTTGAAAAGGCCCTTGATGTGAAATCCCCTTCCGATCTTGATGGTGTAGTCGAGGATGGTCTTCTTGACTTCCTCGCTCAGTCCCAAGGGAGGATAGACGGAAGTGGAGTCCCCGGAATGGACGCCGGCCTTCTCGATCTGGGACATGATTCCGGGAAGATAGACATCCGTGGCATCGGAGATGGCATCGACCTCGACTTCCCTTCCGCGGATGTACTTGTCCAGAAGGATCGGGGAGTCATGTGTGATCTCCTTGACCGCGGTCTTCATGTAGATCTCAAGCTCGTTGTCGTTGTCGACGACCTGCATGGCACGTCCACCGAGGACGTAGGAAGGACGGATGATGAGCGGATAGCCAAGCTCCTTGGCGATCTTCCTTGCCTCCTCGACATCGAAGGCCGTCCTGCCGATCGGGGTCGGGATCTTTAGCTCTGCCATCACCTTCTCGAAGATATCCCTGTCTTCCCCGGCATCGATCCCTTCAAGCGAGGTGCCAAGGATCGGGACATGTCTTTCATCCAGGGCCTTGGCAAGGTTGATCGCGGTCTGGCCACCGAACTGGACGATGACGCCCATGGGCTTCTCAAGGTCGATGACGGCCATGACGTCCTCGATGGTCAAGGGCTCGAAGTAGAGCTTGTCGGATACGGAGAAGTCCGTCGAGACGGTCTCCGGATTGTTGTTGATGACGATCGCCTCATAGCCGAGCTTCCGCAAGGCCCAGATGCAGTGGACGGTCGCGAAATCGAATTCGACGCCCTGACCGATGCGGATGGGGCCGGAACCGAGAACGACGACCTTCTTCCTGTCGCTGCGGATGCTTTCGTTTTCCTCGCCCCATGTTCCATAGAAATAGGGAGTCGCGCTTTCGAATTCGCCGGCGCAGGTGTCGACCATCTTGAAGACGGGAATGATGTTGTTTTTGTGCCGGAAGTCCTCAATGGAGATCGTTGTCGTCTTCCAGCTTCTTGCGATGAAGGAATCGGAGACACCGAGCTTTTTTGCTTTCTTTAAGGTCTCGACGTCGAATGGCTTTTCCTGCACTTCCCTTTCCATGTCGACGATGCTCTTCATGCCGTCGAGGAAGAAGAGGTCGATCTTGGAAAGGTCGTGGATTTCCTTGGGCGTCGTTCCCCTGCGGAAGAGCTCGGCGATGGCAAAGGGCCTTTCATAGTCGCAGTCCGTGACGCGTTTCTTAAGTTCCTCGTCTGAGAAGGATGCAAGGGCAGGGTCAAAGAGGGAATCCCGTTTGACTTCCAAAGAGCGGATAGCCTTGTTGAGACTTTCCTGGAAGTTCCTTCCGATGGCCATGACTTCGCCGGTTGCCTTCATCTGGGTTGTCAGTTCCCCGTCGGCCGTCTCGAACTTGTCGAAGGGGAAACGGGGATACTTGGTGACGAAATAGTCGATGGAAGGCTCGAAGCAGGCATAGCTTGTCTTGGTGATGGGGTTGAGGATCTCATCCAGAGTCAGACCGACGGAAAGCTTGGCCGAGATTTCGGCGATGGGGTAGCCGGTCGCCTTGCTGGCCAGGGCGGAGGAACGGGAGACACGGGGATTGACCTCGATGATGAAGTACTTGAAGGAATCCGGGTCGAGGGCAATCTGGACGTTGCATCCGCCGGTGATCTTCAGGGCGCGGATGATCTTCAGGGAGACATCCCTGAGCATCTGGTTTTCCTTGTCCGTCAGCGTCTGCAGGGGCGCGACGACGATGGAATCGCCGGTGTGGATGCCGACGGGATCGACGTTTTCCATGGCACAGACGACGATGGCGTTGTCCTTGTCATCCCGCATGACCTCGTATTCGATTTCCTTGTATCCCTTGAGGGACTTCTCGATGAGGCATTTGTGGATGGGGGAGACGGATAGGCCGGATTCGGCGATGTCGGCAAGGGCTTGTTCGTCATCGGCATAGCCACCTCCTGTTCCGCCCAGGGTATAGAAAGGACGGACGACGACCGGATAGCCGATCTTCCTTCCGGCATCGAGGGCCTCCTTGACCGTCTCCACTTCCAGGGACTGGGCCATGGGCTCCCGGATATCGTCCATGAGCTTCTTGAAGAGCTCTCTGTCCGATGCCCTGTTGATGGCCTCAAGGGAAGTTCCCAATACCTCGACATGGAACTGCTCGAGAATGCCGGCCTTGGCAAGCTCGATTGTGAGGTTGAGGCCGGTCTGGCCACCGAGCGTTCCCAAGATGGCATCCGGTCTTTCCTTGTAGATAATCCTCTTTGCCGCTTCCAGGGTGATGGGTTCGATATAGACCTTGTCGGCGATGAGGGTGTCGGTCATGATCGTGGCGGGATTGGAATTAAGAAGGACCACCTCATAGCCTTCTTCCCTCAGGGCGCGGCAGGCCTGGGTGCCGGAATAGTCGAACTCCGCCGCCTGTCCGATGACGATCGGGCCGGAGCCGATGACCAGAATCTTGTGGATATCCTTTCTCTTAGGCATGGATGAAGTCCTCCTTTTCGTCGATCGTCTTCAGGAAGTCCTGGATGAGCGGATAGGCATCATGGGGTCCTGCTGCCGCCTCGGGATGGAACTGGACGGAGGAGACGGGATGGCGGATGTCCTTGACCCCTTCGATCGTCCTGTCGTTGAGGTTGACGTAGGTCGGGACAAGGCCCGTTCCTTCCAGGGATTTCTCGTCGACCGCATAGCCGTGGTTCTGGCTGGTGATGAGGACCTTCCCTGTCTTCAGGTCGATGACAGGCTGGTTGGCACCCCGGTGACCGAATTTCATCTTGTAGGTCTTTCCGCCCTTGGCAAGGCTGATGAGCTGGTGGCCAAGGCAGATGCCAAAGATCGGGATGTCGCTTTCGATCAGCTTGGAAAGGGTCGTGATGGCTTCCCTGTTGTCCATAGGATCGCCCGGGCCATTCGAGACAAGGATGCCGTCTGGGGCATAGGAGAGGATTTCCTCATAGGAGCTGTTTCCGGGAACGACGATGACCGAGCAGCCATGTCCCACAAGGGCGTGGAGGATATTGAGCTTGGCCCCGAAGTCCATCAGGACGATCCTTTTGCCGCTGGCGGGAATCTCATAGGCCTTCTTCGTCATGACGTGCTGGACGTGATCGTGGCGCAAGGGCGTTTCCACAAGTTCCTTCTGGACTTCCTTGCTATTCCTTTCCTCGGAGACGATCTTGCCTCTTAGGACGCCTTGGCTTCTTATGTGCCGGACGACGGCCCTGGTATCGATTCCCTGAAGTCCCGGAATCTTCGCACTGGCGAGGAAGGCCTCAAGGGAAAGCTTGGCGCGGAAGTTGCTCGGCCTGTCGCAGAGGGTGGAGACGAAGACGGCAGAAAGGGAGGGCGTCAAGGCCTCGAAGTCATCGCGATTGATGCCGTAGTTGCCGATAAGCGGGTTGGTGAAGAGGACCCCTTGACCGAAATAGCTGGGATCGGAAAGGATTTCCTGATAGCCGGTCATCGAGGTGTTGAAGACGATCTCGAAGACGTCGCTGTCTTCTTTCGAGCCGAAGGCTTCCCCGTAGAGATGGAAGCCATCCTCCAGAACGAGCTGCTTTCTCATAGTGAACCTCCTTTTCTTTCGTAGACGACCTTGCCGTCATGGTAGGACCTTATGACCTCTCCGATGACGTCCCATCCTTCATAGGGCGTGTTTTTCCCCTTGGAGAGGAAGGTCGAGCTATCGATTCGATAATGCGCATTCGGATCAAAGAGGAAGAAGTCGCTTCGATATCCCGGGGCTATCCTTCCGATACCCTTAAGAAGGAACCGCTCTGCCGGGAAGAGACTCATTCGGTCGATCAGTTCCGGTAGGGAGAGAAGCTTTTCCTCAAGGACGAGCTTTGCATAGAGGATCGGAAGGGAGGTTTCCAGGGAGACGATACCAAAGGGCGCCTTCTCCATGCCCTTGTCCTTTTCCTCTTTGGTGTGGGGTGCATGGTCGCTTGCGATGATGGAGATGATGTTTTCCTTCAAGGCTTTTCGTAGGGCAAGGACATCCTCCAAGGGCTTAAGAGGTGGCGACATCTTGAATTTAGGCGAGGAAACGTCTTCGTCTGTCAATGTAAGGTGATGGCAGGTTGCTTCTCCTGTGACATCGACACCGTTTTCCTGTCCTTCCTTGATGGCTTCGACGGTCTTCTTGGCTGAGACGTGGCAGATGTGGATATGGCCGCCGTACTTCTTTGCCATCTGGATATAGAAGCGAGCCTGACTGGCCTCCGCCTCGTCTGTCATGCCGCCTTCGATTCCAAGCTCCTTGGCCCTTCTTCCGGAGAACATGATCCTTGTCTTTCCTTCCAGCGACTTGTCCTCGCAATGGAAGCTGATCCGACAGCCTGTCCTTTGGGAGAAGGTGAGGGCCTTCTGGAGGATTTCCTCGTCCTCTGTGCTTTCTCCGCCATCGTCGGAGAATTGATGGAAGCCCAGCTGGTAGAGAGCCTCCATGTCGACGATTTCCTTTCCAAGCTGATTTTTAGTGAGACTAGCGTAAGGATGGCAGGAGACGACCTCCTCTTTTTTAAGATGGTCGAGATAGGCTTTCCCATCGAGAGGATCATCCGGGCAGGGTATGAGGTTTGGCATCGGGAAGACATGGAGGAATCCGCCATGTGCCGCGGCGAGGGTTCCGGTATGGATCGTCTCCTTCTTTGTGTATCCCGGATCCCTTAGATGGACGTGGACATCGACCAGGGAGGGAAGAAGGAGAAGGCCCTTGCCATCGATTCTTTCCGCATCCTCCTCCAAGATTTTCTCCTTGACGTCCAGGATGCCTTCCTCGACAAAAAGGACTTCCCCCTTACGGACATTATGTCCATCGAGAAGAAGCACGTTTTCCAATACTTTTTTCATCAGAACCTCCAGGGGAAGCTATCGGAAGGGAAGGAAGAAAAGCCCAAAGCCTTCTTGATGCAGGCCTTGCGGACAAAGACGCCGTTATGCATCTGGCGGAAGATGACGGAGCGGGGACTCTCGACCAGGTCGGAATCGATTTCGATGCCCCTGTTGACGGGAGCCGGATGCATGATGATGCTGTTTTCCTTCATGCGGGCATAGCGCTCTTTGGTCAGGCCAAAAAGGCGATGGTATTCCGCATCGGTCAATGTCATCGGAAGGGAAAGCCTTTCCCTCTGGATACGAAGGAGCATGACGACATCGCTCACTTCGATGGCCTTGTCGAAGTCCACGAAGGGAAAACCCTCCCTGCGGAATTCCTCCGGGCCGGAGAAGAAGACCTCGGCGCCGAAAAGCCGGAGGGTATCGAAGTTGCTCTTGGCAACGCGGGAATGCTCGATATCCCCGACGATGCAGACCTTAAGGCCATCAAGATGATGGAAGTGCTCCAGCATCGTATAGAGGTCCAAGAGGCACTGGGTCGGATGGTCGCCCTTGCCATCGCCGGCATTGATGACGGGAATGGAGAGATTTTCAAGCTGCTTGTAATAGCAATCCTCGGGCGAGCGGATGACAAGAAGGGAGTAGCCGATCGATTCCAAGGTCTTGCAGGTGTCGTAGAGGGATTCTCCCTTGGTCACGCTCGAGCGGGCAGCATCGATATCTGCCCTCTGTAGGCCCAAGGCCATCTCCGCAAAGGCGAAGGAGTAGTGCGTCCTTGTCGAGTTCTCAAAAAAAAGATTGGCTACTGGGGCTCTTTGGGAACCGGTTTGCCAATCTGTATAGCGATTCTGGAAGAGAAAAGCGTCTCTCAGGAGGCTTTCGACTCCCTCCTTGCCGAGTCCGGTCATCGTCAGGATGCTGTTCACGTTCATGACGGGCCCTCCTAGGTATTTGGAAAAATATACCACAAAAGAAGGGGGCGTGGAAGAGTCTTTTTGAGCCTTCTTTCCTCTTTCCGAAAAGAGCATTCGGGTTCGATAGCTTCCCTTCTTCCATTAAGGTAGAATAGGGCCATGAATTTCACGATGGAAATCCCGAAAGAAGCCCTTGCTATCCTTTCGACCCTTCAATCCGCTGGCTTTGAGGCCTATCTTGTCGGCGGCTGTGTCCGCGATGCCCTTTTAGGCAGGAAGGCCAATGACTTTGATATCGCCACTTCCGCTTTGCCTAAAGAAGTCAAGGCCCTTTTTCCACAGACCTTCGATAGCGGGATCAAGCATGGGACCGTGACTGTCCTTATGGATAAGAAGTCCTTCGAGGTCACGACCTATCGGATCGATGGGGACTATCGTGACAATAGGCATCCCGACCACGTCACCTTTACTCCCTCCCTTAGGGAAGACCTGAAGAGAAGGGACTTCACCGTCAATGCCTTTGCCTACAATCCCAAGAACGGTCTTGTCGACCTCTTTGACGGCCTTAAGGACCTCACGGAAAAAAGGATCCGGGCGGTCGGCGATCCTGAAAGGCGGTTTGAGGAAGATGCCCTAAGGATCCTCCGGGCTGTCCGCTTCTGTGCCCAGCTTGGCTTTACCTTGGACGAAGATACAAGGAAGGCCTGTCAGGAGAAGGCCTCCCTTTTGAGGAACGTCTCCGCCGAGAGAATAAGGGACGAAGTCCAGAAGATGCTCCTCTCCCCGAATCCGGAAATCCTCATCCTCTGCCATGAGCTCTCCCTGACGCCTTATTTCATTCCCGAGCTGGATGTCATGCTTCAGACAAAGCAGGAGAATCCCTATCACTTCCTGGATGTCGGAAGGCATAGCCTAATGGCTGTCAAGAACGCGCCTATGGATCCGCTTTTAAGGTGGGTCCTTCTTCTTCACGATAGCGGCAAGCCGATCGTGAAAAGCTATGACGAAAAGGGAATTGCCCACTTCTATCGGCATGAGAAGGAAAGCGCGCGGATTGCCCAAGAGGTCCTGACCCGCCTTCGCCTTCCCAAGAAGTTCGTCCACAAGGCATCCTTCCTCATCCTTCACCACGGGGATGTCTTTCCGCCGAAGGAAAAGTCCGTCCGCAGGGAAATCACAAAAGTCGGGATCGAGAACTTCCCCCTTCTCATTGAAATCCAGAAAGCCGATTCCTCTGCCCAAAGCGAGATGGCTAGGAAGGACCATTTGGAAAGGATCGCCGAGGTCGAGAAGGTCTTTGCCGAGATAAAGGAAAAAGAGAAATGCTTCTCCCTGAAGGATCTTGCCGTCCATGGGGATGACCTTATAAAGCTCGGAATCCCGCCCGGAAAGGAAATCGGAAAGATCCTCAAGGACATGTTCCAGTACGTCCTCGATAACCCTCAGGACAACACGAAGGACATCCTGCTTTCGAAGCTGGATAGCTTCCGCTGAGGAATCAAAATCAGTCTCTTTTGGGTAAGGGAGAATATCTTATGGCCTTGTCAATCCTTCTTTTTCGGAAGGATATTTCCTTTTGGCTTTTGCCTTATGGAAAGAAAAGAATTACAATGGACTAAGATTTCTTGGCTTTTTTTCCTTGTGAGGGCTTTTATGGAGATATTCAACAATGTCGTCTGGTGGTTGAACATTCTTGTCATTATCCTGGTGGGTTCCTGCTTTGTCTTCCAGCTTCTTTTCATGGCGCTCTTCTTCCTCAAGCCCCGGAAGTATCCCAAGGCGAAGAAATTCCATGACTTCACTTTCATCATCCGCGCCCGCAACGAGGAGGATGTCATCGCCGACTGCATCGATTCCTGCCTCAAGGTCGACTATCCTGTTGAAAAGAAGCATGTCGTCGTCTTCTGCCACAACTGCACGGACCAGACGGCCGAGATCGCCAGGAAGCACGGGGCAAAGGCCATCGAGATCTTCGATAGCCATCCCGATCACCAGAAGGCGAGCTATTGCATGTCCTTGGGCATGAAGGAACTGAAGAAGGAAGGCGAAGGAAAATATGAATACTTCCTCTTTGTCGATGCCGACAACCAGGTCGATTCCAAATATCTCCTTGCCTGCAACGATGCCGTCGACGATGGCGTGGAACTGGGAAGGACGTTCGAGAACTCCAAGAACCTCACGGACAACATGCTCTCCTGCATGACCGGCCTTTGGTATGCCAGGGACGATCGCTTTGCCTGCCGCGGGAGAAGCGCCTTGGGCTTTGGCTGCGTCATGAACGGCTGCGCCTCCATGGTCAAGGCCGAATACGCCTTGGACTGGGATGCGATGTCGACTTCCGACGATATCGAGTTCACGATCAACAGGCTCCTCAAGGACGAGAAGAAGGTCGAGTATATCGACGAGGCAATTGTCTACGAGGATCAGCCGACGACGCTCGATGATGTCTTCAAGCGCAATTCCCGTATGGGAAACGGACTCAACAAGCTCTTCTGGAGCAAAGGAATTGCCTGTTTCCGGATGTTCTTCCGTAACCTCTTCCGCAAGGACATGGACTGGGGGACGAAGTTCTCCTACCTGGACCAGTTCTTCAATCTCGCCACGATTCCGGCCGCCTTCCTTGCCGTTGCCTGGTTCCCGCTTTATTATATCTATACCTTGATCTGGGTCGGTATCAACGGCCCTCTTGAAATCTTTGGCCTTGGCACTTTCGGCTTGCGGTGGTTCCTACTCTTTATCATCATCGTCGTAGCCCTCTGCTATATCATTCCCTTCCTGGTCCAGCCTCTTGTCTCCTATCTTGCCGAAAGGAAGAGGCTTATCGTCACCAACAAGAAGGTCCTCTGGCTTTCCATCCTCTTCTTCCCTTCCTTCATGGTCGTCAATGCCATCGCCATCATCAAGGGCATCCTGACAAAGCCCAAATGGCATAAGCTCAAGCGCTCCAAGACGAAGGTCAATATCGACGGCAAATGAAGAAGGAAGCAATCCTATTCGTCCACGGCATCGCCGGCTCTCCCTGTGTCTTTGACTTCATGAAGGCGTCTCTCCCTAAGGATGTGGACGTCTTTTTCAAGACCTTGGAAGGCCATGGAGAGGACTATAAAGACTTCTCCCATTGCCGCTATCCCTTGTGGATCAAGGACGTGGAAAGGACGCTTTTGGAAATCCTTGACGATCACGAAAAGGTCTTTCTTGTCGGCCATTCCATGGGCTGCCTTCTTTCCCTGGAGATGGTGCGTCGGCACAGTGAAAGAATCTCCGGCCTATTCCTTCTTTGTCCACCGATCAAGATCGGAGTAAGGATCAAACCCATGCTGAAGACATGCTTCTCTGCCCTCACCGGGAAGGAAAGCAAGGATGAATCCGTAAGGGAAGCCCATCGCTGCAGCGGCCTGCCGCTTTCGAAAAATCCCTTCTCCTATTTTCCCTGGGCGGCCCCGTTCTTAAGTCTTCTTATCCATGTTCCCAAGGAGAGGAAGAAACTTGAAAAGCCGAGTGTAAACTGTGTTGCTTTCGTCTCCCAAAAGGACGAACTCGTTTCCCCAAAGTCATCAAAATACCTGGAAAGGGCCGGGATCGAAACGATTCGGCTAGAGAATTCCGGACACTATCTCTTCTCTTTGGATGACCAAAAGACAATCCTAGAGAGGTGGCAGCGATTTTTGACCGATAGCCAAGAAATGGACGACAAGTGGAGAAAAAAGGACATCGATGTCGTATAATGATGCCGATGGAGGAAACCTATTCATGAAGAAATGGTTCAACAGCTGTGGCCGTCTCGTTCAGATCATCCTGCTCATCATCCCTATCGTCGGCTGGATCGTCGAAATCCTTGTCCGCGCCGATGACTTCATTTCCGACAAGAATCTCTCCAGCCTTCTCTTCTTCATCCTCTTCCTTGTCTTCGGTGCCATCCTCGCCTACGTCGATCTTGTCTGGGTCCTTCTCTTCAACCATCTCATCGGCGCAAAGTAGCTGGCAATGGGGGAAACCCCATTTTTTTCTTTCCCGTATTCGCAAAACGATTCCCTTTCGCAATAGTTTTGACAACAAACCTTTGCTAAATATAGAGGAAATGTTGGAAAATAGAGGGCAGACACCGAACATGCCCTCTTTTTTGACGAAAGGATTTTCAACAAAACATGAAAAAAGGTAATTTGCTTCTTGCCCTTCCGGCCTTCTTCCTTCTTGCTTCCTGCAATAATGCCGGACCAGTGGCAACAACGCCTATCGAAAATACGACGACCCCCGACAAAAACACCACTCCTGAGGAAAACGCAACGACTCCAACGGAGCCTGGCAAGCCCACTCCCGAAATCCCGACCTATGATGGCGTTTCCGGAACACCGGCTCCCATCCTCCTTCCTAAGAAGGCGCCCAAGGACTACGAGGGCTTCACGCCGATGGACGTGATCGATGATCCCTTTGCCGCCTATACCTTCATCGACCATTCCCTTGCCAATTCCGACTTCTATTCCGTCACCAGCGGAAAGACGACAACCAAGGTTCTCGGCCTCGAATACACCCAGGGCATCACGAGTCTCCGTGCTTTTGTCGGAACGGCTGGCCTTAACCAGGTCACGGCCCTTTCCACGGGCGCTCTTTCCGGTCTTTCCGTCAATACGGTCGAGCAGCGCTATGAGGATGTCGACCAGGGTATCTATGGCTACCGCAAGGGAGACAGCAAGACCTGTACCATCGACGATGACAACATCGCCACCATCGAGAAGTGGAATGCCCCGGATCCCGGCGTGGACTCCCGCTCGACTTTCCTTGAGACCTTTGGGCACGATATCTGCGGCTTGACCAACTACTATGTTCCGAGCGCGGATTACATCAAGTCCGGAGAGCTGGAATCCATGGAAAAGGATAGCTATGTCTTTGCCTTCGATTTCAACGTCGAGGAGGGAAAGAACGCCGGACAGTACTACCTCAACGAGCAGAGGCACATGATCACTTCTTCCGGCATCGGTGCCGGCAACGTCGAACTGACGATCGATACCCTCCATGTCGAGGTGACCGTCGACAAGAATTTCCTTCCCCAGAAAATGACGGTCGTCGAGACCTATAGCGGAAAGATCCAGAACCTCAGCAGCTCGATGAAACTGACTTCCAACCTGACGACCACCTTCCATGTCTTCGAGGACGGCACGATTCCTGAAAAGAAGGTCCAGGACATCTTCACCGAGGCCCAGGAAGCCTTCAAGGAAAACTGAAATGATCGAAATCCGGAATCTCCACAAGTCCTATCGCGTCAAGGGCGAGAAGCCGGTCGAGGCCCTCAAGGGAATCGACATCGTCCTTCCCGATACGGGTTTCGTCTTCGTCCTGGGCAAATCCGGCTCGGGAAAGAGTACCCTCCTAAATGTCTTGGGGGGTTTGGATTCCTTCGATGAAGGCGACCTCATCCTCTTTGGAAAGTCCGCCAAGACCTTTTCCATGCGGGACTACAATTCCTACCGCAGCGAATATGTCGGCTTCATCTTCCAGGAATACAACATCCTTCCGCATCTGAGCGTCTTTGACAATGTCGCCCTCGCCCTCCAGATCCAGGGAAGGGAACCCAAGGCCGAGGAAATCGATGCCATCCTGAAGAAGGTCGGTATTTTCGAATTGAGGGACAGGAAGCCGAGCCAGCTCTCCGGTGGACAGAAGCAGAGGGTGGCCATCGCACGCGCCCTTGTCAAGAAACCCAAGGTCATCCTTGCCGACGAGCCGACAGGGGCCCTGGACAACCAGAACACGAAGGATATCTTCAACCTTCTTTCCGAACTCAGCAAGGAATGCCTAATTGTCTGCGTCACCCACGATGGCGCCTATGCCGAAAGGTATGCCGACAGGATCATCCGTCTCAAGAACGGCTGTGTCATCGGGGACTATACCAAGGAAGAAAACGTCCGCAAGCCGATCAAAGGATCCGGCGATGTCTTTTCCGTTTCCAAGGGCCTTCTTGAAATCGCCTCGATGGAAAATCTCCAGGAAAAGGACATCCAGGCCATCAAGAACGTCACGAAGGGCAGCAATGGAAAGACCTATGTCGCCTATGGGGACAAGATCCGCTTTCCTATCGACCTCATCGAGGGCGACGATGCCGAGACGATTCCCTATGGCTTTGCCGCGACCAAGATGGAGGATATCCACGCCTCTGTCGACAAGGACAACCGGTATCAGAGCGGCAACAGCCACCTCTCCTTGTTGACCATCCTGAAGATGGGCGCGGAGAATATCACCCACGGCATATCCCGCCTCTGCTTCACCATCATCCTTTCCATCCTCGCCTTTACGATGCTCGGCGTTGTCTCGGCTGTCTCTAGCTTTGATTCCCGTGCCGCCTTTGCTAGCTCCACCGATCTCTATTCCCAGCAGAGCATGGCCATCACGAAGGTCTTCTATTCGGATGAGGGAAACGCCTCGACGGAGGCCTATCTCAATGACAAGGACTTCACTGCCGTCAGGGAGCAGTTCCCCGAAAGCCTTCCTTCCTACCGGGCCATCGCCTGCAGTCTGGAGTCGAACCTTGTCGAGACGGAATTGTTGGAAGAAAACGACTACCTCCGCTCCTCCCTTCTTTCCGTGACCCTTTTGGATGAAGAAACGTCCCTTGAGGACTTCGGCCTGACCTTATCGGGAAAGAGACCGACAAAGGCCGATGAGGTCGTCTTGACTAACTACCACCTCTCCCTCTTCTCCCAGGTCGGTGTCTCCTTTGTCGATGGAAGCACGATCGAGAAAGGAAAGGAAGTCACGTCCGAGGATGTTATCGGCAAGGAAATCCGCCTCTCGAGCCTTTCGGAGGAACCCTTTACCGTCACCGGCGTCTTGTCGACCGACCTTACGTTGGAGGATCTTGTCTCTGCCTATACCGATCCCACCTATGTTCCCGATACCCTGTCCCGCTCTTCCATCATCCGCAACTATTTCCGCAACGGACCGGCCTTGACCTGCTATCTTTCCCCTTCCATCCTGGAGGATCCGGATCGCTTTGGACTTCTTTCCCCGACGGGAGAGGAGATTTCCTTCGTCCTTGTCCCGACGGATGGGGGAAAGTCCCTTGACGATATCTTCGACTTCTCGAAGAAGCGTTTCGACCTGACCGAGACAGCGGAGGACAATGTCGCCCAGGGCTTTGTACCCTCTACCCCTGTCTATACGGCCCTCAACGGGGCAGGCTTCCGCAATTCCTTCTCCACCATCACCGAGATCGGGCTCTATGCCGCCATTGCCCTTGCCGTCCTTTCCATCCTCATCACCATGAACTACATGTTCACCTCGATTGCCTTCAAGAAGGAGGAGATCGGTGTCCTGAAGGGCCTTGGCTCCCGCAGCACGGACATCTTTGGCATCTTTGCCATCCAGGCCGTGATCCTGGGTGTCTTCAACTTCGCCCTTTCCGCCCTTCTTTCCTTCTTCGTCATCAACTTCCTGGATTCCTTCCTGGGCGCCTTCTTTTCCATCCCGCTCCACCTCATCGGCTTCAATCTCGTGACGGCCGGCTTGCTCCTTCTTGTCTCCGTCCTCATCGCCCTCCTCTCCGCCCTGATTCCCTCCTATTCCATCGCCTCGATGAAACCTGTCGATGCCATGAAAAGGAACATTTAGCATAGCCTCTCCCCTGAAAGGACTTTTGATGCCGTGATTGTCGGAATTTCAGCAAAAAACGATTCTCTTTTTTCGGCTCTTGTCTTAGAATAGACGCAAGGAGAGAATTGAAAATGGCGATCGACAAAGAACTGGCGTTGAAGGTATGGGAAGCGATATTCGGAGACAAGGAAGTCGTTGCGGACTGCTTTGGAGCCTACATGAAGAAGGATGCCTATTCCGAGACTCCAGTCCTCTGCACTTCCTCCCGGGATGGCCGCGTCTATGACTACAGCTGGACTCTGGCCCATATCCGCCCTGTCTCGAGCTTCGAGGATCCGACGAAGGCCGACAGCCTCAACAACCTCGAACCCGTCATGCGCCTTTCCGCCCTGGAGATGAATGCCTATCCGGAATTCACCGTCCGCGGAAAGAAGTACCATGTCGTCCCCTGCTTTGGCTATGATGGCTATGGCATCGAGGACGAGGATGGCAAGCGCGTCGACTGGAAGGGCCGTGAGAAGAGGATGTTCTCCGAATAATAGGAATCGTCTTTCCGGGAGCCTTCGGGCTCCCTTTTTCTTTTGAAAAGAGACAGAAACTGGAATTCATGTAAGCGAATTCATGCGCCACCGCAGAAAAAAACGAATACAATGGGAAAGACTCCGGAATACGGAGAGAAATCGAGGAAAACAAAAATGGCAAAGAAAACCGTCAAGAATACCAAGAAGGTCGATATCCTGAAGACTCCCGAGGGCGTCTGCCTCAACGAGAAGTCCTTCGGCAAGGTCCACGAGATGAAGAAGGAGACCTCCATCTTCGGCGTCGAGGAATACGTCTATGTCGGCAAGCTCCATCAGGGTGAAGTCACCTTCGTCGGCGGCAAGGACCTGAAGGATGTCTATCCTTCCAAGGGCGACAACAACCACGGCTATACCTTCGAGGGCAATGCCCAGAAGATCTTCAAGGCCGAGAATGCCCTTGTCCGCCATTCCGACAGCGAGGATAGGGACTTCGTCTACGTCAACGAGAAGTCTTCCCTGCGCTTTGTCGGCGATAGCCACAAGAACTACGAGATCCACGTCCGTCTCTACGACAACTGCTACGGCAACGAGAACAACCGCTGGGTCGTCATCTACGCCGACTAATCATTGGCACGAAGGAGCCTTGGGCTCCTTTTTGCTTTCGGACAATGAAAAAGGGGACCTTTTGGTCCCCACATGGTCAGTCGATCTTTTGGAAATCGCTGGCTGAAGCACCGCACAGCGGACAGATATAGTCAGAAGGAAGCTCTTCGTCTTCCGTTTCGACGACATATCCGCAGAGCAGGCACTTGAAGTGATGAAGTTTCTTTTCTTCCATGTCCTCCTCCTTTCGTGTACCAGATCGGCTCGATCCTATTTAAGCACTTTTCTTTCCCTTTGGAAAGCAAATTGCTTTTTTGGCGTGGAAAGGGTGGTAGAATATCAAACGCGTTTGTGCGCGACAGCGAGGTAAAGATGGTGATTGTCATTGGCGGCATGATCGGGCTTGGAAAGACGACGACGGCGAAAATGCTCTCCGAAAGGCTCTCCCTTCCCGTCTATTACGAATCCGTTGAGGGAAACAAGGTCCTTCCCCTTTTCTACAAGGCAAGCCCGGAGGAAAAGGCGAAAAACCGCTATCCCTTCCTTCTCCAGCTCTCCTTCCTTTCCAATCGCTTCGGCTCCATCCGCAAGGCCCTCCTGGAGGACAATGCGATTTTGGACCGGTCTATCTATGAGGATCGGTATTTTGCGTCCCGGAACCACGATCTCGGCAATATCTCCGATCTGGAGATGGAAATCTACGATGGCCTTCTCGGGAATCTCATGGCCGACCTTTTGGCCTTGCCGAAGAAGGCGCCGGATGTCATGGTCTATCTGAAGGGATCCTTCGATACGGTCCTGGAGAGGATCGGCAAGAGGGGACGCTCCTTCGAACTTGGGGATGAGCTTGTCTCCTACTACCATTTCCTCTGGGAAGGCTATGACGATTGGGTCTTCTCTTCCTACAAGGCCTCGCCTCTTATCGTCGTCGATGTTGACAAAGTCGACATCCTCCACAATCCTTCCGACTTCGACCTCCTTGTCGAGCAGATCAAGAAGGCCGCGGAGAAGAAGGCATGAACAGGGGACGTTTCCGGAAGGCGGAGCTGAAGGACGTCGAGACGATCGTCTCCTTGACGGGACAGAGCCTTGACTTCTCCCGCTATTGCGACACGAAGGAAAAGTGCCATGCCTTTGGCCAGGGCTTTGTCCTTTCCCATCTTGCCGAGAGCAACTATGCGATCGTCTACGAGGAAGAGGAAGAAGTTCTGGGTGTCCTTTTGGGGACGATCGAGAAGGCTCCCCTTCTTTTTGAAAGTTCCCTTGGGAAGGAAGCCGCAAGACAATATCGAATTGCCTTTGGGGAGAATGGTGGAAGCGACCTCTATCAAAGAGCCTGCAAGGACATGAAGGAGAAGACCGGACTTACCTTCCAGGGCGAGATCACCCTCCTTTCCCTCCGTCCACAATTGCGGGGAAAGGGCATGGGAAGAAGGCTCGTCAAGGACTATTGCCTGAAGGCGATGGAATACGGCGACAAGCCCATCTACCTCTATTCCGACACCGACTGCAACTTCGCCTTCTATCCCCACATCGGCTTTGAGGAGATGGGACGAAGGACGATCTTTTTCGACCTGGGACCGGAAAAGGACGGAAGCCTTACCTGTTTCCTCTTTGTCGCCGACCCGAAGAAAATCGTTGCAAAGTCCATTTGAGGATTGTATAGTACTTTCCGTACCAAGCGGGTCTACCCATGAACACCCCGCTTAAAACATTAACAGGGGGCTTTTTTCATGAAAGAAAGCAAAACGTCGACGTCGGAAAAGGAAGGCTTTTTCAAGACCTATCTCAAGTGCTTCCACATGTCGACCAAGGACATTGCCTCTAACGCCATCATCGCCGCGCTCTACGTCGCCTTGACCTATGCCTTCTACTTCATCTCCTACGGGCCTTTCCAGTGCCGGATCAGCGAGTTTTTGATGCTTCTTTGCTTCTTCAATCCCAACTACGCCATCGGATTGACGGTCGGCTGTGCCCTCTCCAACATCTATTCCATCACCTCCGGTTTCCTGGGACCATTGGACATTGTCTTTGGAAGCCTAGCGACCCTCAGCGCCTGTCTTCTGATGCCGATGGCAAGAAGCCTTTTCCTCTCAAGCCTTCTTCCCTGCCTGACAAACGGCCTTGTCCTCTCCCTTGAATTCACCTTCATCCTCGGCCCGACGGACGGCCTTTCCAAGGGTGTCTACTTCGGCGTCCAGTTTGGATGGATCTTCCTGGGGGAGTTCATCGCCATCTCGGTTCTGGGATATGTTCTCTTCCTCTTCTTGACAAGGAAGGTGACGGGATTCTACCAGGTGATGAACGCCAAGCTGAATACGGATTATCGGTTCTAGAGAAGGACAAAAACAAAACGGATTCCATGAAAAAGGCCGGCGTCTTAGTGGCTGCCGGTCTTTTCGTTTTTTCTCTTCCTTCTTTCTTCCTCGACGATCCGACGTGCCTTGGAGATGGAATCGGCCTTGATAAGGGAAGAAAGGCGCTGATATTCCTCCATCAGGGCCCTTTCGTATTTCCCGTTTCCCCAGCCGTGGAAGAAGGTCGTCTTTTCCATGCCTTCCGGAAGATAGAGAAGGTGGGGCCAGAGCTCCGGATCCGTATAGTCATACTGCTCATCCCTGGGAATGCCGGTCGTCTTCAGACGCAGATAGCTTCTGACATGGGTCGGGGAACTATCGATGAGATCGCTTGCCGCCTGGATTGCCTGATAAGAGGCCTTGGATTTCGGGGAAAGGGCAAGGTCACAGACGGAGAAGGATAGCGGAATCATGGCTTCCGGAAGACCGACCTCCCTTGCGACAAGACAGGCATGATAGCAGCGGTCGACCGCCTGGGGATTGGCAAGTCCCACATCCTCATAGGCCGTGACAAGAAGCCTTCTGATGAGCCCCTCGATATCCCCGCCCTTGAGGAGCTTGGCAAGGTAATAAATGGCGGCATCGACGTCGCTTCCGCGGATGGACTTCTGCAAGGCCGAGACCGTATCGTAATGCTCATCCTCGTCCTTGTCGGAAAGATAGTTGGGGGCGATGGCGATTTCCTTGACGTCCTCAAGGGCGATTTGATGGCTCTTGGAAAAGCTTAGGGCGATAGCCTCCAGCTGATTGTAGGCAAAGCGAAGATCACCCGAAGAAATCGAGGCGAGATAAAGCAAGGCATCTTCATCAAACATCCTTGAATCGGCAAGGCCGTCCTTGCTCTTGACCGCTCTTTTTAGGCCTTCCAGGATATCTTCCTTGGAAAGAGGGACGGATTCCAAAAGCCGGGTCCGTGAGCGGATGGCGGGATTGAGGGAGATAAGGGGGTTGGCCGTCGTGCAGCCGATGAGGTAGAAGTCCCCGTTTTCAAGATGGGGAAGGAGAAGATCCTGCTTGGCCTTGTCCAGTCGGTGGATCTCATCGATGATGACGATGCTGGGATTGAAGCGGATAGCCTCGTCGAAGGCTTCCTGCATCTGGCTTTTGTTGTCCAAAACCGCGTTGAGGCGGATAGAATAGGCATCAAAGGAATTGGCAAAGGCCTGGGCCAGGGTTGTCTTTCCGGTTCCCGGAGGGCCATAGAAAATCATCGAGACCAAGGCCTTGTTCTCAAGGAGATTGTTCAAAAAGGCCTTTATCTTCTTTTGGCCGAGGACATCCTCAAGAAGCTTCGGCCGCATTCTATAGGCGAGGGGCTTATTGATCATTTTCGATAGCCTCCAGAGCTATTTCAAAGACACGCCGCATCGTCCTTTCGCTGGACTTGGCAACGACGAGCACTTCCTCGTCCGTGATCTTGCCTTCTTTTATTCCGCAGGCCCAATTGGTGACGAGGGAGAGGCCGATATTCCTTATGCCGCCATGGCGGCTTGCGATAGCCTCGATACCTGTCGACATGCCGACGCTATCCGCTCCGAGACGCTTTGCCATCTCGACTTCGGCCTTCGTCTCAAACTGGGGTCCTGGAAATTGCATGAAGACGCCTTCCTTGCAGGAGAGATGCTCGGCCTTTGCCTTTTCAAGGATCGTCTTGGAAAGCGCAGGGTCATAGACTTCCGACATGTCCGGAAAACGGGGACCCAACTCTTCGATGTTCTCTCCATAAAGCGGGGAAGGGACAAGACAGGCGATTTGGTCTTTTGTCACCAATACCGTGCCAGGCCCAGAAGTGACGCCACCGACAGCATTGGTCAGGATGAGGAACTTGACGCCGAGGATCTGCAGGATCCTTTCGGGGATGGTGCATTCCCTGGCGGAATAGCCTTCATAGAAATGAAGCCTTCCGTCCACGACAATCGAGGGGATGCCATGGGTCGTTCCAAGACGATAGCATCCCTTGTGGCTCTTGTTGGTGCAGAGCGGGTGGCCTTGGATGTTATGAAAGTCGATCCTGTCATCTTCGACAAGATAGTCCTTGAGATAGGAAAGCCCGGAACCGAGGACGATTCCCAAAAGCGGCCTTTCCTCAAGATGCCTTTCTATCTCCTTGGCCATCGCCTTTAAGTCACTGTAATCCATGTGGGTCACCTCGGGAATATTCTACTCCTTACAAGGATGAATCCGAGCCTCTTTGGCGTATAATGTTGCCATGCGTCTTTTGATACAGGAATGCCTTAATGGCTCGGTAGATATCGACGGGAAGTGCGTCGGCCAGATCGGCCGCGGGGAAGTTATCTTTGTCGGCTTTACTCAGGGCGATGACGAAAAGATCGTCGACAGGATGATCGACAAGCTTCTCAAGCTCCGAATCTTTGCGGACGAGAACGGAAAGACGAATCTCTCCCTTGCGGATATCGATGGGGAGCTTCTTCTTGTAAGCCAGTTTACTCTCTATGCGGATTTGACTTCCGGGAATAGGCCCTCTTTCGTCAAGGCCCTGAAAGGAAGCCAATCGGAACCCCTCTACGTCTCTTTCGTCAAGAAAATGGAAGAAAAACTTCCGGGAAAGACAAGGAAGGGCGTCTTTGGCGCCGACATGAAGGTCCACCTTGTCAATGATGGTCCCTTTACCATCCTTCTTGACAGCAAGGAGCTGTGGGGATGAAGAAGAAAGTCCTTGTCGGCCTATCCGGAGGCGTGGATTCGGCAATTGCCGCCTATCTTCTTATCCTCCAGGGCTATGACGTCACCGGCTGTTTCATGCGCAACTGGGATTCCATCGCCAACAACGATATCCTTGGCAATCCCACCCTTTTCGGAAGCAAGTGCTCCCAGGAACTCGACTATGACGATGCGGCCGAGACGGCTTTCGAGCTGTCCATTCCGATCCTGAGGAAGGACTTCATCGACGAGTATTGGAATGATGTCTTTTCCTATTTCCTGGATACCTATCGCCGGGGCTATACGCCCGATGCCGACGTCTTCTGCAACAAGTACATCAAGTTCGGTGCCTTCCTTGATTTTGCCAAGCTTTCCGGATTCGACATGATCGCCATGGGACACTATGCCAAAAGGATCGACGAGAACGGGGAAAGCCATCTCTACAAGGCCTTCGACAAGAACAAGGACCAATCCTACTTTCTCGGACAGATCAGCATGGATCAGCTCTCCCAGTGTCTCTTCCCCCTGGAATCCTTGACCAAGGAGGAAGTGAGGATGAAGGCCGACATGCTCCACCTCAAGGTCGCCAGGAAGAAGGACTCCACCGGCGTCTGCTTCATCGGGGAGAGAAACTTCAAGCAGTTCCTCAATAATTACCTTCCCAGCAAGGAAGGGGACATCGTCGATATCACCACGGGAAACAAGATCGCCAGGCACGATGGCGTCCTCTACTACACGGTCGGCCAGCACAAGGGACTCAACATCGGCGGAATCAAGGGCTACAAGACCCTTCCCTTCTTCGTCGTCGGCAAGGATGTCGAAAGGAACATCCTCTATGTCGCTCAGGAGGATGATAACGAGTTCCGCTTCTCCTATGGCTGCCTCCTGACCCATTTCAACTGGATCGGATCCGACCTTCCTGCGGGTCGTCTTTCCTGCAACTGCAAGTTCCGCTATCGGGGGAAGGACATGCCCGTCACCTTGGAAGTCCTCAAGGGCGGAAAGGAAGCCTGTCTTTCCTATCCTCGCTATCCCTATGTCGCCAAGGGACAGATCGCCTGCCTCTATCTTGGGGAGCGGCTTTTGGGAAGCGGCATCATCGACAGGACCTATGACCTCAACGGCCAGGAGATAAAATACTGACCTTTTTGCTCAATAGGGACGGAAATTCCTTGAATTGGGATAAGGCTCTTTGGTAGAATCATCGAGGCAATTTTCAGAAAACGAGGTGATTTCATTTGCCAAGAACAGCTGTCAGGGACGGCGAAACACTTGACGACGCCATGAAGCGCTTCAAGCGTCAGGTGAACAAGGCCGGTACCATCGCGGACTACCGCAAGCACGACTTCTTCCTCAAGAAGGGCCTCAAGCGGAAGCTCAAGAGCGAGAACGCCAGAAGGAAGCACTAATCCAGAAGGCATCAAAAAACGTCATCCTGCCATCGCGGGGTGACGTTTTCTTTTACCTATTTTCGGCTCGGATTTCAGTCGACGAAGAAGTTCTCCTCAAGGAAGTCATGGACGGTCGTGAAGTAAAGCTCCGGATCCTGAAGATAGCTACAGGCATGGCCGGCCCCATCGACCGAGAGCTCTTCCTTGACGCCCTTTGTCTTTGCCGCATAGACCTTGTCCAGCATCGAATAGGAGACGAAGTCGTCTTCCTTTCCGTGGATGAAGAGCATCGGCTTTTCGCAGCGGGAGAGGGCATCCAGGGAGGACGCTTCCGTAAAGGAATAGCCGACCTGGAGGGAAGAGATGGCGCTGGCGACGTAAAGAAGCGGGAAGGCCGGAAGGTGGAAGAGGAAATCCAGCTCATGCTCGAAGATGTCCCAGACGGACGTATAGCCGCAGTCCTCGATGAAGCAGACGACGTTGTCGGGAAGCTCGAGGTCGGAGACCATCATCGTCGTCGCGCCGCCCATGGAGACACCGGAGATGAGGATTCGGGCCTGAGCATCCTGGGTGACGATATAGTCGACCCAGTCGGCGACATCCTTGCTGTCGAGATAGCCCATGCCGACATACTTGCCCTCGCTTTCCCCACAGGCGCGCATGTCCGGAAGGAGGCAGTTGAAGTTCATGTAGGTGTTGTAGACATAGGCGAAGTTTTCCATGCCCTTGTGGGTGTCGCGATAGCCGTGGAGAAGAAGGGCGTAGTCATGGCTCTCCCCCTTGGCAGGATAGTAGAAGCCCTTGAGGTTGAGGCCATCGTCGGACTGGATGGAGACATCCTCGATCGTCATTCCCGAGAGCCAATCTTCCTTCAGTTCCTTGAACTTCTCGCGGTTTTCGTCCACCACGGTCTTTTCGCCATCCCCACCCGTGTTTCCGGGATCGAGGTTGACGTTTCCCATGATTTCGCTCGGGCCGACGGCAAAGAGGACGAGATATTCCCCGATACCGAAGCAGCCGGCGATGAGAAGAAGGAGGATGACAAGGACGGTCGTCGCGGCGACGCGGATGTGGTGCAGGCGTCTTTTCCTCGGGTCGAGATTCTTCGTCAGAAGTCTTTTCTTTCTTTCCATTTCGATATCCTCGTTTTGAGACCGGAATAGTTTACCTTTTTCGGAATGGAAAGTTAAGACGGTCTAGAAGACGATACCCGAATCGGAGAAGGATAGGCCGGTAAGGGTGGAGGCAGTTAGGTTCAAGGCGATGAGGCTATCGTAGCTGGCCTTGCCCTCGGCATCGACGTGGATGTGGAAGCCGGAGCCGGAAGCGTAGGCCGCCTGATAGCGCCTGATGAACTCCTGGAGACTTATCGACGTGCTTTCGTAGATCGGCTGATAGCTCGTATAGGCATGATAGCTATAGGTCAGGTAGGACTGGAAGGTCTTTTGGTCGAAGACTTTCGACCCATCGGCGCTGGGGATCGTCAGAAGGTAGTTCCGGACCCTTTCCTTCATGTCGGAAAGAAGCTTGCTCGGGGAAGAGTAGTCCGTCCCAAGGTACTTATAGTTCTGGCTGTTGATGCCATCTACCTTGATGTCGGCAAAGAGGCTATCGAAGCTGGTGCCGTTGTTCTTGTAGGTGACTTCGATCGTCGGGGTGAGGTTTCTTGCCTTCTCGCCCATCGTTCCGATGCTGTAGACCTCGTTGACGACATGGACCTTGATGCCCTTTCCGGGATCGAATGTCGGCGTGGTCTCGATGCGGGCGTTGGAAAGGAGCCTTCTGTTGTAGTCCAAAGTCAGGGAGGCGCGGATATCGGGATTGCTGACTGCGGTCATCACGAAGGTCATCTGATGGCCGAAGGCTTCCGCGCAGGTGAAGGAAATCCGGCTTTCCTGGGCATTGACCTGATAGGTCACATAGTCCTCGGCGTTTTTGCCATCCTTCCAGGAATCGCTTTCCTTTCCGGCGGTGGGCGCATCGTTCCAATCGAGGCGGTAGGAAAAAGTCTCGTCCTTTGCCGATGCGGGCTGGATCTCGTAGAGGATCTCCTTCTTCAGGGAGCCATCGGCTAGCACGGAGTTCGTCTCGGAGAGGAAGCGGATGTTCTCCACGGCCGTTGCGCCGAGCTCCGTCTCCTGCTCCAGGTTTTCGAAGCGGAAGTCGGTGAAGCCTTTGGTCAAAGTCGAAAGGCCGCCGAGGAGTGTCAGGGAGAGGCAGAAGGAAGCCAGGGCAATCGTCAACTTGTTTCGTTTTGTCATCGTGTTCTCCTTTCTGGGGGTTTCACTACCTTTTTGGAGGCAAGGAGGAAAATGAAAACCCGTTTGGGAAAGAAGAAAGCAAAAAGGGAGGGACAATGCCCTCCCCAGGAGTCGATGGACAAACTACTTCAGAAGGAAGGAACGGAGCTTGTCGACGATCTTCTCGGGCGTGAAGCCGAATTCCTCAAGGAGGGATTCATAGCTTCCGGACTTGCCGAAGGTATCGATGGCGATGACATGCCTTGCGTACTTGTAGAGCATGTCCCCTCTTCCCATCTCGACATAGACGCGCTTGTCATAGTCCTTTCCAAGGACTTCTTCCTTGTGGCTTTCTTCCTGCCTGTCAAAGAGAGCAGTCGAAGGCATGCTGACGACACGGCAGTCGATTCCCTCGACGAGAAGAAGCTTGCGGCATTGGGAGAGGAGGTCGACTTCGCTTCCAGAGCCGATGAGGACAAGGTCGGGCTCCTGTCGCGTTTCCTTCTCAAGGACATAGGCACCAAAGGCGCACTTCTCAAAGGAGGAATGGATCTGTAGGGGAAGGGCCTGTCTTGTCAGGATGATGGCAGAGGGATGGTCCTTGGAGGCAAAGGCAAGGCGATAGCAAGCGGCCGTCTCAACGGCATCGCAGGGGCGGTAGACGACAAAGTTGGGGATGGTCCTTAGCATCGTAAGCTGCTCGATCGGCTGGTGGGTCGGGCCATCCTCGCCGACAGCGATGGAATCATGGCTGAAGAGATAGACGACGGGAAGGCCTTCCATGGCAGACATCCTCAAGGCACCCTTCATGTAGTCGGCAAAGACGAGGAAGGAACCGACATAGGGCCTCACGCCGTGGTGGAGGAGCATGCCGTTGGCGATGCTGGCCATGGCAAACTCGCGGATACCGAAGCGGATGTTCTTGCCTTCGGGGTGTTCCGGCGTCATGTCTTCTAGGCCCTTGACGCGGGTCTTGACCGAATCGGCAACATCGGCCGATCCCCCGACAAGGATCGGGACTTCCTGATAGAGAAGCTCCAGAAGGCTCTGGGACGTATCCCTTGTGGCCTGCTTGAAGCCTTCCGGATAGACCGGGGCGGAGGAGAAGAGGTCGTGGGCGATATCGTTTTCCAGGTATTTCTCGAACTGGAGATAGCTCTGCGGATGGTCCTTGCGATAGGAAAGAAGGTCTCTCTTGTAGGCGCTTAGGGCCTCCTCGCCTCTTTGGGCAAAGCTGTCGCGGAAAGTCTCATAGACCTGCTGTGGGACCTCAAACTCGCCATAGGGATAGCCGAGGTTCTTCTTCGTCTGGAGGACTTCCTCCGGAGAGAAGGCCTTGCCGTGGCTCTTGTGGGAGCCTTCATAGGGAGAGGCATAGCCGATGACGGTATGGCAGAGGATGAGGGTCGGCTTGCTCTGGGCCTGCTTGGCAAGGGCGATTGCCTTGCTGATCTCCTCGACGTTGTTTCCGTCCATGACTTCAAGGACGTTCCACTGGGCAGCCTCAAAGCGCAGGCGGACGTTCTCAACGGAGGAATCGGAAAGCGGGCCATCGAGCGTGCAATCGTTTCGATCGTAGAGGACGATGAGGCGGTTGAGCTTCTCGATGCCGGCAAAGGAGATCGCTTCCTGGCTGATACCCTCTTCCAGACAGCCATCGCCGACAAGGCAATAGGTGTAATGGTCGACAAGCCTTTCGCCTTCGGGATAGAGATGCCGGAGGTGCCTTTCGGCAAGGGCCATGCCGACAGCCTGGGCGATACCTTGACCCAAGGGACCGGCCGTGCAGTCGACGCCGGCGGTATGGCCGAATTCGGGATGGCCAGGCGTCAGGGAACGAAGCTTCCTGAAGAGCTTCAGCTGATCCATCGGAAGGGGATAGCCACAGAGATGGAGAAGGGCGTAGAGAAGGGCGGAACCATGCCCTGCGGAGAGGACGAAACGGTCCCGGTTGATCCAGGTCGAATCGCTGGGGGCGGCAACGAGGTGATCCCGGTAGAGGGCATAAAGCAAGGGGGCGGCGGATAGGGCCATGCCAGGATGGCCGCTTTTTGCCCGGGCGATGATGTCCAAGGCCAGGCAGCGCAGAGCAGAGACTTCCAATAACTCTTTTCTCATAGGTCCTCCGGTTATTTTGCTAATCCATTCTACCACACAAAAAGCGGAAGACCGAAGCCTTCCGCCTTTTCCCATAGGACGAGGGACGATTTCCCTGTTTTTGATTTTTTAGGACCGCAACGGGCGTTTGGGATTCCTGCTCTGTGGCAGGCTTTCAACGCTGCGCCGGCATATAGGCCCATATGCAATACGTGTCGGAAAGCCGCATATGTCCTAGGTGAGTAAAGTATAGGCCCCAAAGCGCATCAATGCAAGATGGAATCCTTTCCCTTGATGGCTTCCTTCAGGGCTAGGCCATGGAATCCCTGTTGCCGATTGACCTCGCCGACGATGATGCTGACGGAATCGGAGAGGTTGAGGCTTCTGGCGTTGATCGCCATCGGAATGCGCATGGTCCTAGGAATATTCCTCTCCAGCAACTGCCTGGGAAGACCAGAGGATTCCTTTCCGAACATATAGAACTGGTCCCTGTTGGGATCGGAGAGATCGAAGTCGGAATAGACATTGGGCGAATAGCGCGTGACGAAGTAAGCGTCGTACTTTTTGTGTCCGGAAAGGAAGGTGTCCAGATCGGGATAGAGCTCGATGGGAACGCCTGTCAGGTAGTCCATCCCTGCCCTTTTAAGGCTTTTGTCGTCCAGGGAGAAGGAAACAGGGCCGATGATCGCCAAGGAAAAATCCATCGCCATCGCAAGGCGGATGATGTTTCCGGTATTGGCCGGCTTTTCCGGCTGGAAGAGGACGATCTTCCTCACCTCTTGAAGGGCTCGCACTGCTTGTGGAGATAGGAAAGAAGTTCCGGATCGTCGATGTGGGGAGTGAGTTTCTTCTCCACCAAGGCGAGGTAGTCGTTAAGCCAAGAGAGTTCTTCGTCGTCGAGCATGGTGACATCGATCCCCTTCCGGTCGTAGGGGCAATAGGTCAGGGTCTCAAAGCCGAGGAAGTCGCCCTGGTCGGTCTTCTGCTTCTCGACGACAAGAAGCTCGTTTTCAAGACGGATGCCGTACTTCCCTTCCTTGTAGACGCCCGGCTCGATGGTGATGACATGTCCCGGAACGAGCGTGCCGTTATCATCCCTTTGCATGGTGGTGTAGTAGCGGAAGCCGATCGGGCCTTCATGGACAGGACCCATGTAGCTGACGCCGTGTCCTGTTCCGCACTTGTAGTCCAAACCTTCCTTCCACATGACTTCCCTGGCCGTGATGTCGATGGCATGGCCAGAGCAGCCGCGCATGAAGACCTGGCGGGAGAGGGAGATCTGGCTCTTGAGGGTGAGGGTGAAGTCGTGGATGACTTCCTTTGTCGGCTTGGCAAGGAAGGTGCGGGTGATATCCGTCGTTCCGCCATAGTACTGGCCTCCGGAATCGACAAGAAGCGTCAGGGAGTCCTTCGTGAAGGGACTGTGGCACGCCTTGGTCGGGGCATAGTGCATCATCGGTCCGTTGCTATCGACGGCAGCGATCGTCTCGAAGGAGAGGTCATAGCAATCCTTTCCTCTCAGGCGGACGCCATCGAGATAGCTAGCGACTTCCAGTTCGTCGATATCCCTCGTCTGGATGTTGTCCTCGATGAACTTCATCAGCTTGAGGACGGCGACGCCATCGATCTCATGGACACGTCTCGTGTTTTCGATCTCCTTCTCGCCCTTGATGGCCTTGAGAAGATAGGCCGGGGAGGTAGCAAGGACCTTGTTCGCGATGAGGGAATAGATGCGGGCATTGGTCTTCTTGGGATCGACGAGGACCTTTTCCTTTCTCTCCTTCAGGAAGGCGAAGACAGAATCATAGGGATGGACATGGATCGTGTTCCGGTCGAAATCCTCGGGAAGCTTCTCCTCGTCGATGAAAAGATCGATGTCGCCCTTTCCGGAGAGGAAGAGGTAGGAATAGAAGACAGGGGTATAGACGATATCCTTTCCGCGATAGCCAAGGACAAAGGCGATATCGTCAAGCGCCGTCAGGATGATACTGCTGGCACCCTTCTCCCTTGCCTTGGAGAGAACTTCATCCACCCTTTGGGAAAGCGTGGTCGAAAGGAGATTGTCATCGACGCGGAAGATCTTCTCCTTGGGAAGGGAAGGAAGATCCTGGACGAGGAAGGAATAGTCCAGGGAATAGATGGGATGGTCCTTGTCGAGATAGAGCGCCTTGAGGTCATCGATGGAAAAGAGGGAGCTATCCATGCCAAGGGGATAGAGCTCCTCATCCCGGATCCTTTGAAAGAGCGTCTTGACGCCCGGATGGCCATCCTTGACAAGAAGGCAGGAAGAGCCTTCCAGTTCCTTTTCCGCCTCGATCCAATAGCGGCCATCGGTATAGATCTCATAGGAATCCAAGGTGACAAGAAGGGTTCCGTCCTGTCCGCGGAAGGGGCAGAAGTATTTCCGCATCGCGCCATAGTGGTCGCAATAGGATTCCGACATATGGGGATCGGTCGCGGGGATGATATAGGCTCTTAGACCATCCTTGCGCATCTGGCGCTGAAGCAGAGCAATTCTTTCATCGAAAATGTTCATTTGTGTTTCCTTCTTTTGGTTTTAATAGGCACGGGCGTAGTAGATGACCTGGTCGCAGTCCTTTCCGGAAAGGGGATCCTTGTCGGCGAACTTCTTCTCGTCGAAGGGAAGGACTCTCGGCGTGGCGGAGAATTCCGCCTTCATCTTCGCTTCGTCTTCGCTTTCGCCGGTCGTCATCATCTTGCAGAATCCCTTGTGACTGGAGAGGACATCCTTGACTTCCTCATAGGTCGTGCAGGGATAGATGTGGGACTTCAGATAGTCATAGGCCTTCTGGTACATGCCCTTCTGGATCTCGTCAAGAAGAGCGAGGATCGTCTCTTCGACGTTATCGATAGGAACCTGTCTCTTCTCGCCGTTGTAGCGGATGGAGAGGCTGACAAGGCCCTTCTCAAGATCCTTGGGGCCGAGCTCGATACGGACAGGGATACCCTTCATCTCGTACTGGCTGAACTTCCAGCCCGGCGTCTTGTCGGAATCGTCCAGATAGACGCGGATACCGGCCTTCTTCAGTTGGTCACAAAGCTTCTGGCAGGCGACATGGACTTCCTTGCAGGTATCCATGCGGATCGGGATGATGACGGCCTGGATCGGAGCGACCTTCGGAGGCAGGACAAGGCCCTCGTCATCGCCATGGACCATGATCAGGGCACCAAGAAGCCTCGTGGAGACACCCCAGGAAGTGTAGTGGGGATACTTGAGCTGGTTGTCCTTGTCCAGGAAGCGGATGTTGAAGCACTCGGGGAAGCCGGTTCCAAGATAGTGCGTCGTTCCGCACTGCAATGCCTGGCCATCGGGCATCAGGGCCTCGATGGTATAGGTCTCTTCGGCTCCGGCGAACTTCTCGCTGTCGGGCTTCTGTCCCATGACAAAGGGGATGGCCAGTAGATCCCTTCCCATTTCGTTGTAGATGCGGAGGATGGAAAGGGCGAACTGCTTGGCCTCTTCCTTGGAATAGTGGAGGGTATGGCCTTCCTGCCAGAGGAACTCGGCACCGCGGAGGAAGGGACGGGTGGTCTTCTCCCAGCGGACGACGGAGCACCACTGGTTGTATTTGATTGGCAGGTCATTGTAGGAGTGGACGATGTCCTTGAAGTGGTCGGAGAAGAGGCATTCGGAAGTCGGACGGACGACCATCGTCTCGGCAAGGTCCTTTCCGCCACCCTGGGTGACGACGGCGCATTCCGGGGCAAAGCCCTTGACGAAATCCTTCTCCTTCTGGAGCAGGGAATTGGGGATGAGGGTCGGAAGATAGACATTCCGCACGCCGAGGGCCTTGAAGCGGGCATCCAGATAGGACTGGATTTCTTCCCAGAGGGAGTAGCCATCGGGTCTGTAGACGATGAATCCCTTTGTCTTGGCATAGGACATCAGTTCCGCCTTGAGGCAGACGTCCGTATACCACTTCGTCAGATCTTCGCTTTTGGAACAGATGAACTTTACTTTCTTGTCAGCCATGGTGTGTTCTCCTTTGTGGAATCTCTTAGTTAAGGCTTTCCTTCAGCGCATCAAGCGCATCCTTCTCGATCTCTTCCGGCCGCGAGGAAAGTTCGCCCAAGGAACGCGACTGGAAGATGCTCCCGCCATAGTGGGCACAAAGCTCGACCTGGCTATTGTCCGCAAGGTCCTGATAGAGGATAGGAACCTTCAACGGCAGATAGTCCGACTCGATAAGCTGGAGGCTTGTCAAGGCATTCGGCTCGCCGAGCTGGCTTGTGAACTCCTTTCCCACGATGACGTAGGAGAAGAGACGAAGGAGGCGGTTCGGAAGAAGGGAGGTGGCGTTTGCGATATGGATGGCAAGGTGGAAGCCTTTCTTCTCAAGATCCTCGAAGCGCTCGATGACCTGCTTCAGGAACGGAAGATAGGGAAGAAGGTCGCTTTCCCTCAGGGAGAGGACAAGGTCGAAGTTCCTATTGTCGTTATGTCCCATCGCCTTTGCTAGGCTATCCAAAGAGGAATAGACGACAGGGAAGAGGTATTTCCTTCTTTCCTTCTGACTGCCAAGGATGGTTGCCAACTTGCCGCTGAAGGCGCGGAAGAGATCCTCGGCCCCGTTTCGGATTGTCGAGGCGATTCTCTGGATTTCCCTAAAGTCCGTGATGGATGTGCCATAGGTGTTGATGGAGAGGATATAGAGCGATGGCTGGAAGGAAGTGATGTCCAGAGTCGGCTGGAAGTAGATGCGGAAGGTCTCGTTGCGGATAAGCATCTTCACCTCTTCCCGATCGGTCTTCCGCTTTCTTTCCTTGAGGAAGAAGTCCTGGTCATAGAAGAGGATGCTGCTCTTGTAGTCACCCTTGCGGATAGCCTCGCACATCAACTGGCATTGCTCCTTGGCCTTCTTGTAGTCCTTCTGGAAGTAGGTGCCCGTGGAGAGGCCGATAGCAAACTTCACCTTCGTGTCCGGGTGGGAGCGGTTGATGACCTGCCTGATCTTCGTTTCCAATGTCGAGGCAAACTGCATGCACATCGCCTTGGACATGTTGAGCGTGGAAAGAAGGAAGAACTCGCTTTCGGTAAAGGCCAAAAGCCGCCTGTCCTTGTTGAGATACCCTCCCAGCATTTCCAACGTCATCTGGCTGATTTCCATGAGCTCGCGGAAGGATTCCTGCGTCTTCTGTTTCTCGTCAAGATAGAGGGAGATATAGTAGGCCGAAGCAAGGCTGTTGGGATCGCTCTCCAAAAGGAAGGATTCCGCCTCTTCGGTCGATGGAAGCATGTACTTTGCCCTTCTTCTCTTGCTGGCAGAGGGAATAAAGGCCGAGAAGGGAAGAAGATGGCTCTCGAAATGGAGGAGGCATTTCTCCCTGTTGACACCAGTCAGCTCGAGGATCGAGGGAATGGCCTTGCCACGGACATGGATCTTGACGTCCGCCTGCAGGAAGTCGCGATGGCTCTTTCCGGCGATGATGCTGTCCAGCCAGTTACGCACCTGATAGGAGTCGCTTGTCTGGAACTGGGAAACGAAGTCCTTCTCGCTCATCTCCTTGCGGCGCAGGAGGTTGTTCCGGTCGAAGAAGAAAAAGCTCTTCCGGGCATAGTCGTAGGTATAGATGCGGATGTTGCTGTCATTGATCCTTCGATAGCAGATGGTGAAAAGGATGGTCGCGAAAAGGAAGATGGCAATCGCAAGGAAAATGGCAAGGCCAAGAAAGGCGAGCATGACGCCACCATAGATCCAGCCGGGTGAATCGGCAAGCATAGCAAAAAGTTTCATGGATAGATACAAAAATATTATAGACATACGTTTTATCAAAGCAACGAGGAGACAAACGAAACAGAGGATAGAAAAGCGACCGCTTTTGTATTATATTAGTCCAGACGAAACCAAAATAGAGGTAAATCACATGGACATTTATGCCAAGCTCAAGGAGCTTCTCTCCGCTCAGATCCGCAAGAAGCACATCGATATCGATAGCGTCACCCCGGAGACGAGACTGGAAGACCTGGGACTGGATTCCCTGGATACGGCCGAACTTCTCATCAACATCGAGCAGGAATTCAATCTCAGCCAGGTTTCCCAGGAAGAGATGCTCGACGTCCGTACCGTCGAAGACGTCAAGAACCTGATCGAGAAGAAGAGAGGCTAAATTTTCGTCTTTATATTCTTGCAAAGCAATCCTTGATTTGGTATAGTGTTCTCCGCTGCCTACTTAGCTCAGTTGGTAGAGCAACCGGCTGTTAACCGGTAGGTCGTAGGTCCGAGTCCTACAGTAGGCGCCATCTCTTCAAGCCCATGGCCTGGTGGAGAAGCGGTTAACTCACATCCCTTTCAAGGATGCATTCACGGGTTCAAACCCCGTCCAGGTCACCACTTGAAAAAAGCGCCTCCGATGCTTCGGCATTGGAGGTTATTTTTTTGGTTTCGAGAGTCAGTTGTCTCACCGTTTCCTTTGGAATTTATCTGCTCATCTCGTCGGTAATTTAGATCAGACAGATCCACTATGAAGCCGTTTTGCATTTCATCCAATGTTCAAAGGCACTGATGATGCGTCGTGGTCTTTTCCCCCGTGGTTCTCGATGAGCTCAAGCTTGTTGAGTATTCGGACGACACAGGGATTCCTGAAGGACTGCTGTCCCTTCATGACCTGGTCAAGGGTTTAACGATATATGGAAACGGGATTGGAAATCCTTGCATACTCCGAGAAGAACTTGATTTTGATGTTGGAAGGGAAATCATAATCGGCATGGCAGATCGCATTAAGGATGGCCCTCTGGAGGCTGGGTTCGGGGAAGGAGACGGTCTCAATCCTCTGCGCCTAGTGACCGACTATCTTGGCAGAGACAGCATTGAAATCTTGAAGGCTTCAAGGATGTCATTCGATATCTCAATAAAGACAAAAGTGAAAATATTGTCTCTGAAATAAAGAAAATGACGATAATATAAAGAATATTTATAAATGCCAATTTAATATGCTTGACTGATATTTGTTATTGCTCGTTTTAGTCTGTTTTGCTCTTTTGAACCGCTGGTTCAGGAAGTTGTCATTGCACTTGGTGGGATTGAACCAAAAGGACTATTATATTTTTCTGGCGTAAGGAGGTGTCATTTATGGATGATATCAGCTCTCGCATTTATGAAGAAAGAAGAAAGAAGAGACTCAGCCAGGAACAGCTTGCAGACCTTATGGAACTATCGAACAAGGCCATTAGCAAGTGGGAGAACGGGGAATCCTTGCCGACAATCGACAATATCGTCAAGCTTGCCCGTATCTTCAACGTGAGCACGGACTATCTTCTCGGCCTTGAAAAGAAGGAGGAAGGCAACGTCTCTCTTTCGGCAAATGCTGACAAGACTCCGGTCTTCCAGGAGAGATCTCTTTCCATCGATCGCACGCCTGGACTTGTCTTTCTTCATCTTATCCTTCCGGCAGTGCTTCTTCTCCTTTATGCGTTCCCTGTCTTCCTTTCGTCGAACGTCTATACGGTGCCGTATTCGATTTTCGTTTCCGCAACGCCTTCTTTGGTCTTCTTTATCTTCCTCGTTCTTGTCTTTGTGGGCCATATTGCATTCGAGCTCTGTGCCTTCCTGGTCCCGAAGATAAGAAAGAAGGATGCCGATCAGCTCTTCAGCCTTGTCTTTGCCATCGTCGAACTGCTCTTCAATACCATTCTCTACTTTGTCGCCCTCATGGGATGGAAGTATTCGGCATGGAACGTGATTCTTCAAATCCTCACGCTTCTTGTCCCTGTTGTCGCGGTGGCACTTGAAATATACTTCATGATCCGACGTGTTCGACAAAGCGGCAAGGAAGGAAAGCCTGCTCAGAAAATGGGCCTTTCCTCGGGGCTGCTCTTCCTTCTTTCGCTTGTCGTCCTGGTTATCTATCTTGCGGCTCCGGGATGGCATGTCTATACCGAAAAGGGAGCCTTCCAGGTCGAGCAAAACATGCAGTTCTTCTTCCCCATCCCGGATAATCCCGTACTCTTTGCCTTGGGTATCTTTGAAATCGTCCTTGCCTGCCTTGTTCCGATCCTGTTCCTCATTGGGTTCTTCAACAAGGCCCTGTGGCAGGGAAAGAAGTTCACGATCGTTCAGCTATCGGCCTTCTCCCTCTTGAATGTCCTCAGCAGCATTACGATGGGACTTACCTTCCTTTTTGAAAAGGAGAACACTGTCATGAGCCTTCTCTTCGGTGGAGGATTTTCCTTTGCCTGCGAATGGGCTCTCCTTGTCGCCGATATTTTCTTTGTTGTCCTTCCTTTGCGTGGCTCACGGACTTCAAGGCAATCGTAGTTCTTCCTGGATCAATCATTTGAAATCGACCATGGAATCCTTAAGAAGGCCGACCTCCTTTGGAAACCCTTAGTGGATGTTCATGCTATTTGCTTGGATTCTCCCTGTATTTCCAAGAAGCCATTTTCAAATAGGAAATCCCATTTTGGCAACCAAAATAACGCCATGTCTACTAAGACAGGGCTGAGGATAAGTGAGCCTTAAGCTAACCAATTTCTATGTTTCCTTCTTGATGGAGAATAAAAAAAGAGGCTTATCGATAGCCGTGATTTCTGTGTCCAGACACATTTTTTACGGTAGGAATCCAACAGGCGCACGAATGCATAAAGAAGGTATCCGATGGAAAAAACCGCTCTTTACGCCTAGTTATGACGATGATGGCATGTCACGAAAGAATCCGCGGTTTGCAAATTGGAATCGAGACAGCACGTCTTCAGGAGAAAGCAAAGAGGAAAAGAAAGGCCAGTCTTCAAAAAGAACCGATTTTGCTTTTTTGTTGCCTTCACCCAGGAAAGAACAGTCTCTGTCGGTTCTGGCATTGGAAGCTGTCAAGGAGGCGTTTGCGGATGGGCCTCATCCTGCTTCCAATGAGGGAGGGCTTTCGGAACTCCGCCTCTTGTTCCAATAGAGGACGAAGGAAGTTGGGATAAGGAAGAGCAAGCATTCAAAAGGGAGGAATCCCTCAGGTTCAAACGGAATGGAATTGCCTCTTGCTTTAGGAAATGGTTTTCGGAATCCAAAAAGGAAAATCAATGTCCTTTGGATTTTCAATCAATGGTTTGGATAGAAGGTTCCTAGGTCGGAGAAGGATCCTAGGTCATGGCCGTCCTCATCGTAGAGGTGATTGTCCTTGTATCTTAGACCTGTCGGTTCCTTCGTGTACTCATCGACGACAAGCTGTCCCTTGTAGCTAGAGAGACTATCGTCATCGACAACGACGCCCTTCTTTCCGTCCCTGAAGTTTATGTAGGTGGTCTTCACTTCTTCATATTCTTCTTCTTTGTCCTCTTCATCGCTGCTTGAGGATGACGAGGAGGAACCATAGTCGTAGTCATAGGTGACTTTTTCATGTCCCAGGGATTGAACCGAGGCATCGACCATCAGGGAAGAGATGAAGGTTTCGGCCTGGTCTATCCTTTCGTTCCACTTGATCCTATCGAGGACTTCCAGGGCTCTTTCCAGATAGAGAATCTTTCTTTTCAGGGACTTGTCGTTGAAACCTTTCAGTTTCCGGATCGCTTCCTTGGCCAAGTCGGCATAGCTTTTCCATTCTGCGGCGCAGGAGGCATAGGCGATGTAGTATTTTGCCAAGAGATAGATGGCTTCCCTCTGCCTCTTCTCGATGCCAAATGGGCTTGTTGCGTATTCCTTCAGCTGCAGGATGCCATATAGGGCAGGAAGCTTGGTGGCACTGGAACGGTATGCCTTCAATAGCGTTCTGCATTCCTTGCAAAAGGCATTCACGGGCTTGTAGTTCTTCGGGAAGACAAGGATGCCATGATAGTAATTTATCGAAAGACCGGAAGCTTCACTCTTTTTCCTAAGAATTTCAAACTGCTCCTTCGTCATTCCTACCGGGTGGGAGTAGACGCCTTCTTCAAAATAGCCGTCCATCGGATATTCCGTCCTGCCGCATAGACATCCCCGCCCATGCATCTTTAGGCCTATAAGCTCCCCGTCATAGTAGGCGCCATCGGGAAAGGTGAGCTTTCCTTTCCTAGGCATGCCGTTATGGTCGAATGTTCCTATCAGGATTGTCCCGTCCTTGTAGGTCAGCTTGCCGCTTCCGTTAAGCGTGTCGTTTTCGAACTCGCCCTCGTAGACGTCCCCGGAATTCCAAAAGAGCGTTCCCTTTCCGTTCATCTTGTCGTCCTTGTATTGGCCGACGTATTTGAAGTCCTTGCCTCTATACTCTCCCTGGTAGTCCCTTTGGCACTGCTTGTAGAAGCCCTTGTAGGAAGTTCCGTCCTTGTAGCGGAATTCTCCGTAGCCTTCGATGACATCCTCGACAAAGCTTCCGGTATAGGTACCGAAAGGATAGACACAGGTCCCTTGCCCGTGCCTCTTCCCGTCCTTGACTTCTCCGATGTAGTAAGCCCCGTCCGGATAGGTGATCTTGACTTTCTTTCCTTTCATCCTCTGTTCTCCACGGGTCTATGTTCCCTTGTATGGGAACAAAAGTCAATCGCTTGGGGGCATGTCATTTTCGTTTGGCATTAAACGTTTGATTCCCTTCCCAAAGAGCAACGGGAGGAAGGCCTGTCGTTGCCTTCGGGTACGGCTTTGGCTTAAAGAAAGCCGGGCAGTATCCCGTAAAAAGATGGTCTCGTCTTTTTGGGATCAAAGGAATGGGAAGACAGCAAATGACACGGATGGGGAAAGAGGGATGGCTTTTAATCCCTATCAAAGAAGGACGTCGAGGTGTTTTTGCTGGAAAAGGGAAGCAATCAATAAAGAAAGAAAACAATCAAAGCAATCGCTTACATATTTTTCGTGGAAGGGAATGAGTGCGAAAAACATGATCGTTTTTGCGTGGATGTGAATAAATATACGGACAAAGAGATTTTTTATCAAGTTGCCAATCAAAGCACATCAAAAAGGATTCGGAATGCTACACTTAAACCACCATGAAATGCATTGCAGTGGATATCGGCGCGACAAGCGGCCGTGTGATGACCGTCACCTATGAGAAGAATGTCTTCTCCTATGAAGAGAACAAGCGCTTTGTCAATCGCATCTATGAAAAGGACGGCATCCTGAGGTGGGACTTCTCCCTTCTTTTGGAAAACGTCGTCTCCGGTATCCATGCGGCTTTGGAAAAGCACAAGGGCATAAAGAGCATCGGTATCGATACCTGGGCCGTGGACTACGGGATGCTCAACAAGGAAGGAAAGCTTATCGAGGATCCCATCTGCTATCGGGACACGCATACCTTCCAAAGCCAGAAGGAACTCCAGGAAAGGATTCCCTTTTCCGAGATCTATGCCATCACCGGTATCCAGGATCTCCACTTCAATACCATCTATCAGCTCTATGGAAGGAGGAAGGAACTGGAAAAGGCCGATAGGATCTTAATGATTCCCGACCTTATTGCCTACTTCCTCGGCGGAGAGAAGAGGATCGAATACACAAACCTCTCGACGACATCCCTTTATGATCCACGGAAACAGGAAATCTCTTCCAAGCTCCTCTCTTTGATCGGCGTCGATAGAAAAATCTTCCCTAAGATCATCCATCCCGGGGAAAGCTATGGCATCTTGTCCCATGATCTCTTCCCGGAACTAGAAGAAGACATCCCCATCCTTGCCGTTGCGACCCACGATACCGCAAGCGCCGTTTTGGGCACGGATGGCTTTGGCGACTTCGCCTATCTCTCGAGCGGTACCTGGTCCCTTATCGGAACGGAACTCAGGGAACCGATCATCACCACGGAGTCTATGAAGGCAAACTTCACCAACGAGCTTGGCTATGACAATACCGTCCGCTTCCTTAAAAACACCATGGGCATGTTCATGGCTAACGAGCTGAGGAAGAACTTCCTCGACATGGAGGAATCCATTCCTGTCGAAAGCATTGTCCCCCTTGTCGAAGAAAGCAAGGACGTCGACTGCTTCGTCAATCCCGATGACCCCTCCTTTGAGACACCCGGGGACATGATCCACAAGATCGATTCCTACTTGGAAAGGACAGGGCAGGAAAGGCTTTCCGGAAAGGGCGAATACCTGCGTGTCATCTATCAGTCGATGGCCATCAACTATCACCTTGTCCTTGAAAACCTGATGCGGATAGGCGGAAGGTGCTTTGAAAAGCTCATCATCGTCGGCGGGGGAAACCAGGCCGAGATCCTCAATCGCTATGCGGCCTGCGCGACAGGAATCCCAGTCGAGACAGGGCCGATCGAAGCCACGGTCCTAGGAAATGCCATGAGCCAGTTTATCGCCCTTGGCGCTCTTGCTGACAAGGAAGAGGGACGGATGCGGATAAGGGATTCCATCACCATCAAGAACTATCTCCCGATGGATGAAGAGACATGGAAAAGGAAGAAGAGACGATTCCTAGAAAGGACAGGAAAAGGAGGTATATAGATTATGGACGAGAAAATCAAAGAGGCCTACCAAAGGGCAAAGGAAGCCTATGCCTCTATCGGGGTCGATACCGATAAGGCGCTTCAGGCACTGGATGAAGTCCCCATTTCCATCCAATGCTGGCAAGGAGATGACATCCAGGGATTTTTAAACGACAACGCCCTTTCCGGCGGAATCCAGGTCACCGGAAACTATCCCGGAAAGGCAAGAAACTTCCAGGAACTTCAGGAAGACCTTGAGAAGGTTCTCTCCCTTGTTCCGGGAAAGAAGAAGATCAATCTCCACGCCATCTATGCGACAAGGCCCCTTGAGGGAAGGGATATCGACGAACTCTTCCCCGAGGATTTCCGGGGCTGGGTCGACTTTGCCAAGAAGAACGACGTCGGCCTGGACTTCAACCCGACCTTCTTCTCCCATCCGATGTACAAGGATAACTTCACCCTCTCCTCTCCGGATGAGGAAGTCCGTTCCTTCTGGGTCCGCCACGGAAAGTGCTGCGTCACGATCGGCGACTATTTCGGAAGGGAACTGGGAAAGAAGTGCGTCACCAACATCTGGGTTCCCGATGGCATGAAGGACGATCCCTATTCCCATCTGGAAGCGAGAAAGCGGCTGACGGAATCGCTCGACGAGATCCTTGCGACACCATATGATAGGGATAGCGAGCTTCTTGCCGTCGAGAGCAAGTTCTTCGGCATCGGCGCGGAAAGCTATACGACCGGAAGCGGCGAGTTCTATCTGGGCTATGCCGCGAAGAACCAGATCGCCCTGTGCCTGGATGCCGGTCACTTCCATCCCAACGAGTTCATCTCCGACAAGCTCTCCTCTGCCCTCCTTTATGTCCCCGAGCTTCTTCTCCATGTCTCCCGTCCGGTCAACTGGGATAGCGACCATGTCGTCACCGATACCGATGAGCTTAACCACATCATGGAAGGCCTCGTCCGGGATGACCTGCTTAAGAGGACACATATCGGTCTGGACTTCTTTGATGCGACAATCAACCGCATCGCGGCCTATATTATTGGTATCCGCTCGACCCAAAAGGCGCTTTTGAAGGCTTTCCTGGAACCCAAGGAGATGCTCCTTAAAGCGGAGAGGGAACTCGACTATACGACGCGTCTTGCCTTTGTCGAGGAGCTCAAGAGCTATCCCTGGGGCGATGTCTATGCGTATTATCTAGACAAGAACGGAATCCCGGGCCATGATTGGCTCAGGGAAGTGAAGGCATACGAGAAGGATGTCTTGGCAAAGAGAGGAAACTGAAAATGGCCAACATGAGAATCGTCGACCTCCCGACTGTTAAAGAGGTCATCCGCTGCGCTACGAACATGTATCGCTTGGGCTGGGACGAAAGAAACGGCGGCAACATCTCCGTGATCATCGATCCTGAGGAGTATCGGGACTATCTTCCCGAGGAACCCCACCGCGTCTTCCATCTAGGCTTCGATGCCACGCCCCTTATCGGACGGGTCTTCGTCGTGACGGGAACGGGAAAGTACTTCAAGAACGTCGAGATCGCCCCGGAAGTCAACCTCGGCATCGTCCGCATCGGAAAGGATGGCCACACGGCCGAGCTTCTCTGGGGCTTTGAGGATGGCGGAAGGCCGACAAGCGAATTCCCGACCCATCTGATGAACCATATCGCCCGCCTTGCCGTCAATCACAAGAACCATGTCGTCATGCATTGCCATGCGACCCATGCCCTTGCCTTGACCTATGTCCTTCCTGAGGACGAGGACGAATTCACCAAGACTTTGTGGCGGATGTCGACCGAGTGCATCGTCGTCTTCCCGGAGGGGGTTGGCTATCTTCCGTGGATGGTCTGCGGCGGAAACGAGATCGGCGAGGCGACGGCCAAGAAGGCACATGACTATCGCGTCGTCTTCTGGGGCATGCACGGCGTCTTTGCCATGGGCAATGACCTCGATGAGGCCTTCGGACTTGTCGAGACCGTCGAGAAGGCAAGTCAGATCTACTTCCTCACCCTCGGCCATGTCCGTCAGTCCATCACCGACGAGCAGCTGAAGAGACTGGCCGCGGCCTTCAAGGTCGACTACAAGAAGATTATCTAGCTGGCTCCTTTGGAGCATTTCTGGCCATCCCTGTCGGATCCTCCCCGACAAGGATGGCTTTTTTCGTGGAAAACACGAATGTAAGCCTTTTTACGGATGGGCGTTGGGTGACAGAAAAAAGGCCATGCAAATTAAGAAAGAAAAGAAGCAAACTATGATTGTTGATGATTGAAAATGAGCAAAATATCATTGAAAGATGATTGATAATCGATTTTTTTCTCAACTTGCCTAAAAACGAGCAAAAGCGCCATGGAGTATGTTAATTTGTTGGTGTCTTGAAAGCGCTTGTAAACTGCTAGCGCCAGAACTCCGAATGGAAGGAAGGAAAATACCAAGCGCCCAAGACATGAAATCATACCTATCACAAGGAGGGAAATATGATTTTCAACAAGAAGACCGTCCCTGTCTTCCGTGGCGTAGCCGCTACAACCTTCTCCCTTGCCGTTTTGGCTACCATGGGTTTGGGACTAGCCGACCAGTGGCGAACCCAAGTCGATGCCGCCTTGGGAACTTCGTCCTATGAGACGATTACGAGCGAGCCGAGATTCACTTCTGACTATACGAAGCCTGAGGAGCTGATGGCAGAACTGAAGGCCGTCGCCGTTCAGGAAGGTATCGATGGCACGGCGATTCTTAAGAACGACAACAACGCCCTTCCTCTTGCCGCCAAAGCAAAGATCAACCTTTGGGGCAATGCTTCCTACAATTCCTATCGTGGAATGGTCCAGGCTGGAAATAAGGATGCCGTCGATCTTGTCGGCGCCTTGGAGGCTGGTGGCTTCACCCTCGATCCGACCCTGAAGGGAATTTATACGGAAATCAACGAGGAACAGCTTATCGCCTCTTCTGGATGGGGTGGAACAACCTACAAACCGGCATACCCGAACACCAGCGCTCCTGCCTATGACACTTACCAGATCCGCGAAGTCAATCCTTCCAAGTTCACTCAGGAAGGTTTCGGAACGGCCGATGCCGGCTGGGCTTCTTCCCTGACCGGCGATATCAACATTGTCACCTTCAACCGCCCGGGCGGTGAGGGCAATACCTTCAAGCCCGGAGCCACGACGGATTCCGAAGGCAATCCGCTTGACCAGAACCCCTTCGCCTTCTCTCCTGATGAACTGGCCGTCATCGATGCTGCCAAGGCAACCGGAAAGCCGGTCATCGTTCTTCTGAGCACGTCCTGCCAGTTCGAGCTTGGCCCGATTGTCAAGGGCGGTGAGCATGAAGTCGATGGCATTGCCTATATCGGTCTTCCCAACGATTATCAATACACGGGCATCGTTAAGGTCCTTGCCGGCGAAGAGAATGCCACCGGTGCCCTTGCCGACACCTATGCCACGGATTCCACAAGCTCCCCGTCCATGATGAACTTCGGCGGCGACATGTATTCCGACTACCAGAGTGTCCTCGACTTCGAAGATACGAGGTGGCCTGGCGTCGAGATCACGAACGAAGGTGCTGGATCCATGGGTGGATCGGCAACCTATAACGGTGGTATGTATTACGTCGAGGCCGAGGGCATCTACACAGGTTTACAACTACTACGAGACCCGCTATTATGATTCCATCGCCAACACGTCTTCCGGTGCTTCTTCCACCGCTGGCGTCTATGCCTCCACGGGCAACTGGAACTATGACCAGGAAGTCTGCTACACCTTCGGCTATGGCCAGAGCTATCTGGATTACACGGAAGAGCTTCTCGATGTGAAGGTCGACCTGAGCGTCGAAGGAAACATCACGGCCACCATTCGTGTTACGAACAATTCCGAAAAGACCGGACGCTTCCGCACCGAACTCTTCGTCAACGTCCCTTATACGGATTACGATCGTGAGAACGGCATCGAGAAGAGCGCCATCCAATTCCTCAATTCCGCCAAGACCGATCCAATCGAGCCGGGTAAGTCCGAGGATGTGAAGATCTCTCTTCCGACAAAGTATCTTGCCTCTTACGACACCAACGGATATGGCACCTATATCCTCGATGGCGGTGAGTATGTCTTCGCTATCGGAAACGGTGCCCATGAAGCCGTCAACAATGTCCTTGCCCACCAGGGCTATGATGTCGAGGGCGCGGAAGGTTCCACCTTTGCCTGGAACGGCATCCGCGAAGGCTCTGTCGACTACACCACCTTCGGCAAGTCCAAAAATGGCACGGAAATCAAGAACCAGCTCCAGACGACGGACATCAACTACTGGCTCTCCGAAGAAGATCAGATCGACTATCTCTCCCGTCAGGATTGGGATGGCACCTATCCGAAGAACTTCAACACCATCAATGACGGAAAGGGATTCGCCATCGCCAATTCTCCCAAGAAGGATGAATGGCTGAAGAATCTCCGCAACCAGCAGTATGTCATCAAGGATGACGAGCCCGTCTCCAACATGGATGGCATTGACAAGGGCCTGACCTGGGAGAACATGCCTGCCGATGCCGTCAACGACATCGAGAGTCCTTTCTGGGATGACTTCGTCAATCAAATCCCTGCGGAAGAAGCTCTTGGCGCCATCGCCCACGGCGGAAACCAGGCCGATCAGCTGTCCAACATCGAAAATCCTGTCGTCAAGCAGTATGATGGCCCTGCCGGATTCAACGGCGTCTCTATCGGCAACCAGAAGATCGAGGATCCTGAGGAAACCTACTATGTCGATCCCGACTCGGAAGCCTATAGCTTCAAGGGAAACATCCATTCTCCGACCCTTGGCGGTTCCGCCTTCAATCCCGCCCTTGCCTATCGTTGGGGCCGCGCCCTTGGCAACTTCGGACTTTGGGCCGGTGTCTACAATGTCTGGGCCGCTGCCTTGAACGTCCACAGAAATCCCTACAACGGCCGTAACGTCGAGTACATGTCCGAAGACGAGATGCTGACCAACATCTGGGGTGCCGAATTCATCAAGGCCACCCGCGAAAAGGGACTCCTTGTCGGACCGAAGCACCTCGGCTTCAACGATCAGGAATACAACAGAGCCGGTGTCTCCGCCTACATGACCGAGCAGAAGGCCAGAGAAACCGAACTGAGAGCCTTCCAGGGTTCCTTCGAGGAAGGCGATGCCCTCGGCTACATGATTGCCTTCAACCGTATGGGTCCCACCAACGTTTCCCACTACGTCGAGCTCAACAAGAACATCATCCGCGGCGAATGGGGCTTCAAGGGCCTCTCCACGACCGACATGATGAACAACGCCTACTACTTCAACCCCGAAGGCTGCGCCATGGCTACCGTTACCATGATGGCCGACTTCAGCGCCAACGATGCCCATCTATCTCAACCAGGGACAGGGTGGCGTCGACAAGACGTGGAGCTATCTCTCCCCGGATGTCCTTTCCAAGGACGCGACGCTTGCCAATGCGGCCAGGGAATGCATGAAGTATCAGCTTTATGCCTTCGCCCAGACGGCCATCAAGAACATCAGCACCCGCCGTATAACCCCGGCTTGGGAATCGGCTTTGATCGCTGTCGTTGCCGTTTCCTTCACTCTTGCCGCCGCTTCCACTGCCGGTCTTGCTCTCTGCTACGTGTTGGACAAAAAGGAGCAGAACTAAATGAAAATCGATTTCAAGAAGATCCTTACGCCGGGAACGATCCTTCTTGCCCTCTCCGTCCTTCTCGGCCTCATTGGATTGATTCTCTATGGCGTTAACGTCTCTGCCGCCGGATACTTCCACGGCATGAGCGTCTCTTCCATCGTTCTCGCCGGTATCTTCGCTCTCCTCTTCGGCGTTGCTGCAATCGCTTCCGGTCTCTTCACCTTCAAGGGCAATGTCGACAAAGCCGTCAGCGGACTCCGCAGCGTCTTGACGATCCTCGTCCCTGTCCTCTTCATGGTCTGTCTCATGGCCTTCATCACCAGCCGTGCCTATGGCATCAGCGTCCTTTTGTTCTCCAATGCCGACGTCGTTGCCGAAAACAGCACGCCGGAGAACATGGCCAGTGTCGGTGTTGCTATCACCGGCATCGTCTTCTTCCTCATCGCGACCCTTTCTGGCATCGTTGGAAACTTCTTCCGCTTCATCCGCAAGGACAGCAAGCCGGTTGAAGAAACAGCCCAGGAGGCCTAAACACTAGACGATTCATCCTACGGCTGGTAAGGTAATTCTTGCCAGCCGTTTTCTTTCAAGGAGACAAAACCATGATTGAGATCGATTCATTCCGCGTCGAGACCAGAAAGGGAAGGGTCGTTACCGATAACAGAAATCCCCGTTTCTCCTTCTCTTTCCTTTCCGATAGGAAAGACGTCACTTTGAAGAAGGCGACGATCACCATCGGGGAAAAAAGCTTCGATGCCACAAGACAGGTCCTTGTCCCTTATCCCTATGAGGACCTAGAAGCCTACAAGGAATATGTCGCCCACCTTGATATCGAGGACAGCAATGGCGAGAAGGCGACAAAGGACCTTTCCTTTGCCATGGGAAGGCTAGACGATCCCTGGGTCGGGAAATGGATCACCGACGGGGATTATCGATTCACAGAGAAGAAAGTCTCTCCCAAGGTGATGACCTTCCGCAAGCGGTTTCTTCTTTCCGGAAAGGTGAAGAAGGCCGAGATCTACTCCACGGCCCTTGGTATCTATGAACTGCTCCTCAATGGAAAGAAGGCATGGGACAGGTATCTCGCCCCGGGCTATACGTCCTATGAGCACAATCTCCAGTACCAAGTGACGGACATCACCTCAAAGCTACAAGAGGAAAACGAGCTTCTTGTTCCCGTAAGCGGTGGCTGGGCTGTCGGAAGCTTTGTCATGAGCAGGACCAACAGGATCTATGCCAAAAGACAGGCTCTCCTTCTTGAGATCCACATCACCTACGAGGACGGAAGAAAGGAAATCCTAGGAAGCGATACTTCCTTTGAGGTCAGCATGGATGGCCCCTATACGAAGGCGGATATCTATGACGGCGAGGACTTTGACGCGACAAAGGACTATGCTTCCGTTTCCTTCCACAAGACAACACTTGAAAAGGTCACGCTCAAGCCGAAGATCCTTGCCGAATACGGCCTTCCAGTCCACAGGAAAGAATGTTTAGAACCCGTCCTTGTCAAGACAATGGAAGATGGAAGCCTTGTCTATGATTTCGGACAGAATTTCGCCGGCGTCGTTTCCCTTCATATCCGCAATGCCAGGAAAGGCCAGGCCATCCATGTCCGGCATGCCGAGATCCTCAGGGAGGACGGACATGTCAACATGGCCCTTCTTAGGACCGCGAAGCAGGAAATCCACTATACCTGCAAGGATGGGGAGCAGGACTATCAGCCGACCCTGACCTATATGGGATTCCGCTATGTCGAGATAACCGGCATCCGGAAGGAAGATATCGACGTCCTTGCCTATGCCCTCTATTCCGACATCGAGGAGACAGGATCCTTCTCCTGCTCCGACGAGCGGATCAATAGGCTCCAAAAGAACATCGTCTGGTCCAGCAAGAGCAACTTCCTGGATATTCCCACCGACTGCCCGCAGCGTGACGAAAGGATGGGATGGACGGGCGATATCGCCCTCTTCTCCCCGGTCGCGACCTATCTCTTCCAGATGGATGCCTTGCTTGAGAAGTGGATGGAAGACCTCAGGAGCGAGCAGAAGAGGACCGGTGCCATCCCCACGACCATTCCCCACAAGGGTTATGGCTTCCCTTTGACCTTCCCCACCGTCGCCTGCGATTTCTGGGGCGATGCCTGTATTCTTGTCCCGATGGCGATGTATAAGGCCTATGGAAACAAGGATGCCCTCAGGCGTTACTATTTGACGATGAAGAAGTACGTCAAGGCATGCCTCTTCTGGGCCTCTCTCTTCTCCTTTGGCAAGAACCGCTACATCTGGCATACCTTGGACTTCATCCACTTCGGCGATTGGGTCGCTCCCGGAGAGAGCATGGCCGAGTGCCAGTCCCGCCATAAGTGGACCGCAACGGCATCCCTTTTCAATACCACTTCCCTTCTTTCCCAAATCGCCGGAATCCTGGGCATGACAGCCGACGAGAAGAAGTACCGGGAAATCTCCAACAAGGTCGCCGATAGCTATCAGAGCCTTCTCTTCGAACAGGATGGCCATCTGAAGAAGAAGGAATTCCAGACAGGATATGTCCTTCCCTTGTATTTCCATATGCTTAGCAAGAACATGCAGAAGAAGGCCGCCGATCGGTTGGCAGAACTGGTAAGGGAAAACGACTACAAGATCGCAACCGGCTTCCCGGGAACACCCTATGTCCTCTTTGCCCTGGCCGACAACGGGCATGTGGAAGAGGCCATCAAGATGCTTCTCAACACGAAGAATCCCTCCTGGCTCCATGAGGTCGTCACCGGCGGCACCACCATCTGGGAAAGGTTTGATGGTTTGGACGACAACGGCAAGCTCAATGTCCCCGAGGATGGAACAGGCGGCATGATCTCCTTCAACCACTACGCCTCAGGCGCTGTCGGGGACTTCCTCTACCGGAGGCTTCTTGGACTGGAGGCCAAGGAACCCGGCTACAAGGCCTTCCTTGTCAAGCCGCTTCTTGTCAAGGAGATTCCTTCCTTGAAGGGATCGACCCTGACGCCGTACGGAAAGATCGAGATCGAGATCGGAAGGAAGGACGACAAAGCCTTCCTGGATGTCCTTGTCCCGACAAACACCAGCTGCGAGATCGACTTTTCCGGAACGAAGCAGACGATCGGAAGCGGACGATACCATTTCGAGGAAAAGGACTAGAACGAAAAAAAGGAGAGGGTCGAAAGGTTCTCTCCTTTTCTTGTGGTCGACGACTAGCGGTTATAGATGCGAAAGCCTTTTTCCTGATAGGGAGCGATCGTCTCGTCTGTGGCATTGGTGAAGATGGCATCATAGCTATCCAGGCTCTCCACACGATAGACGAAGGAGTTCTGGAACTTGTTCTTGTCGACAAGGAGATATCTTTTGTCCGCCCTCTTGAAGGCTTCCCTTTTGACCTGCATGCATTCGACCGTCGTCTCATAGGCACCGTCAAGCCGGATGCCGGCAGCGGAGGAGAGCATCAAGTCGACATGGAACTTCTCCAGCATCTCCGTCGTCAGGGAGCCATCGGTCGAGTAGGAATTGTATTGGATGTTCCCTCCCAGGAAGATGACGTTGACGCCGCTCTTGTTAGAAAGCTTGACCGCGATCTGGAGGCCGTTGGTGATGATGGTCTTGTAGGAGAAGTCCATTCTCTCGGCCAGGGCAAGGCAGGTGGAGGAGTTATCGATGAAGACGGAATTGAATTCCGGAAGCTTGTCAATGGCAATGGAGACCGTCTTCTCTTTGTCCATGGCATTCTTTTCGATACGGACGAAGATGTTGACCTCGTTTGAGGAATCCAGAAAGACGGCGCCGCCATGTGTCCTTTGGATGAGGCCGAGCTTGCTCATCTCGGCAAGGTCCCTTCTTACAGTGGCCAGGGAGACATAGAGGACCTTGCTCAGCTCATCGACGGTCGCCCTGTTGTTTTCCTTGAGGTAGTCGGCAATGAGCTTGAAGCGCTCCGACGAGAACATGTTCCTGCTATCCATTTTCTTCTCCTGTTTTCCTTGTCATTATCCCTTTTGGAGAAAGCGATTGCAACAGGATTCCTCTTTCTCTTTCTTCTTGGAACTGATAAGAGAGGATGGGCCTAGGGAAAAAGACCAGTTTTGAATAATTTTCGGCAATCTAGGAAAGGGGATAGCATATCGCCGAGAGTTGATTTACAATACATTGTAACCGCTTTATAGAAAGCGCTATTAACCACAAGGAAAGGAGGAAATGGCATGGCTGAAGCAGCAAAGCAGAAGAAAAGCGTCTTCGACAATCCGCTGTTGTCTACCAAAGTCAAATCCGCAAACGTGAAGATTTTCCCCGAAGGTGGCCTTGGCTACTTTATCGGGCCCACCCTCGCCCTTCTCTCAAATTCGATCCTGTCGTCCTATCTTAACCGCTACATGACGGATGTCCTCGGACTCAAGGGCCTCTATCTGACTCTTCTTCCCGTCATCTCCGTCATCTTCGTCGTCCTTGGAAACATCCTCGTCGGACGTCTCATGGATCACAGCCGGACGAGGGCCGGCAAGGCCAGGCCTCTTATCCTTCTCTCCATCCCGCTTTCGATCCTTGCCCTTCTCTTCCTCTTCATCTTCACGCCCGTCGCCTTTGGAACCAATCCCGAGCATCCCCAGCTGACCGTCGGCAATCCTTCAAACGTCACCCTCGCCCTCTTTGCCATCGGCTACAATCTGTGGTTTGCCGTCGCCTATCCCTTCTACTTCACCAACCATTCGGCCTTGATCAATCTCTCGACAAGAAACTCCAAGGATAGGTCCCTCCTTGCCACCATCTCCAACGCGACCTCCCTTGCCGCCATGGGTCTTACCTCCATGGTCCTTCCTTTCTTCGTCGGACTGCTCTTCAACGAGACGAAGTTCGACAAAGTGACCGGCGAGGTCCTTGAGAGCACGGCCACTGGCGATAATGTCATCGCCGTCGTCGATGCCCAGCCTTCCTTCAACGCTTGGCGTGTCTTCATCATCGCCCTCATCGTCATCACGGTCATCGGTTGCCTTGTCGAATACTATTTCACCCGTGAAAGAATCACCGAGGAATCCTTCTCCCTGAAGGCCGAGGGAGAGGCCCAGGTCGAAAGCAAGAAGAAGGCCCTTCCCGTCAAGGAGCAGTTCAAGATCTGCGCCTCCGACAAGTTCTGGTGGATCATGATGGGCTTCTTCTTCCTCTATCAGCTCGGCGGCATGCTCAAGAACGTCTCCCAGACCTACTATTGCCAGTCCTGGTTCCCGATCGACGGTGTCTACTCCTCCACAAACGGCGGTACCTTCCAGGGAACCCTCTCCATCATCGGTGCCATCCCGACGGCCCTTGGCATGGTCATCGTCTGGCCTCTTGCCAACAAGATCGGAAAGGGACGTTCCATCCTCTTCGGCGCCATCCTTGCCACGATCGGCGGTGCCATCGGCTTCATCGCCCCGGACAACTTCGCCTGTGTCACGGCGTCCTTCGTCATCAAGGCCTTGGGCTCTACCCCGGCCATGTATATCTCCCTTGCCCTTCTTGCCGATGTCCTTGACCACCAGGAAGCCGTCAAGGGTGTCCGTACCGATGGTCTGACGATGACGATCTATGGTGCCATCATGGCCGGCATGACCGGCATTGCGACCGGTATCCTCAACGGCGTCCTTGATGCCACCAACTACGATCCTTCCACCCTCGCTACCAATGACGGCCTCCGCGAAGCCCTGAAGTGGGTCTTCATCGGCGGCGAAACACTCTGCTATGCCGGTATCTTCTTCCTGATGATCTTCATGGCTGTCGAGAAGTTCTCCGACCTCGACCACAAAGCCATCGAGGAAGACCAGAAGAACGTTGCCCTTTCTAAGGGTGAGGAATATGTCCCGGCCAAGGTCCGTCTCCAGCTTGAGGAAGAGCAGGCCATGAAGGATTCCTGGGAAGCCCAGAAGCAGGAACTGAAGGCCCGCTGCGAGAAGAAGAACCTCAACTACGAAGAAGAACTCAAGAAGCTTGAGGACAGCAAGGCCGAGAAGGAAAGGGTCGCAGCCGAGAAGAAGAAAGCAAACGACGAGAAGAAAGCCGCGGCCAAGAAAGCCAAGGAAGAAGAGCTCCAGAACAAGATCAACGCCATGACGGCCGAGGAAAAGGCCCATTATGAGCAGGGTCTTGCCGACAAGAAAGCCAAGAAGGAAGCCTACGACAAGAAGGTTGCCGAGGAATTCCAGGCTCTCCGCGACGAAAACGCCGATATCCGTCAGAAGTATCTTGCTCTCTAATCGACTCTCCACATGAAAAAAGAAGGCCGGATGCCACTTGGGTCCGGCCTTTTTGGTGGAAGGAAATCGTCAACGGAGACGTCTCTTCTTGAGCAGATAGATAGAAAGGGCCAGAAGGACGATGAAAAGGAGGACGCCCAAGATGGCGTAGCCGATGATATCCAGGATATCCGGCTTTCCATAGTGGGCGCTATAGTAGGGATTGTCATAGATGAGGATGGGAGCGAAGTCTTCCTTAGCAAGGTCCTCCGGGATCTCGCCTGTGAATTCGACATGGCCTTTCCTTTCCTGACCGATCGCCTCGTCGGCTAGGCAATAGAAGTTTCCCTTCTCCGTCGGGGCATAGACACCGACCTTGTAGGTGATCTTCTCTGTGGAAGGATTCTGGAAGTTTCCCTTTACGGTGAGGGTGTTTTTCCCATCGGCTTTCTGAATATCGAGAGTTATCTTCTCCTGGGAAGAGAAGTCCAGGTCGGTGAGATAATATCCCGAAGCGGAAAGAGAGTCCTCCTTGAGTTCCCCTTCAAAAGAAAGGAGAGCCTCTTCATCCGGAAGAAGGAAGTAACCGGTCTGGACTTGATTTCCATAGATGTCTTCATAGCCTTCGATGTGTTCTGTCCTAAAGTCCTCGTCCTTATAGGTCAGCTGGAAGAGAGCCATGTCCTGGGAGTCGTTCTTAAGACGATAAAGGCCATCCGAAGAAGGACTTATGGAATAGGAAAGAGAGCCCCCAAAGGGTCCTGGTGCCGGGGAATTGGAAAGAAGGAGAGGAAGAAGGAGAAGAGAGGAAAGGATAGGCAGTACCTTTTTCATGACCATTCTCCTTTTTCTTGATTATAGGAAAGGGATTTCCCTTTTACAAGGAAACCCATCCCGGCGTAGACTTCTTTCCTTTGCCTAGTTCTAATGGCTAGGAATCCTTTTTCCTCTTCCTGGGGACAAGGATGACAAGAGAGACAAGAAGGACAGCAAGAAGGATGCCTAAGGCCGTATAGCCGAGGATGGGAAGGATATTGCTTTCCTTGGGAGTCTCCTCATCAGGACCATAGTCGGTATCCTGGTTTCCATAATGCTCACTGTAGTAGAAGTTGTCATAGACGAGGATCGGAGAGAAGTCTTCTTCAGAAAGGCCGTCTGGGATTTCCGCCTCAAGCGCTATGGCGCTCTTTCCTTCCTTGGCGATCGTCTCATCGGCTAGGCAATAGAAGTTTCCCTTTTCCGTCGGGGCATAGACACCGACCTTGTAGGTGATGTGCCTCTCGGAAGGATTCATGAAGTCTCCATTGAGGGAGAGGATGCTCTTTCCTTCCGTGGTTTTGATATCGATCGTTATTTCCTGCTTTTCAAAGGAAAGATCATCCAGAAGGATTCCTCTTGCCTCCAGTTCGATGTCCTTTACCGGTGCCCACCTTCCTGCGAAGTTGGTGGGAAGGAGAACCTCTTCCCCAGGAAGGATGAAGTAGCCTGTCTGGAGCTCGCTCGTCATCGAAAGGCCTTCAAAGCCAGGAATCGGTTCCATTTCCTTATGGTCGATACTGTAGTCGATAGAAAAGATGGCTTGGTCCTTGGAGTCGTTTCTTAGATAGTAAAGGCCATCCTCGGTCAGGGTCAAGGTATGTTCTGCTTCCTCTTGAAAGGGACCGGGTGCCGGGGCATTGGAAAGAAGGAGAGGAAGAAGGAGAAGAGAGGAAAGGATAGGCAGTACCTTTTTCATGACCATTCTCCTTTTTCTTGATTATAGGAAAGGCCTTTTCCTTCTGCAAGGAAACCCTTATCCTAGAAGAAAAGGAGGTCGAATGCTTTCTCTCTTTCTGGCTTTGTCCTTGACCCTAGTCGTCGAGATGTCCTTCTTCCTCATCCTCAGGAAGAAGGACTGTTTCCGTTTCCTTCTCTTTGTCCTTCTCAATGTCCTTACGAACCTGACGATGAATCTTCTCTATGTCTTTGTCTTTTCCTATTCCGTCCTCTTTCTTTCCCTGGCCGAGGTCGTTGTCTTTCTTTTGGAGGGTTTTGTCCTCTTTCTCTTGACCAAGGAAAGGGGAAGGGCCTTTCTGGCCTCCCTTCTTGCCAATTCCTGTTCCTTGGGTGTGGGTCTTGTTTTTTGGTCCTATCTTCCGGCAAAGGGACAATCCTTCGCTTTCCTTGTCCTGACCCTTTTGGCACTTTTCCTTTTCCTCTTCCTTCTTCTCTTCCTGTGGAAGCGGAAAAAAGAATAGGGAGAGAAGGGAAAGTCTGCTATACTGAACGAAAATGGACAAAGCCAAGAGGAAACAGATCCGTCAGGAGAGTCGGAAGCTTCTAAGGAAGCGTTATTTCCGTACGGTCGTGATGGCGGCCCTTCTTCTCTTTACGGCAGCCGGAACCTTCAACAGCACGCTGATGGACTTCTTCAGCGGCAGTACGAGCGATTCCGTATCCTCCTTCCTTTTGGATATCGTCCGCTTCTACAAGCCCGACTTCCTTCTTGCCGAGACGCCGTTGAATGCTTTCCTTCTTGTCCTATTGGCCTTTGTGGTCAATACCTTTTTGGCCTTCTTTACCTTCCCGCTTGCCATCGCCTCGAATGTCTACCAGACCGGCTTTGAGAATGCGACCCAGATCTTCTATGTCCTCTTCTTCCTCCTTCTCTATGTGGCGGCGATCTTCTTCCTTCTCAATCCCCTCCATGTCGGAACAAGGAGGTATTTCCTGGAAAAGGCACGGAATAAGGAAGAAGGGAAGAACTATCTCTTCTCGGCCTTTTCCGGATACTATCGGAACATCGTCCTGGTCAAGCTCTACCAGTTCTTCATGACCGCCCTCTGGTCCTTGACCCTAATCATGATTCCGGTGAAGTACTACGAATACTCCCTTGTCGACTATGTCCTTTCGGAAAACCCCTCTCTCTCCCCGAGAAATGCCCTCCGCCTATCCAAGGAACTGACAAGGGGTCACAAGTTCCAGCTCTTCCTCTTCGACTGCTCCTTTATCGGCTATAACATCCTCTCCTTCTTTACCTTGGGCCTATTGGATACCCTCTTTACCAATCCCTACAAGGAGATCGGCCATGCCCAGTGCTATCTTGCACTCAAGGAAGGCCTTCTTGAGAAGCACGTCCTCTTCGGCTTGGACTATGACATCGTCAATAGCCGGAACAGGGAAGGCGTCCTGCTGAGAAGGGAAGTCGACTACGACTGCCCCTATTCCTTTGTCGACCTTGTCCTCATCTTCTTCATCGTCTCCTTTATCGGCTGGTGCTGGGAAGTCCTCCTCCACCTGGTCCAGAGCGGCGAGTTTGTCAACAGGGGTACCCTCTGGGGGCCTTACCTTCCCATCTATGGGACAGGGGGTGTCGTCGTCCTCATCCTTTTGAAAGGAACAAGGGGAAGGCCTGTCATCTCCTTCTTCCTCTCGATTGCCATCTGTCTGACGATCGAATACTTCACGGGCTGGTTTCTGGAGACCTATCGGGGCCTCAAGTACTGGGACTATTCCGACATGCCCTTCAACCTCGATGGCAGGATCTGCCTCTACGGCGGATTGGTCTTCGGTATCGCCTGTGTCCTGATGATCTATGTCATCGGGCCTTTCCTCTACCAGGTTCTCTCCCTCGTCCCGAAGAAGGCAAAGACCATCCTTTCCCTTCTTCTCCTTCTTGTCATCCTGACGGATGCCATCGTCTCCCACTTCTATCCCAACCAGGGCGAAGGCATCACTTCGGAAGTGGTATCCGTCCTGTCAAATCCCATTTCCTAAAGCCAGATAAGGGAAAAAGGTTGCTTATACTCTTTACACTTTCTTAATTCCTTCTTAACTATCCTGACCCTTTTTGCTATAGTAATCGTCAGAAGAAGCTTAGAAACAGGAGGATGCAATGCCCCAAAGCATTCTGACGGTCGCTTCGCCCCAGGCGGTCAACTACGTCACCATCGGGCAGTTCTTCAACTTGCTTGCCGCAAGCCCCCTTATCGTCATCACGATCGTGTTGGCCCTGGGCGTTGTCTTCATCAACGGATGGACCGATGCGCCCAATGCTGTCGCTACCTGCATCTCCACGAGGGCGATCTCGCCCAAGAAGGCCATCGTCATGGCCGCCATATTCAATTTCCTCGGCGTCATGTTCTTCGCCCTTTTTGCCGCGGGTGTGGCCGAATCGATCGCCGGCATCGTCGACTTCGGAAACCTGACCGAGCCGGAAGTCGCCAAAAACGCCCTGGTGGGAATCTCCTCGGGCATGATCGGCGTCGTCTCCTGGGGCATCCTTGCCTGGGCCTTTGGCGTCCCCTCGAGTGAATCCCATGCCTTGATCGCCGGCCTGACCGGCGCCTGCTTTGCCCTGATGGCGATGGGAAAGGAAGGAACGCCGGGCGCAGAGAGCTGGACCAACGTCGGAATCGGCTTTGTCGTCTCCTCCCTCCTTGGCATGGCCCTGGGGTTCCTTCTTGTCAAGCTGATCGAAAGGATCTGCCGCAACATGGTAAGAAGGAAGACGACCCTCTTCTTCAAGTGGGCGCAGATCGCCGCCGCGGCAGGCATGGCCTTTGCCCATGGAGCCCAGGACGGCCTCAAGTTCATCGGCATCGTCTATCTGGCTCTCTTTCTGGGATCGATTGCCTTCCCCGAGGCGATGCGGATAGAAAACGTCCAGTACATCCTCGAGAACCCGACCTCCGATGGCTTTGTCATGGAATTCCTCCATGCCCCGGCCTTCCTCTGGCTTCCCGTCCTTGTCTCCCTTGTCATGGGAATCGGGACCTCGATCGGCGGCTATCGCATCATCAAGAAGGTCGGCATGGGAATGGTCGATCTGGAGCCCTATCAGGGCTTTGCCACAGACCTCGCCGCCTTTATCGCCCTCATCCTCTCCTCGGCCCTGTCCTGGCCCGTCTCGACAAGCCAGGTGAAGACCTGCTCCATCATCGGCGTCGGCCTTTCCAAGGGGGCCAAGCGGGTGAAGTGGTCCGTGGCCCTGGACATGGTATTGACCTGGGTCTTTACCTTCCCCGGCTGCATCCTCATCGGCTTTGTCATGTGCTATCTGCTTTCGGCCATAGTCGGAACCATCTAGGAGGAAACGGAAAATGGCTTTGTTCCAGAAAAGGAAGACGAACTACTTCTTCGACCAGTTCGCTTTGGTGGGAAGCTATTCCCTCAAGGCGATGGAAAAGCTCAAGGAAGGTCTTGAGGACTTCTCCCACGTCGACGTCAACAAGTGGAAGAACGACGTCCACCAGATCGAGCATGAGGCCGACGGTATCAAGCACGAGACCGAGGAGCGCCTTGCCAAGGAGTTCATGACCCCGATCGATAGGGAAGATATCTTCATGCTTCTTGACAACATCGACGACCTCACCGACTCGATCGACGAGATCTCCTATAAGCTCTACCTGAGGGACTATACGGCCCTTCCGGAAGCGACGATGGCCTTTGTCGACGTCGCCTACAGGGGCGTCAAGGCCGTCGAGGAAGTCCTCAAGAACCTCTCAAGCCTGACAAACAAGAAGCTTCTCGATCCCCTCATCCAGGAAGTCAGGGACATCGAGGAAGAAGCCGACCATCTCTATGAGGAACATGTCCACGCCCTCTACAAGAAGGTCACGAACGACAACTATCTCGATATCCGCCTTGCGGAAAAGGTCTATGGCCTCTTTGAGTACGTCACCGACCAATGCCGCAACGTCACCAAGACGGTCGAGATCATCATGTACAAGAATCTCTAAAACAAAGAAAAACACGAAAAAGATGAAAAGAAGGACAGGCAAAATAATCAACACCTGTCCTTTTTCTGTTTATTATCAAGGAAATCGAGCGGATTTTGCCATCCTGTCCCAACAGGGTGACAACTCTTGAACGTAAAGCAAAAGAAAAGGATTTGACAAGAATGCAAAGGGATTGACAAAGAAGTGCGGGGGGGGTATTATGGCAAAAGAAAACCACAAATCCTTCGCTTTTGGCATAGAGACAATAGTTACAACGGAGGTCCAAAGTCCATGTCCAGAAAACACGTCGCACTTGTCTTCGTTCCCCTGCTTGCCGGAGCTGCCATCGTCGGTGCCGGCTTCTCGACCTGGTATTTCACCCAAAGCAGTGATGCCATCGCCAGCCAGTTCTCGGCCACGATCGAGGATGCCCGTCTTCCTGGCGGCGTCTTCTCCTTCGCCTCACAGACGACCATCAACTTCGACCAGGATAAGATCGCCTATGTCGATGAGGGCTCTTCCTTTGTCGGCTTCGGCTATGTCCAGCATGCCGAGGAAGGCGAGATCAAGGTCGACTTCACAAAGCCCGGTACGGAAAACGAACAGGGCGTCAAGGCAAGCTGGGTCTATCAGGGCCAGGATAGTACACAAGACGCCAATGACTATCAAAGCTATCTCAAGGACTTCAGCCTGAACATGGAATCTGTCGGCTCCTTCAGCTTCCAGGACAACAGGGTTGGCTATGATAACCTTGTCTATGAGGTCCACTATGTCGTCTTCACGACCGGAACAAACAATGACGAAAAGATGAGGAGCGCCTTCCAGGAAGCCCTCGACAAGACGGAATTCACCACGATCGACGGCACGAAGACAACGCTTGCTGCTGTTGTCGATAACCGTTCGATTCCCGAGACGCTCCGCATCAACGCGCTTCCGGAGGTGGAATATAGCGATAGCTTCAATCGGACAAACTACGACTCCTACAAGGCTTTCCGTGAGAAGGTCGAAAACGGCCTGACGCTTCAGTTCTCCACCATTGCCAGCGTGACTTCGCCCAAGGCGAACTAGAAAGAACATCCGCGGAGGAAAGGAAAAAGGATGGAAGGACAGTCCCAGCTCTATACCGTGGCCAGCGTCATCGGTGTCATCGTCGTCTTTGCCATGGCGGCCTGTTTTGCCATTCTCTTTGCGGTCTACGCAAACCAAAGGATCAAGAACATCCGCGGCGGCCTGGATGACGAGAACCTCTCCAAGGACCTCGACAGGATGATGAATCGCTACCTCGATCGCTCCTTCAATAGCTACAGACGGAAGGCAACAAGTGTCCGGGACAAAAGCGAGGAGCCGGAATTCCCTCAGCCCAATGTCAAGAAGGAGGATGGCCTTTATGTCTCCTCCCTCAAGGATGCCCAAAGAGGCTCGACGGCCCTTGTCCGCTTTGGAAACTTCCTCTATGTCCTCTTCATCGTCCTCTGCCTAGGTCTTGCGGGCTTTGGCATCTACATGAACTCCAGCGACCAGCCCATCTTCATCAACAACACCTCCTATATCGTCATCATGACCGGCTCGATGGAAGAGAGGAATCCCGACAACGAATATCTTCTCGAAAACGGCCTCGACGACCAGATCACGCAATATTCCCTGATCGGCATCGAACACACCGATTTCGACAAGGTCGAGCAATACGACGTCATCGCCTTCTACGACAGCGACAAGAACATCATCGTCCACCGCGTCATCGCTATCCACGACGAGGACGGCACCAGGACTCTTCAGACACGGGGAGACAGCAACAACGCCTCCCTCGACGACGAGATGGCAATTACCAAGGAGCGGTTCATCGGAACGTACAGCGGTTTCGAGAACTACGGCCTTGGTATCACCATAACCTATCTGCGCTCCACCCTTGGCATCATCGCCCTGTGCGGATTCGGCCTCTTCCTCCTTGCCTATTCCATCGCCGACGGCAAGATCGACCAGGCCTACCAGGAAAGGATCTTCGGAATCGCCAAGAAGTGGGACTATTCGAAGTAGGGACGAGACGTCTTCGTAAGGGGTAAATGCGGTCTACGCAAGAAAGGAAAGAAAGACTTATGAAAAACAAGATGTTAGGTATCCTCATTCCCGTCCTCGCCGGCGCTGCCGTCATCGGAACCGGCTTCTCCACGTGGTATTTCGTCAACAACAGTGCCTCCGCCAAGATCGAAGGCATCCAGGCCAACCTTGCCACGGCTTCTGAGATCAGCACGCTCAAGCTGAAATCCGGTGAGACGGAACTTGACACCACCAAGACCTTCACCCTCTCCCTGGATTCCACAAGGGACGAGGATAGTGCCAATCCTAAGGGTGTCAACCTTCTTTACAAGGATGGCGAGAATGAAGCGATCACTGTCAATGACATCGATGTCGTTTATAAGCTTGATGCTTCTGAGAACTTCGATTTGACTGTCAAGCATCCTCAGCTGACGGTCACCGTGACGCTTTGGGGAAATCTTCCTACCTTTGTCGAGCTCGGAGATGGCTGGACTGCCAATCAAGGAAAAACAGTTTTCACCTATACCTTTACGGATGCAGATGCGGCAAAGACAGATGAAAATACCATTGATGTTTCTGAATTTGGCTTCAAGTGGACCGTGGCCGGTGAGCCGGGCTCCTATGACGCTTGGAATCAGACGAAGACTGCTCTTGAAGATGCCTCTGTTACTATCGACTACACCTTGGCCTGGGTCGCTGCTTAAGAATAAGTAACCTTAATTTATTCCCCTCTTCTTGTTTCGGCTAGGAGAGGGGAATTCCCAATAGAGATCACAATGCGGAGAACACGGCTTTTTGGCATACTCATCGCTTTGCTGTCGGGTACGGCCTTGATTGGCACCGGTTTTTCTGTGTTCTACTTTACTGGTGTTTCTTCTAGCATCAGCAAGGACGGCATTTCGGTAAAGCTTGCCGATTATAAGTCTGGAACCTTTAAGTTTGCGTTGGCTAAGGATTCCAGGCTCGTTTTGGATTCCACGCTTTCCAAAGGCGATAAGTTTTCTCCGGTCTATTGGGTAGATAATGAAGATGGAATAGACGCAAATGATGGCCATTATCTTCGTCTCAACATCGCCTTTGATTCACAAGGCTCTTCCCTAACTTCGCATTCCTTTGAAGGAACTCTCAAAGTCGAGATCGATTTAGAAGAGGGTCTCTCTACGTATCTGAGGCTGGACAAAGGGGAAACTGGAGAATCCGATAGCGTGTGGTCGGAGACGGAAAACCAACAGGGCAATCTTGTCGCGACGGCAACCTATTCCGCTGATAAACCCCTTGTAGTGACGACGGAAGGAACTTGGATCGATGTTCCTTTCCCGCTTACTTATGAGACGAAAGACGATGGCAGTACCACCTATGAGCCGAAAACAGAAGCGGAGTGGGATGAACTTAATAAGTTCAATAACAGCACTATCATTGTAACCGTTACGACAGAGGAGGGAACGCTATGAGACTGAACAAGTTCCTCCGTATCGTCATCCCCTTCTTTGCCGGCATTTCCATCATCGGGACGGGGTATTCCATCTTCAACTTCGCAGAGCTGAACACCAGCTCGACTTTTGATGGTGAGGATGCGCCCATTGTCCAGATTGTCGAAAAGGCGACCGGTGGGACGCTTTCCGTCCAGGCCGAGACCTATTATGAAGAGGACAACATCTACGAGGTTTACACCCAAGGTCTTTACCTTATCATTCTCCAGACGCGAAGCTATTTCAATTTCACGCATTTTAGGTTGACCTATACTCCTGATCAGGACTCCAATTGGGAAGAGGGGGTCGAAGTTCCTATCCATTTCTCTGCCCAAGTGGAATTCGATAATAAGGTTGCGGAATACTTCAATTGCTCCTGGGATGGGAGTGGAGATGGTGTTTATGTTTATGATTTTGAGGGCCAACTGACTGTCACGACGACAAAGGACGAGTCGGCTGTCTGCCACATCCCCGTTCCTTCTGTTTTCTTTGCCGAAGGCAAGGAACCTATCGTGAGTACGGATGTGCTTGGTATCATAAATGATTTGAAGAATAACAATAGCAAGCTGACGTTTACCTTTACGGCGACGATGGATGGCAATGCTGGATAGGAGGTAGGAAAGAAATGAGAAAGAAAAGCTTCGTATTGGCCCTTTCCTTGACCTTGGCTTTCGTATTGTCCTTTATCGGTTCCGGCTTTGCCTTGTTCTATGTCGGCGGGACGAAAACCGAGTCTAAAGACGTTTCCCCTCGTGTCGACCAGATCGAAGAGAACTACGCCCTTGCCGATGCCGGCAATTCGGATAGCTTTTATGATGTCTATTTCTTCTGCACGCCGTATGCCGCTTTTTTGGGTGATAACGAAGATCCACTAAAGGTAGACTTAAATCAGCGAACGTTTTCAGATACATCCAGCCGGAATTTCGCTAAGACTTATTTCTGGGATGGTGCCCTTCCAGAAGATGCTGATCAACAAGTAAATTCTAGTGGAAACAATGGGAACAATGGCTGGCGCCATATCCGTGTCTATCGCTCGATTTCCTTCGAGCAATTCACAAGCATTGGAACACCTCGGGCCGGAAAAGGCTATACAGGGGATACCAGTGGTAATAAAGCTAGGAATTATTGGGATTGCGACTATAATGGATGGCCACTCGACTTTTCTGGCTGGACAGCAAACAAAGAAGCAGCCATGGATTGCTTGACGGAAAACCAGGGTGACTTTTATAACCAAGGAAACTTTGAGTATGTCGATGTCTTCTCACCTCTTTCATCCATCGATTCCTTAGCCAAAAACGATGGCTCCGAGATTTCAATTGATGGATCAAAAAAAGATGATAAGGTCATATATCTTTATCCCATTTTCTCGACAGGAAAAAGCACAAAAGTATCGCCTCTACAAGCATCAGTACGTCTTTCCTTCCATGATGAGGGCTCATTCCCTGATGAAGGACAAACAAATGGGCATTACTTCCTTGCCCAGAATGGCCTAGGAAACAATGCTGAATACTACTACAACAATTTAGTCGTTGATCAAGATGCTATAGACAATAATAAGTATTCTCTAGAGTTCACGGTTCTTACGTGGACTGGAGAAGGTGGTAAAGGAGGCTGGTTGGCGGATAATTCTGGAAAGGATCCGACGAATGATTGGCATAGTGTGTGGGAAAAGGTCGATTTGCCACTTGTTAAGATGCCCGGAATATACAATGTCAAAGTGCGCCTATTCAACCAATTCTATGATTACTACGATAATAATTCACAAGATTATAAAGAGCTAAGTGCGGAAGAGTATGCCGATGCTGTAATTTCCAATCGCTTAGGCAATATTAAAGACGAGGGCGTTGTCGTCAATCACATTATTTATGCTAGCAATAATGTTGAAGGTGTAGATTCGTATTCAAAAACGCAACGTGATAAATCTTATTCTACACCAAAGAAAGGCGAAGATGGTCAAAACCAATTTCTTGGCTCAGATGGTACTACTTACACAGGTCTTTCCCCATTTGTCTGTTTGATTCAGCTTGAGCGTGTCTATGAGTTCCATTTGCTGGGCGGACAGAGTGCGACTTTCGATTATGATCAGACACCTTATTTCTATCAAGGGGATATCTTCCCAGCCGATTATGACAATGCCCAAGGGAGAAAGCGGCTCACTTTGGGATTGAACAATGTTTTCTTCAACGCTTCTTCATCAGGATGGTTCCACGATACTTATGTTGGCGAAAGCTCCGGTGACAACAATCGGGAAGGTAATTTCCGGAGCAATGTCTTCACTGTGGATTTCATGAATACTATTTGGCCGAATAGCATCACTTCTTTTAGTGAGGAAGAATTGCAACAAATCAATGATTTTGCAGAAACGGAATATGAAGAAGAGAATCCTCAATATGTTTCGATATCTGATGATGGTCTCTTGCAGAAAGCCAAATCCAAAGAAGAAGCTCCTGACAATTATGATTATGAATTGACCAACACCGAAAACAAAACTGCATATCGAACAATGCTTAAGATAACGAGATCGGGATACTACAACATACGTCTTCAGATCTTTTTCAAAGAGGATTCCAATACAACGGATACGGCGGACTTGAAATCCTATATTGACGAAATCAAGATAGCCATTTCACCAGTGCAGGCTCACTATTTTGTTAAGATATTCAAAAACAACAGCTTTAATTATCATGCCGGACAGCTCAATCAAGGGAGCGGAGATTCTATCTTTGTGACGCACGATAAGGATTTACCGAATGGCAATGAACTTGTCGCCATCTTGAAATTCGATGAATTTGGAATGACCCTCAATGGAGAGAGCAAGTTCTTTACGGATGCCAATCATGATGGAAAGATTGATATTGAAACTGGTGAAGGAGAAAAGACCCTTGCCGAAATCCGCAATGAAAACGGCGGGAATCTTTATGATTTTGTGACCGGCATAACCGTTCCGGATCGTCTGATTCTTCAGAAGAACTATATTTTCTGCCTCGACTACGTCCAGCAATGAGGAACGGACGATGGACAAGGAGATTGAGAACGCGGCCTTCCTTATCGAGATGGCCAGGATGGAATACGAAGCGGAATTTGTTCGTTCCAATCGTATCCAGGAAAAATGCGGAATCTTTCTTTCCTTGATGGGGACTTTCCTTTCCATCGTTCTTGTCTCTTTTCCATATCCCCAAACAGTGGAAAAGATAGGGGAAGCAGCAGTCCTTGTCTTCCTCGTTTTTTTCTTCAGGCTGCCGTTTTCTATCTTATCGGCCTTGGCTTTGTAAGCTCCACCCTTTTTGTCAAACAGACAAAGAGACTCAATCCGGCGTGCTTTACGCAAAGGTATGTGGCGATGGAACCCTTGAAGGCACGGACGGAAATCCTATCCAGCCTTCGGATCATGATCGTAGCCAATATCGAAAAGAACGATAAACTGGCTAAACGCTTTACCTACGGCATCACCATTTCGATCCCGGCTGCCGTTGTTCTTCTGATTTCGATGGTCGTCCTTCAATTCATCGTCCGGATGGGATGAGTCGAGTGGAACGGAGGCCCATATCATGACAATGGAAGAAATATTGGACGAATTTCTTTGTCCGGATCCGGAACCCCAGGATCCACCAATCATTGTCGTAGACAAGGTCATCCATTTCCCGACGAAATCCGAGGATGACGAAGAAGAGAAAAAGAAAGCCGCCTAAATCCCTTTCGCCCATAAAGGCGATGCCCTCAATATGCCGCCTAGGGCTGTGAGGCTGAATGCAAGAGGGTCGACTGGGAACTCTTTTAGAACTTCACGAACGCTCTTTCGGAGCAATATAGATTTCGAATATTCTTGGAAACCTACGGACTGTCTTTTTGTGGGGCCGTATTTTAAACGAAAACACATTGTTTTCATGAATCTCAAAAGCCGAAAACGGAAAGGCTCTCGGATCATCCCCAATCACACATGGTAGCCTAAAATTCCGACGCGCTTTGTATGGGTTTTGGATGTCCTATTGTCTTGTACTCCCATAAGCCGTTTTTGAGGGAATACGATGCCCGTTTCCAGCTGTTTTGAAAGGATTGCTTCCTATTTTGAATACAGTGCCAGAATTTGTCGTTTTGAGGTAAATTGGGCAGTTTGGGCTGAACTTTAGTCCTGCCGAATGAGCTGAAAGCCTCGCTAAGGCCTCTAGAAGACTCACCAGGGCGTTTGATTGGTCCTCCTTAGTATTTGACCGTCTTCTGTGCTTTTGAAGCTTTTGGGCCTGTTTCTGTGCGCTTTTGGAAGATGTGTCAGAGACTTGGACTTGTTGGTGGAAGGGACCTTGATTAATGAGATTTCTAAGACAAAGAGAGGCCGCCGGAACAGACGGCATTCCGGCGGCCAAAGGTCTTCCTTAGAGCGTCAGCAGGTCATCGATCTTGCTTAGCTCTTCCCTTAGGGATTCGTCAGAGACTTTTTCTCCGCTTTCCAGGAGGGAGAAGAGGGAGTCGGGCGCTGTCCACAAAGCCTCCGGGACAAGGCTTTGGACGATGGCGTTCTCGCCCTGGCTGAGCAAGGCTTCTTCGACGCTGTCCTCGGCGATGTTGCAGCTTTCTCCGGTTAGGGCATCCACGGGAAGGACATTGAGCTCCTGATATCTTTCCCTTTGGATTTCACTGCTGGCTAGATAGGAAGCAAGGTCATGAAGCAATGCAGTTCTTGTAGAGTCCTTAATGCTCGGCAAGGGGTTGACGCCATACATCTTGTAGGAGAGGTAGGATTTCAGCTTGGCTTCCTTTCCCTCGATCGTCATCGAGGGCAAAGAGACGGCACCGAGATTCTCTTCTCCCATCTGCTGGATGTAGTTTTCCTTGCGCCAGCTGCCATCGACGACGGCCCCAAAGCCGTTGAATTGGCTGGGAGCGGCCGTCGCCGTCGTCGAGAAGACAAGCGGATCCTGGACGAGGCTTAGCATCGCCTTTGCGGCAAGAAGGCCTTCTTCGCAAGCAAAGTCAGAGGACTGTTGGGACACCCGCTTTTCATCCGGATTCCAGCGGATATCGTATCCTGCCCCAAAGCTTTGGAGGAAGGCCATCGAGAAGTAGGGGTCTTCCAAGGGGTAGCAGAGCTGCCTTCCCGCTTCCTGACAGACATCCAGGATGCCTTCGATGGTCCTGAGCTTGTCCTCCTTTCCGGCAAAGAGTTCCTTGTCGTAGTAGAGGAAGTAACCGTTGTCCCCGGAATAGGGATAGGCGAAGTGGTCACTCCCGATGGCAAACTTGTCCAGGCTCTCTTTCCCTTCGGGAACAAAGTCCAAGGCGCCCTTTGCAAGAAGATCGCCGATGGTGTCCGAGCTGAAGGCATAGAGATCCGGCCCTTTCTCCCAGTCCTTGACCCGGCTTGCGATCTCGCCGGTGGAATAGGCCTCTCCCTTTACCGTCACGTTGATCCAGTCGTTGTCCTCCAGGAACTTCTCGAGCGTCCTTTCCACAAAGGGGATTTCCCTTTCCGGACAGGCAAAGGCAATCGTGTATTTCTCTTCGTGCACCGTTGGCCTTTGCGGCGTCGTCACATCTCCTGGATCAGAAGGTTGGGTAGGCGTATTGGGCGTTGAGGATGCCTCAGTCGAACAGCCAGTAGCAAGGAATGAAGCAAGAAGGAGGGCAGAAAGAAAAGTCCTTTTCGTCATAGTATTGCTCCGTTTCTTGTCCTCACCTTAGCAAAGTATCCGGCGCCAAGAAAGAATCCCCATCGTGAGGACAATGAACCGAGATTTTTCTCTCCGCTGGATTCCTTTCCTAATTGCCCCCATTGTACACGAGCGATCTTTAAATTGCCACAAAATGGAAGCGATATTTTTGAACAAAAATCCGTATAGACGGTTTAGTAGGCGTTTTAAGATACAGCAATAGGTTATTTAATTTATATCTTAAAACGGCCTACTATTTCCCAAATACGGAGAAAGAAAGTTTTATGAACAAAATATGCAAAATGTCTAAAATGACCTGTTTCAATGATGGAAAACAGGGTGATGGATGAGCAAAAATCATGCGATTTCCATCAAAAGCCCAGACAATGGGGATTTTAATCAAGATTTGGTATAAAACCTTAAGGAAGATATAAGAGGTGTTCCTTTGACCTTTCTTCTTGAATTAGGATAGTTTCAACTAGATTAGAATGAGTATTTGCTATTTATGTTTTCTCTATTCCAGTTGGAGAAGCTGTGAATTGGCTTCAAGAACGATTTTTCTCCTCTTTTGTCACGCCTTCAAAAGGAGATATGGATAAAAAGTGTTATTTAGGAACAGATGTTTTTCTATTTCATATGCCTATCCGATTTTTGGTGTGAGTGCCTTCCTTTTGTGCTAAAATCAAACCTGTAATTGGAGGTTACACATGACCAAGTTAGTTCTTATCCGCCATGGCGAGAGCGAGTGGAACAAGCTCAATCTCTTCACGGGTTGGACAGACGTCGAACTTTCCGACAAGGGAAGGGAAGAAGCCGATACCGCCGGCAAGCTTCTCAAGGAAGGCGGCTATACCTTCGACATCGCCTTCACTTCCGTCCTCAAGAGAGCCATCCACACCCTGTGGCACGTTCTGGATGGTATCGACCAGGCCTATCTCCCTGTCGTCAAGGACTATCACCTCAACGAGAGGCACTATGGTGCCCTGCAGGGACTCAACAAGAAGGAGACCGCCGAGAAGTATGGTACCGAACAGGTCCATCTCTGGAGACGTTCCTTCGACGTTGCCCCGCCGAAGCTTGATCCTTCCGATGAGCGGAATCCGGCTCTCCAGGCCCACTACAAGGGTATCCCCGCTTCCGAACTGCCTCTGAGCGAATCCCTCAAGGACACGATCGCCAGAGTCGTTCCCTACTACAACGAGAAGATCCTTCCGGAGATCAAGGCCGGAAAGAAGGTCCTGATCGCTGCCCACGGCAACTCCCTCAGGGCTCTTGTCAAATACCTGGACAACATCTCCGACGAGGATATCGCCGGACTCAACATCCCGACGGGTGTTCCCCTTGTCTATGAGCTTGACGAGGAATTCAAGCCCATCCGTCACTACTACCTCGGCGACCAGAGCGCCATCGAGGCCAAGATCAACGCCGTCAAGAATCAGGACAGCGCCAAGAAGTAAGTTGCTTTGCCCCGGGAAACCGGGGCTTTCCTTTCCAAGGAAATCGCCTTCCGATATAATCTTTCAAGTGAGGTAAAAAGAAATGGTCACGCTCAGAATCAAGGACTACGGCGACATCGTCATCGAGATCGACAAGGAATACGCCCGCAATACCGGGAGAAACTTCGTCTACCTGGCCAGCAAGGGCTTCTACGACGGACTGACCTTCCACCGGGTCATCAAAAACTTCATGATCCAGGGTGGCGATCCCAAGGGCACCGGTATCGGAGGTCCCGGCTATGCCATCAAGGGGGAATTCGACATGAACGGCGTCAAGAATCCCCTGCGCCATGAAAGGGGTGCCATCTCCATGGCCCGGGCGATGAATCCCGACTCCGCCGGAAGCCAGTTCTTCATCTGCGACACGGATGACTTCTTCCTCGATGGCCAGTATGCCGTCTTCGGCAAGGTCGTCAAGGGAATGGATGTCGTCGACAAGATCGCTTCCGTCAAGAAGGACAGGAACGACAAGCCCCTTGTCCCTGTCGTCATCGAAAAGGCCATCGTCGAGGACGAGACGGTCGAGGAACCCGAAAGGATCTGATGGTCTTCGTCTATTCCGGAAAGGATCCCGGACTGACGCTCCATACCCTCAAGAAGGACCTGGCCCTCAAGGGAGAGTCCTATGACAAGGCAACGGTCTATGATTGCTACAGGGATCCCATCAGGGACATCGTCTCCGACTGCTCTTCCCTCTCCCTTTTTGGCGAGAAGAAGATCGTCATCGCCCTCAACTGCTATTTCCTTTCCGGCATCGCAAAGTCAATCAAGGGACCCATCAAGGAAAAGGACCAGGACTACAAGGGCCTTCTTGGGTATGTGAAGGATCCCAATACGGATACCGATCTCTATCTTCTTGTCCCGGGAACGCTTCTTCCTTCTTCGGAACTGGTCAAGGAAATAAAGAGAAGCACACCCAACTTCAAGGACTGCCTCGAACTGAAGGAAGATGACTACTACATGCTCTCCTATGACAGGGCCAAGGAAAGGAAGAAGAAAATCGAAAAGGAAGCCATCTCTGTCCTTCTGGAAAGGACGAAAGGCGACTTCCTTCTCTTCTCCTCCTACCTGGACCTCCTTCTTACCTACAAGGATGACGTCCAGGAAGAGGATGCAAAGAAGATGGTCTACAAGCCCTTGGAGGACAAGGCCTATGAATGCCTTTCCCATCTTCTCAAAGGCGATGTCTCTTCCTCCCTTTCCTCCTATCGGAACGTCCGCAGGCAAGGCGTCGATCCCCTTATCATCCTCCTTACCTTCGTCAGCCAGATCAGGCTTATGGCCCTTGTCGAAAACCTGGTCGAGCAAGGCGAATGCAATGACGCGATCGCCAAGGCTCTCTCCACAAAGGGTTCTCCGATCAAGCCCGGAAGGATCTACTATATGCGCAAGGACCTCTCGGGATTGAGCTTTGAAAGGCTTGTCAAGATCCTATCCGACCTAGGAAACATCGAGGAGAGGATCAAGCTTGACAACGACAAGGGGGACGACCTTCTGGAGATGTTCCTTCTGGGGTTTAGGAACTATCGGAAGAGATAAGGATAGAAGGACGCAAAAAAGGCCGGGCACAGACCCGGTCTTTTCCATAGCTATTGTCTAAACAGAGAGGAAGTCTTCTTCCTTAGGCCTTTGTCGCCTCGGCCTTGGGAGCGGAAAGCTCCTTCTCCAGGGCGTTGACCATGTTGCTGAGCTGGCTCTTGTGGTTGGCGACCCAGTTCCTGTGCTGGATGTTGCCCTTGATGGCCTTGTCCATGAGGGAGAAAGCGACCTTGAGGCTCTCCTTGGCGGCTTCAAGATCCTTCTTCTCGACGTTGACCTTGACCTTCTTGATGGCGGTCCTCATCTTGGACTTGAAGGAGGCATTGGCAAGCCTTCTCTTCTCGGCGATGAGGATTCTCTTTTTCTGCGACTTGATGTTAGCCATTCTGAAATCTCCTATGACTTTCTCTGTTTATGATTGACAGCGATTTAGGATTATATCAAAGAAGGTTTCCTCTTTCAAGGGATGGAAAGGGATAAAATCGGAAAAAGAAACGACTGCTGTGGTAGAATGTTTCCGAGGTAAATAGTCCATGGAATACAATCGTCTGATCGATTCGACTCTCCTTGCTCCGGATGCCACAAAGGAGCAGATTGAGGCTCTCTGCAACGAGGCCAAGAAGGAACACTTCGCATCCGTCTGCATCAATCCCTGCTTCATTCCCACGGCCAAGGAGATCCTTGGGGGAAGTGACGTCAAGGTCTGTACCGTTATCGGCTTCCCTCTGGGAGCGATGACGACCGAGAGCAAGGTCTTTGAAGCTGCCGATGCCGTCAGGAAGGGGGCCGATGAAGTCGACATGGTCATCAACGTCTCCGCCCTCAAGGACAGGAACGACACGTATGTCGAAAGCGAGATCCGCGAGATCAAGAAGGCCTGCGAGGGAAAGCTTCTCAAGGTCATCATCGAGTGCTGCCTTCTTTCGGACGAGGAGAAGGTAAGGGCCTGTCTTCTGGCCAAGAAGGCCGGAGCCGACTTTGTCAAGACATCCACCGGCTTCTCCAAGTGGGGTGCCAAAATCGAGGATGTCTCCCTCATGCGCAAGACCGTCGGCGAGAAGATGGGCGTCAAGGCGGCAGGCGGCATCAGGGACAGGCAAACCATGCTCTCCATGGTCCAGGCCGGCGCCACCAGGATCGGAACAAGCCACGGAAAGAAGCTGATGGAGGATTAGGTTCCTTCTCTATCAATCCAAGAGTTGTCTCTTTTAAGAACTCTCCTATAGAAAAGAAGATTCTGACCTCTAAGTCCCAATCATGTGTCCCTTCCAAGTGTCTCTTTCGGATGCTTGGAAGCTTTTTGTTTGCAATAGGCACAAGAAAAGCCCCGCCATGGATAAGTGAAATAACAAAAGCCTATCCACTGCGGGGCAAGAAAGGAATTAAAAGGAACTTAAATCCTATCAGTCATGCTTTGCCTGATAGGCATCCTCCAGGATATTGACGATATCCCGGTATGAATAGGATATCGGATCGGAGAAGTCTTTTCCAGTATTTCCGACAAGGGATTGGGCTTTTTTGGCAATGCGTACAATATCCTTCTCCGGGATGTTGAAGGATTTGAGGTCGATCTTGTCGACATGGCACTTGACCTTGAGCTTATGGAGCTCGTTTGCAAAGGAGAAGGCGCTTCGTGCCTTGGGGTCGAAGACCCGGGCCATCTCGATAAGCTCCGCGTTGACCTTCTTGGAGGTCGCAAGACGGTTGAAGTAGGCCTCCGAGATCGCGATCAGTCCCGCCCCGTGGATGACATCGTGATAGAGGGAGGAGATGGCATGCTCCAGGGTATGCTCGAAGGTACAGGAGGAATAGCATTCCACCATCCCACCCACAAGGCTTGCCAGAGCGACCATCCTTCTAGCCTTCCTGTCGGAAGGATTGCGATAGACCTTGGGAAGATAGTCCTTGATAAGGCCCATGCCATAGAGGGAGAGGTTCCTGGAAAGCTCCGTTGCCATGGGATGGACATAGCCTTCGGCAAGGTGGAAGAAGGCATCGAAGCCCTGGTACATGGAAAGCATCTTGGGGACAGTCAGCATCATGTCGACGTCGTCGATTCCGATATAGGGGAAGGATCCTTCCAGGCCCCAGCCGATCTTCTCGTCGAGCTCCTCATCGGTGATGACAGACCAGGGATCGGTCTCCGTTCCCGTGCCGGATGTGGTGTTGATGGCGATGATCTTCAAGGGCGGATTGACGAAGCTCTTCTTCTTTCCCGAGCCGGTAGAGAGATAGTCCCAGAGGGTTCCGGGGTTGGTGGCCATGTAGGCAATCGCCTTTGCCGTGTCGATCGGGGAGCCGCCACCAAGGCCGACGATGACATCGCACTTGTTCTCCCGGGCGATCCTTGCCCCTTCCAGGACCATCGCATGGGTCGGGTTTCCCTGGGCCTTGTTGAAGACGACAGTCGCGATTTTGGCTTTCTTGAGTTCCTCAAGGACCGTGTCCAGATAGCCGTACTGGATGACGGACTTGCCGTTTGTGGTGACGACAAGGGCCTTCTTGAAGGGAAGATCCTGCTCGTGGAGAGAGTGGATGACCCCTTCGCCGAAGAGCACCTTTGTCGGAATGTAATACCGTGCCATGACAATCTCCTTTCAATCAGTGGGGATCGATCGCGTCCAGCTGGTCGACGTTGACGATCTTGACGTTGATCATCGGCTCCTTGTTGGTGGTCTTGTAGAGCATCTTCGAGATCTTGTCGGCCGCCTTCTTCTCCATGTCCATGAGGGAGGAGGCCTTCTCGCCTTGGAGCATCGCGTTGATCGTCGTCACGGCAAGGGAGGCGATCTGGTTGACGATCGGCTCGCTATCGCGCAGGTAGATGAATCCGCGCATCTGGACATCGGGGGAGCAGACGATCTTTTTCTTCTTGGGGGAGAGGGCGACACCGACAAGGACCACGCCGCCGTCGGCCATCTTCTGCCTCTCCTCGATCGCCGCTTCCTTGACGTCGCCGACAGAGGTGCCGTCGACCATGACGTCGCCGTTCTTGACCACGATCATCTTGCGGACGACCTTGCCTTGGTTGTCGAAGGCTAGGGCCATGCCATTGTCGTAGACGAAGGTGTTGAAGTGGTTAAGGCCGATGCCGAGGTCGATCGCAAGCTTGGCGTTGGCCATCAGGAGACGGAACTCGCCCTTGACCGGCATATAGTACTTCGGCCGGAAGAGGGAGATCATCATCTTCAGGTCTTCCTCCTGGGCGTGCATGGAGACGAGGGACTTGCGGTTGAGGGTGATGACCTTGCAGTCGGTGCGGAAGATCGTGTCGGAGGCATCGGTATAGCTCACTTCCGTTCCCGGGACGCTGGGGGCCGCATCGATCCAGGTGTCCTTGGTATCGACGTGGATGCCGTTTACCGAGCCGTAGCAGATCTCCTTGCAGTACTTGTAGAGCTGGTCGCCGCTGCCGGTGACGAGGATGACGACGTCCTTGCTGGCGTTCTGGGAAATCTCGCTCGGGGAGATGCGCATTTCCTTGGGGATGACAAGGTCCCCAATCTGGGCCATCTTGTCGAAGAAAGGAATCTGGTCGGGATTGGCGATGCAGATCTTCTTCTTGAACTTGATGGCGAGGTTGATGATCTCCTGGATGTTGTAGAAGTTCTGGTAGAAGAGGGAGACGAAGGTCTTTCCCGTCGCTTCCTCAAACTGGCTCAGGACCAGAGGAGTGATCTTGTGCCTGGGGGAGGCAATGCCGGCCTTGTCGGCGCTTTCCGACTCGGTCATGAGGAGGAAGGTTTTCTCCGATTCGCTCAGCCTTGCCACCTTCGGCAGGTCGAACTGGAATCCCTTCAAGGGCGAATAGTCGGACATGAAGTCGGAAGTGTAGACGATGTTTCCGAAGCGGGTCTTCAAGGCAAAGCCGAAGCTCTCGGCGACGGAATGGGTCGTCTGGAAGAGCTCGAAGACATGGCCGGCGATGGTGATGGTATCGGAGGGATTGACCTTGACGAAGGCGTACTGGTCGATCTTGCGGAAACGGGGAGAGAGGGTCGTCTTGATGACCTGGATCGTCGTCTCCGTGGCATAGATCGGGGCGCGGACGATGTTAAGGAGGTAGGGAAGGGCACCGTACTGGTCATCGTGGCCATGGGTGATGAGGATCGCCCGAACCTTCTTGGCGATGGTGCGGATGTAGTCGAAGTCGGGAATGATGATGTCGACCCCGGGAATGGAGGCGTTGGGGTATTTCAAACCCGCCTCGATGATGAAGGCATCGTTATCGACCTCGATGACGTAGCAGTTCTTTCCCATCTCGTCAAGGCCGCCCAGGGCGACGATCTTGATCGGATAGTTTCCGGTATCGGAGGATGCTTTCTGCGCCTCCAAAGAGCTTTGATTGCGATTGTCCATGATTTATGGCTCCCAATAAAATAGGCAAGACAGCGTGTCTTTTGTTCCTTAAATATAATATAAAAGGCCGCCCTTGACAACAAAGAACGGCCTCGATGATGAAAGTATTCGCTTACATTCCTACAAATCGATGTCCAGAAGCACGGGACAGTGGTCGCTTCCGTAGACGTCGTTGAGGATTTCGGCCTTCCGGACCTTATCGAAGAGATTCTCGCTCGCCAGGAAGTAGTCGATCCGCCAGCCGGCGTTTGTCGCCCGCGCCTTCCTAAAATAGGACCAATAGGAATACTTCCTCTCTTCAGGATGAAGCTCGCGGAAAGTATCCTTGAACCCAAGGGAGAGAAGCTTCTTGAACTTCTCCCTTTCCTCGTCCGTGAAGCCTGCGGAATGGTGGTTCGAGGAAGGGTTCTTCAGGTCGATCGGCTCGTTTGCGACATTGAGGTCGCCGCTTACGATGACGCCTTTTCTTGCCATCAGGGTCTTCAGGTAATCCCTGAGGTCATCCTCGAAGACCATGCGGTAGGGAAGCCTTTTGAGTTCCTCGCCGGAATTGGGCGTATAGAGATTGACGTAATAGAAATCATCGAACTCCAAGGTCGTCGCCCGTCCTTCGTCATCGTACTTGTCCTCCAGAAGGCCATAGTGGACGGAAAGAGGCTTCCTCTTTGTCAAGATTGCCGTTCCGGCATAGCCCTTCTTTGTCTTGCTGACGGTCCAGTAGGGCTCATAGCCCTCGGGAAGGAAGGGAAAGTCCTTGTGCTCCTTTTCCGATAGCTTGAGCTCCTCGATACCAAGAAGGTCGGGATCATACTGCATCAGCTGGTCGACGAGGTTCTTCTTGAGATAGGCGTTTATCGAATTGACGTTAAAGGAGACAAGGCGCATCTATTTTTCCTCCTTTCCCGAGGTGAGGATATCCTTGTAGAGATCCGTCCTTCGATCGCGATAGATTCCCCAGGTCCTTCTCTTCTTCCTTATTTCCTCGACATCGAAGTCGGCAAGAAGGATCTCTTCCTTGTCCCGGCTTCCTTTCTTGAGGATCGTCCCTTCCTCATCGACAAGAAGGGAAGTCCCATAGAAGGTCATCGAGGAATTTCCCATATGCTCCGTCCCGATGCGGTTTGAGGCGATGGCAGGGAGGATGTTGAGGGCTGCCTGTCCGCAGATGGCATGGCACCAATGAATGGAGGTGTCTCTTTTCAGGACCGGCTCGGAACCGATCGCCGTCGGGAAGAAGAGATAGTCCGCCCCCTTCAAGGCAAGGATACGCCCCGTCTCCAGAAACCACTGGTCCCAGCAGATGGCAACGCCGAGGTTTCCGTCTCGCTTTGTGTGGAAGACCTTGAAGCCCGTGTCTCCCGGACGGAAGTAGAACTTCTCCTCATAGCATTCCCCGGTCGGGATATGGCTCTTCCGGTAGAGTCCCAAGTCCTCTCCGTCCCTGTCGAAGCAGACAAGGGAATTGTAGTAGGCATTGCCATCCCTTTCGAAGAAGGAGACAGGAAGGACGACATCCTCCTCCTTGGCAAGCTTCTGGAAAATGGCAAGGGTCTTGCTCTTGTCTCTTTCCTCGGCAAAGTCGAAGAAATCGTAGTCTTCTATCTGGCAGAAGTAGTCCCTCTGGAAAAGCTCCTGGAGAAGGACGATATCCGCCCCCATCTTCTTGGCCTTTCGGACGATCTCGATAGCCTTGTCGACGTTCCTGTCGTAGTCATGAAGCGAAGCGAATTGCGTTGCGGCGATACGTGTCATTTTGTTTCCTCCGGTTCGATCGGATAGTTTTCGGAATAGGGAATCTCCTTGGTGATGCAGTGGATGTTTCCTCCGCCAAGAAGGATTTCCCTGGAGAGGATCGGATAGACCTTCTTCTTCCCTTCATAGAACGAAGCAAGGATGTCCAGGGCCTTCTTGTCTTCCTTGACCCCGAATTGGGGAACAAGGACAAAGTCCTCCCCCTGGTAGAGATTGGCATAGCTTGCGGCAAGCCTTCTTCCCTCCGTTCGGTGGATGGCAGAATCGTTGGGGACAAGGCCCTCCTCTTCCTCCTTCGTAAGATAAAGAGGCTCAGGAAGCGGAAGCTCCAGGATATGATAGGGATTTCCCGATACGTCCTTTGCTCCTTCCAGGACCTTTCTGTCTTCAAGGGAGCGCCCGTACTGGGGATCGTCCTTGTCTTCTGTCACGGAAAGGGCGATCGTATCCGGCGAGAGGAAGGAAGCGATGTTGTCGACATGGCCATCGGTCTCGTCCGCATAGAGGCCATAGGGAAGGAAGAGGACGTTTGCGACCTGGAGCGTGTCCTTTAGGACCCTTGTTATCTCTTCCTTCGAAAGGGAAGGATTCCTACCCTTTGAAAGAAGGCATTCCTCCGTGGTAAGGAGGGTTCCTCTTCCATCGCTGAGGATCGATCCGCCCTCGAGGATGAAGTCCTTCTTGGAAAGACGGGGAATCCTCAGCTCCAAAAGAAGATTCCTTGAGAGGGCATTGTCCTTCCGATAGTCCTGATAGAGGCCGTCAAAGCTTCCGCCCCAGGCATTGAAGCCGAAGTCCACGCCGAGAAGTTCCTTGTCCTTCCTAAGGAAGATCGGCGTATTGTCCCTGGCCCAGCTATCGTCATAGGGCGTGCGGAGGATCGTGACATTCTTAAGCTGGAACCTGCGGACCGTGTGATAGTCGATACTGGGGTCGATACCGACGACGACCCTTTCATGATGGCGGATGGTGTCGACGACCTGATAGAAGGCATCCAAGGCAGGAAGGGCATCCTTTCGCCACGTATCCTTCCGATAGGGAAGAAGGACGATCGTCGCAAGGTGTTTCTCGCCCTCGAAGGGGAAGGAATAGCCTAAGGATGACGTCCTCTCTTTTTCGATTGCTGGCATTTCTTTTTTGTCCTTTGAATGAGTCGGAAATATAATAATACACGAAGTACGCCAAGGAGGAAAAAGAAACGATGAAACTCTTGATGACCGTGACCGACGGCTTCGAGGAAGTCGAGGCCCTGGGAAGCCTTGCCATCCTCAGAAGGGCCGGCCTTGACGTGACCCTTGCTAGCCTCTATTCCGACAAGGCTCAGGGCCGCTATGGCGTAGAAGTCTCTCACCTTGTCCCGCTTAAGGACCTCGACACCAAAGACTTTGACATGCTCATCATCCCCGGCGGTCCGGAATATCAGATCGAAGAAAAGGATCCTTCCTTCCTGAAGATGGTAAAGGATTTCTTTGAGAGCGGCAAATACGTCGCCGCCATCTGCGCTGGCCCGACGATCCTTGGCCATCTGGGACTGCTCAAGGGAAGGAAATACACCTGCTTCACCTCCATGGACGAGGATTTCGGCGGCACCTATGTCGACAGGTACGTGGTCGTCGACGGCAAGCTCATCACGGGAAGAAGCTGTGCCGCCTCCATCGATTTCGCCCTTGCTATCGTCGGTCTGCTTTTGGGAGAGGAGAGGCTTTCCAAGTTGAAGGCCTCTATCTATTACTGATATGTCCGTCATCGACATCGTCATCCTGATTCTCCTTCTCCTCTCCGCCCTCTTTGGCTTCATCAAGGGCTTCGGGAAGTCCTCCATGCGCCGCTTTGCCTTCCTTTTTGCCCTTTTTGCCAGCTATTTCATCGGTATCCCCATCGCCCGCGGACTGATGGCAACGCCCATCGGTGGGGAATGGCTCTCCGGACTCTATCTCGGCAGCATTCCGAGTGATGGCGTCTTTTCCGAAAGCCTTGATGGTCTTTCCTCGCAGGCACAATACGACCTTCTTTCCGAAGGCTTTGCACAGATGCATTTCCCGGCCTTCTTCCGGGGATTCTTCATCTCCGGCGCCTTTGATGTCTCTTTGGATGTCAAGACGGCCATCGCCAGCTCCTTTAGCTACTATACCCTTATCCTCATCCTCTTTGTCCTCTTCCTCATCCTCTTTACCATCATCCTCAACCTTCTTTTCAAGATCATCGCCGAGCCGATTCTGGGCGAGGATGGAAAGGGCATCGTCGGAAGGATCCTTGGCATGGTAAAGAGGGTCTTCTTTACCAGTCTCCAGCTTCTTCTCCTGATGGCCGTCATCGTCTTTGTCGATCAGCTTCTCATACGGGCGGACAACTTCGTCCTCCACGACTGGCTCTTCAACGATTTGGGCCTTGGAAAGGGTTCCTTCTCCTTGGGAAGGCTTTTCTATGACACGGCCAATTCCCTCTTGGGCTGGATCAGCCAGATGGGAGACTAGGAATGATCACGATCCATCACCTTGACAAGTGGGGCTATTGCAACCTCGATCTCATCGAGGAAGTCCTGGAAAGGGAGAAGAAGGCCATCGTCCTCATCGCCGGTGCCTCCTCCTCGGGAAAGTCCTTCTGTGCCGACTATCTTGGCACGATGCTAAGGCACAGCGGCCACAATGCCGTCACCATTTCCCTGGACAAATACAACGTCGGCCTTTCCGCCATCATCCCCAACAAGGTCAATTGCAACTTCTTCGATTCCTCCCTCAGGAACATGAAGACGATCTGCCACAGGATCAAGAAGATCATCTACGACGTTCCTTTCGATGAGAAGTATTCCGCCCCTGTCCTGGAAAAGATAAGAAAGGAAATCACCGGCCTTGTCCCGGATAAGGACATGGAGACTTTCCTTAATGGTCTCTCCGTGGAATGGAAAAGGCTCAACTTCGACGAGACAACGGTCTATGACCTCAAGGAAGCCTGCCAGGACATCAAGAAGCTCTGCCAGGACAGGAAGATCAAGGCCAAGGACTATTCCAAGGTCATCTCCGAAAGAGTCCCTTCCGATACCTATATCGATGGCAAGGACTACGACTGCATCATCGTCGAAGGAATCTATGCCCTGGACAAGGCGATGCTCAGGGAATTTGCCAAGGCCACAAACGTCATCAAGGACTTCATCGCCGGAAACGCCAAGTCGCTGTTCCTGCGCCGCATCATCCGCGATGCCAAGATCTCATCGGCATCCAGTGCCTTTACGACGAAGCTCTACTTCACCTCGATCCTGAAGTCCTATCAGGAGACGATCTTCCCTTCCCGGCTTGATAGTGACATCATCCTCTATAACGACATGGCCTTCTCCGAGATAAGGGCCGGCGACCTCTATACGACAAAGGAGGAGATTTCCATCCCCGACCAGAGGAAGGCCAAGAAGCTCCTCTCCCTTTCGAAGGTGGAAAGCCTTTCCTACCAGAAGGATACCTACTTCACATGCCCTGGCGAGAAGACGGATTCCGTCGTCAGCAATGTCCTGCGCCTGAGGTGTGTCTCCAAGGATGAGGGAAAAAGCTATGAGCCTTCCTCCCTTGTCCACAAGGGAAAGGCAAAGCTGAGGAAGGATGGCAAGATCATCCGTCCCATCAACGTCCTTGTCCGGGAAGGGGAATTCGATCAGGTCTGGGAGGACGAGAATGCCTGCCTTCGTGACTTCCTTGCCGCCGGCTTCTTCATCGGCCCTGTCAAGTACAAGAAGAAGTACCGCCTGGACTACAAGGGACAGAAGCTTGTCCTCAACTGGGTCGAAGGGGACGATATCGTCCTTGAACTCAACAGGCCTTATCACAAGGAAGTCCTCAAGGAGATAAGAAAGCTCGTCAAGTAGAAAGATCGCCAAGGGAAAAGGGGCTCCGCAAGCAGAAACGGAACCCCTTTTGATTTTCGCAAGTATTAGATGCGCCTAAGTCCCTTGGAAGAGAAGTAGTCTGCTATTTCCTTGGCCCTGTGGCCCTTGATGACGATCTCGTGGTTTCCAAGAGGGTGGGTAAGGATCTTATCGAGATGCGGAAGGTCCAGAACAATCTGTGTGCGGCAGAGATGCTTCTCATAGAGATCCTTCTCCAAGGTCCCTTCCTCTACGAAGAACTCGGTGAGGGCGGAATTGATGCGGAAGAGCGTGACATCGCCCTCCTTGATCTCGCCGTGGATTCCGACACCGATACCCGACTCGAAGTGCGTGTCGAAGACATAGCTTTCGCACATGGAGAGAGGAAGGGTGCAGTGGGCAAGGACGATCTTGTTTGCCTTGACGTCGATGCGGCTGGGGTTGCACTGGAAGGATTCGCTCCTGAGGACGTACTTGCTGACGAACATGGAAAGCATCGAGGGAATGTCGCCTTCGCAGGTGCCGAGGCAGTCGTTCTTGGAATTGAAGAGCGCCAAGGCAAGGCAGGCGGTCGTCTTCAGGCTTCCAAGGAGGTCGAAGCAGCGGATAGTGAAACCGTCGAGGTCATGGATCGTGACGATCTTCTCCAGTGCCTTGTAGAGGCGATAGGCCTTGACGAGTTCCTTCCTATCGAAGGAAGAGACATTCAGGCTCTCGTCGAGTTCATCCTTCTCCTTGTCGTAAAGATCAACGACTTCGGAAATGGGAAGGTCGACAAGCTCGACATCGAAGAGTTCCCTTGCCTTCCGATAGTCGACATCCGAGGAGATGAGCCAGTCGGAAGGATGGCCGAGGACGCCAAGACGGTACTTCGCCTTCGTGGTCTCTTCCTTCTTTTTGCTCAGTTCCTGGAAACGGGAGAGAAGATAGTCCTCACTTCCATGGAGGACCTCACCCTTCAGGCCATGCTTGACCAGGAAGGCCATGATCTCCAGAGAGGCGGCCAGGGAATTGTTGGCGCCATAGGTGAGGAGATAGTAGGGTTCCTTCAGGTTACCGAAGGCCTTCAGGAAGAGATTTTCCGATCCGCCAGACTGGACGAGGATGACGGAGAGGTCGCAATCCCCATAGAGCTTTTCGGCATCGGTGACGAAGGAAAAGTCGACGCCCTTTTCCTTCAGGGGATCGAGCATACTGGCCATCTCGTCGATAAGCCTCTGGTTGTGGAGGGAGGAGACAATCGGATAGACATTGATCTTCATGGCAAGGGAATCCTTTCTGTTCTTGTTGTGCTATCGGCTCGACTTGTCGTATGGGATACCTTCCGCCTTCGGGGCATGGCTGTGCTTGGAGAAGAAGATGAGGGAGAGGAAGGCAAGGAGGTAAGGAAGCATGTAGTAGAAGGCGCGGCTGGTGAAGATGCTCGGCTCGCCGGACGGGAAGGAGGAAATGTAGGAGGTGAAGACAGGAGCGAAGGCGGAGAAGAAGGCGAAGAAGAGGGCGGCGAAGATGATGTTCGTGGCTTTCCAGTTGCCGAAGATCTCGATGGCAAGGACAAGGAAGCCATAGCCCAGGGCATCGATCTGCCAGTTTCCGATGAATATATCGAAGTAGGAGAAGATGACAAATCCGCCCAGTCCTGCCGCGGCACAGCCGATTGCCGTTCCCAGATAGCGCATCTTGTTGACGTTGATGCCGACGCTATCGGCAGCGGCCGGGTTTTCGCCGCAGGCCCGCAGTCTCAGACCGAAACGCGTCTTGTTCATCGTCAGCCAGAGGAGGACGATCGTGATGACGCCGATGAGGATGGCAACGTTCATGCCTTGGAAGGCGAAATCGAAGAACTGGTTACCGGTATCCGGCAAGAGCTGCTGGGAGAGATCAAGGCTTCCCAAGGAGACTTCCGGCGAATCGATGCCGGTGATGGAGGTGTTGATGATGGTGCAGATGGCGACGGCCAAGGTGTTCAGGGCCGTTCCGACGATCGTCTGGTCCGCCTTGAGCTTGATGGAGACGACAGAGAGCAGGAAGGAGAAGACAATGGCCGCGAGGATGGCGATGAGGGCGGCGATGAGGAAGAAGAGCTGGACGCCGGCTGGTGTCGCGATGAGGAAGTGGTCCGGATTGGTCTTTTGGAGGGCTTCGCCAAGAAGCTTCATGAAGATGACACCGGAGAAGGCGCCGAAGACCATCGACCCTTCCAAGGCGATGTTGATGATACCGGAGCATTCCGAATAAAGGCCGCCATAGGAGCCGAGGATGAAGCCGATGCCATAGATGATGAAGTAGCGAACCAGGGAGCCCCAGTCATATGCTGTAAATCCCATAATCCATTCCTCCTATTGCTGGTTCTCGGAGACAGTCTCCTTTGTCTCCGGAGCGGCTTGTGTTTCGGCGGGAAGCGACTTTTCGGAATCGTCGCCATCCAGCGTATCTGCATTGATGTCCTTCTTGTGGAGCTTCTCTTCCTTCTTTTCGTAGAGATAGCGCAGGATCATGCAGAAGAAGGCGGAGAAGGAAGCGACGTAGATGATGATGTTCTTGATGAGTTCCGTATAGTGGACGTTGAACATGGCGGAAGCGTTCTTCATCTGGCTTTGCGCACCGTCGATCATGGCAAGGAGGACGGAGGAAAGGACGCAGCCGATCGGGGAGTTCTGGGCAATCAGCGAGACCGAGATGCCGGTAAAGCCATCGGCGATCAGGGAGTTTGCGGAGCTGTCCCAGTGGAAGCGGGAGGGGTTGAGCGGATTGGCGTAGAGCATATAGCCGCAGATACCGGCCAAGGCACCGGAAATCATCATGGCGAGGACGATGTTCTTGGTCTGGTTCATGCCGGCGTATTGGGCGGCGAACTTGTTGGAGCCCGTCAGCTTGAGCTCGAAGCCGAACTTCGTCTTGACGAGGATGATCTCGAAGATGACGACGATGACAAGGGCGATGATAAGACCGATGCTCAGACCATTTGTCAGACCCATCGATGGCATACGGCCATTGACAGGCATGTTGATAAGCTCGGCCGGAGTGTTTTTGTCCTTGAAGCTGCTGTCCAAGGCCAAAAGTCCGATCAGACCGATGATGTAGTAGATGATCCAGTTGAGCATGATGCCCGAGAGGACTTCGTTGACGTTGAACTTCGCCTTGAGGAAGCCCGGGATAAGACCCATGATGCCACCGCTTATCATGCCCACAAGGAGGCAGACAAACCAGTTGGCACCGGCGATTCCGCAGACGAGGGAGAAGAAGGCGCCTGCCGTGACTTGGCCGGTGATGCCGATGTTGAAGAGTCCGAGCTTGAAGGAGAAGGCGATGGAGAGACCCGAGAGCATCATCGGGGTGGCAAGGTAGAAGACACGGGCGGGATTGCTCGAAAGGGCGTGAGTGATAAGGATCCCAAGGCCTTGACCGGCTGCCTTGGCATCGACGCAGAGCATGATGATAAAGCCGGCAAGAAGGCCGAGCACGACGCAGATGAGGCCCGAGACAAGCGAGCCATACCACTTCATGCCATTGAGTTTGTGGAAGAATCCGCCGACCTTGTAGAGAACGGCAAGGACCGGATTTTGCTTCTTCGTGGTTTCCGGACTAGTCATTTCCGTTTTCCTCCTTCATGGCGGACATATCCATGCGCTTGGCACCGGACATGTAGAGACCGATTTCGTTGACGTTCGTCTTCTTGGGATCGAGCTGGGCGACGATTTCGCCGTTGAACATGACAAGGATACGGTCGGAGAGGTTCATGACCTCATCAAGCTCCAGGGAGACAAGAAGAACGCCCGAACCGGCATCCCTTTGGCGGATGATTTCCCTGTGGATGGACTCAATGGCACCGACATCCAAACCTCTTGTCGGCTGGACGGCGATGAGGAGAGGGGAATTCCTATCGAGTTCCCTGGCGATGATGGCTTTCTGCTGGTTGCCGCCGGACATGGAGCGGACGATCGTATTGGGGCCCAAGGAGGAGCGGACGTCGTATTGTTCGATCAGGCGCTTGGAGTAGTCGATCTTCGCCTTTTCCTTCATGAAGCCGAAGGTCTGGAACTGGCTTTCGAAATAGCGCTGGAGGACGATGTTGTCCTTGAGGGTGAAGTCCAGGGCAAGACCATACTTCTGGCGATCCTCAGGAATGTGGGAGATACCGGAGATGCTTCTCTGGCGGACGGAAAGGTTCTCAAGATGGACGTCGACATAGCGCGGCTGTTTGTCCACATCCTGCGGAAGCTCGACGGTCTTGACTTCATAGTGGGAGGGCGTTTCCGGGGCGATGAACTGGTATTTTGCGTCCTTGGCGAAATCGGGAAGGAAAGGAGCGACAAATTGGCTTTCCTTCTTGAAGAGCTTAAGGAAGAAATCCTTTGTCTTTCGCCAGGCAAAAGAGACACCGAACTTGGCCATGTCAAGACCAAAGCCGACATAGCGCTTGACTTGCCGCCATCCTGAAGCAAGGACAGGATAGCAATAGCGATAGACATAATTGAGGAAGAAATACTTGACGTGTTCCTTGATGAAGGTCCAGCCGAAGCGGACGTTTCCTTTGACGTAGCGCCAGGCCTTGGAAAGGGGCTTTTCCTTGTTCTCGGGATCCAAATCCAGGTACCGATAGCGGTCGACGTCGTGGAGGATGGCTTCGCCGGATTTGATCTTCGTTATGCCGGTCAGGCCATAGATGAGCTCGGTCTGGCCATTGCCTTCGATACCGGCAAGACAGACGATTTCGCCCTGGCGGACATTGAGGGAGACGTTCTTGACGACTTCCTTCTTCCTTTCGCCATCATAGATGGTGAGGTTCTTGATTGTCAGGACATCCTTGCCCGGGTGGCATTCATCCTTCTTGGTGACAAGCTCGACATCCCTTCCGACCATCATGCGGGAAAGCTCCTGGGGATTGGTGTCGCTCACGTTGACGGTGGCGATCATCTTTCCCTTGCGGAGGATCGTGCAGCGGTCGGCGACTTCCATGATCTCGTTGAGCTTGTGGGAGATGAAGAGAATGGACTTTCCTTCCTTGACCAGTTCCTTCATCGATTGCATCAGGTCTTCGATTTCCTGAGGCGTCAAGACCGCGGTCGGCTCATCGAAAATGAGGATATCGTTCTTTCGATAGAGCATCTTGAGGATCTCGACCTTCTGCTGCTCGCCGACAGGCATGTCGTCGATCTTCATGTCCAGATGGACATGGAACTTGTATTTTTGGCAGAGTTCCTCAAGGGACTTACGGACCGACTTCGGGCGCAGGAAGCCAAAGAACTTCGTCGCCGGCTCATAGCCCAGGATGATGTTCTGCAAGGCCGTGTAGCAGCCGACGAGCTTGAAGTGCTGGTGAACCATGCCTATTCTATAGGCAGTGGCATCGTTCGGGTTCCGTATCTTCGTGGGTTTTCCTCGAACGAGAATCTCGCCCGAGTCCGGCTCATACATACCAAAAAGAATGGACATCAGGGTCGACTTGCCAGCACCGTTTTCACCAAGAAGTGCGTGAATCTCGCCCTTTCTTAGGGTCAATGTGATGTCGTCGTTCGCCTTGATGCCAGGGAAGGACTTCGTGATGTGTCGGAGCTCAATGACATTGTTTTCTTCCATGGTTCATCTTCCTCTCTCTGCTATTTTCATAAAAGAGGTAGGAGTTTTGCAAGCCCCTACCTCTGAAAATCGCAGTCGAACGGCTTAAGCGACGATGTAGTTGACGGCGACGCGGCTGCTGCAGCCGAAGTTGTTCTTGCTGAGCTCTTCGTTGTCGGAGTTGGAATTGACCTTGACGGTTCCAGCCTTCAGGCCTTCGAGGATGGTGTCGTACTGCTTCTGGGTGAAGTTTTCAAATCCCCAGCAGTCATCATCGCCAGTGGTCTCGGGAGTCGGAAGGACGCAGTTGCCGGACTTGGCGCCGACAGTGACGACCTCACCGGCCATATCGTCGTTCCAGGCCTTGTCGTTGTTGACCCAATCGGAGAGAAGGACCTTGGTGGTCTCCTTGAGGTTCTTCATGGCCGAAGTGATGCAGTACTGCTGAGCGGTTCCAAGGGAGCTATCAGCATGCTGGTTGACATCGACACCGATCCAGGGCTTCTTGACGGTATTGACGGCAGAAGTGACGGACTGGTAGACGGCACCGCCACAAGCGAAGATGACTTCGGTGCCTCTCTGATACCAAGAATTGGCATAGGAAGTAGCCTGGTCGGTCGGGCCGAACTCACCGGCATAGTAGTACTGGACTTTGACGGCATTGTTCTTAAGGCCGAGCTCCTTGGCAGCGGCATCGGCACCCTGGCAATAGCCGGAACCATAGCGGACAACGGCAGGGACAGCCATTCCGCCGATGAAGCCGAGGTTACGATATCCGTCCATGACGGCACCATAGCCGGCAAGGAAGCCAGACTGCTCTTCACGATAGATAACGGAAGTGACATTGTCGGTGAACTCGAAGGCGGCATTGTTGTTGTCGGAGTCTTCCTTGACGCAATCCAGGGCGAGGAAGGCAATGTCATCGAATTCCTTGGAATCGATGGCACTCTTGATGGCAGACTGGAAAAGATAGCCAGGAAGGGCGATGACGTCGGCGCCCCAGCCCTTGGCGGACTTCATGGCCTCAAGACGACCCTGGGTGTCATAGTGGTCTTCGGCAGGCTGATAGTACTTGGTCTGGATGGAACCGGATTCGACGCAGTTGGAGGCGGCAACAGTGCCACCACCGTTTTCGGTAGCGAACTCGTTGACGCCGTTCCAGGCGGATTCGTTGAAGGAGTGGTCATTCAGGGTGCCGGAATCGGTGACAAGGGCGATCTTAAGCGGATTCGTCTCGGAGAAGCCGAGCTCGGAAAGCTTGTCAGCATCGACCGTGGTCTTGGTTCCGATGTCGTACTCCGTGAGCTCTGAGAACGTGACGTCCTTGCTGTGATCGACGATTTCGCCATCATCACCAGCGTAAGGGGTAGTCGCACCAGTACCGCTGCAGCCGGTAATGGTCATGAGAGCCGTGAGAGCAAAGAACGGAAGGATCTTCTTTTTCATACTTTTCTTTTCCTCCTTGTGTATGAAAACAGACTTTTTCGAAAAAATGGGCCCTAACTGAAGTATGAGCCCATTTAATCCGTAGAGATCAAGCCGGTGTTTTGGATTAAATGGATAGTCCCCTGTTGTGGCCGGGGCTAGAGACAGGACCGCCAGATATGGTCCCCTATACCCATTTCTTCGGCCATGATTTTAGCACCGTAAAGAAGTGGAAAAAAGAAGGTAATTAAATTTTACGATTTAAGCCCTTTCAGCCAAGAGGAAGGGAGTCCGTTTTCTTTTTTGAAAAACAAGCAAGTAAGCCCTTACAGAGACAAAAAACGATTTCTTCTTGACAGGCATTACAAGGAACGGAAAAGATAGCCCTCCAAAGCTTTGCTGACAGATATTGCCAGCCTAAAGGAAACGAAAGAACAATAATGCCAAAGGTCTCCTTATAAGGCTCTCCCAGAAAGAAACGACAGACAAGAACCGCGAAGGAACACTGAACAGGTTTACGCTTTTTAATTTGCCGCCCAATAAGGGGTGAAGGCGGGCAACACCAGCCTTCAGAAGATCCGGTGCCGGTTCTGCCTCTTCTCTTGTCCATTCTTCACTTCCACCTTCCGCCGACAGGGAAACTTCCGGAGAAAGGAGGTTAGTCATGGGAATATGGGATGTCCTTTGGTCTATCTCATCTTCAGGCTCTTCGCCAACAAAAATGGGAAAAAGAAAAAGAACCGTGATGATCAGCACCCTAGCAAGTAGTTGATCATGAGGCAGAGCCTCCACCGGTTCTTTCTTAGATTATAGGAACGGAGTCCCTGACTTTCAAGGCGGGAGGCTTAAGACAAAATCGATTGTAAAAGTACCGATGACTTTCTAAAATAGATTTGTCGAAAAAACCAATAGGAGGTTTTCTAGAAATGTTGGTAAACGCTAGCAGAATGCTGAGGCTTGCCCGTGATGGCCACTATGCCGTCGGACAGTTCAACATCAACAACCTGGAATGGACTAAGGCCATCCTGACGACCGCTCAGGAACTCCACTCCCCTGTCATCCTTGGCGTCAGCGAAGGTGCGGCCAAGTATATGACCGGATTCAAGACCGTCGCCGCCATGGTCCGTGCCATGGATGAGAGCCTGGGCATCACCGTCCCTGTCGCCCTCCATCTCGATCACGGAACCTATGAGGGGGCCAAGGCCTGCGTCGCTGCCGGCTTCACTTCCATCATGTTCGATGGATCCCACTTCGCCTTCGACGAGAACGTCGCCAAGACGACCGAGCTTGTCAACCTCGCCCATGATCACGGCCTCTCCATCGAGGCGGAAGTCGGTGCTATCGGCGGAACCGAGGATGGCGTCACGGCCGATGGCGAAATCGCCGATCCTGAGGAATGCGCCAAGATCGCCGCTTTGGGTGTCGACTTCCTTGCTGCCGGTATCGGAAACATCCACGGCATCTATCCGAAGAACTGGAAGGGACTCCATTTCGATGCCCTTGAGAAGATCCATGCCGCGACCAACCACATTCCCCTTGTCCTCCACGGCGGAACCGGCATTCCGGACGATCAGATCCGCAAGGCCATCGCCAACGGTGTCAGCAAGATCAACGTCAACACCGATTGCCAGCTCGTCTTTGCCGCTGCCACGGTCGAGTATTGCGCTGAAGGCAAGGCCGCTCCCGATCCGGACAAGAAGGGCTTCGATCCCAGAAAACTCCTCAAGCCTGGCTATGAAGCCATCAAGGCCAAGGTCAAGGAGAGAATGGAAGTCTTCGGCTCCATCGGCAAGGCTGAGTAAGACTGACTCTGCCATCACTAAAAGAACGGCCCTCTTCCTTTTGGAGGAAGGCCGTTTTCTTTTGGATCGGTTTTCCCTTTCCTATTGGGTGATGTCGGCAAAGCTGGCGTCGATCAGGGAGACAAGCTTCTCGGGATTGATCTTTATCTGGAGTCCGATCTTGCCGCCGGAGACATAGATGGCTTCCTTTCCCTGGGCCGAGATATCCACGAAGGTCGCAAAGAGCCTCTTCATCCCCAAAGGGGAGCAGCCGCCGTGGATGTATCCGGTCAAGGGGAGGAGTTCCTTCTGCGGGATCATCTCGATGTTCTTCTCCCCACAGGCCTGTGCCGCCTTCTTCAGGGAGAGCTCCTTGGTCGCCGGGACGACAAAGACGTAGTGCTCCTTGCTCTTCCCGACGGTCACAAGGGTCTTGAAGACGTTGTCCGGGCTTTCGTTGAGGGCCTTGGCGACAGAGAGGGCATCGACGGCATGGCTTTTGGAATAGTCGATCTCCTGATAGTCGATTCCTTGTTTGTCGAGGAAACGCATGGCATTTGTCTTGTTCATTATTGCAATACCTTTCCCTGGATGCGGCTTCCGTTGTTGAAGTCAGCTGCCGTCAGTCTTTTCTTTCCCGGACGCTGGAGAAGAGAGAGATTGACGATCCCCTTGGAAAGCTGGAGAAGGATTTCCTTCCTGTGGGCCTTCAGGATCGTCCCGACGGGGGCAAGGACTTCCGTGGAATGGACTTCCGCCCTGTAGATCTTGAGCATCTCCCCATCCAGAAGGAGATAGCCGCAGGGTTCCTCGCTGAGGGAGCGGACCTGGTTGACGAATCCTTCCGGGCTCTGGTCAAGAAGGAGCTTTTCTTCCTCTTTCTTGATTGTCGGACAGAAGGAGACAAGGCTTTCGTCCTGCTTCTTGGGAGTGAGCTTCCCTTCGGCGTAGAGGGGAAGGGAGTGGACGGCCATGGAAAGGGCAAGGTCGCTCAGTCTCCTGGAAAGCGTCGTGTAGTTGTCCTCCGGAAGGATTGCCAGCTCTTCCTGGGCATAGATATCCCCGGCATCCATCGCCTTGACCATTTCCATCAAGGTCACGCCGGTTGTCTTGTCGCCGTTTCTTAAGGCGTATTGGATCGGAGCGGCCCCGCGGTACTTTGGAAGAAGGGAGGCGTGGAGGTTAAGGGGCTTTAGCCTTCCCATGGAGAGGACTTCCTCGGAAAGGATCTGGCCATAGGCAAAGGTCAAGAGAAGATCGGGCTTTGCCTCAAGGAGGAAGCCATGCTCCTTGTTGATCCTGTGGGGCTTGTAGCAGGGAATGGAAAGCTCGTGTGCCATCAAGGCGACCGGGGATTCCTCGATCTTGTTTCCCCGACCCCGGACCTTGTCCTCCTTGGTGACGACAAGGATGACGTCAAGGCCGTTTTCGACAAGCCCCTTGAGGACATGGGCGGATATCTCAGGCGTTCCCAGGAACGCGATTTTCAGGTTGTCCATCGTATACCTCCTTGCATTGTGGATTTTTTACAGGCAGTAATATGTTATCATTCTAGATAAGAGGTATACATGGAATGTTTTTCATCCAGAAAATGGACATCACCCCAGGCATGATCCTCATCGTCTTTCTTTTCATGTTCCTTCTGGGAAACATGATCGGCTATGGCTGTGAGGTGCTCTTCCGACGCTTCTTCTCGGCCAAGAAGTGGGTCAATCCCGGCTTCATGCGCGGACCCTGGCTTCCACTGTATGGCTTTGGCCTTGTCTTGATGCTGACCCTTGTCATGGTCATCGTCGGAAACCTCCCTGCGGACATGCCCTTCTATAACCCTTGGGGAAACATGCCCGGCCATGAAGGCCATCCAAGCGGTCCGACCGTCTATGATCTGATTCCGATTGCCCTCATGTGGCTTTCCCTTATCCTTCTGGAATTCCTCGCCGGCCTTATCTTCGTCAAGGGCTTCAAGGTGAAGCTGTGGGACTATTCCAACATGAAGGGAAACATCCTCGGCATCGTCTGCCCCGTCTTCTCCTTCATCTGGCTTATCGCTTCCGTCTTCTACTACTATGCTTTGTCTCCTTTCGTCCTTGCCCTCTTCCAGAACATGTTCGAGTACATGTATGGCGGCGAAGGCCTTGTCGCCCACTTCTCCTTCATCTTCGTCCTGGGAATCATCTACGGCATCTTCTTCATCGACCTTGTCTCCTCCCTGGGTCTCTTTGCCAAAGTTGCCAAGAAGACCACGAAGGCCAAGGTCCTTCTTCCCTATGAAGCCTATCTGGAAGAGAAAAGAAAGGAACTGAAGGAAAAGAGGAAGGAACTCCTTTCCGAAATCGTCCCCGATGAAGTCGCCAAGAAGGTCCAGGAAAGAAGGAAAGCCTCCAAGGCTGTCCGGAAAGGTATCTCCGATAGCCTACGGAAGCTCGTCCTGATCGACCCCGAAAAGAAGAAAGGCGAGAACTACGACAAGGACGGACGGCCGATAAAGGAGGACAGGGAAGAGAAATAGGGGCGCAAAGCCAAGCCTTCCAAGGCAAACAATCGTATTCGCCCGATGACTTCTTAGTATTCAACCCCGCTTATTAGAAAGCAAGCGCACAAAAAGGCCTTCCCGCGATGAAGAAGGCCTTTTCTCCTTTCGTTATTTGACGGCGTAGTGAAGGGTCAAAGGAAGGGAATAGGTGGTGCCTTCATAATAATATGACCATTCTACATAGATAGTATAGGAATGGCTTCCAGGCGTTAAGTCGAAGTCCTCTGCCTGAGAGATCTCATCTAAATCGACAGACTCATAGAATTTGTCGTTTATGCTGCCATAATTGTCGTCCGTGTTGGTGAAGGTCACCGTGATCGTGGCATTGGCATAACCCTTCTCGGGGTTTCCATCTTCGTCGAAGACATATTCTTCTTCGTCGAAAACGTATCGGTAATCGAATGTGCCAGCAGTGACCTCATAGTTGACGGAAATGGGCATATCCTGCTTGCCGACCTTGTTTCCCAGGGTGTCGAAAGCGGAAACCGGAATTGTCTCTATGGCAAAGGCCGTTTTCTCTCCCGCTTCCGTGGTGTCGAAGGCCTCTTTCTTGAAGTGCAATGTCATCAAACGGGTGGAATCAAAATAGGTATTGTCATAGGGATAGTAGGAAATGGTCTTCTTTGTGCCGTCTTTCAGGGTGAAATCGGTTTGGAAGCGGGTTCCATAGTCGCTGACTGCAAAGTCTTTTCCTTCGACATCCAGGTAATCGTTTGTTCCTTGGTAGAAAGACAGGTTCCTATCGAGTTCACAATGGACAGAGGTCGAAGCAGTCGTCGTATCCTCGACTTCGTAGCGGACAAGGGCGTTTTCAACGAGGCGTCCATCGCTTGTCTTGATATCCATTCTCTTTTCCATTTTCCCAGGGGTTGAGAAATCAAGACGGGTGGTGACCGAGGCATTGTTTGTCAGAAGCTGGGCTTCCTTCCCTTCTTTTTCGTAAGTGAGGCTACCGGAAAAACGCTGGGATTCGTATTCGCCTTTGTAGTGCTTTCCAAAGTCGAAGACAAAGCTCGTCGTTTTCGGGTCATAGACCTCGTAGGAGAAAATGAGATACTCTTCGCCGACTTGGATATAGGCATAGTGCGCTCCGACAGTCGAGGCATCATAGTCGACGAGCAAGTCTTTATCCACGAGCTGTTTTTGGCCATCGGAGGTATAGCAATAGACATCCGGCATCTCATCCTTTTCTGTGCCAAGGGCTACGAGGGAATTCCAAACGTCCCCTTCACAATAGGCACTGACGATATCGGTCGAATCCGAAACGAGATAGGAACAGGCAAAGGTGATGCCGTCGTAGACAAAGGTAGCGATTCCCGAGCGCGGGGAGCTGCTGTCGAAGCCTTCTATGTCTTTCTCAGGAATATCGACCAACTTCGACGAGTCGGAAGACTGGATCTGGAAGGATGGCTTTTCCCCGACCTTGAAATAGGGTTTTGCAAAAAGCTCATAGCTTGTTTGGGAATAGTTTTCCTCCATATCCTTAGCGACATTTGCAATGACGGAATTGATTCTGTCACGATCGGTTTGGGAAGCGTTGTCGGGATCCAGACTTGCCGAATCCTGAAGCAGCTCGACCAAGGCATCCATATCGATCTGAGGGAAAAAATCTTTGTAGAAAATACTGCCGTAACTACCATAATCATACGCCGGCTGCACCTTAAAGGAAGGAGCGAAGGTCAGGACGGCCATGAAAAGATCTCCAGAGCGGGCAATGCCATCCATGATGGCATCCTTGTCCTGGGGGAAGTTTGTGAAGGCTTCTGTGAGAACCTTCGAGAAGCGGATGATATCCGTGGAGAAGTCCGTGGTCTCGTAGTCGTAAGAACGAAACATGGTCTCGAAGAAATGGTAGGCAGAATCGTAATCCTCGGCATCCATGTTCTTCAGTACGTTGGCAAGGAACTTTATGGTTGCAAAATAACCTTTTCCATCCTTGGCAATCTTGTCTGCGGCTTCCTTGTAGTCTTCCGTAAAGGCAAGGATCTGCCCGGGGTAGAAGCGAACAAATTCCGTTTGGATCCTCTTAGGCAAGTCCGAGAGGGAATTTGCGAAAAGACGGGCGAATTCCTGGAAGGAAGAATAGTCCATGAAGCAATCCTCAAGGACACGGCCCAGGAGATTTCCCAAACGGGCGCTTTGTACGGAATCAAAGGTATCGAAGCGGTTCAACCAGTTTAAGGAAAGCTGAATCATCTCGGAAAAGTTGTCTTCGCCCAAAGTCGAAAGAGAGGATTTGAATAGTTTGTAGACAAAGCGCCCCATGAAGAAGGATAGTTCCGGCGTAGCGAAGCAGGAATATGCCATCCCAGACAAAGTAAGGCTGTCCATGTCGATATTGGAATCCTTGAAGAGGTTATCGAAGAAGGTCTTTACGTTTCCCGTCATAAGGGGGAAGACGTTTATGGCTATGGTATAAAGGCCATACATACCGAAAGCGAAGCCATTATTTGAGGATGCGAAAGTGGTATACGGGCCGATGCCTTCTTCCATAAGGAGGCTAAAGCAGGCAGCAAACTGATCCTCTGTTCCGATTTCAAGGAAAGGCGTGTAGCAGCGCACGGCTTCCCGTACTGTTTCTTTTGAAACAGAACCCTTTTCATAGTTTTCTTGGCTTAGCTTTTGGATGGCACCGGCAAAATCTGTTTTCTTGATGGTGTCTTCGATTTTGGAGAGAAACTCCTTCGTGACGCCTCCAGTCCTCAAGATTTCCAAGAATTCCTCCTGGGAAAAGAAGGAAATCACGGTTTCCGTATATGCGGGGTTTGAACTAGAGTTGTTTGCTAAAACATTATTCAAGAAAGATACGACCTGCTCTTTGGTGAGATTGCTTTTTGTTGTGGGAAGGGTGGAAGAGACGGCATAACCATTGCGGAGGATCTCGCTGGCGAAGGGATTGTTGGGATCGTCAATCGGCGTATCCGTATCCGGAGGTGTCGTGCTGACATTACCGGTGTCTACGGTTTCTCCTCCTGCGGTAGGAATTCTGCGATCGGAGCAGGACGAAAGGGGCATAAGGACGGAAAGGATGGCAAAGAGGGAAAGGACTTGTTTTTTCATGGTTTGTTCTCCTATATAATCTTTGATTCAGAAACTTTTTTGGTAGACCATCAATTCGTATTCGCGCTTTCGACGACACGATAGGGAATCTCCACCTCGAAAGTATAGTAAGAGTCGTCCAAAGGGATGGTTACGGTATGTTCTCCAAGAGAGAAATCCTTAATATATTTGATAAGGTCGCTTATTAAAATAAACGAACTCATATTGTCATAGCCTTTACTTGTATGTAATGTATAATCAAAATAAATACCACTATCATCATCATGCCCCAATAACGTGCCATCCGGTAAAAACTCCAAAGTGTTTCCGCCATCATTCTCGATTGAAAGGATTTTTTCCGGCAGGATTTCATATTCCAATCCGAAAGGTATTTTCTGGTATTCCTGTATATTGCCTTTGTTATCGTAGATAGGAAGGTTGACGATAGGTTTCGTGCTATCGAGGAAGGTGCCTTTTTCCTTCGTCTGGATATCAAAATCCTTGAGATAAACTTCCTGGTCCACGGTTACTTCGTCATAGCCATAGTATGAATCGTAAAGGTCGAGCGTCTCCTCAGCGTTAGTGCCATCCTCGAGGGTGAAGAATGTCTTAAGGTAAAAGGATGAATAGGAAATCCAGCCATCCTCGGATTGGATGGGGAAACGATAAAGGCAGAGATTTCCTTTGAGGAATTTTCCGGAATCCTGGTAAAGCTCGATCGGGGAGCTGAAATTGACGCCATAGGATTGACTCCCCACTGTTGGCAGGACTTCATAGCAATAGTTTGCTTGCGTGAGTTTGCCATCAAGGAGAAGTTTCCCTTTCAGCTTTTTCTTGCCGGGTGTCGAGAAATCAAGGGACATCTTGAAACTTCCATTGCTTCCGTCGATCCAATCCGTCTTCGTTCCATCTTCCAGACGAATTCGGTATTTTGCCTTGGCGTCAAATCTCCTCGATGAGATAGCTCCTTGATAATACGTCCCGAAATCAAAGAGGGTCTCTATGCTGTTTTCGTCGTAGACATAGTAATCGGAAGCATAGTATTCCTCACCATCCTGAATCACAAGATTATGGAGACCAAGAGTCGAGGTATCAAAGTCCACAATAGTTCCATCGTCGGAAAGTGTAAAACGGTAGTCCTCTTCCGTCGAATCCTTAAGGACGAAGTCGGTGTCAATCCCGCCACGGATTTCTGCCCTAGGACGGGAACGTAAGCCCGTCACCGTGTAGTTGAAAAGAATTTTGAATCCTTGATATTCGAAGGTGGCTATGCCGGCATGGGGATAGGCCGTCGTGAATCCCTCCACATCATCAGCAGGGATCTTTTCGCTTCCCGAATAGGAATAACCTATATCGGGCTCTTCGCCTACTTGATAGAAAGCCTTGACAGAAAGGTCTCCGTTTACATAGTGTGAGTCATTCCCTTTGATTGCCGATTCAATCTCGTTCTTCTGGGAATCGTCCATTTCATAAGGCGTCCAAGTCGACCACTTTGGAATGCTTTCTATCACCTTTTCGATTTCCGAAAGGGAACACGTGGACAAAAAAGACGATAGGCGAATGCCGCTTCCCAAAGAGGAGTCGTTATAAGAATTGTTGTCATCCTGGATGAAAGGATGATTCCACGATTTTGAGAGAGAGAACCAATAAAGAAAAGCGGAGAACCCTTCTCTGAAACGGGAATCATGCTCTGGGAAAATCGAAAAAGCCTTCTCGACGACCTTGGCCATGGAAACGGATTCGTTGGCAATGGCGACATTCTGGTAAAGCCTATCGTATTTCGAAAGGAAATCGTTCAGCGTCGAAAGACTCCCAGGAGTCAGAGACTGAAGGAATACGGCAAGGAACTTGATGCCGTCATAGATTCGATCGGCGTTTTCTTCGCACCAGGATAAGCCTTCTTCCACACTTGGAGCAAAGCAGAGAAGACGGCTTAGACCCTTGAGGTTACCGTTTCCCAAGTAGGCATCGGCACCATTTTGGCGGAAGGAATAGTTTTTCTGCAGCAGTCCCAGATAGGTTGCAAAGGAATCACTATCCATGAAGTCGCTATTAAGAAGCTTTCCGAGACGGTGGAAGTAGGTAACGGCGTCCTTCGATTTCAGGAAGGAATCCCAATAGGTCGAAAAGATGCCGCTATCCAAAAGAACCTGGAACTGTTCCATCGAAAGGATCTCAAGGCTCCGAGAATAAAACTCATAGTAGAAACGCCCCTCGAAGAAGCCCAGTCCCACATCATAGAAATCCGCCTTGTCAATTGTCGTCTCTCCATCGCCGAATTCGGAACGTTCCTTAAGGTTCCGGAAGAAGGCCCCTGCATCTCCGGACTTTTCCGAAAGCCTATCTAGATCGGAGAGAGAATCAAAGCCCCAGGGTGTCGTTTGTCGATAGGATGTCGTTCCTCTTGACCGGCTATCATAGAAAAGATCGACGATGTTTTCGACACAATAGATGGCTGCGAATTGGTCCCTATCCGTATCCTTGAGAAGAACGGAAAGCTGCTCTGCTGAGTGAAAGGGATTGTAGTAATCCTTTTTCTTCATCAAGTCTTCCTCGATCTTGCCAAGGGTTTCAAGCGTGACTTGGCCACGATTGAGGATGCTGACAATATCATAGTCCTGAAGGAAGGCAATGAGAGAATCCTCATTGGAACCGTATGTCTTGTCCATGAAGTAGTTTCGATACAAAGCAAGAAGGGCAATGGTGGTCACATTTCCATCTTCGTCCGGTAAGCCAGCAGAAACGGAAAATCCTTTCTCCATATCCAAATCGATATCGGAAGTCGACGTCGAAGAAAAAGAATTGGAAGTGGAAGAACCGGAAAAGGAAGAATCGCTCTTGGAAGACCCGGAAGGAAAATCCGGTGAGGAATAGGAAGAAGAGCTTGCTAGGGAAATTATTCTTCTATTCGTGCAGGAAAGCGGAAAGAGAAGCAAAACGCCAGCCAAGGCAAGCACAGGGATTCTCTTCACGTCTAACCTCCTTCATGTCTTCCTCAATTATAAGGAGAGGAAAAGGAAAATCATATAAAAACAAGGAACTCCCAAAAAACTGACAAAATAGATATAACATGGCAATAAAACTGTTGTCTTGGAAATGAACAACGCGATTGCAAGGATATAAATTGTCAGTGCATAAAGAACGATATCCATGGGATAGACAAGGAGGTACGAAAGAGAACTTGACCATGCTTTCAACACGAAAAGAAAAAGGACTGGCCCCATGACCAATCCGAAGGAATATGGAAACACCCCTGAGGATGTTATGACCTTGGAGCCGACGAGAATCGAACTCGCTACCCTCTGCTTGCAAAGCAGATGCTCTCCCAAATGAGCTACGGCCCCGTGAATGGCTTAGAAAGTATAGGGCAAAGGAAGGGCAAAATCAACTCAATTCGATGTCCTGGAAGGTGTTGGAAATGTCCTTGTCGGATGGGATAGTGCAGTAGAGATAGTATTCCGTATAGCCTCCAAAGGTCTTTTTATCGATCCTTTTTTCCACAAGGAGCCGTTGTCCTTTTCCCTTAAGCAATCTGCGGTAGGCTTCCTCGTTTTCCTCGGAGAGGAGGCAAAGCCTTCTTGTCCGCTCTTGCCGAATGGCAATATCGACCTTGCCCGGAAGGGAAAGAGCACGGGTAAGAGGCCTTTCCGAATAGGGGAAGGCATGGATGCGCATGAAGAGAAGGTCCTTGAGAAGGGAATAGGTCTCCATGAAATCTTCTTCCGTCTCCTGGGGAAAGCCGGTGATGACATCCGTGGAGAAGGCCGCAAGGGGCAGAGCCTTTCTTATCGTCTTGACGGTATCCCTAAAGTGGTCGATTCCGTATTTCCGATTCATCAGGCGAAGGATCCTCTCCGAACCCGACTGGAGGGGAATGTGGAAATGGGGGCAGAGCTTTTTCGTGTTCTTGAAGACGTCGATGAGCTTGTCGTCGATTTGGCTCGTCTCCAGGGAAGAGACGCGGATACGGAAGTCCCCATCGATTTTGGCGATGTCCTCCAAAAGGGAAGAGAGGCGATAGTCGGGATTCTCGGGATCCTGATAGGAACCGGTGTCGATACCACCGATGACGATTTCCTTGACGCCGGTGGAAAGGAGGATCCGGCATTCCGAAAGGATACTGTCTTTCTTTCGACTCCGGGAGTTGCCTCGTGCAAAAGGAACAAGGCAATAGGCGCAGAAATTGTTGCAGCCATCCTGGATCTTGACATAGGCTCTTTCTTCATGCTCTCCCTTTTGTATTGGCGTGTCCTCATAGGAAAGATGCCTATTGTCCTTTTCGACGTAGCAATGTTCTTGCTTGGAGAGGAGGCTTTCGGCCTCTCCCTTCCTTGTCGTTCCCAAGACGATATCGGCAAGAGGAAGATAGGCCTCTGGATGGATCTGGCTTGAGCAGCCCATGACGACGATCTTGGCATTGGGATAGAGGCGTTTTGCCATCCGGACCTTCTGCCTATCCTTTCTTTCGGCCTCATTGGTGACGGCGCAGGTGTTGACGAAGACGACATCGGGAATCTCACCCTTTTTTGTTTCGACAAAGCCTTTTCCCACAAGCCGTTCGCCCAGGGATTCCGACTCGTAGCTATTGACCTTGCAGCCGAAGGTATGGATGACAAATCTCATTTGGAAAGCCTCTTTGCACGCTTTTCTTCCCTCTTGTGGATGGCCTTCAAGGCATCGTCATGAAGGGAACGGGAGATAAGGCCATATTCCAGAAGATGATTCAGGAAGGCCATCTTGTCGAGCCGGAAATAGTCCTCCATCACCAGGACCAGCTTCTGGAAGAGGTTTTCGGGTGGCCAGGTCTTCAGCCCTTCGTCCTTGAGGGGGATTTCCTGCTCGAGGTTTCCCTGGTCATCGATGACGAAGATCGTCGCGAAGCCGACATGGTAGAAGACCGAGGAGGGCGCTTTCTTGACATCCAGGCGGACAAGCTTGGAAAAGGTGGAAGAAAAAGGAAGATTGCCATAGGTATCGAATGGATAGTGGAGACAGCTGTTCCTGTCCTTGGTGAGGGCGACATAGGGGAAGGACTTGAAGACCCAGGGCGTCTTGTAGAGCTTTTCGTTGATCTGCGGGGAGAAGGTGGGGACGAAGATCTTCCTTCCCTTGAACTCGAAGAAGGAAAGCCTCTTAAAAAGCGCGTCCCTTGTCTTCTCTTCCTTGAGGTTGTCCTCGGAAAGCCTCTCGATGTAGTGGAACAGGAATTCCCTGTTCTTGAGGGAGAGAAGGAGGATGTTGGCCCTTATGAGGCCAAAAAGGGAGGTCGGATCGTTATAGATGGAGAGCGGCTCGTTGAAAAGGGAGGCGTTCTCGTCGAAGAATGCCTGCTCTTCCGAAAGGGCGCTGCTCTTCGGGTTGGACCATTGGAAGAATTCGAATAGGCTTTTGGCCATTTTGTGCCTCCTGGGGGTAGATCGTCCCGTGAATAAAGTATAGGAAATGGCGAAAGGCAAAACAACACGGAAGAGGAAACGAAAAAACCCGATCCGAGGATCGGGATGGTTTTTCGATGGAGCAAGCGACGGGAATCGAACCCGCATATCGACCTTGGCAAGGTCGTGTTCTACCACTGAACTACGCCTGCGAATGGCGGATCTAGCGGGATTTGAACCCGCGATCTTCTCCGTGACAGGGAGACGTGATAGGCCACTACACTATAGATCCGTGTCTCTTTCCGCGAAAGAGCTTAGTTATTATCTCAAGTCGGCAATGGAAAATCAAGAGCTTTTTGGGAAAATCATTTAGTCCTTTATCCGGCCACCTTTTTTCATTAGAATATAGGCATTCATTTCTAATGGAGGCTCACTATGGAAAGGCTCATTCTCGCGGAAGATGAAATCGTTCGCATCTGTGATCGTCTCGGTAAGGAAATCGATGCTTCCCTGAAGGACGAAGAAGGCGTTCCTGTCGTCTTGGGTGTCATGAACGGGGCCCTTCCCTTCATGTACGAACTCATCAAGCACATCACCCACCCCATCCAGCTGGACACCATCAAGGTCTCAAGCTATGACGGCATGGAAACGACCGGCGAGGTCCATGTCCAGAAAGGCCCCGACCAGAGTCTGGAAGGCAAGGACGTGATCCTTGTCGAGGACATCATCGATACGGGCATCACGATGAATTTCCTCAAGGAATACATCAAGACGCAATATAAGCCCCGCTCCCTGAAGGTCTGCATCCTCATCAAGAGGAACAACCTGAAGATGAAGTATGACGAAAAGGCCGATTTTGTCGGCCTTACGACGGATGAGCAGAAATATATCGTCGGCTTCGGATTCGACTACCACGGCCTCTTCCGCAACGTTCCCTACATCTTCGTCCCTTCCATCAAGGACATCAAGTCCTGGGAACCCTACTTCGTCGCCGAGGAGAAGAAGCAGAAGAAGGCCTAGCCCTCCAGCTCCTTGAAGATCTTCAGGCATTCGACGATCGTGTCGTCCATGTCGAAGTACTTGTATTGACCCAGCCGTCCACAGAAGAAGACCCCTTCCTCTTTGGCGGCTTTTTCCTTGTACATGGAATAGAGCGAGAGATTGACGTGGTCCTGGATGGGGTAGAGAGGCATGTCGCCCGGCTCATATTCCTTCGGGTATTCCTTGGTGATATAGGTGACCGGACTCGGCCTCGGATTGAAATGCTTGTGCTCGGCAATGCGCGTATAGGGGACCTCCCTTTCGGTATAGTTGACGACGGCATTGCCCTGGAAGTCTTCCGTCTCCAGCCTTTCCGTCTCAAAGCGGAGGGTGCGGTAGTTAAGCTTTCCGAAGCAATAGTCGAAGTACTTGTCGATCTCGCCCGTGTAGATGACGCGTCTGGCAAGCTTGCGGAATTCCTCCTTGTTCTCAAGGTAGTCCGTGGAGAGCCTTACCTCGACCCCGGAGAGCATGTTCTCGATGACCTTGGTATAGCCATCGTAGGGAACGCCTTGGTAGGTGTCGTTGAAATAGTTGTTGTTGTAGGTAAAGCGCAGGGGAAGCCTCTTGATGATGGAAGCGGGAAGGTCCTTGCAGTCCCTGCCCCACTGCTTTTCGGTATAGCCCTTGATCAGGGTCTCGAAGATATCCCGGCCGACAAGGGAGAGAGCCTGCTCCTCGAGGTTCTTCGGCTCCAAGACGGCACAGTCCTTCTTCTGCTCCTCGATCTTGGCCTTGGCCTCAGCGGGCGTGATCGTTCCCCAGAGGGCGTAGAAGGTATTCATGTTGAAGGGCATGTGGTAGAGCTTTCCATTGTAATAGGCAAGCGGGCAGTTGATGAAGTTGTTCAAAGGACCGTACTCCTGGAAGAAATCCAGGGCTTCCTTGTCGGAAGTGTGGAAGATATGGGGACCATAGAGATGGACGTCGATGTTGTCCTTCCTTTCGCTGCGGATGGCACCGCCGACCTTGTCCAGCTTCTCCAGCACCAGGACCTTAAGTCCCTTCTTCTTGCATAAGGCGGCAAAGCTGGCTCCGAAGAGACCGGCACCGACAATCAAATAATCGTACATGGTTATTCTCCTTTCCGGAAAACAGACTGCCTCTATTTTAGAGGATAGGAATAGATAAAGAAAGGCGCTTGAGAATTCCCTCGATGCCGTAATATAATTTCTTAACGGGAACCAAAATAATGGACTATGATGTCATTGTCGTCGGCGCCGGTCCCAGTGGCTACATGTGCGCCTATGGTCTGGCAAAAGGAAATCCGAATCTGAAAATCCTGGTCATCGACCGGGGAAGGGAAATATCCAAGCGCAATTGCCCAGTGCTTCAGCACAAGCTTTCAAGCTGCCCGAAGAACAAGCTCTATGGACAATCCTGCCTTCCTTCCTGCTCCATGACCTGCGGCTTTGGCGGTGCCGGGGCCTTCTCGGACGGGAAATTCAACATCACGACGCAATTCGGCGGATGGCTTTCGGACTATATTTCAAACGAGCGCCTTCTTTTCCTGATCGAGGAGTGCGACAAGGTCAACCTCCGCTTCGGGGCAACGGCCGACATCACCGATCCCTATACGGACGAGGTGCGCAAGATCGAGCAGAAAGCAATCGGTAACGGCCTGCTTCTTCTCAGGGCCAAGGTAAGGCATCTTGGAACCGACCAGAACCTGAGGATCCTATTCAATATCTACAACCACCTTCTTGAGAACCACGTCGACTTCCTCTTCTGCACGAAGGTCGAGGATCTTCTTGTCGAGGATGGCAAGGCTACCGGCGTCCTTTTGGAGGACGGAAGGAAGATCACCGCCTCCAATGTCGTCATGGCGGTCGGCAGGGAAGGCTCCACCTTCCTCATGAACACCCTGAAGAAGTACGGCATCGCCTTTGTCAACAACAGGGTCGATATCGGCGTCCGCGTCGAGACAAGCGACGTCATCATGCAGGACATCAACAAGTACCTCTACGAGGGGAAGTTCCTCTATACCACAAGCCAGGGCACGGTCGTCCGCACCTTCTGCTCCAACCCCAGCGGCCATGTCGTCATCGAAAACGATGATGGCGTCATCCTGGCAAACGGCCATTCCTATTCCGATCCGAAGCTTGGAAGCGAGAACACGAACTTCGCCCTTTTGGTCTCTCATAAGTTCTCCGAGCCCTTTGGCGATCCCAACCAGTTTGCAAAGGATGTCGCTTCTTTGGCCAACAGGCTATCCTGTGGTTCGGTCATCATCCAGAAATACGGCGACCTCAAGCGCGGAAGACGATCCACTCCGGAGAGAATCCACAAGGGCTTCATCCGTCCGACCCTTCCCGAGGCCGTTCCGGGCGATCTTGGTCTCTGCCTTCCCTACAAGACATTGCAGTCCATCATCGACATGATCGAGGCCCTCAACTTCGTCACCCCGGGTATCGCCAACGAACATACGCTTCTCTATGGCGTCGAGGCCAAGTTCTATTCCGCCCGCCCGAAGATGGACGCGTGTTTGAGGACAGAGATTCCCAATCTCTATTGCGGTGGCGATGGCGCCGGTGTCACAAGGGGCCTTGCCCAGGCCGGGGCTTCTGGCCTTCTTATTGCCGACGCGATCTTGAAAACGAGGTAAAGGAAAATGGAATACAAGACACTTTCTGTTGAAGGAAGCCAGTTTGGCGATGAAGGAAAGGGAAAGATCACCGATTACATCGCATCCCATGCCGATGTCGTCTGCCGCTATCAAGGCGGAAACAATGCCGGACACTCGATCGAGATAAACGGCGTCCGCCACGCCTTAAGAAGCCTTCCTTCTGGAATCTACGAGGAAGGGGTTCTCAATGTCATCGCCAATGGCGTCGTCGTCAATCCCTTTGCCCTTCTTGACGAGATCGACGAGAACTTCCATGGCAGGGAAAAGGACCTCCGTCTTGCCCTCTCCGACAGGGCCCATCTCATCCTTCCCTATCACATCCTTCTGGATGGTGCCTATGAGGAAATGATGGGAAAGAACAAGATCGGAACGACGAAGAAGGGAATCGGCCCCTGCTATTCCGACAAGGCCAAGCGAATCGGCATCCGTGTCGGTGACCTTCTGGATCCGGAATACCTCCACGAGCGTCTCGAAACGGCCCTCAACGTCAATAACAAGGTCCTTCTCGGGCTCGGAAAGGAACCCGTCGACCTTGAAAAGCTCTATCAGGACCTTCTTGTCGCTTCCGAAAGGCTCAAGCCCTATATCACCGATACCTCCGTCCTTCTGAACAAGGCCATCGACGAAGGAAAGAAGGTCGTCTTCGAAGGGGCCCAGGGTTCCCTTCTGGATCTCGACCATGGCACCTATCCCTTCGTCACCTCCTCTTCCCCGACAAGCGTCTCCATCCCGCTCAATGCCGGCATTGCCCCATATAAGGTCCAGCGCGTCCTTGCCATCATGAAGAGCTACATGACCCGTGTCGGCGAAGGCCCGATGCCCTCCGAGCAGGATAACGCCTGGGGAAACGAAATCCGCGAGCGCGGACACGAATACGGAACCGTCACCAAGAGGCCAAGAAGGGTCGGCTATCTCGACCTTGTCCTATTGGGATACACTTCCCGCATCACGGGCGTGACCGATCTTGCTGTGACCCTTTTCGATATCTTGGAAGGGGTGGAAGACCTCAAGATCTGCGTGGACTATTCCCTCGATGGCAAGATCATCGACTTTGTCCCCTCTTCGGCCAAGACCTATTCCCGCTGCAAGCCGATCTACAAGGAATTCAGGACTATTCCCCGCTTCGACCACAAGAAGATACACACCTTCGACGACCTTCCCGTCGAAGCCAAGGAATACCTCGGCTTCATCAAGGACAGGCTCCATGCTGATATCGCGATTCTCTCCCTGGGTGCCGAAAGGGAAGACACGGTCGCCTTCAAGAAGCTGTTCGACTAGAAACATAGGGCCATGGCGAAAAAGCCGTGGCCTTTTTGGGAGTCTTAAAATCAGAGCGAATACTTCCCTTCGTCTTGGGGCATGGAATCCTTTCTGCTGTATTTGGCCGCGAATTTGCGAAAGCTCCCTATCGCTTCCGACGAAGATAGAAAATCCCCTTAAGATTCTTATAGAAAAGGCAAAAACGCCAAAAATGAAACAGGCCTTTTTACCAAAATGAGAGAATCCTGTTTTAACATGTACGACTCGTCTCTTTCAAAGCGTGAGAGTTAAGCCGGATTGAATCGAAGTTGAACCATTTCAATTTCCGCCGCGAGAAAATGTTGTAATCTCTAAAATAAGGACAAAGCTTTCTTGTTCAATGGCCAATCTTTTTTGATACGCTTTTCGGATGGTTAAGAAAGAGGCAGTCGATGGAAAGAGGCTAAAAGCCTACAGCAGTCCCTTCTCCTGGAGGAGGGGACGAAGCCTGTCGCTTGTCGGATAGTCCTTTTCGGCACGGGCCTTGTTGTAGGCTTCTAGTTTCTTCCTGTCTTCCTCAGTCAGGCTTTCGACGGGAAGAAAGAAGCCGAGGACATCAAAGAGACGGTCGAGGGTCGTAAGGACATCCCTGAGGCGAAGAAGGTCGCCGTCCTTCTTGGCAAGAAGGGTGTTTGTCTCCTTGACAAGACGGTCGACGACGGTCAAGGCGTTGGCGGTGTTGAGGTCATTGGAAAGGGCCTTCAGGAAGGAAAGGTAGTCTTCCTCAAGGAGGTTTCCCTTGGTGTCGATGTTTGCAAGCTCTAGGCGATGCTTTCCCTTTGTCATGCAAAGTTGGTAACGGCTGATCGTCTTGTCGCAGGCGGTAAGGCTTTCCTCCGTGTAGTTGACCGGTGCTCGATAGTGGCTTTGATAGAAGAAGAGGCGGACGGCGTTTCCGGAATGGCGCTGGAGGACATCCTTTGCAAGAATGGAATTGCCGAGAGACTTGCTCATCTTCACGCCGTTTGTCAGAAGGAAGCCGACATGCATCCAGAAGTTTGCAAGGCGGGTATTATTGAAGGCTTCCGACTGGGCGATCTCGTTTTCGTGGTGGGGGAACTTCAGATCGAAGCCGCCGCCGTGGATGTCGATCATCTTCTTCTTGAAGACGTCGTTGGCCATGACGACGCACTCGGTATGCCAGCCCGGTCTTCCTTTTCCGATCTTGGTGTCGAACTTGATGCCGTCATCGTCGGTGAGCTTCCAGAGGACGAAGTCGAGGGGATCCTTCTTCAGGGAGTCGACCTCGATTCGCTTTCCGCTTTCAAGATCCTCGACCTTCTGCTTGGAGAGCTGTCCATAGGAAGGGATCTTCTTGACGGAGAAGTAGATATCATCCTTTCCCTTGTAGGCATAGCCGGTGTCCATCAGGGTTGAGATGAGATCGACCATCTCATCGATGTATTCGCTGGCCCGGGGATGGCAATAAAGGGGAAGGACGTTAAGTTGCGTTAGGCAACCCTCGTAGGCCTCGATGTAGAACTGGCTCAGTTCCTTCTCGCTTTTTCCTTCCTTGAGGCTTTCCTTGATGATCTTGTCGTCGATGTCGGTATAGTTGCTGACGCACTTGACGTCATAGCCTTCCTCCTTCAGGAAGCGGGTGAGAAGGTCGAAGGTGATGGTGGGGCGGAAGTTTCCAAGGTGGACGTAGTTGTAGACGGTCGGTCCGCAATAGTAGATGTCGACTTCGTTTCCGGAAAGGGGGACGAATTCCCTAAGCTTTCCCTCATAGGTATCGTAAAGGCGGATTTCAGTCCTCATTGTCGTCTCCTTTCCTGTCCAAGGCCTGCTCCATGTTCTGGAGCCTATAGAGATTATAGTAGATGCCGCGCTTCTTCAGAAGGGTTTGGTGGTCGCCCGATTCCTTGAGCACGCCATGGTCGACGACGAAGATGACGTCCGCCCTCTTGATGGTGGAAAGGCGGTGGGCGACGATGACCATCGTGCCGATGCGGCGGATCCTTTCAAGGGAGTCCTGGATGATCTTCTCCGTCTCCGTGTCGATATTCGCTGTCGCCTCGTCCAATAGGACAAGGGAGGGATGGTAGACCAGGGTCCTTGCAAAGGAGATGAGCTGCCTCTGGCCGGCGGAGAAGTTCTCGCCCCTTTCGGTGACCTTCTCCTGATAGCCCTGGGGAAGGCGGTTGATGAAAGTGTCGGCACCGACTTCCCTGGCCCCCTTCTTGACATCCTCAAGGGTGAGGGACTTGTCTCCCAGGGAGATGTTGTCGGCAATCGTCCCGGAGAAGAGGAAGACGTCTTGGAGCATGATGCCGATGTTCCTTCTCAGGCAGGAGAGGGAATATTCCTTGATGTCGATGCCATCGATGAGAATCTCGCCCTTGTTGGGAGTGTAGGTCCTGGAGATGAGGGAGATGATCGTGCTCTTTCCGGCACCGGTTGCCCCGACAAAGGCAGCCGTCTGGCCCGGCTTGATCGTAAAGGAGACGTCCTTGAGGACATAGTCCTCCCCGACATAGGCGAAATAGACATGGCGGAACTCGATCTCGCCCCTAAAGGATGGGACGTCAAGCTTATCTTCCTCCACGTCCTTCTCTTCCTTCAAGGAAAGGACGCCCTGGATTCTCTCGGCCGAGGAGATGATCTGCTGGAGGGTATTGAGCTGTTGGGTGACCTGCTGGATGGGGCCGAAGAACTGGGTGGAATAGGAATAGAGCATCTGGAAGTCACCGATGGTCATTGTTTGCGGGACGGCGAGGACGGAAGGGATGCCAAAGGCCATGACGATGAGGACGCAGGACATCTGCAACAGGTACATGAAGGGATAGAAGATGGCAAAGAGGTTCTGGCTCTTGATGAAGGCGTGGAAGATGCTTTCGTTGCGGACGTCGAACTCCTTCTGCATGCGGTCCTCCCTGGCATAGGACTTGGTGACCTTGATGCCGGAGAAGGATTCGCTTAGAAAGGCGTTCATGACCGAGACGGATTTCTTCTCCGCTCGATAGTAGCGCCTTGCCTTCCTGCGGAAATAGAAGGAGATGAGGAAGACGACCGGTATGTAGGCGAGGTAGATGAAGCCATAGAAATGCTGGTAGACGAAGATCATGACGACGATGACGACAAGGGAAAGGATCGACCTCAGGAAGGAAGGGAGGATATCGGAGAAGAGGAGGGAGAGGTTCTGGCTGTCGTTGGTGACACGGGTGACAAAGGATCCGACTGGCATGCTCCTGAGGCTCTTGGTGGAGAGGTTGATGACGTGGTCGAAAAGCTGGCAGCGGATATCGTAGATGACCTTCTGTCCGATCTTCTTCAAGGCCATGGTGATGAAATAGGCCCCGAAGATGGCAAAAAGCATCAATCCGAGATCCAGGCCGACAAAAAGAAGGGCTTGCCTTAGAGCCTCATCAAAGGTCAGAGTCCCATCGTTAAAGGCGGTCAAGGCGTTGATCAGATAGCGGAGGATCACCGGCTCGATCGTGAAGCAGATGTTGATGAAGAGGTCGATGAAGATGGCAAGGAAGAAAGGCTTCCGATAGGGCTTGAGATAGGAATAGTAGGTCTTCAGAAGGAAGACATCCTTGAAGGAGTATTGCTTCTGTTCGAGTTCTTCTTCGAAGGTCATTTGTTCACCTCCTTCTCAAGCTCCTGGAGATCGTAGATATCCCGATAGAGGGAACAGGTCTTCAAAAGCGCATCGTGCTTTCCCTGACCGATGATGCGTCCCTGCTCCATGACAAGGATGCAGTCGGCGTTTTCGATGGCGGAGATGCGGTGGGCGATGATGAAGGTCGTCTTGCCCTTGCGATAGGTCTGGATGTTGGCAAGGATCTTCTTCTCCGTATCGGCATCGACGGCCGAAAGGGAATCATCGAGGATCAGAATCTGCGGGTTCTTGTAGATGGCCCTGGCGATGGAGAGCCTTTGTCTCTGTCCGCCGGAGACGGTCGAGCCCTTTTCGCCTATAATCGTCTCATAGCCATCCTTGAACTGGGTCTTGATGTCGTTGTCGACGCAGGCAAAGGCACAGCTCTCCTCGACTTTCTTCCTGTCGACAACCTCAGGATCATTCTCCGAGAAGCTGACTGCCTTCCACAGAGGCCCGGAGAAGAGGAAGGCCTCCTGACTGACAAGGCCGATCTCCTCCCTCAGGACGGACTTCTTCCAGAGGTTGATATCGATGCCATCGATGAAGATGGTGTTTTCGGGAACGTTGTAAAGATGGTCCAGGAGGGAAAGGAGCGTAGACTTGCCGCTTCCCGTCCTTCCGATGATGCCGATCGTGCTTCCGGCCTTGCAGGAGAAGGAGACGTCCTTGAGGTCGACTTTCCCCGCGGAGGAGTCCGGATAGGAAAAGGTGAGGTGGCGGTATTCGACATCGCCGACGATCTTCTTGTCGACGGCATTTTGGACATCGATGATGTCCGGCTTCTGGTCGAAGATTTCCGCGATGCGCTTATAGGCGCCCCGGCCTCTTGAGATATAGTCGATAAGAAGGCCACCGGCGATCATCGGCCAGGAGAGGGAATTGTAGTAGCCCACGAAGGTCGAAAGCTTTCCGACGTCGGTGAGGTTCTGGGCGAGCATCGGATTGTCGCTCTGCGTCAGAAGGGCATAGGCACCTAAACCCATCATGATGGAAAAGGTGCAGGTGAGGAAGAAGTTGATGCCCGAGTCGATCAGGGTCGAGTAGCGCTGATAGTCGACGCTTTTGGCCCTTGTCTCGTCGGCAAGGCTACGGAAGGTCTTGGCCCTCGTGATTTCCTTGCGGAAGGCCTTGATGACGGTAAAGCCCTGGAGGTTCTCCTCGGTGAAGTCGGAGAGGTCCTCGTAGCTGTCGTTGGCGTCCTTAAAGCGCCTGGTCTCGCTTTTTCCGACCGAATAGCCAAAGCCGATGAAGGCAAAAAGCGGAATAGTCGTGACCAGGGTGATCGGCCAGGACATAAGGAACATCAGGGTGAAGGCAAGGACACCCAGAACCAAAAGGTCTGTCATCCAGATGATGCACTCGTTGAAGAGGGTTTTGATGGTCATGAGGTCGTTTGTGAAGTAGGAGAGAAGACCGCCGACCTTCTTGTCCTTGTAGTAGGAAAGGGACAGGGTCTGGATATGCTCGTACATAGCCTTGCGCATGTCGCGCTCGATGTTTCCGCCGATATGGGCGGAGAAATAGCGCCAACCGATGCGGCCCACGACGATGAAGACGGCAATCAGGGCGATGAGGAGGAGATTGACGGTCAGATCGGATTGATACCAATGCTCCCCGACCAGGACGAAGGTCTTGTTCTCAAGCTTGGTGATGATGTTTCCGATGAGGTAAGGGACAAGGAGCTGGGCCAAGTCGACAAGGGCATCGCTTAGGAAGACGAGGACGAAGTAATACCAGTATTTTCTGTAATAGGGATTGACGTATTTACCAAAGAGCAAGGCTATTCCTCCTTTCTGAGGATTTGGACGACCTCCGCCTCAAGGTCATAGACCAGGGCATTGACGACCTTGGCAAGGACAAGATCCCCGGGATTGAGGGGCGTCTTGGAGAAGAGGACCATCTTGCCGTCGATATCGTCATCGGCATAGAGCGGATTGACGCAATCGTAGCAGAGGTTCTTTTCGTCATAGCCCGTGACAAGGCAGGGGTAGGTCTTTCCGATCCTTTCCTTGTTGAGCTGATAGGAGATCTTCTTCTGCAAGGCCATGACCTTGTTGTAGCGTTCCTTCTTGACCTTTGCCGGGATCTGGCCTTCCATCCTATAGGCGGCGGTGTTCTCCTCCCTTGAGTAGGTAAAGCAGCCAAGATGGTCGAAGCGGACCTCCTCGATCGCCTTGAGGCATTCCTGGAAGTCTTCCTCCGTCTCTCCCGGGAAGCCGACCATGATTGTTGTCCGCAAGACGGCATTGGGGACCTTGCTGCGGAAGCGGGCGATGAGGTCGAGGATATCCTTCTTCGTTCCCCTTCTTCCCATGGCCTTGAGGACGTGGTCGGAGAAATGCTGGACGGGAAGATCGAAATAGGGCGTGATGTTGGAATCGTTGCTGTAGAGATCGATGAGGGAATCGGGAACCTCGTCGGGGTAGAGATACATCAGCTTGACGAAGTCGAAGCCCTTGTGTTTCCGGATTTCCTTGACCAGTTCGGTCAGAGAGGTCCCGATATCCCTTCCGTACATGGATGTGTCCTGGCTGATGACGGTCAAGGAGCGGATGCCGTCCTTCTCCAGGATGTCCAGCTCCTTCTTCAGGGTTTCGAAGGGAACGGACTTGAAGCGGCCGCGGATATAGGGAATGGCGCAGAAGCGGCAGAAGTTGTTGCAGCCGTCGGAGATGCGAAGATAGGCTTCCCTCTTGGGAGAGATATATTCCCGGCGCAGGGGATCGATCTGTCCTTGGAAGGTCCTGTCCTTGAAAAGGGTGGAAAACTTTTCCCCGAAGTGCGGATAGTCCGCAAGGGGAATCCATAGGGCTGCCTCGGGAATCTCCTTCTTCAGCTCCTCCAGATAGCGCGTGGCAAGACAACCCGTGACAACGACGGGCTTATTGGTCTTTACCATCTCCAGAATCGCCTGGATGGACTCCTTCTTTGCGGAATCGATGAAGCCGCAGGTATTGATGAGGATCACATCGCTCAGTTCCGGCGAGTTGACCGTCTCGAAGCCGTTCCTTTTGAGATAGGAAAGGATTTCCTCGAGGTCGACTTGGTTTTTGGCGCAGCCCAGCGATATGACTCCGATATTCATGTTTTGTACCTTCCTTGTCTTAAATAAAGATAACTATAAGAGTTTAAGACTTCCAAAGGGACAAGGCAAGGAAGGGCAAAAGAAAATGGCCCCGAAGGGCCAGTTGGATCACTCCAGCTCGAAGGCGCCGGTGTAGAGCTGATAGTAGGTTCCCTTCTTGGCGATGAGCTCGTCGTGGGTGCCTCTTTCGATGATGGTGCCGTGGTCGAGGACCATGATGACGTCGGAGTTCTGGATGGTGCTCAGACGGTGGGCGATGACGAAGACCGTCCTTCCCTTCATCAGGTTGTCCATGCCCTCGGTGACGATCTTCTCCGTCCTGGTGTCGATGGAGGAAGTCGCCTCGTCGAGAATCAAGACAGGCGCATTGTTGACGGCGGCGCGGGCGATGGAGAGAAGCTGTCTCTGTCCCTGGGAGAGGTTGCCGCCATCGTTTGTGATGTAGGTGTCGTATCCCTTGGGAAGACGCTCGATGAAGCTATCGGCATTGGCAAGCTTTGCGGCGGCCTTGCATTCCTCGTCGGTCGCATCGAGCTTTCCGTAGCGGATGTTGTCCATGATTGTTCCGGAGAAGAGGTTGGTATCCTGCAAGACCATGCCCAAGGACCTTCTGAGGTCTTTCTTGCGGATCTTGTTAATGTTGATGCCATCGTAGCGGACCTTGCCGTCGGCGATGTCGTAGAAGCGGTTGATGAGGTTCGTGATCGTCGTCTTTCCGGCACCGGTCGCACCGACGAAGGCGACCTTCTGGCCCGGCTTGGCATACAGGGAGATGTGATGGAGGACTATCTTGTCGGGATTGTAGGCAAAGTCGACGTCGAACATGCGGATATCGCCCTGAAGGAGGGTATAGGTGATCTCGTGGGTGGCACTGTGGGGATGCTTCCAGGCCCAGATGGTGCTTTCCTTTTCCGGGCATTCGACGATGTTTCCCTTGTCGTCGTACTTGGCCCGGACCAGGGTCACATAGCCATCGTCGACTTCCTTGGGCTCGTCAAGCATCGCACAGACACGGGCGGTTCCGCCGACGGCCATGGCGATGGAGTTGACCTGGTTTGCGATTTCCGAGGCGGTGTTGGTGAACTGCCGAACCATGGGGAGGAAGGAGACGATGATGCCGATGGTGATGGTGGGGGCGATGGCACTGGGGTTATAGACGTTGTTGATGTTCAGGACCGCACCGACGACGGCGACGATGACATAGAGGATATTGCCGATGTTTCCGAGGATCGGCATGAGGATGTTTGCGTAGGAATTGGCTTTGGTTCCGACATCCTGCAGCTCGGCATTGATCTTGTCGAAATCACGCTTGGATTCCTCTTCGTGGCAGAAGGACTTGATGACCTTGAGACCGATCATCATCTCCTCGACGAAGCCTTCCTGTTTGCCGATCATCTTCTGCTGAGCGATGAAGTTGCGGGAGGAGTGTCCGCCGACATGCCTGACGGCGATGATCATCACGATACCGCCAAGAAGGACGATGAGCGTCAGATAGATGGAGGAGATAGCCATGAGGACGAAGACGGAAAGGAAGGTCAGACCGCAGATCATGATCGTGTTGAGTGACTGGATGATGAGCTGGCGGACGGTATCGACGTCGTTGATGTAGACGGACATGATGTCGCCCTTGTCGTTGCGGTCGAAGTAGCGGATCGGCAGGTCTTCCATGTGGCTGAAGAGATGCCTTCTGAGGTCGTTCATGTATTCCTGACCGGCGATGGCCGTGACCTGGGAATAGGCGAAGTTTCCGATGATGGAACAGACATAGCAGGCGATGAGGATGAAGGCGTTTGTCTGGATCATGTTGTGGAGATCTTCAATCTGCTCGGGCGTCAAGGTGGCAAGGCCGTTCTTCGTCGCGTTTCCTAGCTCGGTCGTGACGCTTCCCAGGATCACCGGGGCAGCGATATTGCCGACGATCGAGAAGAAGATGCAGATGACCGAGACGATGAAGGCGACATGGTGCATCTTGATGTAGTCAAAGAGGATCCTGAGCAATGGCGACTTCTTCTTCGCCTTGGGCTCATTAAGACTCGGGGTCTTGTTGACTTTTGCGGTGTTCGTTGTCATTTCTGTTCACCTCCGACACGGTTCTGGAGATCGTAGATTTCCTTGTAGATCGGGGAAGAGCGCAAAAGCTCCTCGTGCGTTCCCATGTTCACGATCTTGCCATCGTCCATGACCAGGATCTTGTCGGCTTCCTGGACGGAGGAGACACGCTGGGCGATGATGATCTTGGTTGTTCCGGGAAGGGAAGACTTCAGTCCTTCGCGGATGAAGGCATCGGTCTTGGTATCGACCGCGCTTGTGGAGTCATCCATGATGAGGACCTTCGGCTTCTTGAGGATGGCTCTTGCGATGCAGAGTCTCTGCTTCTGGCCGCCGGAGACATTGGTCCCGCCTTGGAGAATGGGACTATCGTATTTCTTCGGGAAGGATTCGACGAAGGTATCGGCCTGGGCGATATGGCAGGCTTCCTTGATCTCCTCGTCGGTCGCGTTCTTGTTTCCCCAGCGCAGGTTCTCCTTGATCGTTCCCGAGAAGAGGACGTTCTTCTGCAAGACCATGGAGACGTTCTGCCTTAAGGTCTCGATATCGTAGTTGCGGACATCGACACCGCCGACAAGGACCTTACCCTCACTGACGTCATAGAAGCGGGAAATGAGATTGACAAGGGTCGACTTGGAGGAACCTGTGCCACCGATGATGCCGATCGTTTCACCCGGATGGATCGTCAGGTTGACATCGCTGAGAGCGAACTTCTCCGCATCGGGGCGATACTTGAAGCTGACGTGGTCGAAGACGATGGAGCCGTCCTTGACTTCCTTGACGGGATTCTCGGGATTGTGGATCGTCGGCTGTTCGACGAGGACTTCATAGACACGGCGGAGGCAGGCCGTCGACATGGCAATCATGACGAAGACCATGGAAAGCATCATCAGGGAGGAGAGAATCTGGGCACCATAGGTGATGAGGGCGGAAATCTGACCGACTTCGATCGAGGAATTGGGATCCAGGACCAGATAGGAGCCAAACCAGACGATGAAGAGCATGGAAACGTACATGAAGAAGGTGAGGAAGGGATTGGTCAAGGCAAGAAGACGCTCACCGACGACGAACTGGTCCCGCATGTCGTCGCTGGCCTTGAAGAACTTCTTCTTCTCGAAGTCCTCACGCGTATAGGTCTTGACGACACGGATTCCGCGGACGTTTTCCTCGACGGATTCGTTGAGTTCATCATAGCGGTCGAAGACCCTGGTGAAGATCGGAACCGCCTTGACGATAAGGAAAAGGAAGATGACGGCAAGGATAGGGATAAGAAGGGCATAGATCCAGGCCATGGAAGGGGCCATGACAGCAGCCATGACAACGGAGAAAATGAGCATCAAGGGAGAGCGCATGGCAATACGGATGAGGAGCATGTAGCATAACTGGATATAGGTGATATCCGTTGTCTGCCTTGTCACCAGGGAAGAGACGGAGAACTTGTCGATGTTGGTGAAGGAGAAAGCGGAAATCTTGTAGAAAAGATCCTGCCTCAGGTTCGTGGCAAAGCCGACCGATGCCTTGGCCGAGACACGTCCGGCAAAAAGACCGCAGGCAAAGGAGCAGACGGCCATAGCAAGAAGGATGCCACCATACAGAAGGACAGTAGTCAGAAGCTCGTTGGAATTGACCCCCGACTCGTCATACTTGGTCAGCGTATTGATCAGCTGAGCCATAACGAAGGGAATAAGGCATTCAAACAGCGTCTCCAGACCGATGAAAACGATGGAAAGGATCGAAGGTGTCTTGTACTGACGGACGCATTTCGAGAGTTCCTTGGCAATCTGGAGATAGCCAACTTTTTCTTCTTTCGGCACTTTCTTTTTCTTCATGCACTTACCTCCTAAAACTATAGGCACAAAATAAAAAACGAAAGAAATCGCACCATGAGTTTAACAAAATCAAAAGCGCCTTCGCTAGGCCTGATAGAAGGAAAAAATGAGGACGGAAAAAGCACACTGTCTATTGAAAGCCTTTACAGGAAGGAAACTGACAACGGATGGACAATCCTCGGCTTGACAAAAGGTGTCCAGAAAACAAAGGAAGGGGATATAGGCGAACTCGGAGGACAACGCCACGATCGTCATCGCACACGTCTGCCGGAGCCACAACAAGTCGTGCGGGATGAGGATGATGAAAGGCCTGGGGGGACGTCGACGCCGATACGAGACGAGGCCGGGGTTCGCGTTCTAGGCGCGAAGAAGGTTCCCCTTTGCCATGGCCAAGGGGAAGGGATGGGACTCTTGTCTCCTACAATCCGTTACACAAACTATTGATAAAAGCTATAAAAAGGTATAGTAACCATTATCCCAACGCCGAGAAATCTGAAAGCTTCTCTGCCATAGGCTTTGACAACCTTAGGTACACCATGGCCAGAACGATCAACGATATCACATTGAACGAATATATCCATAAGCTCTTCGTTAACCGGATCGCTTACGCCTTCGAAGAAATCTTCTTTTGATAAGCCTTCTTTTAAACCACCATAAGATATGGCTTCCATTCTATCTTCATACCAATAAGTTGCCGTGTAATAGTGCACACCTGCCGTTTCAAAGTGAGCCTTAAAAATGATTGAATTTTAGGATATCAGCCTCGCACCATTACAACGGCGTAAGTTTAAAAAAGTCGCTATTTAAGCCCAAAATCAAAAAAAGTCTGAACACCCCTAGTCATCGACTAGGTTTGTATCAGACATGTCGTTCCAAGATGGTCGGGACGATGGGATTTGAACCCATGGCCTCTTGCTCCCAAAGCAAGCGCGCTACCAAGCTGCGCAACGTCCCGAAAGGCCGGATGAAACCGGCAAGAAGAATTATAGCAATTCCAAGGCCGATTGGAAGGAAAACTATTCGACCAGGAAGTCCAGGGTCCTTTCGCCTTCGAAGGTTTCGAGAATGGCCTTGGCTGGCGTTTTGCTATCGACCTTGTGGGAGCGGACATAGAAAGTGCAATAGCCGCCCTTGATGGGACGGCTGCTGGGGCCGATGACTTCGATCGGGCCTTGAGTCTTGAGGGTGATGGCCCTTGTCAGATACGGACAGTCGATACCAAACTCGTCGTGGTAGCGGATATCGATACGGGAGACATCATAGGTCTCTTCGTTGCGAAGCGTCTTCTTGGCGCAGGAGAGATCGAAGTCAAAGCGGCTGGGGGAGCCCATCTTTTTGTCGAAGACCTTGTCCTTTCCGATATAGCCCTCGATCCGATACACGGCGGCCTTTTCACCCCAGACGAGCATGTACTTGAAGAAGATGTCGACGATCTTCTGGATCGACAGGCGCCTCAGAAGGAGGTTCTTCAGGAAGACAGGGATATAGGGAAGAACCTTTCTCTTCTTGATGTGGAAGCCTTCGCTTCCGGCAAGGGAGAGGCATTTCCCGATCTTGAGGGCATCCTTCTTCGTCAGGCCTTCCTCAAGGAGCATCTCGCCCATGAAGTTGTCCAGGACGATCGGCGGATGGGGAAGGGAAGGATAGCCCTTGTGATCGGGGTAGAAGGTTCCGATATAGCTCTCTCCACGATAGAACTTTACGAAGTCGCAATTGGTAAAGAGGACGACGTGCTTGATCAAGGCATCATCGGTATCGCCGGGAACCAGGGGACGGGCAAAGTAGAGGAATGGCTCCTTAGCTCTCTGCATGCGATAGGCATAGGCGGCCGGTTTGGGGTTCCTGTGGATGTCGAAGACGCCGTGATAGCAGATCTCGTCCCCGGAACCGAAATCGGCATGGGTATTGTAGTCAAAGGCACACCAGCCGATGGCCGAGGCGATGCCTTCATGGTCAAAGAGATCGTCCAGGACCCTTAGATGGTTGTTGGCATGGTCGATGCGTTTCTGCTGGTTGTCCATGATCTTCGTCGGGAAGACGTGTCCGTTGTGTTCGCTGACAAGGTAGGGCTTCTTTTTTGCGCTCTTGACGTGGCTTTTCCGGATCAGTCGGCCCCCGAAATCGTTATAGGCATAGACATCCTCCAGCATATGGCTGTTCTTGAAGTTGCGGACACCGGTCGTCTGTCGATAGGGATCCTTTTCATGGCAGATGGCATTGGCCTTCTTGTAGAGCTCGTCGTCATCCTGGCCTTCGTCGATACGGACACCATAAAGGACTAGGGAAGGATGGTTGATTTCCTTGTCGACCATGCTCTCGATGAAGAAGAGGAAGTTCTTCCGCCAGGCTTCGTCCTTTCCGGTGTATTGCCATCCCGGAACCTCGTCGACGACAAGAATTCCAAGCCGATCGCAGGCATCCAGGAAGTCCTCGCTCTGGGGATAGTGGCTGGTGCGGACAAACTCGATACCGAAATCCTTCAGGATCTTGGCATCGTCGTACTGGGCCTGTTTGGGCATGGCCGGTCCGACAAAGGGATAGCTCTGGTGACGATTCAGACCGACGAGCTTTCTTTTCTTTCCGTTGAGATAGAAGGCGTCTTCCTTGAAGATGGCATCCCGAAAGCCGATCGTGATCGTCTTTGCGTCGGTTCCAAAGGGAGAGGAAAGAAGGATCTCCAGGTCATAGAGCTTGGGATTATCAAGATCCCAGTTTGCGACCTCGTCAATGGTCGTTTCAAGCGCCGTGAATTCCTTGAGGATCTTCTCTCCGTCTTTGATTCGGAATAAGAGAGATGCTTCTTCCTTCGGGCCTTTGATTTCCGGATGGATCTCAAGCTTTCCGCCGGCATGGGCAAAGACGCGGACATTTCCAAGATGGGTCTTCGGGAGGACATCGACGTGGAGAGGACGGTAGATGCCGGCAAAGGTCATGTAGTCGAGGGCCTTTCCAAAAGGCGGGATGGTCTTGTCCTCAAAGGACGAGAGGACGATGCGAAGCTCGTTATCCGTCTTTCTTAAGGCGGAGGTGATATCGAATCGGGCGGGGACGAATGCCGAGACCTTGTTTCCCAGATCGATGCCATTGATGTAGACGTGGACTTGGACCATGGCCGCGTCGAAGACAAGAAGGGCGACTTCCTTTTCCGGATCGATATCCTGGTCAAATGTCTTGCAGTAGGTGAAAAGGCCTTGATAGTCCTCCGGCGAGAAGCCGTTTTCCGGAAGCCTTACCGGGCAATTGGGGATATCGACCTTCTCTCCTTTTTCGATCGTCGCTTGAAAGTCCTGTTCTCCCTTCAGGAGAGAAAGACCGTAGTTCAGACTGAGCTTCATGGATGCCTCCCTGCTTCGCACCTTTCTAAGTCAGAAAGAGAGGGGCAAAAGCCCCTCTCAAGAGTCAATTCATCGAAAACGGATTCAGCACTTCTTTCCTTCCTTCTTCAGCTGCTTCTTGAGCTTGTTCTTCTTCGAGCCTTCCTTGAAGAAGGTGGAAAGGCCGTGGAAGAAGTGGCCGTTGAACATGTCGATAAGACCCAAGAGCTGTCCCCAGGACATGAAGCCATTGGTCATTCTGGAGATGGTCTTGACGGTCTGGTTCCAGACACCCTGGACGAGCATGTCGCCCATGGAGCGGTTGCCGAAGAAGTAGAGGACCTTGATGGCAAAGCGGACCGCGCGTCCGAAGAAGCGACCGAACCAGCCCTGGGCATTGACAAGGTCACGCATGGTGGTGTTGCTGTCGACGATATAGCGTCCCTTGGCATTGGTCTTGAAGTGGCAATCCGGGATGTCGTGTCCAAGGAGGGCCATGAATTCTTCGTCGGGAACATCCTTGATGTCCCCGGTCTTGTAGTGCTCGAGATTGAGGTCCTGATAGGGAAGGTCTTCAGTCGTTCCATGACGGTGGATCATGCCGCGCAGGCGGAGGTCGACGCTGGAGGCACCAACGAGGATCTCATAGTCGCCTTCCTCGACTTCGAACTTATTGGTCTTGACGTTGAAGTAACGGAAGCTGTACTTGTCGAAGGGAATCGTGCATTCCTTGCTCTCTCCCGGCTCGAGATAGACCTTGACGAAGCCCTTGAGCTCCCTCTTGGCGCGGAAGATCCTGGAATTGGGAAGGCCGATGTAGAGCTGGGCGACTTCCTTGCCGGCGACATCGGAGACGTTCTTGACGGTGAAGTGGACGCCGTTATCATCGACCGAGAGGTTGGAGTATTCGAACTTGCTGTAGCTCAAGCCGAAGCCGAAGGGGTAGAGGACAGGGATGTCCCTTGTCGTGTAATAGCGATAGCCGACATAGATCGATTCACGGTATTCGCTGGTACGGAACTTTCCGGGGAAGTACTTGCTTGTCGGGATATCGTCATAGGAGATCGGGAAGGATTCGGAGAGGTGGCCGGAAGGATTGACCTCGCCTGTCAGGGTCTTGGCAAGGGCCTTGGCACCGCACTGTCCGGAAAGACCGATGTAGACAAGGGAATCGGTATTTTCATCGACTTCCTTGAGTTCGACGGAAGCGCCGCAGGCAAGGATGGTGACGATCTTCTTGCCGGTCTTCTTCAGCTCCTTGAGGAGATCGATCTGGTTCTGGCGGAGCGTGAAGCTTTCCCTATCCAGACCCTCGACCTCGGTATGCTCATCCAGACCGATGAAGTAGAGGATGACATCCGCCTTGTTGGCAAGCTCGATGGCTTTCTTGGCAAGGCCGTTGTTCTTCTTTCCATAGCGCTCATAGCCCTGCTCGTAGCCGATGCAATCCAGGCCTTCGGTCTTGGAGAGGATGTCGACGTGGTTGAAGACTTCCGGCGGGTTGACCTTACTGGAGCCGGCACCCTGGAAGCGCGGATTCTTGGCGAAGTCACCGATAAGGGCGACCTTGGTGTTCTTTTCAAGAGGAAGGATGGAAGAGGCGTTCTTGAGGAGGACGATACTCTCAAGGGCGGCCTGCATGGCAATCTGCTCACCCTTCTTGAAGTCGATGTCCTTGCGCTCGCCTTTCGTTCCGAAGCGGTCGACGACGTTGAGCAGGTAATCGACGGACTGATCGAGATCCTTCTCGTCGGCCTTGCCATCCTTGATGGCCTTGACGATCTCACGGTCGGTTTCGCCGGCGGTGGTAGGCATTTCCAGGGAGCAGTAGCAGTGGAGGGCCTTGACCCTGTCGTTGTTTCCACCCCAGTCGGTGATGATGGCCCCTTCGTATTTCCATTCATCGCGGAGGATATCGACAAGCAGGTGATGGTTCTCGTTAGCAAAGTCACCATTGACGGAGTTGTAGGCGGACATGACCGCAGCCGGCTGTCCCTCGGTGATGGCCATCTCGAAAGCGCTCAGGTAGATTTCCCGAAGCGTTCTCTCGTCGAGGATGGAATCGTTCTGCAGACGGCGAAGCTCCTGGTTGTTGCAGGCGAAGTGCTTGACGCAGGAACCGACGCCTTCCGACTGGATGCCCTCGACGTAGTTGAGGGCCATCTTGCCGGCGAGGTAGGGATCCTCGGAAAAGTATTCGAAGCAGCGTCCGCAGAGAGGGTTCCTCTTGATGTTCATGCCAGGACCCAGAAGGACGTTGACATCCAAGGCCTTGGCCTCGGTACCAAGCTGTACGCCGATTTCGTGGGCGATATCCACGTTGAAGGAATTGGCGATGGTATTGGCTGTCGGGAAGCATGTTGCCTTGACCGACTCGTTAAGACCCAGCTGATCGGAAGCGCCAAGCTGCTTTCTAAGGCCTGTCGGGCCATCGGAAAGGAACATGGAGGGAACTTTCAGGCGGTCGATCTCCTGGGTTTCCCAGACGGTCTTGCCGCTCATCAGGGAAGCCTTCTCATCCAGCGTCATCTGTGAAATGAGATCTTGATGTTTCATTTAAATAACCTCTTGACCACTATTATATAAGAATTGCTTTCCCGCATGAAAGAGCTTTCCTAGAATCGATGAAAACTTGCGCCGATGACACGCTTGATCAAGGTAAGGGGTTAATTAGGCCGATATTCCAGAAAAATCAACGATGGAAGAGCTTTCGAACCGATTTCTTGCGGTTTGGATAGGAAAAGAGGAAGCCGCGTCCCTTTCTTCCGCTTCGAAATGCCTTTAGGCGATGCCGTCCTTATCCCTGCTTTTCTCAGGATCGAGGACGATATCGACGGAGAAGACGCCGTTCTTGGCATGGAAGGTGATCTCGCCACCATAGGAGGAGCAGACTCTTTGCATGGAGGATACGCCGATACCGTGGGGAAAGCCATCCGTCTTCTTCGAGAGGGGTCTTCCATTCTGGAAGGCAATGGTTCCCTGATAGGGGTTTTCCTCATGGATGAAGACAAGGCCCATCTCCTTGCGGATGGAAAGGGAGAGGCTTCTGGCGTTGGAATCCTCGACCTGAAGGAGAGCCTCGATTGCATTGTCGATGAGGTTCATGAAAAGGGCGTAGCAATCCGTCGGGGAGAGGAAGGATAGACAGCTTCCGTCTGCCATGACCGTGATGGCGATCTTGTTCCGGTCCATGTTTTGCTTTCTCTCGGCAAGGACCAGGTCGAGGGATTCGTTTCCTGTCTTGAGGGCGCTACCGAAAGCAAGAAGACGGGAATTGAGCTCCTTGACCCTCTCGCTTTGGGAGGAGGCGTCGATGTCCTCGACGATATGCTTCAAATCATGGGCGAGGATCATCAGGTAGTCGAAGTTCTCCTTATTGATCTCAAGCTGCTTCTTCTCCTGGGCCCAGAGGTTTCTTCTCTCCTTGTATTCCCTTAGCATCTTTCCCTGGAAGAAAAGCTGGAAGAGGAAGAAGAGGGCGAGGATGGAGCAGAGAAGGTCATAGAAGGAACAGACCAAGAAAAGCGAGACCTGGTCAAAAGGCTCGATCGCGTTTTCGAAGAACAGGTTCATCGTCGTCGCGCCAAGAAGGATCACCACGGCGATAAGGATCGTGCGCCTGTTGTTCATCAGCTCCTCGTCCCTCGCCTTGATCTTGCGGGCGAAGAAGAAGTAGAAGAAAGGAATGAAGACGAGATAGAAAAGGATGTAGATGACATTGGCCAAGATGCCATTGTCCCTTAGGGAAGGGATACCGATTTCTATCCAAAGAAGAAAGATTTGTATGGCCTTGTAGGTGAAGTGCTGACAGGTATAGCCGGCCGTCGCCAGGAAGACGGATGAAAGGAAGGGGATATCGAAGCAGAAATAGATAAGGCCGATGGCAAGAAGGAAAAGAAGGGTATAGCAAGGAATGTCCACCGCCAGGATTCCGTTACCGAGGTCCCACAGAAGGGTATAGCCGACGATGAGAGAAAGGCTAAGAAGAAGGCGCGGCACAAAAAAACGCCTCCGATCGAAGCGGAAGGAGAAAAGGCCGACATAGAGGAACAGTTCCAGGCTGAAGGTATATAGGGAAAGGGGGTTGATGGGATTGATCACTTGAGATTGACTCCCGTCCAGAGGGAAAGGGCCTGGAGGAAAGCCTTGTGGCGGGGCCTGGAAATGGTGATCGTGTCGCCGTTATCGACGAGGACTTCCTTGCCGTGGATGGTCTTGATGTGGCGGGCGTTGACAAGGGCGGAATTGGAGCAGCGGAGGAAGCCCTGGTTCTTCAGGGTCTCCTCGTATTTTCCAAGCGAGCCCCAGGAATAAAGGGTCTGCTTCCGTGTATGGATGCCCAAAGAATGGCCGAAGACATCGAAATAGAGGATATCGTCCAAGGCCAGGTTCTGGGAACCTTCCTTTGTCTTGACGAGGATGAAGCGTCTTTCCTTCCCAAGGGCCTTCATGGCGCGGTTGAGGCGGAAGGCGAGGTTTTCGTAGGTATAGGGCTTGACGATGAAATCCAAGGCATTGACCTGGTATCCCTGGACGGCAAACTGGGCCATCTTGGTGCAGAAGATGATGACGACGTCCTCATCGATCTTCCTTATCGCCCGGGCCGCTTCCATCCCGGACTCGGATCCCAGCTCGATATCCATCAGGATGATATCCATGGAAGTATCGTATTGCTCAAGGAATGTCTTGGCATCGCTGAAATAATGGAGCTTGAACTCCCGGTCGATGGAATTGAAGTACCTCTCCACCATCGGGCGGAGATAATCGAACTCGCTCTGTTCGTCCTCGACGACGGCGATGTTTATGACGCTCTCGAAAGCGTTAGTGGTATCGGTATTGGTCATAACAATAACTTACCATCCCGAAAAAAGCCAGGCAAGGGAAAAAGGCGATTTCTTGTTCGGAAAGTATCAGTTGAATTTCACGACGAGATGGGACAGGAAGTAGATGACGTTTGCCATCATGACTCCCAGGAAGGAAGGCCAGAAGAGGGAACCGCAATAGAAATCGAGGCGGAAGAGGTGGTATTGCTTCTTGTTCATCGCCTTGAGCTCTTCCTTCATCTTCTTGAAGACGAGGCGGCTTTCCTTGTCGTTTCGCATGCGGCAGTGGATGAGGGCCTCGATGAGGGTGATGCGCATCTGGTGAAGGAGGATGAGGTATTTTCTCCTGTCCTTCTTGCGGATCTCCTTGAGATCGTAGATCGGGAAGCAGGCCAAGGCGACGCGGATATAGTCCTTGTAGCGCTTGAGGGCGACCTTTTTCTGGACGGACTGATCGGGTCTTCCGATCCAATAGTAGTAAAGGGCATAGGGAAGATAGAGGATCTTCTTGACGGCACCGAGAGGCGCATAGATGAAGTAGTTGTCCTCATAGAAGGTCTTGTGGGGAATGGCGAGGTTCCTTTCCCTTAGGAATTGGGTCCTGTAGGCGACGGAGTGGATCGTGAGGTACTGGTAGGCCTTCATGTGGTGGACTTCGTCAAAGGAGCAAACCTCCCCTGTCGGGAAGACGTTTCCGTAGCGGATGACCTTGTCCGGCCTATCGGCATAGTGATAGACATAGTCGGTCACGACAAGATCGAGGTCATCGTTCTTCCTTAGGGCATCCAGGAACTTGAGATAGGCTTCCTTCTCAAGGAAGTCATCGGAATCGACGACCTTGAAATAGCGGCCCGTCGCCAGTTCCAGGGCATGGTCGATACCACCGCCATGGCCCCTGTTTTCCTGATGGACGGCCCGGACGATCGTCGGATTCTCTTCCTGAAGGCGATCGGCGATCTTTCCCGTGTCATCGGTGCTGCCATCGTCGATGATGAGGATCTCAACCTCTTCTCCACCGACAAGAAGGGAAGAGACGCACTTCTCCATATAGGCTGCTGAATTGTAGCAGCAGACAGCAAATGATATAAGTTTCATGTTACCCGTATTCTAGGGCAAGAAGAGTCATGGATGAAACCGCTTTGCGCCATTTGTTTCTTTTCTTGCTTGATAGGGCTTACAAACAGAAGGATTTGGAAAAAGATTCGTGGCTTAAATGAGGCTTATATCCTAGGAAAACCGGTATTGAAAAGGCTTCCGAAGGGAAGGAAAACAAAAAGCCCGATTGCTCGGGCAGTCTGTACAAGTGGTGCGCTCGAAGGGAATCGAACCCATGACCCTCTGATTCGTAGTCAGATACTCTATCCAGCTGAGCTACGAGCGCAACGATGGAGGTTCCGGTGGGATTCGAACCCGCGGTGGAGGATTTGCAGTCCTGTGCCTTGCCAACTTGGCTACGGAACCATCGAGAACGGAATTTAGTCTAACATGTGGAAGCAGAAAGTGGAAGACTAGAAGAGATTTCCTTCGAATCCCCAGAAAGGCGTCTCTTCGAATTCGACATAGACCCGGTCGGAGGGAAGGCTAAGCTTCTTGGCGGCCATATCCGTGATGGCAGTGGTGAGTCTATCATAGCTTTCCTTCGACGCCTTGCCATAGAGCTTGACCTCGGCCATGAGACAGGAAGAAGTATTGCCTTTGAAGCAAAGGGATTTTCCGGATTCGACTTGGATCATCAGCCATGCTTCGCTTTTGCCGGGAAGAATGGAGATGCTTTTTCCAAGGTCCTTGTAGATCTCGGCCTTGAGGGAATCCCCGACTTCGAGATTGGTCAGAATCTTGATGAATGGCATGTCCATCCTCCTAGACAAAGAAAGCTCCCTTCAGGGAGCCATTGATCCCTTTACTGGAGCAGGCGACGGGAATCGAACCCGCATGATCAGCTTGGAAGGCTGAAGTTCTACCACTGAACTACGCCTGCAAACAGCCTAATAATTATACGGGAGAGGATGGGTATATGCAAGAGGAAAGTTTCAGCGGTAGATGAAGACCTTCCTTGTCACATAGTTGTAGACCATGACGATGAGCGTGCGGATGACGAAATCCACAGGATAGGAGAGGAAATGGATTTCCTTCTGGAGGAAAAGGAAATCATAGAGGAAGGCCTGGATCCCGATACCGATAAGAAGGCCGACGATCGAAAGGAGGAAGAAGATGACCATGCCCTTTCCGGTCTTGGAAGTATTCGTCTTGGCGTTCTTGTAGACCATGAAGGTGGACATCAGATAATTGATGACGACACCGACAAGGAAGCCGCAAGCCGTTGCAAGGATCGTGACATAGACGGCCTGATTTCCCGAGAAGGCCTGGAACTGGACGAGGTAGCAGACGGAAAAGTCGAAGACGGCAGCCACAAGGCCAACGATGGCAAAGCGGAAGACTTCCCAGAAGAGATTGTTGGAAAAGGTCCTCTCCTCCATGTAAAGCTTATAGAGAAGGTAGTAATAGAAAGAACAGATGAAAGAAACAACGAAAGAAGAAAAAAGGGGCGAAATCCCAAATCCCGAAAGAATCGTCATCAGGACAACATGGGCAAGAAGGCCAAAAAGCGAGAGGATGAACAGAGAAAGGATATTCTTCCCGCCTTTCCCATAGGCCGGTGAAAGTCCGGAAGGACGCAAAAGGAAATAGAGGAAACAGGAAAAGAGAAGGGTGACGCCGCTAGCCATAATGGAGAAGTAGAGGAGACCTGTCTCGATCGTGAAAGCCATGTTTTCCGAATAGACGACTTCAAGAATTCGGCCATCCTCAAAAGGAGAGCAGGCATAAAGGAAAGCGTTCAGGAAGGAAGAGGAGAGAAGAACAAGGAGAACAAGAAGGAATTCCGTCAGGAAGCCATTGGCTCTCTTTCTCACAAGCACGGCAGTGGTTTCTTTTCTATTCATGGTTGATTTACCTATGATTAAATAATATACTTCTTTTCGCGTTGAATAAACGTTAAAATCATTTCGCTGGAGCAGTACCCAAGAGGCTGAAGGGACTGGTTTCGAAAACCAGCAGTGGGCGCAAGCTCAGCCAGGGTTCAAATCCCTGCTGCTCCGCCATCCGTTCATCATTCGAACCCTGTAAGCATAAGAGACAGGATTCGTGAATATAGGGCATATCCGAACGAAAGTCTAAGAATATGCCAAGAGTCCTTCTTAAAAAGAGGGGCTTTTTGTTTGCTCACAAGCTTTATTTCTCAGATTTTAGTTGAGCACGGGCTTTAGCTATATAGTCATCAACTTCGCCTTCGGAAATAGCCTTGATGAATCGCGTATCAATCCAAAAGCATTGCTTTTCGTAGTTTGTATACCCAGTGACTTTATCTTTTACAGGAAGCGGGAGTTGATCACTAAAATTTTTAGCGTGAGGCCTTACATGGCAAATCATATTCTTGCCAATTCCGACGAAATTAGTCTTATGAACTTTGGTGGGCTTGCCTTTTATATCTTTAATTTCGAAGGAACGGACAATATTGCCATCATTCAGGATTATCTGAGTATTCCTATATGTATAGCCTATGAAATCGTCGATGATGTCATCACTGAAGCTATAGAAGAACGCACGTTCCAGCACATAACCGCGGTCAGTTTCTTTGAAAATGATGAATAGGAATCTGGATTCAGAGAAATAGGTTCTAAGATCTGAATCTTAAAATGGAGTTTCGGAGACTTCAAAGAAGCCCATTTATGGCCACCTTCTATTGGAAAATGAAGCCCCATTCCCTAAAGGTACTTGGGAATCATATCGAATCCATACCTATCCCTTCCGTTTCCTTGAAAGAACAAAGGGAAATCGTTTGCCTTGTCGAAGATATCCTTATAGAGAAATGCTTCCTGGACGCAGAAGAAGAAATAAACAAACGGATCTATCGGCTGTACAGGTTAAACGATGAGAATGTAGAGACTATCAAGGCTTCCTAAAAGGGTTCTCGATAGGATTAAAGGGGTTAGGGATTAATCACTAGTCCGGTTACTTCTTGGCTTGACTTTAATACATTCCAAGAATAGTCAGGGGATGGTGAATAGTTTACCAACCTCATAAAGAAATATTCGGATGGATAATAGAACTAACTTTATAAATAAGATAAATTTCCATCTTATTCCATTATTCTATTTACCTATGCTCTTCCATTTGTTAGCGTGATTTTCTCTTCGCCTTATGGAGTTAATGAGTATTTCGTTTCTTTCTCTTTTGACGCACTCTTTGAAAACGGCAGTGACAAAATCGTGGATTTTGTCATACGGATTTTAAGAAGAATCGGTTATACTTTCGATAGCGAATGAAAGCACAAAAATACATATGGAACATAAGAAGTATAAGGTAGCCGTCATTGAAGACAGTCAGGAAGACCACGATATTCTCACTGGCTATCTTGCCAAGTACGAGGAGGAATTCCATACCACTTTCGAGATTTCTTCCTACTCCAATATCGATTCTTTCCTGACCGCCTATTCCCTTCAATTCGATATCCTTTTCATCGATATCGATTTCGGTCTGGGAAGCAATGGCATGGATCTTGCCAAGGAGATTCGGAAGCGGGACAAGGATGTCGTCATCATCTTCGCGACCAATCTTTCGAAGTTTGCCTTGAAGGGCTATGAGGTCGATGCCTTGGACTATATGCTCAAGCCCTTACGCTATCCTTCCCTTGTCTCCCGGCTCCAGAAGGCTATCCGCATCATCGATAGCCGGCCAAAGGATGGCATCGTCGTGACTTCTTCCAATGGCATCCGGAAGATCGCCTTGAATTCCATTCTCTACGTGGAAATCCTTGGACACAGCCTCAAATTCCATCTCCTCAACGAAATCGTGGAAAGCAAGGGAACCTTGAAAGATGTCGAGCAGCAATTGAACAGCGCCTCCTTTTCCCGCTGCAATTACTGCTACCTTGTCAATCTCCGATATGTCGATGCAATCGAGAAGTACGAGTGCCTGATCAACGGCGAAAGGCTTCAGATCTCCCATCCCAGGAAGAAGAAGTTCGTCGAGGACTTGATGGCGTATTTGATGACCAAGTAAGGAAGCGGACAAATGGAAACGAACGTCTTTCTCTACTTTTCCACGGTCGGACTCTTTTATCTCGAGATCATCATCGGCTTCCTGTTTTTCAATCCCAATATCAAGAAAGTAAGGACGGGTCTTCCTTTCCGTATCGTCATGGCCTTTTTCTTCAGCTTCGGCTTATCCTTTGCTATGTATGCCATGGCCAATCGATTCTATTGGAACTATGCCACGAACCTCCTTCTGTATCTTGTCATGTTCCTGACTTTGATCTTCGACTACTTCCTAATCTTCGACTGCTCCTTCAAGGATGCGATTCTTGTCCTGACGCTCTGCTATTGCGTCCAGCACATCTCCTATCAGGTCCTGTTTCTCGGCTACGAAACCTGGGTCTATTCCGTCCTCCCGACCATGAATGAATCCCTGTATATGGCCATAGGCTCCGTCGACCTTATGGCACAGCTTCTTCTGATGATCCTTATCTCCTTCCTCCTTCAAGGCGTCTTCAAAAGGAACTACCGCTACAGCATTTCCTCTTCCAGGGTCTTTTCCATCTCGCTCGTGACGCTGATTGTCGTCGTCGCGTTGAACACGGCGACCCTGAAGATCGCCAATTGGGTCTTGCTCTACCGGGTCATCGCCTCCCTTCTCTGCCTTCTTTCCTGCATCCTCATCCTCCTTGTTATCCTCGGTTTCTTCGAGAAGAACCGCTATCGGGACGAAAGCCTGAAGATAGAGATGGACTATCGGGAGAAGATGAAGCAGTTCGAGATGTCCAAGGAAGCCGTCGAGTATATCAACATCAAATGCCACGATTTGAGGAAGAAGATCCGGGATTTCAAGAACAACAAGGATATCCTCGACGAAGAGGAAATCGACAAGATCGCCAATGCCATCAAGATCTACGACGAGACCTTCCAGACAGGAAACGAAGTCCTCGACCGTATCCTCACCTCCAAAAGCCTTGTCCTGCAGAAGAACGGCATCGAGCTGACTGTCATGTGCGAAGGAAAGTCCCTTTCCGTCTTCTCCAATAGCGACCTCATCTCCCTCTTTACCAATATCCTTGACAATGCCGTCGAAGCCGTCATGAAGATTCCCCAGGCGCAGAACCGATATATCTCCCTCATCGTCAAGACGCGTTCGGGATTCCTTTATATCGAGCAGTCCAATCCCTATGTCGACAAGGTGGAAATCCGCAACGACTTCATCCTGACGACCAAGCGCAACAAGTATCTCAACGGCTTCGGGACCAAGAGCATCTCCCTCATCGTCCGCAATCACGGCGGCAAGGTCAATTACGATGCCGTGGATGGCATCTTCACTTTGCGCATCCTCGTTCCGGTACTTTCTTAGGACGGGATTTAGGCTTTTTGCATCGATATCCGAGAGGCTTTCCATCAAGGGGAGCCTTTTTGACCAGTCATGGGGAAGAAGGGAGGGACAAAAGGGACAAAGGAAGACGAAAAATGCAATATGTCAGGATTGGAAGGGAAAGGCATAAGGTTATGTGCGAAATCGACAAGCTTATGTGAATGCGCTTACACGGATATGAAAGGGCTTTTAGAATACTGCAAGCTTCACGAAAGGAGGAAGCAGAATGAAACACAAGAAGTTTGTGGTCGGCAATGCCATCGGCATTGGCGTCAGTGCTGCCATCCTGATAGCGTTGAACGTTGCGGCCCTGGGAACGGATCTCAGGCAGCTCATCACGACCTATCTGGGCGGATCGGGACTGAAGGCAAGCGAAGGTGTCAGCGATGCGTATGAACACGCTGGCGAAGTCGTCGACCAGATCATGGACGAAGGCATGGTTCTCCTCAAGAACGAGAACAACGCCCTCCCCTTGGCCTCTGACACGCCCGAAGAGGACGTCAACGTCAACGTCTTCGGCATCAACACCATCAACATGTACTATGGCGGTTCCGGCTCTGGTGCCAGTTCCACCGATGATCCGGAAACCTATCTCACCTCCTACAAGGATGCGCACATCAACTACAACCAGGACATCATCGACCTGATGGAAGCGCATCTCTCCGAGGCGGATACCGACATCGGAAACCCGCTTGGCGGAACCTTCTTCCCTGCCCGTCCGACGATCGACCTTTCCCTCTATCAGGAAAACCTCAACTCCTACAAGAACTTCTCCGACATCGCCATCGTCAACATCGGTAGGACAGGCGGCGAAGGCATGGATATCCCTGCCGGGGAGACCGGTGACCAGAAGGACCATTCCGGAAAGGGAACGGAAGCCGACTATCTGGAACTCTCCGACGAGGAGAAGGAACTTATTGCCTGGGTCGGCGAAAACTTCGAGACCACCATCGTCTGCCTCAACGTCGCCAACACGATGGAACTGGAAGTCCTCGACGACGAGAACGTCGATGCCGTACTCTGGATCGGCCATCCGGGATCCTTCGGTCTTTCCGAAGTCGGCAAGGTTCTCCGCGGTACAGTCAACCCCAGCGGCAGAACGGTTGATACCTGGGCCTATGACACCAAGAGCTCTCCGGCCTACTACAACGCCAACACGAGGTATACCTATTCCTACACCAACCAGAACGGTGCCTACTATGTCGACTACTCCGAAGGTATCTATGTCGGCTATCGCTATTACGAGACGAAGTATTGCGGGGATGAGGCCGGCTATGAGAAGGCCGTCCAGTATCCCTTCGGCTATGGCCTTTCCTATAGCGACTTCGAATGGTCCATCGCCAGTACCAGCCTTGGCGAGGATGAGATCAAGATCGAAGTCAACGTCACCAACAACGGCGAGTATGCCGGAAAGGACGTCGTCGAGCTCTATGTCACGCCGCCCTATACCGCCGGTGGCATCGAAAAGGCCCACAAGAACCTCGTCGCCTTCGAGAAGACACCCTTGATCGAAAAGGGCGAGACCGAGAAGGTGACCTTGACCTTCGATGTCCGCGACATGGCCTCCTATGACTTTGACGATGCCAACAACGATGGCCATACGGGCTATGAGCTGGAGGCCGGAGACTATATCCTCTCCGTCTCTACCGACGCCCACAACATCAAGACCGGTATCGAGCCCATCACCTACAAGGTCAACTCGACCCGCAACTTCGACACGTCCAGAAAAGGCGCGACGATCGAAAACCGCTTCGAGGATGCCATGACCGACGGCAGCACGAAATACATCACCAGGGAAGACAACTTCACATCCAATTTCCCCACCGCCGATAGGGTCGCCCGTGCCGCTTCGCAAAAGGTCTTGGACGCCATCAACCATCAGACGGACATCATCGATGACGCGGATGACGAATTCCCGACCACCGGAAAGATCACCCACTATGTCGACAAGGAGAAGCGGGATGAAAACGGCGAGATCGTCCGCGATGAGGAAGGAAACGTCGTCTACGAGACCACCGTCGATGATAACGGAAACGAGACCATCGCCAAGAGAGGCCTCTACCTCTCCGACATGGCAGGACTCGACTATGACGATCCTCTCTGGGAAGACCTCCTCAATCAGCTGACGGTCGACGAGATGGCTACCCTCATCGCCGAGGGCGGCTATCAGACCCAGGCCGTCGAAAGCATCAACAAGGGTCTCAACAGAGACCTCGACGGACCGCAGGGCTTCAACTTCTCCAACGTCTCCATCGAGAAGCTGGATGCCATGTCCTATCCTTCCGAAGTCGTCGTCGGCTCCACCTGGAACAAGGAACTTGCCTATGAGGAAGGCCGCGCCTTTGGTCTTGAGAGCGCCAGGATGGGCGTCACCGGTGTCTATGCCCCGGCCGTCAACATCCATCGTCAGCCCTATGGCGGAAGAAACTTCGAATACTATTCCGAGGATCCGCTCCTCTCCGGCAAGATGGGCGCCAACTTCGTCAGCGGTGCCCAGAGCGAAGGCCTTAACTGCTACGTCAAGCACTTTGCCGTCAACGATCAGGAAACCCAGAGATATGGCCTCTTCACCTACCTGGACGAACAGGCCCTCCGTGAGATCTACCTCAAGCCCTTCCAGATCACCGTCGAGGAGGGAAAGACCCGCTGCATCATGTCCGCCTTCAACAGGATCGGAACGACCTGGGCCGGTGCCAGCCATGAACTCCTGACGGAAGTCCTCCGCGAGGAATGGGGCTTTGTCGGCTGCGTCATCACCGACTACTACATGAACATGCAGGTCTTCATGGATCCCAACCAGGGAATCCGCGCCGGTAACGATCTGTGGCTGACAGGCTTCACCTTCTTAGGCAAGAAGCCCGACCTTACCTCCGCCACCTCCCAACAGGCTGCCCGTCGCGCCTGCCACAACATCCTCTATGCCGTTGCCAATGCCAACCCAATCAACGTCACCCTCAACGAAGACTGGCTCAACTGGTTCATCCCCGTTGATGTCGCCCTGTGGGTCGTCGTCCTTGCCTGGACCGGACTTGTCGTCTACAAGGCCATCCGGTTCCAGAAGGAAGGGGAACAGCCTGCTGAGGACAAGACGAAGACTGCCTAGTCGGAATCCGATCAATCTGCTGGGAGGAGAGAAAGCTTTCCTCCCCACACAAGAAAAGGAACAAATGCCATGAAAAGAAACAGAGCGAAGATTCTCTTTCTCGCCTCTTCCTTGATGTTCACAGGCCTTTCCCTCACCATCACTTCCTGCAATACCACGGAAAGCTCGACCCCGGCAACCAATGCCAGCCTTACCCTGACGCTTGACAAGACTGAAATCTATGTCGGCGAGACGGCCACGGTCAGCGTCACATCCGATGGCAAGGCTGTCACCGGATGCACCTTCGTCGTCGAGGGCGATAGCGCCAAGATCGTCAGTGTCTCCGAGGATGGCCAGGTCAAAGGCCTTGCTGCCGGAACGGCGACCATCAAGGCCAGGAAAGCAGGCTATACGGCCGGCACCTGCACCATCACCGTCAAGGAAGTCCCGGTCGTGGAGCCGGATGCCGTCCTCGAGTTTGAAAACGGCTCCTTCTACAACCCCTCCGGGGAATGGAACAGCGGTGGCACCGTCGTCGAGTCTCCAATCGAAACCAGCGAAGGCTCATCCGGCGGCAAGTCCATCGGCTATCAGTCCAAGGGCGTCACCACGACGATCGAGTTCACGGCCGCAAAGGCCGGCACGGTCGATCTAGGCTTCGTGATGGCCAGCACCCTCATGGACTGGATGAACGGCATGACGATGCAGGAAATGTCCATTCCCGACACGATCACCATCAAGGTCAACAACACCGCCTTGGACCTTGCCGGACTGACGCTTCCGGGATCCGACCAAATGATGTTCTACACCAATTGGTCCGAATTCACGATCCAGGATGTCGCCATCGTCGAAGGGAAGAACGCCATCGTCGTCGAGACCATTGCCGACCAGGGACCGAACATGGACTGCATCAGGGTCTATGGCGATCTTGGAATCGAGCAGGTCACGCCCGAAGTCGCCGAGACGACAAACTTGGGAACCTATACCTACTATGTCGGTGGCTATGAATGGGGCCCGGGCGTCTATAAGGTCGTCGTGGACCTCGGAACCGGAAATACCGTTTCCGCCTCAGACCTGAAGACGGATCTCTTCAATGTCCGTGCCACCGGTAGCCAAGGCGGAAGCAGGACCGTCCAGGATATCTACCTTGCCAACGAAGAAGGCGAGAAGGATACGACCGCAACAAGCGGAACACGGATCGGCTTTGACTTGGAGATGAACATCACCTCCCAGAACTACGGCGGCTGGGTCATGACCTCCTACAATGGTGCCAGTCCCTTCTCCTATGACATGACGACTTCCAAGAACACCTGGGCCAGTGACTATGGCTATTCCATCTCCCTTGCTGCCGGTAAGTCCCTGAAGATCGGCGAGACGACCTATGATGCCACAAGCAAGCCCATGACCATCAAGGATGCCAGCGAAGAAGAGCGCGTCATCCCCTGCCTTGCGGATTGGGGCGAGGCCAAGTCCTATACCAATCCGGAAAAGAACCAGACCTTGACCTACAAGGCCTACGAGACAGAAGAGCTCAAGGCTGACGACGGAAAGAACCCGCTCATCATCTGGCTCCATGGTGCCGGAGAAGGGGGAACGGATATCGATATCGCCCTTCTTGGAAACGACGTCACCAACCTCGGCGAGGAAAAGATCCAGTCCTACTTCAAGAAGGACGGCAAGGAAGGCGCCTATGTCCTGGCGGTTCAGACCCCGACCTTCTGGATGGACAACGGTCAGGGCGGACAGGGCGATGGTGCCGGAGAGTCCATCTACACGGAAACGCTCATGGAGACCATCGAAAGCTATGTCGCTTCCAATTCCGACATCGATACCGAGCACATCTATCTCGGTGGATGCAGCAACGGCGGATTCATGACCATGCAGATGGCGATGAGCTACAACGACTATTTCGCCGCCTACTATCCGGTCTGCGAGGCCAAGCCCGATGCCAATATCACCGACGAGAACATCGCCACCCTCAAGGATTCCGCTATCTGGTTCACGGCCGCGGCAAACGACACCACCGTCAATCCCGAACAGTACACCAACGCCACCTACAAGAGACTGATGGCCGCCGGCGCCAGCGATGTCCACTACTCCTTCTTTGAGAATGTCAAGGGCTCCGATTCCGGAAAGGAAGTCGAGTATATGGGCCACTATTCCTGGATCTATACGCTCAAGGATGAGTGCACCCTCGACCAGAAGGATCCCAACAACATCGCCGCGCCTTCCACCGAGAAGGTCACCTACGGCGACAAGGAGGTCTCCGGCCTCTGGGAGTGGATCTCCCTTCACTGATTCGCGTACTCCTCGTGTTGACAGAGTGGCGGAAGCTATCCTTCCGCCCTCTGTTTTTTGGTTTGGGAAGGGAAAAGATCTGTTACGATGGGGTTTTCATCTCTGTTGGGATGGCTCTCTTGTTGGTTATCAAGCGGAAATGGAAAGGCCATCGGGATGTTGTCTATGCACTGGCATAGCAAAAGAAGGGAAGGAATAACAAATAACTAAATATGTCATGTAAATGGGAATTTTCCTTTCTTGAATAGGGGGATTTGTCCCGATATAATGGACGGGTATATTAATAAATAAGGAGAATACTGCCATGAGCATTGGTATCGTGACGGACGACAACGCCGGTTTCCCTCTTGATGAAAGGAAAAGGATCGGGCTTTATGTCATCCCCATGCCGATCGTCATCGATGGAAAGGACTATTTCGAGAACATCGACCTGACCCATGAGCAGTTCTATGCCCTCCAGGCCGACGACAAGAGAAACATCCACACCTCCCAACCGGCTATCGGCGATATCTTTCGCGTCTGGGACGAGGCCCTTGAGAAACACGACCAGATTCTCTATATCGGCATGTCTTCCGGACTGACCGGAACGATCGATACGGCCAAGACTTTGGCCCAGGACGAGAAATACCTCGGAAAGGTCTTCGTTGTCGACAACCACCGCATTTCCATCACCCTTCGCGATGCCGTCTATGATGCCTATGAGCTTATCCGCCGGGGAAAGACGGCTCCGGAGATCAAGGAATACCTCGAGAGGACCGGCCACGATTCGATGATCTATATCATGGTCGATACCCTGAAGTACCTCAAGAAGGGCGGAAGGGTCACGCCGGCCGGTGCTGCCTTGGGAAGTGCCCTCAACATCAAGCCGATCCTCAAGATCGACGGCGGAAAGCTCGATGCCAAGAGCAAGCAGATCGGAACCCGCTCGGCCATCAAGAACCTCATCAAGTTCGCCAAGGAAGACTATGAGGGGATGTTTGCATCCATCAAGGACCACGTCGCCTTCGCCATCGCCTATACCCAGAACGTCGAAAGGGCCAAGGAATTTCGCACCACCATCAGCGAGACCTTCCATGTTCCCGAAAAGGATATCCTGATGGATCCTCTCTCCCTCTCCATCGCCGTCCATATCGGCCCTGGCGCCCTGGCCATCGCCTTGACCGTTCTCGTCGACAAGGACGAAAGGACGAAGTAGAAGAAATAAAGACAATAGAAAAGGGCCTCGGCAATGCGTCGAGACCCTTTTTTCGTAACGGAAGGGAATCGGAATCCTACTTTTCCTTCGGGCCAAGAAGGGAAGCGACCGTCATCAGGATCGTGCCCAGGAAGGCGAAGATTCCAGAGAGGAAGGCGCCGATACCAAGACCGGAGACGTATTCGAGGAGAACAAGGTTATCCGTCTCGACCGGCCATTCCGTGAAATTGGTGGCAAGGAAGCAGAGGATACCGCCGACAAGAAGGGAAAGGGCACTGACCATGCCGATGCCTTTCTTGACCGAGGCGTTCCTGTGGCCCCAGCTGAAGAGGACATAGACCAAGGCAAGGACGGCACCGATGATGAGAAGAAGGACCGTGATCAGGACACCGGGATTGACGTCGACGTTGGTCTGGAAGCCGATCATCTTGAGGTAGCTCATGATGTCGGAAGTGTCCACCAGCTCACCGTTGACGGCAGCATAGGGCTCTCCGGCGAAGGCCCAGCCAAATCCGGTGACGCCAAAGGATGCCGTATCGCCTGTCTTCAGGGAAATCTCGACGGCCGTGACAGGAAGGGCCATCATCGCCACGCCAAGGATGGCAGCGACGAAACCGGCGAGGGAAAAGATGAGCTTGAAGAACTTGCGGAAGAAGGAACCGACTTTGGAAGCCATGTTATTTATCTCCTTTGGTAAAAGATTATAGACAATAATGTTAATGGTGTTAAGGGAAAATCATAACCTCGTCGACCATTGGACTCTTTTGGCAGGAAAGAAAGAAATTGCTTTATTTTTACCTCCGACATGCTATAGTAGAGACGTTTATTCACAGCGGGACTGCTTCGGCAGTTGAGAAGGCTCAAACCTGACGCTTGGAACCTGTTGGTCAAGACCATCGTAGGGAGTGAATCCATTCGCCTCTTTCCAGGCGCGAATCGTTCCTTATTCTTGCCTTGATCCATCGGGTCAGGGCTATTTTGTTGCCCGGAAAGGATCCCTATGGATATGGAAAAGCATGGTACGAGAAGTTCCGTCAACAAGGGTGTCATGCAAATGGTCGTTTCGGCCATGATGCTCGCCCTCGCCGTCTTGTTGGATTTCGTCGCAAGCTACATTCCCGGTCTTAGCTGGCCCAATGGCGGCACGATCACCATCGGCATGCTGCCCTTGTTCCTCGCCGGCTTCCTCTGCGGCCCCTTCTGGGGCTTTGCCGATTCCTTCCTCTTCGGCGTATTGGACATGCTTATCGGCACGGCCTGGGGCTATAACGGCGTCTCGATTCTTTTGGACTACCTTCTCGGCTTTGGTGTCTGCGGTGTCTGCGGCTTCTTCTCGCGGCCTTTCTATCGGAAGAGCCTTGTGCTTCCGATCGTGGGCATGGTCCTTGCCGGATTGCTCCGCTTCCTCTGCTCCTTCCTTTCCGGATGCATGGTCATGTGGGATGTCGCCAATGGCTCCTTCGATCCGCACTTCGATGCCGCGACGATGACCTATTCGGCCGTCTACAACCTCGGCTATATCCTTCCTTCCATTGTCCTTTCGATCATCGTCTTCGCCCTTATCGCCAAGCCGATCTTCCTTCTTTCCGATAGCCGCGTTTTGGAAAACGTCCGCCCTGCCTCGACGAAGAAGGACGAAGACAAAAAACAGGGTTTCCTGGGAGGTGTCCTTTTTGATACCATCCTTCCCTTCCTTTCCATCGTCCTTGTCGTCGGCGGTGCCCTTTCCTGCGTTCCGACGATCCACTATTCCGCTGCCGGGGATGAGTTTGTCGTCGACTTCCTCGCCCTGGGCTATGTCGGCCTTATCATCGGCGTCATCCTCCTTGCCTATGTCATCGTCCGCATCTGCCTTCTGAAGCCTTCCCAGCTCTACAAGGACTTTTTGACCAAGGGCCTTACCGAAGGGAACAAGAGACTTGTCATCCGCTATATCGCCACCGTCTTCCTTTGCCTTGCCGCCATTGTCCTTTCCTCCGTCGGTCTCTTCCTCCATTACGGTATATAAAGCCTTCTTTCATCCGAGAAAACGCTTCGCCGGATTGGAAAATCGTCTATAATGCTACTAACAAACGATACCTGCGGAGGTAATCCATGGACGAATGGCTTCTTTCCTTGCCGGAACGGCAAAGTTGGGGAATTCCCGTCTTCATCCTCGTGACGACGCTATTGAGCGGTTTCCTTGCCGGCATCATCGGCCTGGAGAGGGAAATAAGAGGGCAGTCGGCGGGCTTGCGAACCCATGTCCTCCTTGCCGTCGGCGCTTCCTTGATGATGTCGATCTCGATCTATGCCATCCGGGCGACCGGTGTCAGCTTTGATGCTTCCCGTATAGGGGCCGGTGTCGTCAGCGGCATCGGCTTCCTCTGCGCGGGCTGCATCATCCGCAACGGCATCACGGTCAAGGGACTGACGACTTCCGCCACTCTTTGGATCTGCGGCGGCATCGGCTTGGCCTGCGGGGCCGGCTTTGCCTTGGAGGCCGTCATCGCGACCGGTGTCAGCTTCCTCTTCCTCATCGGCCTTGTCTTTTTGGAGAAGTTCCTCGACAAGAAGGCCCCTTCCATCCACCTTGTCGCCGACTATGATTTCTCCATCCTTTCGGCCATCCACCAGAAAGCCGACGACTTGAGCCTTGTCATCAAGGACATGCGCTCGGATAATCGCATTGACGACAAGGGAAGGAACGTCGTGGACGTGACGATCGTCTTCGCCTACAAATCCTCTTCCTTTGCCCTTTCCGAATTCATGGAAAGCCTCTCCGGATTGGAGAAGGTCTATTCCGTCACGGGCAGCAAGTTCGAAGGGGGACGGACGAAATGAGAAAGGTCAACAACGTCTATTTCGACGATTCCCTCTACAAGGAACAGATTTGCCTTCATGACATCACACTCCTCTCAGGAAGGGAGCATGTCCTGCTTCTTTGCTCCTATCCGGAGACGGAGGAATTCGACGATTGCCTTTTGACTACTGATGGTCCTTTTAGGGCGACACTGGAAGGAAGGCATCTTCATCTCTCCCTTCCGGATATTCCAAAGCCTTTGAACTGCACCCTAAGGATCTCCTCCAAGACCGGGGAATTCGACGAGACGTATCACCTTCATCTCTATCCTTCGTTTTCCTATAAGGACAGGATAGGAACCTACGTCAATAAAGGAAACAAGGACCAAAGGATCACCCTGATGGAAGACGGCAATGTGAAGATAGAGACGGCCGACCTTATCGACTCGCTTCCGCAATTCCGCCTTCATTCAAAAGGCATGGATTCCCATTCCCTGGCCCTGATCCTTCCTGAAGGGAAATACATCGACGAGGAGGGGACGGAATTCACCTTGACGCCCTATGTCCGCTTCTGCCCGGACAAAAGGGCCCTAAGCGTGTCCTTGCTTCTTGAAGCCTACAAGGACTGGTATTGCGACAAGGACTACCTCTGCGGAGAAGGAGACGAAGACGGTATCATCGGCTATGATACCTTTGAATGGAAGGAGGAGAAATGATGACTGGAAAAAGAAAATCGGGAATCCTGCTTCCCATCACGGCCCTTCCCGCAAGACATGGAATCGGCACTCTTGGAAAGGAGGCCTTTGCCTTCGCGGACTTCCTTTCTTCATGCGGGTGCTCTATCTGGCAGATTCTCCCTCTCTGCGTGACAAGCTATGGCAATAGCCCCTATCAGTCCCCGTCGTCAAAAGGCCTTAACTACTATCTGATCGACCTGGACTTCCTTGTGGAAAAGGGATTGCTCAAAGAAGAGGAAATCATCGATCTGGCAAAGGAAAACCCGAGGAAAGTCGACTATGGCTTTCTCTTTGACAATCGGCTTTCGATACTGAAAAAGGCGTTTGCGCGGTTTGACAAGAAGGATCCGGAATTTGTCGCGTTCCTGAAGAAAGGAGTATACGACGACTTTTCCTTCTACATGGCCATGAAGGATATCCACTCCTTCCGTCCTTGGTATGAATGGCCAGAGCCGTTTTGCCATTATTCAAAAGAAGTGGAGGAGATGGTCAAGAAGGAACACAAGGACCTCTACCTCTTTTACCAATGGACACAATTCGAGTTCCTCGATCAATTTAGGAAACTGAAGAAGTATGTCCACGAAAAGGGCATCCAACTGATGGGGGACCTTCCCCTCTATCTCAGCTATGACTCGGTCGAATGCTATAAATATCCCCAGTATTTCCAACTGGACGAAAGCCATCGGCCGACGGTCGTTGCCGGCTGCCCACCGGATTACTTCTCGCCCTTGGGACAGCTCTGGGGAAATCCAATCTATGACTGGAAGAGGCTCAAGGAAGATAACTACGCCTTCTTCGACGAGCGGATTTCCTATGCGATGAAGTTCTTCGACATCATCCGTCTGGACCATTTCCGTGGCTTCTCCGCCTATTATTCCATCCCCTATGGAAGGGAGGATGCCGTCATCGGGAAGTGGGTCAAGGGACCGGGCATCGACTTCTTCAAGGACAAGAAACACCTTCCTATCGTCGCCGAGGACCTCGGCCTTCTTGACGAGGACGTCTATACCCTTCTAAGGGAATCGACCTATCCTGGAATGAGGGTCGTCGAGTTTGGAATGGACGGAAAGAAAGACAATGACCATTTCCCACTCAACATCCCCGAGAAGTGCTTCGCCTATTCAGGAACCCATGACAACATGCCCCTTTTGGGCTTCCTTGAGGACTTGGACGAAGAAGCTCTTGCGGACTACGAAAAGAGCGCCACGTGGCTTGTCTCGCACTACGGCCTGAAGGAAAAAGGAGAAACGCTCAAGGACCTTGTCAACATCACCCTGGAAGGTCTTTTTGCCTGCAAGGCGATGACAGCCATCGCTCCGATTCAGGACCTTCTCTGCCTCGGAAAGGAAAGCCGGATGAACGAACCCAGCGTCCTCTCCTACAGGAACTGGACTTTCCGCTGTGTTGCAGAAGACTTTGACGAAAAGCTCCTCTGGAAGGTCCGTTACCTCCGGTGTCTTGGCAAGCCTCGGGACGTGGAGGAAGGGAAGTGAAACACCTTCTTCGCGTCGGTGCCTTTCCGCAGGTGAGTGCCCTTTTGTCCACCAAGGATTTCTTTCTGGCCAAGAAGAAGGACATGATTCTCCTTCTGGATAAGGAAAGCTGGACACTTCAGCATCTGGACTATCCTAAGAACGTCAATAGTTTCCTGATGCGCAAGGACGAAGCCCTGTTCTACCCACTCTCCGGCCTTTTCGAAGGGAAATGCCAAGGGTATTCCTTTCCGGACTTTCAAAGGAAAAAGGCGTTCGACATCAGCCTGCCGGAGGGGGAAATCATTCGGAATGGTATTGCCTTGCCGGACTGCTCTTTCATGTTCCTGTGCGAGAAAAAGGAAGAAAGCTATCTCCTTCATGTCCGTAAGGATGGCGAAATCAAAACGTTTCTGGAAGGGGAAGGGCTCAGGATTGACGATATCTTCTTTGCCGAGAGCATCAACGCCCTCCTGCTCTTCTCCAAGGCGGGGTGTCTTTCCTATTTTGCCGAAGGGAAGATCCTCAGAAAAATCGAGATTCCCAGGATGGACAAGGTCCGTCCCCTTGGAAAGGGAAATGTCCTCCTTGGCAATGCGCCCCAGGGATTCTATCTCTTGAGTGGCAATGGAAGGGTGCTCCGGAAACTGGAATTCCTCCTTCCCAAGCCGGATAGGGAAAGGGAAGGCTTCCGCGATTTCGTCTTGGATTGGCGGAAGGAGCTCTGCCTTTACTGGACCAGTGCCAAGGAAGGGGATGCCTTCTATCTATTCTCGACGAAGGACTTCTCCCTCTTGGATTATCTTCTTGAACGAAAAAAGGAGACGACCCGGATTGCCTATGACGGCAATGGGATCTATCTCCGGCGGAAGGATCGGATCGTCTGCTATCGTTTCGTCGACTAGAAGAGCTGACCGAAGGAACAGGCCTTGATGAGGGTCCTTCCTTCCGCCTCGGCGATCTTTTCGGCTTCCTGGACGAGGTAGGCTCCGATACCCTTTCCGCGATAGCCCTCGTGGACATAGGTCCTGGAAAGGATCCTTTCCTTGTCGTTCTTCCTTCCGATATCGGCATAGGCGATGACCGTTCCCCTGCGGTCGTAGATGGAGATCCTCTCGCCGTCGAAGATCTTGTCCAGGAGCATCTGCTTGACGATGTCCTTCTTCTCCGTCTGCATGCGCGGGAAGTGGTGGTAGAGCTCCTCAAGGCACTCCTTCTTCAGGGCATCCAGGGAGCGCTTGGAAAGGACGTTCTTCTCATCCTCAAGGACAGCCTTGGGAAGGCTCCAGATGGGCCCTTCCTCCAGTCCGAAAGGCTTCAGATCGTCCTTGTGGCGGGGAATGATGTGGAAGAAGAGATGGTTTTCATTGTCTCCGATACGCTCGACGTCGGTCCAGTCGCAGTGGAAGGCATCAAAGATGGCTTGGGCGACCAGGCTCAGGTCGGAGAGGAAGTTGGCACGGCTATGGTATTCAAGCTGGTAGAGCTCCTTGTAGCACTGCTTGCACAGGAAGAGGACGTGACCCCTGAAAAGCTGGTTCTTGTCGAGGATGACGTATCCGGAACGCGTCTCCAGAAGGAAATAGGGATCGTTCCCCTGCTTGATCTGCTCGATTCTTTCACACGTTTGGCACATATGTTTCTCCTTGTCCATTCGCGAAGAAAACAGGTTGACGGGATAAGGAATAATATAGCATAATCGACAAAAACAGCCAACATACCTTAAACGGGAAACAAAAAATGCCTCCTTATTTTGACAATCGGCAGGAAAGGATGCTCGGCCTTGGAAAGGAGGGTCCTTGATGGCGCTGGGACTAAAAAGGGGGAGAGTCGTTCTCATGGTCCATGAAAGGGCGTGGGAGGAATACGCTCTCCTTTTGATGGGACAACTCAGGGAAATCCTTAAAGGGACTGCCCTTTCCATTCAGCACGTGGGAAGCACTTCAATCCCCGCTATCAAGGCCAAGCCCATCATCGACATCGTGCTCGGCGTCCATCGCCTTCCGGGCCTTCTTCCTCTCGAGGAGAGGCTAAAGGAAAAGGGATTCCTCTACCGCGGAGAGGAAGAAGAGGGAAATTCCCTCTATGTCGTCCAGGACAAGAAAGATGGGGATATCGTCTTGACCCACATACATGCCGTCAACTATCCCTCCAAGACATTTGCGGACTATGTCCTCTTCCGGGATAGGCTCTGCTCTGATGCCTCTCTTGCCCGGGAATACGAAAGACGCAAAATCGATTTGGCGGAGCGATACGAAAACGAAAGGAAGGCCTATACCAAGGCAAAGACTTCCTTCATAAATGCCGTCCTGGAAAGGAGATAAGAATGGAAGAACTCAGTTTGGAAGACAAGGAATTGATCGCGCTGGCCAAAGAAGCCATCGAGAAGAACTACGATGGAAAGGAATTCCTCCAAACCGTCGGCGCTGCCCTCAGATGCCAGGACGGAAAGGTCTTTGTCGGCGTAAACGTCTATTCCCTCCATGGAACCTGTGCCGAGCAAGTCGCCCTGGGATGTGCCATCACCGCCGGGGAAAGGAAATTCGAGACGATTGTCGCCGTCGAAGGAAAGACAGGGAAAATCCTCTCCCCTTGTGGAAACTGTCGGCAGGTCCTTTCCGACTATATGCCCGAGGCCTATGTCATCGTCAGCCAGGACGGAAAGATCGGAAAGATCAAGGCAAAGGAATTGCTTCCGCTTGCTTACCATGTGTCTTGCTAAAAGAAAACAACAGACAAGGCTTAGCAATAGGTTTTATAAGATTGACTCTTTATGGTCTACCTTTGATAAAAGAAGAGAACTTCGCTTTTTAACATGGCTTTTCACCTTCATTAGAAAGGGCTTTGCATTTGAAAAGGCTGGACGACTTTAAGGGAAAAAGAGCAATTCCATGTCATTTGAGGAAGAAATATCCCTCCCTGAAAGAGAGAGGAATTTTAGAAATATCGGAAACGCTTTGGAAGCGCATACAAAAGAATTTATACATTTTCCGGTTTGGTGCAATTGTTTTGACTTTTCAAAAATATTTCGATAAATGCTTCCATTTTGTACGATTTACAACCTTATTTGGTATTGAAAACCGATATTGAATTTTGAGGCTCGTAAGCCTTAAAACAACAACCATAATATCAAAGACAGGACTCCTAAAGGACCTCTTGATGTTTTCACCATTCGGGATGGGCTTCCCGTACTTATGGTAGTGAGGCTTCTTCTTAATGGCGGAAGGGATGAAAAAGAGCAAGCGTAGGGAAGATTTGGATTTCACCTTCAATGACGTTCGACGCGTTTCAAGAAAACGAAAGGAAAACAAGCCATGAAGAAGAAACATGTAACCGTTTTGAGCCTTGCGGCAATCGCGACGATTTTGGGATTGACTGGATGCAACAATGCCGATGGGCCATCCTCGACGACGCCTGCCGGAGTCTCCACGACAACGCCGACAGAGACGACGCCGCCGAATTCGACGCCGACGGATACCACACCCACAGGCGGCGAGGAAGAAGAGCCCGATGATGGCATCATCGATCCTTCGGAATCCCCGTGGAGCACAGAAATCACGAGCCTAATGGAAGAATACCTCGGTGGAGGCATTCTTCCTTTTGTCGATCTTGGAGACCCCGAGATCGATGCCGAATTCGTCCAGGACGATCAATACGAAGACTATCGCTCCTACCTTCTTCTGTCCGGCGGAAACTTCGTCCCGTCCAGTCTGACCAATGCCGTCGATGAATACCGGGACCACCAGTGGGATGCTTTGACTTTTTCCGATACCTTCTATGCCACCAACGACACGCTTCGTCTGGAGGTCGAGGTCTCTAGCGATAGCTCGAACCTCTTTGAGCTGAAGGCTTTCTATGATGAGCCCTTTGACAACACGACCGTGACCGCTTGGGATACCGATACCAAGACGCTTATCAGCGAGCACTTCGGAACTTTGGGAAGCAACATTCCCTTTGTCTATCTTGGCACGACGAGGTTCGAGTCCTCTATCGATGATGACGGCGCCCTTGTCGTCAGGGGTGGTCAGTGGAACGATGCCGTCCTCAAGGAGTTCAAGACGGCCTTTGCCGATTGGACCATCACCGAGGGTCCAACCAGCCTTGAGACCCTCACGGCGACGAAGACTACTTCCGGCGGTACGCTCACTGCGATTATTCAGAAGGTCAACAACAAGATCCAGCTTTCTGTTTCCTTGGAAGAGACCTTCAATGCCGCAAACCAGACGGCCTGGTCCTCCACTGTTACCGCGGCCATGGACCGTATCCTCAACAAGGTTACGCTTCCTTATGTCTATCTTGGTACGACCTATCCTGTCTATGAAACCTCCCTCAGCAACGAAAGAACGCTCGTCCTTGTGGGATCCCTTTGGGATGATTCCATCCTTGAGGCCGCCAAGACGGCCTTTGTTGCCGATGGCTGGACGGATGCTTCCACCGGGGAGATTGCCTCTTTCACCAAGGAAAACGGCAAGGATTCCCTCGAGGTCGTCATCGAAAAGAATGCCGATGGCGTTCCCCAGCTGACGGCGACGAGAAGCGAGCTTTACGATGATACGCTCACGTCCTATCCGGAATCCATTACCTCGGCCTTCGAGGCGAAGTACGGCGAGAGGATGGAAGATATCGTCCCCTTCATCAACCTCGGAACGGCTTCTCCTATCCTTGATGAGGAATTGGCAACCGAGCAGGGTGATCAGGACAAGATAGTCATCACCGGCGGCTCCTATGATGAGAGGACGTTGGATCAATTCCGCGAAAAGTTCACAGAGAAAGAGGATGATGGCTGGTATGTCACCATTGACAACGTCGTCAGCGAAAACAGTACTGAAAATGAAGGCGTCGCCTTGGGCGTTGCCATTAAAGCTTTTGAAAAATACACCTACAAGATTGGCCTCTTCTGCCTAGGCAATGAGGATGAGCAGACGGCGTATTTGGAAATCAACCGTTCGAAAAACGATGTCCCGACCGATGTCACGGACTGGAGCGAAGAGGCAAAAGCCAATGCCAAGAAGGTCTTAGGATCCGATGTCGAGATTCCTTACTTCTACACCGGTTGGACGACGCTTGAGATGCAGATTGATACGGATGGCATCCTGGAGTTCCGCTTCAATGCGGATTCCACGACCTTCTCTACCCGCGTCTACTCCATTCTTAAGGCTTTCGATGATGCCGGATGGGATCTTACTTTCGCCCACAACGAAAACTATTACCGTAACGAAGTCTGGATCAATTCCATCAAGGCGACGAAGGATTTCAACGGCAAGAAAGTCCGTGTCGAAGTAAATATCAACTCAAGTTCCTATTATCGCTTCGCCATGTTTAGTTCCCTCTCCCTTGAAGAGGAGTACGATGCGACAAAGGTCAATGGTTCCTGGAGCGATGAAATCAAGAATGCCGTCAAAGACAAGTTCAACATTGACCTTCCCTTCATCTATTTGGGCACGGACAATCCTTTCTTCTATGAAGGCCTCAATAGCTATGACGAAGAAGTCTTCCGTATCTACGGAAACGCCATGGGCGATAATCACGAGCTCTTCCCCAACGCCAGGAAGGCCCTTGAGGACAACGGCTTTACGATTGATGTGGCGGAATCCAGCAGCTACTACATCGTTGCCACCAAGGAAAACCCTGATCAGAACCTTGTCACCGTCAAGGTCGACTATGATGAGCGTCCTTTCCTTGAGCTGAGCCTGAGCGAGTCTTTCAACCCCAGCCACTTCTCTGCCTGGGACGATGCCACCAAGAAGGTCCTCGACGAGAGCCTTCCGGAAGGTGTCACGCTTCCCTACATCTATCTTGGAACAGGAACGCCGACGGCCACTTCTGAAGACAACGATTTCATGACGCATATCACGATCACCGGTGGCGAATGGAATGATCAGGCAAATTCCGTCTTCCGGAATGCCTTGGAAGCGACGGGTGATGATTGGACGATCGGAATGGGTTCCACCTATAGCGGATCCTTCCTCACGGCCTACAAGCTTTTCGAGGACAAGACCGCTTTCCGTTTGAAGCTCTCCGAAAGCTATAGTGACGAAATCCAGCTCGACATCTACTTCGACAAGAAAGCCGAACAGGCTTCCACCGGAGTTATCTCTTGGGAAGACCTGCCCAAGGACTATAGTGGAGAATCTGCCGGTTTCCCTGAAGCGATGCAGACCTGGCTTGGTGCCGAGCTTCCGGAATTCGTTCCCTCGGAGCTTCTTGCCGGCGATGACGCCTATGGTTCCTTGTCTCAGCCTTGGAATACGAATCAGAGCCGCTATGCCAGCTTCTCTGCCTACAATGCCTACGTGACGCCTTACTACATCTACGTTGCCATGGATAACCTCAAGGCAACCGGCTTTGAGGACGTCACGCTTGATCCCTTTGCCGAAGGTGTCTTCCCGGGCATCTCCGCCGTCAAGAAGGAGGAAAAGGGAACCATCCGGCTCCAGTTTACCCCGGCCTATGGCCAATTCAGCAATGAGTTCGGTGGCTGGAAAATCACTGCCCTCTATCTTCCTTCGACGGATCAATTTGCCGACGTGACGGGTTGGAATGATTCCGAAAAGGCCAAGATTACTGGCGCCCTTGACGGTTTGGAACTGCCCTATGTCAATCTGGGTAGCGACACGCTTTCCGTCGCCGGTTCCAATGGCAAGGTCACCATCAATTCCTACAATTACTCGGACGAAATCCTGGACGATATTGTCAGCACCTATAAGGAAGCCGGCTGGGAGATGCTCAAGACCTACACCATCAGCAGCGGTGAAGTCCTTCCGTCCATCGTGGGACATCTTGTGGCCGATAACGGACATACCTACGTCATCAACGTGACAGTCTCCCTCTCCTCCACCTCCTACATGACGAAGATTGCCGTCACGATGGCCTAGTCGAAAGACGGGACGGATTCGAAGAAAGGAGATACGCCATGTTGCGAGGATTCAAGAACAGGATTCGGCTGGAGAAGGTCATTCAAGGCCTTCTCTATGCCGTCAGCGCCGGACTTCTTTCCGCAGGAATCGCCATTTGCGCCTTCCTGCTTGCCGAAAAGACTGCCTGGTACTTCTACCTCATCGGTGGAGCTATCGGCCTTGTCGTCCTTCTTGTCGTCTTTCTTATCTACTTCCTCACCCACAGAACGACAGACAAGGAAGCGGCCAAGAGAATCGACTCCACCTTCGGCCTGAAGGAAAAGGCGTCGACGATGGTTGCCTTTGAAGGCAAGGAATCTCTGCTCATCAACAAGCAGAGGGAAGATGCCAAAAGGAACATCCAGGGAAAGAATCCTCGCAAGCTTGGCGTGAAGTTGACCTTGTTGAGCCTTCCTCTTCCTCTTATCGGTATCGGCTCCTTCACGACTTCCTTCTTCACCACGGATATCGTCAATGCCTTCAAGGTCACGGATGTAAAAGAAGACAACTTCGATGACGAGACGGACGAAATCATCGACAAGATCAAGGACTACATCGGAAAGAGCCAGGCCTCCGCAGCCTTCAAGGAAAAGCTCTACGAGATCCTCGAGCAGCTCCGTGCCGATTTAAAGGGCGACACCTCCATTCCTTCAAGACAGGCCAAGGTCGATGCGGCCAAGGAAGAGGTCGATATCGCTTTGGATGAAGTCAATACGAAGGAAGAAATCGGTTCAGCCATGACGGAAGAAGAAAGCGACTTCACCGTCTGCGGTCAAGCTGTCCAAAATGCCGATGTCGAAGCGATGAAGGCAGCCCTTGAGGAAATCGCCAACTCGGTCGATGACCTTGTCTCCCCCAGTGGCATCATCGAGCAGTTCGACGAGTGGATCGCTGCCCTGGAAGCCGTGCTTGCGAAAGCGGAAGAGGAAGGCGTCAGCCCAAGCGACGCCAACTACAAGACCTTCTCCGACCTCTTGGCAAAGCTAAAGGAAATCCGCGACAACGTCGAAAACAAGATCGGTGCGAGCCAGAACGTTTCCCAGGAGATGCTCGTCAAGCTCATCCGCGACTCCCGTGAACAGGCCAAGAAGGCCTTCGAGGAAGCCATCTCCAACCTCACCACCGACCTGAACCTGGAAAGGGCAAACGACCAGCTAGCCGAAGAAGTCAAGAAGCTGATGGACCAGCTTGTCGATCCCAGGACCGACTCCAGCGACATGGAAGGGGAAGGCGAAGGAGGCGACAACAGTCAAGAAGGCGAAGAGGGCGACGTCGGCGATGAAGGAAACGAAGAAACCGAAGACGGAAACGGCGAAGAAGGCGGTGCCGAGGGTGGCGAAGGCAATAGCCAAGACGGCAACAAAGGAGACGGAAACGGCTCCGGTAGCGGTGGCCAGGAAGGCGAAGGTAATGGCCAAGGACAAGGCTCTGGTGCCGGTAGCGGCGGAGCCGAGACCGAATACGGCAGCAACGACAAGGTCTATACCGGCGAAAACGGCCAGACCGAATACGGCGATGTCATCGGCGACTATCAGAACGATGCCAGCGACGACGCCAAGGAAACCGGAGACGATGATCTGGAAGGCGCCATCGGTGACTACTTCGATGAGCTTTACGGCGACAAGGGCGGTTCGAAAGACGACGGCGAGTAATCAACAAGGAAAGAGGCACAACACACATGGAAAACGAAGAACTTCTGAAGGAATTCAGCGAGGCGACCACCAAGATCAAGGAGCAGATCCACCGCGATATCGTCGGTCAGAACGAAGTCGTCGACAACGTCATCATCGCTATCATCGCCGGTGGAAACGTCCTGTTGGAGGGTGTCCCGGGAACGGGAAAGACCCGTCTTGTCCGTTCGATGGGACAGACGCTCTCCCTCTCCTTCTCCCGTATCCAGTTCACTCCGGATCTGATGCCGAATGACGTCACCGGTACCAACATCATCCGCAAGGACAAGGACGGAAACCTGGTCTCGACCTTCCAGAAAGGTCCGATCTTCGCCCAGATTATCCTCGCGGACGAAATCAACCGTGCGACGCCGAAGACCCAGGCCGCCATGCTTGAGGTCATGCAGGAACACAAGGTCACAATCAGCGGTACCTCCTATCCGATGGCCGAACCGTTCTTCGTCCTTGCGACCCAGAACCCGATCGAGCAGGATGGTACCTATCCGCTTCCGGAAGCCCAGATGGACCGTTTCATGTTCAAGCTCAATATGGCCTATCCGACGCAGAAGGAGCTCTCCGACATCGTCAACCTCACCCAGGCCGACCAGTCCGAAAGGGCCGAGAAGGTCGTCGATGGCAAGACCATCCTCGATATGCGCAAGCTCGCTGTCGGCGTTCCCATCATCGATGAAGTCCTCGACTATGCCATGATGCTTGTCCACAGGACCCATCCGGAAGTCGACAACAGCTCGGAAGTCGCCAAGAAGTACATCAAGTTCGGCGCTTCTCCGCGTGCCTGCCAGGCCCTTATCACCGGTGCCAAGATCCGTGCCCTGATGAACGGAAACTTCAATGTCTCCTATGAGGATATCGATGCCTTGGCCCTTCCTGTCCTCCGTCACCGTATCAAGATCACCTTCAATGCGATCAACGACAACCTCACTGTCGACGACGTCATCCATCAACTGATCGAAGAGGCGCACAAGAGGAAGTAGCCTCATGAAACAGATCATCGACGAACGCTTCCTTTCCCAGCTGGAGCTCTTTTCCTTGGCCATCAAGGACAATGTCGCCGGTCTTTTCGGTGGAAGCCATCAGTCCAAGCGCTATGGCACTTCCTGTGAATTTGCTGACTATCGGCAATACGTCGAAGGCGACGACATCTCCAAGATCGACTGGAACATCTACGGACGCTTCCAGGAACTCTACCTCAAGCTCTATCTGGACGAGAAGCAGATGTATACCAAAATCTACATCGATGCCTCCCGCTCGATGGCCTTCAACGACAAGGACACCTATGCCCTTCGCCTTGCCGCGGCCTTGGCCTACCTTTCCATTTCGGAGATGGACAGAGTCTCCGTCTATGCCATCCAGGGAAAGGAAGCCGTCCCGGTCTTCGAGAAGATCATCGGCAGGGAGCGTTTCTTCGAGAATGTCGGCAGGCTCAACAGAATCAACTTCGGTGGGGAAAGCCTTCTCTCCCAGGCCATCATGCGAAGCGATGTCGGCTATGGCGATGGAAAGAGCATCCTCATCTCCGATTTCCTGACGTACGAGGACTATCTCTCCGCCGTGGACTTCCTCAGGGAAAGGCATCGCGACGTCCTCTTTATCCAGCTTCTTTCCCAGGAAGAGATCCGTCCCACGATGCGCGGAAAGAACATCCTCTACGATAGCGAGGATGCCGGCCGCTTCTTCCAGGGAAACATCTCCCGTGATATCCTCAACGCCTATCAGAGCGCCCTTTCCTTCATCCAGGAGAGGCTTAAGAACTACTGTGCCGCAAGGGATGCCGACTTTGCCGTCTATCCGACCAACATGTCCCTTCGCGAGCTATTCACCGATCGTTTGGTGAGAAAGGGGGTAATCCGATGAATCTTCTCTTTCCGTGGGGCCTCCTTCTCCTTTTGGCCATTCCCGTCCTCATCGTCATCTATATCATCAAGAACAAGTACAAGGAAAAGACGGTCTCCTCAAGCTATGTCTGGGAACTGAGCAAGAAGTTCCTCAAGAAGAAGAATCCGCTCAGCACCATTGCCAATCTACTCAATCTTATCGTCCAATGCCTGTGCATCGCCTTCTTGGCCTTCGCCCTTTCCGATCCCGTCCTCACTTTTGAAAACGGCGCCGAGAACGAAGTCTATATCCTCGATGCCTCGGCAAGCATGGCTACCCTCAACCAGGATGGCTCGACACGTCTGGATGCGGCAAAGAAAGCCATCAAGGAGGATGTCGAGGATGCCGTCAATGGCACGACCTTCACCTTGGTCGTCGCCGATTCCTCCAGTCGGGCGCTCTGCCGCCAGATTTCGGACAAGGATGTCTTTAAGGCCTTTGTCGATCGGGTGAGCCTCGACATGGCCGATTCTTCTCTGGGGGATGCCATGAGCCTTGCCCAGTCGCTTTCCTCGGAGGGAAAGGGAAGCCATTTCCTTCTCTATACCGACCAGGAGCTGAGCCAGGAACCCGAAGGCTTTGACTATTTCAAGGTTGGCGATACGACGGTCAACTACGCCATCGAGGACCTCCGCCTTTCCTGCGTCGAAGTCGAGGATGTTCCTTCTATCCTTTTGGAAGCCGATGTCCTCTCCTATAGCGGGGATGCGACCTTGGAAGTCGACTTTACGATCGACGGGAACCTCGTCGGCACCCAGAAGGTCGACGTCAAGGATAACGAACTGACGACCGTCTCCTTGACCCTTCCCGATGCCGATGGAAAATACGAAGCCTACTCCGCCATCCAGGCAAAAATCACCAACGAGGATGACCTTGCCAGCGATAGCGAATACTGTCTCTATGATTCCAGTGACTTCGATACGACCAACATCCTCATCGTCAGCAATTCCCCCTTCTACTTCCGCTCGGCCTTCCGCGCCCTCAACCGAAACGGAATGAAGATTTCCTATCAGGAGATCTCCCCGGCTTTGTATTCCCTTTATGCGGGATCCTTTGGCTATGACATCACGATCTTCGATAGCTATTCGCCCCAGAAGCTTCCGGCCGATAGCGCCGTCTGGCTCTTCAACACGGGCGAAAGCATACCCGATTCTGGCTTCTATGCCCAGAAAGCGGTGACCGTCGAGGATCCGGGCATCAAGGCAGAGTACGCCCAGAATACCAAGGACGTGCTCTATCAGGAACTGACCAAGAACCTGATCCAGAGGGACATCACCATCAAGTCCTACATGCGCTATACCCTCACCGAGGACTTTACGACGATTTTGACCTATGACAACCTTCCCTTCGTCTTTGCCGGAAGGAATGCCCTCAGCCAGAGAGAGATCGTCTTCAACTTCGATCTCCACGATTCCGATTTTCCCTTGCTTGCGGACTTCGTCACTTTGATGCGCAACTGCATCAACTACTCCAATCCCAGCATCCTGACTGAGTTCAACTACAAGGCCCATGACGTCGTCACCTTCTCCTTCCCGGATGTCGCTACCTCGGCCAAGATCGTGACCCCTTCCAACAAGGAGGAATACGTTGAGGCCCAGGATATCCAGAGCTATGTCCTTGAGGAAGTGGGCACATACCAGATCGAAGTGAGCCTTCTTACGGGAAAGACAAGGACGATGAAGCTCTATAGCGCCTTCCCCACAAGCGAGAGCAAGCCGCTTCCTGTTGCCGAACAGGCTTTTAAGATTTCTTTGGACAGTCAGGCGACAAAGGCCGTCCGCCTCTTCGATGCGATACTTCCTGTCGCCATCGTCGCGGCCCTCTTCCTCCTGACGGATTGGATCATTTACAGCCATGAACAATTTTAAGCTTGGAAACCCTTGGTTGCTCTTCCTCCTCTTGCCCCTTGCCGCCATCATCGTCGTCGGCTTTTTCCTGATGCGGAAGGAAAAGCGCTACACGAAGAAGAACATCGCCTCCTTCTGTCTCCACCTTGTCATCGCCTTTCTCGTCTCCTTCGCCTTTGCCGACCCCCAGTTTCTGAAGGTCGGAAGGGAAAGCGAAGTCTTTCTTCTTGTCGACATGTCGGCAAGCGAAAAGGCTTCATTGGACGATCTTGAAGACACCGTAAGGAACGTCCGGGAAGAAGCCCTCAAGCAGAACAACACCAAGGTCGGCGTCATCGCCTTTGCCAAGAACGCCAAAGTCGTCTCCAAGGCCGGCGAGAACTTCCCCGGACTCGAGGAAGTCTATGAAGACAACGCCTTTGACTATTCGGCGACGGATATCGAGTCGGCCCTTCTCTTCACGGTGGACCAGTTCGACAAGGAAGCCTTCAAGAGGATCGTCCTCGTCTCCGATGGCAACGAGACAGACGGCGAAGCCATCGATGCCTTGGAAAGCCTTTTGAGGCAAGGCATTGCCATCGATGCCATCGATCTGCAGGCGGATTTCCCACAGGAAGTCTCCCTGACGGGAATCGACTACACCGAAAACGCCTACCTCAACCGCCAGGAAAATCTCACCGCCTCCATCAATGCCGCCGTACCGACGGATGCCACGATCGTCCTCTCAAAGGACAACACGACCATTGAGCAGAAGAATATCCACCTCCAGTCGGGACTCAACATCCTCTCCTTTCCTTTGGATACGTCCGTGGAAGGCCAATTTGCCTACAAGATCGAAATCACCAAGCAGGGCGATCTCCCTTTCAAGGATTCCTTTGCGGAAAACAACAGCCGGCAATTCAGTCAGAGCGTCACGGGAGACTTCAACATCCTCTTTTTGGGAACGGCACAATCCCAGTTGACGCAGTTTGAGTCCCTTTCCGGACTCTCCGAAGGAACGACGATCGATTCCTATATCGGCAAGGCGGATATCCCCTATACCCTTGAGGAACTGATGGACTATGACGAAGTCGTCCTTGCCAATACCGACCTGACGACTTTGAACCACTATTCGGAATTCGTCAACAACCTGACGACGGCCGTCAAGGTCTATGGTAAGTCCGTCTTCACCTTCGATGGCACCTATGTCGGAAACACCAATGACCCGGCCCTTGTCCTCTACAACGACCTTCTTCCCGTCCAGTACCAGCCGGATGATTCCAGGGCCCTTGTCCTCATCATCGACTCCTCCGGATCCATGGGCGGAAACAACCTCAACATGGCAATCCAAGGAGCCAAGAAAGTCGTCGACCAGATGGATGTCAACGATTCGATCGCCGTCGTCACCTTCGACACCAAGACACAGATCCCGGTCACCATGACCACGATCCGCAACGAGGAGAACCGCCAGGACATCAAGGACAAGATCGACCGCATCACCGATGGTGGGGGAACGAACATGCTCCAGGCTCTTGACGAAGCCTACAAGCAGATTCAGGGCGTCACGGCCGAATACAAGGATATCGTCACCCTTTCCGATGGTATCGCCGGCGACAGTCCGGATGACCTGAAGGATTACGTCACCCAGATGAGTTTCTCCAATATCTCCTGCTCTTTCATCAATATCCTCGATCGGGAAGGCGAGGAGCTCATGAAGACTTTGGCCAAGCTCGGAAACGGCCAATATCGGTACGTTGATTCCGCCTTGGGCCTTGACGAGATCATCGTCGACACGATCTCGGAGGAAATCATCGATACCATCATCGAAAAGGATTCCTCCATCATCTATCAGATGAAGGACGACCCCTCCATGGCCAACGGCGTCTACAACAACCTCAGCAACATCACCGGCTACAACTACTGCCGCATGAAAAGCGGTGCCAACACCGTCCTTGCCGTCCAGTATATCCACACCAATTCCGAAAACGAGCTCAGCGTCATCGCCGTCCCTCTCTATGCCTACTGGAACTTCGGGAAGGGCAAGGTCTCTTCCTTCACCTCCTCCCTGGATACGTCATGGACCAACAAGCTCTGGAAATCCGCGTCCGGACAGACCTTCTTCAAGAACATGGTCACCGAAAGCCTTCCGGGAAGCTACCAAAGCTCCATCCTCGACGTCGAATTCACGGCAAACGGCTCGACGATGGATGTCGCCGTCACCCCGAACGTCGATACCGAAAACGCGCGCGTGACGATGTCAGTCACTTCCCTTAGTGGCAGCAAGGAGACGTTATCCTATACCCTCACCTACAACGGCACAAGCTTCCTAGGAAAGATCGAGACGCCGACGATCGGCTTCTATGACGCCAAAATCGACTTCCAAAGGCTGGACGAGGAAAAGAAGGAATACGTCACCTATGAGACCGCCACAATCCGCTTCAGCTTCGACTATTCCTCCGAGTTCAACTTTTTCGACGACAAGACCAATAGCCTTCTCTATCAGCTCTCTTCCCAAAGCGGTGGCTTTATGCTTGCCAAGGACAACATCCACTTCAGCATGGACGATAGCCAGCTCAGCGACGCGCAATACGAATCCGCGATGGTCTGGTTCCTCCTTGCCGCCGTCATCGTCTATCTTGGAGACATCGCCCTGAGAAAGACGATCTTCAAGCGGAAGAAGAAGGTCGAGACGACAGATCCGCCGGCTAACTACTTCTAAAAGAGATAAGTCACGGGGCTGTCCGGAAATCAAGGTTGTCCGGACAGCCCTTTTCGTTTGCCTGCCTTCCGCTTTCCGGCCTCTTTCCGCGCCATCCCACGACTGGAACTTGACGTAGTTCCCGCTGTCGTATCCAGCGTCTGAGCAAAGAAGGGCTGGGCATCTCCCGTAAAGCCTTTGCAACTTTATCATAACCAAAGGAAGCGTCTTAGTGTCTTTTCTTTCTTTTGCTAAAAATACAGACGTTATTATGCCAGGCAAACTGCAAGGAGCATTCCCTGTGTCCTTATTACAGCCTCTGGAATGCCGTTTGCCTTTTTCCCTTTCCGGAAGGGATGTATTCCGGATTGCCGCCTTCCTCGGAGACCGCCTTTGCTAGCGCCGTCATCTCCTTTGCCATGTCGGACAAGGACAGGATGCTCTCGGGATGGACATCGATGTCGGCCTCGGCCATCAACTTGGCGAAGTTCTCTAAGAGCTTGGCGATCCTCATGGTCGACTTCCAGCGGTACTTGTGCTTGTTTGCGTTGGCTTCGAATTTCAAGCTGTCGAGGAGCGTGTCGCCGAGGGGACTGATTCCCGTTTCGGCGCAGATCTTGGACGTAATGCTCGAATAGATGGCATCAATGGGGTCGGGCAGGCCCAGGACGAAGTCACAGAAAACGGGCATGGCAATGGGAATCCGGAAAGGTACATCATGCGAAGGTCAAGACCACAGTCGGCCGCCATTACCATGAGAGAGGAGTCTTCCTTCCCGAAGGCATAGAAAACGACGGCAGGGAGGAGGTCCCACGGGATTTAGGGCCTTAAAGCGAGTTCGTCAAAAGGCAGGTCGTGGAAGCAGAAAGCCACCCCGGGACCTCCAAGTAGGGGGGAGATAACCGTCAAGGGGTTCCCATTCCGCCTCCCTTCCCTGAAAGTAATTAGAAAAAAGGGACATTTCGGGTTAAATTTGGACAAGTAAAAACCATCGGTTCAAAACTTGGATTTTACGAAAGGAATTCCGGCATCGGGACAAACCGATGCATTTTCTAATTTGCCAACTTTTCGGAAAATTTATATTGTCACACACAAAAAAGGACTGTCCGGACAACCTTGATTTCCGAACAGCCCCACTTGTTTTCAGCTGTCTTTGTGCTATCGCTCTAATACAAGTCGACACCTCTACTAGAAAAACGATACCTTTAACAATTGTTACTTTATCTATTTTTTTGAGGAGAAATTATTTTCAATCATTATTTCTAATTCGATAACGCTAATATTTTCTCACAGTTTTTAAATATTCTTCATCTGACATTCCAGAAATCAAAGGTTTAGTTATTTCTTTGACAAGCAAATTGGATGAGACATATTTATCTCCAAGTTGATCATTTAAATAATTCTTAAAAAGATTAACAAAATCATAAATACAAGTTTCAAAATTATTATAGCAATTTTCGCCAAACACAACTGGCGAGGTATTATCAGGACATTCGCACCATTTGTTATTCCATTTAGCAAAAACTTGGGTATGCGTTTTATGAAAATCATTAGAAAGATATTCAAAAAATATATATTTATATTCAACTTTATTTGTTTCGCACCATAAACGAATAAGCTCAGCAATATCCCAGCACCAACCGCAATTGTTCGCAACTACTTGATCAGGAGAAGAAAAGACATATGGTTCACCACCTAGTTTTGAATAATCATCATTTGGTGAAATTTTATGAATTTTTCCTTTAACATCCATATATCCGTAATCAATATTGCGGATATAATTGAAAAAATCATCAGCATTATAATTTAATACGCGAGTTAAAGTTTCCATGTGTTTTCTCCAAACTTAAAATTGCCTAATTAAATTTATGATCATTATTGTCAATAATTTGCCAATATCCTGTTTTGTTTGAGCCAATACGTTTAATTAAAGACAAGTGTTTTAACTTAACAATAGTATTTTGAACCGTGGTTTTACCCGTATTAGTTATCTTCGCTATTCCTATTTGTGACATTTTAGGGTTTTCTTTAATTGCATATAGTATTTTTAATTCTGTTTTGCTTAGTTTATCTGCCAATTTATCTACCGATTTATCTACCAAATCTTTAAACGAACGAATCCAGTTATAAGGAATAGTAACTATAATTGAATCCTCGTTAATTTGAAAAGCTTTTCTTCCAAAATTAGAAACAATTAAAGGATTTCCCTTACCCGTTCTTTCACTTAAATGAGTTGCAAGAAAAATAGAAGACAGGTCTTCATTAACCGGTATGCTGTATCCCTTGTAAAATCCTTCAATGGTTTGTCTTGGAGCAAGGGATGAAAAAGAGGTTATCTCAATTCTGTCTTCAAAAAAAGTAATCATGGGAGCAACTCTTCTTAGCCAATTATTGTGAATAAAAGCATTTTTTACAGCCTCATTAAAACAGTCTTGATTAAAAAGAGGGACATCTGTTCTTGTTCCAATATGGATATCTTCTATAGATTTAGTCATATTAATAGAATCGGCATAATCAATTATTCTGTCTATAACCGATACTAAACTTTGATTTCCAAATTCTTTTACAGAAAATAGCTTTTTTGATTTATCTAGTCCAGAAAAAATTGATACTCTAACTGGGATGGAACCATTGTCGGCTAAAAAGCACGCCAACATATTATATTTTCCGTTTTCACACAACAAATGCATATTTATTTTAAAAGTTCCATCATTAAATATTAGATTTCTACCTAAATAATAATTTTTTAACTGTGAAAAAGTTAAATCTTGTATTGGTGATTCGGTATTAATCATTGTAGGGTAGCCTTTGATTAATACATTCCAAAGTAAGCCTTCTCTTTCTGGATATTTTTCTAATGAAGCAATGCTTGAACCAATTCTTGAATATCGTATTTTATTGAAAGAGGTCGGTACGTTTTTCGCACAAGGAATAGTTAAAACTATTACTCTTTTGTTATTTATAAAAATTTCATTAAATTTAAAAGCTATAGAAGGCTTAAGATTCCTTGCCAAATAGTTTTGAAATGGTTCATTTTTATAACTACAAAATGGATTTATGTTAGTGCCTCTAACATCATGTTTTTTATCATCGATTCCCCAAACTAAATAACCATATTCTTTTCCCAAAATGGATGCAGAATTGGATAATGCAGATATGTATTGACCTATTTTCTCCTCTTCAAACCAATTTACCTTAAATTCAAACCATTCTTCTTCATCACTTCTTTTAATTAGATCATTAACAACATCAATCAAATTTATTTTAATCATATTTAAATTATATCAGGTTGGTAGATAAAGTGGTAGATAAAGCGGTAGATATTTTGTTTAACAAAATCTGTAAGAAATAATTGAAATAGTAAGTTCCGTTTTACAAACATAAGGGGTATCATTTCTCTAGTAGGGTATCGTTTTTCTAGTAGAGAAACGTTTATCTAGTAAGGGTATCGTTTATCTAATAGAGCCAAAAATCTAAAATCCGTCTGTTCGAACCAATTTTCATCTACTAGAAAAACGCAAAAATTAAAAAATGCCCGATTTCTCGAGCAAATATCGTTCATTTCGATACCCTTGGATTGTATCAAAATGTTAATTATAAGATGGGGCGGCTAATGGGACTTGAACCCATGCATGAGCGGTTCACAGCCGCTTGTGTTAACCACTTCACCATAGCCGCCAGGTAAGGATGCCCCGAAGGGCATCCGGATCGGACAGGGATTAGAGCTTTCTGTTGTAGAATTCGACGACCTGACCTTCGTCGATATCGGCGTAGAGCTCGCTTCTTTCGGGAAGGCGGAGGAACTTTCCTTCGACCTTGTTGGCATCGACCTCGACATAGCCGGGGATCTGAGGCTTCTTCTCGATGGCCTCCTTGACGACCTTGAGGCTCTTGCTGGCTTCCTTGAAGGCGATGACGTCATTGACGGAGCAGAGATAGGAAGGGATGTCGACCTTCTTGCCGTTGACCGTGACGTGGCCATGGTTGACAAGCTGACGGGCCTGCCTTCTGGTGGTCGCGAAGCCCATGCGGTAGACGAGATTGTCAAGACGGGATTCGAGGATCTGCATGAAGTAGGTTCCGGTGACCTTGGTGCGATCGTCCTTGGCGATCTTGAAGAGACGCTGGAACTGTCTCTCGCTGACGCCGTAGGTGAAGCGAAGCTTCTGCTTCTCGGTCATCTGGATGCCGTATTCGGTCTTCTTCTTGGGACGGGCATCGCCGTGCTGTCCGGGAACGGTCTGTCTCTTCTGGAGTTCCTTTCCGCTTCCGAGGATGGAATAGCCGAGTCTTCTGGAGATTCTCCAGACGGGTCCTGTGTAACGTGACATGTGAAATTCTCCTTTCTTTATGCGTTACGATGCATAAGATAGGCGAGAGCCAAGCGTTTCCGGATGATCGTCGTTCGCCCTCGTAGCCGGGCTACTTGTCAAGGCGTCATCGGTCGAAACGATGCTTTCGTGCTACTGATGCGAGGGGTATTCTATCAAATCGAATCGCCCTTTTCAACAAAAACAGCAATCAAAGCGAATATTCGAAGATTCGGCTTTCGTCATCGAAGCTTTCGTTGGAAATCCAGGTGACGGTCTTGTCCGTCAGATTATAGAGAGAGGACCAGACCGTGATGTTGTTGCTGTCGCTAGGCTTTGCGGCATCCCATCTTCTTCTCCCCAGGGTCTTAAGAAGGTCCATTCCTTCCTCCTTGGAAAACTTACCCGTCGGGTTATTGCCATCGGGGTCGATGGTCTTGGGGATAGCAAGATAGCGGTCATAGCCGCCTTTCTGGGAATCCTCGTCATAATAGTCGGGTGTCACGAGGAAGTTTGTGATGTATTGGAAGGATTCCTTTCCTTCCCTTTCCCCGACGATCGCGTCGTCATCGTTGTAGTAGACCCTCAGCTCCCTCTTGGTGCCGTCATCGTTTCCGACATGGCCGTCAGGATCGACCCATTCGAGGATGGCGCTCTTTCCCGTGCTGTCGGCGACCATGTAGTGGAAGGAGGTATTGGCGGAATCATGGAAATCGTATTTTTGGACCAGTTCCACGGCCTCGTCCACGTCATCGGCATAGTCCAGGATCATGCGCAGCATCGTCGTGGAGGTCAGATCGGGCTTATCGGTGTTCTGGTCGGTGCTGGAGGTCTTCCCGTCCTTCTGCTGGTAGGACATATAGATACCGCAGCTGACCCCGGCATCGTTGATGCCATCCAAAGGCACGTAGGTACTCACAAGTGCCAAGGCATTGTCCATGAAGCCATTGAGGTCCCTTCCGCCCTTGATGCCCAAGAACTGGAGATCGGCCGAAGAGATGGAAGCGTGCCTTCCGTTTCCCGGATGGGTCTTGACGATCATCGCCGTGGTGGAAGTGAAATCGTAGTTCCTTCCAAAGTACCGATCCCCGCTCTCGTCGACGAAGGTAAAGGAAGAGCATCCGATATTCGGCGCCTTCAGGTTGATGTCGATGACGCCCTTGGTCAGGTTATGGACGAGGAAGTCGATCAGCTCGTTATCGTTTTTGGCACCGCCCTGATCGAGGAAGTCCTGGAAGTAGTAATCGCCCTGGACGTCGATCTGATAGACAGGACCCGCCTTGTTCTCGCTATCGGCATCCGCCAGCTTCTTGATGGAAAGCATGCTGGAAATCTCGTTGTGCCAGAGCCCGTAGACGGTCCCGCCGGCAGCGACGACAAGGACGAGAAGGGCTGTCCCCGTACCGATAAGTATCTTCTTGAGAAGTGTCATGTTTCTTTTCTCCGTTAAAACCGCTGTAAGATAGGGAATCCCAGGGACAAAATCAATGCAAAAGAGCATGGAATGCCTGTTTTCATGCCAGTTTTGGCAACAAGGAGTTCTTTTTGTCATGTTCTTCCCATAAGTTATCCAACCGGAAATCGTTTTCCAAAAGGCCCTTGGGAGGCATTGCCCGTTTTTGCAAGCGAAAAGCGGAAATCGAGAATGAAAAAAGGTATAATTTCTTATGCTTTATCAATAAGGAGCCACAAGAATGCCCTACGAATTCCAGAAAATAGAAGAAAAATGGGAAAAGGTCTGGGACGAGGAAAAGACCTACAAGACGGACTGCCGCGACTTTTCCAAGCCCAAGTACTATGTCCTGGACATGTTCCCCTATCCTTCCGCCGTCGGTCTCCATGTCGGCCATGTCGAAGGCTATACGGCTACAGATGCCCTGGCCAGGATGAAGAGGATGCAGGGATTTAACGTCCTCCATCCGATCGGCTACGATGCCTTTGGCCTTCCGGCGGAGCAGTTTGCCATCAAGAACAACCAGAATCCGGCCATCTATACGGATAGGAACATCGATAACTTCCGCCGCCAGCTCAAGCGCCTTGGCTTTTCCTATGATTGGGACAGGGAAATCAAGACCAGCGATCCTTCCTATTATAAATGGACCCAATGGATCTTCCTCCAGCTCTACAAGAAGGGCCTTGCCTATGAGGACAACCGCCTTGTCAACTGGTGCTCGGCCCTGGGAACCGTCCTTGCTAACGAGGAAGTCATCGACGGCAAGAGCGAAAGAGGCGGCTATCCTGTCGAAAGAAAGCCGATGCGCCAGTGGTGCCTGAAGATCACGGCCTATGCCGACAAGCTTTTGGATGGCCTGGATACGATCGACTGGCCTTCCTCGACCGTGACGATGCAGAGAAACTGGATCGGAAAGAGCCTGGGAAGCCTTGTCACCTTCGATGTTGTGGACAAGAACCTCTCCTTCGATGTCTTCACGACAAGGGCCGACACCCTTTTTGGCTGCACCTATTGCGTCCTGGCTCCGGAACATCCTCTTGTCCATAGCCTCACGACAAAGGAACAGCTCCCCCAGGTCGAGGAATATATCCAGGCCTGCGCCAAGAAGTCGGACATGGAAAGAACCGACCTCAGCAAGGAAAAGACCGGCGTCTTCCTCGGAAGCTATGCCATCAATCCCATCAACGGAAAGAAGGTTCCGATCTATATCGGCGACTATGTCCTTGCCACCTATGCGACCGGTGCGGTCATGGCCGTTCCCTGCCACGACCAGAGGGACTACGACTTTGCCAAGAAGCACGGCCTTCCCATGGTCCAGGTCATCGAAGGCGATGTCAGCAAGGAAGCCTACGAGGGCGATGGCAAGCACATCCATTCGGAATTCGCGGACGGCCTTGACAACAAGGATGCCAAGAAGGCCATCACCGACCGCCTTGTCGAAATGGGCAAGGGTTCCTACAAGGTCTCCTACAAGCTCCGCGACTGGCTCTTCTCCCGTCAGAGGTATTGGGGAGAGCCTATCCCGATGATCCACATGGAAGACGGAACGATAAGACCGGTTTCCGAGAAGGATCTTCCCCTTGTCCTTCCGGAGATGAAGGACTACAAGCCCAAGGGCGACGGAAAGCCGCCACTGAGCAAGGAAAAGGAGTGGGTCGAAGTCACGATCGACGGCAAGAAAGGCGAAAGGGAGACGAACACCATGCCGCAGTGGGCCGGCTCTTCCTGGTACTATGCCCGCTATATCGATCCCCACAACGACAACGCCATCGGCGACAAGGAACTTCTCGACCACTGGCTTCCGGTCGACTGCTATGTCGGCGGTGCCGAGCATGCCGTCCTCCATCTCCTCTATGCCCGCTTCTGGCACAAGTTCCTCCACAACCAGGGAATCTTCTCCTCAGAGGAACCCTTCCAGAAGCTCTACCATCAGGGCCTGATCCTTGGAAGCGATGGACAGAAGATGTCTAAGTCCCTTGGAAACACGGTCTCGCCCGATGATGTCATCAGGGAATATGGTGCCGATAGCCTCCGTCTATACGAAATGTTCAAGGGCCCTGTTGACCAGTCCCTTCCCTGGAGCGAGGATGGCCCCAAGGGTGCCAAGCGCTTTTTGGACAAGTTCTATCGTCTCTATGCCGACCAGAACTTCATCGACAAGTGGACGACAGATGGAAACGAGAAGCTTGACTACGTCTACAACTTCACCGTCCGCAAGTGCACAAACGATTACGAGATCCTCCACTTCAATACCGGAATCAGCCAGATCATGATCTGCGTCAACGAGTTCTATAAGGCCGAAAGACTTCCTGTGGAGATGCTTGAAGGCCTTGTGAAGCTTCTTGCCCCGATCGCTCCGCATATCGCCCAGGAATGCTATCGGCTTCTTGGGAAGAAAGGCCTTCTCGACTATACGCCCTGGCCGAAATACGACGAGGAAAAGATCAGCCAGAAACCGGTCACCTATGCCGTCCAGGTCAATGGCAAGCTCCGCGCCAAGGTCGAATACCGCAAGGATGCAACCCCCGAGGAACTCGAACAGCTTAAGGCCAAGGTCCTTGGCCTGGATGAGCTGAAGCCCTATCTTGAAGGAAAGACCGTCGTCAAGGTCATCGCCATCCTCAACCGCATCGTCTCCGTCGTCGTCAAGTAAACATCTGCCTTCCGTCATTTGGCGGAAGGTATTTTGATTGGACGGAGGAAGGAAAGAGAAGGTCCGTTCCAAGAAGGGGATGGAAGATGGCTTTTGTCATCCCTTTTGAATGCCATCAAAAAAGCCTGAACGGAAGACATCCATCCAGGCTTTATCGATCCAGTGAAAACTAGAGGGCGAGCGATCCCATCGGATCCCACGGCTCAAGCTCGATCGGCTCTTCGCTGTACTCCTTGAGTTCCTCGGGAGTGAGGTATTTCTTGTTGATGACGACCTGATAGACGAACTGATCGAACCACGAATCGTCCATGGCATAGAAACCCTTGTATCCGTTCTGGTCGCCCCAGGAATTCTCGACCTTCCAGCGATTCGTCGAGCCATTCTCAAGGACGTTGACGCCGGTGAGGACCATGGCATGGGTCATCAAGGATTCGCCATAGTCGAGCCGTTCCTCCTTTGTCATCCCAAAGGAGGTCGAGAAGAGATTGTCGTAGTCGAAGTTGGAAAGGGACATGAAGCCCTCAAAGCGTTGGAGGGACTGGCCGACATCGGAACCAAACCAGACGACCTCCCCATCCTGAAGCTGGGAGAGGGCGCAGCGCTTGAGTTCCTCGATGGGAAGGTTGAGATAGCGGACCCTTTCGCCGACGAGGTTTCCCAGGTACTTGACCGTGAAGGAATGGTGGAAGGGCTTGTCCTTGGTCGGGGCATTGATAAGGGAGACGTAATCATCGAGATGGATGTCGACATACTTCTCGTAGAACTCCGTGGGCGTGATGTCCTCGATGCGGATGAAGCGCTTGTCCTTGTCCCTGGTTTCGTAGGTGAATTTGACAGGCGGCTTTCCGAGGCAGATGACAAGAATGGAATAGATATCCTGGAGCATTTTCTCCTTCTTGGCGCGGAGAGAGGCGATATCCTCTCCTTCCTCATGGGCCTTTCTCAGGATGGCGGCATCCTTCCTGAGCTTGAGGGTGATAAGGCTATCCATCTCCCTTGTCTTTGAGGAGGAATAGGTCTCTGGCATCGCCTCCTTGGGGCAGACACCGTATTTCTTCGTCAGGCCGACGAACATGTTCCACTGGCCACCATCGCCGATAGGATCCCTCAGAAGGTGCAAGACGAGTCTCGAGGAGACCTTTTCATCCAATGTGGAAAGGATGTTCTCCAGGAAGAAATTGGATTTCTCGAGCTTGTCATAGAAAAGCGGATAGTTCTGGCTCAGCTCCATGTTGTCCAGATGGAGCTTTTCCATGACCTTGAGGCGGAAGACGTTATAGGCGGCAAACATCCAGCAGCGTCCGGACTGCTTCTGGTTGCAGACCCTTCCGGCGTCCAGATCGACGGAATAGTTCTCGACAAGATGGCGCCTGACAGCGTAGTTCGTGGCGCAGGCAGTAGGTCCGTTCTGCGTCACGGAATAGGTGGCAAGAAGGTTCTTGTCGCTTTTGTCGAAATGCTCTTCGAAACGGCGGATGTCATCCAAAGCAATCTTCTCGTTCATGTTTATTCTCCTTTCTAAAACAGCGTGCAATAAGGCTTTACCTCGACAAGCGGTGCCGAGTCATAGCTATCGAGGACTTTCTTCGGCAAGTACTTGCGGTTGACGATGACCTGGAAGACGTTGTCCGTAAACCAACTGTCGGACATGACAAAGAAGCCATCGAAACCGTTTTCCTTTCCCCAGGAATTCTCTACCTTCCAGCGGTCGGGCTTTCCGTCCTTGTCGATATTGACCCCCGTCAGGCACATGGCGTGGGAGCAATGGGCAATACGCATTGCTAGCCTCTTTCCCTTGTCATGGAGGAGGGGAAGGTCGAAGGCGGATTCGTAATCGTAGAGACGATCGTCAAGGATTCCTTCCTTCCGCAGGGATTGCTCCCCAACATCGGCAGCAAACCAAAGAGGTTCGTTGTCCTTAAGTGAGGCGATTGCCGCCTTCTTGATCGTCTTCATGTCGGAAGTGAAGAAGACGACATTCTCCCCGCCGATGACATTGTTGACAAAGCTTGACGTATAGCGGACGTTCCTTTTCCATCCGGGAAGGGGAACATCCGAAAGCGGGACATACTCCTTCAGGGAATCGGAAACGAACTTTCGAAAGAAGGCCAAAGGCGTCATTCTTTCCTCGCGGTGGAACTTCTTTTCCCTGTCGCGATATTCGAAGACGAAATCCTCGGGCGGAAGGCCAAGGCAGATTGTAAGGACTCGATAGTAATCCTCAAGCATCTTCCCCTTGAGTTTCCTGGCTTCCTGGATGCCTTTCTCCGTTAGGCACTGACGAAGCTTGTCGGCATCCTTTTTGAGGACTTTCCCAAGGAGGACGTTCAGCTCTCCGGTATCGCAGCTAACGGCGGTATCGGGCATCGCATAGGAGGGGACGATTCCGTATTTCTCGACAAGGCTAACAAACATCGCCCAGTGACCGCCATCCCCAAGGGCATTGTCCAGAAGGAAGACATTCTCCCTGGAAGAGAGATCCTCCTTGGCAAGGGAGAGGATCTTCTCAAGGAAGAAGTTTCCTTTCTCGAGCTTGTCATAGAACTGAAGATAGGCCTGGGAAAGCTGGATGTCCGCAAGGGAAAGCGTATCGATGAGCTTCTTTCTCAGGACGTTTAGGCCAGCAAACATCCAGCAGCGTCCAGAGCGCCTTTGGTTTGTGACCTTGCCGCAATCAACATCGATGGAAAAGACGGTGGGAAGACGCCGCAACTGGGAAAGGTCGACCAGGGATTTGGAAAGGCCGCAGGAAGTAACGGCCTTGGTCAGGGTCGAAGAAGATTTTTCCTTTTCGTAGGCTTTCCTGAAGGAAGCGACGTTGTCCAAAGTCAGGTTTGAATCCATGCGTGAGTACCTCGCAAAAGTACTATAGCACAAGAATGGGCTCGACAGTTGCCCTTGCTTTACAAAAAGAGGCTTCCACATCGGGGAAAGAGGTCCCGGGGTGGTATAATGATAGCTAAGGAAAAAGACTTCCTTTCATCTTCTAGGAGGATATATGGCAATCGACAAAAGCAAAGTCATCGCACAGGAACTGCATTTGGATATCAAGGGCGTCAACGCCGCGATTTCCCTTCTCAAGGAGGGCAACACCGTCCCCTTCATCGCCCGTTACCGCAAGGAAGTGACAGGCTCCCTGACGGACGAGAACCTGCGCCATCTCGAGGAGCGTCTCAGCTATCTTGACAATCTCGAGGAGAGAAAGAAGACCGTCCTCAAGAGCCTTGCCGAGCAGAAGGTCGAAGATCCTCTCCTTCTTTCGAAGATCGAGGATTCCCTGCTTCTTAGTGAAGTCGAGGATCTCTATCGTCCCTACCGCCCCAAGAAGCTCACCCGTGCCGTCAAGGCAAGGAAAGCCGGATTGGAGCCTCTTTCCCAGTTTATCCTTCAAGACAAGACGGGCACGCTTGAAAAGGAAGCGATGAAATACCTGGTCGAAGGCTACGAGACAAAGGAAAAGGCCATCCAAGGAGCCCTGGACATCCTTGCCGAAGACATTTCCGACAATGCCAACTATCGCACCTTCATCAAGTCCATCGCCTACAAGCGCGGCATCGTCAAGACAGTGAAGACCAAGGATGCCGAAAGCGATGTCTTCGATAACTATGCCGACTATTCCCGTCCGATTGCAAGCCTCAAGGGATACAACATCCTTGCCATCAACAGGGGCGTCAAGAAAAAGTGCCTCACAAGAAGCCTTCTTCTTCCCGACGAAGAGATCGTCAAGCATATCCTGACCTATTCCTTCTCTTCCTCTTCGCCCTATGCCGAACTCAACAAGGAGACGGCCCAGGATAGCTATGACCGCCTTATCAAGCCCTCGATCGAGAACGAAGTCTTTGCCGACCTCATGGAAAAGGCCTCCGAGCAGGCAATCGAGGAATTCAAGGCCTCCCTCAGGGCGACGCTTCTTTATCCACCACTGCGTGGAAAGAAGGTCCTCGGCTTTGATCCGGGCTTTGCCCACGGATGCAAATTGGCCTTCATCGACGAGAACGGAAAGGTCCTTGGAACCCATGTCCTCAACAATCCCTTCATGAACGAGAGAAGCCGCAAGGCGGCATTGGAGAGTCTCTATACGCTCATCAACAAATACCAGACCTTCGTCGTCGCCCTTGGAAACGGCCATGCCTCCAGGGAGAGCGAAAGCCTCCTTTCCGAACTGAAGAAGATGGACAGGATGGAACAACTGGAAGTCATCATCGTCAGCGAATCGGGCGCTTCCATCTATTCGGCGACCCAACTGGCGCAGAAGGAATTCCCCCAATACGAGCCCAATATCCGCTCCGCCATCTCCATCGCACGACGCCTTGAGGATCCCCTTTCCGAGCTCGTCAAGATTCCGCCCATGTCCATCGGTGTCGGCCAATACCAATACGACATCGACGAGAAGAAGCTCAGCGAGGCCCTAACCGGCGTTGTCGAGGATGTCGTCAATTACGTCGGCGTCAATCTCAATTCCGCCTCCGCTGCCCTTCTCTCCTATGTTTCCGGAATCAATGCCAAAATCGCCAATGCCATCGTTGCCTACCGGGAAAAGAACGGACCAATCCTCTCAAGGAACGCACTCAAGGATGTTCCCTATCTCGGACCCAAGAGCTTTGAAAACTGCGCCGGCTTCCTCCGCATCCCCGAAAGCGCGGAATTCCTTGACGATACCGCTGTCCACCCCGAGTCCTATCCCATCGCCCGGGCCATCATGAAGCGCTATGACATCACCAGCAAGGAAAGCGATCGAAGCGTTCTTAGCAAACTGACCGAAAAGGAGATCGAAGCGCTTGCCAAGGATCTTTCTGTCGGCAAGGAAACGCTCAAGGACATCCTTTCGGAAATCGTCAAGCCGAGTCGCGACCCAAGAAAGGAATTCAAAACGGCCAAGCTCAGGGAGGACATCAAGGACATCAAGGACCTGAAGCCCGGACTTATCTTGGAAGGAACCATCCGCAACGTCACCGGCTTTGGCTTCTTCGTCGACCTTGGTATCGAGATCAACGGCCTTGTCCATGTCACCGAAATCAGGGAAGGCCATGTCGAGGATCCCCATCGCTATGGAAAGCCCGGGGACATCGTCAAGGTGAAGGTCAAGGACGTCGACCTTACAAGGAAGAGAATCTCCCTGACCATGAAGGGCATCAAGCAGGAATGATACCTGTTATGTTAAGATATTTCTTAGGCGCAAAGCATCATTGAGGAGGATACCATGACCGACTACGTATATCTCGGAAACCAAAAAAACGGCAAGAAGGGCATCTCGACCTTCGTCTATGTCCAGATAGCCAAGGAAGCCATCGAGGAGCTTCTTTCCGGTGAACTCAAGGACCAGTTCCAGCTCTGCACGACCAAGAAGGGACCCAAGATCGTGGCCCGGGTCGACAAGAGGAACCATGTCTCCATCGACATCGAAATCGCCTTGGGAGACAAGACCGAGGCCCAGAACTGCTGCTCAGCCATCCAAAAGGCGGTCTATGAGGCGATCGACGATCTTCTTGAGACGCCGCCTAGCCGGGTCAATGTCGCCATCAGCAAGATCGCCCCGCGGAAAGATGCCAAAGGAAAATAAGGGCGCTTCCAAGAAGGCCGTTCTTGGCTATCTTGCCTCGATTCCGATCGTCCTTGCCATTCTCTCGCTCGTCGTCGAACTTCTTCTCCAGTCGACGTTCGTCCTTTATGGCGATGGGACTTTCTCCCCGGGATATGGCTCTGGCCTTCTTTTCTCCTCTTCCGGACTGACGCTCTTCTCCCTTCTCACCACGTCGGACATGGCCTCTGCCCAGGGACTGATGGCAATCGTCAATCTCCCTTTGTCCCTTGCCTTCCTCTTTCTTTCTTCCTATGCCATCAGGGGACATCGGATTGCCCTATTGACCTCCTTCCTTCTCTATCTTGCGGACATGGTCATCGGCATCGTCTTCCTTGCGATGTCCGGCCTTGATCAGTTCGTCATAGGACTCAGCACTTTGGATATCGTCCTCAACGTTTTGATTCACCTACTGGGCCTTTTTGGCTTAGGCTATGCCGTCTTACGTCTCTACGCCCATGGAAAGGACACGAAATAACTATGGAAATGAATAGGACTGATGAAAGGACAAAAGTCATGCAGGCCCTTTACCAGGTCTTCCTCTTTCTGGAGAACAAGGAGGACTTCGATGCCACGGAGGTTCTGCTGAACCAATTCGGCGTCGAGAAGATCGACGACGTTCCGGCCTTTTCCCGGTGCATCTATGCCTTGGCCCTTGAAAACTATGACGCCATCCAGGAAGAGATCTCCAAGCATCTTGTCAACTGGACCTTCAACCGTCTTGACGATGTTTGCAAGGCGATTCTCTTCGAGGCCGTAAGCGAAGGCCGCTATGCCAAGCTCGCCCCGAGGAAGGTCGTCATCAACGAGGCCGTCAAGATGAGCAAGAACTACCTCAAGGACGGGGACCACCGCTTCGTCAACGCGGTCCTGGACAAGTGCATACCGGCCTATGATTTCCAATCGCGATAAGGTCTTCTCCGTCGGCGAGCTCTCCGAGATCCTCAAGGCGTGCTTCAGCAATCCCGCCTTCCAGCATCTGGCCGTCGCCGGCGAAGTCTATTCCATCAAGCTGGGGAAGTTCTCCTACCTTGAGATCGGCGACCAGGGAAAGGAAGAGACCTCCGCTCCGCTTCTTAAATGCGCCTTCCGGACGTTCTATGGCGATCCTTTTGGTCTAAGGGACATCAAGCGCGGAGATGTCGTCACGATCAGGGGAAGCCTTTCCTATTATGCCCACGGCTCCTCCTTGACCCTCTGGGGCGAGTCGATCGAGATAGCCAAGGACCAGCTTGGAAAGAACTATCTCCTAAGGAAGAAGACCTTGGAAAAGCTCAACAGGCTTGGCTATCTTGACGAGAAAAGAAAAAGACCGATACCAAGTATCTGCAAGAAGATCGCCATCATCACCGCCAAGGACTCGGCCGCCTATTCCGATATCCTCAAGACGCTCCACGAACGCTTCCCCGTCTCCACCGTCCTCTATCCGGCGACGGTCCAAGGCGAAGCCGCGGCAAAAAGCATGCTCTCGGCCCTGAAGAAAGCCGAAAAGGGCGACTATGACTGCATCCTTCTTGGCCGCGGGGGCGGCAGCAAGAGCGACCTCTCCTGCTTCGATGACGAAAAACTCTGCCTTGCCATTGCCACTTCCCCAATCCCCGTTATCACCTGCATCGGCCATACCATCGACACCGCAATCGCCGACATGGTCAGCGACAAGAAGGCCATCACCCCGACAGAAGGGGCCTCCCTTATCAATCCCTCTTTGGCCGATGTCGAAAACGATCTGAAGGATCGAAGAAGAAGGCTTGACGAGGCAATGCTTTCACGGCTTGACGAGAAGGCCCAGCAGCTCACCTCCTTTGAGGAAAGGCTCAAGGATCTCTCTATCCTCCGAAGGGCAAAGGAAAAGAAGGAAAGCCTTGCCGTCTTTCATGGCCATCTAAAAAGCGCCTATCTATCAAAGCTCTCCCTCTTTCAAAGTCAGCTGAAGGAACAGGAAAAGAGGCTTCCCTCGACTTTCCTCCTCCTGTTGGACAGGAAGAAGGTCGCCGTGGAAAGAAATCTTGCAGAGCTCAATGCCCATTCCCTGGAAACGATCGAGAAGATGGGCTATGCCCTTGTCTTCAAGGATGGAAGGAAGGTCTCTTCTTCCAGGGAACTCCTTTCCGGGGACAAGATCGTCGTGACGTTCTCCGATGGAAGGAAAGGCGCTCTAATCGAGTGAGGTAAAAAGAAATGGAAAAGAAAACGAAAGGCGATAAGCTTGAGACAATGACCTATGCCGAGCTTGAGAAGGAGGCTAACGCCGTCCTTGAGAAGCTCCAGAAGGCTGACATCGGCCTAGACGAAAGCAAGAAGGAATACGACTACGGCAAGAAGGTCCTCGACGAGATGGAAAAGAGGCTTGCGAAGATGATTGCCGACGTCCAGAACGAGGTAAGGGAGGAATAAAATGAAACCCTCCCCGAAGGCTCTTCGCACCCTGACTAAGGAACAGGAAAAGGTCCTGGCCAGCGACATCCGCAGCGATATCCTGTCCGTGGCCTACCAAAACGGTGGCCACCTTTCCCCGAACCTCGGCGTGGTGGAGCTGACGTTATCCTTGCTTAAGAATTTCGATCCCTACAAGGACGATATCCTCTTTGATGTTGGCCATCAGACATATGCCTATAAGATCCTGACAGGACGCTCCCTCAAGGACCTAAGGAAATTCGGTGGCGAGCCGCCCTTCTCCGATCCCGACAGGTCCCCGGCCGACAAATACCGCAACGGCCATGCCTCCACGGCCATTTCCGTCGCCTATGGCATGGCTTTGGCAAAGGCCTTGAAGAAGGATGGAAGCTATACGATTGCTCTCGTCGGGGATTCCTCCTTGGCTAGCGGCATATCCATGGAAGCCTTGGGCCTTCTGGCGACGGACAGGAAGACGAAGCTCATCGTTGTTATCAACGACAACGGCATGTCCATCGGAAAGGACGTCAGCTTCATGGGAAGGGAGTTTCAGAGACTGCGGAACTCCCGCTTCTATTTCCGGACATCCAAGCTCCTCTCCCGCATCATGAGCAAGACAAGGACGACACAGAAGCTCTTCCTCTGGATGCGTTCCGTCAAGGATCGCTTAAGACAGATGGTCCTTAAGCCGACGGTCTTTGAGAGCATGGGTCTGAAGTACATCGGCCCCTTCTCCGGACATGACTTTGATGAACTCGATCTTGCCTTCAGCAAGGCAAAGTCCCTGGTCGAAAACGGCCCCGTCGTGGTCCATGTCATCACCAAGAAGGGCTATGGCTATCCGCCGGCGATGAAGGACGAGAAGGGGACCTTCCATGGCGTAAACAGCCACTTCGACGAGGAGAAGGAAGAAGGGAAGGACAACTTCGATTATTACAAGAAGGAATTCCTCCTTCGTAAGATGGAAGAGGATCACAAGGCCTTTGTCATCTGCCCGGCCATGGTCTATGGCTCGGATCTGGAGGAAGTCTACAGGACCTATCCCGAAAGGACGATCGATGTCGGTATCGCCGAGGAGAATGCGGTCACCATGGCAAGCGGTATCGCCCTTCAGGGCTATCACCCCGTCATCGATATCTATTCGACATTCCTCCAGAGAAGTTATGACGAGGTCTTCGAGGATATCGCCAGGGAGAAGTGCCCGAACCTCTTCTATGTGGAACGCTCCGGCCTTGTCGGCGAGGATGGCCCTTCCCACCAGGGAATCTATGACGTCTCCTTCTTGAGGACGATTCCCGATTGTCAGGTCTACATGCCCTATGACAAGGATTCCTTCCTGCGGCTATCCTCTGGCTTGTGGTTTAAAAAGAACGTCCCGACATTCATCCGTTTGACAAAGGATGCTCCTTTTAACGATCATGGCCCGGTCGAGAAGGAAGAGGGCTATGATGTCGTGACAAAGGAAAAGGGAAAGAAACTTGTCTTGGCTATAGGTCCTAACGGTATGGCGCTTTTGGAAAAGGTGAAGGAAATGGCTGTCGATTGCCTCCTTCTTTTGGATCTTCTTCCCAGCGATTCCCTTTTGGACAGGCTGAACCTTCTCTCCTACGAGGACATCGTTCTTTATGATTGCTACTCGACGCCGGAAGGAACATCGGACACTCTTGGCCGCTATCTTCTCTCCCATGGCTGTAAGGGACGATTCCTTCCTCTGACCCTTCCCAAGGACTTTGTCGTCCATGGCTCGGTCAAGGATCTCTACAGTCATCTGGGGATGGATGTCCCTACCGCCTTCTTAAAGATAAGGGACTGGTTGACAAATAAGGACGCTACAGAAAAGAAAGAGTAGGAGGGACTAAGATGATCAAAGGACTGTCGATCAAGAACCTGGCCGTCATTGAGGACTGCACCGTCGACTTGGATTCGCCCTATGTCGCCCTTTTGGGTGAGACAGGTGCCGGAAAAAGCCTTATCGTCGACTCCCTTTCCCTTCTTCAGGGCGCTAAGGCCGACAAGGGCCTCATCCGGAACGGGGAAAAGGAAGCCAAGGTCAGCGCCTTGTTCCATATCGACGAGAAAGAGCTTCTCCCCCATCCTTCCCTTAAGGAGGTGGTCGACGAAGAAGGAAACATCCTTTTAGGAAGAACGGTCAGCCAGGAAGGAAGCTCCAAGTGCATGCTCAACGGAGGCCTTTGCTCCTTAAAGGAACTGAGGGAAGTCGGCTCCCTCCTTATCGACATCCACTCCCAGGGCGAGAACAGCTCGATTGCCGACGAGAAGAAGGCCCTTTCCTATATCGACGCCTTCCTTCCTAAGGAGATAAATCCTATTCTTTCTGCTTACAAGGAAACCTATTCCGCATGGCTTTCTGCCCGCTCCCAAAAGGAGGAATTCCTCAAGGAAAGGGAAGACATGGACGTCGACTATCTCCATTTCCAGATCGATGAGATCGAAAGGATGCATCTCAAGGAAAACGAGATCGAGGACCTGGAAAAGGAAAGCCAGGACCTCAAGGGCATGGAAAGGCTGCGGGAAAGCTATGAGCGGCTTCTTGAGGAGGGACGCCTAGCAGAAGGCGATCTCCTTGAAATCCTTTCTTCCTATCTTTCCAAGCTCAGGCCTTTTGCCTCTTCTCCCCTAGCGGACCTTTCCCAAAAGGCCTATGACGCCGGAAGGGACTTCCTCAACGCCATGGAGGAACTTCAGGAAAGCTACCGCCAGATGGATGCCGACCCCGGAAGGATCGACTATATCAACGAAAGGCTCTTCTCCCTCAAGGGCCTGCAGAGGAAGTATGGAAAGGCGACAGCCGATATCCTTTCCGTCCTCAAGGAAGACAAGGAAAAGCTTTCCAGGATTGCCGATTTCGAAGGCGAAAAAGCGCGCCTTGAAAAGGAAGAGCAAAAGGCCAAGGAAGCGTGCCAGAAGGTAGCTGAAAAACTGACTCTGGCACGGGAAAAATCCGCAAAGGCGCTCTCTTCTCGGATCGGAAAGGAGATGGAAGACCTCGGCCTTCCCAAGGATGGATTCTCCGTCAACTTCAAGAAGAGGGAAATTGGCCCGGATGGACAGGACGAAGCCCTCTTCATGGTCAAGCTCAACAAGGGCCTTCCGGAAGCCGAACTGAAGAAGGTCGCATCGGGCGGCGAAAGCTCGCGTCTCATGCTGGCTTTGAAGGCTGTCCTCAACCACCTCTTCCCGGCCGATGTCCTCGTCCTTGACGAAATCGACACCGGTATCTCCGGAAAGGCGGCAAGCCTTGTCGCAAGGAAAATACAAGCCCTTCAGAAGGATAGCCAAGTCCTTGTCGTCTCCCATCTTGCCCAGGTCGTCGCCTCCAGTCAGGATGCCCTGGAAGTCGAAAAGAAGACCAAGGACGGAAAGACCATCGTCGTGACAAGAAGACTGGATAGTCAGATGAAGGAAAAGGCGATCGCCCGGATGATTTCCGGAAGGGAAGTCACGGCGGCCGCATTGGCGCAGGCAAAGGCGCTCATCGAAGAATACCGGTGATGGAAAAGCGAATCGTCCATATCGACCTCAATGCCTTTTTTGCCCAGGCCGAATGCCTCAGGGATCCATCCCTCATCGACAAGCCCATCGCCGTCGGCTATGACGGAAGAAGAGGCGTCGTGGCCACTGCCTCCTATCCAGCAAGGAAATTCGGCGTCAATTCCGGAATGCCAATATCCATGGCGAAGGAGCTTTGCCCATCCTTGATCATCGTGGAAGGGCATTATAGTCTTTACAAGGAATTGTCAAACCGCTTCTTTGGCTATCTCAAAAAACGTTTCCCCATATTGGAACAGGCATCGATTGATGAATGCTATATCGACATGACGGAAGAGACAAAGGGAGCGGATATCCATAGTTTCCTCTTCGACCTCCAGATTGCCCTCTACAAGACGACAAGGCTCAAGTGTTCGATCGGCTGTGGGAACAATCGCTTCCTTGCCAAGATGGGAAGCGACATGAAGAAACCCATGGGTTTGACTATCCTCAACAAGGACAACATCAAGGAATTGCTCTGGCCCTTGCCCATAGAGAAAATGTATGGCATCGGAAAGAAGACGGCTCCTCGTTTAATTGGTCTTGGCATAAAGACAATCGGCGACTTGGCCGTCACGAAAAGCCAAGAGGTCCAAAGGCTTCTGGGCTCCCTTTTTGACTACTACCAAGGGGAAGCCAATGGCTGGGGAGACGATGTCGTCGATACGTCGGATTTCGATCCCAAGTCCTGCTCCGCGGAAAGGACCTTCCAGGAGGATGTCACGGGCTACGAGGAAGTCAAGGCCATGATCCAGACATGCTGTGAGGACGTGAGCCACGAACTGAAGAAATACAACAAGCTTGCCCAGGTCGTCTCTATCAAGCTGAGGGACGGAAGCTTCTCGACAAGATCCCGGAGGAAGGCTCTTCTTGCCCCCACCAACGAGGCGTCCGATCTCTTCTTTGCGGCGATGTCGATCTTCGACAGTTTCTACCGCGGGGAAAGCCTGCGCCTTGTCGGTGTCACGGCGGAGAAAGTCCTCGACAAGGAACAAGTCTCGGAGGCAAAAAAATGACGATCCGCGAGGCCATCGAATCCTTCCTGACCTTCCTTGCCAGCGAGAAGGGGGATGCCAAGAAGACGTTGGACTGCTATCGGACAGATCTTCTTTTCTTCGAAAAGGAGACCAAGAAGGAAAAGGCCGAGGATTTGAATAGCGACGACTACCTTTCATTCCTTCTCAAGCTTTCCGAAAAGGGCTATTCCAAGGCTTCCCTTTCCAGGAAGGCCATGGCTTTGAGGGGACTTTATCGCTACCTCAAGGGAGAGGGGAAGATCGATGTCCTCCTTTCGAACCTCAAGACGCCCGAAAGGGAAAAAAGGCTTCCCAAGACTTTGAAGGACAGCGAAATAAGGCAACTTTTCCAGTCCGTCGAAACGTCGGATTACAAAGGCCTTCTGGACCTGACGATGATGGAACTCTGCTATAGCTGTGGGCTTCGTGTCAGCGAGCTTGTAAGCCTTCGGATTGACCAGATAAACTTCAAGGGAAACTATCTCAAGGTCACGGGAAAGGGAAACAAGGAAAGGATCGTCCCCATTTCCAAGGAGGCTTCTTCTTACCTTGCCCTCTACATGAAGGAAAGGAGAACCAAGAAAAAGGCAGGAAAGGTCCTTTTCGTCCACAAGGACGGCTCTCCGACGTCCCGCCAGTATTTCTTCCTGATGCTAAGAAAAAGGGCGAAGGAAGCCGGAATCAAAACGCCTCTCCATCCCCATATGCTCCGCCATAGCTTTGCCACGACGCTTCTTGAAAACGGTGCCCCGATAAGGCAGGTGCAGGAACTTCTCGGCCACAGCCAAGTGGAGACGACGATGATCTATACCCATGTCTCCGCAACGCTCAAAAAGGAAGCCTACGACAAGGCGATGAAAAGACAAGAGGAGGACGAGGCGTCAAAGGACAACGAAGAAAAGAAAGCGATATAATGAAGGCATGAGGTAACGAAACATGAAATTCAAGAGAATCTTCCTGATCGTCATGGATTCCGTCGGTATCGGAGCCGAACCCGATGCCGAAAGATTTGGCGATGCAGGAACCAATACCTGGGTCCATACGGCAGAGGCCTGCCACGGCCTTCATGTCCCTACGATCAATGGACTTGGCATCCACGACCTGGCGGATATCCTTGGGACTTCGAAAGTCCTCCATCCGGAAAGCTACGTCCAGACCCTAAGGGAGGAATCCAACGGCAAGGACACATTGACTGGCCACTGGGAGATGATGGGAATCCTGACGCCCAATCCCCTTGTCACCTTCACGGATACCGGCTTCCCCAAGGAACTCATCGACGAACTCGAAAAGAGGACCGGGAGAAAGGTCATCGGAAACTACTCCGAAAGCGGGACGGTCATCCTTGAAAGGCTTGGCGAAGAGCAGACAAGAGACGGATCGTTGATTGTCTACACCTCCGCGGATAGCGTCCTCCAGATCGCCGCCAATACCGCCACCGTCCCCTTGGAGGAACTCTACCGGGATTGCGAGATTGCCCGTGAGATAACCATGCGCCCGGAATGGCGCGTCGGAAGGGTCATCGCCCGTCCTTATGTCGGAACGAACAAGACAAACTTCAAGAGAACGCCCGATAGGCGTGACTATGCCCTTTCCCCTTCCGGAAAGACGGCGTTGGACTGCCTCAAGGAAAACGGAAAGGAAGTCATTGCCATCGGAAAGATCCACGATATCTTCAATGGTCAGGGTATCACCAAGTCCATCCATACGGAAAGCAACGATGACGGCATGGAAAAGACGATTGCCATTGCCGAGAACGAGGATTTCGACGGTCTCTGCTTCGTCAATCTCGTGGAATTCGATTCCCTGTACGGGCATCGGCGCAACCCCATCGGCTATGGCAAGGCCATCGAGGAATTCGACAAGCGTCTCAGTCAGCTTCTTCCTCTGATCAAGGGGGATGATTTGCTTCTTATCACGGCCGACCACGGAAACGATCCGACACACACGGGGACGGATCATACAAGAGAAAGGGTTCCTCTTCTTTCCTACTCGCCATCCTACAGGAATGGACGCAAATTGGACGAGGAAGGCACCTTTGCCTGCATCGGAAAGACGATTCTTGCCAATTTCCAAATCCAGCCCAGCGCCAACCAGATCGGTCACCCCATTGCCATACTTCTTGATGACGAGGTGGTAAAATGAAAAGAAAGAATTTCCTTGCCCTTCTCTTCCTTCCCCTTTTGCTTTCGGTCGGCTGCAATAGCCAAAGTTCCTCGACGACACCCCTTCTTGAAATCCATCCGGAATTTTCCATCCTTTGCCCAAAGGGCGCTCCCGCTGCCGCCTTTAGCCGCTATGCGGACAAGGATTTTCTGGAATTGGCCGGCGTCCAACAGGTTAAGGCCGCCTTTGAAAAGGCCGAGAAGGACTTCATCGTCTTCGATTCCGTCAATGGATTGAAGCTGGCCAAGGACAACTATCTTTTGGTCCGGATGGTGACCTTTGGAAACCTCTATGTCGTTTCCACAGGGAATGACGAAGATGGCGTACTGGATAACGACGACACCATCTATTCCTATGGCGAAGGGCTCGTTCCCGACATGGCCTTCAAGGCAGTCCATGAGGGCATCACGCCGGATTACTATGGTGCCGATGTCAGTGCCACGAGTGTCGTCATGGCTTCCGGCCTCTATGAAGGAAAGCCTGTGGACTATGTCATCTCTAGCTACCCTCCAATCTTCCCGGCCATGAAGACAAACACAGCTTTGAATATCTATGAGAACGTCGCCGAGGCCTTCGGAAAGGAATTCGATACCGAGGGCTTCCCTCAGGCTGGCCTATTCATCCGCAAGGGCTTGGAGGGTGACAAGGACAAGGCCGATGCCATTTCCGCGTTCCTCACCTACTTTGACGAAGACGTCAAGGACCTTGTCAAAGGCGGAACGGAGGCCGTCAAGAACCTCAACGCTTATGGGACCGTCGACGAGCAGACGGACCGCTTCGGTTTCAATGCCAACGTCCTTGCTGGCGTCCAAAAGGAAAACGGCTTGGCCTTCCTTCTTGCCGAAAAGAACCCGACCTTGGAGGGCTTTGATGTCTTCAAAACCGAGTTCGATTACCCGATAAAGGAGGAACTGCTTTCTTCCTTCTATCCGCAGAAATGAGATGAAGCTTCCAAAAGAGCCCATACTCCGTTTCCTTAAAAACAGAATCGTCCTTTCCGTCTTGGGCCTGCTTTTGGTTGTCGCCTTGTGGGAAATCATCGCCTTCTCGACAGGACTTCTCTTCCTTCCGGAGTTCTTTTCCTGCCTCACTAAGGCTTTTTCCCTTCTTGGCCTATCCAGAACCTATGAAGGCATCGGATATACGCTTCTGCGGCTATTTTTGGCCCTTCTCGGCTCAGGAACGGTGGGAGCCGTCTTAGGAACCCTGGCAGGCTATTACAAGCCCATTGAGCCTCTTTTGCAGCCTTTGATAACGATCTTACGTTCCTTCCCGACGGTGGCCATGGTTTTGCTTCTCATAGTCTTCGTCCCCATGGCCCCGGTCTGGGTGGTTTCTTTTGTCGTCTTCCCTGTCATCTACCAGGCAAGCCTGGAAGGGGCAAAGAAGACAAACGAGACGTATGGCATGCTCATACGGCTTAAAGGAAAGAACAAGGTATCCAATCTGACCCATGTTGTCTTTCCTTTGTCTTTCGACAGCATTTCCCTTGGCTTCATCCAGGCAATGGGATTGGGAATGAAAGTCGAGATCATGGCGGAAACCTTTTCCTATACGACCAATGAAATCGGGTTGGGACAAATGATCATGGCCAGCTATCAAGCTGTCGATTATCAAAGAATGATGGCTTTGGTTTTGGTTGCTCTGCTGATAATCCTAGTGTTGGAAGGCTTATTGAAATTAGGAAAAGAGAAGATTCACAAGATGGTCTATGCTGTTGGAGGGAAATAAAGAATTAGTAAGTTTTTAGTAGTGAGTTTTAAAACTATTTTCTTCTCCAATAATTTTAGTAAAAAATGGATAATAGTCATTATTTAGTACCAATAACAAACCATTAATTCAAAAAAAGAGAGGGGTGGATAACCAATATTTGGTTGAAATAGAAATAGTATCAATTTAGTACCATGAATATACCATTTTTTATTAGAGTGTTTTTTAATTCTTTTCGTTAACATAATAAACATTAGACGAAGTATTTTATTTTTCAAATAGGTAGTTCTTTTATGGTACTAAATAAATACTACTATCCTTTCTTGATTATCATCAGCCTTACCTCTTCCAGAATTTCATTTCTTATATAGTAAAATGCTGGTACTATTAAAATACTATTTAAAAATTGTACAAAATAGTATTTTATTGGTACTATTTAATTACCAAGTATCTCTTTTATTATCTCAACTGCCAAGCTCACTGCCTTTTGGCACGCTTCCCCAAGACTCTCGAAGTATTGATCCTGGTTTCCTTCTTCCTCGGTGTCATCCGATATCGTTCTGAGGATTCCAAAAGGAACGCCTGCCATGCGACAGCACTGTCCGACAGCGGCCGATTCCATATCGATGGCGATCGGATTTTCGAAATCCTTGTCCAGGTCCTTCGGCATGTTGTCTTTCGTCACGAAGAGGTCTCCAGTCAGGACGAGGCCTTCGTGGATGGAAGGCTCCAGCTTTTTTGCCAGCTTCCGGAATTGTTCCGAGCATTCAAAATAAAGTGGCTGATCGGCCATCTGTCCTCTCTTCAGTTCCGGAATATCGACATCGTAATATGCCGCTTTCGTGGCGCAGAAGGCATCATACCGCTTCAGCCTATGTCTAATCGTCCCGGCAACGCCGGTGTTGACGACCAGGTCGTACTTCCTCTCCTGCATCTTCCTTCCAAGGGAAAAAGCCATGGCGGTCTTACCGATGCCGCCACGCATCAATGTCCAGAAGATTCCCTTGCCTTCCAGGGAGAAGGATTCCTTGTCTTCTGCCAGTCTTTGTTTGCCGTGGAAGGAATCCTCGATTGCCTTCCATTCGTCGTCCGTCGCGACGATCAAGAGGACGCTTTTCATTGCCATTGGCTCTGAGGACGGGCACGCTTACGATACTTCGGTTCCTTCTCGGCTTTCACGAGGACGTGCGGGCAATCCTCATAGAGGGCGTCAAAGTCGACTTCCTTGCGCATGTCCTCCGTGAAGAGCTGGACGACGACCTGCTTGGCATCCAGGAGGATCCAGGTGGAGTCGTTTCTTCCCTCCTTGTGGTCCAGGTCGTAGAAGTTGTCATAGAGGCTTTCCTCGGCCGTTGAGACCAAGGCCCTCAGCCTTCTATCGTTCTGCGCGGAAGCGACGATGTAGTAGCTCACGTAAGGTGTCTTTTTCCGGACGTCATAGACGATGACATCCTTTCCATAGTTCCAGGAAAGATCCTCGGCGACATGGATCGGCCGAGTCGCAGCAATTCTTCCCCTCGATTGGAACTCCTTCGTTGTCTTGGTCGTTTTCTTGGCGATGCTCATTCTTTCACCTCTTTGAGATAGCGGTCATACATGGCCGAGGAGAGCGGATTGGTGTGATAGTCCACCTTGATCATCCTCAGGTACTCGGCCTGGTCCTTAAGGGTCAAAAGGAAGCCTTTATGGACGTCCTTCTTGGCCGTAGAGAAGATGTGTCCCGTGTCATAGTCCCTTAAGGGCTCGCATTTGTCGGCACAATAGATTGTCTGCTCGAATAGCGTCATGTCCTCTTTTCCGGTGCAATGGCAGGCGATGGCAGAGAGGACCTCCTCATCCTCGATGCCAAAGGCAGTACGGGCCAGGAAGGCGCCGGCAAATTGGTGCATGGCAAAGTTAGGATAGTCCTGGTATTCAGGGAAATGCTCCTTGACAAGCCTTCTTTGGAGGGCCTTGTCGAGATCCTTGGCAATGTCGTGGAAGAGACCGGCCTGATAGGCCTTGATGGCATCTAGCCCGTTATTAAGGGCAATCTCATAGGCAGTCCTTGCGACCGAAACGGAATGCCGATACCTGTCCGGATGCATCATGAACGAGATCTTGGAAGCGAAGAAGAGCGGGTGGTCGGCGATATATTCCAAAACAGGATAAGGAGCCAAAAGTCTCTTCCCGCTGCGGACATCCTCTTGAGTCGACAAGAGGCCATGGAAGACAGCCTTTGCCTTCGAAAGGAGGCCTAGCTTGAGAAGGACGGCATCATCGCCAACAAACGGGCAGTTTTCTTTCTTAAGAACCACATCCACCTTTCCCGGTTCAATGGAAATCGTCTTGATGTCCTTATGGACGATGGAAAGAATTGCTTCTATGTCGTTTTCCGATAGAAGCGGGTCTTTCCTAAGGAGAATTCCAAAGGCGACTTCCGTTCCAGGATTTTCCTTCAAAAAGGAAGAAAGGCACTGTTCATGCCTTGACGTCCATGGGCAGAAGGAATCCAAAAACAAGACCTTTTCGCTCATCGGGAAACTTCGTTCTTCTCGCAGATGATCTTGACCCCGTCGGGGGCATAGACATCGATCTTCTGTCCGCCGCCGATAAAGTCGAAGAAACCCAGTCCCACGACACGGATCCGGTAGGGGACGTTCTCCTCGATCGAAAGGGAGGTCTTGGCAAGGTCGTTGATGCTATGGACCTTACCGGTGCGGAAGCTTGCCTGTTCGTTGTCGCAGAGAAGCTTGAAGGTCATGTCGGCCTTGTTGAGCTTACATCTTTCGATGGTGATGTCGTTGCTCTTGTAGAAGGTCAACTCGGCCTTCGGACCCTCGACATAGTCGATGCGGCAGAGATTGCTGAGAAGGAAGGACTGTCCGGCCTTTGTCTGGTAACGCTCCGGGCGGATCTCGGTTCTGGGAATGACGTACTTGACGATTTCCGGCTCGATGAAGGAGACGATGCTCTTGGGGTTATAGATGCCGGGCGTGTCATAGATATAGGAGTCGTTGTCCAAGGGGATGGAGATGACATCCAGAGTCGTTCCCGGATAGGGAGAGGTCGTGATCATCTTCTCGGTGGAATTCTTGTATTCCTTCAATAGCCTGTTGATGAGGGAGGACTTTCCGACTTGGTAGGCGCCGATAAAATAGACGCTCTTGCCATTGCGGTGCTTCTCGATGGAGGCCATCATCTCCTGGATGTTCATGCCCTTGGAGGAGGTCATGATGAGGTCCTGGACGTGGATTTTCTCGGGCTCGAGCTTCTTGAGGACATATTCCCTCAAAAATTCATCGGAGTAGCTCTTGGGAAGGACGTCCCTCTTGTTGACGACGACGATGACGTTCTCCGGAAGATACTTCCCGATGCCATCCAAAAGGGCACCCGTCAGGCAGAAGGCGTTGAGGACATAGACGACAAGGGCCCCTTCCTCCTTGGCGGAATCCAAAATCGTCACATAGTCGATGTTGAAGTCCGGCGTCTTCTTGTAGGTGGAATAGTGGCGCAGTTTATAGCAGCGCTCGCAGAGCGTGTCCTCGCCGGATTCGAACTTCTCCGGAGGGACATAGCCGACTTCCTGGGGATCCGTGTCCTGAAGGATGGCTCCGCATCCATAGCACCGGCGGACGCGGATTTCCTGGGTCACGCCGCTGGCTTTTGTTCGCTTGAAGAACATGTTTCTTCCTCCTCTGTTTTCCGTTTCGGGCATTCCATGCCCATGCGGCCCTTTCTTCGCCAGCCTTCCCTTACGCGCCGATCGAAGAAGCGGGGAATCTTGGTGACGAGATTGTCCTTTTCCGAAAGCGGCTCGGTCAGGACGAGGCGTCCATGAAGCTGGTTCACGTAGAGCCTATCGGTATAGATCTGATCGCCGATGAAGATACAATCCTCCACCTTCACGCCCTTCTTCCTGAGGAAACGCTTGATCCGGAAGTCCAGGTACTTGAACGAGAAGCTGAGATAGGGCACGTTAAGGCTCCGGCAATAGTCGCCACAGCGCTTTTCGGTGTTGTTGGAAAGGATGAAGACCTGAAAGCCGAGATCGAGGTATTCCTGGATGAGTTTCTTGGCCCGAGAAGAGGGCTCAAGGACGTCTGCGGGATCAAGGGTGTTGTCCAGATCGATGACGATCGTCTTCACGCCCAGTTCCCGATAGAAGGAAGGGTCGATATCGTAGATGCTGTCGGCATGGAACGCGACTTTGCTTTTCTTGTTTGGCATACTTCAAGTATAGCAGAAACAGCCTTACTTTTTGTCTTTTTCGAAGAGGTCGAAGAGGGAAAGCTGGGTGTCCGCCTTATCGGCGCTGGCCTTGACGGGATTGACCTTGACGGCCTTTGGCGTCTCGATGGGGAAGCTATCGTCGATGATCTCGCCATCGTCGTTCCTTCCGCTCAGAAGGCTCTTTCCAAGACCGGGGAGGTTTTCCCGCATCTCGGAGTTGAGCTCGACAGGGGCCAGGTCGGCAAGGTCGATGACGATGTTCTGCTCCTCGCTTGTGGCGCTGACGACGTTTTTCTGGCCGCGGATCTTCTCCACCTTGCTCAGGGAGACGATGTTCATCGGGTTCTTCTTGAAGATGCGGACGAGGTTTGTCTTGGCGCCGAGCCTTTCCGTGGTCTCGATCTTGGTCGAGGAGACAAGGCGGGCGGCACGCCTATCGGCAAGGATGAGAAGCAAGGCTGCCTCCTTGCTGGAAAGGGCAACAAGGGAGACAAGGGGCGTGTTGTCGATCGTGGAGGAGATTGCCTTGACGCCCATGGCACCCAAAGAGACAAGCGGAATGTCGGATTCGTTGAAGCGGCTTGCCCTTCCCAGACGGTCGCAGACGATGAGGTCGGAATTCCCGCCGGTCAAGGCAACGCCGGCAAGGCTATCGGCATCGTTAAGAAGCTTGCAGGCCCGCAAGGTCCTCTTTGTGAGGCCGGCCTGCCTGAATTCCGTCAATGGAGTCCTCTTGATCTTGTTTTCCCTTGTCAGCATGACGACATTGATGCCTTCCTTGAAGTCATTGAGAAGGAAGACGCGGACGACTTTCTCGTTGGCCTTGAGGGTCAGGAGGTTGTTGAGATGCTTTCCTTCCTCCTTCCACTTGAGCTCCGGAAGAAGATAGACAGGAAGATAGCCGTAGTTTCCCTTGTCCGTGAAGAAGAGCAGGGAGTCGTGGGTCGAGCATTTCTTGCAGAAGACGATCCGATCGCCCGGCTTTGTCTTGGGAAGATGGAGCGGATCGTCCTTGTTGGCATCGCAATAGGCCTGGTAGGACTTGGGGGTTGTCCTCTTGCTGTAGCCATCCTCGGTGATGGCGACATAGCAGTCCTCCCGGGCGATGAGCTTTGTCTGGTCGACGGCATTGAAGACGAGCTTCTCATCGAGAATCGCCGTCTTCCTGTCCCGGGCGAATTCCTTGCGGACTTCCTTGAGAGACTTGACGATTTCCTTGTCGAGCTTCTCGGAGTCGGAGAGAAGTCCCTTGAGCCTTTCGATATCCGCCCGCAGGCTTTGATCCTCTTCCCGCAAGGCGACGATGTCGGTGTTGGAAAGGCGGTAGAGGGGAAGCATGGCGATGGCTTCGGCCTGGTTCTCGGTGAAGCCATAGTCCGTCTTCAACATTTCCTTGACGGATTCCTTGCCGTGGCACTTCTTGATCTTGGCGATGACCTCGTCGACGATGGAATAGACCTTGACCAATCCGGCGACGATCTCAAGGCGCTTCTGGTCCTGGCGGAGGTCATAGGCGGCCGCCCTCGTCTCGATCTCCCTTTGGTGATCGATATAGGCATCCAGGATTTCCAAAAGCGGCAAGGTCTTCGGATGGCCCTTGACGATGGCAAGGAAGTTGCAGGAGAGGTTGTTCCTTAGGCAACCCTTGGACTGCAGATAGTTGAGGACGTCCTCCGGGCTTGCCCCCTTCTTGACCTTGATGACGATATGGACATCGTCCTTGGCGGATTCATCGACGATTTCCTCGATGTTGTCCAGGTTGTCCGTCTCCTTCCTTTTCGTCAGGTTCGCGACAAAGTCGATCTTGACGACGCCAGTTGGAATCTGGTCGATGATGATGGCGTTTTCCTCGTGGTCGATCGTGACATGGCTATAGACGGTAAGCGTTCCCTTTCCGGTCTCATAGAGGGAGCGGATAGCGGCCTTGTCGTCAAGGATGCCGCCGGTTGGGAAGTCGGGACCCTTGATGAAGGAAAGGATATCGTCGAGATTGGCCCTTCTGTGGGTGATGCGATAGATCGTGGCATCGATCACCTCGCCGAGGTTGTGGCTGGGGATGAAGGTCGTGCTACCGACAGCGATACCCTGCGTGCCGTTGACAAGGAGGTTAGGAAAACGCGCCGGCAGGACGGTCGGCTCGAGGGACTTGTCGTCGAAGGTCGGGACCATCTCCACGGTTTCCTTCTCGATGCCCCGGACGAGGTATTCGCTTAGCCTTGAAAGACGGGCTTCGGTATAACGGTTGGCAGCGGCCGGATCGTCGTCGATGGAGCCGTTGTTTCCCTGGAAGTCGACAAGGGGCTCTTCCATCTTCCAGCCCTGGGAGAGATGGACAAGGGCGTCGTAGATAGAGGAATCGCCGTGGGGGTGATAGTGTCCCATGACGTGGCCGACGATGGTGGCGCACTTGACGGTCGGCTTGCTATAGAGGTCGCCCTGGTCGAACATGTCGTAGATGATCCTTCTCTGGACGGGCTTGAGGCCATCGCGGACGTCCGGAATGGCGCGGTCGGTGATGACGGCCTTGGCATAGCGGTTGAAGGCCTGGATGAGCACATCGCTCATCTGGGAGGGAACGATGTCTTCGCCAGAAAGCAGGCTCTCCTCTTTCTTTTTACTTTTCACGTTCTACCTCCTTGGTGAATGCATCCTTCGTCGTGAAGTCGATGTTGTTCTCGATCCAGTCCTTGCGGCGGTCGGTATCCTTGCCTAGGAACAAATTGACCTTGTCCTTGCAATCCTCGTCGTCGTTGATGAAGACGCGCAGGAGCTTTCTCTTTCCCGGGAGCATGGTCGTGGTGGAGAGCTGGTCGTAGTTCATCTCGCCAAGACCCTTGTAGCGGTTGATCTTGTAGCCCTTTCCGACTTCCTGCTTGGCCTTCTCGAGTTCGGTATCGTCATAGCAGTAGATTTCCTTCTTGCCGCCATAGACGCGATAGAGGGGCGGACAGGCGATATAGACGTGCCCGGTCTCAAGAAGCGGCTTCATGTGGTTGTAGAAGAAAGTCAGGAGGAGGGACTGGATGTGGCTTCCGTCATCATCGGCATCGGTCATGATGATGACCTTTCCGTAATGGATGTCCTTGACCTTGAAATCGGAATCGAATCCCGCGCCGATGGTATAGATGAGGGTCGCGATCTCCTTGTTTCCAAGAAGGGCCTTCTCGTCCTCGACGTCGGTTGTGTTCTTGGGCTTGCCGCGGAGAGGAAGGATGGCCTGATGGCGGGGATCCCTTCCCTTTTTCGCCGAGCCGCCTGCGGAATCGCCCTCGACGATGAAGAGCTCGTTTTTCATATAGTCCTTGCTGGAGCAGGGCGTCAATTTGTCGGAAAGGTTGAAGGAGGAGATCTTGCTCTTGAGCAGTTCCCTCTCCTTCCTTCTCGCGTTTTCGGCCTGGACGCGGGCCTTCATCTCGTCGGTGGTCTTCTTGACGACGGCCGTCGCCTCGGCATCGTGCTCCTCAAGGTAATAGCTGAGCTTTCCTTCCACGACCTTGTCGACCGCGTTGATGGCTTCCTTGGTTCCAAGCTTGCCCTTTGTCTGGCCTTCAAACTGCAGGAGGTGTTCGGGAACCCATGTCGAAAGGATCGCGACAAGGCCTTCCCTGAGGCAATCCCCATCCAGGGAATCGTTGCTGCGGATCAGCTTGTGGTTGATGGCATAGGAATTGAAGCAGTTGGTCAGGGCCTTCTTCAAGCCGGTGACATGATAGCCACCATCCCCGGTGCGGACACCGTTGGCAAAGGAGATGATCTTCTCGTCGTAGTTGTCCTTCAGAAAGCCGAAGGTCACCTCGACCTTGATGCCGTCATCGCTTTTTCCTTCGATGTGGATGGCGCTTGTGAGGCCTTCCTTTCCGGCCGTGTGGCGGAGATAGTATTCCAATAGGCCATTCTCGTAGAAGAAGTCCTGTTTCCTGCCGCTTCTCTCGTCGAGAAGATGGAAGGTCACGCCCTTGGTAAGGCAGGCCTGGTCATCCAGATGCTGGGCGATCCTGTCGAAGGAGAAGTTCGTGTCGGAGAAGATCGAGCCATCGGGAAGGAAGCGCACGTCCGTTCCCCTCTTCGTCGTTGGGCCGAGGTCCTGAAGGGGACTTGCCTTCTTGCCGCCGTTTTCAAAGCGCATGAAATGGTCGCGTCCGTCCTTGAAGGAATGGACTTCCATCCAGACGGAAAGGGCATTGGTCACAGAGGCACCGACGCCGTGGAGGCCACCGGCACTCTTGTAGTTGCTTTCGTCGAACTTTCCGCCGCCATGGAGGGTCTGGTAGACGATCTGGAAGCCGTTCATCTTCTCGCGGGCGTTGTAGTCGTAGGGAATGCCGCGTCCCTGGTCGCAGACCTCCAGGGAGCCATCGTCGTGGATCGTCACGTAGATATGCTTTCCGTAGCCTTCGTTGGCTTCATCGACGGCGTTGTCGACGATTTCCCAGACGAGGTGGTGGAGGCCGACGGTATCCGTCGATCCGATATACATGCCAGGTCGCTCCCGGACGGGTTCGAGGCCATGGAGCACGGTCAGGCTTTTGGCATCATATTTATCGCTCATTTCAATTACCTCAACATCCCATTTTAATTTTTGTTGCCTTGAAAATAAAGAAAATGCTTTATAATTATCCCTATTGAGAGGTTTTCGCACATGGACCAGCAAACTATCATTCTTCTGACTGTCCTCTTCTGTCTCCTCATGCTCGTTTTTGGCTACCTGGTCGGTTCGATCCCGACCTCCATCATCATCGGCAGGCTGCATGGCATCGACATCCGGCAGTACGGATCCCACAATGCCGGAGGAACAAACGTCGGCCGCGTCATCGGGAAGAAGGCCGGCATCCTGACGATCGTCTTGGATATCCTCAAGTGCTTCCTTCCCTGTCTTATCGTCTTCCTCATCTTCAACTATGTCGACGTTCCCTTCCTCTCCGGCTATGAGCACCTCAAGGAGCTCTTTGTCGGCTTGACCGCGACGGGTGTCTGCCTAGGCCATACCTTCCCCCTCTATGCCGGTTTCCGGGGCGGGAAATGCGTCGCCTGCTTTGCCGGCTACATCATCTTCGTCTCCCCGCTCTGCTTCGTTTTGGCCTGCGCCCTTTTCTTCCTCCTCTTCTTCCTTTTCAGGAAGGTCTCCCTCTCCTCGGTCATCGCCGTCCCGTCGGCCCTCCTTCTCCTTTTCGTCCCCATGATCCTGGATCTGACTGTCCTTCAGGGAATCGACCAGTTCAATGGCGGCACTTACTTCAGCCCGGATTGCCTTCTCCATCTTTCCTACGTGACTGTGATCTTTGCCTTCCTTCTGGCAAGCCTTGTCATCATCCGACATCTTGGAAACATCAAGCGCCTTGAGAAGGGCGAGGAACCCGAGACGCACTTCAAGAAGGACTGAAAACACGTCTTTCCTTTCAAAAATCGCTTAGCGGAATATCCTCCTTTCCGCCATTGGTATCGGCCTGGCCGGTACCTTTTTCTTTTCCGCGATTTTGGCCAAACGAAAAGGGCTATCCGGAAGGCATTCCTTTCCCAATAGCCCCAATGGATTTACTTCTTTCTGGAAGCGGGATTCCTCTGCGCTTCCTCGATGGCGCGCATCGTCTGGTTGACCCTGGCCTCGCTCGGGGTCTGGCCCATCGAGCGATACATGGCCTTGATCATGTTCCTGTTGATCGGCGGGTTCTTCTTGAGCTCGGTCTGGAAGAGCTTCCTGGCGAGGAAGTAGCCTCCGACCAATCCGATCAGCAGACAGGCGATGACGATGAGGACGAATCCCCAAATCGGAAGTCCGGGCATGCCTTAGGCCCTGGAATCGTATTCGCCAGTGGCGGTACGAACGACGATGTCGGTTCCGTTCTTGATGAACATCGGGACGCGGAGCTTGTATCCGGTCTCGAGGACGGCTTCCTTCGTCGCCTTGTTGACGGTGTCGCCGGGGGTGGCGTTGTCATCGCACTCGACGATCTTGAGGGTGACCTTGTCGGGAAGCTGGATGCCGAGGATCTCGGTGCCGTAATAGGTGATGAGGACGTTGGAGTTCGGGGCGAGAAACTGGAGTTCCCATTTGATGCGCTCCTTGGGGAGCTGGATCTGATCGAAAGTCTCGTTGTCCATGAAGTAGGCAAAGCCGGAATCGCCGTCATCGGCATAGAGGAACTGCATCTCCTTCTTGTCGAGATAGGCAAGTTCGACCTTGGTGCCGGAGAAGAGCATCATCTCGCTGATGGCTCCGCTGCGGAGGTTCTTGGCCTTGATCTTGTGCTTCATCTTGGCCATTGCCGTCTTGTTGTGCTGAATGTCGACGACCGAAAGAAGCTGGCCGTCGTAAAGGAAGACCTTACCCGGGCCGAGTTCGCCCGCATCAACCATGTCTGCCATGTGCCTTGTTTTCCTTTCTTTTACTTCTTCTCTTCGTGCTTGGTCATCTTCCTGCAGTTGGGGCAATACTTGTTGGTGGAGAAACGCTCAGGATGGGCCTTCTTGTTCTTGGTGGTGATATAATTCTCGTGCTTGCACTCGGAGCAACGAAGGATAATGTCCACTCTCTTGTCTGCCATAGTAAATCTCCTCCTTGAATTGTAGTTAACCGAAATATTATACGCACTTCCTATCGGGCCTTTCAAGAAGGAAAAACGCACTTCTGCTGTGGTAAAATCAAGCTATGGAAAAATACTCTTTTGCAATTGGAAGCAAGACCATTGGCGATGGCGGCATTCTCATCCAGTCGATGGGAGACCGTAAGACGACCAAGGTCGAAGAACTCGCAAGGCTGACAAACGACCTCGCCCGCATGGGGATGGACATGATGCGCTTTTCCGTCCTCGACAAGGAGGATGCCTTTGCTATTGGCGAAATCCGGAAAAGGGTCTCGATTCCCGTCATCGCCGACATCCACTTCGATACGACCTTGGCCCTCCTGGCTCTGGAAGCCGGGGTCGACAAGATCCGCATCAATCCCGGAAACGTCAATTCGGAGGCGGGACTGAGGAAGACGATCGCCTTAGCCAAGGAAAAGAACGTCGCCATGCGCATCGGCCTCAACTCCGGAAGCCTCAACCGCTACCGGGGCAAGGGAAAGGACTTCATCGAGGATTATTTCCTGGCCTTGGATGCCACCTTGGAAATCTTCCGGGAGATGGATTTCAAAAACATCGTCCTTTCGCTCAAGTCCTCCTCGACCGATCGGACCTATGCCCTTTATAAGCGCGCCTATGATCTTTATCCCTATCCGCTCCATGTCGGCCTGACGGAGTCGGGTTTCGGCGTGATGGGAAGCATGAAATCGGCTCTGGCCCTCCACCGCCTCCTGGCCGAAGGAATCGGAGACACGATCCGTATCTCCCTTGCCGACGACCGGCGCGAGGAAATAAGGGCCTGCAAGACTATCCTCAAGGAGCTCGGCATCAGAAAGGACCTTCCCGAGCTTGTCGTCTGTCCCACCTGCGGGAGAACCCTTATCGACCTTAAGGAAATCTCCCGCCTTGTCGCCAAGAGGCTCGACTATGTTTTCAAGCCGGTCAAGGTCGCCGTCATGGGTTGCCCGGTCAACGGCATCGGGGAAGCCTCGGATAGCGATTTCGGCATTGCCGGCAGCGGAAAGAAGGACGTCTACCTTCTCTTTGCCAAGGGAAAGCCTTTGGGCCTGTACGAAAAAGAAGAGGCTATCAAGCGCCTCTTCTCCTTTGTCGACAATTTCTAGGAAGCCTTCCTTTTTCCTTTCCCGCGCTTGGGAGCGAAGTCGTCGGAGTGGAAGTCCGTGGCGTTTCCGCCTTTTCGGGCGATGTTTGTCAGGACGACTTTCTTGCGGTGCTTGAGCTTGACAAGATCGACGGCCTTGCTGACCTTCTTCTTGTAGTTGGGCTTGACCTTGTCGCTCTTGGTCTTTCCGATGGCGTGGCGGATCTGCTTCTGGAGCCTTTCGTTGGACTGGTCCTTCTTTCCGAGGTTGCGGAACTGGTAGGGCCCTTTCTGAGGGCGGAGGCCCTTGTCGGAAAGGGTGAGGTAATCGAAGGAAAGACCGCGGCGGACAAGATCCCTTGCCTTGTCCAGAAGCTTCTCGTCCTCGTAAAGGAGGATGTAGGAATCGCCTTCCTCCAGGAAACGGCCCGTCCTTCCGGCGCGGTGGAAATAATAGTCGCTGTTCCTGGGGAGGTCGATCGAGATGACTTCCCTGCAATCCTTGACGTCGATTCCCCGGGCGACATAGTCCGTCGCAAGCAAGAGGCCGGTCTTTTCCTTGCGGAAAGTCTCGATCTTCCTGCGGATCTCGCGCTTGTCGTCTTCGCCCGTGATGGCGAGGACCGTCCTTCCGGAATCGGCAAGAAGCTTCTTCAGAGGAAAGACGTCTTCCTTCCTCGAGACAAAGAGAATGGCCTTATAGGAATCATGGACACGGAGGAAGGAAAGAAGGGCATCGTCCCTGTCCATGCCTTTGGCGACGACAAAATGATGCCGGACGCCTTCGGACGTGATCGTCTTCCGGAGGTCGATCGTCTCCTGACATTGGAAGGCCTTGCGGACACGGGTGATTTCCTGGACCCCAAGAGAGGCGGAAAAGAAGGAGACGATCTTCTTTTCGATTGCCCCCTTAAGGGAAGAAAGGCATTCCCGGAAACCGTCGAAGTAGACCATGTCGCCCTCGTCGATGATGACATAGGAAAGACGTTTCGTGTCCAGTCGCGAAAGGACATCCGGATAAAGGGCCGGCGTCGTCAAGACGATCTTCGGCCTGAGGAGGGTGAAATCCTTTCGGGCACGGATGACCTTGACGTCCTCCTTATGGAAGCCACATCCCACAAGAAGGGAAAGGAAGACGTCCTTTATCTGGTCAAGAAGGGCAACCGTCGGCGAAAGGACGATAGCCTGGCAATAGTCCCCTTCTTCCAGGTTGTTGAGGATCGGAACGACATAGGAGAGCGTCTTTCCCGTCCCGGTGGGGGCCAAGGCCAAGACGGAGCGGTGCTTGAGAAGGGGCGGAATCGATGCCTGCTGGATCGGGGAGAGGAAAAGGAAACCCTCCTTGGAAAGGGCATCGATGACTTCCTTTTTCAGGTTCATGGAACCAAAAGGAATCCGTTCACTCGTTGTCTTTTGTCTTTCCATCTTTGATAGCAATTCCAAGGACGTCCAAATCCGCCTGCGGGACAGGGGAAGGGCACTGGCTCATCGGCTCGACGGCCTTCAGGTTCTTCGGGAAGGCGACGACGTCGCGGACGTTGTCCGTGGAGCAGAGCTCCATCGCCAGCCTTTCGATGCCGATACCGAAGCCACCCTCCGGCGGGACGCCGTATTTCAGGGCCTTGACGAGGAAGCCAAAGCGCTCGTCGATATCCTTTTCGCTCAGGCCGAGAAGCTCGAAGACCTTTCTCTGGATCTCGGCATCGTGGATACGAAGGGCACCCGAGGAGAGCTCGACGCCGTTGAGGACCGTGTCATAGCTTGTGGAGCGGATCTTGGTCGGATCGGTGTCAAAGAGCGGAAGATCCTCGTCGACGGGCCTTGTGAAGGGGTTGGAGAGGCATTCGAAATGGCCATCCTCTTCCTGCTCAAAGAGAGGCCAGTCGAGAACGAAAAGCGGCTTGTAGTCGTCCTTCTTCGCCAGTCCGAGCTTGTTTCCATAGGCCGTTCGCAAGGCACCCAGGGCGACGCAGGCCTTGTCGGGATTGCTGTCGGCGCAGAGGATGACAAGGTCATCTTCCTTCAGCTTGAGGAAGGAAGAAAGGGCAATAAGGCTATCGGGCGTCATGTTCTTGCTGATACCGCCAGAGACCGCCTTGTCGAGGAACTTGAGATGGCTGACACCGAAGACCTTGAACTTCTTGGCGAGGAGATTGTCCTCGTCCATCTTCTTTCTTGTCGTGGCGGAAGCCAGGCCGTTGACGACAAGGGCCTTGATTTTCTTTCCCTCGAAGGCCTTAAAGCCACAGTGCTTCAGGACATCGGTGACGTCCTGAATCGTCATGTCAAACCTCAGATCGGGCTTATCCGAGCCATAGGAATCGATGCAGGTCCGATAGGAAAGACGCGCGAAATCGGGAAGCCTGACACCCTTGATCTTGAGGAAGAGGTGCTTGAGAAGCCTTTCGATGATGTCGAGGACGTCCTCCCTTTCGACGAAGGACATTTCGCAGTCGATCTGCATGAATTCCGGCTGCCTGTCGGCGCGCTGGTCCTCGTCGCGATAGCAATGGGCCAACTGGAAATAGCGGTCGACGCCGGAAATCATCAACAATTGCTTATAGAGCTGCGGAGACTGGGGAAGGGCATAGAAGGACCCGGGGAAGATACGGCTGGGGACAAGATAGTCCCGGGCACCTTCCGGCGTGGACTTGATTAGGGTTGGCGTGTCGACTTCCAGGAAGCCCTCGTCGACGAGGAATTCCCTCGTATAGCGGGAAATCAGGGCGCGGGTCTCAAGGAAGCGGAGCATCTTGGGACGGCGCAGATCCAGATAGCGGTACTGAAGACGCGTGTCCTCGCTCGCCGTGACCTCGTCCTGGATGGGGAAAGGCGTCGTCTCCGCCTTGGAATAGACGGTGACCTTTTCCACACGGATTTCGATCTCGCCGGTCGGGATCTTGTCGTTGGGGTCGCTTCTCAGGACGACTTCACCATCGGCGCGGATGACCCACTCCGGACGCAGGGAAAGCGTCTTGAAGTAGGACGGCTCGATGTTGAGCTGGGTGATTCCATAGCGATCGCGCAGATCGACAAAGACCAAGGCGCCAAGGTCGCGGACGGCATCGACAAATCCGCAAAGGGAAACTTTCTTTCCAACGTCTTCACGGCGCAATTGGCCGCAGGTATGTGTACGAAGCATTTTTCTATCTCCTCAAGAGCGTGATAAGCTCTTCCTCCGTGACAGCTTTCTGATTACGGCTTTCCATGTCCTTGAGTTCGATATGGCCATCCTCAAAGACGATGACGACGTTCCTGGCCTTGAGACGATCGGCCATCTTGAAGCATCCGCCCATGCCCTTCTGCTGGGAAGGAAGGGATACGCTTAATCCTTCCTTGCGGAGCTTCTGGGCCAAGGCGATCGCCTTTCCGCTTCTTTCGAAGTCAAGAAGGAAGACGTCCAAAGGCGAAGTCAAGGAGAGCTCCTTCTTCCTTTCCGGCGTCATGTCCAGGATCAGGCGCTCAATTCCAAGGGAGAAGCCGATGCCCTCGAATTCCGGTCCGCCGATATCCTTCATCAGGGAAGAATACTTGCCGCCACCGCCAAGGGCAGAGGTCGGCTTTTCGGCGTCATAGATTTCCCAGACAAGGCCCGTGTAGTAGTCCAGGCCGCGGACAAGGCCGTCATCCTTCCGATAGGATACGCCGAGTTCCTCAAGGACGGAGACGATGGCATCGTATTCCTTCTTGTCCTCGGCGGAGAGATAGTCCTCAATCCTTGGGGCCATCTTTCCCAGTTCATGGTCCTTTTCGACCTTGCAGTCGAGGATGCGAAGCGGATTTGTCTCAAAGCGCTTCTTGCAGTCGTCGCACATCTCGTCAAGGTGCGGGCGGAAGAAATCGGCCAGTGCCTTCTTGTAGTTCTCGCGCGATTGGAAGGAGCCGAGGAAGTTGATGAGGACAAGGACGTCCTTCTTCAGTGCCTTCTTTGTCGCTTCGATGGAGAGAAGGAGGGCATCGAGACTTGTGTCCAAATCGATCTTGGCATCGAGGAATTCCACGCCGTACTGATAGAATTCCCGCAGGCGTCCCGACTGGGGCCTTTCATAGCGGAAGACCTTGCCCATGTAGGAAAAGCGCACGGGGAGGTCGGGAAGGGCATAGAGCTTGTTTTCCAGGACGAGCCTATTGACCCCGGCGGTGAATTCCGGACGCAGGGTATAGTCCTTGTCGCCCTTGCTGAGAAGGTCGAAGGTTTCCTTGCGGACGATATCGGAGCTCTCGCCGACGGAGCGATGGAAGAGACGGGATTCCTCGAAGACGGGCGGATTGACGCGCTTGCAGCCATAGAGAGAGCTCTCTTCCATCAAGAGCCTTTCCAGGCCGAGGAGGACTTCTTCGTCGAAGCCGAAATAGTCGGTCGTTCCCCGCGGTCTCCGGATTGCGCTTTCAGACATGATCGTTAGCCTCCAAAAAACACTTGATTATACAACACGTTGGACTCTAATGCATCAGACGGTCGACCTGGTAGACGGAGCGGATTCCCGAGAGAAGATGGATGTATTTGTCAAGGCTTTCCCTGGAAACGACAGAGAGGGTGATGTTGATCGTCGTCGTCGAGGAACCGGGATGATACTTGGCGTTGACGCGGAAGAGCTTCGCCGAGTTGCTGTTGAGGATGTTGAGGACATCCATCAGGAGCCCGTCCCTGTCGTGGCACTGGACGGCAAGGTCGACAAGGAACTCCCCGGTCTTGGCATCGGGATTCCACTTCACGGCGATGAGCCTTGAGGAGTCGGCTGCCTTCACGTTGGGGCATTCCTTGCGGTGGACCTTGACGCCCTGTCCTGTCGAGACAAAGCCGATGATGTCGTCTCCCGGAATCGGAAGGCAGCAGCTGGCAAGGCTTGTCATGACCGTGTCCCCGTTTGCCAGAAGGACGCTATCGGTCTCGTTTTTCTTGGCCTTCTTGGCATTGATTTCCTTGGTCAGTTCCTCGGAGCTCTTCTTGCCGGAATAGTTCACGTTCTCGCTCAGTTCGATGATCTGGCCGGCCGAAATGGTCTTCGAGTTGAGGAGGATGAAAAGATCGTCGACGCTATTGACCTTCAGGGCGTCGAGAACCTTCTTGGTGATGAGCTTGTTGGGATCGATGGCAAGCTTTCTTTCGCGGAGTCCATCCAAAAGCGCCTGCCGTCCCTTCTTGATGGCGTCCTCACGGATGTAGTCGCTGTTCTGGCGGATGAGATACTTGCGGATCTTGTTGCGGGCGAAATTCGTCTTGGCGATTTTGAGCCATTCCGAATTCGGGGAGGCGTTCTTGCCCGTAATGACTTCGACGATGTCGCCGGTCTTCAAGGTCGTCGAGATCGGGACGAGGGTATTGTTGACCTTGGCCCCGACGAGGTGCTCACCGATATCGGAATGGATGCGGTAGGCAAAATCGATCGGCGTCGCCCCGTTAGGAAGGCAGATGACGTTTCCCTTGGGCGTGAAGACATAGACGTTGGCATCGAAGATATCATGGCTCAAGGTCTCCACGTAGTCCTTGGCCGTCTGGTTCTTCTCGTCCTCGTCGGTGATGGAGAGGAAGTCCTTGAACCAGTGGAGCTGGTTTTCGATCTCGACCTGCTCCTTCTTGGCATCGTAATGCGTACCTTCCTTGTAGCGCCAGTGGGCGGCGATACCGCCCTCGGCCGTCTCGTCCATCTTCTCGGTTCGGATCTGGATTTCGAAGAAATGGCCCGTGTCGGTGACGACCGTGGTGTGGAGGGATTGGTACATGTTGGGCTTGGGCATCGCGATGTAATCCTTGAAACGTCCGGGAACCGGCTTGAAGTTGGCATGGACATATCCGAGGATTTCATAGCAGTTCTGTTCGGTCTCGGTGATGACCCTTAAGGCCATGACATCATAGATCTGTTCGAAGGTGTGGTGCTTGATGTACATCTTCTTGTAGATGGAGTAGATGGACTTGACGCGATCGAGGATGCGGAAGGGAATGCCGGTCGGCTTGAGAATCGCGGTCAGTTCCTCCTTGAGGTGCTCAAGGGCCTCGTGGGCGTTCTTATACATCGAATCGACCATCTTCTCGATGGCAAGATACTTGTCCCTTTCGGTATAGTAGAGGGAGAGTTCCTCTAGTTCCGTCTGGACCTTGTAAAGGCCGAGACGGTGGGCGATCGGGGCATAGACTTCCAAGGTTTCCTTGGAGATGCGCTTCTGCTTTTCCTCCGGCTGGAACTGAAGGGTGCGCATATTGTGGAGTCGGTCGGCAAGCTTGACGATGATGGCGCGGACGTCCTTGGCCATGGCGACGAAAATCTTCCGGTGGTTCTCGGCCGTGAACTCGACGTTCTTGTAGTCGGAAAGCCTTGTCACCTTCGTCAGGGCTTCGACAAGGTCGGCAATCTGCTTTCCGAATTGCTCCTCGATCTCTTCCCTAGTCGTTCCCGTGTCCTCGATGGTGTCATGAAGGAGGCCGACGCAAATCGTCTGCGGGCCAGCCTGGAGCTTGGCCAGGATATCGGCAACGCCAAGGCAGTGGCTGATATAGGGATCGCCGGACTTCCGGAACTGTCCTTCGTGTTTCTTGCTGGCAAAAAGGTAGGCTTTTTCGATAAGCTTGAGGTCATCGGGATTGTGGATATAGGTCGAGTAGTCTTTCTGAAGCTGCTCGTAGGTAACGATTTGGTTCTGGATTTCCATTCTTTACAGGTCCATGATCGTCGCAAAGGGAACGTCGAGCTTCTTGTCCCCCTCCAGGTCCTTAAGACGGATCAAAGTCAAGGCACCGCAGGGGATGCCGCCGCCATCGCGGATAAGCTTTTCCAGGGCAAGGAAAGTGCCGCCTGTTGCAAGAAGGTCATCCAGCATCAAGACGCGCTGTCCCGGAAGGAAGGAGGCCTTTGGAATCTCAAGGCGAGCCGTTGCGTATTCCAGGGCGTATTCCACATGGAGGACCTCGCCAGGAAGCTTTCCCGCCTTGCGGGCCATGACAAAGCCGATATTCATGCGGTAGGCCAAAGCGGCCCCGAAGAGGAAGGCGCGGCTTTCCGGTCCGCAGATGATGTCCGGGTGGAAGCTTTCGGCAAGCTTGGCCATGTCGTCGATGCAGGAGCGGAAGACAGGGCCGTTCCTCAGAAGCGGAGAGATGTCCTTGAAGGAAATCCCTTTCTTGGGGAAGTCCAGAGTGACGCCGATATACTTGGAATAATCCATTGCAAAACCTCCTTGGCAAAAATAAGTATATCATTTACAGAGTTCCGTTTTTAGCGGAAACGAAACGCTTTCTTTTGCTTTTTGTTAAAATAGGGGCATGGTAACAATCATCGGCGATATCGGCTTCTGCTTCGGCGTCGACCACGCTATCGGCGTCCTCAGAAAAGCCGCACAGGAAAACAAGAAGGTCTATCTCACCCATCCCCTTCTCCACAACAAGGCGGAAAACGATGCCCTCCTAAGGGAAAACCATGCCCACGTCTTCACGGACAAGGAGAGCCTTTTCGATTCCGCCGTCGTCTTCTCCGCCCACGGCCATGCCCCGCAAGAGGAAGAAAAGTATTCCTTGGCCCATCTCTACGATGCCACCTGCCCCCTCATCCTGAAACGCTACGAGGAGATTTCCAGGCAAAAGGACATTGCTGTTGTCTTCCTTGGAAAGAAAGGCCATCAGGAAACCGAGGCCTTCCTCGCCCGTTTTCCGTCCTTCCTCTTTGTCGATTCCAGAAAGGACATCGTAAGCCAGCTCTCCGCCCTTGCCCTTAATGGCAAGACCGGCCTTGTTCCCCAGACGACCGTATCCAAGAGCGCTTTCGAGACCGCCTTCTCCTGGCTTTCCAAAAACACGGACTTGGCCTTTTGTCTTCCCATCTGTCCGATGTACGAAAAGCGTTTCCGCGCGGTCGTCGATTTCTTCAAGGGAAAAGACCCAAACGACTACTTCCTTGTCGTCTGCGGCGATACCCTCTCCTCAAACGCCAACGAGCTTTTGAAGGCATCCATAAAGGAATTGCCTGGTCTCAAAGGCGATATCGCCATGAACGCCGACACGCTTGGTGAGGAAGACGTCGGAAAAAGAAAGATCGTCCTCTGTTCCTCGACAAGTGCCAGCGCCGAAAAGGTCCTGCGCCTTAAGGAACAGCTCGAAAAACGCTTCGACAACAAAGACTAAAATCCCTGGATCTTTTCCTTCAGCTTTGCCATCGCCCTATTTTCCCTTTGCCGGACCGCTTCCGGAGAGATGCCGAATTTCTTTCCGATCTCGGATAACGTCATCGGCTTTTCCTTGTTGCGCAGGACAAGGATTTCCCTGTCCTTGGGATCCAATTGGGAGAGCGCCTTGAGAACAGCCTCATAACGATCCTTGTCCAAGGCCGTCTCGTGGGGGTCGGAATCGGGATCGGCAAGGCGTGTCTCGATAGCCTTCTTCTGCTCCTCGTCATCGCTCTTGGCATCCAGGGAAAGGACGTTTGACGAATAAAGCCGGAAGCGGTGGAGATCCGCAAGGGTCGTTCCGTCATTCAAGGCCTCACAGACTTCCTCGTCGGTGGGTTCGCGGTGCAGTTTCTGGATCAAATCCTCTTTCACCCTATCGACTTGACGGATCTTGGAAGAAAGGCTTGGCGGAATGCGGATTGTCTTTCCATATCGGCCAAGATAATGGAAGATGGCATTCTTGATATAAGTCATTGCCAGCGTTGAAAAAGCCGTATTCCTACTTGGGTCGTAGTCATCCACAGCACGAATCAGGCCGAGGCTTCCTTCCTGGATGAGGTCCTCGATTGGACAATGCCAGTCGCGTGAGCATTCCGAGGCGTACTTGACCACAAGGCGAAGGTTATCCTCGACGATCTCGTTTCTCAGTTCGATAGTCGGGTTCTTCCGATAGGCGATAAGCTTCTCTTTCGTCTCCTGCGGCGAAAGAGTCGGTCTCAGATTGATAAACTGCCCCAAGGGCGTCTGGTTTTTCCGTGCCATCGTCATCTCCTTTCCTTAGTTTCCTTCATCCGTGCTTTCTCTAGTCTTTCGAGCAATTGATCGATTTCTTCCCGTACCACCTCATTCTTTTTCTGGGCTTCCTTTGGAAGGGAGGCAAGGGACTTCTCCCGTTTAAGAAGAGATTCCTCAAGAAGAGGATCCGCCGTCCTTACCGGGTAGGGCCCGTACTTCCTTTCCATCCTGTCCAAGGGCTTTGTCTTATTCCCGGCCTTGCGATAGAGAAGAATAGGGTAATAGTGCCTTTCATAGACATAACAGCCATCGACGTTCTCATAGCCGAGTTCCTCAAGAAGGCCTGTCACTTCCTCACAGCAGGACTGCGGAGAGACAAGAAGGCCCTTTACCTTCTTCAGGTTCTCCTTCCCTCTTTCAAGAATACCTCGGATCGTCATGCCACCCATGCCAAGGATCGTGACGAAGGTGACGTCCTCCGGCAAGAAGGAAATCCCGTCCTGGAGGAAGACAGGAACCTTTGACCCATTGTCCGCAAGATTTCTCTTCAGGCCTTCATAGGGACCTTTCTTGTTCTCCCCGCCGTAGCAAGGAATTTTCTTCTCTTCCAAGGCGAGAAGAAAAGCGCCCCGATCGGAGCCGACGTCAAAGACGACGGCATCCTTCGGGACAAACGACAAAGCAGTCAATAGACGGCTCGAAAGGGTCATTCGTTGCGGAAATCCTTCAGCAGCTTGGCCCGCGAAGGATGGCGGAGCTTCTTCAGGGCCTTGGCCTCGATCTGACGGATTCTCTCCCTCGTGACGTTGAATTCCTTGCCGACTTCCTCAAGCGTATGCGTGCGTCCGTCCTCCAAGCCGTAGCGGAGACGAATGACACGGGCTTCCCTTTCCGTCAGCTGGGAAAGGACTTCGTTGATCCTTTCGGTTTCCATGGAACGGTTGGCATATTCGTAAGGGGATTCGTTGTCCTTGTCGACGACGAAGTCGCCGATATGGGAATCGTCTTCCTCACCGACAGGCTTTTCAAGGGAAAGAGGATCCAGGGCGATCTGCTGGATCTCGCGAATACGTTCGGCAGACCAGACGCCGCCTAACTCCTCGCTGATTTCCTCGGCTGTCGGATCCCTGTTGAGCTTTTGGACAAGCTTTCTCTGGGCCCTGGTGATCTTGTTGATCGTCTCGACCATGTGGACAGGGATACGGATGGTCCTTGCCTGGTCTGCCAAGGCGCGGGTGATGGCCTGACGAATCCACCATGTGGCATAGGTCGAGAACTTGAAGCCACGGGTATAGTCGAACTTGTCGACGGCCTTCATCAAGCCGAGGTTTCCTTCCTGGATGAGGTCGAGGAAATCCATTCCACGGTTGACGTAGTGCTTGGCGATGGAGACGACAAGCTTCAGGTTGCACTGAATCAGTTCGTCCTTGGCATCCTGGTCGCCTTCCAAGACTCGCTTGGCAAGCTCGACTTCCTCTTCCTTGCTCTTGAGAACCTGATAGGCACCGATGGCATGGAGGTATTGGCGGACAGGGTCGGAATTCTTGATATCCGTTCCCGCCGTATAGTCGACCATTTCCTCCTCTTCTTCCTCCTCTTCGAAGGAATCGGATTCGAGATCTTCCTCGACCGGAGGCAGTTCATCCTCCTCACCGATATCCCCTTCATCGAAAAGGCCCTTTTCGGCAAGGAAGGAGACAAGTTCGGATGTCTCGTCGTCGCTCAAATCGTGCTCTTGGGCATAGGCATCCAGCTCTTCCTGGGTGATCTTCTTGCCGTTAGCCTTTGTCAGCTCCAGGACTTCCTTCTTGACGTCTTCCATGTCGGTCTTGTCGGCAGGAACCTCTTCCCCGTTTTCCGTCTCCGGAGCCTTTTCGCCTTCCTCGTTCTCACCGACGTCCTTCTCGATTCCGTCAAGGAGGTCCTCAAGGGTCTCGGCAGGCTTTTCTTCGCTGGTCTTGTTTTCCGTCACGACCGGCTTTTCGACTTTCTTTTCGGCCTTTTTGACGACCTTCTTTTCGGTCTTGGCCTTCTTGGTAGCCTTCGGCGTTTCCTTCTTCGGGCTTTCCGTCTTGGCCTTGACTTCCTTTACGGGCTCTTTCTTTGTCTCTTTTTCAGTCGCTTTCTTCGGCTCGGCTGCCTTTGCCTTTGCTGGCTTCGGAGCGACTTTGGAAGGGACTTTCGGCTCGGCTTTGGCTGCGGCTTTTCCCTCGGCCTTCGGAGCGGCTTTTGCGGCAGCTTTTGTGGCCGCTTTCGGCTCAGCCTTCGCTGCAGCTTTCTTTTCCACCTTCAAAGCCCCTTTCTTGACGCTTTCCTTCTTCGGGCTTTCCTTCTTGGCCTTCACCGGCTTTTCGACCTTCTTTTCCGCTTTCCCTTCGCTCTTCTTCGCCTTCTTCTCCACGGCAGCCTTCTTATTGCTTGTCGCCTTGGCTGGTTTCTTCTTTTCGTCAGTCTTCACGGAAGAAGACTTTGTTTTCTTTTCATTGGGCATGGCAAAATGACCTCACGGAATAATTATTGTTTCCGAAAAGGATATTTTCAAGGAAAGGGGAGGGAAAATTCAGATGTTTTGGCTGGCTTTCTTGATTTCCTCGGTGAGTTTCCTTCTTTTGAGCGTCTCCTCACGCGTCTGGCTATCGTTGGAGCTCTTGCGGAGCTTGCAGGCCGTGTCGTAATGCTTAAGCGCCAGGACCTTCTTGATGAAGCCAAGGCTATTGGAGAACTTCCGTTTGTCATACCAGGACTGGGTGAGGTTCTTCTGGATCTCGACAAACTGACGCAAGTAGGCCTTTTCGTCCGGAGAGAGATCGACTTCCGGAGCGTCCAGCCCTTCCAAGTCGAAGGGATCGCCTTCCTCTTCGACAGCCTGCCCACTGATGGGATCGGAAAGCACGTCCAGAAGGTCGTCGTATTGGTCCTTTCCAAAGCGGATGAGGTCATTGTTTTCAAGATAGACGTTCCCGACAAGATCGGCAAAGACATTGAAGGCCTCGATATCGAAGACCAGCCGGCTCTGCCGGAAGAGGTCATAGGCCTCCCTGCTTTGGGGAAGGACAAAGCAGATTGCATACTCTTCCCGATAAAGCCCCTCGTTGTCGCTTTCGGTGTCGAGATGCATGACACTGCCAAGATACCCAAACAACTTCTCGACGGCTTCCGGAGCGGCATATTTTCCGGAGAGCTGGACGTCAAAGTTTCGAGTGGGATTGTTGAAGTCAAGTTGCCCGTCCCTTCTTCTTTTGACAATGTTCTTGTTGGCCGTGCCCTTGCCCGGAACAAGCGTCCCGGCCTCCGGTTTGGAATAGAGTTCTTGAAGGGTATCCGTATCCAAACCGGTCCTTTTGGCGATGGCCCTGAGGTCCTTGATCCTGGCGATGTCGCTTTCGGAAAGGATATATGGTCGGCTCTTGGAAACGAAGTCTTCCAGTTCCTTGGAATCCTCAAGCTTTTTTCGTCCAGCCAACTTTCTTCCAAGAAGGAACATCGCCGGGGAATAGAGACGATTGACCTGGCGGACAAGCTCTTCATTTCCTTCCTTGGTAAGGACTTCGTCGGCATCCTTGGCCTTGTCGAATTTCCAGCAGATGCGGGTCGGGATCTTTTTCTCAAGAAGCAGGGGAAGGGCCCTTTCCTCGCCGAGCTGTCCGGCGTCGTCGGAATCCAAAAGCAGGCGGACTTCCACCTTGAGCCTTTCAAGCGCGTCGAGATGTTCTTCCGTCAATGCCGTTCCCATAAGGCCCGCCGCGGAAGGAAGGCCCGCGCGTTGCATGGCAATGACGTCCATGAAGCCCTCAAGGAGGTAGATGTATCCGTCCTTCTTGGCGCTTTCCTTGGCCTTGTCGAAATGGTAGAGGATGGCACTCTTGCGAAACAGCGCCGTTTCCGGATAGTTGATGTATTTTCCCCCGTCCTGGCTCTCCTTGATCTTGCGTCCGGAAAAGCCGACGACATGGCCGTCGTTGTCCCTGATGGGGAACATGATCCTTCCGCAATAGCGGTCCTTTAGCTCCGCCGAATTGGAGAGGATGCCGGCGCTTTCAAGGACGGGAACGTCATAGCCGACCCCGCGCAACGAACGGATGGCGATTGTCGGGTCAAAAGGGGAAAAGCCGATGCCGAAATGCTCGATCGTGTCCCTGCCGATGCCTCTTTCCTTAAGATAGCGTCTTCCCGGCTCGCCGTCATTGGATTCCAAATAGAGCTGATAGAAATGGCAAAGCTCGGATAGGGCGTCGAGTTCCTTTGGGTATTTCTCCCGCAGCTCGTCCCTTTTTTCGTGGAAGGAATTGATTCCGGAAGGAAGGGGGATACTGCAGATCTCGCAGACCTTCTTCAAGGCCTCGAGAGAAGAGAGGTGAGCGTATTTCTCGACGAACTTGATGCAATCGCCGCCTTCGCCGCAGGTGAAGCAGTGAAAGAGGTTCTTTTCCGGATCGACCTGCATGGAAGGGTGGGTGTCGTTGTGGAAAGGGCAAAGGGCCTTGAATCTCTTTCCGGCCTTGACGATGGCGTCGCTTCCAAGATAGTAAGCGATGACGCGGACGATGTCGCTCTTCTCGTTGACCTCCCGGAAGATGTTGCCCGAATTGTCCATCAGGCCCTCCGGCTATCGAGATAGTGGTGGATATAGTCCTTCAAACCGTCGATCGGAACGCGTTCCTGCTTCATGCTGTCCCTCTCGCGGACGGTGACCATCTTGTCGTTGACGGAGTCGAAGTCAAAGGTCACGCACAAAGGCGTACCGATGGCATCCTCGCGGCGATAGCGCTTGCCGATGCTTCCAGTGGTGTCGAAAATGGCGTCGAAGTCCGGATGGATCATCCTATAGACTTCACGGGCCTGGTCGATGAGGTGGTTGGAAAGAGGCATGACAGCGACCGTGTAGGGGGAAAGCTCGGGCTTGAGGTGCATGACGATACGGCTATCCTTCCCGCCGTCAAGCTCCTCGACGTCATAGCTATCCATGAGCAAGGCGAGCATCAGACGGTCCAAGCCAAAGGAAGGCTCGACGACATGCGGGACATATTTCTCGTGCGTCTCGGGATCAAGATAGGTCAGATCCTGGCCGCTATGCTCCATGTGGCGATTGAGGTCGTAGTCTCCGCGGCAGGCAATGCCCATCAGTTCGCCCCAGCCAAGGCTCGGGAAGAGATACTCGATGTCGGTCGTGGCGGAAGAATAGAAAGCCAGCTCTTCCTTTTCGTGGTCGCGATAGCGGACATGGTCATCCCTTAGGCCGAGCCTTTCGACGAAGGCCTTGCAGTTTTCCTTGTAATAGGTAAACCACATCTCGTCCTCGCCGGGGCGGAAGAAGAACTCGATTTCCATCTGCTCGAATTCACGCGTACGGAAGGTGAAGTTTCCGGGAGTGATCTCGTTGCGGAAGGCCTTGCCGATGTCGCAGATACCCAAGGGAAGCTTCCTTCTTGTCGTCCTGAGGACGTTCTTGAAATTGACGAAGATGCCCTGGGCAGTCTCCGGACGCAGATAGACGGTGGAGCTCTTTTCCTCGGTGACGCCGATGAAGGTCTTGAACATCATCTGGAACTGGCGGATATCGGTGAATTGGCTCTTTCCGCATTTCGGGCAGGTGATCTTGCCGGACTGGACAACGGCGTTGAGCTCTTCCTGGGTCATGCCATCGACATCCAGGTCGGGGCATTGTGACTTGACCAGATCATCGGCGCGGAAGCGGCTGTGGCAGTACTTGCAGTCGATGAGGGGATCGTGGAAGTTGGCAACATGGCCGGTGGCTTCCCAGACCTTGGGGTTCATGATGATGGCCGGATCGATCTGGACGTTGTAGTCGATCTCGCGGACGAAATGCTTGAGCCAGAGATCCTTGAGATGGTTCTTGAGAAGCGTTCCCAAGGGGCCGTAATCCCAGGAATTGGAAAGGCCGCCGTAGATGTCGCTTCCCGGATAGACAAAGCCGGAAGTGACCAGATGGTTGACGATTTCTTCGAATGTGTGTTCCTTGTTCTCCATGGATGATACCTCGTTCATTTGATTAGTCCAAACAGCCTCAATTATATTACAAATCCCCATCCTTGCGGCACTGTTGAAGAAGGAAAGGCAGGGTTTTGAACTCCTTAAGGTCAAAATAGTCACATAATGCCAAGCATAGCTGGGTCAAGACCCGTCTTCCGCTTCCGGCAGGGACCACCTTTGAGAGGGTCGTATCGCTTAGGGGAAGGAAGGCGTATTTCAGGACATAGAGATCCATCTCCGACTTCCGCTCAAGGCCAAGCTTCTTCATGCAATCAAGGCAGAGGAAGCCTCCTTCCCTTAGCGAATAGGAGACGATGCTATCCGTCTTCTTGCATAAGACGCAGGAACGGGTCTCGATTTCCACGCCGAGAGACTGATAGATGATTCCGAGAAAGAGAAGCGAGAGGGAAAGAAGGTCCTTCCCGGCCATCAAGGCAAGAAGGATCTTTTTGACGCTTTCATAGGGAAAGCTATCCCCGTATTCGTATAGCCGGCCCGCGACTTCCTGCAAAAGAAGGAGGAAGGCGTTTTGGGAAAGGCTTGAAAGGCAGGAAGAGGAATCCATCACGACCTGCGCCTGTTTGGCCAAGTAGGGTCCCTTTTCCCTTTTCACGGCCTGGACAGAGACAATGCTTCCCACAAGAAGCAAGGCCTTCAGAGGGCTTTTGGGGCGATAGACATGGCCAAGAAGCAGGGGGACGATGCCATTATCCGTTGCGAGGGAACAGAGTGCGGAATCCTCGGAAAAGGTGGCAAGGGAGACGACCATCCCCTGAAGGGAGACTTCCTCGCCTTTCATTCCTCGTAGCCGAACTTCCTGAGGTAGCGATCGGAATTGCGCCAGTCCGGGACGGCCTTGACAAGCAAATCGACATAGGCCTTCTTGCCGAAGTAGGAAGAGATCGTCTGTTCACTGTACTGTCGGATCTTGGAAACCATGCGCCCGTTCTGTCCGACGACGATGCCTTTCTCGGAATCCTTCTCGACGATGATGTCGGCAAAGACTTCCATCTCCTTATCCTTTTCGTCGATCTGGCGCACGTCCACATAGATCGAATGGGGGACCTCGGCCTTGAGAAGGCGGAGGCACTTCTCCCGGATCATCTCGGCGATGATGTATTCCTTCGGCCTATCGGAGACCATGCCTTCGGGGAAAATCCTCTCCCCTTCCGGAAGAAGCTTCTTGACGAGCCCGAGGAAGTCATCGACGCCATAGCCGTCCTTGGCAGACATCCTTACGATGCCGGCAAGCGGAGGGAGATTCTGGACATAGCGGGCAAGCCTTTCTTCGCCGATGTTGGCATGGACGAGGTCGATCTTGTTGAAGCAGAGGATGATCGGCGTCTTCTCCTTCTTCAGCTTCTCGCAGAGGGAGAAATCGGGGACTTCCTTGCTATCGACGACATAGGCGATGACATCCACTCCTTCCTTTGCGCTTTCGGCATCGCGAAGAAGGATGCTTCCCAGTTTTCCATGCGGTTTGAAAACACCTGGCGAGTCGGTAAAGACAATCTGGCACTCGTCATCGTTATAGATGGCGCGGACGTTGTCTCTTGTCGTCTGCGGCTTTGAGGAAACAGGAAGGAGCTTGAATCCCAAACAGGCGTTGATCAGGGTCGACTTGCCGGCGTTTGCCCTTCCGTAGACTGCGACGTATCCGGATTTCATCTGTTCATGTCCTCCTTGGTGAAGGGATGGGGAAGAAGCCCCTCGACGGTCGTATCCATATGCTTCAGGCAATCCCTGGAATAAATATAGACGGGAGAAGTCAAAGGCATCAGTTCGCTCATCACCTGGCGGCAGACCCCGCAGCAGGTTCCCACGTTCCTGGAGTCGGTAATGCACCCCAAGGCGACGATGTCCTCCTTTCGATAGCCCATGGCATAGGCAGAATAGAGAGCCACCCTTTCCGCGCAGCAGGTTGCCGGGTAGGAGGAATTCTCGATGTTGAAGCCTTCGATGTATTTTCCGTCCTTGGTGACGACGACGGCGCCGACGCGGAAGTTGGAATAGGGGACGATGGCTTTCTTCTGGGCTTCGAGAAGCTTTTTGACTAGCGTCCTTCGATTGGTGTAGAAGTCCACGGGAAGGGTATTGAGAAGCGCGTTCTGGAGAGAGAACATGACTTTGCTTTCCTCTTCCGTCTGATGGTCATAGCCGAAGATGTGAAGAAGGCCGTGGATGAAGAGGAAGGAAAGCTCTCTTTCATAGGGGTGATGATATTCCTTGGCCTGCCTTCTTGCGACTTCCGGGCAGATGGTGATCGACCCCAAATCCGTGACGGGAATCGCCTCCTGGAGCGTTTCCTCATAGGCGAAGGTAAGGACATCCGTCGGCCGATCGATATGGCGATATTCCTTGTTGAGAAGCTGCTGTTCCTCCGGCGAAAGAAGGGTGAGGGAGACTTCAAAGCTTCCCGTTTTCCCTAACGTGGATAGGACATGTCCGAAAACAGTCCGAAAGAGCTTCTCAAGCCCCTTTTTCTCTCCCGTCTTGTCCAGATAGTCGAGGATCCTTTTTTCGTCCATGAACGCTCCCGCCTCCGTTTTTCTTACTAGTATAGCCTACGGAAAGCTTCATATTAAGCAAAAAGGATGGAAGCGGGTAGGAAAGCGAATTGATATCGCGGCTTTCAAGGCTGTCGTCAAGATAGGTCTTCAAAAGCTTTTCGCTCGTCTGGCTGATGGCCATCGTCAAAAAGAGGTTGAAGAGGAAGAAATTCAGGCCCATGTTCCCGCTGATAAACATGTAGGAGAGAATACAGAGTCCGACGATGACGGTCTTTAGGATCAAAACGGTGACCTGGCTTCCGGCGTGGGAGAGGGCCTTCTTCTCCGACTGGAGGAAGACGTCATCGTTGTCGGCAAGGCTTTGTCCAAGCAGGTCGAAATACCGTCTCTCCCTTCTGGCGCAATAGCGCCTGGCATAGTTTGTCTCCCGCCCCAGGAAGAAGGAGAGAAGGCCAAGAAGGGAACCCAGGACGGCAAGGGAAGCAAAGAAGAGGCCGTTGAAGGCAAACATCGTCAGGAGAATGCCAAGGAGGATCCCGTATTGGATGATGGAATAGGCCTTGGACATCTCCGCATCGATGATTTTTGAAAGAAGCGGCCCATCCTCCCGCACCCTTGTCTTTTTGAGATACGGAAGGAAGACCTCCCGTGTCAGCCGCTTTCTCGTCCGCAGCATCAAATAGAAGCCAAGCCCCGCAAAGACGGCATAGAGGGAAAGAAGGATCGTCGAGTAGATCAAGGTCTTTCCTTCGCCCATGAAGTAGATGGCCGGGAAGAGGGTGGCAAACTGAAGAAGGAAGATGGCGAGGAAAAGAAGATAGTCCCGCCAGCCAAAAAGGGAAATCCTCGGCCTTTCGGGCTTTTTCCCCTTTGTCTTGAAAAGGAGCATCATCCCCGTGAAATCCGAAAGGAATTCCTCCTTCTTCAGGGAATAGGTCCCGAATTCCGGATCGTCAACAAGGATGCGACGCCCGATCCTTCTCACCACGACGAAATGAAGCCTGTCGTCGTTCCTTATCTGCGCTATCGCGGGAAGCTGCTCCTTGCGGACAAGATCGAGGCTTTTGATGGCATAGGGAAGGCACTCGATCCCGATTTCCATAAGGGCCGTGCGTATGGAGTGGAAATCACGGCAATCCTCCTTCAAGGGAAGGACCTGAAAGGCTTCGTCTTCATAGGCAAGGACGGCCATGTCGCGGACGACCGCCTTCCCGCAGCCACTGCAATCGGTTTGATAAACCATAGTACTCTACCTCCACCCTTTATTGGGTGGAAAGGAGAGTTTTCACCGGAAAATCAAAGAAGGATATCGCGGATAGTCAAGACCTTGCCGATAGCCTCGACGTCTTCCAAGGCCTTGTCAAGATAGGTCGAGTTATAGTAAATATTGCGATAAATACGGAGAAATTTGGAATCCGAGGCGGTGGAAAAAGTGACCTTTCCTTCCTGGTTTCGGGCCTGCAAAAGAGGGAAAAGGATATTTTCCGCCTCGGTGAGGGAAAGCCGAGGAAGGACATCGATGTTCCTGATGAAGAGCGCTTTTGCCGTGCCGGCGTCAACCCAGTCCTGACGGACGCTTTCGAGTTCCGATGGATCCTTCAGACGGAAACCCAAAAGAAGGTCATTGAGGTCGACATAGGCCGAGTCGATTCCGTTCTTGGCAAAGAAATACGCCCCGAAGCTCAGCGCCAGTTGCGGAAGACTCGTCTCACTAAGGGAAGTAAGGACAAGGCCGCGGAAATCCTTTCCGGGAGCATCGCTAGAAAGAAGGATGTTCCCGTAGGCAAGCTGGACGTCTTTCATCTCCGGCCTTTCCCGGACGAGCTTCAGGAAGCGGAGGGCCTGGGAGTAGAGATCCTCGGCGGGAATGTCCCTCGGGGCAATCTTGGAAAGGACGGACTCCATCTCCCTTTGATAGGGGCAGGGCTTCAAGACAAGGCTGATTTCATCCCTAGTCTCGTCATAGGAAACGTCATAGCAAAAGCCGTTTCGTTTCTTGGGGCAGAAGGAAAGGCCGTCTTTGCATCCTTGGCAGATCTGTCTGTCCTTCAGGAAGGTATGGATGTTTCCCAACGAATTGGAAAAGGTCTTTTCCGTCTTGCAGAGGGATTCGATCTTGATCTTGGCGCGGGAATCCTTTTCAAGAAGGCCTTTGATTTCCGTTCTCAGGAGGTCGATATCCTTCTCCGCCAAGGAGACAACGCCATGAAAGGTGGCATTCTCGGATGCCTTCATCTCTTCGAGTTTTCCCGTCTTTTCCTTGCTCATAGGCGCACCTTCCTCTTTGCGGCCTCAAGGGCCTTTTCTTCCAGCGACTTGTCGACCGTCTTGTCGTCCCCGACAAGGACAACGGTTTTCCGTCTCCGCGTGTTCTTGGCCGCCTTCTTTCCGGCATCCTGGCTATTGAGATAGACCATCGCGTCGTAGGCGGAATGGATCTGGTCTCCCAAAAGGGAATAGGCGACCTTCTCGATATAAAGCGGAGTGAACTTCCCGTCCGTCTTCTTCAGGGAATAATCCAAGACGACATTGATGATCGGATTCGCAAGATGGGTCTCCCGGGAAAGCTTCTCGATTTCCTCGAGCATGTATTGGGGCGGATTGGCATTGAGGCGATAGGCGAGGTATTCCTGCGGCGAAAGGCTAGAAAGGACCGAAAGCAGACGCCCCTTGTAGCTCGTATTGCTTTCCGCTCGTGCAAGGGGGCGATAGTCGCGAAAGACGCGGATATCCTCCTTGAAGGAATCCATATGGAAGACCTTCCGGCTATCCGTATCCTTCTCGATGATTTCCAAGGCCTCATCTTCCTTTATCCCATAGAGGGTGGCGAGCCCGACGATTTCGTCAAAGGAAGACTTGCAGGCTTCCAAAAGGCCTTCTTCCCTCAGCAAGGAGCGGAGCTTTGCCGAATCGAATTCGGAGACGTTATGATAGCTCTTGTCCTCAAAGCCTTCCTCGTTTCCCTTGTCGCTTGTCTCTTCCAGGGAATAGACCTCTGGAAGTTTGCTAGAGACATCCACGAAGCCCTTGGGAAGTCTCTCCGAATCTCGGAAGAGAAAAGAAAGTTCCTGATAGTTCTTCGATCCGACCTTCTGCTCCAGAAGGCTTCTTAGGATCACATCGGAGAAGAACTTCTTCGGACTGGCCGGAGGGAATAGACGGAAAAGGAAAGAAACCTTTCTCTTCCCGTCAAGAAGGCTCTCCTTCCGATAAGTGGCAACAAGGCCGATCGCCTCAAGGTGGGAGAAGCCATCCAGGATCGTGGCCGGAGAGAAATCCAGGGCGTTTTCGAGTTCCTCAAAAAAGAAGGCACCCTTCTTGGAGGAAAGCGGAGCCAAGGAAAGAAGATAGCGGTAGAGGCTATATCCCGTCCCGGTGACCAAAGGCAAATAAAGAAGGGAGAGGACCGTTTCGTCCGTCTCGGAGAGGGTGAAGCGGCAGACGATGGAGAAGGAAGCGCCTTTTTCGATGATTTTCATTGAAATTGATTATACCATTTCGCTCCTTCTCTTGCCGAGGGCGGCAAAGAAGTTTCCTTTCTTCGTCCATTTTGGCCGAGAATGGCTAGGAAAGCGATTCAAATGAGGCGTTTTTCGAGTCACTAAAATTGATTTTAACAAATCCCCTGTTTAGAATATGCTTGTCTATTTTCGGTCATTCTTTTTGAGTGAAGAGAAGAGACGAGAATTCTGTATAGACAAGGAGAACCAAATGAATTACAGAATCGACAAAAAGACGAAGATCGTTTGCACCATCGGACCTGCCAGTCAGCAAAAGCCTGTCCTGACGGAGCTCCTCCGCAATGGCATGACCTGCATGAGACTGAATTTCTCTCATGGTGATCATGAGGAACAGTTGGGGAAGATCAAGACCCTCCGCGAAATCGAGAAGGAAGAGAACATCATCATCCCGATCTGCCTGGATACCAAGGGTCCTGAGATCCGCACCGGCAAGTTCGAAGGCGGTAAGGCTGCCTTCAAGACCGGCGATGAAGTCCGTATCTATATGGGAACGGAGAAAATCGGAAACACGAAGGCCTTCGGCGTCACCTACACCGGCCTTTATGACGATGTCCAGGTCGGCTCCGACATCCGCCTTGACGATGGTAACCTCGTCATGACCTGCATCGGCAAGGACGAGAAGAACCACGAGCTCATCATGAAGGTCCTCAACGACCATGTCTGCAACGACAAGAGAGGCGTCAACTGCCCAGGTGCCCACCTGACGATGGACTATCTCTCTCCCCAGGACCGCTCCGACCTCATCTTCGGCTGCGAGAATCATGTCGATCTCTGCTCCGCTTCCTTCGTCCGCACCGTCAACGACATCCGTGAAATCCGCAAGCTCTTCAAGGAGCATGGCGGCGACAATATCCTCATCTTCTCCAAGGTCGAGAACACCGAAGCCATCGAGAACCTGGATGCCATCATCGAAGAGTCCGATGGTATCATGATCGCCAGAGGCGACCTCGGCATCGAGATTCCTCCGGAGATGGTTCCTGTTTATCAGAAGTACATGATCCAGAAGTGCCGTCAGCTCGGAAAGCCGGTCATCACGGCTACCCAGATGCTCGACTCCATGATCCGCAATCCTTACCCGACCAGAGCCGAAGTCTCCGATGTCGCCTGGTCTATCGAGGAAGGAACGGATAGCGTCATGCTTTCTGGCGAGTCCGCCAATGGTGATTATCCTGTCGAGGCCGTCCAGATGCAGGCTCGTATCGCCAAGGTCATGGAAAGCCGCTTCGACTATGAGACGGCTAGCCACCAGGCCTTCGATTCCTCCCGCAAGACGACAAACGACGCCATCGCCACGGCCGTTGCCGACACGGCCCAGATCGTCAACGCCAAGCTCATCGTCTGCTTCTCCGTCTCCGGCGCGACGGCTGTCCGCATCAGCAAGACCAGACCCGTTTGCCCTGTCATCGTCGTTTCCTCCGATCGGGATGCTTTGGCCCATTCGATGCTTTACTACGCCAACTATCCTTACCTTGTCGACAAGGTTCCGCAGTTCCTTGAGGAGATGGAAGTCCTCGCCCTCAAGATTGCCAAGGACTACAAGCTCGAGAAGGGAAGCAAGATCATTCTGACAGGTGGCACGCCGGTCGGTGCCGGAAAGACCAACTTCCTCAAGGTCCTTTCCCTCAACGATCAAGGCGTCATCGACGAAGACTAAAACAGCAAAGGAGTAATCGGGAATGTCCAAGAATCTTATTGCGATTGACTGCGGTGGCACGAATCTGCGTGTCGCCATGATGGATGAAGAGCTCAATATCAAGGCGGTCCACCGCGTTCCTTCCATCAAAAACGATCCGGCCAAGCTCTGTGACCGGATGATTGAGCTTATCGCAACCGTCGAGGAAGAATCCGGCTTGAAGAAAGATGCCATCGGCATGTCCATCTGCGGCGTCGTCAGCCACAACCGCGTCGGCCGCTGCGGAAACCTCGGCATCGAGTTTGGCTATGACTTCCATGGCCGCTTCTCCGAAACCTTCTCGGGCATTCCTGTCCGTATCGCCAACGATGGCAATTGCTCCGCCTATGTCGAGAGCCGTTTCGGCGTCAACAAGGGCTATCTCGATTCCGGCTTCATCACCATCTCCTCCGGTATCGGAATCGGCATCGTCCACAACGGCGAGATGATCGACCTTCCGATGGAGGCCGGCCGTCAGGTCATCGAATACTGCGACAAGCTCTATGAGGCCGAATACCTCTGCTCCGGAAACGGCATCGTCCATCTCTGCGCCTATGAGGGCCTTAGGGTTCCCAATGCCAAGACCTTCTTCGACCTCGTCAAGGCAAACGACAAGGAAGCCCGCCGCATCTACAACATTTGGCTCCGTCTGCTCGGCACCTGGCTTGGTAACCTCCAGCTCCTCTTCAACTGCAACTGCTATGCGGTCTCCGGCGGAACCTGGCAGGCCAGCGACGTCTACAAGGAAGACCTTGAAAAGGTCGCCAATGCGACAATTGCTTCCTGGCACATCAATCCGATCGTTCTCCGCACCGCCAAATATTCCCAAGACGTCGGCCTTGCCGGCGCCGCCTCGCTCGCTCTCCACGAACTGGAGAAGTGAAGAAAGAAGAACAACATGTATATTTTCCTCCCAGACAAATCCAAGATGTCCCTTCCGGATGGCTCTACCGCTTTGGATGCCTGCAAGGCCATCTCCATCTCGCTTTCCAAGGAAGCCATCTGCGCCAAGGTCAACGGTGACCTCTTTGACCTGAACGAGAAGCTTCCCGACAACTGCACCTTCGAAGCCATCACCGCCAAGTCTCCGGAAGCCTTGGAAATCCTCCGCCACTCTGCCGCCCACCTTATGGCCCAGGCCATCCAGCATCTTTACCCGACGGCCCAGTTTGCCTATGGTCCGGCTACCGAGGAAGGCTTCTATTATGATGTCCGCTTCGACCATCCCCTTTCCGAGAACCAGGATCTCCCGAAGATCGAGCAGGAGATGAAGAAGATCGTCTCCGAGAACGAGAAAATCGTCCGCGAGGATGTCTCCGTCGAAGAGGCCAAGAAGATCTTTGCCAACCAGAAATACAAGCTTATCCATATCGATGAGCTTTCGGACAAGGGAGCAAGCCTCAGCGTCTATCGCCAGGGCGACTTTGTCGATCTCTGCCTTGGACCCCATATGCGTTCCACCGGCCAGATCAAGGCCTTCAAGCTCATGTCCACCTCTTCCTGCTACTTCAAGGGCGACAAGAACAACGATAGCCTGACCCGTATCTACGGCACGGCCTTCTTCTCCCAGAAGGACCTGGAGGATTATCTCCACATCCTCGAGGAAAGGAAGGAGAGCGACCACAAGAAGATCGGACGCGAGATGGGCCTCTTCATGATTTCCGACTACGGCCCGGGATTCCCCTTCTGGCTTCCAAACGGCATGATCCTCCGACACGAGCTTGAGGAGTTCTGGTGGAAGCTCATGGTCGACAACGACTACAAGGTCGTCAAGACGCCGCAGATCCTTTCCCGTGAGCTGTGGGAGACTTCCGGCCATTGGCGTGAGTACAAGAAGAACATGTACATCACCAAGATCGACGGCAAGCCCTTCGCCATCAAGCCGATGAACTGCCCCGGCGCCATCCTCGTCTATGGAAACGACATCCACTCCTATCGTGACCTGCCGCTTCGCATCGCCGAGCTTGGCCTTGTCCATCGCCATGAAGCCAGCGGTGCCCTCAACGGCCTCTTCCGTGTCCGTTGCTTCACCCAGGACGATGCGCATATCTTCCTTCCCTTCGATGAGATCGGAAACGAGATCCGTCGCCTCCTGAAGATTTTCGACCAGGTCTATTCCCTGTTCGGACTCAAGTACCACATCGAGCTCTCGACCCGTCCTCTGGACAAGTACGTCGGCAAGATCTCGACCTGGAACAAGGCCGAGGATGAACTCAAGGCCTGCCTTGAGGAAAACAAGATTCCCTACGTCATCAATCCGGGCGATGGTGCCTTCTATGGCCCGAAACTCGACTTCAAGTTCAAGGATTCCCTCAACCGCGTCTGGCAGTGCGGAACCATCCAGCTCGACATGCAGCTTCCCCATCGCTTCCATCTCACCTATGTCGACAAGGACGGCGAGAAGAAGGAACCGGTCATGCTCCATCGTGCCATCTTCGGTTCCATCGAGCGCTTCGTCGGTATCATCACCGAGAACTTCAAGGGTTCCTTCCCGACCTGGCTTGCCCCGGAGCAGGTCCGCATCCTCCCTGTCTCCCCTGCCGACGAAAAGCAGGTCTCCTATAGCAAGGAACTCCTTGCCACGCTGAAGAAGCATGGTGTCCGTGCCTTCCTTGACGACCGCAACGAAAAGCTCAACTACCGTATCCACGACTCGCAGACGATGAAGGTCAGCTACACCCTCGTCATCGGTGCCAAGGAAGCCGAGTCCGATCAGGTCACCTACCGTATCCACAAGGCCAAGGATACCCGTACCGTCTCCCTGAAGGACTTCCTCCATCTCCTTCTTCAGGACATCAAGGAAAAGAAGGCCACCCGTTCCTACTAACTCACGGCTCCTTCCCAAATCGTACACACCCTCTTCGGGAAAGCTTCCAACAAGCCTTCCCGGAGAGGTTTTTGTATGAAAAAATCTATGGGTCCGCCTTCGCTTAATACCCGACCCAGTGCCCTCTTCTTTCCCTCCCGACATCCAAAGAGGAGAGCCAACCGATACCAGGATACCTCCTTTTTATTCTTCCCTTCTCCTCCGGCATTGTTTCTGCAGCAATCCGATTCCTAAAACCCTCGGATTGAAAGGCCAAAATCTCTCAGGTTAGCCTATTATTTTGTCGTCTTTGGCTTTTTTAAACCGTTCATGAAACTCCCCGGTTATCGGAAAAGAATCGTGACGAAAGAATCCAAGCCCATTTGCAGACCTTCGGGTCCATTCTCATCGAAGGGCCGAAGTTTTGTGGAAAGACATGGACAGGTGGAAATGCCTGTTCCAGCACGTTCCTCTTGGCCGATCCGAAGGGAAATTTCAACTGCCGTCAGCTTGCGCTCATTGATCCGAAATTGGCATTGTAAGGCGCAAAGCCACTTTTGATCGATGAGATGACCATTCTCTTCCCAGCAAGTCGCCGTTCCTAACCCTATCTTGGAATCCGACGAAACATATAAAGGAAAAAGAGTTTATCCATCCTCCTTCCCAGCCTTTCGACATCCCAGGCATGAAAAAAGACCGGCACAGCTACCGGTCTCAATGGGTCTAGAAGCCGCAAGGGGTAGCGGCTTTCAGAAAGGAGGTTATTGGAAAACAGCTTTCGCTGTTGTCGGGCTTTTTCAGAATCCTTGGTTGAGGACATCCCCACCCGTCTCTTCTTCGTACTGGAGGGTGAAGGTTGCCTCGAAGGGGTTGTTGCCGGGATGGGCGTTTGCCGTCAGGATATAGACAAGGGAGACAGCCGAGAAGGCCAGGGCGAAAAGAGTGAGGCATAGACAGGCTCTCTTCAGGCGGTGGCTGGACTTGCGGACGTTGGTCCGCCTGAGGCGGTCTTTCATCGCTTGCTATCTCCTTTTTTCAATGACCCTCAGGATGGCGCTTTTGGCTCTTGGATTCCTTTCGAGTTCTTCCCTTCCGGGAACGATGGGCTTTCGCGTCAGCTCGAGGAATTTCGGCTCGTCTTCGACTTGCGGGAGGAACTTGTCGACAACCTTGGGACAAGAGTGCCTCCGGAAGCTTTCCTTCACGATGCGGTCCTCCTCGAAGTTGAAGGCGATGACCGCAAGCCTTCCGCCGGGGCTGAGAAAGTCGAGGGCTTCCTCGAGGCCTCTTTCGAGTTGACCGAGTTCCCCGTTGACTTCGTATCGCAGAGCGAGGAAGAACTGTTTTGCGGGATGTCCTTTCTTGCTCAGCTCCTTTTGTGGCAGGCTTTCCTTGATCGTCTCGACGAGCTTCAGCGTCGAGTCGATTCTCCTATTCCGTCTCTTCTCGACAATCCGTCTGCTGACAAGGTTGGCGTAGGGGCATTGGGCGTTCTTGCGGAACATCTCGGTCAGCTGTCTTTCCGAATACTGCATCACGATGTCTTCGGCCGTCCTCCCCGTCTCGTTATCCATACGCATGTCCAGGGGTCCATCCATACGGTAGGAGAACCCCCTTTCGGGCGTATCGAACTGCGGCGAGGAGACGCCGATATCCATCAGGATGAAGTCGGCCTTCTCGATTCCTTCCCGACGGATGACCGGAAAGGCTTCGGCATAGGGGGAATGCAGATAGACCCTCTGGATTCCTGTGAAAGACTTCAGCCTTTCTTCGGATTCCTCCAGCGCTTTTCTGTCCCGATCGACACCGACGAAGACACTTCCCTTGGGAATCCTTTCCAGAATGGCCTTGGCATGTCCCGCCCTTCCCAGAGTCAAATCGAGATACACGATCTTGCCATCGGGCACAAACGAGACGACTTCGTCCAGAAGGACAGGAACGTGGACGTGGCTTTCGCTCATCCGCGCCTTCCCATCAATTCTTGGGCATTCTTGGAGAAGTTTTCCTGCTCGAACGCTTCCTGCTTCTCGTATTCTTCCTTGTCCCAGATTTCAACATGGTCCATCACGCCGACGATGACGACTTTCCGACCCAGGGAGAGCTTTTCGGTGAGTTCGCGTGGAAGGAGAATCCGGTTATGGGAATCGATCTGGAGGCAGAAGGTATTGCTCATGAAGGTACGCTTGGTCATTCTCGCGACGGGATCGAATTCATCCAGTCCCGCGATGAACTGCGCCTTCTTCCCATAGACGGACGTCGGGAAAGCTTCGATGCAATGATCGAGTCCCAAGGTGACGTAGATTTCGCCGCCCTGGAAGTCGTTGCGGTAGAGCGTCGGCAAGACCATCCTGTTCTTGTCGTCGATGGTCTGCTCTTTCTTTCCGATGAACATCTTCTTCTCCCACTTACGCCCACAATTATACACTCTCTCCCATACAATGGCAATCAAAAAAGGAATTTTGTCTTTGATTTCCCCATTTCCGCCCCTCGCACACATTCCGGCGCACCGCAAAAGTGCCGTCTTTATCGGCATTTTCCGCTTTTGCCAATGCCCTCTTCCCCTTTCCCGCTCCTGGGATTTGCCGGTGGGAGAAGGTGGGCTTATTTGTTCCGAAAAAGGAAAAACCACCCTTCCGGGTGGCGGATATCCTTAGGAATCCTTCTTGTCGTCCGTCTCGTCGAAGAAGCCGTCCAGGGCCGAGAAGGCGGTCTTTTTCCTGGAGCGTTCGTACTCGTCCTCGCTCATCAGGACATAGTCATCGGTCTCTATCCGCGTCAAGGGCACTTCGGAGTAGTTTGCCGGAATGGCATCGTGAAGAAGGGAGAGGAAGGTTCCCCGCAGATGAAACGTCCCATCCCTTTCCAGGGGAAGGTCGGATTCCTCGTCGTCCTTCGTGTCGAGGACGAGGTCGACGCCATCCTCGATGGGAAGTGCCCTTTCCTTTCCGTCATGGCTATCCCGGACAAGGGCGTTCCCGCTCAAAAGGACATGCGCCTGGAAGACAGGGCTTTTCCCGACAAGGGACACATCCAGCTGGCCATCGGCAAAGTCCAACAGGTTGACGAAAGCCTTCCTTTCCTCCGCGGTCAGTCCCACGTCGAAGGAAAGGGATGCATCGGGAAGGCGAAGGACGTATTCCGGATCCAGCGAAAGGCAATCCTCTTCCTTCCTATTCATGGCATTCCTCCGGAAGGAGAAGCTTTCTTTGAAGAAGATCGTCGCGGACCTTCTCCATCACACGGCGAATATCGGGATGGGCAAAAGGGGAACAGCGGAGGGCAAGGATATGGATCCACTCCTTAAGGGAGCAGGTCACCATGATGGAAGCCTTGAGGGCATTGGAAAGGACGCTCCGTGCCTCCTGAGGCTTGGCGCCGGCTTCCAAAAGGGCGAAGTAGGCATCGGAGGCCTCCTGGAAGAAACGGTCGTAGATCGTCTTCATCTCCTCATAGCGAAGAGGCTTGATGAAGGTGAGGCAGTTTTCGAACTTGTCCTTGGAATAGTTGCAATAGCGGGTCGACTCCTGGGCAAAGGAGCACGGCCTGTGTCGGACAAGCTCGTGGGTGACACCGCGGTCGGTGATGAGGTGGTAGGTCGGATAGACAGAAAGAAGGTAATGCTCCCGTGAAAGGTTCTCTCTCTCCGGAGAGACAAGCATGGCCCCTTCCCTATTGGCAAACTCACCAAGGACCTTCTGGATATCCGCGCTCAGTGCGGACATCAGGACACGATAGGCATTTCTTCTCTCGTCTTGGGACTCCAGAAGCGGGCGAAGGGAAGTCGAGACATAATAGCGGCCCTTGTCCTCAAAGCGGTCCTGATAGGCATCGTCAAACTGGCGGATTTCCTGATACGCCTCTTCCCGTAGCCGAAAGAGGAAACGGTAGTGCTCGATCATGGCAAGATGGCCATTGGCGATGAGCCGGGAGAGAAAGAGGACGTTGCTTTCATGGTCCTTTTCGGAAACCTGGTAGCAGTTATGGGCGACAAGGGCGACGTGGTCGAAGAAGTCCTCGGCGCGGACATAGGTAGCCGAATCCTCGACAAGGCGGAAGCTACTCATCCTATTCACCTCTCAAACCCAGGCCAAGACTCTTGCGGACTTCCTCGACGGCCAATTCGACAGAAGCGGAAATCTCCGCATCGGTAAGGGTCTTCTCGCCGGCGATAAGAAGGCTGACGCCGATATAGTCACAGTTTTCCTTCTCGTCGTGGAAGAGGTCGAAGAGAGAGACGTCGACGATATGGCTTCCCTTGGCCTTGAGGATGGTCTTGCGGATCGTGGCATAGTCGCTCTTGCCATCCAGGCGGAAGGAAAGATCCCGGCGGACAGGGAGTGACCCTTTTCTTTCTTCCATATGGAAGCGTCCGGAGGGCTGGGAAAGAAGATAGCCGAGGTCGAACTCGCCGACAATGGGTTCCCCTCTCTCCACCTTCGGGGAAAGGACGCCGAAGGTCCCGACGAGTTTCTTTCCAAGGAAGACATCCGCGCTTGCCATCGGGTTGAAGGACGGATTCTCGCTCGGAAGGAGACGATACCTCCCTTCCTTCATGCCCAAAAGGGAGAAGAGGGACTCGACAGCCCCCTTCATCGTCAAGAAGGAATAGGGCATCGGTCTGAAGTTGTCGCAGGCATAGTGGTTACCCGACTGCAGGAGGGCAAGATAGAGGCCGTTTCCCTCCGGGGTGTCGATAGGCGAGATTTCGAAAAGCGAAAGGTCGTTATGCTGTCTTCCCTGATTGGAATGCATGCAGGAAAGAAGGGAGGAAAGAAGGTCGCTGCGGACAAACTCATGGTCCTTCGTCATCGGGTTCTTGACCTGATAGGACAAATCCTCCGAAAAGACGCGCAGCTTCCTGTCCTCTTCCTTGGAGACAAGGGTATAGGTCAGGCATTCGGAAAAGCCCATCCCGGAAAGAAGATCCTCGATGGCGCGCTGCTTTTTCTGCGAGTCGTTCAGTCCGCCATAGGTGATGGGGAAGTGCTCCAGGGACGGCTTGATGCGCTCGGCACCATAGTAGCGGAAAACCTCCTCGTCGATATCGCACTGCTCGCGGAGGTCGTTCCTGTCAAGAGGCGGATAAAGAAGGCCATCCTTCTTCTCTACGCGATAGCGGGAAAGGACTTCGTCCACTTCCTCTTCCGTATAGTCGGATCCGAGCCGCCTATTGAGACGCTCCAGCGAGAAAGCGATTCCTCCCGTCTTCGGCGGAAGGCTTTCCGTAGAGCAATAGGAATAAAGCTTATAATCCTCCAGGAAGTAGGGAAGAAGGGCGATGGTGACCTGCACGGCCTCATCGATAAGATACGGGTTCCTGCCCTTGCCGAAAAGCTGGCTTGAGAAGGAGGAGAGGCCAAGACGGGCGGACGTGTGGCGGATGTTCTTGTGATAGAAGCAGGCAAGCTCGATATCCACGCCGGAAGTATCCTCCCTTACCATGGCCTTCCTTCCAGAGGCGATGCCGGCAAGACAGAGGATATCCTTGCCTCCGAAGATGGAAAGGTCTCCCTTGACAAGGTCGTACTTCTCCCCGTCAAAGGCCTCGAAAGGCCCTTCGTAATCATCGCGGAGGACGTAGTTTTGGCCCTCGTTGTCGCGAGAATCGTAGAGGTTAAGCGGCTGACCGGTGACAAGCATCGCGAAGTTTCCAAGGTCGACAAGCGGGGAAAGCGGACGGATGCCTGAGGCCTGGAGATAGCGCCTGAGAGCAAGCGGTGTCTCCTTCTTCGGCTTGATGTCGCGAAGGGAAAGGATATCAAAGCGCGGGCAGGAGGCACTCTGGCTTTCGCATTTGACGATGGAAGGAAGGGAAGAGATGTCGGTCTTCTTCAAGGAGACAGGCTTTCTTCCAAAGAGGGCGGAAAGCTCACGCGCCAGGCCAAGATAGGAGAGGCAGTCCGGGCGATTGGGAAGGACGTTGACATCCAGAACGACGTCATCCAGTCCCAGATAGGAAAGGACGTTTCTTTCCCCGACAGGGGCATCCTCCGGAAGTTCCTCGATTCCGACGACCTGCTTCTCGTCGAGCATTTCCTTGGGAACGCCAAGTTCCACCAAGGAGCAGCACATGCCCTCGGAGCTCTCGCCGCGGATGACGCCCTTCTTGATGGTGATGCCAAGGGCAGGAAGCTCACAGCCCTCCAAGGCGACGATGACCTTGATTCCCTTGCGGGCATTGGGGGCACCGCAGACGATGTGGAGGATGCCTTCCCCGCCGGCATCGATGGTCAGAAGGTGCAGATGGTCGCTATCGGGATGCTTGCGCTCCTCAAGGACCTTTCCGATGACAAGACGGGAGGCAGAGGCAATACTTTCCGTTCCCTCGACCTCGAATCCGGAGAAAGTCAGACGATGGCAGACATCCTCGACGGAAAGGCCGGAGAGATCCACCAATTTCGAAAGCAATCGATAAGAGAACAGCATGCCTTACTCCTTTCTGAACTGGGCGAGGAAATCCGCATCGTCCAGGTAGAGCTTCTTGATGTCGTCGATTCCGTACTTGAGCATGGCGATACGGTCGATGCCCAGTCCGAAGGCAAAGCCTTGGCAGGCCTTGTCGTCATAGCCGTTGAGACGCAGGACATTGGGATGGACCATGCCGGCGCCCAGGATCTCGATCCAGCCGGTGTTCTTGCAGAAAGAGCATCCCTTCCCGTCGCATTCGAAGCAGGAGATGTCCGCCTCGATGGAGGGTTCCGTGAAGGGGAAGAAAGACGGGCGGAAGCGGACGGAACGCTTTTCGCCGAAGAGATGGCGGAGGAGCTTGGTCAAAAGCTCGAGAAGATTGGCAAAGGTGGCATCCTTGGAAATGACCAGCCCTTCGATCTGGCCGAACTGGTGGGAGTGGGTGGCATCGTTGTCGCGGCGGTAGACCTTTCCCGGGCAGATGATCTTGACCGGTTCCTTCCCGCCCATTTCCTTCATGACGCGGGACTGGACGGCCGAGGTGTGGCTTCTTAGGATCCAGCCATCGGAAATGACGAAGGAATCCTGCATGTCCCTTGCCGGATGGTCCTTGGGGATATTGACGCGCTCGAAGTTGTTCTCGTCGGTCTCGACCTCCGGGCCGTCGGCAACGACAAAGCCCAGGCCCACGAAGAAGTCAACGATCTCCCGGACGACCTTGAAATAAGGATGGATCGTCCCCGTGGCCTTGTCAAAGCCCGGAAGGCTGATGTCGACCTTCTTTTTTGCCATCTTTTCCAGAAGCATCTTCTCGTCGATTTCCTTCAGGCGCTCCTCGTAGATGGCGGTGATGTTTGCCTTGAGCTCGGAAAGGACTTGGCCGAAAACCTTGCGGTCCTCAAGCGAGAGATCCTTCATTCCCTGATAGAAGGACGTCAGGGCGCTTTTCTTTCCCAGATGCCTTCCCTTGAAGGCGTTGAGCTTGTCCAGGCTGTCGACTTCCTGGCTTTCCTTGCGGCAGGAATCCAAAGCCTTTTCGCATTGTTGTCGGAATTCCAAGATGGTCATTTGCTTTCATCCTCTTTTTCAATCGGCGTCGAATGGCTTTCTTCCTTTCCCTCCTTCTCAAAGAGGGTCTTGAGGTAGTCCGGAAGGACGGAATTCTGTTCTTCTTCCTTGATTTCCTTCTCGACGCGGCTTTCCCCTTCCCTGAGCGGCGACTCATAGGCGGGGGTTGGAGAAGGAGCCGTCCGATCGACGATATAGGGGCGGTTGGAGCGGGTGAGGTTATTGGTCGATGGGAGGTTCAGCTCGATTTCCTTGGCGAAGTCGGTGGCGATGATGGCGATCTTCATTTCGTCCTGGAACTTCTCGTTCATCTGCACGCCGAAAATGATGTTCACGCCATTGTCCTGGTCGGCCCCGGCAGCCTCGGTGATGTAGTCGATGGCATGCTGGATATCCTCGAGGGTGACGTCCTCGCTCACGGTGACGTTGATGATCATCGAGCGGCTTCCCTTGATGGAGGCTTCCAGAAGCGGGGAGTTGATGGCGTTTGTCGCTGCCTCGATGGCCTTGTTCTCGCCCTTGCCCGTGCCGATGCCGATAAGGGAGAGGCCCTTGCCCTGCAGGGTCGACTTCACGTCGGCAAAGTCGAGGTTGATGATGCCGTGGACAAGGATCAGGTCCGTGACGGTGCTGACGGAATCGGCAAGGGTCTTGTCGGAAGCGGCAAAGGCGTTCTTGATCGACTGTCCGCCGGAGCTGAACATCAGCCGGTCGTTGGAGACGACGATAAGCGCATCGACGTTCTTGATCAGCTCATTGATGCCTTCCAGGGCGTTGAGCTTGCGAAGCTTTCCCTCGAAGTTGAAGGGTCTGGTGACGATGGCAAGGACAAGACAGCCCTCTTCCTTGCTGGCCTTGGCAACGACCGGGGCAGCGCCCGTACCGGTTCCGCCGCCTTCGCCGACGGCGATGAAGACCATGTCGCATCCCTTGACGACAAGCTTGATGTCCTCATAGGAATCCTCAGCGGCCTTCTTTCCCATTTCCGGGTTGCCGCCGGCACCCAATCCCTTGGTGACGTTTCTTCCCAGCACGAGTTTGTTTGGGCAAGGGGAATTGGAAAGGGCCTGGTTATCCGTATTGAAGACCCAATATTCGACCTGTTCTTCCTTGTCGTGGATCATCTGGTTGACGGCATTGGATCCGCCTCCGCCGACGCCGATAACCTTTATCTTGGCATTTGTCTTCAGCTCGTCTTCGTCGATCATGGCCTTGAGTTCTCTTTCTTCCATGGCATTGTCTCCTTAGTTCCGACCAAAGAAGGTCTTCCTTATCACTTCGTCTTCCGCCTGTCTCTGCCCTTCGTTGCTGGATAGCTGATAGGGGAGGGAAGAGGCCTTGATGGCACCAAGACACGGGATGAAGTCCTGGCTTCTGGCACCGATGCTGTTGTTGTTGACGATGTAGCATTCCCGTCCTGTCCCTTCCGAAAGGAAGGCATCGATTCCCGCTATCTCCGCCCCCGATCCAAAGAGGACGAGCGGCACGTTCTGCTCCAGATGCAAGGAATCGCTCAGTTCGTCGGCTTTCCCGAGAATCGGCGCAAAGGCCTTTTCCAGGACCCGTCTTATCGTATCCAAAGTCGTCACATGGGGCAAGGGGGCGACGATATGGTCCGTATCGGCAACAAAGCCGAAGAGACGGACAAACGTCTCGGCTTCCTTTAACGGGGCTCCGCTTTGCGTGCTGAACCCCTTGATGAAATCCGCGATTCCTAAGTCCAGGGATTCCGAAAGGAGAAGCCGCCGCTCCTCGACAAGGGAAAAGGTCACGTGATCTTCCGAAAGGGACAGGAAGAGGAATTTCTCGGGGATGAAGGTTCCCTGGAGGAAGCAGAGGGAGGCATAGACGTCGACCAATTCGAGGTAGGGGAAGATGTCGAGGTCGTTGAAGATCTTGCGGTAGCGATGGACGTCATTGGAATCCAGAAGCATGCAATCCGCCTTCACGGTCAGCTTCTCGGAGGAAAGTCCCGGAAGGAATTCCCGTTTGGCCTGGTTGTCGTAGACGAAAAGGAACGGGGCGCAGCAGACGGCGGCATAGCCATCTTCCCTCGTCTCCTTCTGGATCATGTTGATGCAGTTGGAATAGTCCAGCTGTCGAATATGGTTGAGCTTGTCCACGGTCAAGGTCGTTCCTTCGCCTTCCTTGCAGCGGAAGTTCTTTCCCGGGAAAATCGCGATGACCGGTCCGAAGTCGAAATTCGCTCCCAAGGCCTTCCTGGCCGTCTGGAAAAGAAGGGCGATGCTCTCCTCCGCGGCCTTGACGGAAATGCCGCCATCGCTATCCAAGGGAATCCTCTCCCCCTGGAGAGCCTGCAAGAGATAGACCTTGCCATTCTGGACATAGCCGATCGCCATCCGGATGCCGGACTGGGCGATCTCGATTGCCGTCACGTTGTTTGCCATCTGTCAATCCTCCGCTGGAGAAACATCAAACTTCTCGCCATTGCCGCCGATAGGCTCCAAAACATAGGTCTCTTCCCCGTCTTTTTCGCAATACCGGAAACGATAGAACGTCCCTTCAAGGCCAGGCTCGCCTTCTGTCTTTTCCGTCTTCCTCTGTCCCAGGCAATCCAAAAGCGAAGAGAAGAATTCCGCCTTGAAGAAGGAAGAAGTCTCCTGAATGGGAATGCCTTCGATAAGATAGTCGCCCGTGGAAAGGAGGATATCCATCGTCCTAAGCTTTCCCGTTTCCTCCGTATGGAAAAGAACCCTGTCGATAGCAAAAACGACATCCCTATCGGAGAAGGGAAGCTCGTCAAAGGAATCCATCAGTGCCTTCATGCCTTTTTCGTCATCCCCTTCAAAGGAAACAAGAGGCGCCTTCGTGCAATCCGTCCTTATCCGTTCAAGGACCGTCTCGGCCTTGCTCTTTCCCAACGAGCAGGAGAGGAAGGAATCCTCAAAGCCATCGAGGAACTTGCCGTTAGAGAGAAGGAACCTCTCCCCCTGGCCTTCTTTTCCTTCCAAGGCAAAGAGCGGATAGTTTTCCTTCACGAAGCAATCCATGCCGAACATGTTGCCCTTGAAGGTCACCTCGCCAAATAGGCCCTTCGTCCCCTTGAGGATCGCGGAGGACATGCGATCGATATCCTTTTCGCCGACAAAGAGAAGGGAAGAGGAGGCGTTCTTCTCGACAAGGCCATGGACGTCCTCCGAGGAAAGATATTCCATGCCGTGGTAATGGATTCCGCGCACCTGGAAGGCAGGTAGGGTGAAGTAGAGGGAAAGGAGGACGGCAAAAAGGACGAGGAAAAAGGAGGAACAGGCCTTGAGAATGGCTTCCCGGCCTTTTTTCCGATCGATTTCCCTGTCCAAGGGGTGAGAGGAACAGACACCGGGTCCCTTTAAATCGCTTTTCACTTTGGTTGGCTCCAAACTTTAATATTTTATATTAAAAACCAAAGGATATAAAGCGTCCTTTCACCCATTTGGCGGATTTATCGCCGTTGCCAGTCGGGGTCGCACCAAAAGCGGGAACTGAAGAGGTAGAGGCCGAAATTGGCAAGCTTTTCCCTTGCAAAGGACAAGGCTTCCTCCCCCTTCCAGCAATGCGTGTCGAAGACGGCGACACGCCTATGGTCGACGGTCTTGAGGAAGACGCAGGCGACATGCCCTCTCTTTCCCAAAGACAGGCGGCTATAGGGAATGACGTAGCAGAAGCAGGGATTGTCCAGTTCGACAATCTGGAGGACATAGCGGCTGAGGGCGACAAGGCTGGGGCGCGGATCGATTTCTTCGCGGACGATCGAGCAGATCTTCCTGGTGGCGAGGCGAAGCCTCTCTTCGATTTTTTCTTCCATGGTCTCTCTCCTTTTCCTATATGCTGTACGAAGGAAAAGGAAAAAGGCAACCAGAAACTGAAAATTCGCAAAAATCGAAAATTTTGGACAGACTCAATCCTGACGCACGTGGTCAGCCATGAGGGTATAGGTCGTCCTTCCGTTGTAGACGTTCCGGGAAAGGCTTCCGACAAAGGTCGTCGTCTCGGCGTCTTTGAGAATCGAAGGGTCCTTGAAGCAGATGGCTTTACCCCTGCCATCGGGAGAAAGAACCTCAAAGCGTCCCTGTTCCTTGCGGATTGATTCCGTGGCGCAGGTCAAGGAAAAGACCGGTGCGGGGAATCCTTCCCCGAAGGGCTCGAAACGATCGAGGATAAGGAAGTTTTCCTCGCAGAGATCCTCCAAGGTGATGTCGATCGTCTTCTCTTCCGGCATTTGGTCATTCTCAAGCCGTGCCTTCTCGCAATAGGTGAGGAAGGCCGTCGCAAAATGGTAGTAGTCCTTCTTTTCCAAAGTGACGCCGCACGCCCGATCGTGGCCGCCGCAGCGGAGGAAGAGATCCTTTTTTCCTTTCAGGAAGGAAGAAAGGATCGGGAATTGGGAGCGAAAAGACCCCACAAGGAGCTTTCCGTCCTTTTCATCCTGACAGAAAGCGGCAATGGTCTTTCCCTTTTCCCGGAGGTAGCGATTGGCAATCAGTCCGGAGAGGCCGGAGAGTCCATCATAGGTGAAGACAAGCCCACCGGTCGTCTCCAGGGACGATCCCGGGACGATCCGAAAATGCTTGACCAATTCTTTTCTTTCCGCATTGGTATCCTTGAGGAAGTCGGCCTTATTCAAGGCGTAAAGCTCGTCCTCTTCCCGGATGAGGAACTGGCAGGCCCAGTTGGTCGAAAGGGAATCCTTCTTGATCCTTCCGGGGGCATTGAGCATCGGGATGAGCTGGAAAGAGAGATCCTCATAGGAAAGCGGATAGGAAAGAAGGGTGCCGAGGTTTTTGAAGCGGTAGGCATTGGCATTCTGCAGGGCCAGCTTTGCAAAGACGAGGTTGTTTCCGACAAGTGGCATCACGTCCGAAAAGACCGCAAGGCCGGCAAGGAAAGCAAGATAGTTGTCATCCATTCCCATAAGGGCACTGGCGACGAAATAGGAAAGGGAGGCGGCAGAACAGTTATAGGGAAGGAAGCAATCCAGCTTCTGGTGGAAGATGCCATCGGCATCCGGCAGTTTTTCGGGAAGTTCGTGATGGTCGATGACAAGCACCGTCATTCCTTCCTTCTTGGTGTAGGAAATGGCTTCATTGGCGCTGATGCCGTTATCCAGGGTCACAAGGACCTGATAGCCCTTCTTGACAAACTGATCGACCCTCTCCTTGTTGAGGCCATAGCCTTCGACATAGCGGCTCGGGATAAAGAAACCGGAGGTGGCTCCCCTTTTATCCAAGGCGCGCTTGAGGATTGCTGTCGCCGTAAGGCCATCGACGTCATAGTCCCCATAAAGGACGATCTTCTCGTTCTTCTTGATCGCCTCTTCCAGTCGGGAAACGACCTTTTGGAATCCCGCGCATCCCTCCGGACGCTGAATATCGTCAAAGGACCTCTTTGCCCTACGGGCATCGAGGTCCTTGAGAGTCATGTGGTAATATTCCAGAAGACTGGTAAGAAAAGGCATCAGAAGACGAAATCGTTCAATCCGGGAACGATTGTTTCATGCGGCGAATCTTCGTCGACATAGACAATGCCATCCTTGGCAGCCTTGGCCTTGGCAAGGCCTCTCTTTTCGCGATGCTTCTGGTAGAGGGAGCGGACCTTGCGGAAATTGATGTGGATGGAAAGAAGATGGTAGAGCGGAAGGAGGAAGAAGACAAGGAATGCCGGGACAAGAAGTGCGGAGACAAGACCGATGGCAGCAAGCGGAACGGTCTGGACGTTGAGGAAGAAGAGGGAGAGGAAGAGGATGGCAAGGGAGGCGGAAGTGGAAAGGGCGATGGGGAGGGCAAGACGGGCTTCATGGTTCGTGATTTCGGCTCTCTGCTCAGCCGTGGCACTCTGGCGGATGCCTCTTTCCTTGAGGAGGATCTTGTTGCGTCCGATCATCGGCACGAAAAGAAGAAGGCTGAGGGCAAAGCCGGCAAGGAGACCGAAGGCGGAATAGCTGTTGAAGGGGACCTGGCTTGACGAGAGAAGGCCGACAAGAAGGGCGGCATAGAGTTCCCCGCCGACAAGGCCGGAAAGGCCGGCCAGGATTCCATAGCGGACAAGGACATAGACGGCGACGAAGACAGGAAGGAGGAAGACCAAGAGGAAGAGATTGACGGAGGAATGATAGACGTTCGTCGGCTGAAGCTTGTAGGCACCGACGATAAGGGAGCTTGAGACGAAGTGCGGATCCTGTCCGGGGCGGACGATGACGTTGTTGTCCTCGGCCAAGGTATAGCTGTTGTTGCGAATCGATTCGCTGATGTAGTTGACAAGCGTCTGCTCCGAGGAAATGCTCAGGGTGTTCAGATCCCGATCGACATCGACCGAGAAGTAGTTCTCATAATAGGTCTCGCCCTTGTCGTCCGATCTTTCGACGGAGTTGAAGGAAGCCGTCTCCGGATAGTAGACAAACATCGGGACATCCGACGGAGTCGGCATGCTATCCTCGCTGGAAACGGCGATGAACTGAGGCGTGTCGTTCTCGCCCTTGCCGATTTCCTCAAGATAGAGGAGGAAGCGCTGGCTCGTCTCAAGCGTCTCATAGCGCTGGAGCTCGGTCGTGTAGCTGATGGAGAGGGTATAGCCCTCGGAATAGCTTCCGGAATTGTTGAAGGCATGGAAGCCCGTTCCGCCCAAGGCGTTGCTGATGGGAAGGCTGATGGCGAGAAGGGCGATCGAGGCGATGCCGACGATAGGCATGACGACATGGGAGAAGTGGCCTTTTTTGGTCGAGACGTATTCGGTCTCCTTCTCCTTGCCCTTTCCCTGGAAGAGCTTGAAGTAAGGAACGGCGCTCTTGTTGCTATCCTTGACAAGCCAATAGGTCGCCCACTTGTTGAGGAAGTTCGTCAGGATGTAGGAGACGATCGTGCCGATCATGAGGGTTCCGAAGAAGGTCTGGAAGCTGCCCGTGGCAAAGAGGAAGCCGAAGAGGGAGAGGACAAGAAGGACAGCCGTCGTGTCCAGGCCGATGAAGAAGGACTTGCGATAGCCTTCCCTGTTTGCCTTTTCCAGGTTTTCCTTCGTCTTGGCTTCCAGCCACACCTGATGGAAATAGTTGGCGGAGAGGAAGAAGGAAAGGGCCAGGGCGACGAAAAGTCCGGCGATCGAGGCCACGGAGAATTCAAAGCCGAGAAGGGAGATAAGCCACAAGGACGTAAAGCCGGAAAGGGCCAGGGTGACCGCACCGGTCAGACCGCTGATACCGAAGAGAAGGACAAGGAGGATACCGACGGCAAGAATGGCAAGGCCGACGATGAGGTAGCAGGTATTGATGACACCCGTTCCGAAGGCCGGGGCAACGCTGTTCTGATAAAGGTATTCGATGTCAAAGCCGTAGTCTTCCGAATTGAGGGCGTTGACGAAGGCGCGGGCCGTGGAAATCGTGAAGGCGTTTCCGTCCTTGTCGGTACGGATAAGAAGTCGCATGTTGGTGGAATCGAAATCGCTGACGTTGATCTCGGCGAGGACCTTGTCCTTGACTTCCTGGACGATGGGGGTGTCGTTGACGCCATAGGCCTTGTCGAAGGTGTCCTCCGTCGTCTTGTTCATCCACAGATAAAGGGTCGTGCCACGGACGCTGGAAGTCGTGTCTTCGTCGCCTTCTTCCGTGGAAGTCTCGGGCTGTTCTTCGCCAGGAACGGTGTCGTTGGCATGGTTTTCGCCGGCCGTGGTGGCCTCGGAGCTCAATTTGTCGAAAGCCTCGGAAGAGAGGACGTTGAGCGCCGGATAGGGGGTCGTGCCGTCATAGACGAGGGTGGCGATGTCATCGGTGTTGAAGAATTCGGCCGATTCTTCCTCGGAATAGAGAAAGTCGTCGCCAAAGGTACCGATGGAAAGGGATCCCGTATGGCGGAGAATTTCCTTCACGTTGTTGAGTTCCGTATCGGAAAGAGGGGAGATCGTGACGCGAAGCTCATAGCCGACATTGGTATCCGGATCGCCCTGAACAACCTGGACATCGGCATTGCGAACGCCGGCCGTGTCCAAACGGTCCATGACTTTGGAGGCGATGTCGATGTTCTTCAGCTCAAGGGAGTCCTCGCTGGCATTGTTAAGGTTCGGATACTTGTTGGAATCGTAGTTGTCCTTTTCTCTCTTGGTGATGGAATAGACGAGCTCAGTGCCCCGTCCGAATTCCATGGCATCATTGGTGTTTTCCAAAACGGATTGGACATTGAAGACAATGACACCGATCGCTGTCAACATCATTATCAGGTATGCTAAGAGACGTCGCATGGCTGACCCTCCTTGAAGTTTTCATGCACAGGCAAAAATACTCGAATAATTTAGCAGAATAATATATATGATTCAAGACAAATGTCCGTTCAAATCGGCTTGACCTCGCCCGATTTTCAGGTGTTCGTAGGCCTTTTTCGTGGGCACCCTGCCTTTTGGCGTGCGGTTGATCATCCCGATCTGCACCAAATAGGGCTCATAGACGTCGGAAATGTTCTCGACGCCCTCGCCTATAGCCGACGCCAAGGCCGAAAGGCCGACCGGCTTTCCGTCATAGCGGTAGATGAGGCACTCCAAGATCTTCCTATCCGTCTCATCCAAGCCGAGCTCGTCGATGTTGAGAGCCTCCATGGCATGGTTTGTCGCCTCGATGTCGATGATGGATTTCCCTTCGAAGGTGGCATAGTCGCGCACACGCCGAAAAAGGCGGTTGGCGATTCGTGGCGTTCCCCTTCCGCGCAGGGCGATCTGATAGGCAGCATCGATCGTGATAGGGAAATTCAAGGCCACGCTTGTCCTGCGGACGATCTTGAGGAGATCTTCCGGAGAATAGTACTTTAGGGAAAGGAGAATGCCGAAACGATCGCGAAGGGGAGCCGAAAGCTTTCCCGGATCGGTCGTTGCCCCGACCAAGGTAAAAGGCGGAAGGGGAATGTTCAACGTGCGGGCATCGGGCCCCTTGCCGACGATCAGGGACAGGGAAAAGTCTTCCATAGCGCTATAAAGGACTTCCTGCACGACGATCGGCATGCGGTGGATTTCATCGACAAAAAGGACATCGCCGGGATTCAAGGACGAAAGGATCGCGGCCAAATCCCCGGTCCGGATCAGGGAAGAGCCGTTCGTGACCTTGATGTCCGTCCCGAGCTCATGGGCGATGATGGAAGAAAGGGTAGTCTTTCCAAGGCCCGGCGGACCATAGAAAAGCACATGGTCCAAGGACTCATTGCGGAGCTTTGCCGCCTTGATCGCGATGGAGAGCTCTTTCTTGATTTCCGGCTGGCCGATGTAATCCACCAAGGACTGCGGACGGAGATTGAGGTCGATGGCATCATCCTTCTGAGTCAGTTCCTTGGCAACGGTCGATTCCGGAATCGGGGATTGGGAATTATCCATTTTTGTTCAGAAGGCGCAGGCATTTCGTCATGTAGTCTTCCACGGACAGGTTCCTTTCGGGAATTTGATTGAGGGCTTCCTCGATTTCCTTGACCTTGAAGCCAAGACCCTTGAGACCTTCATAGGCCAACTCCATGTTCTTTTCGGAGAAGGAACGCGTCGAGACAGGGATAACAAGCTTTCCCTTGAGGTCCAGGATGATCTGGGAAGCGGTCTTCTTTCCGATTCCGGGCATGCCCATCAGGTAGCTCTGATCGGACTTCTCGATAGCGGAGGCAAGGCGCTCGACGGAGGAATTGGAAAGAAGATTCATGGCCGTCTTGGTTCCGACACCAGAAACGCTCGTCAGTTTGAGGAAGAATTCCCGTTCCTCCTTCGTCTTGAAGCCGACAAGGTATTGTTCGTTATCATGGACGAAGAAGCAGACGAAGACGAACATCGTCTCCCCTATCGGAAAGTCCTCGGGATGGGAAACAAGGCATTCGTATCCCACTCCGTGACACTCAACGACGATGGCATTGTCCAAATGCATGGTAATCATTCCATGAAAATAATGGTACATAAGTCCCTCCTACCTCTCTTTGGGATGAAATCGTCCATCCGTAAACTATTTTATCAGGGTTGGTACTCAAATTCGAAATCGTCCAACAGGACAGTGGCACCCGGCTGGGCATCCAATTCGCGAAGCCGTTCGTTGATTCCGATACGATCCAGATACTCGATAAGGCGGTCCAAGCCTTCATCCGTCGACAGATTGATAAGCCGTTTTGTCCTTATGACGCGCTCACCCTGGATGACATAGCGGCCTTCGGCATCCTGGATAATCTGATAGTCCGGAATTTGTCCATTGTCGAAGTCCTTGGCAGAGTAAACAACTTCCTTCTCGTCATTGAGAAACCGCCTCTTGCTCTCGCTTGCTTCCTCCTCCCTGACGATTTGAAGAAGGGCTGTGGAAAGCTTATCGAGGGAAACGGGATCCAGGCAGGAGGTTTCGAAAATCGGATACTCCTTCTTGTGCTTCTGGATGAAGGAATCAATCTCCGTGCGGTCTTCCACCAAGTCCATTTTGGTGAAAACGATGACATGCTTCTTATGCTCAAACTCTTGACTATAGTCATCGATCTCCTTGTTGATGGCAAGCAAGGACTCTTCGATGGAACCATGTTCCTTGTCCGTAGGATCGATGCAATGGGCGATGATCCGGCAGCGGAGGATATGGCGGAGGAAGTCATAGCCCATGCCCTTTCCTTGGCTAGCGCCCTCAATCAGACCGGGAATATCGGCGATGACGAAACGATCGGTCTTTCCGTTGCAGAAGCAAACGCCAAGAACCGGCTCCAAAGTGGAAAACTTGTAGGATGCGACAAGTGACTTGGCGTTGGTCATGGCCGAGATCAAGGACGATTTGCCGGCATTCGGAAAACCGACAAGGCCGACATCGGCCAAAAGCCTCAGCTCCAAGGAAAGGATCTTCTTCACCCCGGGAGCGCCGTTTTCGGCGATATTGGGCGTCCTTCTTGTCGAAGACTTGAAGCAGGCATTGCCTCTTCCGCCTCTACCGCCTTTGGCGACCAATACCCTTTCCCCGTCCTTATCGAGATCGGCGACGAGATGGCCTAATTCATCCGTGACGATCGTGCCGACAGGGACGATGACAAAGACGTCTTTCCCATCCTTGCCATTGCAGAGCTTCGTCTTTCCGTTTTCGCCATCCGTCGCAAAGAAATGCTGCCGGAAATTGAAGCTCGCCAAAGACTCGACATCCTTGGAGGATTGAATATAGACCGAACCTCCCCTTCCGCCGTTTCCGCCATAAGGACCGCCGCGTGCGATCGACTTCTCATGGCGAAAAGCAATCGCGCCATCGCCTCCTTTGCCGGACTGGACCGTAATTTTGAAATGATCAAACATGGATTACCTCAGTGAAAAAAGAAAAGGCTTCGGCAAGCCGAAGCCACTGTTGCACCTTACTTGGAAACGACTTCAGGCTTGTCAGGATAGACAGAGACCTTCTTGCGCCTCCTGTCAAGCCTTTCATACTTGACATAGCCATCGATAAGCGCAAACAAAGTGTCGTCTCCAGCCCTCTTGACATTGTTGCCAGGATGGATCTTGGTTCCTCTCTGACGATAGATGATGGAACCGGAATGGCACCACTGACCATCGCAGAGCTTGGCGCCAAGCCTCTTGGACTGGGAATCTCTTCCGTTCTTAGTGGAAGTGACACCTTTATGAGAAGCGAAGAGCTGAATGTCTAACTCAAATCTGAATTTCATTTTTCCTGTCCTTTCTTCCCAGAAACACGAACGACGATTTCCTTGGGATACTTTTCTTCGATTGTTCTCAGTTGAACAAGCAACGTCTCGATGACGATCGCATCGTGGTCATTGAGTTTCTTATCCGCCTGGATCGAGGAATTCCCACCTTCGATATGGACGTGGATGTTTTCCTCATCGACAAGAGCATTGCAAGCCCCGACAAAGCAAGAAGAGACACCAGCACAGACTAGTGGGTCGGCATGGCCTTTGACGGCAATGGCACGCAATTCTTTTGAGCAATAGCGAACGGAAACCTCAATCATTATACGAATTAGAGCGTGATCGCTTCAACAGTCAGAGCCGTATAGGGCTGTCTGTGGCCCTTGTGGACGCGGACATTGCTCTTGGCCTTGTAGCGAAGGACATGAATCTTGGGCTGTTTGCCAGTCTTCACGATCTTGGCCTTGACAGAAGCGCCTTTGACGAAGGGCTGACCAACATAGGCCTTATCCGAATCAACGAAGAGGACTTTGTCGAAAACGACTTCAGATCCGACTTCACCATCGATCTTTTCGGTGTAGATGGTCTTGCCGACTTCAGCTTTTACCTGCTTTCCACCAGTGAAAATAATAGCGTACATTTCTGCCTCCTTTATCTTTTGATTACTCGCTATTACGGCATCCTCATAAGAAGGATTGGACCGTTTCTATGCGGTTGCTGGCTACTGGAGGCCATACAACGAGACAATTTTATCACAATCAATATATGGAAATCAATAAATTTAAAAACAAAAAAAGCGGCAGCGAGCTATCTTGCCCCGAGGGGTATTTTCGCCGCCGCGGCGCTTAACTTCCGAGTTCGGGATGGGATCGGGTGTGTCCGCCGGGCTGTCGCCGCCGCCGATGGTGCGCGCGAGGCGCACGC
>CASGEC010000002.1 GCA_949300365.1 uncultured Bacillota bacterium
AATAGTGCAAGGAACACGCTCTACGAGAAGAAGAGGACAATTTAAAGAACTATAAGCAGGTATCCTTCAACGCCATACATAAATGTGATAAAAGGGCCATGGGATTAGCGGACGGTAATGGAGAACTCCTTGGTTGCGCTGTTGCCCGAAGAGTCGGCTACCGTAACCTTGATGGTGTGGTTTCCGACGTCGTCCGCGCCCCACGTTCTGTCGCTGTTGAATGCCTGCCCGTCGATGGTGTAGGTCGCGTTTCCGATGGTGCCTCCATGCGATGTCCCGTTGTCGGTGATGGAGATGTATTCGGAGATCTTGGAGAACTGGAGCGTGGATCCGACGGTGAAGTCGAAGGCCTTGACGAGGGAGATGGTCGGGTCTACCGTGTCGACGACATGGATGTTGAGGTAGCAGGTCGCGGTCTGCCCGTACTTGTCCGTGGCCGTGACCGTGATCTTGTAGATTCCGATGTTGGAGGAATTGTACTTGGCCTTCTCTTCGACCGTGCAGTTCACGGTTACATTCTCGCCGAGGAGGTCCTGCGCGGTGACGTTGGCCAGGATCTGCTCGATGGATAGAGGATCATCGACGTTGATGTAGACCTCCGCTGTCTCGCCGTCCTGAACCAGCTTTGGGAGTTTATAGGAATTTATGGTGAGGAATAGTCCTCCCGTACCGTCGGAAGAGGCAAGACCGGAGAGGGTCGGCGCGGAACTCATTGGGAGGTTCTTGACGAATAGGTCAACGAGAGTTTGGGCTGTCGGGAAAGAGCCAATCTGGAAGGTAAGGGTGACCTTGCCCGTAGACTTGACGATATCGTAGGGGATGGAGGCCAACTTCCCCTGGAGGAAGACGGACGCGAACGTGTCCCAAAGAGTGTCCAATCCGTTTCCCTCGAAAACGGCTTCCATGTAGTCGTAGGATGCGTCATAGCCCGAATTGAATGCCGAAGTGATGCGATCCTGGTTGAAGTAGAAGTTGACGTTTGACGCTCCCCCGGACATATCGATTGTGTAAATTCCGCTGACCCTCGTTCCGGTCTTCACCTCGGAATCGTCGGTCCTGTCGGGAAACGATACCTGGGACCTCGCAATCCTCTGAATCGCCGGGTTCGCAAGCGTTCCGACATTGCTTTTGGCTCCGGCCCCGGTGAGCATGGCCACAAGGCCGAGAACGATAGTTCCTGCCTTCTTGATTCTTTTCATTTGATATTTCTTTCTCCTTTCAATTACTCGGCAGTTTCGGTTTCCGGGAACCTGGGAAGAGCAGGATTCCCGATTGCCCCGGTCATTCCAGCCAAAACGGAAAGAAAGCCGATAGTGATGGAAAGCCTTGTTTTTTCTTTTTTGTTTCTAGTCATCTTTCCCTCCTATGTTCCGTTCGGCTAACGACACAGCTTCTTACCCGTCGCGGCGTACATCCCCATTCCCATCGCAAGTCCGCGATAGTAGTCCGCCTCGGCGTCGCCCCTGGCCAGGGCACGGAACTGGTACTCGTCGAAACGCTCGTGCTGCTGCCTGGCCATTTCCCGGGCCTTCTGCCGTCCCTCCCTCTCCTCAATGTGGGCGATGAGGTCATTGGCATGCTCGAGGCCCTCCCTGTAGCGTCCCTTCTTCGTGATAGCCATCCTCGTTTCCTCCTAACGGACGACTTTCGCCGCCTTTGCCCTTGCGGACGACTTCCTTTCGGTCTGATACTCATGGTCGGCCGCGTTGTCCCTGTAGCAGTGCATGTAGCCCGAGCGATAGCTCAGCTCCGTCGGCGTCAGCGGGGAATGGAGGACGACGCCATCCCTGTCGATCCTCGATTTTTCGGTTACCTCCAGCTTGTACCTCCAGTACCGCGGCTTGGAGAACCCGAACGTCCTCTTCCTTCCGCTTCCCTTTCCTACTGCCGTCTTTCCCTTCGTTGCCATTTCTCTTTCCTCCTATAGCATCACCTTCGGCTTCCTTCCCATCGCGCGGAAGATGTTGTGAAGATACTCATCGCATTCGTCCCGGTCGAACACCTTCTCGGGATCCAGGTCGATCTCGAACCCATCCCCGACCTTCCGGATCTTCCCGTTTCCTCCCTCGACGCAATGGACGACCAGAAGCCTGACCTCGAACGTGTCCCTGTCGATCCGATGGATCTCCATGGAACCGTCCTGCCTCTTCCCGAAGCCCCAGCCGAACGAACTGGCGAACGTCTTGACCGTGTCCGACATGAGGGCCTTGCGCAGCTTCTTGTTCCGCTGCTGCTCCAGATAGTCAAGATACTCCTCGTGCGCCCGGCCCATCTCGCCGGGGAAGATGCTCCGGTAGTGCCCGGACCCAGACATGCCCTACTCCTTCTTCCGGGGTGCCTGGCGTCCCGATTCCGTCCCGTCGTCATAGACGACCCGGACGTCCACGCCCTTTCCCCTCATGGCCCTCAGGTCATGCGCGAACGCCCTGTCCGTCAGGTAGTTGGAACGGTAGAACCGGTTCCCGTTCCCGACGTAGAACTGCACCGGCTTCCTTCCCTTCCCCATGAACGGCAATCTCATTTTCCCGTCCTCCTTTCCTTTCTTACGTCCCGTCTCATCGGAACAGCCAGGCCGGCCTCGGCCTCCGACACGACCTCAGGAAGGCCTCCACCTCCCCGACCCTCGAGGAGTCCACGTCCACGACCATCCGGCCGAGGGGATCCCTCCTGGCGAGCAGGCGGCCTCCGACCCGGACGCGGAACAGGAAGACCTTCCTCCTCTTCCGTCCCACACGGACAGCTCGTAGCCGCCGTCCCTCCTTCCAAGGCTTCCCCCGTTGAAGCAGAGGAACCTCTCCAGGGAGAGACACAGCCTCCCTTCCGCCTCCTCCACGGAGACGGGCCTCCTCCCGACGTACATTACATCCATGGCTCCTTCCTTCTGTTGATAAGCGACCGCATTTCGGATAGAATCTTCCCGCCACGATGCGAAGAAGGATGGCCTCAGCCATCCATCGGGTTGCCCGGAAGCCATCGGCTCCCAACGGGCCGGCATCGCGGCTTTTTCAATGGAAACGAACCTTCAGGCCCTTGCCATCGGCCAGTTTCCTATCCTTGGCAGCCTGTTCAAGAAGCGTCCCATGTACCTTGCCCACATTTTCCTGGGCCACCATACGACCATAAATCTTTTCAGGAAAAATGCGGCCAAGCACCAGATGCAATCCCTCGGGTTCCGGACCATCCCCAAACACAAAGCGCGAATAGGCGTCCTGATGCTTCCGAACCATGGAAGCCGCCTTATGCTTGTCCATGCCCGGCCTCATCTGGTAGAAGCGATTCCCGACCTTGAGTCTCTTCATGCAAATCTCCTTTCGATGTTGATTCGACACGGCGTTTCGACATACAATCTTTCTGTCGCCTGCTAAGCCCGAGAGCACGGCTCTTGGAACTGGTCGCGTTGCCCTGACGGGTTCCATCGTGGCAAACTGCCGGTGACTTTTTTATTGGAAATAAACCTTCGCCCTTGAATTGGACTTCAGGAATCTGTCTATCCTGTCCTCATCCTGGTTCGAAAGAGACCAAGTGGAATAATCGATGAAATCCTTTGGCCCGAGAACGATGCATCTTGCCTCCCAATAGCCTTTCTCCGAATCATTCGGGTTCGGATTCCGAAGGAAGTCACGATTCGCCGAATGTCCCCTTTTCTTGGAATGCGTGCACTGGATCCCGAGATAACCTCGCGGACCCTCGCCAACCAACAAGACAGGGTGGCCATCGAATGAACGGACAAAACGCTTTTTTATCTTCCGGTAATCCCCCATGGCCGTCCTCACACCTCCACCGGGATTCGGCCCAGCCACCGCGACAGCTTCGACGCGTTGTAGTCGTTTGCCCAGTAGTACCTCGACGTCCCGTCGTCCAGCTCGCACCGAAGGATCTTCCCGTGGCAGACCGCGGTGCACTTCCTCGTCCTCTTCACAGTCGGATAGTTGACGAAGGACAGTATCCTTTCCTTGACGTAACCCATGCCTTCCTTCCTCCCCGGACGGAAGGATAGGGGCGAAAGGAGCCGTTGCCGGCGTCCCTATCCCTCCTTCCGGAAAGGGCCACCCCGAAAGGTGGCCGATTCCCGAGGAGGCTATCCCAGGTCGTCGAAGTAGGAGACCTCGCCGACATGGCCGACGAAGCCCCTGTCGACGATGCCAGCAAGTCCCATGTTGACGAGGAGGTCAACCTGAGAGCCCTTGAGGAGACAGTTGAGGTAGACCTTCCTCTGCTTCGGACAGGCGTAACCCTCGCAATAGTAGTAGTCGAACTCATGGCCGTCCTTCTCCGAATCGGCCCTTCCCTTCACCATCCGATAGGGGAAGGAGATGGAATAGCTGTTCTTCTCGCCGACCTGCTTTCCCCTGAGAAGGCCAATGAGAAAGAACGTCGAGCGATCGATGGGGAAACGAAGCTCGAGCTGATCCTTGAAAAAATAGACATAGCAGTTGTAGCGATCCGTTCCGTAGTTGTCGTTGTGGAAATGGACGACCTTCATCTCGACCCTCGGCAGGGCTAGGATCTCCTCGTCTGAAAGCTCGGAGAGCTTCCTGAATCCAGGCTTCTCCGCCTGCTTGACGACCTCTTCCTTCTGTGTCGGCTCCTTTGCCATTTTTGTGGCTCCTTTCTACGCGAAACGCGTACTTACACAATCATAATACGCTTTTTTTTTTTTTTGTCAAGGTTGGCTAAAAACACCTTAAACTTAAGGCATGAAAAAGACAGAGTCGAACTTTCGATACTACAGGGAAGAAAAGGGATTGAGACAGGAAGACGTCGCGAAATACCTCGGCCTTGCCAAGACGACCTATGCCGCCTACGAGCAGGGAACGGCCCAGGCGGACTACGAGACCCTCAAGAGGCTTTCCAGGCTTTACAACGTGACCATAAACCAGCTTCTCGAGAGAAACGCCAAGACCGGCTATCTCCTGGACGACTCCCAATGCCAGATCCTCGCCCAGACGATAAGAGAACTCGACTCCCTTGCGAAGGACATCGGAATCATCGACGAGAACGCCGTGACACCGAAAAGGCAGACCAAAAAGGAAAAGGCCAAATGATCGAGAACGAGCTCATGAAATTCCTGGACGAGGGAACGATAAGGATCCAATACCGGCTTGACGTGAAGACCCCGTCCCAGCTTGCCGACGTGCTCGCCGAGACCGTGACTTCGCTTTTCGTCCAATGCTTCGGAAAGGACCAGATGGACGACTCCCCCATACCCGAAGCCGAGTTGCTCAGGGCCTTCGCCCGTTTGGACAACGCACGCTTCGGAACAAAGGCGACTATCCAGGAACACCTCGAGAGCCTCGCCGACTTCATCAACCCCGAGAAGGATTAATCTCATCCTTCCCAAGCCTTCCTTCCCATTCGGACCTCCCATGACGATAAACGGGGAGGTCCTCATGCGAAGGAAAGACAAGAAAAAAGGACTAGAGCTGACGGCTCTAATCCTAAAGGTCCTCGAAGCGCTCCTGGCGCTTCTGGATACCATTCTATCCCTTTTCCGCTAGTATAGACAAGAGCCTGACCAACCAGACAGAACTTTTTCTTGTCGCCTCAATCCTCCCCACGCCAAAGACCCCCCTTCGGAAGGAAAAACCAAACAGCCAAAAGAGAGGAAACCTTGCCGACCATGGAATGGAACCAGGTACAATCCATGGTACAAGGGATGCTACAGTAAGAGACTGAAAAACGAAAACCTCGGAATCGGGCATGAAAAAATGTCCCTTCGGGACAGAATCCGCGTACTTTTCCCCCGTCAGCAGCCAAGTATCCCAGCCATATTGCATTATGCGGCCATAAATAGGCCGTTTTTTGTTTTCAGTACGTAAAGATTGCTTTTTTGCCTGTCTTTTCGGTGTTGTCGATAGGGAATTTTAGGGGACGGAATCGGCTTTGAGGAGACTCTTCCATGACAGGCCTCTCCAATCGAAAAACGGGTATTGGAAAGGGTGGCAAAAAGGAAGGGTTTTCCAAAGGAAAGGGGCTTGGATTCTGCTATAATTTTGCCGTTGTGAAAAGATGGAGCGACTCGAACATGGACATTCTTTCTCAGCTGAACGAAAAACAGGGCCAGGCTGCGACAAGCAGCGCCCATTATCTCAGAATCATCGCCGGTGCCGGAACCGGAAAGACAAGGACGCTTACCTATCGCATCGCCTATCTTCTAAGCCTCGGCCTGCCACCGACACGCATCGTTGCAATCACTTTCACCAACAAGGTTGCCAAGGAAATGACCCAACGTGTCCGCGCCATCATGGAAAAGGGCGGCTTTGAAGTCCATGGCTATCCCCTTATCGCGACTTTCCACGGCTTTTGCTATCGCTTCCTGAAGAAGGAAATCCTCGCTCTTCCGGGCTATTCCAGGGAATTCTCGATTGCCGGGGACGATGACCAGAACACCATCTACAAGGATATCTTCAAGGACATGACCAAGGGCGAAAGCAAGGACTTCTGCAAGGCCGTGACCGGAAAGATCTCCTTCTTGAAGACCGAGGGAAAGTATCCCAATGATGTCACAAGCGCGGATGTCCCCTTGGGAGCCACCTATAATTTCAACGAATTGCTTTATGTCTATCAGCACTATCAGGACTTTCTGACCAAGCAGAACCTTTTGGATTTCGATGACCTCCTTATCCTGACGGTCAAGATCCTTGAGGAAAACGAGGAAATCCGCAGGACCTGGCAGAACAAGTACAGTCACTTCCTCGTCGATGAATTCCAGGACACGAATCTCTTGCAATATCGTCTGCTCAAGCTTCTTCTCGGCGGTCCGGCTTCCTTGACGGTCGTCGGCGATCCCGACCAGACCATCTATACCTGGCGCGGAGCCAAGAACGACATCATCAAGGACAGGCTCATACGCGACTTCCCAGGATTGGAAACGGTTGTTTTGGATGAAAACTACCGCTCGACACAGGTAATCCTCGACCATGCCAACGAACTTATCCGCCACAATAAGGACAGGGTCGACAAGAACCTCGTCGCCGCAAGCGGGGAAAAGGGAGAGAAGGTCCACTATACCCGCTACTATGATGCCGATAGCGAAGGAAGGGACATCGCCTCCATTATCGCCGCCATGGTCCGGAAGAAGGAAGCCGACTATCGTGATTTTGCCATCCTCTATCGGGCCAACTACCTCTCCAACGCCCTCGAAAAGCAATTGACGGCCTACAAGATCCCCTATGAGATCTATGGTGGCATGAAGTTCTACGAAAGAGCGGAAATCCGCGATGCCTTGGCCTATCTGAAGCTTGTCATCGGAAAGGACGATCTCTCCTTCCAGCGCATCCTGAAGGCGCCGAGCAAGGGAATCGGCGAGGTGACATTGGACAAGGCAAGGGAGGTCGAAAGGGAACTCGGCGGCGAGGAAAGCCTCTTCACCGTCTTCCGCGACCATTCCGACAAGCTGCGGCTCACCAAGGCAAGCCGTCTTGCCCTTCAGGATTTCTATGCCGCCTATGATGCTTTCGAAAAGGCCTATCGCCAAGGACAGAAAGGCGATGAGATCGTCACTGCGATCACCCAATACCTGGAGAGTGCCGGCTTCCTTTCCTATATCCGCAATGTCGATAGAAAGGAAAGCGAAAAGCTCTCCTATACCGCCTCTACCTCTGCCAGTCGACTGGACAACGTGATGGAATTCCTCAGGACGATCCAGACCTTCTTCGAGGGAGACTACTTCGACGAGGAAGGGACGAAAAGGGAACCCGACCTTGTCGACTTCCTTATCGAAGTCGCCCTGCAGTCCGACCAGGACACGATCGAGGATGATAACAAGGTCTCCTTGATGACCGGCCACGTCTCCAAGGGTCTTGAATTCCCCTACGTCTTCGTGACGGGCATGAACGAGATGATCTTCCCTTCCTATCATTCCCTGACCGATGGCCGGGACGGAGCGATGGAAGAGGAAAGACGGCTCTTCTTCGTCTGCATGACAAGGGCCCAGAAGAAGCTGTGGGTTTCTTCCTTCGGGGGTGTCAACTTCCGCCAAGGGACTCCCTATACGGCTTCCCGCTTCATCCGCGAGGCAAGGCTTGTCATCCCCAAAGAGGAACCGAAGAAGGACTTTGCGGCCCATATCGGTCTCAACAGGCCATCTGCTTCAGGCCTTGGGAAAAGGCTCTTTGATGTCCGGCAGGCACAGGCCTTGGGAAAGGCGAGTCCGACGCCGAACGAAACCTATGCCGTCGGCGACCGGGTCGTCCATGCGACCTTCGGTATCGGCAAGGTCACGGCCCTTGATGGAAACAAGATTCTCGTCGATTTCCCGGCACCCTATGGCACGAAAAAGCTCGTCATTGGCTTCCGGGCATTCCGCAAGATGAAGGAGGACGAATAGAGATGGAACCGATCGATCAGGACAAGAAGAGGGTTCAGGAGCTGACCGAGCTTCTCAACCGCTACAACTACCAGTACTACGTCTTGGATGAGCCCAGCGTCTCGGATTTCGAGTACGACAGGCTGATGGAGGAACTCCAGCTTCTGGAGAGGAAGAGACCCGACCTCAAGAGCCGTCTCTCTCCGACAAACCGCGTCGGCGGCATGATCGCCAAGGGCTTCAGGAAGGTCGTCCACGAGAAGTACATGCTCTCGATCGGCGATGTCTTCAACGAGGACGGGCTTGTCGACTTCGACACGACGATAAGGCGTCTGACGGGCCTTGCGGAAATCGAATACATGTGCGAGGTCAAGATCGACGGCCTTGCCTGCTCGCTCCTTTTCCACGACGGGGATCTCAGCATTGCCTCGACCCGTGGCGATGGCTCTGTCGGCGAGGACGTCACCAACAATGTCTTGACCATCCACAGCATCCCGGTCCACATCGCCGACAAGCGCAACTTCGAGGTCAGGGGCGAGGTCTACATGCCCAAGAAGTCCCTTCTCCTTCTCAACCAGGAAAGGAAGAAGACGGGCGAGAGCCTTTTTGCCAATGCCCGCAACGCGGCGGCAGGATCCCTGAGGCAGTTGGATAGCAGCGTCACCGCAAAGAGGCGTCTTGATGCCTTCTGGTATTACGTTCCCGAGGCCCTTGCCCTTGGCTTTACCCACCATTCCGAGGCATTGGACTACATCGCAAGTCTTGGTTTCCGGACCAATCCCGAAAGAAGGCTTGTCAAGGGTATTAAGGCCGTTCTGGACTATGTCCACGAATACCACGAGAAAAGGCCGCATCTCGACTATGATATCGACGGCCTTGTCATCAAGGTCAACGACATGCGCCTATACGATACGATCGGCTATACGATGAAGACCCCGAAATGGGAAATCGCCTACAAGTTCCCGCCTGAGGAGCAGATCACCAGGGTCAAGGACATCCTCATCACCGTCGGCAGGACCGGACGTGTCGTCCCCACGGCAGACTTGGATCCCGTGCGTGTCTCCGGCTCCCTCATCTCCCGCGCGACGCTGAACAACGAGGACTTCATCCGCGACAAGGATATCCGTATCGGAGACTATGTCTCTCTCCATAAAGCCGGTGATGTCATTCCCGAAGTCGAGAAAGTCATTCTTGACCGCCGTCCAAAGGATGCCACACCCTATGTCTTCCCTTCGACCTGCCCTTATTGTCATGAGAAGCTCACGCGCGTCCAGGGACAGACCTATTGCCAGAACGAGCACTGCCCCTCAAGAAAGATCAACAAGCTCATCTTCTTTGCCTCCGACATGGCCATGGATATCGACGGCATGGGCGACAGGCTCTGCGAGTCGCTTTTCAACCAGGGCCTCCTTCGCTCGACGCCCGACTTCTATACCCTGAAGGACCACAAGGAAGAGATGATGCTCATGGACGGTATCGGCGAAAAGAGCTTCAAGGCCCTTATGGATGCCATCGAGAAATCCAAGCACAACGATCTCTATATGCTTCTGTGCGGTCTTGCCATTCCCCTTGTCGGCAAGAAGACGGCCATCGTCCTTGCGGACCATTTCCAGAGCCTGGACAAACTGATGACGGCTTCGATCGAGGAGCTTTCCCTCCTTCAGGATGTCGGTGCCATCACGGCCAATTCGATCGCAAGCTACTTCAAGGACCCCTCAAGCCTTGCGGACATCGAGCGCTTCCGCAGCTATGGACTCAACTTCCTTCTTCTCCATCCCAAGAAAGAGGCCAGGGACAACTTCTTCAAGGGCAAGCGTTTCGTCCTGACCGGGACGATTTCCGTCCCCAGGGACGTGATGACAAAGCGCATCGAGGCTCTGGGCGGCCTTTCTTCCTCCTCGGTGAGCCGGAAGACGGATTTCGTCCTCGTCGGCGAGGATGCCGGAAGCAAGCTTGAAAAGGCAAAAAGCCTCGGTGTCACCATCTATGACGAGAAGACGATCCTTCCCATGCTCGAGGAAGCAGAAAAGTCTCAGCAGGAATGATATCTTTGATATATAATCTATTGGTTTAGTCAACGTTTTTCAGTCAAGGAGATATCCATGATCAAAGTGACCAAGCAGATCATCGAGGAATGCGCCAAGAATCTGATGTTCGAGCTCTCGGAGGGTCAGGCCGACCTCATCCTTGAGGATTTCTCGACCGTCATGGCGCAGATCGACTTCCTCAAGAACATCCAAGGCGTCGATGCGGCCGACGAGATGACTTTCCCCTACAAGGACCACCAGAAGATCCTCCGCGAGGACAAGCCCACAAAGCCGCTGAAGGCCGTCGATGCCGTCAAAAATTCCAACACGAGGCTGGGAAACCAGATCAAGCTCCCGAAAGTCGTAGGTAACAAACATGACAAAGTGGATGAATAAGCCGATTTCCGAGCTCCATGATGCCCTGGTGAGGAAAATCGTCACGCCGAGCGAACTGCTCGAGGATTGTATCCAGGGTATCCAGGAGGACAAGTGCAACTGCTTTGAGGCGACGGCCTTTGACGAGGCAAGAAAGACGGCCCAGTCCATCAAGGAAGTCGGACCGGAGGACTATCTCCGCGGCATTCCCTTCCTTGCCAAGGACAATTTCTCGACCAAGGGCATCGAGACGACGGCCTCCTCGGACATCCTCAACGGTTATGTCCCCCTTTATGACGCGACCGTCATCGCCAAGCTCAAGAGGGCCGGCATGATCCTTGTCGCCAAGACGACGATGGACGAACTGGCGATGGGCGGAACGGGAACGACCGGACACAAGGGCGTCACGACAAACCCCTATGAGCACGAGCGCATCGTCGGCGGTTCCTCCTGCGGCTCGGCAGCGGCAATCGCCCAGGGCATCGCTCCCCTTGCCTTGGGATCGGATACCGGTGACTCCGTCCGTAAGCCCGCAAGCCTCAGCGCCACCGTCGGCTTCAAGTGCACCTGGGGAAGGATTTCCCGCTATGGCCTTTTCCCCTTTGCCACCTCGATGGATGCTGTCGGCTTCTTCACCCGGAACGTCTTGGACAGCAGCCACGTCCTTTCCGTCCTCAGCGGGCACGATCGCATGGACATGTCCTCCTCCTACCGGAAGAAGGAAAAATACGAATCCTACGTCGAGAAAAGAAAGACCCTCCACCGCATCGGCTATTTCAAGGCGGTCATGGACGGCATTTCCGATCCTGTTATCCGCAAGAGCTATGTCGAGCTTCTCGAAAAGCTGAAGAAAAGGGGCTATGAGGTTGTCGAATACGACTATCCCGAAAAGCTTCTGGATGCCCTTTACCCGACCTATATGATCCTCTCCTGCGCCGAGAGCACCTCCAACAACGCCAATCTCGACGGCATCCGCTTCGGGCCAAAGGCCGAGGGCGAGAGCGAGACCTATTCCGACTACATGAGAAAAGCAAGGACCAAGGGTTTCTCCGACCTTATCAAGAGGCGCTTTGTCATCGGCAGCTTCTCTCTTCTTTCCGCCAACCAGGAAGAGATGTTCAACAGGGCGCAGAAGGCAAGACGGCTTATCGTCAACGAGATGAACCGCTTCTTCGATGCCGTCGACTACCTCCTCGTCCCGGCAAGCTACTCCAAGCCCAAGCGCATCGACTCCCTTTCCACGGCCTGGTCGACAAAGCCGGACTTCCTCGACAACATCCTCACCCTCGGAAACTTCGGCGGCTATCCTTCCCTCACTTTGCCTTTGGACTTTGAGGACACCCTTCCCTTCGGCGTGAATATCACCGGAAGAATCTTCGAGGATGGCTATGTCATGGGACTGGGAAAGGAAATCGAGGACCTGACCGGTCTTAAGGATATCGTCTTCAAGGAGGGCAAGTAAGATGGAATTCGAACCTGTCATTGGCGTTGAGATCCATGTCGAACTCAAGACCAAATCCAAGATGTTCTCCTCGGCCCCCTGCAGCTTTGGCATGGAGCCCAATTCCGAGACCGTCCCCTTCGACCTTGCCTTTCCGGGAACGCTTCCGGTCGTCAACAAGGAGGCCGTCAACTACGGCATCAAGATCTGCACGGCCTTGAACATGACGATCGACCGCACGCTCTACTTCGACCGGAAGAACTACTTCTACCCTGACCTTCCCAAGGGCTATCAGATCACCCAGCAGTTCCGGCCGATCGGCAAGAACGGATTTGTCGTTGTAACTGTCGACGGGAAGGAGAAGAAGATTGGCGTCGAGCAGGCCCACCTTGAGGAAGATACGGCCAAGCAGATCCACCTCAACGACATCTCCCTTGTCAACTTCAACCGCTGCGGAACGCCGCTTCTTGAGATCGTCTCCCTTCCGGACATGCGCTCTGGCGAAGAGGCGATGAAGTACGTCGAGGCCATCCGCGAGATCGTCACCTATCTTGGCGTATCCGACGGCAAGATGGAAAACGGCTCCATGCGCTGCGACATCAACATCTCCCTGCGCCCCAAGGGCGAGACGAGGCTCGGCACCAAGTGCGAGTGCAAGAACCTCAACACCATCCAGAACATCCGCGCCGCCGTCGACTACGAGATCGAGAGGCAGAGTGCGATCCTCCTTTCCGGTGGCCAGGTCGATCAGGAGACCCGCCGCTATGACGAGAACGCCAAGAAGACGGTCCTTATGCGCAGGAAGACCGATGCCATCGACTACAAGTATTTCCGCGAGCCCAACATCGTCCCTATCGACCTGGACGAGGGCTTCATCTACGATTGCATCCATTCGATGAACAAGCTTCCCGCTCAGTATCGGAAGGAGCTTTCCGGTAGGGGCCTGGATGCCTATCAGATCGAGGAGCTTCTCAAGGACAGGGAATTCGTCCTCTATTTCGAGGACTGCCTGGATCTCGGGGTGAAGAATCCCACCACCCTGTGGAACCTTTTGATGGTGGAGATCCTCGGCTATCTCAACAAGAACGGCCTCTCTCTGAAGGATATCCGTCCTACCAAGGAGCAGGTCGTCTCCCTTTCCGACCTTCTTTCCACCGGTGCCATCAACTCCAGACAGGGAAAGGACGTCCTTTCCGAGATGCTGACGGGCGGAAAAGACCCGCTTACGATCGTCAAGGAGAAGGGCATGGAGCAGATCTCCGATTCGGCCTCCGTCGAGAAGGTCGTCGAGGAAGTCCTCGCCCAGAACCAGCAGTCGGTCAGCGATTGGCAGAAGGGAAAGGATCGCGCCTTGGGCTATCTTGTCGGACAGGCGATGAAGAAGTCCCAGGGAAAGGTCAATCCGGCCCTTGCCAAGGAGAAGATCCTGGCCAAGATCGGACCCTGCGGATCGAAGAAGTAATATGGCCAAGGACTTCTCTTTGGAAATCCTCCATACGGACAAGAACTGCGGCGCCCGCTATGGCTATCTCCATACGCCCCACGGCACAGTCGAGCTTCCGATGTTCATGCCCGTCGGGACACAGGCGACCGTCAAGCTTCTTTCCCCGGAGGAACTCAAGGCGATGGGCGCTGGCGTCGTCCTTGCCAACACCTACCATCTTGCCCTCCGCCCGGGAAGCGATATCGTCGCCCAGGCTGGCGGTGTCCAGAAGTTCATGAACTACGACGGGCCGATGCTGACGGACTCGGGCGGATACCAAGTCTTCTCCCTTTCCAGGCTCCGCGACAAGATCACCGAGGAAGGGGTCTTCTTCAAGGATCCGCTTTCCGGCGACAGGCATTTCTTCTCCCCCGAGAGCGTGATGAAGCTGGAGGAGGATATTGGAGCCGATATCGCCATGTGCTTTGACGAATGCGCCCCCTATCCCTGCACCAAGGAATACATGAAGAACTCCGTCGATCGGACGATCCGCTGGGAAAAGCGCTGCCTTGCTTCCCACAAGAGGGAGGACCAGGCCCTCTTTGCCATCATCCAGGGCGGGGACTACGCCGATCTGAGGCAGTACTGTGCCGAGAGCCTGACTCCCCTTCCCTTTGACGGCTTTGCCATCGGCGGAACGGCAATCGGCGAGCCGCGCATCACCGAATACCACGAGGTTTCCTTGACCGTTCCTTTCCTGCCCGTGGACAAGCCGCGCTACTTGATGGGTATCGGAAGCCTGGACATGATGTTTGACGGTATCCGCAAGGGGGTGGACATGTTCGATTGCGTCCTTCCTACCCGCTTGGCACGGCATGGGACATTGATGACAAGCTTTGGCCGTGTCAACATCAAGAACAAGCGCTTTGAGAGGGACTTCACGCCCTTGGACCCCGAGTGTGACTGCTACTGCTGCAAGAACTACACCAGGGCCTATCTCCACCACCTGATGAAGTGCGAGGAAGGCTTCGGGGGAAGGCTATGCTCCATCCACAACATCCGCTTCCTCATCCACACGATGGAAAAGGCCCGCATTGCCATCAAGGAAGACCGCTTTTTGGAATTTGCTGCCGAGACGCTTGCCCGCTTCGGCACGGAAAGGGGATGCTGATGAACACACCCGGATTCGATTACGACGTCTATTCCCTGTCCTCCTATGACTATGACCTTCCACCCGAGCTCATCGCCCAGTCCCCCAGCGAGAAAAGGGACCAGTCCCGGCTTTTGGTGATGGACCGTTTTTCCGGGGAGCTTGTTGACGAACCGCACTTTGCCAATATCGAGAACTACCTTCATAAGGGGGATGTCCTTGTCCGCAACAATACCAAAGTCATCCCGGCCCGCCTCCTTGGCGAGAAGAAGGAAACGCACGCCCATGTCGAGGTTCTTCTTTTACGGCAACTCGAGGACGGGAAGGACAAATGGCTCGCCCTCGTCGGCAATGCCAAGACCATCAAGGTCGGGACGAAAGTGACCTTCGGGACAAACGACGAGCTTGTCGCGACGTGCCTTGAGGTCAAGGACGAGGGACTGCGCGTCTTCCGCTTCGACTATGAGGGCATCTTCATGGAAGTCCTTGAAAAGCTCGGTCGGATGCCTCTTCCGCCCTATATCCATGCCCAGCTAGGGGACAATTTTCGCTATCAGACCGTCTATGCCAAGATCGAGGGCTCGGCTGCCGCGCCGACGGCGGGCTTCCACTTCACCAAGGAACTCTTCCAGAGGCTTGAGAGGAAAGGAATCGAGGTCGTCGATGTCACGCTCCACATCGGCCTTGGGACCTTCCGCCCCGTCAAGGAGGACGACATCCGCAAGCACGACATGCATTCGGAGTTCTATATCGTGGATGAGCATGCCGCTGAGAGACTTAACCTTGCCAAGAAGGAAGGAAGGCGCATCATCGCCATCGGGACGACTTCCACAAGGACCCTGGAATCCGTCTATCGGCGCTTTGGCACGTTCAAGGCCTGTTCGGGCGATACCAAGCTCTTTATCTATCCGGGTTTCAAGTATCAGGCAATCGACTGCCTGGTGACAAACTTCCACCTTCCCAAGTCCACGCTCCTGATGCTCGTCTCCGCCTTTTCCAGCCGTGACAACATCCTCAACGCCTATCGCCATGCCGTCAGGGAGCGCTATCGTTTCTTCTCCTTTGGCGATGCGATGTTCATCAAGAAGGACTGACATGAGACAAGACGACAACAGCCTCTTCCATGAGGAGATCGAAAGGATTCGGAAGTCCGGGGAGAAGCCGACCCTTTTCCTCCATGCCTGCTGCGGACCCTGCCTTTGCTATCCGCTCTCCCTTCTTCTTCCCATCTTCGATCTGACGATCGGCTTTATCAATCCCAATATCCGTCCCCTTGCGGAATACGAAAAGAGAAACCGCGTCCTTCAGGCATTTCTCTATCGCTATGCCATGGACCACAAAAGCCCTGTCTCCTTTGTCCTTCTTGAGGAAGACTTCTCTCGTTATGACCAGATCATGGTCGGACGGGAAAAGGACCGCGAAGGCGGAGAGAGCTGTCTGAAGTGCCACGCCCACAGGCTCTATTTATCCTATAAATATGCCTACGAGCATCACTTCGACTATTTCACGACCGTGATGACCGTTTCCTGCAAGAAGCCTTCCAGGGCGCTCAACGAGATCGGGCTTGCCCTCTCCAAAGGCTTTTCCACGACGAAATACCTCTTCTCCGACTTCAAGAAGGAGGACGGACAGCTTAAGGGCATCCGTATCGGCAAGGAATATGCTGTCTATCGGCAGAACTACTGCGGTTGCCTTCCTTCCCTCAAGGAACGGCTCGAACATGAAAAAAGGAAGGCGGAGGCTTCCCCTTCCCCTTCATTGCCTTGATTCGTTTCTCTTCTGGCGGTTTTCAAGGCATTCCATCACTTCCCGGGCAAGGCCGGCATAGGCAACACTGGCCTGGGCGGTGGGCTTGTAGAGATCGACGGGGACGCCTTTCATCACGGCCTCAAGGAGAGAGACGCTTCTGGGGATGACGGAATTGAAGACCCGATCCTTGAAGGTGGCCCGAAGCTGCTGGGCGATCTTGGTCGAGAGGGATGTCCTGGAATCGAACATGGTCAGGGCAAGGCCGAGGATCTCCAAGTCGGGATTGTCCGTCCTCTGCACCTTGGCGATCGTCGAGAGAAGCTGGGAAAGGGCATCGACGGCAAAGTATTCGCACTGGACCGGGGCGATGACGTCCTTGGCGGCAGTAAGGCCGTTGAGGGATAGAAAGCTCAGGGCCGGCGGGCAGTCCAGAAGGATGAAATCGTAGATCTTCCTCGTCCTGGGATCGATGAGGTCCCTAAGAAGGGTATAGGAAGGCTTCTTGCCACGGTCATGGAGCGCATTCTCGACAAGGGCCAGGGAAAGATTGGAGACGACGATGTGGACATGGTCGACACCCGTTTTCCTTATGGCCTTTCTCAGCTCCACCTCTCCGAGGAAGACCTCCCGCATCGTCTTTCGGGAAAGGGAGGGATCGATTCCTAGCGCCCGGGAGCAGTTCCCCTGGGGGTCGAGATCGACAAGGAGGATGCGCTTGTTGTATTTGCGAAGGGCCGAGGCGAGGTTGTAGGCCGTGGTCGTCTTTCCGACGCCGCCCTTCTGATTGGCAATGGCAATGATTTCCGACATATGCGAAGATTTTACCATCGCCGGGGGTGCTTATAAAGCGTGAAATAGTTTTCTTGAAATGAGGAAAGCAAACTACTATATTAGTAAGGATTATTTCTGTGCGAATGCTATTCACTAGGAGGACACACATGAATAAAGGCATGAAAACTTTGGCATTGGTGCTTGCCATCGGCACTACTGCCAGTGCCCTGACTTCGTGCAACGCGGAAGAGTATACCTATCCTGACTACCACTGGCAGGAAGGTTTGATCGTCACCGTTGGCGGAAAGAACTACGAGTACCAGGACATCTACAACCTGCTTTTGGGTACGAAGGACAGTGCCCAGGCCCTTTACGACATCGCCGAGGACATCGCGGCCCAGCTTGCCGTCGACGTCACGGATGCCATGCGCGTCGATGCCGAGGAACAGATTTCCGACTACGAGGACACCTGGCGTTCCAACGCCGATACCAATGGCACCTCTTACAAGGAGGAGATGGAAAAGGGTCTTGACGACGAAGGCGTCGAGGATCTCGACGAGCTCCGCATCAAGCTGCTTTCCAAGATCCGCATCCAGGCCAACGAGGACGCCTACACCCAGAACACCTCGGCTCCTGCCGGAGAGGCGATCTACAACATCTCCGAGGACAAGACCAAGGAGTATGTCGAGACCCAGAGGCCCTATCACATCAGCCACATCCTGGTCAATGTCGATGCCGCGGCCACTTCCTCCGACTCCACCGCCCTTTATGACGGCCATATCTCCTCGGACAACGCCAAGAAGATCGCCAATGTCGTCAAGGGCCTTGCCTCCAGCGACACCTTCGGTTCCGTCGCCCAGCTGTTCTCCGATGATGGCTCGGCCGAAAACCGCGGCGAGCTTGGCGGAAGCAAGGACAACGCCTCCACAGGCCAGGCGATCGGCATGGAGCTGGACACGGGCTTTGTCAACGAGTTCAAGCTCGGCGTCTATGCCTATGACGCCCTTCTCAACGACAGCGTCGAGGATACGGAAACCGTCAAGGAGACGACCCGCATGCCGACCTCCGGAGAGGATTCCTCCGCTTCCGAGATCCTCGCTGCCCAGCAATGGAACAATACCGACCTCGCCCAGGGGAAGGTCTTCGGCATTCCGCTTTCCGTCGCCCTCGAGATGGCTCTTGTGGCCGACCAGGAAAAGTCCGATGCCGGTCTTACCATCCAAGACACGGATGAGACCCAGTATCCGCGAAACATCCTCTTCAACAACTACTTCAACAACCACTCCCTTTCCTTTATCTATGATGATTCCGCCGATTTCATCAAGGCCGACGGTTCCAACAATTACGACAAGCTCCTCAAGGAAATCAACGCCACCAAGCCTGAGGCAAGCACCGAGGACGTCACCCTTGCGGATATCCAGGATCCCAACAGTACCTACTACAAGCGCTATACCCGCTTCAACGATCTCTGCAGCCAGCTCAAGATGATCGACGAGAGCAAGTTCTCCAACGAGAACAAGAAGATCTCCGACAATCTCTATACCTACGCCACGACGACCGAGAACTATGAAGGCGAAGGCCTTGTCGCCCTCGGCGCGGGCCAGAAGATCCTGACAAACGGCAACGGCGAGCCGATCCTTGTCACGAGGGCCGGTGCCGATAGCTATCAGGGTATCCATTTCATCACCATCAACCGCGATCCCTTCCAGACCTATGACGCAAACCACACGCCCGATACGTACTATCAGTACTATCGCGTCAATCTCCCCAAGGTCGGCGGAACGGGTGCCGATACCCCCAAATATGCCGAGAATCCTTCCTACGTCAACTATGTCCAGTCCGATCCCGACAACAACTCCGCCTATCAGGACCGTATCGATGCCGTCCGCGCTGCCGTCCAGCAGTTCGATCCCAACGTCAAGTTCGCCCGCTTCGAGGACAACCTTCGCAAGATCGGCGAGAAGTTCAAGTCCTTGGGCGCAACGACTGTTGACGAGGTCGGAAAGAAGCTCTTCGGCGCCAAGCTCGTCAATGATGGCGAAGATACCTGGGACATCATCGCCCGCTATATCCAGACCAATCGCGATGCCTCGAGGGCTACCGACGAGGATTCCCTCGATTCGTCCTGGAGCACCTATTCCAAGCTTCTGAACCTCCAGCAGGACATCACTCCTCAGAGAGTCATCCCGACTGTGTGCATCAGCTATTTCCAGGGCGGCGAGTATTCCGAAGAAATGGAGGCCATCTGCCATGTCAAAAAGTAAGAAACTGAAGCTGCTTCCGCTTGCCGTGCTTTCCATGCTCACCCTTACGGGCTGCAGCACCGAATATAACCGTTACCCGGTCGACTTCGACGATCCTCTTTACGGGGAAGTCAGCAATGTCGACGAGAACGACGAAGTCTATGGCAACAAGCGCCAGGACTACTACGATACGGTCATGACCTCCGACACCGTCTATTCCAAGGCGGTCACCGATATCCTCACCACCGTCGCCGAAAGGGCCCACGACTGGGATGGAAACAAGGGTACAAGCGTTGCCAGTGTCATCAACGACACCAGCAAGGCCGTTTCCGCCTATTCCGCGATGCTCGACACGGGTTCGGTTTCCACCGAGAACAACGACAACCTCCTCAACCGCGCCAAGGAATCCATGATGAGCAATGCCACCAACGACAGCTACATCGTGGACAACGAGTTCATCGAGAGGAAGTTCGTCACCTATCTCAACCAGCAGTTCGAGAAGCTTCCCGATGGCGCGATCGACAAGGTCAACCAGGATGGCAAGTTCGTCACTTCCGAGATGACCTTCGACGATGTCTTCACCCCCGGCATCTACGACGAGTACATGAAGGACAACCTCTACGATGACAACCTCATCAACTACCTGACCACCGAGTACATCTACAACAAGTCCTTCTCCTCCATCGGCAACACCAACGCCAGGAAGGTCCAGATCGCGGCCATCACCGACCGCAGCGACGCCCCGGGCTCCGCAAAGAGACTCCTTGATGCCTATATCCGGGACTATGTCGACGGCGACAAGGAAGATCCCTATTTCGAGGTTCTCTCCCGCCTGTGGAAGGGTATCACCGAAAGCGATCTCTGGCGTCTTGTCGGCGAAGGCGTCAATGAAAGTAATGCCACGGCGGACCAGAAGAAGGAATTCGAATCCCTTAAGGAACGCTACAACAACCTTGTCCTTTCTGCCGATGAGGTCCAGTGGCTCCAGGAAAACAACATCATCTCCGACGACGAGACGGTCCAGAACACCCTCGCCGGAAAGGTCTTCTCCGATCAGGTCGACCTTGAGGAATCCTACGAGAACTACTACACGATCGACAGCACCCTCGAGAACCAGTACACTGGCTCCTATGCCTATGACTACCGCACCGGTATCCGCATGGCCTATGACGATATCGCCCAGCAGGACTTCGTCACCGATGGTGTCCATCTCGCTTCCGATGGCCTCTCCTCGCTTCCGGACAAGCTCAAGGAGCGTGTCTTCTTAAACCAGTACGCCTACACCAAGGAAGACCTCGATAAGCTTGCCAAGGGCGAGACAGTCGACATCACCCGCATCGCCAAGGATGGCAATCGCTATCTGACCTTCCCGGGAACCGCCGACGATTCGACGAGTATCCTCTACTATGACACGAGCTCCAAGACCTACTACCTCGTCCGCATCCTCGATGTCATCACCAACAACTCGATGTCCCAATCGGGTTCTATCTACAACCAGGAAGGCAACGAGGCGAAGAAGGAGCAGATCGCCAGGGAAGTCGCCTATGCGATGTCCACCACGGGCACCTACAAGAGCGATGCCACGATCTATTGGCTGAGAAGGACCAACATCGACTACTCCGACGAGGATTTCCTCGAATACATGAAGTCCAATTATCAGGACCTCTTCCGCACCGAATCCAGCTTCGATGACGACGACGAACCCAAGATCACCCTTCCCGGAAACAACGAATAAGGCACAGAAGAGAGGAGGCCCCGGCCTTCTCTCTTTTTGTCAGAAAGGATAGTTCACATATGGAAAACAAAAAGGAAAGCTGTCTCTTCTGTCGCATTGCGCGCGGCGAGATTCCGAGCTACAAAGTCTACGAGGACAATCTGACCATTGCCTTCCTGGACATCTCCCCGGCAAGCAGGGGACATACCTTGGTCGTTCCCAAGGAACACTTCAGCGATTTCACGACCTGCCCGAAGGATATCCTCGACCATTGCTTCGAGGTTGCCCAGGTCGTCGCCCAGGCCCAGATCCGTCAACTGGGAGCGACGGGTGTCAACATCCTCTCCAACGTCGGTCAGAGCGCCGGACAGACCATCCGCCATTTCCACATCCACGTCATTCCGCGCTATGAGGATGATGGCCTCAAGCTCGCCTTCCCGCCCCACCGTCTCGAGGACAAGGAAATGCTTCTTCTCCAGGACTCCATCCGCAAGGGTGTCTAAAGGTATCCGTTATCACATTTCTTGAAGGAAACGGACGAAAACAATACAATAGCCGTGCTGTTTTAGGAGGCCATATGGAAGAATTCACGATCCAGGACCTTTCGGCCGAAGCCGAAGGCAAAAGAATACTCAAGGGCGTCGACCTGACTATCCGGAAAGGGGACCTTGTCGCCCTTTTGGGACCAAACGGGCATGGAAAGAGCACGCTTCTGAACTGCCTTTTGGGCTCGCCCCACTACAAGGTGACTTCGGGAAAGGCCGTCCTTGACGGAGAGGACATTCTCTCCCTTTCGACGGACGAAAGAAGCAAGAAGGGCATCTTCATGGCCTTCCAGAATCCGCCCGACGTTCCCGGTGTCGTGACGATGGACTTTTTCAGGGGGATGATGAACGCCCACCTAGAGAAACCCATCTCCCTTTTCGAGTTCTACAAGAAGACGACTTCGGCCTATGAGGAGGTCGGCTTGGATTCGGAAATGGCAAGCCGGCATCTCAACGAAGGCTATTCCGGCGGCGAGAAGAAGAGAAACGAGATCCTGCAGATGCTTCTTCTTAAGCCCCAGCTTGCCCTCCTGGACGAGATCGACTCCGGCCTTGACGTCGATGCCCTGACCCTCATCGCCAATGCGATCGACAAGATGCGCAAGGAGGGGACGACCTTCATCGTCATCTCCCATTACGACAGGCTTCTCGATCTCATCCATCCCAACAGGACCGCCGTCATGGTCGACGGAAAAATCGCCCTTGAGGGGGACTATTCCCTGGCACAGAGGATTTCCAAGGAGGGCTATTCCTTCCTGGAAAGGGAGAAAGGCATCTCCATCCACAAGGAAGAGGAAGCAGTCCCCTCCCTGGGTGTCTGCGGCGCAAAGGTCGTCTCGAAATGATCACCCGAATCGATTCGGATCTCTCCCTCGTCAAGGAAGAAGGCGAGTATGGCATCCTTCTTTTGGACAATTCGCTTGAGGAAGAAAGGGAAATCACTCTTCCAAGGGGCAAAGAACTTTTCCTCTCCCTTGTCGATCTTTCCGACAAGTCCTTCGGGAGCCATATCGTCTTCCACCTTGAGGAGAATGCCCGCCTTCACCTTGAGATCGCCAGCCTTCTTTCCAAGGGGCTAAGGAGGACCTATCGCATCGACGTTTATCACGAGGGAAGGAATTCCTTTTCCCGTGTCCGCTTCTTTGGTATCGACTTCTCTTCCCTTCCCTTCCGCTTCCTGGGTTCCTCCTATATCCCAAACGGGATCCATGGCTGTGACACAAGACAGGAGGGACGGATCACCAACCTCGAGAAGGATTGCCAAAGCGAGGTTTCCCCGGCGCTTTTCATCAAGGACAACGACGTCAAGGCAAGCCATGGTGCCGCCGTGGGAAGCTATGACGAGAATGTCCTCTACTATCTGATGTCAAGGGGCCTCTCCCTCAGCGAGAGCAAGAAGCTTGTCACCAACGGCTATCTTCTTCCCATCATCGATGCCCTCAAGGACGAAAAAACGATCGCCATCGCCAAGAAAAGGCTGGAGGAGCGCTCCCTATGAGTCTTGATCCCCTTCTTCTCCGCAAGGACTTTCCGATGTATCGGAAGGATGGCCAATACAAAGGCCTTCCCTTGGTCTATCTTGACAATGCGGCGACGACCTTCAAGCCCGAATGCGTCCTCAAGGCGCAGGATTCCTATTACTTGGACTTCACGGCAAACGCCCACAGGGGCGACTATGCCCTTGCCCATGATGTCGATGTCGCCTATGAGGGAGCAAGAAAGACCATCGCCCGGTTTTTGAATGCCAAGGAGGACGAAATCGTCTTCACATCCGGCGATACGATGGGCCTCAACATGGTCGCCTATGGCCTTCTTCCTCTCCTGAAACCGGGAGACGAGATCCTGCTTTCCTTGGAGGAACATGCCTCCAACGTCCTTCCCTGGTTTGAGGTCAGTAGGATGTCTGGTGCCATTATCAAATACATTCCCCTTGAAAACGGACGGATCACGGAGAAGGCCCTCAAGAGCGTCCTTACGAACAAGACCAAGGTTGTATCCCTGGCAACGGTCTCGAATGTCTTGGGATATGTCCTCGATACCAAAAGGCTCTGTGCCCTTGCCCATTCCGTCGGAGCCATCTATGTCGAGGACGGGGCGCAGTCCGTGCCGCACATGAAGACGGATGTTCAGGAGAGCGATGTCGACTTCCTTGTCTTCTCGGGTCACAAGATGTGCGGTCCCTTGGGAATCGGTGTCCTCTATGGCAAGAGGGAAAGGCTTTCTTCCCTGCATCCGCTTTTCTACGGCGGAGAGATGAACGCCCGCTTCGACAAGGAGGGAAAGCTCTCCTTGTCCGACGTCCCCTGGCGCTTTGAGGCCGGGACACAGAACATCGCCGGCGCTATCGGCCTTGCCAAGGCCTGTGAATATCTTCAGGATATCGGCTTTGACAAGATCGTCGAACACGAAAGAAAGCTGCGCAAGAGAGCCGTCCAAGGGCTTCTTGGAAACGGCAACTGCGTTGTCTACAATCCCGATGCCGAGTCGGGTATCGTCACCTTCAACGTCAAAAACGTCTTCGCCCAGGATGCCGCAGGCTATCTTGGAAGCAAGGGGGTCTTCGTCCGTTCGGGACAGCACTGCGCCAAGCTTCTTCCCGAGGTGCTTTCCTGCCAGGCGACGATCCGGGCCTCGATCTATCTTTACAACACCACGGACGATGTCGATGCCCTTATTGAGCACAGCAAACATGCGGAGGATTTTCTCGATGTCTTTTTCGCTTGACGATCCGATGATCCTGAGGGAGATCATCCTCGACCATTACAAGAACCCTCGAAACTTCGCCACGATCTCTGATCCGCGCTATCGCACGGTCCATATGGATTCGGCTTCCTGCATCGACGACATCTATATCCACGTCCTTGTGGAGAACGGCATCATCAAGGACTGCAAATGGCATGGGACAGGCTGTGCCATCTCGACGGCCTCGACGAGCATTCTGACCGAGCTGATGACGGGAAAGAGCGAAGAAGAGGCCTATCGTCTGATGGAAGACTTCCACCATATGCTCATGGGCGAGAAATACGAAAAGGATGAGCTTGGCGAGGCGATCGCCTTCATCAACGTCAATAGGCAGCCTAGCCGCATCACCTGTGCCGATATCGGCTGGCGGGGTCTGAAGAAAGCCCTGGACGAGGACAAGAAAAATGACTGACAAGGACGAGAAGGTCCTCCTTGACGAGGACGAGCGGAAGAAATACGAGTTCCGCGACGAGGACGTGTCGATCTTCAAGACAAGACGCGGTCTGGACGAGGATATCGTGCGCCAGATCAGCGCCATCAAGAAGGAGCCCTCTTTCATGCTGGACTTCCGTCTCAAGGCGCTGAAGGAATTCTTCTCGCACCATCAGCCCTCCTTTGGACCAAGCCTCGACTTCATCGACTTCCAGGACTACACCTACTACACCAAGGTGAGTCAGGGAATCGCCGACAAATGGGAGGAAGTCCCCTCGACCGTCAAGAACACCTTCGACAAGCTCGGCATCCCGGAGGCGGAGCAGAAGTTCCTCAGCGGCGTCACGACCCAGTACGAAAGCGAGGCCGTCTATTCCAACATGCTCCAGGAAGTCTCCGCAAAGGGTGTCCTGTTCCTCGATACGGACACGGGCCTGAGGGAGCATCCGGAGATCTTCAGGAAGTACTTCGGAAAGCTCGTTCCTCCGACGGACAACAAGTATGCCGCCCTCAATTCCGCGGTCTGGTCGGGCGGAAGCTTTATCTATGTCCCCAAGGGCGTCCAGCTCGAGAAGCCTCTGCAGTCCTACTTCCGCATCAACAACAAGCGCTCCGGCCAGTTCGAAAGGACGCTCATCATCTGCGACGACGACTCCAGCCTCAACTACGTGGAAGGCTGCACGGCCCCGATGTATTCCAAGGAGTCCTTGCATGCCGCCATCGTCGAGATCTTCGTCGGAAAGCGGGCCAAGATGCGCTACACGACCATCCAGAACTGGTCTTCCTCCATCCTCAACCTCGTCACCCAGAGAGCCCTTGTCGACGAGGACGGCTTGATGGAATGGATCGATGGCAACATCGGCTCCAAGCTCTGCATGAAGTATCCCTGCTGCATTCTCCGCGGGGACAGGGCAAGGGGATCGACCATTTCCGTTGCCGTGGCAAGCCATGGCCAATTCCAGGATACCGGAGCGAAGATGATCCATATCGGAAAGGATACTTCCTCGAATATCATCTCCAAGTCCATCTCACGAAATGGCGGCACTTCCAATTTCCGTGGACAGATCCATATCGCCAAGAGCGCCATCGGTTCGAAGGCCCACGAGGAATGCGACACGCTCATTTTGGATGACCACTCCTATTCCGACACCATCCCCAACAACACCGTCGACAATGCCGAAAGCTATCTCGAGCACGAGGCCAGCGTCAGCAAGATCAACGAGGACCAGCTCTACTACCTCATGTCCCGCGGTCTTTCCAAGGAGGACGCGACGCAGATGATCGTCATGGGATTCTTGGAACCCTTCAGCAAGGAACTCCCAATGGAATACGCCGTCGAGCTCAACCAGCTCATCAAGTTCGACATGTCGGGGTCTATCGGCTGATGAAAATCCTCTCTCCGAAGCCTGTCTATGATGTCATCGTCGTCGGCGGTGGCCATGCCGGCGTCGAGGCAAGCCATGCCGCAAGCCAGATGGGCATGTCGACCCTTTTGCTGTGCCTGAATTTCAGGATGGTCGCCAACATGCCCTGCAACCCCTCTATCGGCGGCTCGGCCAAGGGAATCGTCGTCCGGGAAATCGACGCGCTCGGCGGGATCATGGGAAAGCTTGCCGACAAGAGGGGAAGCCTTCTTCAGATGAAGGTCCTCAATACCTCCAAGGGACCGGGTGTCCGTTGTCTAAGGGCCCAGGAGGACAAGAGAGGGTATCCCAGGAATGTCCAGGAATATCTTTCCAATGTCCCGAATCTCGACATCCTTGAGAGCGAGTGCAAGAGGATCCTGGTCGAGGACGGCATCGTCAAGGGCGTTGTCCTTGAGGACGGACGGAAGGTCTTTTCCAAGGCCGTCATCCTGGCAACCGGCACGCACATGGAAGCCCATATCCTTCGCGGCCATGCCATCAAGGAAGAAGGGCCCGATGGCGAAAGGCCAAGCCATGGGCTGAGCGCCTCCCTTATGGAAAACGGCCTTCGCCTTCTGAGGCTGAAGACAGGTACGCCGCCGAGACTGGATCCTTCCTCCATCGACTTTTCGAAGATGGAAGTCGAATACGGAACCCCGGGCAAGCACGCCTTTTCCTATGACACGATGGACTTCCTTCCCTTGGAGGAGATGATCGTCTGCCATCTCTGCTACACCAATTCTAGGACACATGAAATCATCCGGGAGCACCTTTCCGATTCGGCCATGTATGGGGGCATCGTCAAGGGCGTCGGCCCGCGTTACTGTCCCTCGATCGAGGACAAGATCGTCCGCTTCAAGGACAAGGAAAGACATCAGCTCTTCCTCGAGCCGGAAAGCCTGGCGTTTTCCTCCATCTACCTTCAGGGCTTCTCGACCTCGATGCCGGAAGACATCCAGGAGGAGATGGTCCATTCCCTTGTCGGTCTAGAGAAGGCGAAGTTCCTCAAGTATGCCTATGCCATCGAATACGATGCGATCGATCCTCTGCAGCTTGATCACACCTTGATGGTCCGCTCTCTTCCGGGCCTTTATGTCTGTGGGCAGATAGCCTGCACTTCCGGATACGAGGAAGCCGCCGCCCTGGGCCTTTTGGCCGGCATCAACGCCTCCCTGAGGATTAAGAATAAGGAACCCCTCATCCTGAAAAGGGAGGAAGCCTATATCGGCATCATGATCGATGACCTTGTCACCAAGGGAACGAAGGAACCCTATCGGCTCTTGAGTTCCCGAAGCGAGTTCCGGCTTCTGACAAGAAGCGACAATGCCGATGAGAGGCTATTGGACTACGGCCATGCCGTCGGCCTTGTTTCCGATGAACGGTATGAACGCCTTTTTGGAAGGATCCAGAAGATAAAGGAAACGGACCTTCTTCTCTCCCAGAGGCATGTCGGGAAGAACGAAAGCCTTCAGGAATACCTTCTCGGACTCGGCTTCCCCCGTGCCAACGGAAGCGAGAGCCTTCGCGACGTCCTGAAAAGGCAGAAGGTCCTCTACGCCGGTCTCAGAAAGGCCGTCACGGATCTTCCGGAGCTTTCCGAGGAAGAGGAATACAAGCTTGAGACGGACGTCAAATACGAAGGCTATATCCGGGCGCAGATGAAAGCTTCCAAGCAGAGGAAGGAGATGGAAAGCCTTGTCCTTCCCGAGGATATCGACTATCTCCACATGGATGGCCTCTCTTTGGAAAGCCGGGAAAAACTCAATCAGCTCCGTCCGAAAACGCTCGGGGAAGCAAGCCGCATCCAGAATGTCCACCCTTCCGATATCGATGTCCTTTCCTTCTATGTCCGGCACAAGGATATCAACGGATGACGCCATAGAGGGAATAAACAACGTAGGGAGAGCCTTCTATCTGGAGGATGTCGTTATGGAAGCCGAGCTTCGTCAAGAGGCGTCGGCTTTTTTGGTTGTCCTTGTCGACGATGGCTTCGACATTGATTTCCGGAAAGTCCCTGTCCAGCCTGGAAAGGAGGGAGGAGAGGATCTCATAGGCATAGCCTCTTCCCTGGCCTTCCTTGCGGATGAAATAGCCTAGGAGAAAGGAATCCGTCTTCTTTTCCAAGGAGATTTCCCCCATCAGCTTGTCACTTTTAAGGAGGCTTACGGCATAGTGGTAGCTTCCGCTATCCAATGGGGTCCTGTCCTTGGAATTGGCGATGAGGTAATGGATGTCTTCCCTTTTCGTCTTTCCCCAGTGCATGTAGTGCCTTATGGATTCTTCCTGGTAGAGGTGGAAAAGCTCGTCTTCCTCACTGTCGAGGAAGTTTCGCAGGCGAAGTCTTTTCGTCGTCAGGATTTCCATCAGTCCTCGATCTTTTCCGCGGAGAGGTAGGTATTGTCCAAGGGGGCGATGAGCCTGGCGTTGACGTAGCATTGCTTGAGGGTGAGGATCGTCTGTCCCTGGTAGTTTCCGCTGGGTGTCTTCTCGATGAGGAGGACGGCCTCGACCTTGTCCTTGTTCGTTCCGAAGGTGAGCGGGACCATGAAGGAGAGGACGTTCCTTGTCGGGAAGAAGGAAGGAAGGAACTTCCGGTAGTCGTCATGGAGCATGGCAACGCCCTTGTCGATGCTATTTTCAAGCGCGGCCCTTAGGAGGCTATAGAGGAAGTCGTTCTTCTCGATCTTCTCCTTGAGGGAAGCATAGAGGCGGTCGATGCGGAAGTCGTTCTTCTCCTTCTCGATCATGTCGACGATCTTCTTGCACTCGGGGAAGGAAGTCGTGACGTTGCTGAGGAAGGAAAGCGGGATCCTGTCGACGTTGTCCAGAAGGATATGGTGGAAGTCCGTGTGGATCTGCATGTCCTTCTCCGGGAAGAGCTCGGCGGGATTGTCCACATAGGTCGCCTTTTCGGGAAGGGGCGAGAAATGCTCGACGATGACCTTGCCGATGCCTTGGCTTCCGGCGACGGTAAAGCCCTGGAAGAGATAGTCTTCCTTGATCGCTTCCGACTGGTTGACGATCATGACGCCATAGATGGAATCGTATTCCGGGGTGACAAGGCCGGTGTTGAAGCTGACAAAGCCGGAGCTCTTGTCGACCAGGATCTTCCCCTGGCTATAGAGACGATAGAAGGTGTACTGGAGATAGATCTTGAGGATGATGTCCTTGTCGCGGCTATTGTGGTAGCACCAGCTCTCCTTTCTGGCAAGACGGGCAAGGGAGGCGATGCTTTCCTCATAGTCATCGAAATGGACCATCATACGGAGGTAGTCCTTGGGCTTTTCCTTGTCCTCGCCGACGAAGCTCAGATAATAGGCATACTTCATCTTGGCATCGGACTTGCGGATGGCACCGATGAGGCCGCTTCCGTTGCGGTTGAGGAAGGAGAGGGGGAAGACATGGCCTTCTGGCCTTCTTTCCGTCGCATGGTCGGAGACGGCTTTCCGATAGTCGTCATGGAGAAGCTTGACGATGGAGTCATTGTCCAAACCCAGGGAAGCCATTTCCTTGATGGAGAAGAGAAGCTTGTCCGGGACATAGAAATCGGCTTCCTGACCGATGGCATCCGCTCCCTTTGTAGGAGTGGGGCCTTCCTTCTTCGTCTCCTCCTTTTTGGAAGTGACTTTCTTTTGCGTAATGGGGATGCCTTTTTCTTTCTTTTGGATAACGGGCCTATCTTCCGTCTTTTCCACAAAGGCCGGAAGGATCTTCACCCAGGGCTGGCTAACGCCCTTCATGTCCACGTTGCGGATTTGGAAGTAGTCCTTGAGCAGGGCGAAGACCGACTTCATTTTCGCATAGCCGAGCTTGTGACAGCTGATGTTCTTGTCCGCAAGGCTCTTGGAGAGGGTGGCAAGGGGATATTCCTCCCCGACCTTGTAGTTGGCCTGTCTCAGGATCGGAAGGATGGTCTTTCCAAGTTCGCTTTTGTCGGCCTTGGGAAGAGGGGAAGGAGCGTTCTTCTTTTCTTCCGCTTTTTTCTGGGGAAGCGGCTTTGTCTTTTCGGGATGGCTCTTTCCCATCCTCTTGTTCTTTTTTGCCTTGACGGGAAGGGGCAAATCCTTCAGGACGTAGTCATGCAAATAGGTTTGACTCTCGTCCGTGCTCTTGCTCTGGGGATTTCCGATCGTCAGGAATTCCTTGAGGTCCTTAAGCAGGGCCAGACCGTTTTTATAACCGAATTCCTGATAGCTGAGGCCGTTATCCTCGAGGAAGGAGAGGGTTTCCTTCGTCGGTATCGGCTTGTTCTTCGGAAAGTTCCCACAGAGCAGACCATAGATGTCGAGCTTGTTCTGTTTGGTCAGCATTGTGTTTTTCCTTTTCTTGTTGCCTTGGCAACCATGTTATTATACGGCATCCTATGACAATTTGCACGGAGGGTGAACTCATCGCGGGACAGATTATGGTTTTGAGGAGACTGCGCAAGGGAAAAGTGATTCTTTTGGCTACCTTTCCTGAAACGAAAAAAGGCCCACAAGGAGATTCAAGACCCTATGAGCCATGTCTCGGCTTTTGGAATCCTTGGAAGCTACTCGGCCAGGAAGACGATGTGGACGTGGCTTGTGACGGTGCTTTCGTGCCCGGCTTCCATAGCGGCCCTATTGGCCCTAAGGAGGACGGGACCTTGGGGATAGTCCTCCGTTGCGACTTCCTCGACGGAGACGACCTTCATGCCGAGAGACTGGGCGATGGTACTTGCCATTTCCCTTGCCTTCTGGATAGCCATGTCGAGAGCGATCTTCTTTCCCTCGTCGGGGTCCTTGAGGACATAGGTGTGCCGGAAGGATATCTTTCCATGCAGGCCCTCAAGGCTTTGCTCGATAGCCTTTTCCTTTCCGATTTCGGCCTGGACGCGATAGGAGAGGTCATAGGAATAGCCTTTTCTCTGTCTCTTTCCGTCTTTGATCTCATAGGCCTCGTCGACGCGGTCGTTTTCCATGACGACCTGCTCCGGGGAGAGAAGGGAAAGGTTCGTGACGACTTTCCTGTTGTCCGCCTCCTTGGCCTTTAGACAGCTTTCCTCGTCCTTCTCAAGGCCGTGGATGGAAAGCCTGGTGAGCAGGACATCGCTTTCCAAGGGAAGTCGGACCTGCTTGTCGATCTGGATCTTTGTCATGTCTTTTCCTCCAAGGAGATTATAGGACGAAAAGCCCGATTTTTGATAGAATCTTCCCTGAGGTGTGCACAATGAAAGCAATGGTACTGGGCGACACGCACGGAGACGTTACCTATCTTGGAAAGGCCCTTGAGATCTTCGAGGAGGAGAAAATCGACAGGCTCTATCTTACCGGGGACCTCCTTCCACAGTCGGCGAAGATGCTGGATTTCCTTTCGGCGAAGATCGTCGCCGTCAGCGGAAACTGCGATAGCTATTACCAGACGGAGCAGTCGGTCCATTTTCCGATGCCCTTGATCAACTACACGGGCTTCAACGGAAAGACCGTCGCTATCACCCACGGCCATTTCTACGATGCCTATTCCATCCCCATCGACTATGACATCCTGATCCTCGGACACAGCCATGTCTCGACTATCCGTCGCCTTGGCTCCCGTCTTGTCCTCAATCCGGGATCCCTTGCCCAGCCCCGGGATGGCATCCATTCCTACATGATCCTTGATGAAAAGGCCATCCGCCTTTTCGATATCGTGAATGGAAGTCTCATCCAGAAGGTCGACTTCTAGAAAGGAGAGGAAAATGCTCTTTTATATCGGTTCGGATATCCACGGCTCTCTCAAATACGGGAAGATGTTCATCGACAAGGCCATCGAAAACAAGGCCGACAGGATCATCCTCTTGGGGGACATGTATTACAACGGCGCCCGGAACGTCCCTCCGGAAGGCTATTCCCCAAGGGATGTCGTCCTTCTTCTCAATGCGGTTGCCGACAGGATCCTTGCCGTCAAGGGAAACTGCGAAAGCGAGGTCGATTCGATGGTGAGCGACTTCATGATCAACGATAGCCTTGCCCTCTTTGCCTTCGACAAGGCGATGATCTTCGTCCACGGCCACCACCTTTCCTTCGCGAACCTTCCCAAGAATCCGGGCGATGTCTTCTTCCAGGGCCATACCCATGTTTCGGTCCTGAAAAAGGAAGGGAAGACGATCCTTGCCAATCCGGGTTCGATCTCCCTTCCCAAGGATGGAAGGCATTCCTACATGACGATGGACGAGAAGGGAATAAGGCTTCTTGACCTTCTAGACGATTGCCTTGTCTCCTTCCTTCCCTTTTAGATGCTCGTAGGCCAGGAAAGTTCCCTCGAGGCCTTGGATCGTAAAGGCCCCGACTTTCTCGTATCCGTACTTTGTTAGGAGTGCCTGCATCGCCTTGTTGTGTTCGCTCGTGTCGATGCGGACGTTGTCGAAGTTCTCTTGGATGTATTCCAGACACCTTTTTCCGCCGCCCTTCTTCATGCTGCACAGGCGGTGGATGGCAACGTAGTCCTTGTCGCCGTTAAACTTTCCGGTCAGGAGGTTTTCGTAGTTTTCCTCCGGTCCCTTTATCGCCGAGAAGCAGGCAACAGGCTTTCCCTTGTAGCGGAGGACATATAGGGAAGAATCCCAGAAATCCTCCAGGGCATGATCGATCGTGGGATAGTCCTCGTCCCATTGGCAGGTGTTTCCGCTCTCGTACATCCTCTTCCTTCCCCAGTCATAGATTTCCTGGACGGACGTGAGGTCCTTTTTCCTGGCCTTGTGGATTTCATAGAAGCAATGGGAAGATAGCCTTTCCGTCAGAAGGAAGAGACGGCCTTCCTCCTTGTGACGGAGGAAGCGGTAGTAGCAATAGGAAAGAAGGGCAAGGACGAGGACAAGAAGAAGGAAGCCGAAGATGAGAACGACCCAAGTCACAGGCAAGAAGGTCGAATAGTCGATCGTTCCGAAGACGCACATGAAGAGGACGCCGAAGTTGCGGAAGATGAGGGTGCAGAGAAAGTTGTAGAGGAAGGACATGTCCGTCATGCCCGCGATGAGGCAGATCGTGTCATCGGGGAAGAAAGGCAAGGCATACATCATCGGGATGACGGCCTTTCCGCCTAGGGTCAGGTATTTCTGGAACTTCTCGGTGTTTTCCTTTCCGGCGATCCAGTTGACGATCTTCTTTCCGCCAAGACGGCCGACAAGGAACATCAGGGAAGAGGTAAGGACGACGGAAGTCGCACAAAGGGCGAAGGTCAAGGCCATGTCCTGAGGCGTCTTGTAGTTGAAGAGCATGTTGGCCAAGGCGATGGTGAACATCGAGGAGATGCCCGGGACGAGATTGATGAGCGGTGCGATTATAAGATAGAGGACATAGCTGAAGACTCTGTTTTCCTTTGTCCAGCCTTGGAAGATATCCGTCAGCTTTCCCTCGCCCAAGAAGAGGTTGAAGAGATAGGCGATGAGGATGACGGCCAAAAGAACGATCAGAAGGACCGACAGGGCACGGAGAAGGATCTTCCCCTTGCGGTGGAGCTTCTTCCTTTTCATCTAGACATTGACCTCGGTAGCGACCTCTTCCCTTTCTTCCTTTCCAAGATAGGGAAGGACGATGTTCTCAAGGAAGTCTTCGCATTGCCTTGCGGCCAAGCCGGTGAACTTCTTCGGGGAAAGGAGGGATTCGATCTCCTTCTTCGTCAAGCGGAAGGAAGGATCCTCCTCGATGAGGTCGAGAAGACGGTTCTTCTTTCCCAGGGCGACTTCGCTGGAGCAGGCCCTGGAGAGGACACGGATCTTTTCGTGGAGCTCTTGCCTGTCGCCACCCTTCTTGACGGCCTCCATGAGGATGTTCTCGCTGGCCAGGAAGGGGAGGTTGTCCATAAGCCTTCTCTCGATGATTTCCCTGTTGACGACAAGGCGGTCGACGATGGTGGAAAGGATGTTGAGAATGCCATCGATTCCAAGGAAGACGTCCGGGATGGCAAGCCTTCTATTGGCGGAATCATCCAGGGTTCTTTCAAAGCACTGGTCAGCGGATGTGAAGTCGAAATTGCTTGAAACCGTCAAGACATACCGCGCCAAGGCGCAGACTCTCTCCGAGAGCATCGGGTTTTTCTTGTAGGGCATGGCCGAGGAGCCGACCTGGTTCTTGAGCAGCCCTTCCTGGACTTCCATGAAGGAGGAGGCGATACGCAGATCAAGAGCGAACTTGTAGCTTGAGGAGGCAATGCCTTTTAAGGGCGAGACAAGATAGGTATCGATCTTGCGGGTATAGGTCTGTCCGGAGACAGGAAGCGTACTGGAAAAGCCCATCTTCTCGGCAAGGATCCCATCGAGCTTAAGGACCTTTTCCTCATCGCCCTGGAAGAGATCGAGGAAGCTTGCCTGGGTACCTGTCGCGCCCTTGCAACCGAGGGGAACCAGAGAAGAAAGCTGGTAGTCCAGGTTCTTCAGGTCGAGGAAAAGCTCCTGGATATAAAGGGAGAACCTTTTCCCGATCGTCGTTGGCTGGGCAGGCTGGAGGTGGGTATAGCCAAGACAGCTTACGTCCTTGTTCTCCAAGGCGAAGGCGGAAAGCTTTCCAATGACGAGGACAAGCTTCTTCCGGATGAGATGATAGCCTTCCCTTAGGGCAAGGATGTCGGCATTGTCATCGACATAGCAGGAAGTCGCACCGAGATGGATGATCTTCTTGGCCGTGGGACAGAGAAGGCCATAGGCGTAGATATTTGCCATGACGTCATGGCGGACCTCCTTTTCCCTTTGGTGGATGGCAGCAAGGTCGATATCCTCGACATGGGCCTTGAGTTCATCGATCTGCGTTTGCGAGATATCCAGTCCCAACTCTTTTTCGGCCTCTGCAAGGTAGACCCAGAGTGTCCGGAAACGACGGACCCTTTCCTTTTCGGAGAAGATCTTTTGCATTTCCTTGCTGGCATAACGGCTGGAAAGGGGGGAGACGAAAAGCGATTCCTCATTCATGGTTCTTACCTCCTTGTCGGTCAAGGCCAAAAAAGGATTCCAAGAAGGACCTCTCTTTGGAAACGGCCGTGATGATTTTATCTTTATTGCCTGCCTTTTTTCTAGTAGGCTTTCCCAAAAGGATAGGACGCAAAAGGCCCATCTTCCTAAGCCTTTCCCTTGCCTTGCCCTCTATTTTTCCCGAGACGGTGACAAAGGGGATTTTCTTCTTCTCACAGAGCTTTGCAAGGACACCGGTTGCCTTTCCTTCCAGGGAGGAGAGATCGATATTCCCTTCCCCGAGGAAGACAAGGTCTGCTTGCCTTAGTTTGCTGGGAAGTCTGAGAAGATCGATGATGGCCTTGGCTCCGCTTTGGTATTCTGCCTTGAGATAGAGAAGACAGGAAAAGCCGACCCCACCGGCCGCAGCGGCACCAGGATGGTTCAAAACGGATATCCCCCTTTCCTTTTCCATTTCCCGGGAGAGTCTTTCGACGATCCTTTCCAGGAGAGGAAGCTCTTCCTTTGGCGTTCCTTTCTGCTGGGCATAGCGATAGACGGCTCCTTTCTTTCCAAGAAGCGGAGAGGAGGTGTCCGTGGCAAGGACAAAGTGGGAATCCTGGATTCTCTTGTCCAATCCGGAGGCATCGATCTTCTCTACCTTTTCCATCGTCTTGGAACTGGGAAGGAAAGGACCATCATGACCGATGAATTTCACGCCCAAGGCCGCAAGCATCCCACAGCCCAAGTCCGTCGAGGAGGATCCCCCGAGGAAGAGGACAAAGGAGCGGATATTCCTGTCGAGGGCATCCTTGATCTGCTCCCCAAAGCCCAATGTCGTCCTTCTTTCCGGAAGGCGCTCTTCCGTCTTGGCAAGGCCGGAGGTTTCGCAAAGGGCGATATAGGCCGTGTTCTTCCTATCGACCAGATAGAAGGATTCCTCTTCTTTTTGGATGCCATAGACCATGGTCCTGACCTTTTTGAATTCCTTTGGCCGGGCCTGAAGAAGACTCGAGAGCGTGCCATCGCCGCCATCGGCAATCGGAAAGGCATGGAAAAGGGTATCGGGAAGGAAGGAGAGACCTTCCTTGATGGCGCCATTAGCCTCCGTGGCGCTCAATGTCCCCTTGAAGGCATTGGCGCAAAGAAAGATGTCATGCATGCCCTATATTATGAATCAAAGCGTGTCCAACGGACTATAATGAAAGGAAAATAGGAGGTAGAAAAATGCCAGAGAAAAAATACACGGTCACGATACAGGCCAACCAGAAGACAATGCTTCTTCTCCAGGGAGTCGTCCTCCTTGCCATCGGCATCCTTCTTTGCTGCTCGGTATCCCTGACCAAGATCGTCAATGTCGTCCTCGGCGTGGCGTTGCTCTTGGGAGGGCTTGTCAATCTCCTTGCCTGCTTCATGGAGCACAAGAGCGTCATCCGGACGGAAGGCGTCTTCGCCTCGGCCCTGATTGCCATGGGTATCCTCTGCTTCATCCAGAATCTCTTCCCCGTGGATGCCCTTATCCGGATGTTCATCATCGTCGTCGGTGCTATCGCCCTTCTTGATGGCCTTCTGGGCCTTCTTCCTGCCGTCAACCGCAAAAAGGTTCCGACCCTTGTGGAAGCTCTTGTCGGTGCCGTCCTTCTGACCCTTGGCCTGTGCCTTTGGTTTATCAGCGACTTTGCCCACTATGCTTCCCTGGTCCTTGGAATCGGCTTCATCCTTCTTTCCATCCTGCTCTTTGTCTCCGTCTATATCCTCTCTTCCGGAAAGCGCATCAAGTAGAAGATGCTTCTTCATGTCGACCATGGCTGTCTTCCTCCCTTTGTTCCCGAAAGGAGCCGGGTTTTGATTCTCGGCTCCTTCCCCTCCGTGGAATCCAGAAGACAGGCTTTCTACTATGCCCACAAGACGAATCGGTTCTTCCCGGCCCTTGCCAAGGCCTTTCAGGAAGAAACGCCAATAAGCATTCCGGAAAGGAAGGCCTTCCTAGTAAAACATCGCATCGCCCTATATGACGTCCTTTTTTCTTGCGACATCGAAAAAAGCAAGGACGACACGATCGAAAATCCTACTCCCATCGATCTTGAGAGTATCCTTTCCAAGGCGCCAATCAGAGCAATCTTTACTACCGGCAAGAAGGCAGAGACGCTTTTTCGCCAGTTCTTCGACAAGGACTTCATTCCCCTTCCTTCCTCATCCTCTGCCAATGCCCGTATGTCCCTTGAAGAGCTTGCCACAATCTACGCTGACAAAATCCTTCCGTTTCTTGAAGAATCCGCCTCGGTTTGCTAATATAGTTGCTTGCTGGGCCTGTAGCTCATTTGGGAGAGCGTCTCGTTCGCAACGAGGAGGTAGTGGGTTCGATCCCCATCAGGTCCAATTTTTTTGTGCCCAAAAAGCGTTTGTATTGATGAAAAACAAAAAATCTCTCCCTTGAGGAGAGACAGTGCCTGACAACAGGCTGAAGGTTTGGCATTTCTGCTTATTTGGACTTTGTATTGTGATTCGTCTATAATCATATCAGTAAATCACAAAGGAGTCAAATAGTATGAGCAAAAAGAGTTACTATTATCTCGGTTTGGATATCGGATCAGATTCTGTCGGCTTTTGTGTAACGGATAGAGACTACAACATCGTGGCAAAACGGGCGGTTCGTTATCGTTTGGACGGAACACGCTATTACACGAGAAAGCATCTCTGGGGTTCTCGGCTTTTCGATGAAGCCTCCTCGGCAGCGGATAGAAGAAGCCACCGCACGACAAGAAGGAGATACCAAAGAAGACGCTGGCGACTTTTGCTCCTTCGGGAGTTCTTCCAGGACGAAATCGACAAGATCGATCCGACATTCTTTGACCGCCTCGATCATTCTTTCTTCCTCGACGAAGACAAACCGGATGCGCTTCGAGGCTTTTCGATTCCCTATCCGGATAAACGGGCAACAAAACAATTTTATAAGGATAATAAGACAATCTACCATTTAAGATACAAATTGCTGACTGAGCCGGACTATAAATTCGATCTTCGCGAAATCTATCTGGCCTTCTCCCACATGGTCAAGTATCGCGGAAACTTCCTTCATGAAGGAGACATTCACCTTGGTTCTTCTAGCTGCGAAGAACTTAAGGGAAAGTTCGACGAACTCGATTCCCTTCTCTCAGAGATGGATTCCGAGGATGGTGAGCCTGTCGAATTGTTCCATCTGACGAAGGAACAAGCCGAAAAGCTCTATGAGCTCTTCAAGCAGGAAACGCGTAAGTCCGTCCTCAAGGAGCAGGAAAAAGGAATTCTCCCCCTGGAAAACAACAAAGGCCTGCCGGCTCTTCTTTTGAGCTTGATCAACGGAACGGATGTCAAAATCGTCGATCTATTCCCGGAATTCAAGGAAGACGAAGGACTCAAGGACGAAAAAGTCCTCTTCAATGGTGATGACTATGAGGCGAAGACAATCCCTCTTCTTTCCTCTTTAGGCGATGATCTTAAGATGTCCTTGGTGGTGAAGGCAAAGGAAATTTATGACTTCCGCATTTTGACCTATCTCCTTCAGGGAAAGGAGAGCATCAGCGCTGCCATGGTCTCTTCTTATGAAAAGCATAAGCGCGACCTCAAAAAGCTGAAAGGCCTGATGCGGAAGTATCTCTCCCACGATGTTTATGTCTCCTTCTTCAAGAAAAAGGATGCCCCGAGTTATGCTTCCTACATTGGCTTCAACAGGCCCAATGGCGGAAAGCAGGAATCATCTCTCAAGCATGGAACGAGCAAGGACGATCTCTATAAGAAAATAAGGCAAATCCTGCCGCTTGATCTTGCCGTTTCGGATGAGGACAAGCCAATCTTGAACGAAATCCATCTGGAAATGGACAAAGGAACCTTCTTGCCTAGGCAAAACTCCAAGGACAATGGTGTTCTTCCTTATCAGCTGACGTTTGACGAGATGAAGGAAATCATCGACAGACAGAAGAAGTTCTATCCTTTCCTGGCTCAGGAAGACAAGGATTTCCGGAATCCCGAAAAGACATGTTACAAGCTTCTTTCCCTTGTTTCCTTCCGGGTTCCCTATTATGTCGGACCTCTTTCCGAGGATAAGGGCAAAGGATGCGAAAACCACTGGATGAAGAGAAAGGTCGAAGACGTCAAGATCACGCCGTGGAATTTCTTTGATGTCGTGGACACCTCTGCTAGCGGCGAGGAATTCATCAAGCGCATGAAGAATGTCTGCACCTACTTGCTTAATGAAGAGACACTGCCGAAGAATTCCTTGCTCTATACGGAATATGCCCTTCTCAACGAGACGAACAACTGGCTCATTAACGGAAAACCCATTTCCCAAGAAGACAAGGAATATCTCATTCGGGAGGTATACCTGAAAGTGAAGAAGCCGACAAAGACGAACCTCGTGGATGCCCTCTGCCGAAAATACAACGCGGCTTCCAAAAACGAGGTTCGGATTCAGACAAGGACCGCTGCCAACCTGGAAGCTGAGGACATTCACGCCAATCTCATCCCTTGGATAGACATGATAACGATCTTCGGAAAGGATGTCCTCGAGAAACCGGAAGTCCGTGAGAAAGCCGAAAAGGCAATCGAGACAATCACCGTCTTCGAATCCCGGAAGGAAAAGCAGAAGAAGCTTCAGGAACTCGGCCTTGGCAAGGACGAGATAAAGAAGTTGGTCAATCTCAATTACTCCGGATGGGGCAAGCTCTCCAAATCGCTTCTCGATGGCATAACGACCCCAGTCGTCAACAGCCAAACGGCCGAAGAACAGGATCTGACGATCATTGAATTGATGCTCCGCGAGCCCTTGAATCTGATGGAAATCATCGAGTCGAAGAACAAGTTCGATTTCCGTCAGAAGATCGACGAGTTGAACGAGGAAGGCCAACTGACCCTCGAGGATGTCATCGAAAGCGAATATGTCTCTCCAGGCATGAGGCGTGCCCTTCATCAGTCCGTCAAGGTCGTCCAGGAACTGAAGAAGATCCTTGGTATCGAGAAAGAGGGATTCGACTCCTATTTCGTCGAATGTACAAGAGAAAAGAGCAAAACGCCGACGCGGACGGTTTCCCGTTTGCAAAAGCTGAAGAACCTTTACGATGCCCTGAAAGTCGATGATAAGGAACTAAGGGAGAGTCTAGAGGAAGAAACGAATGAGACACTTCAGAAGGATAAGCTTTTCCTTTACTATCTCCAACTAGGAAAATCGGTCTATACCGGAATGCCAATCGGCCTAGACAATTTAAAGGATTATGACATCGACCACATCATTCCACAGGAAAAGCTGAAGGACGACAGCATCGACAATCGAGTCCTTGTCGAAAAGGCCATCAACAATAAGAAGAGCGATTCTTATCCGATTCCGAAGGATTGCCTTACCGATGAAGGTAGAAAACAAATTGAAGTTCTCTACAGTAAGATGGTTGATAAGAACCATGTCCTCATGTCGAGTGAGAAGTACCGCCGCTTGATGCGCTATGAGCCTCTTACCGATGAGGAATTGACAGGGTTTGTCAATAGGCAGCTTGTCATGACCAATCAGTCCGTCAAGGCGGTCTGCGATGTCCTGAAGTTCATCGATCCTAGGGCAAAGGTCGTTTATTCCAAAGCCTCCGTCGTGAGCGATTTTCGCAAGGCCTTCGAATTGGTCAAGAGTCGTGACGTCAATGACTTCCATCACGCCCACGATGCCTATCTCAATATCGTCGTCGGAAACGTCTACAACAAGGTCTTCTCTAGTTCCTTCGATGTCGAGCATCTCAGAAGACTAAAAGAGTATTTTGAAAGCACCAAGATCGACGCAGAACATTTCTTCAAGAGAGATAAGCGACAAACCGGAACGTCGACCCTTGTCTGGAAGGCGAAGAGGTATGACAAGGATACCAAACTCGAGGACCCAGAATCCCAAGGAACGATTGACCTTGTTAGAGCAAACCTGTTTGACCTTCATGATCCGATGGTAACGAAGATGCCAAAGACACAGACAACGATGTTCAACAAGACCTCTATCCATCCTAAGGATAACAGTGCTATTCTTCCACTCAAAGCAAGTGGGCCCTATGCCAAAGATGGGTTTGCTTTGCAATACGGTGGCTATAATGACTTGAGTGCTCCGGATTTCATGCTTGTGAAGAGTATCATTAAAAACAAGACCATCTTCTCTTTGGAAAATATACCAACTGTCTATCGCTCACAGTTAAAGGACGAGAAATCCAAGCTGGCATATCTTGCCAAAACGCTTGGATTGAAGAATCCGGAAATCATTCTCCCAACCATCAAGATCAATTCCGTTGTCGAGTTCAATAGTCCTGATAATAAGGGAAGAGCAAGAGTGACTATTAACGGGAAATCCGGACAACGGATAATTGCTTCGATTGCCTCCCCGTTATGGTTGCCAATCGAATTCGTGAAATATGTCAAATCGCTTTCAGTTTTCTTGGGGACAAATCTTCCTGCAGGACTTCCTAAGCCAAGACATGACAATATTCCCGACAATGATGAAGACATCAAGTTTGGAAACATAGTGATTTCCAAGAATGAGAACCAAAAGCTGTTTGCCTTCCTTTGTGATGATGTCTTCAAGAGGCCGTGCTTTGCTTTCGTACCGGGCGTTGGTTCGACCTTGAAGGCCGTTTCGGATAAGAAGGAATGGTTTACGAATCTATCTACCAAAAAGCAAGCGGAAGTTTTGCATCGCCTCATAATACTTTTGCAGAACGAAAATTTGAAAGCTGACTTGGTTTATCTGGGCCTTAGCAAACATTCAGGAGTGCTATTTTTTAGTAAGAAATGTCCTCCTCTAACCCGATTCATTGCCCAATCCGTCACTGGGTTCTACGAAAAGATTCTCTTTACTGTCCCGGCTGAGGAATAGAAACAATGGCCTTTCGCGTTGTCCGAATAACAAGCCGATGTAAGCTGGAAACGCGTTTGAATTATCTTGTCTGCATGAGGGACAAGGAGACCAAGATTCTTTTGGATGAGATTTCCGTTCTGATCATTGAGACACAGCAGGCGTGTATTACGAATGGACTCATTTCAGAGCTTGTCGGGCACGGAATCAAAGTCATATTTTGCGATGGACAACACAATCCCTGTGGGGAAATCGTTCCTTATGCCGGCAGCCAGGACTCCTACAAGAAAATAAAGAGACAAATCCTTTGGTCCGAGCCAGCCAAGAAGAGCATTTGGGCGAAACTGGTCCGAATGAAGATACATAATCAAGCAAGACTTCTTCTAAAACGAAAGGAAATACAGGCGGCCCAAACCCTTCAAGGCTATGAGAAGGAAGTCGAATTGGAGGACAAAACCAACAGGGAAGGGTTGGCGGCAAAGGTTTATTTTGCCGCCCTTTTTGGAAAGACGTTCGATAGACGAAAACCATCCATCCTAGTGAATACCTATTTGGACTATGGCTATTCCATCCTTCTCAGCTTTGTGAATCGAGAGATTGCTGCCTTTGGCTATTTGCCGCAGATTGGGATACACCACATAGGGGAAACGAACCCTTTCAATCTCGGCTGTGACATCATGGAGCCCTTCCGTCCATTCGTCGATGCTTTTGTCGTGGATGGGACTGTAAACCAGGAAAACTTCAAGGGACAGTTGCTTTCTTGCTTTGGACTGGAATTGCTTTGCGACGATAGAAAGACCATATTTGATAATGCTATCCATATATTCGTCCTATCCTTCCTTAAGGCAATGTGTGAGGGAAATCCGAAGATGCTTGTTGACGTGAAATTCCTGGATGAGCAACTATAGATATATGCGAACATTGCTTATGTTCGACCTTCCGACTATAACGTCTACGGAGAGAAGGAACTATCGGCGATTCGTAAAATACATCAAAAGCATAGGCTTTATCATGTTCCAAGAATCGATATATGTAAAGCTCTCTGTTAATTCAGCCGCCATCGACAGAATGAAGAAAGCGCTGGAAAAGAACCTTCCACCAAAAGGAATGATCTCCATTTTGACCGTCACGGAGAAGCAATTCGGGGAAATCGAAAACCTTCTTGGGGAATTCACTACGGATATTGTCAACTCGGATGCGAGGTATATTGAATTATGAAGTCCATAAGGCATTGTCGAATCGAAAGGGAAATCGTTTTCTCGAATAAAAAAGTTATCAACGTCGCCGTCGAAAATCCTACCTTGCTTCGCCTGCTCCTAGAGGAGCTGGAAAATCCGGATGATACCTCCTCCTATGCCTTTCACTTCTATTCGGATGACAAGGAACTGCTTTTCGAGAAGAACTGTGTTTTCATCAAAGACTGCTTCTGCCCGGAAATGGATGAAAAGAAAATCGCTGCTTTCATCCAGAAAGACATCGCTTCGCGAATTTCCGAAGAAGACCAGGTGCATTTGCAGCGGATAACGAATGAATTCGCTGCTTTGATTTCGGATATTTCATCGGAATATCCAATACCCGTCGAAATCGATTCCGAGACGCCATTCCAGACATTGCTTAAGGCATTTTCCATCACTCCAATTGGCCGAGGAGACTCCTATCTGGAGACACTGATATTGAGAATACAAGTTCTGGCCTTTGTGTTGAAACGGGAATGCTTCATCTTTTACAACTTATTGGATTACCTTACGGAAGAGGAATGGGATTCCTTCTGCAAAGAAATGAGAAGACTCGAGCTTGTCTTTTTCGTCCTCTCCTCCCACTCCCCTTGTAGGATCTTTCCCAACGAAGCGCTCATTAAAATCGATGAAGACAATTTCCAACTTCAAATTGATTCAGAAGGAGAAAATCACTAAAATATAACTGAAATCACAAGAAAACAGCTCAAAAAGTATTGGTTTTGAGGTTTGGAAGTATTGTGATTCAAGACTCTTCTTTATCCGCTCCCTCGTCTTTGACAAAGAGTTTGCGGTTTGGAAGTATTGTGATTCAAGACTCTTCTTTATCAGACGTAGTGACTTCTTCCCAACCCTGGTAGTTTGGAAGTATTGTGATTCAAGACTCTTCTTTATCCGTTCTTTTCCTTATCCGGTTAGTGAAAGGGTTTGGAAGTATTGTGATTCAAGACTCTTCTTTATCAAAGATCCGAACCGGAGTCGGAAAAAACAAGTTTGGAAGTATTGTGATTCAAGACTCTTCTTTATCGCCAGCACCAAGAAGGGAAGCAAGAAGACCGTTTGGAAGTATTGTGATTCAAGACTCTTCTTTATCGCCAGCACCAAGAAGGGAAGCAAGAAGACCGTTTGGAAGTATTGTGATTCAAGACTCTTCTTTATCCAACTCGATTTGTATAATGCAACCAAAGGCGTTTGGAAGTATTGTGATTCAAGACTCTTCTTTATCCTCCATGACATCATGCCTTCCCGTCACTTGGTTTGGAAGTATTGTGATTCAAGACTCTTCTTTATCCCATGCCCCGGACTTCGTGACGCAGTCGTAGTTTGGAAGTATTGTGATTCAAGATTTCGTTTACTTATTCCTTCGCGTTTTTCGTTATTAGAGAGCACTAATTTTTCTTTAGGACTAAAAAGTCGGTTTTTCCGAAAAGCTTTTTGAGGAATGAAACACAAGTTTTTTTGGATATGCCCTACTTTAAATAAAGGGGCATGGTGTTTCAAATTTACCAAGTAGTCAAGGATATCCTTCTCGTTGAGGGGAATAAAAATTAGCGGCCTTCCTATCTACTTAGGAACACAACGTCCTCAAACGGCTTCTACTTGACCAGATGGATTCTGTTCTTGTTGAAGACGAGCGTCTTTTCGCATTTGACGAATCCGGCATCGGAATAGAGCGGACTGTCGATGTGGTCGGTTTCGAGATAGACGCGCCGTAATTCCTTCTTCTTGGCGATGTCGAGCATGTGGTTGAGGATCTTGCCACCGACACCATGATGCCGATAGTTTTCCCGGACATAGAGGGAGGAAATCTGACCGCGGCAACCGGTGGGATCAAAGGGTGTCGGTTCCTCGGCCTGGATTATCAAGGAGCCAAAGCCGATCTCTTGCTTGTCGTCATAGGCGATGCAGGCGGCTTGGGTTCCGTCCTTGAGGGATTTTCTATAATAGGAAAGAAGCTCTTCCTTAAGAGCAGTTCGGTCAAGGATACCGGACTTTGGAAGCATGGCCTGAAGGTATTCCATCCGCCATGCGACGATGCGAGGCAGATCGTCGAGGGTAGCATCCATTATGAAAAGATTCATTTTCGCGCTCCTTTTTACGAACGGCCTACTTCTTCGCGACACATTATACCATTCCGGCATTAAAAAGGATTCATATTGTCGCTAAATTCGATTGTAAAAAAGTTAGGACAAGTCCTCTATCCTTCTTTTAGGTCTGAAAAAGAAAGCAGAAACGATCAATTAAGCTTCTTCTTGACGAACGAAAAAGCCGAAGGAATGGCGTAAATTGTGTCGATTTCCGTTTTCGTTGCCCATAGGCCGTTATCGATTGTCGTTTTGGCTTTTAGGAGGACATGATAGGCTCTCATCTCCCAGACGATATGGGAAAAGACGTGTTTTCCATTGCCGAGGAATGCAACTTTTGATACTGGGAATGCCTTCCTTTCAAGGTATTCCTGGACTTCTTCTTGTGAAAGCCTTCCTTCGGCGTTTGGAAACTCATAGAGGGAGGCAAGAAGGCCCTTCTCCTTCCTTTTGCGGATGATGAAAAGACCATCCTGTTCGATCAGGAATACGGTCAGGAAGACGGATTTCCTTTTGTTTGCGGCTTTCTTTTTGGGGTAGAGAGAAGTCGTCTTGTTTTGATAAGACCGGCAGAAAGAGGAAAGGGGACAGGAAGAGCAAAGCGGTTGCTTATTTGGAAGGCAGACAAGCTCCCCAAGATCCATCAAGGCCTGGTTGAAGGAGGAAGGATCCGTCTTTGAAAGCTTAGTAAGGAAATATTCTCGACAAGCCTTTTTCCTCTCTTTTTCTTCGGTGAGGGAACATTCCGAAAGACGGGAAAAGACACGGATGAGATTCCCGTCCACGGCGATTGCCTTCCTATGGAAGTAGAGGGCAAGGATGGCATTTGCGGTATATTCCCCGATTCCGGGGAGCGCAAGAAGGCCTTCCATCGTCTCGGGTATGGAAAAGCTTCTTTCCTTCAATGCCCTTGCTGTCTTAAGGAGGTTCCGGCAGCGGGAATAGTATCCTAATCCCTCCCATAGCTTGAGGACGTCTTCCTCCAAGGCAAGGGACAAGGCCTTCAGGGTCGGATACCTTTCAAGAAAACGGCTGTAATAGGGAAGGACCTTCTTGACCTGTGTCTGCTGGAGCATGGTCTCGCTTATAAGCACTTCATAGAAGGAAGGGTCCTTCTTCCGCCAGGGAAGGAGGCGCTTGTTCTTCTCGTACCAATCGATAAGGAAGCCTTCAAAATCCATGCCTTCCATTATAGGCCGAAAAAAAGCATCGCCAAGTTCTTTGCCTGGCGATGCGGATAATAACCCGTGAAGAAGGAACGTCTACTTCTCTTCCTTCAGGGCAAGAAGGAAGGTCCTTTCGTCGTCGAAGTGGGCAAGAAGGACTTCGATCCGTCCTTCCTTGAGGATTGGTAGGGGAAGGAAGGGAAGAGGGGAGAAGAAGAGGACACGGAGACTTGTCTTCCTTCCTTCAAGCTCGACGTCGGCGAGGAAGAAGTCCTCCCCGCCATCGATCGGGCCATCGAAGGAGAAGAGGTTTGACTTGATTCCCTTCTCCTCCTGGAAGGAATCCTCCTTGGGATAGATGTCGACCAGGAAGCTTTCCTCAGAGAGCCTGATGAGGTGTTTCTTGATCCAGAGCGCCTTTCTCAGGAAGAGGAAGAGAAGGACAGCAAAGAGAATCCCGAAGATGATGGAAAGGACATAGCCAAAGCCGCCGACGAAGGCCTTTCCAGGGAAGGAACCAAGGCCAAGATAGACAGAGAGAAGGATGATTCCGGAAAGGAAGAGGAAGAGAAAGAGGGAGAGAACAAGGATCGTCCATTGGAATCCCTTGACGCGGGTAAAGTCGATCACGCAATTCCTTTTGTCGTTTTCCATCATTCAGACCTCAAGGCGACGGCCGGATCCTTGTTGGCACCGATGTTTGCCGGGATGAGCCCGCTGACGAGGGTCAAGACGATGCTGACAAGGACAAGGACGACAGCCAAGTATATCGGAAGACTTGCTATCGTATAGATACCGGTGATGTTGCCGACGATGGCGTTGATGATCACGGAGGCAAGATAGGTCACAAGGACGCCGAAGAGACCGCTTATGCCGCCGATGACGAACGTCTCGGCATTGAACAGGTTGCGGACATCGCCCTTTCTTCCGCCAAGGGAGCGGATGACGCCGATTTCCTTGACGCGCTCGATCACGCTGATGTAGGTGATGATGGCGATCATGACCGTCGAGACGACAAGGGAGAGGGCCGTAAAGCAGATAAGGGCGATGGTGACGATTGTTGTGATCATGCCGACCATGTCGAAGATAAGGGAGAGGTTGTCCGTGGCCGTTATCTTCTCTCGGCTCTCCTGGGATAGGACCTTGCCACTAGAGAGGGTGATATCCCCTTCCTCGTTCCAGCCGTTGAGGTAAGAGACGATCGTGTCATTGGCATCAAAGCCCTTCGGATAGATCTCGATGCGGTTGGGGATGCTCTCTCCGCCGACGTTCCTCTTGGAGAGGGTGTAGTAGCTTCCCCCTTGGCCCAAAAGGGCGGAATAGAGACTTTCGCCGCTTCCGACATAGCCCGTGACGTTTGTGTATTCCTTATCGTTGAAATAGTAATCGTACTGATAGGTGATACCAAAGCTCGTGGAAATTCCGCCTTCGGAAAGGGAAACCGAGCCGCTTTGGAATTCGTCCTTGCCTTCGTCGTTGAGATAGTTGACGATCTTGCTTTCCTTGTTGTCCTTCAGGAATCGCTCTGTCAGCTCCTTGCTATAGTAGATTCCGGCATCCAGAGGGGCATAGTTGATGTTGTCCTTCTTCCGGAGGATGGTCTTGACCTTCAGGGACAAGCCTTTGGAAGAGATCTCGGAAGCGTCCTCGTGATAGGTAAAGGGCGTAAGGGGATTGACGCTCTTCTCATAGACCGCGTCGTTAGGATAGTAGAGGAATTCCTTCCCGAGGAAGTCGGTGGCCTTGAAGCTGTCCTTGTCCAAAGAGGGATCGTAGTTGGGATCCTCCATGGCCCTGTAGACGCGGTTGAAGAATTCCTCCTGGGTGTAGAAACCATACTGGCCAAGGAGGAGATCCGGAATCTTTCCATCCCCATCCAGGACCAGGACCAGCTCGTCCTCCTTGTGGATGAGCGGATTCTCCTCGTCGGTCGTAGCGACGACGTTATAGAGGGAGAGAAGGAAATCGTCTCCCGTCGTGATCTGCTGGAAGGGATAGGCCACCTCCCCGATAAGGCTTGTAAGGCTAGCCATCTCCGTCTTGGAAAGCATGTCGGCATACATCGAAATCGTCGCGCTGGCGGAGAGGTTCCTTGTTCCGTAGTGCTCGGAAGTGATGCCCGTGAAGATGTTGTTGGTGATGTCGATTCCATAGTCGAGGGTGATGGAATTGTAGAGGGAGGGATCGATATCGTTGACGAAGTCGACGTAGTCCATGGTGATGTCGTTCTTGATCTCCATGTTGGACATGGCATTGGCCGAATCGATCAGGCTGCCGATGAGATCGTCGACCTGGATGACGCCGTCTTCGGTATGCTCGATGACTTCACCGGTAGCCGACATCGCGTTCATGCTCTCCATCAGGGAGGAAAGGTCGTAGCTCTTCTCGGCGATGGTCAAGGGCGCGCTGTTGAGGAGGTCTTCCTCGCTGTCATTGATATAGTTGCTGACACCGCTGCTCACGGCAAGGACAAGACCGATGCCGATGATGCCGATGGAACCGGCAAAGCAGATAAGGGCCGTCCTCTTCCATTTGCTAAGAAGGTTCCTGACGGAAAGGCGGAAGGCCGCAAGGAAGGAGAGCTTGGCCTTCTTGTCCTCTGTCTTCTCCACCTCGGGAACTTCCATGCTTTCCTCTTCTCGGATCGGATTGGAATCGTCGACAAGTTCCCCATCCAAAAGGCGAATCGTCCTTGTGGAATATTTCTCGGCAAGTTTCGGATTGTGCGTGACCATGATGACCAGGCGGTCCTTTGCGATCTCGGCAAGAAGATCCATGACCTGGACGGAGGATTTGCTATCCAGGGCGCCGGTCGGCTCATCGGCAAGGAGGATTTCCGGATCGTTGACAAGGGCTCGAGCGATAGCGACCCTTTGGCACTGGCCACCGCTAAGCTGGTTTGGCTTCTTGTTGATCTGATCGGCTAGACCGACCTTCTCCAGGATGGCCTTGCTTCTTTGGATGCGCTCCTCCCTCTTGACGCCGGAGATCGTCAAGGCCAGGGCGACGTTTTCGAGGATGGTCTGATGGGGGATGAGGTTGTAGGACTGGAAGACGAAGCCGATCTTCCTGTTTCGGTAATTGTCCCAATCCCTGTCCTTGTAGGAAGAGGTGGAAACGCCATCGATCTCAAGCTCGCCGGAGGTGGCATGGTCGAGCCCGCCGATGATGTTGAGAAGCGTCGTCTTTCCGCAGCCGGAAGGGCCGAGGATGGAGACGAACTCGTTGGAGCGGAAGGTGATGCTGATGCCTTTCAGGGCGTGGACGCAATTGGTTCCGAGACGATAGTCCTTTTGGATATCCTTAAGCTTGAGCATGGCGCTTTTCCTCCTTGTCTTTTCTAATGGCGTTAGCTTTGATGATTTTCTTCACGATGTCGAAGAGGGTCTTCTTCTCTTCGGGATTCAATATCGAGAGCCTGTCATCGATATAGGCCTCAAGCTTTGCCTTGGCCTTATTCAGAGTCTCCATTCCTTCTTTCGTGATACGGACGACCGTCTTCCTTTTGTCCCGCACGGGCTTGTATTTTTCCACAAGTCCCCGCTTCTGCATGCGTGCCAGAATGACGGCAATACGGGCCGTGGAGACCTCCAGATCGTCGGCAAGCTCCCCGGAAAGGACTTCCCTATCCAGTCTTGAGGAAAGATAGAGGAGGATCGGTATTGTTCCTGTCATGCCTTCCGAAAGACGTTCGATAAACTCCTTCGGTTTCGTCTTCAGGAGCAGGGAAAGATATTCCTGGCTGTAGTCCATCTTTTCTCCTTGATAGCATTAACTAACGGCGTTAGTCATTATAGGTCCCCTTCCTTTCATCGACAAGAAAAAACGATGGTAAGCGATTGCAAGAAAGAAGGAAGAAAACACGAATCCAAAAATGACATCAAAAGCGAGGTATCACGGCCAAGGCAGTACCTCTCTTGTCGATTCCTGAATAAGCTGAAAGGATTCCTTGAATCGACTCCCCGGACGGCTCATCCCGACATGGTAAGGAAGATTAGAAGATAGGAAAGGACATTGCTGGCAAAGTAGAAAACACCGGCGAAGAGATCCATGGCCGGCTTTCTCTTTCCAATGTTCTTGCAAAAGAGAAGGATGAAGGGAACAAGTAGCGGAAGGTAAAGATAGCCAGTAAGACCCAAAGTCTTGGTCCATTGCTCGTTGTTCATCAAGGAAAGGGCAAGAAGGCGGAAGGCGACCTTTCGAAGCGGATGCCTCTCAAGGAAGGCAGGCTTCGAGAAAAGAGAAGAGGAAAGCAAGGCAAACAGGCCCATCGGAAGGAAGAGGTTGCTCGGGAAGAAGCCGACCAGCAAGTTCAGGAAGAAACTCTGTGCCCGGGAAAGGTCATAGATGAGGAGGCATTCCAGCGTCGTGAACAACGCGCCGGCAAAAAGATAGGTGACGGCCGTCGAAAAAGCCCGGTCCCCCAAGATCTTCCGATGAAGGTTGAGGAAGAGGATCAGGACATTCGCCAAGGGAAGCGCACCCTTCAGGAAAGAAATGATGGCATCGATATTGGGAATATCCGGAACATGGTAGAGGCCGAAAAGATTGGAAAAAACAAGGAAAGGCGAAAGCTGGCAGAAGAAGAAAAGGAGGAGGGACAGAACAAGAAAGACGTATTCCTTTATCAGGGGTGCAATAGGCCAATCCCGAGGCAAAGGAAAACGTCCGAGAACATCTTCCCCGCCTTCCAGACGGAAACGGCTTCTCCGGTTGAGACTGAAAAGGGAAAGAAGAAAGACAGCGGCCGAAACAAGATAGATGGTCCCAACCAAGAAGGTGATGTAATAGGACTCCGACTCATGGCTATAGCACTGGTATTGCCCAAGACGAAGATTATCCAAAAAAGTGAAAAGACGGATGGAAAAACGAATCGACATCGTCTCGTCAATCGTTTTGGTAACGGCCGGATAAAGGGAAAGGATGGTGATATTCGTCAAGAAAGAATCATTGCTTTCGAGAGCTTCGTTTTCGATGGTTTCCAAAAGGATGTCATCTTCATAATAATTGAGAATATAATGAAATATTACCTTGTTATCTTTTGAATCATCGAGATTGATAACATCCAATCTTTGATTGAAGGTGTCCGCAAAAAACCGGAACTGGAATAAGGCATCGCCATCCTCTAAGGTATAGGTCACGGCACTCTCGCCGACATGCTTCTTGGAAGAGGGGACGCAATAGGAAATGCCATTATCCTCCGTCAATATCCAGGCATCGCCATCCTGTTCTCCATCCGACATGATTTCATCGCGTACATCGAATAGATTGCTGGCAAAAAACGGAGTCACGTCATAATGGTAAGGAATGCATTCCTGCAAGGAAAGGAAGAAAAAGATAAAGGACAACAACGCAAGAAGGAAAGAAAGAAGGCGTGTCAATTTCTTTTCAAGAAGGGAGCTTAAGGACAGCCTTTCCTTCTTTTCTTCCGGCCAGAGATAGGGATAGCCAAGATCCTCTTCCGGACGATATTCTTCCGGAAAGATATCCAAGACTTCTATTAGCCTCTTCTTCTTGTTTTCTCCTGGATATGCCGTCCCTTCCTCATAGCGTTTCAAGAGGAAAGAAGGGATCTTCGTCGCTTTTCCAAGGTCAGAAAAAGACACAGCTTTTTCAAGACGCTTTTTCACGCTGGATCCGGTTCCATTCCATGGAACTATGATAAACAAAAGACTTGGAAAAAGAAAAGCCGATTGATATTGTTCCAAAAGAATGATAAGGGTGATGAACCCTTTTTGTAACGGCTCGGAAGATTCCTTCGTTTACGAGGAAGCAGTATTGGAACCTGTTATTACCATTGAAAATAGGCGAACATGGCCGAAAATACGTGCTTTTTGCAACCGACATCGAACACTTTTGAGGTAACGATGCCACTGAGAACCAGAAGGACAATAGAACAAAAGGAACTAATTTAGTCAAAAGAAGAAAAATGGAAACTTAGAAATAATAATGATTAAAGTCTTCAAAAAGGGCAATTGCTTCAACAACGAGTAAGAAATTATCGACTTTTTGTAAGAGGAGCCAGAGGAGGAGAATCCTTTATCCTTTATTTTGGGTACAGGGATGATTATGTGTGGGCTTTTCGGCGAGTGTTTTATCGATGTTTCTTGACTCTTTTGCGCTGGAGAGTGAAACATTCTTTTCTGTTTGCCTTTACTTTGCAGCGTTGTTAAAATCATCGTATGAATATAAACGTCGGTTTTGCCGGAAACGCTCACGTATTCCCCGGACTCTTGATGGCATTGACTTCGATTTGGAAAAACGCCTCTCGACCTGTCGACGCTTATATTTTGACGGGTGATTTCCACGACCTGGATTCCAGCTATCGCCCTTTCTCGGCGGAGATGATTTCCTATTTGGAGAAAGTCGGGCATGCCTATCATCCCGAAAACGCCATCCATGTCATCGATATGACGCCCTTCAAGGAAGACATCTATCGTTGCAAGGGAATCAAGAGCCGCTTTTCGATCTACGCCTATCTCCGGCTCTATTATGACAAGGTGGATGGTATGCCCGATCGTCTTCTTTATCTTGATATCGATACCGTATGCCTTAAGGATATCGCACCTCTCTTCGATACGGATCTGAAAGGAAATTCCATCGGCGCGATTCTGGATCCTGTCGCCATCAAGTGGATCAGCCCAGTCTATTGCAATTCCGGTGTCCTTCTCTTGGACATGAAGAAGATTCGAAGCAACGGTCGCCTTGCCCTCTGTCGGAAAATGGTCCAGAAAAGACGCATGTTCATGCCCGATCAGTCCGCCATCAACAAATGGTTCAAGGATGACATCCTGCGCCTAGACGGGAAATACAACGAACAGATCCACGTCAAGGAAGATACGGCCATCCGGCATTATTGCACTGTTTTCAAGGTGTTCCCTTATATCCATTACATCAAGGCAAAGCCATGGGGTGACCTTGAGGAGTTCCACAAGCAAAGAAAGGAATACGACCTGGATCCTTTCTTGCTATATTGCCATCGCCTTCTGGAAAGCTTTCAGAAAAAGGAAGAACCCAAAATCGAGAAGTGACTTCATTCCGACGAGGAATCGTTGGGATTTTCTTTTTCCTCTTCTTTTATCGGTAGGGATATTGTTTTGTTAGGACAGCCAAAATCCTTGGATTCGTACCTTTGATTCTCAATAAACGTGCTCCGGAAACAAAAAATGCCCGATTTCTCGGGCAATCATAGGTACAGTGGTGCGGACGGAGAGAATCGAACTCTCATGGGAAGCCCACACGCCCCTCAAACGTGCGCGTCTACCAATTCCGCCACGTCCGCAAAAGTCAGCCTCTAAATTATACGGGCTCTTTATTCTTAATGCAAGGACATATTAAAATATTTTCATGACCGACAAGAGAAAGTCCCTGGGATGCTGTGAGTTCGTGCTTCGGGATGGAAGAAGGATACCTGTCCATCTTTTCCTCAGAAGCAGCGGCAGAAGCCTCTCCATTCGCCTGTCCTACGGGGAAGTGGATTGCTATGTCCGTCCCTACCATACGATGGAACAGATACAGAGGCTTCTGGAACGGGCCCTGTCCAAAAGGGAAGGGTTCTATCTTGATCGGCCGTTCTATAAGGAAGGGGAATATCTCTTCTGCCTAGGGAAAAAGAAGAGGATCGTCTATGGGACAGGCGGGGATGAGACGGCGTTTGCCGTCCGTTCCAACTGCAAGAATCCCTTGGTCCGCTTCCGTGCCCTTTTCCAGGGGTATGTCGAGAAGAGGACGAAGGAAATCGGAAGGCGGATGGGATTGGATCTTACAGGGTATCGGATAAGGACCGGCCTCTTTCTTAGCTACTATGGCTGTTGCTTCCCGACGAAGAAGCAGATCAAGTTCGACTACCGCCTCTACGCCTATCAACCGCAGATCATCGACAGCGTCATCTATCATGAGGTCACCCATCTTTTCGAAAAGGGACACAACGACCGGTTCTACAAAATCCTCTATCTCTATTGTCCGGAATACGACAAACTCAATGCCCTTCTTGCGAGAGGGGTATTCGAAGGAGAAACGATATGATCAAGGAAATCACAAGCAAGGACAATGCCCTCTATCGGGAACTCTTGGATATCAAGAAAGGCGATGGGAAGGATGGCTTCTTTCTGGCCGAAGGGGAAGATCTCTATGCAGAGGCCTTGCACAAGAAGTGCCTTGTCCGCTTGATCGTTCCCTTTGGTTCCTCCTTTGAAAAGACCTTTCCGGATATCGTCCTTTTGAAGGATTCCCTTTACAAATCCCTTTCCAACTACAAGTCCCTTCCGCCTTGCCTCCTTCTCTGCCAGAAGAAAGAGAGCGAAAAGCTCGGGGACAGGATTCTCTATCTGGATGGCATCCAGGACCCGGGAAACCTCGGCACCCTGATGCGGACGGCCTTGGCCTTCTCCTATGATGGTATCGGCCTTTCCAAGGATTGTGTTTCCATCTATAATAGTAAAGTCATCCAGTCCTCAAAAGGAGCTATCTTCCACCTTCCGTTCAAGCAGTGCGAGCTTTCCCGACTCAAGGAAGAAGGCTATCCGATTTATCTAACGACCTTGGATGGCATCGACATGGAGGAGATCCCATCCCTTGGCGAGCGCTTTGTCCTTGTCCTTGGAAATGAAGGGCACGGCATCCGGAAAGAGAACCTCGGCCTCGGAAAGAGGATCACGATCGCGATGAAGAACATCGACTCCCTCAACGTGGCCATGGCCGGAGCCATCGTCATGTATCGATACAGGAGAAAAGAATGAAAGAAGAAATCGTCCATGTGACTCGGGAGAAGGATCCCGGGTTCGACTTCGCAAGACCGACCCGTAAGACCGTGCTCCTTTGCACGAACGGCTTTCAGAACGCCGACATCCACGATGCCACGGCCATGAAGGAATACTTCGAGAGGAACTTCGCCAAGGATTTCCCCATGTGCACGATCGAACCCGTCCAGCTCTTTCACCCGGCCGAACCCAAGACCCATCGCGCCCATCTCTACGAAAGGATACTCGACGCGAAGATCCGGGAATACATCGCCAAGGGCTATGACATCGTCCTCATGGGCTATTCCTTCTCCGCTGCCCTTTCCTGCAAGCTCCAGAACCGCTACAAGGACCACATCCATAAATTGATCCTCGTGGCTCCGATCTACGATACGATCGTCAACCACATGATCGAAGGCTATATCCGCTATGTCCTCAAGTTCCGCCGCCTCTCCAAGAAATACGGTGCGGCTGTCGCCAGGGCGATGGGCCGGAATACGACCAAGGGCATGATCGGCCTTCTTCTTTCCATCCTCCGCTCCATCCTCTTCTGCAGGGGCTATTACAAGAAGGTCACATGCGATACAATCATCATCCGCGGCGATGAAGACGAGCTCTGCACGCCACACTCCCTTCATAAGGTAAGATACAAGATGAAGAACAGAAACATCCTCTATTCCTACAAGAAGATGAACCATGGAATCCTGAAGACCGTCCGCGACAATGGCGCCGTCTTCGAGGATGTTCTCTCTTATGCCTTTGGAACCTCGAGGCTCATTCCGACAAGCGAGTCCCTGCTCGCGCCCAAGGCCGTGGAAAGGAAGGTGAAGCTGGATAGCGATGGCAATCCGATTCCGACTTTCGCCGAGATTTTCGACCAGCTCGATCCGGAGGCGGAGGATTCCTACGCGGAGGACCAGAAGGCGCTGTAACTTTTGTTTGTGTACTAAAGAATATTCATATATAATCTTTGGGCAGCCTTAGTTGCCCATTTTTTGGTTGCAAGGAGGTCGTCATGGAACTCAAGAACACGCTCGTCATGCCCAAGGGAAACTTCCCCATGCGGGCCAACCTGCCGACGAAGGAACCGACATTCGTCGAACGCTGGCAGAAGATTGGGCTTTATCAAAAGATGCTTGAAAACAGGGATGGCAAGAGGCCTTTCTACCTGCACGATGGTCCGCCTTATGCCAACAACGAGATCCACGCCGGACATGCCCTGAACAAGATCCTCAAGGACATGATCATCCGCTCCAAGAATCTCGAAGGGTATTATGTCCCCTATACGCCGGGATGGGATTGCCACGGCCTTCCTATCGAGCTATGCGTCACAAAAAGCGGCGTCGACAGAAGGACGACACCGATTCCCGAATTCCGGAAGAAGTGCCACGACTATGCCCTCGGTCAGGTCGATCGGCAGCGAAAACAGATGCTCCGCCTTGGCCTTGTCGGCGACTATGAGCACCCCTATCTTACCCTGGACAAGGTCTACGAGAGCCATCAGCTTGAGATCTTCAGGGACATGGCCCTTTCCGGACTGATCTACAAGGGCCTCAAGCCGGTCAACTGGTCCCCGTCAAGCGAATCCGCCCTTGCCGAGGCGGAGATCGAGTATCGGGATGTCACGGCCAAGACCATCTTCGTCCGCTTTGCCGTCAGGGAAGGAAACGCCCTTGTCCATGAAGGCGACTATTTCGTCATCTGGACGACGACCCCCTGGACCTTGCCGGCCAATCTCGCTATCTGCCTCAATCCAAAGTTCACCTATGGCCTTTACCATACCGAGAAGGGAAACCTGATCCTCCTGAAGGATCTTGCCCCGACGCTTAAGGAAAAGCTCCATCTGGAAACGATGGAGGAGATGAGGACGTTCCTTGGAAAGGATGTCGAAGGCGTCAAGGCCAAGCATCCCTTCTATGACAGGGATTCCATCGTCATCGTCGATGACTATGTCACCAGCGACTCCGGAACCGGTTGCGTCCATATCGCTCCGGGACACGGCGAGGATGACTATCGCGTCGGTAGGCAATACGGCCTTCCGCCTCTCTGCCCGGTCGACGAGAAGGGCTATATGACCAAAGAGGCCGGCGAAGAGCTTTCCGGTCTCTTCTATGAGGAAGCCAATGACAAGGTCATCGAGATTCTCAAGAACAACAAGAGCCTTCTTCTTGAGGAAGACATCGTCCACTCCTATCCCCACGACTGGCGGACGAAGAAGCCGACGATTTTCCGTGCGACCAAGCAGTGGTTCTGCTCCATCGACCGCATCAAGGACAAGCTTCTTTCCGAGGCCGAGAAGGTCTCCTTCATCCCCGGCTGGGGAAAGACAAGGCTGAAGAACATGCTGGCCAACAGGGATGACTGGTGCATCTCCCGTCAGCGTCTTTGGGGCGTGCCGATCCCGATCTTCTATGGCGAGGATGGCGAACCGCTTCTGGACAAGGTCCTCTTTGACCATGTGATCGACCTGGTTCGGCAATACGGCTCGGGAATCTGGTATGAAAGGGAAGCGAAGGATTTGATGCCGGAAGGCTATGTCTCTTCCCATTCCCCGCATGGCATCTTCACCAAGGAAAAGGACATCATGGACGTCTGGTTTGATTCCGGATCCTCCTTCCTGGGTTCCGGCATCGCCTTGGGCCATCCTTTCCCGGCGGATGTCTATCTGGAGGGAAACGACCAATACCGCGGATGGTACAACTCCTCGATGATCCTCTCCGTCGCAACCCGGGGCGAAAGACCCTATGAGCGGATCATCACCCACGGCTTCCTCGTCGACCAAAACGGCGAGAAGTTCTCCAAGAGCAAGAAGAACGGCATCGATCCCGAGACGATCTGCCGCAACTTCGGAGCCGATATCCTGCGCCTGTGGACGACGACCATCGACTATTCCACGGCCGAGATCAAGCTCTCCCATGAGCTTCTGAAGATCGTCAGCGACGAGTACCGCAAGATCCGCAACACCTTCAAGTTCATGCTGACGAACCTCCTTGACGACGATGAGGGCCATGGCTTTGGCCCGGCCTATGTCCCGGAAGACCTCTCCCTTGTCGACAGGCTCATCCTCAACCGTCTGAAGGAAGTCCTCTCCGACATGCGCCATTCCTATGACAACTACGAATTTTCCAAGGCAAGCGATGCTTTGACCAATTTCCTCATCAACGACCTCTCCTCCTTCTATCTCGATTTCAGCAAGGATACGCTCTATTGCGAGAAGAAGGATTCCACAAAGCGCCGGAATTGCCAATATGTCCTCTTTGCCATCGTCAAGAGCCTTGCTATCGCCCTCTCTCCCATCCTTCCCTTCACCTGCGAGGAAATCTACGACACCCTCGCCCTGAAGGACAGGAAGGAAAGTATCGCCCTTGAGGACTATCCGGACCTCGGAAAGGTCGACGAGACCCTCAGCCAGCAATACCGCACCCTTCTTGCTGTCCGCGCCAAGGTCAATCTCCTTCTGGAGCCCGTCCGCAAGGATGGTGTTATCGGTTCCTCCAGCGAAGCCGATGTCACCTATGTTCCCAGCGATGATGCCGAAAAGGCTCTCCTCGAGGCGTTGGGCGAAAAGGAATGCGCCCGTATCTTCATCGTCTCCGGCTTCCATCTCGGAACGCAGGCACAGGCCATCAAGCATTCCGGTGTCCGTTGCGACCGCTGCTGGAACTACTTCGATGACTGCACCGAGGTCGAGGGAAACCACCTCTGCCCGCGCTGCTTGGATGCCATCAAGGCGGAGGGAAACTGACGTGTCCTTCCTTGAAAGCCTCAAGAAGGAATTCAAGGCGAACATGAAGAGGGAACATATCCCCCTTTACTTTGCCTTCATCGGAATCCTCCTCTGGCTTCTTGTCTTTGATGTCCTCAGCAAGTACTTTGCCTTCCATAACCTTCAGCCAGGCGTCTATGTCACGGCCATCCCCTACCTCTTTGACTTCACCCTGACCTTCAACAAAGGGGCGGCCTGGGGATCCCTGGAGAACCAGAAATGGCTTCTGACGACGATATCCCTTCTTGCCGGGACGGGTGTCCTTCTTTTCTACCTCATCAAGTTCCATTCCCTGCCGAGAGTGGTCTCCTTCTGCCTGATCCTGATCGTCGCCGGGGCCTATGGGAACCTCGTCGACCGGATCGGCTATTGGGCGGGGCTTGGCATCTACAAGGAAGGCGTCATCGACTTCATCCACTTCGCCTTCTGGAAGACCTTCCCCATCTTCAACCTTGCCGATAGCTATCTTGTGGTCGGTATCTTCCTGCTTCTTGTCTACTACCTGGCGGCGATGATTCGGGATAGCACGAGGAAGAAGGAAAAGAACAAGGAAAAGACAGACGATTCCGAGGAACTCAAGGACCTCGTCCGCAAACACGAAGACAAGGAGAACGACGATGGAAAACAACTTTGACAATAAAGAGAAAGGACGGCTCGACCAGGTCGTCGCTTCCCTCACTGATCTCTCCCGCAGCCAGGCCAGCAAGGCCATCAAGAACGGCGAGATCCTCGTCGATGGCAAGGAAGAAAGGCGCGCCTCCTTCCTGCTTGTGGGCGGGGAGAAGATTTCCTATTTCCCCAAGGAGAAGGAAAAGCCGACCTTCCAGGTCCCGGAGGATGACTACCGTCTGGACTTCCTCTACAAGGACCAGGATGTCGCCGTCGTCAACAAGCCCCGGGGAATGGTCGTCCATCCAGCTCCCGGCCATCACGATGACACGCTTGTGAACTACCTCTTCAAGGAAGAGGCGGATTTCGACTTCGATATCGAGGACAGCGAAAACGTCCGCCCGGGCATCGTCCACCGCATCGACAAGGATACTTCCGGCCTTCTTGCCGTCGCCATGAACGAGAAGAGCCAGTCCCTTCTCCAGAAGGAGATCCGCGACCACGCCTTCCACAGGATCTATCTGGCTCTCTGCGAGGGACAGGTCCGGGACCGTCTTTTCCGGGTCGATGCCCCGCTTACAAAGCCAAACCACAGCCAAAGGAAGGCCCTTGTCGATCCCTACAAGGGAAAGGAAGCCGTCACCCACTTTGCCACCCTCTCTTCCAACGAAAAGGTCTCCCTTCTTCTCTGCCGTCTGGATACGGGAAGGACGCATCAGATCCGCGCCCATCTTGCCTATATCGGCCATCCGCTCGTCGGTGATTCCCTGTATTCGAGAAAGCGGTTCCAAATCGCGGATCAGGGCCAGTGCCTCCACGCCTTCTCCTTGTCCTTCCTCCATCCTTCTTCGCTGAAGCGGATGACTTTCTACGCGCCTCTTGATGACTACATGAAGAAGGTTCTGCGTTATTTCTTCGCCTGATAAAAAGGCCGCTTCCTACTTGGCGGGAGCGGCCTCTTTCTTTTGGTTTTCGTCCGTCTGGACGTCGTCGACGATCTCGATCTTGGTCACGTTGTTGAGCTTGGGCGGATATTCCAGGCTCACCGTGCCATCGTAGGTGATGCGCAGGGTATCGCCATCCTTGATGTCGGAAAGCCGTACTTCTTCCTTCTTTCGATAGGCGTGCGTGTTCTTCGGATCGACGTCGAAGGTGTAGAGATAGTCTTCCGTTCCGGTGGCGGTGACGGCGAGGGTGAAGAGGTTGTTGATGTTCTGGTAGCGGCCCTCGATCATGTATTCGCTGGATTTCTCGATTTCGAGGTTGTGGAGGCTTTCGTTCTCCTCCTGGTCCTTCCCGAATCCCGAGACGAGGCTCAGGGCGGCGAATAGAAAGGTCTTCATCCCATCACCTCCTTTACGAGGATTATAAGCGAGACTCACGCCTTTTTGTAGTTGCGGAAGAACTTTTTGACGTGGAAGGAGACCTTTTCCTCACCCAGCTCCTTGACCAAAAGGGAGTAGGTGCGGTCGACCGTGGCCGAGGCACCCTTGGGAATCTTCCTTCCGAGCTCCTCCTCCATCTTCTGCCATTCCTTGAGGAAGAGATAGCGGGCGATAACCGAACTGAGGGCAACGGAGGGAAAGAAGGATTCGGCGCGCGTCCTGAAATACAGGGGATTCTTGACGATATCCCTTCCCACGTGCTTCCGATAGAGGGACTCCTCCTCGAACTGGTCGACGTAGACGAGGATATCCTCCTCTAGGCCATAGCGCTCCATGAGCCTTTCCTGGGCGAGGTTGTGGCACTTTGCCATCACCTTGTGGATGTTCATCCCTTGGTCGACAAGGCGGCTGAGCTTGTCCGGGGAGACGAGGACCGAATAGCAGGCGCTCTTCCTCTGCAGACCTTCCCCGATGGCGAGGATGGAATCGTCGGACATCTTCTTGGAATCGTCCACGCCCAGGGCCTGAAGCATGCCGATGTCCTTTTTGGTGACATAACTTGCCACGACGATGAGCGGACCGAAGAAATCCCCGACCCCGACCTCATCGCTTCCTATCTGTCTGGAAAGATCGTCCCATCGTGAAGAGGGAGAGCGCTCTTCCGTGATTGGGTTATCGACACCGCGGGTGACGGTGACGTCCTTTGAGAACTGCATCGCCTCGTCGATTGCTTCCTCGTTTCCGGAAAAGACGATGGAATAGATTTCCTTGCGGTTTCGATAGGCGTGGATCGTCGTCCTTCCCTTTTTGCACTGGAAGAAGTCATAGGGATGAAGAGGATCCTTTATCTCTTCGGCGGAATAGAACTCGCGGATTTCCTGGGCCTTTGCCAGGCTGACCTTGATCTTGGCGTATATCAATGCGTTGACCTCACAGAGAAAATATAGCACACAGGAAAGGCCTCCTGTTGTGCTAAAATCATATACCTATGGAAGACACGAAACTTCTTGAGGAAATCCGCGCTATCGTCTTAAGGCTCACGGCCTATTTTGCGACCGAGGCAATGCGGAAGGACTTTTCCTTCGAATCGATGAAGGCCAAAAGCGAGGACGAGCTTTCCCTCATGCATGAATACCTCGGGGAATGCGACAGGCTCCTTCATGCCGGAGAGAAACCAGCCCTTCCATCCCTTATCGACCTTTCGAAGGCCTTTTCGGACCTGGACAAGGGAATGTCTTTGGGCACCAGGGAACTCTCCTCCATCCTCGACCTTCTCCACGGCAGCCGGGATATCCGCAACGCCCTATCCGACAAGAGGGACTATTTCCGCCTGAGCGAGGATAGCTACCTGATCGATCCCTTGGACTTCCTTGCCCGCGACTTGGAGCGCTCCCTTTCCGATGACGGGACGATTGCCGATACGGCTAGCGCCAAGCTTCATGAAATAAGGAACGAGATCGCCCGCATGGAAAAGACACTCGCCTCGGCCATGCAGTCCTACCTCGCCCGCTATTCCCGCTACCTCACTTCCGAAAGCGTCACCCTCAAGGGCGGGGACGAAGCCCTTCCTGTCCGCACTTCCGACAAGGGAAACGTCCGCGGGACCATCGTCGGCTATTCGGCAACGAGGGAGACCGTCTATATGGTTCCCTATGAAGTCATCGACATGCGAAACAAGCTCCTCTCCCTTCACCAGGACGAGAGCGAGGAAGTCCTGAGGATCCTTGCCGAGCTCTCCTCAAAGTGTGCCAAGGAACTGGATGCCATCCGCCGGGACTATGCGATCGTCGAACGCTTCGACCGCTACTTTGGCGCGGCCTCCTTTGGACAGGCCTATGACGGAACGATCGCCGAGCTTTCCCAGGACGAGCTCAGCCTGGAAAGCTTCTTCCATCCGCTCTTGACAGGTGGGAAAGTTATCGCCAATAGCCTCTCCTTGGGAAAGGACAAGCCGATGATCCTTCTTATCGCCGGTCCCAATGCCGGTGGCAAGTCCGTCCTCATCCGGGCGGTCGGCCTAAGTGTCCTCATGGATCGGATGGGACTCTTCATCCCTGCCCATGGCGGAGGAAGGATTCCCTTTATCGGCGATGTCTTTTATCTCGGTGGCGACAACCAGTCGGTTCTGGACAATCTCTCCACCTTCTCAAGCCACCTTCTGGGCATCAAGGAAATCACCGACAAGGCAAAAAGGGATAGTCTTGTCATCATCGACGAGGTCGGCGAAGGAACCTCCCCTCGGGATGGCGAGGCTCTGGGCGTCGGCCTGATAGAGTTCTTCAAGCGCCTTTCCGCTTTCACCCTATTGACCTCCCATTTCGATGGGGTGAAGAACTTTGCCCTGGAGGATCCTTCCGTTCTTTCCGGAGCGATGGAATTCGATCGGGAGAACCTGGCACCGACCTATCGTCTCCTATTGGGGACGACGGGAAATTCCTATGGCCTTCTTCTTGCCAGGAAGATGGGACTCAAGGAGGAGATCCTCAAGGATGCCAAGAGCTACCAGGATTCCCTTTCCACAAGGGACGTCGATGCCCTGATGGAACAGGTCAGCGCCGAAAAGAGCGAGCTCGAGAAGAAAATCCAGGCCGTCGACCGGAAGAGCCAGGAACTGGAAAGGCTCATCCGCAAGAGACAGGAGCAGATCCAGGCCATCAACGAGGAAAAGGGAAACATCCACCGCAAGGCCAAGGAGAAGATCGACCGCCTCGTCCAGAAGCGCATAGAGGAAATCGACCGGGCCTTCAAGGAACAGAAGGTGCCCCAGAAATACTCCGAGGTCAGCAAGGCCAAGGGCGAACTCAACAAGATCCTCAACGAGGAAGAAAAGGCTCCCCAGACGAAAGCTATGGAAACCATCTCCGTTTCGATTGGGGACGATGTCTTGGATGAGGATAACCGCCGCGGAAAGATCGTCGAGGTTAGGAAGGATAGCTGCACGGTGGATTACGATGGCCTGAAGATCCGCCGCAAGATCCTCGGCCTGAAAAAGGCCGGCAAGGAGCAAAAGCCCGTCCGCAAGAAGGAATACGTCGAGACGGTCCACCTCGATCTGACCCCTTCCAAGGGCCTGGAACTCAATATCATCGGCCTCCATGTCGACGAGGCGATGCGGGAAGTCGTTTCCTTCCTCGACTCGGCACGGCTGCGGAAATTCGGCCATGTGCGCATCATTCATGGTGCCGGCACCTTTGCCCTGAAGAACGCTCTCTGGAAGTATCTTTCCAACCATCCGGAATTCGTCCGCTCCTATCGCCTCGGTCAGGAAGGAGAAGGTGGCCTTGGCGCGACCATCGTGGAACTGAAGTGAATCCTCTGGACAATCCGCTCCTCCGGCAGAAGATCTCCCTCCTTCCCGACAAGCCGGGATCCTATCAGATGAAGGACAAGGACGGGACGATCATTTACGTTGGCAAGGCAAAAAGCCTTCTCAAGCGCGTGAAGCAGTATTTCACAAGGCCCCAAAGAGGCAAGGTCATGCGCATGGTGATGGAGGTCAACGATTTCGACATCATCGAGACGCAGACGGAAAAGGAAGCCCTCCTCCTTGAGATTTCCCTCATCCACAAATACTATCCCAAATACAACATCATGCTCATGGACGACCGGATGTATCCCTATATCGCCCTGAGAAAGGAAGGCGATCCCTATCTCAAGATCGCCCGCTCCGACAAGGAGAAAGGATACTACTATTTCGGTCCCTATCCCAACAGCTCCATGGCCTACAAGATCATCGACCTTCTTAACCGCATCTATCCTCTCAGAAAGTGCCGGAACATCCCCACAAAGCCCTGTCTTTACTATCACCTCGGCCAGTGCCTTGCTCCCTGCATCCGGAAGATCCCAAAGGAAGAATACGCCGGCATGGTCGAGGGCATCCTCCGCTTCCTCAAGGGCGACAAGAAGGCGGTCGAGTCCTCCCTCAAGGCGAAGATGGAAGAGTATTCCAAGAACATGGAGTTCGAAAAGGCCAAGGATGTGCGCGATGTCCTTCTTGCCATCGACAACATCACCTCCAGGCAGAAGATCATGTTCGAGGACCATGTCGACCGGGACGTTGTTTCCTATGCCATCCGCGAAGGCTATATCTGCGTTGTGTTTCTTCTTTATCGAAAGGGAGTGCTTCTGGGAAAGAACAGCTATGTCGAGGAGATCGAGGACGATATCGACGAGTTTCTGGAGAACATCATCGTTCAGTTCTATGCCAACCATCCCCATCCTAAGGAACTCATCGTCCCCAATGTCTCCATGTGCGAGGTCTTGACCTCGGCCCTGGGCTTTTCCTGCACCTCACCGACCAGGGGAAAAAGAAAGGACCTTCTCTCCCTTGCCCTTGAAAACGCCCGCCAGATGCTTGACGAACACTTCCAGACGGCCCGGCTTACCGATGACGTCCTTGCCCTCCTTGAGGAACTCAAAACGAAGCTGGGTCTGAAAAAGACGCCCTTGGACATCGAGCTCTACGACAACTCCCACACGATGGGCTATGAATGCGTCGGGGCGATGGTGAAGTATATCAACGGCGAGAAGGCACCCCAGCTCTATCGCAAGTACCGCATCCGCCAGGAGAACAAGGCAGACGATCTTGCCTCCATGCACGAGGTCCTGCTCAGGCGCTTTACAAGGCTGAAGGAGGAGAAGGCAAAGCTTCCGGACCTGATCATCGTCGATGGCGGGCTCAACCAATGCATGGTCGCCCTCAAGGCCAAGGAAGAGGCCGGTGTCGATATTCCGATTGCCGGCCTTGCCAAGAACGACAAGCATGAGACGGATACGCTTATCAATGCCGACACGGGCGAGGAAATCCCCCTTGAGCGAAACGCGCCGCTCTTCTTCCTTCTCATGCGCATGCAGGATGAGGTCCACCGCTATGCCATCACCTTCCACCGCTCCCTCAGGGCCAAGGACAAGTACAAGACGATCTATGACGATATCGAGGGCATCGGAAAGAAGAGGAAGGACATCCTTCTCTCCCTCTATCCGACCGTCGACTCCCTCAAGGGCGTCAGCGTGAAGGAACTGCTCCAGGTCGTGCCCGAGAGAAGCGCGCAGCTGATCTTGCAGAAGCGGGATGAATTCTTCGCATCCCCGGAAAGGAAAGAAAAATGAGAAAGCTCTTGAAAAATGGAACGAACATCCTCCTTCTTGTCTTCCCACCTTTGCTTCTTGCCCTTTTCGCCGCCCCGGAAAGCCGGTATGGGATCCTCTCCCAGATCGGGATGCTTCAAAGCGCCAGCGAGAACCTTTTCCTGAGCGTCCTTTCCCTGTCCACCCTTTTCGAGATCCTTCTTTTCTGCCTCCTCTTCATCCTCGGCCTTCTTCTTCTCCTTCTTGTCGACAGAAGCTACAACCGGCACTTCCTTGCAATCCTCAACGGTATCCTTGTCTCCTTCCTCTTCCTTCTTGCCATCCTGAGCCTCTCCTGTCTTTTCCTTTCGGGAATGGGAAAGGCCGGAAACATCGTCTCCTTTGTCTTCTCCTTCCTTTTCCTTGCTCTCTATTGGATCGCGTTCTTCTTCCAGGAAAAGGAATACCACGTCCTTGTTGAGGAAAGCCAAAAGGAAGAAGAGAGAGAAGAAGACGAACGACTGAAAAAGAAGGCGGAAATCCGAAGCAAGCTAAACGATCTCTACAAGAGAGGATCCCTTCCCAAGGAAGAATACGAAGACCTTGTCGACAAACTGGAAGGAAGGAAAAAGGACGAGAACGAATAAGAAACAAGGAAGGCTTTTAAGGCCTCTCCGGCACGATAAAAACGCTTGAAATCCTCAAGGGGAAGGCGTATACTTTCTTAGCCTATGATGTAGGCGCTCGGGACATAGCGCAGCTTGGTAGCGCACTTCCTTGGGGTGGAAGGGGTCATGAGTTCAAATCTCATTGTTCCGACCATTTGGACAAATCGGCTTGGATGTCCAAGCCGTTTTTATTTTTATGTACATTATCGGAAATCGGCTCTTCTTGGGCGAGGAGCTCCGAAAGGCGCTCGACGGCGGAGTTCATCGTCTTCGGGTAGAGGTGGGCGTAGACTTTCGACGTGATCTCGATCGACGAGTGCCCGACGAGCTTCGAGACGACGGCCATGTCCGTGCCGGCGTTCACCAGGAACGAGACGTAGGAGTGTCGGAGGTCGTGGATGCGGATGTGCGGGACGCCGGCTTCCCTCTCGATGCTGTCCTTGACCAGGGCGGCCGTCGAGTCGGGTATCGGCCTCTCCCCGCCGATGAGGAAGAGCTCCTCCCTGGAAAGCCCCGTCGCATCCAGGAGATAGGCGACGTGCTCCCGTATCATCGTGGCGAGCTCATCCGGTATCGGGACGTCCCGGACGGACGACTTCGTCTTCGGGTTCGTGACGAGGTATGACGACCCCGGCATCTTCTCGTTGATCGACTTCGTCACGGAGAGGTAGGGGACGTCCCCGTCGTGGAAGTCGCGGACGAGGAGGGCGTTGGCCTCGCCCTTGCGCATGCCGGAAAGGATCATGGTGGCGATGTAGACCCGAACCTTCCTCAGCGTGAGGACCTTCGTGGGGCTTTTCTCGGTGGCGATTCTCTTCTCTATCGTCGCCATCCATCGCCGGAACTCCTCCAGCGTCCAGAAGTGGAGGGGCTCCCGTTCCGTCGTCACGACGTTCGGGTCCTCCCGGAAGTTCCTCGCCCTCGTGGCGGCGTCGTTGTCGATGGAGAGCTCCTGCCTGGCGAAGGAGAACATGCGCCTCAGTATTTTGAATATCCTCTTCCGGTAGTCGAGCGTGAGGTCCAGCTCCTCGATGCCCGCCTTCCACTGGTTTATGTCCGCCGTGGTGATGTCGCCTATCGCCATCCTCCCGAAGTAGGGGATGAGGTAGATCCGGAGGGTCGTCGAGTAGGCAGAGATGCTCGTCCGGCGCAATGTCTTTATCGCCCTTTCGAGGAAGATCTCCGCCACCTCGGCGAAGGTGATGCGAGGGTCGGCGCGTCCGGTGCATCGGGCACGAAGGCTCGCCTCGACGATGTAGGCCTCCTTCCTCGTCGGGACGCTCCTGGAGATCGTCCGGCTTTTCCCGTGTATGTCCCGGTAGCCAACTGTCACCCTCCACTTTCCGTTCTCCTTCGTCTTCGAGATGGACATGTGGGTCCCTCCTTCCTGTCAATCAATCGTACATCTTTCCGCACCTGTCGTTGATGGTTATTCCGAGAAAGTTCGAGAGCGTCCGAATGCCCTTCTCCGTGATGGACATGCAGGTCCCATTCCTTTCGAGCATTCCCTTCCTTTCCAGCGAGAGGCAGACCGGGACGATCCCTCCTATCGGGATGACGAAGTTCTGCGTCATGTAGTGGCACTGGAGGCGGAGGGCGGAGACGAGGCTCGACGTGTTGAGGAGGCCTACGCAGATGAGGAGGCAATGGAACTCCGTCGACGTGATGCCGTCATATTTCCTTCTTCCCGCCATGTCTCGCTCCTTTCGACGGGTGCCTTATCCCCTTTCCGATGAGCCATTTCCGGAACTGGGACTTCTTCGTCCCTATCCGCTCCGGGCACGGCATGCGGCCTTCTCCCCATCCCTTGGCGTCCTTCCCGACGGGAATGTAGTTCGTCCGATGGACGATCAGGAGCCCGTCCCGGTCGACGTGGCCTGCGAAGTAGCGGAAGGAGGGGTCCTCGGCCGCCATCCGTCGGTATTTCTCCACCCAGAAGGAATACCGTTTCGCGGGAATCCCGAAGCATGTCGGGAACTCCCGGAAGAAGACGCCGTCCTCGCTGTCCCAGCAGGCAAGATACTCGTGGGTCATTCCCTGTCCCTCCCGAAGACGGTCTTGGGGTATGGGGCGGCGAAGCCGACGATCGGTATCTCGTCGAGCACCTCCCTCGACCTGTACAGGAACACGTCGTCCCACTTTCCCGAGTACTTGACCTCCTTCGCCCTCCCCAGCGCGTCCATCAGCGTCGTCGGCCTCCTCCTCCCTTCCCTCATCCGTATCGTCATCTTCTCCCTCACCGAGTGGTTGTACCCGTAGTTCACGCACACGATAACGTACTCTCCCATGGTTCTTTCTCCTTCGCCTTTCAGTGTGTCGCCGTCGACCTTCTCCTGGACCTTCTCAGACCGAGGATGCAGTAGCCCGGCTTGAGACCGTACTCGGGGACGTTCTCCAACTTGTAGGTGATCTCGTAGAGCTCCCTTGTGAGCGTCGTCGCCCCGTAGAAGCCGTCCTTGACCCGGAAGTGGATGTAGTCCCCGACCGCGTAGTGCCGGTCGTCGTAGCGGATCTCGAACCGCTTCGTCCCGTCGCTTATCGCCCTGTAATATTGGCTCGCTATCTTCAGCTCGTGGACCATCATCCCAGCCTCTCCCTCCCGGTGACGTTCACCTTGCGTATGGTGGCCGTCATGCCTCCGCCGTCCTCCTCGACCACGATCTGGAGATTGTTCTCCCTTATCACCTCACCGACGATCTCCTGCTCCTGCCTCTTCCTCCTGGAGCCGATCCCGCTCCAGACCATGTACCGGATCCATTCCCTCATTGTCCTTTCTCCTTTCGATATGTCCCGTACCGTCACGCCGGCACCTCGTCGGCCCGGTCGACCCAGCGCACCGTCCTCCCGGGGTCCCCGAGGACGACGAGGCAGCTCGGGAACGGCGCCTTCCCGCGTCCCGCCCCGAAGGAGAGCCTCCCCGTCAGGAAGTAGACGCTCGCCCCGGCGTCGACAAGCCTCCGGAACCACCTTGCGTCCGTCCTCGCCGCCAGGAGGAGGACGACCCTCTCCGCGTTCCCCGAGGCGACCTCACCGATGGCCTTGTCGGCCCACTCCGCCGCCCTCGAGTAGGGAGGGTTGACGAACGCCCTGCCCCTCCACGGGGAGTCGAGTCCCCCGCTCCCGCCCAGCGGGCACGGGTCATGGTACCCGAGGGAGGCGAACCGCCCGTAGATGTCCGGCGGCGTCGACCAGTCGTCCCCCGACGACCTCGCGATGTAGGCGCTCACCTGTAGGCCCCCGGGTCGCAGGCTGCCCTACGGAAGATCCTCATGCACGCCAGGAAGAGGTCCGGGTCCGAGGCGATCGCCTCAAGTCGCTCCGGCGAGGCACCCACGGGCACCCCGTTCCTCTCCCACTCCCCGATCAGTTCCTCCAGCCCGGTCGACCTCACGAAGGCGTCCATCGCCGCCAGCCGCCTCGCCGACGACGGGGCCCTCTCCGCCCCCTCCGGGAACTCCTCTATCGACAGCACGTCCCTCCTGGCAACCGTCTCCGTCCTCCCGTCCTTGAGCCGCATCGTGAGCAGGCCGCCCTCCGCGCGGATGACCCTCCCCTTCAGCTCCTCCCTTCTTTTCCTTCCTTCCCCGTCCCTGGCGACGCGCCTTATCCTGAAGACCATTGTCCTTTCTCCTTTCCCTCAGTGGACCGTCCAGTCCGAGTTCATGATCACGTCCCGTATCTGCTGGTGCCTCCTGAGCTCCTCCGGCGTCATGGAGGCCTCTTCCCGTCTCTTCCTCATCTCGGCTATCCTGTCCCGTATCTCCTCGTTGAGCGTCCTCTTCCCGGTGTAGTTCGGTAGCGTATCCTGCCTCCCGTCGTCCCCCTCCGCCTCGACGGCCTTTCTTATCGCCGAGAGGATGCTGATGAGGTTGACGGAGTAGGAGGTCGTCCTCCCGGGGTGGATGTCGACGTTGACGAGTCCCTTGTCCCGAAGGCCGGAGACGATGTAGAGGAGCTCCCTCTTCTTGACCGATACCCACTCCTGGAAGTAGGACGGGGCTATCGGCCTGCTCGCGCCGTCCTGGCAGAAGCCGTAGATGATGGCGAAGACGATGAGCTCCTTCCCGTGCAGGCCGAAGCCGCTCGTCATCCACCCGTATATCTGGATGTGGTTGTCTACCTTGAGCATGGCTGTCCCTCCTTTTCCGGGTGGACGTCCTCGAAGAAGAAGCAGATGTTGTCGATGTCCAGGTTGTCCGGGTTCCCGTCCCGGAACGTGTAGCGTATCGAGACGGGACTGTAGGCGTCGAGCGTGTTCCGGAAGAAGGAGAGAGCCATGGCGACGGGGACGGAGACGTTCCTTCCGTCTATCCTCACCCAGTGTCTCCTGCCGGGTATCTCCCGGAGGAACCGGGCCCTGCTCCGGTCGGCCTTGCTGACCGACAGGATACGTCCCGCCGTCGAGCAGTAGTACCGCCGCCTCTTGGACTCCCCGAGGAGGCAGAAGGCCTCCCTCATCGTTTCCCGGACGGGCCGTCCCCGTCCCGGTCCTCCGCCCTCCGGCGCACCGGCGAGATGGGCTTCCTGGGCTTGGACAGGATGCCGTCGGCATTTTCCTTCCGGCTTCCCCTGTCCTCCAGCCAGCTCTCCTGCTCCTTCCCGTCGAAGGCGCGCATCCAGGTCTCCGTCGCCTCATCCAGCATCCTGTCGATGGAGGCGCGCTCCCTCAGCCGGATCCGGCTCATGTCCCCGATGTAGTCCGACGTGGCGGCGTGGATCTGGCGGAAGGTCTCTCCGCCGTCGTCCCACTTCCTGTTGTACTCGTCGATGAGGCTCCGCATGATGTTGAGGATGACCTCCGCCCTGTTGAGGGCCAGACGGTAGTCCCCGAGGCTGTAGGCCTCCTGCAGGAGCCCGTCCGACGGGTACTCCACGATGACGGGGACGCGCTCGCCGTCGACCAGGGCGACGCGGATGCTGTCCGACGTGTACCTCGCCTCGGCCATGACGGTCGCGACGAAGGTCCGCCTCATCCTCTGGACGACGCCCTCGATGAGCCTTCCGTCCTTCGGGACGGACGTCGAGCAGGACGTCCCCCACTCCTTGGAGAGGACCGACCGGCGCTGTATCTCCAGCCGGAAGAGCACCGCCGGGTTCTCCTTCACGATCTCCTTCACCTTTTCCGCTATCGTCATTTCCTCTTTCCCTTTCCGCAAAGGATCTCCCTTGCCTTCCTTCCCGTGATGCGCACGGTTCCGAACCCCTTCACCTGGAGCAGGTCGACGGACCTGTGCCTCTTCCTGTCCCTCACGTCGACCCTGGCGTCCCCGACGGCGGTCTTCGCCATGGCGACGGCGGCCCCGTGGGCATAGCAGAGGGCCCGGACGGGGGACGTGAACATCCTCTCGTCGACGTACCTCCCCCTCGCGATGACGGAGACGGCGTACCTGTCTCGGATCATTTCCCGTCTCCCCTCTCGAAAAGGGACTCGACCGGGACGTTGAGGAACTCGGCCAGCTTGACCAGCTCGCACTGCTTGAAGTCCGTCCTTCCGCTGAGCTTGTTGTACAGTGTGACCTTGCAAATCCCCAGCTCCTTGGCCACCTCCGAAACGGTCTTTTCGCTTGTCTTGATTGCCATCCATATGGGGCCTCTCATTTTCACCTCCGGTTTAAATATTTGATACTATGATACATTTTTTTTTTTTAGTTCAAGGGTGGAGGCTAAAATTCTTAAACTTTGTTAGACTTAAGGTGTGAAAAAACTATCCGATAATCTTGCCCTGCTTAGAAAAAGTCATGGCTATAGGCAGAAGGACGTGGCCGACAGGATTGACCTGTCGAAACAGACCTACGCAGCCTATGAGCAGGGGAGGGCGGAGCCGGATTGCGAGACGCTTGTGCGGCTGGCGAGGCTCTATGGTCTTTCCCTGGATGCCCTTTTCGGCGAGGAGGAAAGAAACAACGTCACGCTGTCCAACGAACAGATCGATAAGATAATCCGAGCCAGCAGTTCGATTGACGAAATCGGACGGACGTTGCGGGAGGTTCTCGGAAGCATATCCCGAAACGGTAACAACGTTGAAATCAACGGGGACAACAATTGCGTCAACATCAACTCCGGAAACAAGGGAGGAAAGGAAGATGAATAGACTGAAAAGGATCGCCGTCGCCTTCCTTCTTCTTTTCGGATTCGTTGGTCTGGCCTCTTGCGAGACGGAGGATGAGCCCCAGGACGATGCCGAGAAGGTGGAGCTTCCGGCGAGAATCCCGCAGGCGCCCGTAGGCGGGAAGTTCGGGGACTACGAGTTTCTGGAGGACCGCTGCGTCACGGGGGACGAGACGATCTACGGCCATTACGAGTATTTCCAAGTGGGCCGGATTTTGGATGGCTTGGGAAGATACAATGGGAACAGCTACACGGACGTGGCCGATGACATCCGATGGTTTTTCATCGAGGACAGCGACCTCTCGGGACGGTTCATCGGATTCTTCGAGGGGGATGCCCGCTTCGCTGACATGACGACGGGAAGGGTCCTTCGTCGGGACGTACCTGGACGACACCCTATCCGGAAATCCTTGGCATTCCGCCTTCTCCGGGGACTCCGATGAGATTTGCTGGTTCTTCCTCTCATACGAGAACGAGGGACTGCGTGGATATTTCCTCGAACGGGAAAGCCGCAAGATCTTCGTCGACATCGTAAGCGGAAAGGAGTATGGTGCCAGTGGTGGACCAATGACGGTGGGCGACGCTTATATGGTCGGACCCGAGACCCCGACGTTCTGGGACTTCGTCATGAACGATCTCGAAAGCGGAAGATGGGAGCCCGTCGTGTTCTTGATTGCCATCATCGTCATACCGCTCTTCATCTTCGTCGGTGTTCCATTGATCATCTTCCTTGAATACCGGCATCACAAAAAGAAGGGATAGGCTGCATCGGATTCGGACGTCCCTCGGGGCGCCTTTTTTCGTCGGGATTCCCCATTCCCGATGGCCGGAAAGGGGGGTGTGCAATAAATTGCGTGGTCTCGTGCAGTTTTTTGCATACCCTCGCGCAATTTTCTGCATACCCTCGCGCAATTTTCTGCGCATGGGTGTGCAATTTTTTGCGCATAAAAATATAATTTCTAAATTTATCATCTAAATCTATCTTTTAAAGTTAATCTTAATATCTGTAACAATAAACGCGCGTGCGCGCGATGCTTGCCTTTCGTCCCTTCCTGCCGCCTCCGGCGAAGGAGGCACGGAGACGGCACGGCCAGAAAAAGATTTAGTGACGCAATTGTATCGAAATATTTCGAATGGACAGCCTTTTTTCATGTACGTAGAAATAGTTTCTGGACTCCGCTTGACGAAAGGCGAAGAATAGTCTCGTAACGTTACAGTCACATGGGAACATCAGCAATCGTCGCACTCTCCGTCCTGGGAGGGATCCTCGTCCTTCCCTGGGTCGTCGAGCTCATCTACGTCCTCTCGCTGCGCTCCTCTGCGAGGCGGTCCGAGCGGTTCGTGTGCCATGCCCTCCGGTACATCGTCTACATCACGGGCAAGGTCCGGGCCGGGAAGACCACCTTCCAGGCCGGGTACGCCAACATCCGCACGAAGTGGCTCATGAGGAAGGCGCAGGACAAGATACGGTTCGCCTGCCTGGCCTTCCCCGAGGTGCCCTTCGACGTCGTCGACGACAGGCTCCGGGAGGCCCTGGGGAAGGGCCAGATCGACTCCTTCGCCATGGCGACGGTCCTCTGCGGCGAGGGGCAGATCCTCAACCGCTACCGCCGCCTCTCCTACGACAACCACCTCTCCGCCAAGCCGGTCCCGTTCGTGTCGATCCTCGCCGATTACATCGACGCCAGGTGGGCCCTTCTGAGGGACAACTACGTCTACTACTACGGCAAGGCGTTCCACTCCTGGGTCACCGGCAAGGACGCCATGGACTACAACCCCTCGATGCTCGCCATCAAGGACAGGTTCCTCAACCCCGGGCGCAAGGACTCCGACCGGAGCGACGACTACCACATCCTCCCCTACTCCGTCATCTGCGAGGACGAGAAGCAGCTCGCCGGCAAGGACGCCACCCAGTTCATGGCCTACAGCAAGGCCGACTCCGGCTCCGCCGACTTCCTCCGGCTCATCGGACAGCTCGGACAGGAGACCATCTACTACACGACCACCAACCAGTACTGGGGAGCCGACGTCAACCGGGAGAGGGACCTCGCCACCGAGATCGTCTCCATGGAGAGGTCCGTCGCCGTCAACCCCCGCTTCTGCGAGATGGCCCTCATCCGCCTCGCCGAGATCCCGGCTAGGGTCGTCCTCTGGTGGAGGAGGCTCCGCAAGGGACCGACGGACCCCTACCTGGTCAACTCCAGGGCGAGGTCGTTCCTCGGCGCCACGATGGACCTCCGGAAGAGGGTCGCCTCCCACTCCTACGTCCTGTTCAGGGGACTCATCTACCACGACGCCAACGACTTCGGCAAGGCCGGAAGGATCCTGCCGGCGAGCGTGGACAGGCTCCGGGCCGTCATGCCGATCCGGTACTGCCGGGGGAGTACCAACACCTTCGAGTTCCACAGCGTCCAGCGGATGCTCATATCGAGGTCCCGGTGGCGCCTGTCGGACGAGCCGGGGGAGGTCAGGGACGACGACCTGGCGGAAAGGGTCCTGCAAAAGAGGATCGCCGGGAAGGCCGTCTCCAAGGCCGGAAAGGAAGGGAAGAGGACGAGGATCGAATAGTCGTTCCCCTATACATGCTCAAGGAAAGCTAAAGCTTTCCTTGGACATGGGAGAGCCGAGAGACTTGCGACAGGTCCTCGGAATCTTTCGGCACGCACGTGCAACCTTCGCCTTGATTTGAAAGATTGATGTCATCTACTGGAAACCTGCCGGAAAGGAGGGCGACGATGGGAAGGAAGACGGGGAAGTTCCGGTTCACTCTGCTGTTCATAAACCCGGAAGACGTCAAGGGAGGCCTGGGAACGAGTCACGCCCACTGGTTCCTCTTCAAGCGCAAAAAGTTCCACAGGAGGGGAAACCTCTACCTCACCACGCATCTCTATATCCCCGACACAGAGAAAAGAAAGCAGGTGACGAAGGCAGGCTTCGCAAGGTTCGCTTCGACTGCTTCGACGCCGCCACCGGCATCGAGAGGAGGGCCACGAAAAGGAACGTCAAATTGTCGGACATGAAAAAGGCCTCCCTGGGATACGTCAGCGACGTTCGGCCCAGAAAGGCGAAGAAGGAGTTCGATCCGTACAGGAGGGTGAAAAGAAATCGGAAATGAAAAGGTCCCCGGGTGGGTGCAAATGCAACTCTCTACGCACCGGGGCGGAAACCTCTCGATTTTTAGCCTAGGACCATCATAGCTGGGAGGGAGAGGCATGTCAAACGCCTTCGAATCCGTGTAGGTACGGTAAGGGACGGAAAACGAACATAGGAGGAAATTATCGAATGTTCAAGAAGATTAGGACGACGGCGCTGACGGCGCTGGCGCTGCTCTCCATGGGAGGCATGGCGCGGACGGGAGGCGCCCAGGAAGGGAAGCCGACGGCGCAGAGGACGATGAGGGCGCAGGTCACGTTCCCCGACAGGACGGATGACTCCGAGGTCAAGTCGGGGACGAAGGTCCAGGGGCTCTACACGATGGACATGTCCGGAGGGCCGTCCAGCGTCTCCTACCGATTCAACGCCGACCGCATCGAGACGGCATACGGGTCCGGGTACGACGGTTCCTACGACTATATGGAGGCCGTTTTTGAGGGAACTGGTCTCGACAGCCTCTGGGACAGGGTTGCCGAGGTTTTCCTCGAGGGCAATCTCGCCGACATCCCCTATGACATCGCCAAGGGTTCTGGCAAGGTCACGCTCACCTTTCAGGCGGACCGTTTCCCAGACGACGACTCCTTCGCCGGGCTCTTCGCGGAGAGCGTCCCGATGGCCAGCGCCTCCGACCTCTCCGGGCTCGTCTCGCAGGACGGCACCGGCGGCCTCTCGCTGACGATCAACTCCTACAACCTGCCGACGCTGGTCGAGGACGGGGAGACGGCGGAGGTCTATGTCAACGTCGACGACCCGCTGACGATCGACCAGATCCTGGCGAACGTCTCGGCGGAGGACCTTCTGGGCGAGTCCGTCGAGGTGCAGTGCACCGCGGAGGAGAAGGCAAAGTACAAGAAGGAGACCATCGGCACCTACAAGGTCACGGTCACCGCGACGGACAAGTACGGGCAGACGGCGACATGCTACCTGAACATCCACGTGGTCGACAATGTCGGGCCGACAATCGAGCTTGTCGGGGACCTTACCTTCGACACGGGCGATACTCTCGCGATCGAAAGCATGGCGGAATACTTCTCCATAACGGACAACGGCACCGAACACGGAGGGACGATAGGCACGCCGTCCTACCAGATCAACGGGCTCCCGTTCACCGAGGACAGGACGTGGGGGCCCTCCGACGTCGGCACACACACCCTCAAGGTCACCGTCGCCGACTCCAGCGGCAATTCCTCCGAGAGGAGCTTCCAGATCAGCGTCGTCGACACCCAGGCTCCTGTCATCTCAATGAAGGACGGCGGGGACGGCAATGTCATGGTCGGCCTCTCCAGGGTCCTGTCGCTGTCCGAGGACGACTTCCTCGCCCTCTTCCAGGCGACGGATAATGTCACCCCGGCAGACGAGATCGTCCTGGACATCGAGGGAGACTTCATCCCGTCAAAGGTCGGACTCTACGACGTCAAGGTCATCGCGACGGACAAGGCCAGCAACAAGGGAACCTATACCTGTCATGTCACCGTCAGCGCCGACCTTCCGCCGGTGTTCATCCTGAGCGATGCCCTGGTCGCCGCCACTGCCGACAGTCCCCTATCCTCCGCGCAGCTCCAGCAGATTGTCGTCAATGGCCTCTATTCCGGCAGGAGCGTGACGGACTGCCTGATCGACGACGCCGAGTATCAGAGGAACGCCACCGTCGAGGGGAGCTACCCCGTGGCCTACAGCGTCAGGATCGACAACGGGGACGGCTCGGTCACGACGGAGACGGGGAAGATGACCGTCCGCGTCGTCGGCGAGTCCGGGGAGGAGGAGAAGCCCAGCAACTGGGAGCTCTTCTGCCGATGGTGGACGGACGGATGGCAGTGCCTCTGCAACTGGTTCCGCGGGGTCTTCACGAAGTTCAAGTTCGATTGTTGGATCACCAACGACGAATGGAACGAGCGGTTCCCCGACAGCCCGATAGGCGACGAGGCGGAGTAGCCGTGCAAGTCAAGACAATCAGTACCATTTTCAACTTTCTGTGGGACGGCGGGAGAAATCCCGCCTCCCGTTTATCCGAAAAAGATGGGGAAAGGAGACGGACATGTGGCCGATCGCGATCGTCGTCGTCCTGGCTCTCCTGGTCCTCGTCCTTGCCGTCGGCATCTGCCACCTGGTGAGGAGGGCCGGACGCTACCGGCAGAACAACAAGCCGGAGCCCTCCAGGAAGCACGACTACATCGTCCGGAAGAGGGTGGCGAGCCATGGTGGGGTCCATCCCCACATCGTCTACGACAGATACACCGACGGGAAGGGGAAGAGGAGGTTCAAGGCCGTCGCCGTCTCACATGAGTGGAAGTCAAGAAACAAGCGCAACCCTCTCGAATTGAAAAGAGGACTCGATCCCCTGCACAGAAGGAAAAAGGCCTTCGTCATCCACGAGATCGTGGACGACGAGGCCAAAAGGTTCAGGAAAAGCAACAAGTACATGAACTATTCCGTGCATCCAAGGGACAGGGGGCGGCTGGAGGAGACGCTAGAAAGATGGGAGAGGGAGCCGAAGGGCTACAGGGAGGACTTCCCGAGGGACAAAAGGACGCGAAGGATCCTTCGATCCCAGAGGAGGAGGGCCAAGGCAAAGGCAGGGAGAGGCACGAAAAAAGGGGCCTAATGTGCTGCCACACAGCTTAATCAAATAGGCCCCTTGTGCCCATAGTCTAGCAGGGAAGGAAGGACAATTCAAGGGAGGAGGTGACGGACATGAGAAAGGGGATGATGGCCTTGGCGCTATGCGCCCTGTGCCTGCCGATGCTGGCGGGGTGCGACGGCCTGGATGGGCTGGTGACGAGGGAGATCGACACCTCCGTCCTGTACGTCGGGGGCTACCCGACGACGCAGGACGTCATGGACGGGACGGTCTACAGCCATTTCCTGTACGTGGACTTCCTCTCCAGGGGACAGGAGCACGTCGAGGGCGCCTACGACGTCGAGGTGAATCTCGACTCCGGCATCCTGGACACGTCCTTTTCCGACGACAGGGACGACCTGGGCAACCTCCCGGGGTTCTATGACATCGGCCCCGACATCGTGAGGGGGACGGCCTACGCCGACTGCGGGGAGTTCTTCGAGGACGGAGGGAGGGTGGCCATCTTCACGTCGGTCGGCCACTACGACGGGGACAGGGTCTGCGCCAGCCTCCCTGCCGAGATCTCGCGGTCCGGGTGCGTCGTGGCGGTCTCGACCATCCGGCGCGAGGGGGAGTCCCTCCGGCTGACGTTCGGCAACGTCTACAGGGACACCCTGGGAGGCCTCCTGTGATCGCGCCGAGGATACTGCTCTCCGTCCTGGCGGGTCTCGGCATCGGGGCGCCTATCGCCAAGGTCGGGGACGGCTCCTACGAGTCCCCCTACGACCCGATGAGGACCAACGCCTTCTACGACCTCGCCGTCCTCTACGGGGACGCCAACGGAGATGGGCACGTCGACGAGGACGAGTACCTGTCCTTCGACATCGACTCCATCTCCCCGTCGAACAAGGTCGGCGAGGAGCAGGATTTCCGCTACCTCGCCACGCTCCCGTACGACGTGGGCGAGATATACGTCTACGTCTTCTCGGCCGACAGGATGGACGACTGCGCCCTCAAGGAGGACTCCTCCGTCACCGACTACGACTCCTGCACGTGGAGCTACACGCTCGCCTACCGGAACTCCGCCGAGGAGAACGCCGATGGGACCGGGTACGAGGACGACTCCGTCCGCCAGTCCTCCCTCGACATGGTCAACTTCTACCACGGCGTCAAGGGCTGGTACTACAAGTTCCGCGTCGAAGGCTACTCGCCCAGGAGGTCGTCCGATGGCACCTACCGCATCAAGCCCGTCGCCCTCCAGGCGAGGGACGGCGACTACGTCCAGAGGGAGGAGTGGGACTTCGGGGATGGCAACGAGTGGGAGATCCACTACGACGACGACGTCGCCTCCGAGAACGCCCCCTTCCTCTTCTTCCAGGAGGACACCTACGAGATGAGGGCCGAGATGGACGTCTGGATCGCCCCGACCGGGAGCAAGGTCTTCAACGACAAGACCTACTGGTTCTGGCCGTGGAAGAACACCGAGGCGGAGGACGTCTCCTCGGCCAAGGAAATCTTCTACGTCTTCTTCGACTTCGTGGACGGGGACTTCACGCCGGACGAGATCAAGCGGGTCAGCTGGACGTGCAACGTGGCCACCTACGGGGCGACGGACTACGCCTACTCCAGTGGCGGCCCCGGCTACCAGAACACGGCGAGCCGATCCATTTACGACGGCACCGTCCGGGACTTCCCGGAGTACACGATCGGCTTCAACGGGAACGACGGATTCAAGTCCTACACTTCCTCCATCCGGGAGACCGGCGAGAGGAGGCGGCTCTCCGGCACGACGGAGGGCGGGGACATCGAGAGCGTCTACGAGAGGTTCGACTCCTCGATACTCTGGAAGCACGAGACGATCAAGAAGACATACCTCTGGCCGTCCATCGTCGACGTCTCGGAGGTCCCGAAGGACTTCGACGCCGAGGACGAGGTCCAGAAGCCGTTCGTCGAGTTCATGTCCGAGGCGGACCACGCCGAGTTCGACTGGGCCTACGCCATCGCCGACGACAGCCTCGTCCGCACCCGGGAGTGGAGGCAGGTCGACGGGACGATGGCCGGTCAGACGTGGACGGAGCTCGATGAGGTCGTCACCACCATGCACGAGGTCGAGGACGTCGTCACCCTGGGCATGACGGTCGTCGAGGACGGGAAGGAGTTCGACATCCGCACCGTCCACGATCCCCTCACCGTCCGCTACGCCTTCATGATCGGCGCGGAGCCCCCGACCCTCATCGACTTCATCATCAACGACATCCAAGTCTTGATCCAGAACATCGTCGACGGCATCACGGACTTCTTCCGGCAGTTCTGGTGGGTGGCCATTCTCGTCGGCCTCGTGGTCGTCGCCGTCCTTGCCGCCCTCTTCCGTCCGGTCCTCGACGTCCTCAAGTTCATAGGCAAAGGCATCCTGTTCGTTTTCAAGCTTGCCGTCGACGCCGTCTACCTCGTCCTTGTATGGTGGTGGCTTGCCTTGATACGGAAGGCACGGGGCGAGGATGCGCCTCCGATATGGATATTCGGGAAGAAGGAGTAGGAGGATGGCTGTTTGGCTCTGGACGACTTTTGCGTCAATCTTCGTTTTGCTTTTGGCTTTTCTAATATTTTTGATTCGAAAACGAAGAGAAGAAAGGGATAAAAAATGATGGAAGGCCAGGTTCAAAAAATATCGGATTTCCTACAATATAAAGTCAAAGCATCCGTCTGTAATGATGGAAAAGCTGAAAAATAGGCGGATAGCTTCGATAAAGCTTACTTCCTCTCCGACTGCCAAAACAAGAATGGTTCACGAACTGGCGAAAAACCCTGAAAAAGGGAATCGTGGAAAATCCTATTATTACGAAAAAATAACAAGGGAAAAGGATGGCACATATCGTATGTTCAAGCGATACAAGAAATGGAGGCTATGCCGAAGGGACAGGAGAACATTGAATGCCCATTACAAGAGAAAAACCGGGAAATAAAAAGAGAACCCCGACCTATGGTTATGGTCCGTTAGCTGGGTTCTCCTTGGCATCATTCTAGTGCGATAGGGAAGAAGTTTCAAGAAGGGAGTGAAGCGAAGAAGCGAATACGAAAAGGGGGCCTAATGTGCTGAAATACAGCTTAACCAAGTAGGCCCCTTGTATTGATAGTCTAGCGGTCCATCGCAAAAGAATCAAGAAAGGAGGTTCATCAAGGTATGAACGGATTCGCAATCGCAGTCGTCGTGCTGGCAGTCGTCGGGGTCGTGCTCGGGGTGCTCTCCATCTGGTTCCCGACGCTGAGGAAGGCCCTTTCCTGGGTCTTCGCCATCCTGCTAGAGATTCCCTACTTCGTCCTCTTCTGGTGGTGGTACGCCACCCTGGCGAAGGCGAGGGGAGCCGCCGTCCCTCCCGTCTGGCCGTGGACGGTCGGGACGCAGGGAAGGTCGAAGGCGAAGAGATGAAGGAAGGCTACGCGCGAAGGAGGGACTCGTTCCGCTCCTTCTACTTCGAGGGGCAGGAACTCGTCGGCGAGATGGGTCTCCCGAGGCTCGACAGGGTGGAAAGGCAGGAGGTCGACGCCATCGTCCCCTTCAACGTCATGATGTCCTCGACGCGGAAGGACCGGTGGATGCACTTCTTCATCGACGACTACCAGTTCGAGCGCGTCTGGCGCTGCCCGACCGACTACCTCGCCCTCTTCCGGAAGGCGAGGGGGATCGTCACGCCGGACTTCTCGATGTACCGGGACATGCCGAGGGCGGTACAGGCCTACAACTGCTACCGGAACAGGGCCGTGGCGCGCTATCTCCAGAGGCTCGGGCTGAGGATCGTCCCGTCCGTCTCCTGGAGCGACAGGGACAGCTTCCGGTGGTGCTTCGACGGCATCGCCAGGAACTCCGCCGTCGCCATATCGACAAACGGCGTCTTCCAGGACTGGGAGACGATGACGGCGTTCCTGGACGGGTTCTACGAGATGATGGCGAGGATCGACCCCTGCCAGGTCCTGTGCGTAGGCCGCCTTCCCGACCAGCTCTCCAGGAACCCGGTCGTGGAGCGGTTCCCAAGCCACGGGCAGGTCATCAAGGGGAGACGGACATTGCCCACGGCGAAGACGCCTAGGGACGGGCTGGGGTTGGACGGGGTGGCATAGGAGGAAGGGACGACACACCCAAGGAGGAAAAGACATGGGAGGAAGAGGAGCGACGATGGCCGGGAAGCACATCAAGGAGAAGGACATGATCCGGCCGGACGGAGGGAAGCCGACGGGAGCCGACATCGCCGTCAACTGGGACGACCCGGAGACGGTCTACGGGACGGAGATAACGACGACCCTCAAGGAGGAGGACGGCATCTCAACGAGGGCGTCGACCGACTTCGAGGACGAGAGCCGCCTTGCGAGGCAGCAGAGGCAGATCCACAGGCTCGCCTCGGAATACGGCGGGATCTACGGGGCCGTCACGAAGGAGAACGAGATACAGTTCGGGACGGAGGACATCCGGAGCGTCAACGGCAGGAGGAAGTCGGAGGTCCTCGGCTATTGCGCCAGCACGTTCGACGGGGACGGGAAGCTCGCCATGAAGGTCGTCCTCAACCGGCAGCAGCTGGACAAGACGGCGGAGAGGCAGACCGTCGCCATCCAGTCCGGGATCCGGGAGCGGCAGTTCGTCCCCGTGGACCTCGACAAGTCCCGGGAGTACGTCGTCACCCACGAGATGGGGCATGCCCTGGAGGGAAGCCTCATCGCGAAGATGGCCGAGGAGAGGAAGATCGACGTCGGCCCCAACTGGAACAGGCTCCAGAAGGAGGTCTATAATGATGTCTACAGGATCGCCTCGAAGCGGATGGATCTTGGGAAGGAGGACGTGTTCCTGTCCTCCTACGCCAGGACGAACTACGCCGAGTGGTTCGCCGAGACGTTCACGAACCTCAAGCTGTCGAGCGACCCGAAGCCGATCGCCAAGGCGCTCGGCGAGTACCTGGAGGAGAAAGGGAAATGAGACTATACGCATTCAGCCGGGAGGAGCACGCCTCCGAGTTCGACAGGGTCGATGTGACGGAAAGGAACCCGCTCGGCCTCGTCCCCAACGCGAAGGCCACGCCGGAGAGCATACGGGACTATTTCAACTACACCGTCATCGTCAACAACCACAGGCCGATGTCCCTCGACGAGATCGACGAGGGGCTGAGCGCGGACCGCGTCCGCCTTGCCAAGGCCATGGTCGAGGCGTTCAAGGCCTCGGAGTGCTACAAGGTGAAGACGGAGAAGGAACGGGAGGAGATCATCGCCTTCATCGAGGCGGACCCGATGGAGGAGACGCCCGGCGTCATGATCTAGCCGAGCCATATGAAAAAGGCATGTCCGTCGGGGCATGCCTTTTTGTGTGAAGACTGTTGCACTAGTTATGCAACTATGATACGATATAATCGTCCCGAAAGGGACGAGGAATCCCAGACGGTTCTGCCTCCGGCTCTTCCCACCATCCCATCTTCGTTCGACGCCTGGCCAGCCAAGGCCGGAAGGGAGGAAGGCAAAATGGAAATTCTCGACTTCCTGTCGCTCGTCGTCGTTCTCCTCATCGTTCGGGAAATTAAGGACAAACAAAAAAAGAACCGCCATCACCGAGATTAGCCAGGTCCAGTGATCGAGGCAGGGCCTCATGGGGTTCCTTCTGGCTTGATTCTATCACAAACGGAGGGAAAGTCAAATGGGGAAGAGGGCGACGGAGAACAAGAACCGGTGGAACGCGAAGACCTACGCGAGGGTCCTGTTCTGCTGGAGGAGGGACGACACCGACGTGTGCCGGATGATGGAGTCCGTGCCGTCCAGGAACGGCTACCTCATGTCGTTGGTGAAAAGGGACATCGAGGAGAGAAAGAAAGACGGACGATGGGCGTCCATGGACGGATCCAAGGACGGGTCAGACGGCGACTCAGACAAAAATATCTAGTGGACACACAAAATGAGCTTTAATACAAAATGTTTTGCCGTATACTATAAGTTGCAATCATTGAAAATCGGCTCATTTTTCCGACCATTTAGCCAAAAAAAGCCCTAAATCAAGGGCTTTTTTTCTTGCTTCGGGCTAATTCTTTAGAAAATCTACCCGGACAGAGGCGATTTTATTATTCGCTTCGAAAAATAATTCGGCACTTCTGAAACCATGACCAAGTACGGAAGAGCTTCCGATCCATGCTTTTCTCCAAGAGTCTTTCGCCTTGGCTAATGCTCGGAAGAGGTCATCCAAAAGAGGGGTGTCCAGGAACGTTTCCTTACCAGATTGTCGTCTTCCTTGGGCTTACAATGGCGAGGTTCATTTCCTCAATTCCTGGCGTCCTTCCGCAATGTCGAAGTAGTGCCTCGCTTCGGGATTGTGTGCAATTCTCTCTGCCTCGGACATGGCAGAAAGGGTTTCCTTGCTGGGGTGCTCCAATCGGATTTCAAAGGGAAAGCCTCCAACGCGGAGTGGATGGCGCAGGAAGACATTGATTGCCGTCGTGAGGTTCATTCCCAATTCGTTGAAAAGCGCCTCGCATTGTTTCTTTATGTTGTTTTCCATACGGACGCTGAAGTTTACGGTTTTGCCCATATTCTCTTCTCTTTTCTAATTCTTCCTCACATAGAGAACATGTAAAATGCATTGCAAAGTATACTCATTAGTCATTTGGTAGCTCATTTTTCCATGGCTGTGCCTGTGAATCAGTTCCTCGCTAAGGTCTCCAGTTTACAGTGAACCCTGCTTCTTGGACAAAGGCGAGAGGGTAGGTTGCAGGAGAAGTCATCTTTGATTTCCGCTATCCTTGACCATAGCTCTTATCCTGGACAAGAGAGAAGAGCTGTTTTCAATAGATGATATGTTCTTGAGCAAGTAAATCAGTTTAATAATTCGTACAAAATAAAGTGAAGCAACCTGGATGTAAATAAATAGGTAGTATTTTTATTGAATAGTTCGATACCGGTATTTTTGATTCTAAAAGACGAAGGTGGATTCCTCTTGTCTTTGGTGGCGAAAGGGATTCTGGTTGGGGACTGGTCTTGGGCTGTAAGCGCTTCGTGTCTCAATTCTCTTCTTATTTATTATTCTTTTTTATAAAATTGACGGGAAAGTAGAGAAACGAGAATATGCTTAAGATCACTGACCTATCGATGCAGTTCGGAGGAAGGGTCCTCTTCAAGGATGTCAACGTCAGCTTCACGCCAGGGCAATGCTATGGCATCATCGGTGCCAACGGGGCTGGCAAGTCCACCCTTCTTCGCATCATTTCCGGAGAACTGGAACCGACAAGCGGTACCGTCACCAAGGATCCCAAGGAAAGAATGTCCATCCTGAAGCAGGACCATGATGCCTACAATGACGTCGAGGTCATGCGGACGGTTCTTCTTGGCTATCCGCGTCTTGTCCAGGTGATGGACGAAAAGGATGCCCTCTATGCCAAGGAGGATTTCTCCGAGGAAGATGGCGTGAAGGCTGGTGAGCTTGAGAACGAATTTGCCGAGATGAACGGCTGGAATGCGGAGACGGATGCCTCCACGCTTCTGATTTCCCTTGGCATTCCCGAGGAATACCACCATCGCCTCATGAAGGAACTCGATCATAGGATGAAGGTCAAGGTCCTTCTGGCACAGGCGCTTTTCGGGAATCCCGATATTCTCGTCTTGGATGAACCGACGAACAATCTCGATGCCATTGCTTGCTCCTGGCTTGAGGATTATCTCATCGATTTCGAGAACACTATTCTCATTGTTTCCCATGACCGTTACTTCCTCAACAGGGTCTGCACGAGGATCCTGGACGTTGATTACAAGAGCATCAACCTCTTCGCCGGCAATTATGACTTCTGGTACGAATCCAGCCAGCTCATCCAGGCCCAGATGCGCGACCAGAACAAGAAGAAGGAAGAAAGGATCAAGGAGCTGAAGGACTTCATCGCCCGCTTCTCCGCCAATGCCTCCAAGTCCCGTCAGGCGACATCCAGGAAGAAGGCGCTTGAGAAGATCCAGCTTGACGAGATCAAGCCTTCCTCCAGAAAGTATCCCTTCATCTCCCTGCGCTCCCAGTACGCCTTGGGAAACGATGTCCTTGAGGTCCATGGCTTGGGAAAGAAAGGTTTCTTCGAGAATCTGAACTTCACCCTCCGCAATACGGACAAGGTCGCCTTTTTGGCCGACAATTCCCTTGCCCTTACCAAGCTCTTTGACATCCTTGGTGGGAAGGACGAAGACTATCAGGGAAGCTTCAAGTATGGCATCACCATCCACATGCAATACATTCCCTCCTCGCTCTCTGAGATGGACGGCATCAAGGAAAGCCTTGTCAATTACCTCCGCCCATTCAGCAAGGACGATTCCGATACCTATCTGCGCGGATTCCTCGGCAGGATGCTCTTCTCCGGGGAAGAGGCGCTCAAGCCCGTCGAGGTCCTTTCCGGTGGCGAGAAGGTCCGCCTGCGCTTTTCCAAGGCCATGCTCGATCCGGGAAACCTCATCATCCTCGACGATCCAACAAACCACTTGGATCTTGAAAGCATCGAATCCCTCAACAGGGCTATGATGGATACCAAGTCCGTCCTTCTCTTTTCCTCACACGACCGTCAATTGCTCAATTCGATTGCCAACAGGGTCATCTATATCCGCAACGATGGAACGGCTGTCGACCGTTACCTGACCTACGATGAATTCGAGGAATACCTGAAGAACACGGAGGGCAAAAGATGAAGGCTCTGTTCCTCAACGGCTCTCCCCATAAGGATGGCGTCATCGCCCTGGCCTTTGACGAAATGACGGGGATCCTTGAAAAGGAAGGCTTTTCCTGCACCAGGATCGAAGTGGGTTCCACACCTGTCCCCGGCTGTCTTGCTTGCGGCTATTGTCATAGGGAAAAGGGTTGCTTCCGGCATGACCTTGTCGATGAGGTCAACGCCCTCTTTGAACAATCCGATTGCCTTATCGTGGGCTCGCCGGTCTACTATGCCAGTCCCAATGGGACCCTTCTTTCCTTCCTCGACCGCCTGTTCTATTCTGGTCGTTTCGACAAAAGGATGAAGGTCGGCGCCAGTGTCGTCTCCTGCCGCAGGGGTGGGGCCGGGACAAGCTTTGATGTCCTCAACAAGTACTTCGCGATTTCCCAAATGCCCATCGCCACAAGCCAGTACTGGAATTCCATCCATGGAAACAGTGCCCAGGAAGCCAGGAAGGATCTTGAAGGCCTTCAGACCATGCGCGTCTTGGCTAGGAACATCGCCTTTCTCGTCAAGGCCATCAAGTTAGAGAAGGAGAGGGAAGGGCTACCGGAAAGGGAAGAAGGGATCGCCACCAATTTCATACGATGAACAACGAGGAAACGAAGAACGACAAGGCTTTCATCAAGGTCGAGAAGCTCGGAAAGGACTATGGTCAGGGAGAGACCCTCGTCCATGCCCTGAAGGACGTCTCCTTCCAACTGGAGAAGGGATCCTTTGTCGTGATCCTCGGGGCGTCCGGTGCCGGAAAGACGACCCTTCTCAATCTTCTCGGTGGCATGGACAAGGCCACAAGCGGATCCTATCTCTTCGATGGACAGGATGTCTGCCGCTTCAAGGATAGGGAACTCGAGCTTTTCCGGAGGAAGGACATCGGATTCGTCTTCCAGTTCTACAACCTCATGGAGAACCTGACGGCCTATGAAAACGTCGCCCTTGCCGCCAGCATCGTCGATAAGCCGCTCGATCCCAAGGAAGTCCTGAAGGAAGTCGGCCTGGAGAAGAGGATGAAGAACTTCCCCAGCCAGCTATCGGGAGGCGAGCAGCAGCGCGTCTCGATCGCCCGGGCCATCGTCAAGAACCCGAAGCTTCTTCTCTGCGACGAGCCGACCGGTGCTTTGGATTCCAAGACCGGCCTTTCGATCCTCCGCCTTCTTTATGACCTCTCCTCCAAGATGGGGACGACCGTCATCATCGTCACGCACAACCAGGCCCTTTCCAAGGCGGCGACAAGGCTTATCCGGATCGGAGACGGGACGCTTCTTGAGGATTCCTCCTTCCCGAGGAAAGAAAGCCTGGACGATATCGAATGGTAAAGACCGGTTCGATCCTCCTGAGGGACCTTCTACGGTCCATGGGACGGAATTTCAAGCAGCTCATTTCCGTTATCGCCATTTCCTTTCTGGCGACGTGCCTTTTTTGCGGACTGACCTCCAATGCCGAGAACATCGCCGAAAGAGGTCAGCTTCTCTATGAGCGGACAAACGTCGCCGATATCTACGTGACGGGGACAAACGATATCGATGGCATCGAAAACATCAATGGCGTTGAAGCCTGCGAGAAAAGGATCTACATGCCGGGCTTTGTCGACCATTCCCCGGTCTACCTCGCCATTACCGATGGCATGCCTAATCTATCAAAACCCGACATCACAGAAGGGGAATACGGCTTGGCCTTGACGAATTCCTATGCCAAGAACCAAGGCGTGAAGATTGGCGATTCCTTTACGATCGCCATGAATAGCAATCTTGTCGATATCGCAGGAAGTTCTCCTGTCTTCCGCCTCCTTTCCTATTTCCGCCTTCCCCAAGGGGAGGATGTCCTCTCCCTGGATGAGATTCCCCTTACCTTTACCATCACGGGCTTGATGTACCATGTCGAGGGCGTTGCCAATTCCACCTTCACCCCGACGACGATAAGCCTCGACCAAAAGCTCTTCCAGAAGGCCTTCATGGATCTCCTTGAGGAAAACTACGATATCGATAGGATCAACCGCATCCTCACGATCTTCAACACGGACGTGGAAAGCCTGCTTTCCAATACGCTCTCCTCTTTCTCAAACCAGGTGCTCGTCAAGGCCGATGACCCTTCTTCCGTGGCCGAACGCCTTGAGGGCTATTTTGGCGATAAGGCTACCGTCAGCCTTGTCGAGGACATGTCCTTCTATAGCGGCTTTGCCCAGGAAGTGAATCAGGCCATGCAGTTGACTTTCGTCTTCCCGATCATCTTCTTCCTGGTCTCCCTTCTTATCATCCTGACGACGCTTAGCCAGCTCATCATCCGGGAAAGGAAGGAAATCGGTTCCTTGAAGGCGATGGGCGTCTCAAGAAGGCAGATCTATCTCCACTATGTCCTCTATGGCGCCCTTCTTGTCTTCGTGGGTTCCGTCCTTGGCTTTGCCATCGGGCCTCTTTTCATTCCCAACATCCTCGGCATCAAGTACTCGATCCTCTGGGACATTCCTTCTTCCCCGGTCCACTTCTTCTATCCGCTTTCCTTGCTTCTGTGTCTGGGCCTTGTCCTTGTCTCCGGCCTTTGTTCCTTCCTAGTCTCCTTCTCCGTCATCCGCGAAAAGCCGGTCGATACGCTCCGTCCCAAGGCGGGTAAGACGATGAAGCATGTCGCCTCGCCGGAATCCTTCTATAGCCGGCACACCTCCATTCCTCTGCGCATGGCTATCCGGAACGTCTTCAAGAACAAGGGAAAGTCCCTCATGGTCGCTCTGGGAATGCTCGGCTGCACGGCCCTTCTTGTCTGCGGCTTTGGCATCATGGATACCTTGGACTACGATATCGCCCTCGACTATGGCGGAAACATGTTCATGGACTTGACGATGATGCCTGTCGAATATGACTCGGGCCTCAAGGAAGATATCGCCAAGGACGAAAGGGTGGAACGGGTCGAGGACTATCTTTCCTATCCGGCGACCTTCGTCGGGGAGAAGACCATCAATTCCAGCCTGTGCCTTGTCGAGGAGAATCCCCTCTTCCTTCATGTCGAGGTTGGAAAGGACGATGGTTTCGCAATCGATAGCAACACCGCCGAGCAGTTGGGCGTTGGTATCGGCGACGATCTTCTTCTTTCCGTCCAGGGCAAGGAATACGAAAAGAAAGTCACCGTCGTCTTCCAATCTTCCTTCCTCAGCGGCGTCTATGATCTCTTTTCCAACTACCCGGAAGGCATGTTCACGCCCGATAGCCTCTATGTCACCCTCAAGGACCCCACACAAAGGAAGGCCTTTGCCGACGATTATCGGGACACGGGCCTCTTCCTTTCCGTCATGACCTACGATGACATCATGGGACAGGCCGACAACATCCTCTCCTCGATCGCGACCATGACCGATGTCGTCAAGGTCTTCGCCATCCTGCTTTCCGTAATCGTCATCTACAATCTCACCTCCCTCAACATCGCCGAAAGGCAACGCTCCATCGCCACGATGAAGGTCTTGGGATTCCGGTTTTTGGAAATCAGCAAGACATTGACCTATGAGCTTCTTTTGGATGCCCTGGTGGGATCGCTCTTCGGTCTGCTTCTTGGCTATCCCTTGATGGTCCTTGTCCTTCTTGTCAACAGGACGGACCTCCTCCACTTCATCTACCACATTTCGCCTTGGACCTATCTCATCGCCTTTGCCCTTTCTATCCTCACGACCATTCTTGTCTCCCTTCTTCTCAACCTCAAGGCGAAAAAGATCTCCATGAGCGAGTCCTTGAAATCGGTCGAATGAAGCTTTTGCTATCTGTTTTCCTAGAAGAGAGTATAATTATTGCGCTTATATTCCAAGGAGATTTCCCATGCGTAAAATGACCAGTGATGAAATCCGCGATACGTGGCTGAACTTCTTCAAGGAGAAGGGACACTATATCGAGCCCTCCGCCTCCTTGATCCCGAACAACGATCCGACTCTGCTCTGGATCAACGCCGGCGTCGCGGCCCTCAAGAAATATTTCGACGGTTCCCTCACCCCGAAGCACAGACGCATCACCAATGCCCAGAAGTGCATCCGCACCAACGACATCGACAACGTCGGCCACACTTCCCGCCACCATACCTTCTTCGAGATGATGGGCAACTTTTCCATCGGCGACTATTTCCGTCATGAGGTCATTCCCTGGGCCTTCGAGCTTCTGACCTCGGAGAAGTACTTCGGCCTTCCCAAGGAAAAGCTCTATGTCACCTACTATCCCGACGACATGGATACCTTCCAGACCTGGGTCAAGGCCGGCATGGACGAGGACCATCTGATTCCCTGCAAGAGCAACTTCTGGGAAATCGGCGAAGGTCCCTGCGGCCCCGACACGGAAATCAACTTCGACCGCGGCGAGAAATATGACCCCAAGCATCTGGGCCTCAAGCTTCTGAGCGAGGATCTGGACAACGACCGCTATATCGAGCTCTGGAACATCGTCTTCTCCCAGTTCAACGCCGTTCCCGGCATTCCCAGGAAGGACTACAAGCCCCTTCCGCAGAAGAACATCGATACCGGCGCCGGCCTTGAGCGCTTTGCCTGCATCCTGCAGGGCGGCGAGACCAACTTCGACACGGACCTCTTCCTCCCCTACATCCACGCCGTCGAGAAGAAGGCCAAGTTCCCCTATGACGAGGAGCACAAGCTCGCCTATCGCGTCGTCAGCGACCATATCCGCTCTCTGACCTTTGCCCTTGCCGATGGTGCCGTCTTCTCCAACGATGGCCGCGGCTATGTCCTGAAGAGGCTTCTCCGCCGCGCTTCCCGCTATGCCCAGACGCTCGGCCTTGAGACAGGGGCCCTTGCCGACCTTGTCCCTGTCGTCGACCAGAACATGAAGCACTTCTATCCTTACCTTTTGGATCACGAGGAAAAGACGATGAAGATGATCCGGAACGAGGAAAACAAGTTCTCCGCCACTTTGCACAATGGCGAAAAGATCCTCGCTGCTTTCCTTGCCAAGGAGGGCGATACCCTCTCGGCGGACGATGCCTTCAAACTGATGGATACCTATGGCTTCCCATTCGAACTCACCAAGGAAATCGCCACCGATGCCGGCAAGAAGGTCGACGAGAAGGGTTATGAGGACCTCCTTTCCAAGTCCAAGGAAAAGGCCCGTCTCTCCCGTGGCAACCGCGAATCCTTCGGAAGCCAGAGCCAAGATCTGATGGCCTTTGTCACGCCCAGCGATTTCACCTACGAGGACAAGATCCTCTCCTCCAAGGTCACGGGTCTTTTCAAGGATGGCGTGAAGGCCGATAGCCTTGACGAGGAAGGAACGATCGCCCTTGCGGAAACGAATTTCTATGCCGAAAGCGGTGGCCAGGTCAGCGACAAGGGCCATCTCAAGGGCAAGGATTTCGAGGCCGAGGTCGTCTCCGTCTTCAAGGCGCCCCACGGCCAGCACCTGCTCAATGTCCGCGTCCTTTATGGAACGGTCCATGTCGGCGATGTCCTGGAGGAGGATGTCGACCTTGCAAGAAGGAAGGCGATCGAGAAGAACCATTCCGCGACCCACCTTCTGCAGAAGGCCCTGCAGGACATCGTCAGTTCCGACATCCACCAGGCCGGCGCCTATTATGACGATTCCCTCCTCCGCTTTGACTTCGCCTATGAGGGCAAGGTCAGCCCTGATCTTCTCGACCAGGTCGAAAGGCGGGTCAACGACGAGATCTTCCAAAACCTCCCTGTCACGACCGAAGTCCTGGACAAGGAAGAGGCCCTCAAGAGACACGCGATGCACCTCTTCAACGAGAAATACGGCGACAAGGTCCGCGTCGTCTCCATGGCTTCCTCGATCGAGTTCTGCGGTGGAACGCACGTTGGCAACACCGGCGAGATCAATCTCTTCGTCATCGAGAGCGAGTCGGCTATCGCCAATGGCATCCGCCGCATCACGGCCTATACGGGAAGCCGCGCCTATGAATACCTCAAGGAGAAGGAAAGAAACCTCCTGGATACGGCCTCCCTTCTCAAACTGACCTCCGACAAGGGTGTCCGGCAGAAGCTTGTCTCCCTGATCGAGAGTCTCGACAAGGAGAGGAAGGACAATGCCGCCCTGCGCGAGGAAGTCACCAATAGCCTCCTTTCCGGACTGCTTGCGAAGATCGCGATCGTGGATGGCAAGAAGGTTCTCTTCGACAAGGTCTCCGGCTTGACCCATGAGCAGCTCGACTCCCTTTCCAGGAAGCTGATCGACAAGGAGAAGGACCTTGTTCTCTTCCTTGTCAACGACAACGGCCCGAAGAAGGATCTTGTCGCCGCGAGGGGTAAGCTTCTTTCCCTGAAGGCCGGCGCCCTGATGAAGGCTATCAGTCCCGTCCTCAACGGCTCTGGTGGCGGAAGGGATGATGTCGCCTTTGGCGGAACAAAGGACATCACCGAGATCGAGAAGGCCAAGAAGGCGTTTTTGGAACTTGTCAAGTGAAGAACATCCTCGCCCTTGACCTTGGAAGGGGAAGCTTAGGCGTTGCCATTTCGAGAAGCGGCATGCTTGTGACGCCTCTTTGCAACATCCGCTTTCCGATGGAGGAATACGACTTGGCCATCGACCTTCTCAAAGAGAACATCCAAGGAGAGCGGGTGGAGAATATCGTCATCGGCTATCCTTCCTATCCTTCCGGAGATCCCTGTCCCATGAGCCAGGTCGTCCTCGACTTCATCCCCATGCTACAAAAGGCCTTTCCCGGGATAAAGATCCACAAGGAAGACGAGCGCTACTCCACATTGGAAGCAAGCGCAAGCCTCCACGATCAGGGGACAAGGACAAAGAAGCAGAGGAAGACGATCGACAGGACGGCCGCCTGTGTCATCCTGGAGCGCTTCCTGAGGCGGATCGGACAATACTGAGTCTAAAAAAGGGCCGTGACAATCCACGGCCCTTTTGCTTTGGCTCTTATCGGAACTGGCTGGTGTAGAGGTCGTAGTAGAAGCCATGCTTTACCATCAGGTCGACATGGCGTCCCTTCTCGATAACGTTTCCGTCTTTGAGGACGAAGATGGTGTCGGCTTCCTGGATGGTGCTTAGGCGATGGGCGATGACGATCGAGGTCTTTCCGGCCATGACCCGGTCGAAGGCGTCGGTGATGAGCTTCTCGGTACGGGTATCGACGTTGGAGGTGGCCTCGTCGAGGATGACGATCTCCGGCTTGCGTAGGAGCACCCTGGCGATGGTCAGAAGCTGCCTTTCGCCTTCGGAGAGACCGCTCTTTGCCGAGACGATCGTCTCGTATCCATGGGGAAGGGTCTTGATGAAGCTGTCGGCATGGGCTTCCTCGCAGGCTTTCTTCACCTCTTCGTCACTGCTTTCGGGATTGGCATAGCGGACGTTCTCCAGAATCGTTCCCTGGAAGATCCATGTGTCCTGAAGGACCATGCCGAAGTTCTTCCGCAGTTCCTTCTTGGGAATGTCGGTGGAGGGAATGCCGTCAAAGGCGATCGTTCCTTTCGTCGGATCGTAGAAGCGCATCAGCAGGTTGATGAGGGTCGTCTTTCCGGCACCGGTCGGACCGACGATAGCGACTTTCTCGCCTTTCCTTATCGTCTGGCTGAAGTGCTCGATAAGCTTCTGCTCGGGTTCGTAGCTGAAGGAGACGTCCTCGAAGGAAATGGTCGATGGCGTCTTCTCGGGAACGGTCTTTCCGTCATCGACATCGTCCTTGCCGTTGAGGAAGTCGACGATGCGGCGGAAGGAGAAGAGGGCCGTCTCGAACTCGGCGGCGACGGAGGAAATCTCGTTGAAGGGCTTGGTGTACTCGTTGGTGTAGCTTAGAAAGGAGGTCAGGCCGCCAAGGCTCATGCCCAGGATCGGATAGGAAGGCGTATAGAGGATCATGACGATGCCGGCGATGCCGATGACGCAATAGATGGTATTGTTGACAAAGCGGGTCGTCGGATTGGTCCAGCTGGCGGAGAACTGGGCAACCTTTCCTTCCCTTCTTAGGTTCTCGTCTCGGCGGGCAAAATCGGCCAAGGATCTTTCCTGGTACTGAAGGGTCTGTAGGGTCTCCAGATTGGCGATGCTTTCCAGGGAGAGGGCGTTGAGGTCGCTCATGAGGCTCGACTGGCTCTTGAAGTGGCGATGGGAGAAGGTCGCGACGAACTTGCTGACAAAGAGACTCAAGGGCGAAAGGACGATGATGCCCAAGGCCATGATCCAGTTGACCGTGAACATGAGGACGATGGTGATGAGGATCGAGAGGATACCCTGGACCAATTGCTTGAAGACGGAGAAGAGGCCGTTGGCGATGTTCTCGACATCCTGGATTTCCAATTGGAGAAGGTCGCCGTGCTTTCTTTCGTCGATGGTCTTGATGGGGACGGAGCAGATCTTGGAGAAGACATCGTCGCGGATATCCTTGACGATCTTCTGTGTCAGGATGCCGATGCTGTATTCGAAGACAAAGTCGAAGAAGACGCCGAGAACGGAGAGGACGAGGGCGACGACAAGATAGATCGTCAGCAGGTGGAAGTCGATAGCAAGAAGGAAGGTTCCGCTCTCCGTGATGCTGCCGATGGCGTTGAGGGAGCGTCCGACAAGAAGGGGCAGGGAGAGGTTGGCAAGAAGGAAGACGAAGACGGAGACGAAGGAAAGGAGGATGAGCTTTTTCTGGCTTCCGACATAGCGGAAGAGAAATTCCTTGATGGTCATTTCCTATTCTCCTTTCTGCATCTGGGACTGGTAGGTCTCAAGATAGATGGGACAGGATTCAAGAAGCTCGTCATGCCGTCCCTTGCCGATGATCTTGCCGCCTTCAAGGACCAGGATCTCATCCGCATCCTTGATGGTCGAGACACGCTGCGAAACGAGGATCTTGGTGCACTCGGGAAGGGCGGAGGCGATGTTGTGTCTTACCGTCCGATCGGTGAGAAGGTCCAAGGCCGAGGTGGAATCATCCAGGATGAGGACTTCCGGCTTGCGGATAAGGCCTCTGGCGATACAAAGGCGCTGCCTCTGGCCACCGGAGAAGTTCTTTCCGCCCTCCTCGACCTCATGATCAAAGCCATCCTCATAATGGCTGACGAATTCCTTGGCACAGGCAAGATCGAGAGCTTCCTCAATGTCCTTGTCCGTGCAGTCCTCTTTTGACATCTGGAGGTTGCTTCTTATGGTTCCCTTGAAGAGGACGCTTTTTTGCGGGACATAGGCGATTTCGGAATGGAGGGCCTTCAAGGAATAGTCCTTGATGTCGATTCCCTTGTAGCATACCGTTCCCGAACTGCGGTCCAAGAGGCGTTCGATAAGGCGGATGAGCGTCGTCTTTCCCGAGCCCGTTCCGCCGATGATACCGAGTGTCTGACCTTTCTTGAGCATAAAGGAGATATCCCTTAAGGCCGCGTTTCCGCCCTCCTCATAGGAGAGGGAGACATTATCGAAAGAGAAGATTTCCTCACCCACGGGGATGCTCTTCTTCTTGGCATCTTCCTTGTCGACGATGGTCGGCTGGAGGGCGAAAAGCTCATCGCAACGTTTCCAGGAGACGATGGACTTCGTGAAGATGGTGACGAGGTTTGTAAGAAGGACAAGGGTCTGGAAGATCTGGCTCAGATAGCTGACCAGGGTGATGATGGTCGAGGGCTGAAGCGGGGAGCCGAGGAACATGACGCCATTAGACATATCGAAGCCACCAAGCAGGACGACAAGGATCGTTGCCAAGGAGACGATGGCGAAGGTCAAGGGATTGATGAGGGCATTGATCTTGCTGACGTGGATGGCTTCCTTCTGGTATTCGTCCGTCGCATTGGCAAAACGGTTCTTCTCGATCGCTTCGGTGGAAAAGGCGCGGACGACCCTGGCACCGTCGAGATTGTCGCTTGCCATCGAGGAAAGATGATCAAGCCTTCCCTGGATGACAAGATACTGACGGGAAGCCTTGCGCATGACCTTGAAGACGATAAGAAGGATGATCGGGACAATGCCCAGGAAGACAAGGCCGATATGCCAGTCCAGGATGAAGGAAAAGACTAGGGATCCCAGGATGATAAACGGGGCACGGATACCAAGACGGATGAAGAAAAGGACACCCTGCTGAACCTGGAAGGAATCCGAATTGAGGATGGTCTGTGTCTTTCCCTGCCCGAAAGCCTCGATGGTCTTCTTGTCCAAGCCGAGGATCTTCTTGTAGAGGGCATCCCTTAGGTCCGTTCCCGAACGCGTCGCAGCCAAAGCGGCGATATATTGGCAGACCATCGTCGTTCCAAGGCCGATGATACCCATAAGCAGGATGATGAATCCGCCGACGAGAGCATAGGATAGCTTCTCGTTTCCGGGAACCCATTGGCCGAAGAGGGCGATGAAGTTGCCAAGGGCCTTTGAGATGGGATCGATCGTCTTCGGGTCGGAAGAGAAGGAAAGATCGAGGACGGCTTTCATGAAAAGGGGAATCAGGAGATCGAAGACCGCCTCGATGATCTTGAAGGACGGTCCGACGATATAGGCCCACATGTTCTTTTTGAGGGCCTGCGATACTTTGTAGATCATGAAAATGATTTTACCATAACAAGAGATTGTCTTTAGTAAAGAATACAAGAGATTGTCTTTAGTAAAGAATATTGGATTGCTGGAAAAAGGAAAGCACCGCACGGAAGGAAAGAAGGCTGCAACCCCTTTCATGATGCTTGGAAGCGAAAGCGGGCTTTTTGGACCTTCCTGTGGACTGGAAAGAATGGTCAAAGGACGGACGAAGGATAGACAAACGATAAGAGCGAACGGAAGAAGAGCATACGAATAAGAACAATACCAAAGGAAAAAAGGCGATTTTTTGGAAATCGATCCCTTTTTGACGCTCTCCGTGACGATACGCTCATCGACAAAACCGCATCGTTCATCGAAGGGAAAATGACGTTTGTCGAGTAAAGAGAGCACTCATCGGAGAGATGTTGTAAGCGATTCCATAAGTGATTTAAATGTCTCTAGCGACAAACCGCAAAGGAGGTCCATAGGAAAAAACTGTCGATACGGTATGACAGCGGAAAAGAAAGGAGGCAGAAATGAAAAGTATCATTCTCTTATCCGCACTTCTCTTTGCCGGCGCAGCCTCAACCAGCTCGCCGAAAGCGATGTACTTCAATGACTTCAACTCAAGAGAAGAATGCCTGGAAGCGGCCGGCGCTCTCAACCGCGAGATTGCCGAAGAAGGCATTACCCTCTTGAAAAACGATGGCTCGTTACCCTTCAGGGGAAATGAGTACGTCTCCGTCTTTGGCGTTCGCAGCGATTCTTTGACAGGTGGTTCGGCTTCCGTCCAGGAATCCTTGAAGGCGGCCGGCTTCCATGTCAATCCGACCCTTACCACTTTCTATGAAGAGGATTCCTCTTCCATCGGTAAGGAAAGAACGGACTTCAATGGCACGGTCAAGGCATCCATGAGCACGTATTCGGATGCGGCCTTCATCGTCCTCTCCCGCGCCGGTGGTGAAGGAAGCGACCAGTCGACCGTCACCGATGAGTTAGTCGACGAGAAAACCGACACGCATGCCGACCTTAAGGAAGGCACAAAGGATGGAAAAACTGTCCACTATAAGCATTCCTTGATGCTGACCGACAGCGAGGAAGAACTCGTTGCCTTTGTCAAAAAGAACTTCGGAAAGATCGTCGTCGTCCTGAACACGTCCAATCCGATGGAAGTCGAGAACCTGCAGAACGATCCCCAGATCAACGCCATCCTCCATGTTTCCCGTCCGGGCGAGACCGGTATCTATGCCTTGGGCGACATCCTCAACGGAACGGTCAACCCGTCCGGCAGGATCCAGGACAACTGGGATGCCGACCATTCGGCCGATCCGACTTGGCAGAACTTTGGCAATAACGGACAGGTCAATGCCGGAACGACGATGCTCGATCCCAAGATGCGTACCAAGGACAATCTCGAGGGAACCACCGAAGGAAATATCGAGGACTTCGCCTACAATTCCTATTTCGATGGCCTTGTTTCCTATGAGGGCAAGGACCTGGATTACACCCACTACACCATCGACTACGAAGAGGGTATCTATATCGGCTACAAGTATTATGAGACACGCTATGCCGATATGTATGCGGAAGAACCGACGGCGGCCACGCAGTGGTTTGATAACTCGGTCACCTATCCCTATGGCTATGGCCTAAGCTACACGACCTTCTCCATGAACATCGTCGGTGTCTATCAGCAGGAGAACGGAGCCGATGAGGTTGCCGATGGCAAGGAATTTGCCGCTGCCGACTTCCAGAACGCCCCGGGCCAGAAGGCCAAGATCGACAAGCTCTATGTCAAGGTCAAGGTCAAGAACACCGGCACGGTCGCCGGAAAGCAGCCTGTCCAGCTCTACGTCCACGCCCCTTATACCCAGAAGCTCGAAAAGGCCGATCACGTCCTTGTCGCCTTTGGAAAGACCGATGTCCTCAATCCGGGCGAAGAGCAGGAACTGACCCTTTCCTTCAACGTCCAGGATATCGCCAGCTGGGACATGGCCTATGAAGGAGCAGACGGAAAGACGGGTGCCTACACCCTGGAAAAGGGCGACTATCAGATCCGCGTCCTGGATTCCAGTCACTATGACCGCTCCATCACGCCAAGCGATGACGATGCCATCGACACCTTCGACTTCAATCTTGCCGAAGATACGCATATGACGGCCGATGACTTCTCCTTGAAGGAAGTCTCCAACAAGTTCACCAATCAGGAGAAGGAATTCGATCCCGAGGCCATCAAGAACGGCGACTATCAGTATTCCTTCTTCAAGTCCCTGAGAACCGGCGAGATCATGGCCGACGGAACAAGCTCGATGACCGTCATGTCCCGTTCCGACTTCGAGGGCACCTTCCCGACCGCTCCGACAGCCGCGGACAGGACCTTCAACGAATACTGGTACAAGAACATCACCTACTGGATGGGATTCGACCAGGATTCCCCCATCAAGAACGATCGTGCCGACTACAACTACAAGGACAGCGAGGATGATCCTTGGTATATCACCAACGATGACATCCCTGCTGACTGGACCCAGATCCCGAATGCGGATGTGGACAAGAAGGCCGAGATCCAGTTTGCCGACATGGCCGGCATCGACTACACCTCCACCGAGAAGATCGTCGACGAAAGCTCTCCGCTTAACGGCCTGACAGGAGTCGAAGCCTGGACGAAGTTCATGAACCAGCTCAGCTGGGAGCAGGTCGCTTCCCTTGTCGAATTCGGCGGCTATGGCACAACGGCCCTTGAAAACGTCGGCAAGGCCGAGGACAAGGAAGCCGATGGCCCCAACAATGTCCAGCAGTCCTATCAGTGGTGCGACGAGCCTCTCATCGCGGCGACGTTCAACAAGGAACTCGCCAAGAGGGAAGGCCAGATCGTCGGCGATCTCTGTCTCTTCGAGAACCTCACCGGTTGGTATGGCCCGGGCTTCAACTACCATCGCTCTCCCTTCTCCGGAAGAAACAACGAATACTACTCGCAGGATGCCTATGTCTGCGGCACCATCGGAAGCTATGTCATCCAGGGTGCCCAGTCCAAGGGTGTCGTCTGCTATGCCAAGCATATCGCCTTCAACGATCAGGAGACCAACAGAGGCGAAGTCTATCAGTGGGTCGATGAGCAGACGATGCGTGAAAACGACCTCAAGTCCTTCCAGATTGCCTTCCAGGAAGGCGGCTGCAAGTCCGGCATGGTCGGCTATGGCCATATCTCCGGCCTTCCCAACACCAACAACTACAACCTCCTTACCGGCATCTACAAGAACGAGTGGGACTGGAAGGGTGTCCTGGATACCGATGGCTACATCGGCTGGATCAACATCACTTCCCCCGACCTCATGAACCGCGCCGGATGCGAGCTTGAGCTGAGGACACCGCCGTGGTATGAGACCCCCAGCGGTACCTGGGATGCCTCCCTCCGCGATGGCAAAGGCGGCGTCAAGGTCAAGACCGGCGAGGACGGTGCCCTTGAGGAATCGCCCAACCAGTACTACTACACCCGTCTTGCCGCGACGAGAATCCTGGGTGTCCGCGCGACATCCAACGGCCTTGAAAACGGCTACTCCACCCTCATCTTCAACGGCAAGGACATCACCATCAACCAATTCGAAGACGTGAAGGATCAGAGCGTTGCCCTGCCGGCGACAAGCCTCAAGGAAGATTCCTATGCGACCTATAGCATCACCGATGGAAAGCTCCCCGAAGGATTGACCCTCAATCGCGACGGAAGCCTTTCCGGCAAGGCCGAGACAAGCGGTGACTACACCGTTACCGTCGAAGCCTTGATCGATGGCTGGATCGAAAAGACGGCGACATTCAAGATCTCCGTCACATCGGCCTTCAGCCTCAACAAGGATGGCGACGATCCGAATGCTGCCAAAGTCGGTCAGGACTTCATGACCAAGATTGAGTCGAGTGTCTTCACGACCGAAAACGGCAAGTTCGATTCCGTTACGTATGAAGTCGAATCCGGTAAGCTTCCTGATGGCATCACAATCGATGACGAGGGAATCATCTCCGGAACGCCGAATGAAAGCGGTACGTTCACGGCTGTCATCAAGGTCACTGGAACGAAGAAGAGCTCCGGTGGTGGCGGTGGCGGATTCCCCGGTGGCGGTGACTTCCCCGGTGGCGGATTCCCCGGTGGCGGATTCCCCGGTGGCGGATTCCCCGGTGGCGGTGACTTCCCTGGCGGTGGATTCCCCGGTGGCGGTGACTTCCCTGGCGGTGGCGGAAGCACCTCTTCTGACGACACCACGGGTACCTACACCTTCACGATGACGGTCGCTCCGGCCGATCCTGTTCCGACGAAGACCTTCACGGTCACCTTCAACACCAACGGTGGCGATGCCATCGCTTCCCAGACGGTCGAAGAAGGCGCGACTCTGGCTTCTGTCCCCAATCCGACCCGCCAAGGCTACAACTTCCTGGGTTGGTTTACCGACAGTGCCTGCACGACGAAGGCCGACCTCAATACCCCGATCACTTCCGATGTGACCTTCTATGCGGGTTGGGAGAAGCTTGTCACGAGCGAGGATATCCAGACGGCAATCGATGACATCGATATTCCCGAAGTTCCCGAACCGACGGATATCTCCGGTGTCGAGAAGGCCGCCAAGGATGCCAAGAACGTGGCCATCGTCGGCACGGTTCTCGGTGCCATTGGCATCGTCGCCGCTATCGCCCTTGCCATCGTCAGCTTCCTTAAGAGAAGACCCTAAGCCGAATAAGCAAAGACGTCAATCGCTATGACCAGACCGGAGGGTTATTCCTCCGGTTTGGTCGTATTCCAGAATCAAAGGAGATTATTCAAATGAAAGACAGAAAGAAGGTCCTTGTCCTTCCGCTCTTATCCTTGATGCTACTTGCCGGCTGCCAGAACACGCCCTCGGCAGCAACGACCCCCATTGACACGGGAAAGGATACCGGCGAAAAGGACACGACGCCTGTTGAGGATACGACACCTGTTGCGCCGGCAACGAAATACACCGTCACCTTCGACCTCAACTATGATGGTGGAAAGGATTTCACCGTCGAGGTCGAGGAAAACGGGACTCTGGCAAGGCCAGAGAATCCAACCCGCGAGAAGTATGCCTTCACCGGCTGGTTCACCGACGAGAAGACGACGACGGCCTATGACTTCGACAGTGTCGTCTCCAAGGATTTCACCCTCTATGCCGGATGGGTGGACATGTCCAATAGCATCACCGCGACGTTCTATTGGAACTATGAAGGGGCCGATCCGGAAGTCTATCAGACGGTCCATTTCGAAAAGGGAGGCCGTATCGGTTCGCTTCCCGCCGATCCCACAAGGGAAGGCTATAGCTTCTCTGGCTGGTACCTGGACAAAGACTGCACCGAGGAATTCAACCAGATGACGCGCTTTGACGAAAACGTCTCCGTCTATGCCTATTGGCGCCAGATGCAGACCTTCGAGGCCGAATATACCCAGTTGACCGGCTTGGATCCCAACACGGACGATACCTGCGACACGCAGGGAAACAAGCTCGGACAGGGCTATTCCGGAAATGTCAGTGGCACTGGCCTTATCAATGCCGAGAAGAACAGCGGCATCAACGCCTCCAACGGATACTATGTCTCAAGCCTTTACTATCCGGGAGCCTATCTGGAATTCGTCATCGAGTCCGATGCGGATGCCAGCGCGACCTTGAAGCTGCGCCTGACGGCCGAATACTACAACATCGACCTCTCCGACGAGGATTTCCAGGTCCTTGTCAACGGCACGAAGCTCTCCTATAGCGAAATCCATTTCACCGGCGTCGTCGAGGACATGACAAGCGAGAAGAAGAGACCCTTCACCGATTACTACATCAACGAGTGCAATCTCAAGAAGGGCGAGAACGTCATCCGCCTGAGCGTCGAGAACGAGGACTCTCCCCAGACCGGTGCAGGAAGCATGGATGCCAAGGCGCCGGCCGTCGATTGCCTCTATCTTATCTCCGATGCCAACCTGACCTGGGATCCCTATACCGAGAATATCCAATAGGAGGTCCGGATGATCGAAAGACTGAAATCCCTTGTCCAAGGAAGGATTCTTTCCCTCTCCTTTCTTCTTTTTGGCTTCCTATGCGGAATCATCGTCCTTGTCGTCTATTGCCTGACGGGGACGAATGACTTCGTGACTCAGCTGAGCCCGCTTGTCATCGCCTTCCTTGCCGTAGGCGCAATTTTGTGCCTGCCCCCGCTCTTTCTGAGGAACGAGCGCTTCTTCCTCTTCCTTCCCTTCCTCTGCTATCTTTTCGCCTTCTTCGAGTTCATCGTCGTCCAGGTCAACTACATCGCCAACGTCCTTGTCAGCATCGACGGCAACACCTTCTCCGCTTCTTTCATCCTGACCATCGTCTTCTTCCTTCTTGCCATCCTTTCGGGCATTGTCTCCTTCTCCCTTTTTAGGGAAAGGAAAACGGTGACGGAGGCCAACGGAAAATGAAACTGTTCAACAAGAAAATCTGGGAAGTCGTCTTCGTCTCCTCCACCGCCGTCTTCTGCCTTGGAAAGGCCGTCTATGATGCCGCTAGTGCCAACCCAAACCAAGTCAACGATTTCTTCGGCATCCAGCAGACAACCGCTTTCTCCGGATATTTTGGACGTGACTATGAAAACGCCGACGAGGTCAAGGCCTATTGCCAGGAAGTGGGAAGGGAAGTCCAGCAGGAAGGAACCGTCCTCCTGAAGAACGAAAACAACGCCCTCCCGCTTTCCAAGGGCGAGAAGGTCTCCCTCTTCTTCAATGGCTCCGGACGCTTCAACTATGCGACCTCCGGTTCCTCCGCGGCCGATACCAGCAACTACAAGAACCTCAACCAGGCTCTGACCGATGCCGGACTATCTGTCAACAAGACCCTCTGGGACTTTACGAGTTCCGAATCCTTCACCAAGGAATATCGCCGTTATTTGCGCGGACAGAACTACAAGATCAGCGAAGCGCCCTATTCCGCCTATAGCGACGAGGTGAAGAAGACCTTCGCGGAGTATAAAACCGCCATCTTCACCATCTCCAGGGACTCCGGCGAAGGAAAGGACATCAATGCCCGCAACGCCGATACGATCGATGGCTCCTATTTGACCTTGAGCCAAGAGGAGCTCGATATGCTTAAGGAGATGACAAAGCTCAAGAAGGAGGGGACGATTGGCAAGATCGTTGTCCTCCTCAATAGCTCCCAGGGCATCCAGCTTGATTTCCTCTCCGATCCGGACGTGGATGTCGATGCCTGCCTCTTTGTCGGCAATGTCGGCGCCTATGGTATCGATGGCATGGCGGACGTCCTTGTCGGCAACGTCAATCCTTCCGGTAGGCTTTCCGACACGCTTTTGAAGGACAACTTCTCCTCGCCGGCGATGGCAAGCTGGGTCCTCAATACCGGCATGTCCTATTCCCAGGTCTACGACAACAGCAAGGATCTCCACGCGACCCAGCAGTACTATGGTGTCAATCTCGAGGGCATCTATGTCGGCTATCGCTACTATGAGACCCGCTACTACGATAGCGTCATGAAGGCGACGGGTGTCGGAGACTACGACTATGATGACGTTGTCGCCTATCCTTTCGGCTATGGCCTGAGCTATACCGACTTTTCCTACTCCGACTACAAGGTCACGGAGGACGATAACGGGGACTTTGCCGTCACCCTGAAAGTCACAAACGAAGGCAAGACGGCCGGTAAGGAAGTCGTTCAGATCTATCTCTCCAAGCCCTATACGGACTACGATAAGAAAAACGGCATCGAGAAGAGCGCCGTTGAGCTTGTCGGCTTCGACAAGACGGAAATCCTTGCCCCAAAGGGGGAAGAGGGCGATAGTCAAGAAGTGACGATCACTATTCCCCGTGAGAAGATGAAGTCCTATGACGCCAACGGGGCCAAGACCTACATCGTCGACGAAGGCGACTATTCCCTGGTCCTTGGAAAGGATAGCCACGATGCCACGAACAACCTCCTTGCCAGCAAGGGAAAGGGAAATGTCGGCGGCGAGAGCGCCTTCGTCTATACCTTCCACCAGGACGAACTGGATACGAAGACCTATAGCACATCCACCCATACCGGAAAGCCGATCACGAACCTCTTTGACGAAAGCGACATCAACCGCTATTCCCATCGTGGCGACAACAAGGTCACCTATGTCAGCCGCAGCAACTGGGAGAAGACCTTCCCCACAGCGTCCGTCACCTTGACCATCAACGATGAGATGAAGAAGGACCTTGCTCCCAATAGGAGCTATACGGAGACGGAGACGGCGCTTCCAACCTACGGTGCGGAGCAAAAGTGGCGTTTGGCTCAGCTTCGCTCCACAGAGAAGAATCCTATTCCCTACGATGATGAGAGGTGGGACGAGCTCCTCGACCAGATGAGCTTTGCCGACCAAAGCCTCTTGATCACCTCGGCCTCCTTCTCCACCGTTGCCCTTCCTTCCGTCAGCAAACCCGTGACGGCCGAGGACGATGGCCCGACGGGTGTCAGCCACACGAAGACGGGAACCTCCTTCTGCAGCGAAGGTATCTGGGCCTGCACCTTCAACGTCGAACTGATCGAGAAGGTCGGCGATGCCCTGGCGGAGGATTGTATCGAGGCGGGAAAGACGGGTCTATTTGCCGGCGGCGTCAACATCCACAGGACACCTTTCGGCGGAAGAAACCACGAGTACTTCTCCGAGGATCCCTTCCTTTCGGGAGAGGCCGGAAAGGCGGAAGTGATCGGGCTCCAGAAGAAGGGCGTCATCGCCCACGTCAAGCACCTTGCCTTCAACGAGATGGAGAGCAACCGCAACGGTATCGGCATCTGGCTTTCGGAACAGGAGGCCAGGGAAATCCTTCTTGCCCCCTTTGAGGCCTGCCTTGCCATCGACGAGGGAAACTCCCACGGCGTGATGTCTTCCTTCAACCGCATCGGCACCATCTGGGCGGGCGGACACGACAACCTCCAGAACGCCCTGATCCGCGGCGAGTGGGGCTTTGATGGCTATGCCATCACCGACATGGCCGATTCCAATGGCGCCTTCTACATGACCTATCAGGACGGAATCCTCAACGGGACCGACTGCTACCTTGGCGGCGGCTCGGAAAGTGCCCTAAATGCCTTTAGGAATTCCCCGACCTTCGCCCACAGGATGCGGGAGAGCTGCCATCGTATCCTCTATGCCGTTGGAAACTTCTCCAGGGCGATGAACGGCTATGGCGAAAACGATGACGTCAAGGTCGAGATGCCTTGGTGGCAGACAACCCTGATCGCTGTCGATAGTGTCCTTGTGGCAATCTCCTTGGCTTCCATCGGACTCTACGTCACAAGCCTCATCCTTGAGAAGAAAAGACAATGATTTCCCTTTCAGGCCAATGACCCCAAAGGATCGTTGATTCTGGAAAGGCCCCGTTTGCAAAGACGGGGTTTTCCTTTTTCTAGAGAAGGATCGTTCCCTTTTCGCCCAGGAGCTTGATGTAGCTTTCCCGGACGTCGTTTTCCTTGCGGTGGCTGATGGGAAGGCGCTCTCCGTCATAAAGGAGGACCTTGCCCTTCGAGAATTCCTTGATAGCCTTGAAATGGACGAGGAATGACTTGTGGATGCGAAGGAAACCAAAGGGAAGAAGCCTTTCCTCCAATCGATCCATGGTTGAGGAAAGAAGGGTCGTCTTCTCTTCGCCCTTCAGATGCAGCTCCTGATAGTCCCCATAGGATTCCAGATACAGGATGTCCGAGATGGCGACGTTGAGGACCTGCTTCTTGGAGACGAACTCGAGGTATTTCGGAAGGGCCTTCTTGGCCATGTCGATATAGGCCGTCAAAACGGAGGCCATGTCCTTGAGGAAGGCATTCTTGCGGATGAACCCGAAGGGGTGAACAGAGAAGGACTCAAAGACCTTGTCTTCCCGGGAGGAGAGGAAGATGAATGTCGGTGGGTCGACGATTTGGGCGACTTGCTTGGCTAGGGCGATGCCGTCCATCTCCGGGATTTCGATATCCAAAAAGAGAAGGTCGTCCTTTCTCTTGGCGTCAAGGTAGGCCTTGGCCGAGGTAAAGCAGTCCAGGGAGAGAAGAAGGCCCCGGCTTTCAAAAAAGCCCACAAGGGATCCGGAGACGATCTTCAGGAAGGCGGTATCGTCATCGACGATCGCGGCGTTAATCTTCTTCATCGACAAGCTCCCTGTCCATCAGATAGGCACGGACGACAAAAAGGCCTTCCTCCTTCTGGAAAGTGGCAAAGCCATGGTATTTCTGGCAGATGCCCTGAATGATACGACAGCCCAGCCCATGGACAAGGCTATCGTTCTTCGTGGTCTTCAGATGCTGGAGTTCGTCCTTCCTGAAATCCTGCTTGACCGGATTCTTGCACTGGAGGAAGAGCTTGTCCGTGCCATAGACGATGTTGAGGTTGATGGTCCTATCCTCGGCCCGTTCCCTATCCAGGCATTCGATGGCGTTGTCGACGATGTTGGTCAAGAGGGAACAGAGATCGTAGTCGTCAAAGGGAAGCTTGTCCGGGACGATGGCACGGCAGCTTAGCGCCACGTCATGGTTCTTGGCCTTGCGTCTTTCCAGGGTGATGATGGTCTTGATGGCCTCGTTGTTGCAATCGAAGGTGGAAAGGGAAGGGAGGACGTTTGCTTGGAAGGAATCGAAATAGTCTCTCAGGCCATCGAGGTTACCCGAATCCAAATAGCTCTTCATCAAGGCGACCTGGTTGCGGATATCGTGGCGGATCTTGCGGATTTCCTCGATGTTGCTTCTTGTCAGCTTGAGCATTTCCATGTTGCTCTGGCCCATTCTCGTCTTGGCCTCGAAGATGAGGGCATCCTTTCTTTCCTTGCTGATGGCATAGACAAGAAGATAGCCAACGATCGTCATCAGGTAAAGGATGAGAAGGGCAGCGATTTCCGTTGCCGTATAGAAGAAAGCAAGCGGATGGAGATGGTTGGCGATGGCAAAGAAGACGAAGAAGGCGGAGAAGACGGCATCGGCGAAAATGGCAATCGTCGCTCCTAGGGGTATGGTCTTGAACTTGTCCAGGGAGAAATGATGAATGAGGATAGCGACGGCGACGGTCAAAAGGATAGCTGGAATGCGGCCCCAGAGAAGGTTGACCGTCGTATTCATGGCATCCATGCAGCGCATGGCAAACTCATCGATCAGCATGGCGTTGGCGTAAAGGACGGAAGTGAGGATGATCTTCTGGGAATTGTTTGGATGCTTGCTGAAGGCCAAGGAATAGATGATAAAGGAAACGAGATATCCGAGCGGGAAATTGATACCGGCGAAGAATGGCACGGCCTTAGCCAATCCAAAGACAAGACAGCTTACGAAAGTCAGGCCAGCAAACAGCAAGACAATCCGCAGAATGAAAAAGAGGATTTCTTTTATCTCCGTCCATTTTTTCGGGGCATCCAAAACAAGAGGCAAGGCAAAAGCCAAGGCGAGGATTTCCATCACGGTGGCGCCGTCGTAGGCAAAACAGAAGTAATCGACGATAAAGTTTGAGTCCATAACAATGAAAATAGGTTTGTTTTTACACTAATATTTTAGCCATGTACAAGAGCAATGCAAGGGCTTTCATGGAATTTCGAAAACACTGAAATTTCACTTGAAAAAAAGGCCATTCGTTGACTTTGGATTTCCTCTTTCTATATAATTGTTGTGTCTTGGGAAACCAGGACGCATTCTTAATCGTGAAAGATTGAGGGTGGGCCTATGGCTCACTCTTTCTTTTTAGGGGAGGAAAGATGAATCCGGAAACATTGAAAAAGGTTGGGGAAGTCCTGAAAGAGGAGGCTCAGAAAGAGGGCCTAGAGCTTGTCAGCGTCCGTTTCTTCAACGACAGTCTCAACGGCCCGACACTGGAAGTCCTTATCGATCACGACTACCAGATCACGATGGATGAGATCTCCCTCTATACCGAAAAGGTCTCGCCGCTTCTCGATGCCATTCCCGGCCTTGAGGAAAGCTACCTTCTGGATATCTCTTCCGGAGGGGGCGAGAAGCAAATTCCCTTCGCGGATCTGGGAAAGCTCGTCGGTCACTATCTCGATATCGTCCTCAAGGATGGACGCAAGGAGACGATGAAGCTTCTCAAGGTCGAGGACGGGAAAGCGGAATTCGTTTATTTCATCAAGGGACGCCGCAAGAAGGAAGTCCTCATGGAAGATGACATTCGTTCGATGAAAATGGGTTATAAAGCCTAAATGGCCAATGGAGGAATGCAAGAAATGCCCGAAGAAGTCAAGACAGAAGAAGTCGTGAAGAAGAGAAGAGGTCGTAAGCCCAAGGCTCTTGAGGAGCCCAAGAAGATCACCGGAAAGGTCGACAGCAACCGCTTTATCCTCGCTGCCGGCGATATCGAGAAGGATCTTCTCGTCAAGGCCAACGACGTCACCGGAATCCTGATCCAGACGATGGAACAGGCCTATCTTGAGTGGTCCTATCCTGGACTTTTCAAGGATAGGGACAATCCCGATCCAGCCAAGTCCCTTATCCGCTGCGAGGTCGAGTTCGAAAACGACTTCAGCAAGTTCAAGATCTACGACATCAAGACCGTCACCCTCGATGACGAAATCGTCGATGATGCCTATCAGATTTCCCCGGAGGATGCTGCCCAGTACAAGGAGAATCCCCAGGTCGGCGATGTCATCCGCATCCCCTTTGATGTCTCCAAGCTCGACAAGGCCTATGTCCGCCGCGTCAAGCAGCTCTTTCAGAGCCATCTCAAGGACGCCTCCAAGCAGGCTATCCTTTCTGTCTATTCCGATCGCATCGGCCAGCTGATCGAGGGAACGGTCACCAGAGTCGAACCCAATTCCAATACCTATGAGCTTTCTTTCGGAAAGGCCGTCGGATTCCTCAGGCGCAACAATCTCATTCCCAACGACAAATTCGTCACGCAGGACCGCGTCCTCGTCTATCTCAGCGACGTTTCCGAAAAGAGCAATCCGCCGAGCCTTGTCATCTCCCGCAGCAGCGACAAGTTCATGGCCAAGCTTTTCGAAAGGGCCATTCCGGAGCTCTCCACGGGCGAAGTCGAGATCAAGGGCATCGCCAGGGAAGCCGGAAGAAGGACCAAGATCTTCGTCTACAGCCGCTATAAGAACATCGATCCGGTCGGAACCTGCCTCGGCATCGAATCCAACCGTATCCGCAGCGTCCTTAATGAGGTCCACGGCGAGAAGGTCGACGTCCTCCGCTATGAGGACAACAAGGCTCTACAGATTTTGGAGGCCATGAAGCCGGCGGCGGTCATCGGCCTTAGCTGCCCCGAGGATTTCTTCGACGAGAACGTCCACTATGACGAGCTTGAGAAGGAAGAGGGCTATGAATTCCCCCATATCGTCGCCGTCGTCAGCAACGGAAGCCAGGGCATCGCCATCGGTACTGGCGGTGTCAATGTCCGTCTTGCCAGCCAGCTTACCCAGTGCACCATTTCCGTCCTTCAGGCCGATGAGGCCATCCGTCAGGGCGTGAAGTACGATTCCGTCTCCGACATCATCGAGAAGGCCAAGGCCTGGAAGGAAAGACAGGAAGCCCTCGATAAGGCCGCCTCTGCCTCTGCGGAAGAAAAGCCTGTCGAGGAAGAAAAGCCTGTCCTTGAGGAGAGTGCTCCTGCTCCTGTCGAAGAGGAGATGAGCAAGGCCCCTGTCGTCGAGACTTCTGCCCCTGCTGTGGAGACGCCTGTTTCTACGGAAACTCCTGTCGTTGAGGAAAAGCCTGTCGAGAAGGAGCCTACAAAGCCCGAAGTCGACGAGAGCAAGCTTGCTCCGAAGGTCGATTCCACCACGACCGAGATGAAGGAAGCCCCGATCCAGCACGTCGAGATCCGCAACAAGCCGAAGATTTCCCTCTCCGATCTCGAAGAGGCCCTGAGCCAGAAGAAGGGACCCAGCGAGACCCGCTCCTACAAGAAGCGCTATCGGAGAAACGACGAACAGCAGACTGCCACCAAGGACGAACCCAGCAAGGCCGCCACGGCGACTGCCATGCCGATCTATACCGACGAGGAACTCAAGGCGATGGAGGAGCAGGAGGCGATGATGGACGAGAACGACTACGACTCCTACGATGAGGATCTCGAGCAGTACGATTACTACGAGGACGACGAAGACAAGAAGAGGAACTGATGAAGGAAGTCGTCGAAAGAATGGACATCCTTTCCCGGAAACGCTATCCCAGGGAAAGGCTGATACGTCTGGTAAGGAAAGAGGACGTCTTTGTCCTTGATCCTGCTAACGCCCTTCCTGGAAGAGGCTATTACCTCCTTCGGGAAAGGGTGAGTATCGAACGATTGAAGAAGAAGAACGTCCTTCTCCGCTATTCGAAGAAGACAGACTATCCGAAGCTGTTTGAAGAGCTGGAGGGCCTGATTGGATGAGCGAGAAGCTTCTAGCCTATCTGGGCTTTGCCCGGCGGATGAAAAAGCTCTATGCCGGCATGGCCCTGGAGAAGAAGCTTGAGGAAGGAAAGGTCTCCCTTCTTCTTCTCTTTCCCAGCGTTACGGACAAGAGCCGGGAAAAACTGACAAGACGGGACGACAAAGTCATGTGTCGGGACGTCGGAGAGATCGACTTTGCTCGGCTAGGCCTAAAAAGCTGCAAGGCCCTTGGCATCGGCGATGAAGGCCTGGCAAAGGCGATCATCCATGTCCTGGATGAAAAGGAGGTTGAAGATGAGCGACAAGAGAAACAGACGCGATAGGAACGGGGGCAAGCCCGGATTCGGAAAGAAGAACAAATCCCAGGTCGAAAACGGTGTCTTCGTCTATTCCGGACCGATAACCCTGGACCAGCTTTGCAAGCGGATCAGCATTCCCGCGGCGGAAGTCATCAAGGGCTTCCTTATGCAGGGAAAGATGATTTCGCTCAATACCATCCTTTCCGACGAGCTGATCGCCGAGGTCTGCCTGGAACACGATCTCGACTTCCGGAAGGAAGAGGGCGCAATCCCGGACGATTTCACCAAGGCGAACATCTTCAACAAGGAGAAGGACAAGGATGAACGGCCTCCGGTCGTCACCATCATGGGCCACGTCGACCACGGAAAGACGACCTTGATCGACACGATCCGCCATTCTTCCATCACGGCCGGCGAACACGGCGGCATCACCCAGGAGATCGGCGCCTACCAGAAGACCGTCAACGGAAAGAAGATCACCTTCATCGATACTCCTGGCCATGAAGCCTTCACTGCGATGCGCGCCCGCGGCGCCTCGGTCACGGATATCGTCGTCCTCGTCGTTGCTGCCGATGATGGCGTCAAGCCGCAGACCATCGAGGCCATCGACCACGCCAAGGCCGCCAAGGTTCCGATCATTGTCGCCATCAACAAGATCGACAAGCCCGGCGCCAATCCCGAAAAGGTCAAGAGCGAGCTTTCCAATCAGGGCCTTCTCTGCGAGGAGTGGGGTGGCGATACGATGATGTTTGAAATCTCCGCCAAGAAGAACATCGGCGTCGACAAGCTTCTCGAGGGTATCCTCGACCTTGCGGAACTGATGGACCTCAAGGCCAATAACGAAGCCCCTGCCGCCGGTTCGGTCATCGAGGCAAGACTTGACAAGAAGGAAGGAAGCAAGGCCACACTCCTTGTCCAAAATGGAAGTCTCCATGTCGGCGATTATCTCGCTGTCGGTGAATTCTATTGCAAGGTGAGGAAGATGACCAACGAATACGACAAGTCCCTCAAGGTCGCTCTTCCTTCGACCCCTGTTGCCGTGACGGGCCTTTCCGGTGTTCCTGTCGCCGGTGATCGTTTCCTCTGCTTCCCCTCCGAGAAGGATGCCCGCGATGCCGCCAACCGCCGCGCCCAGGCTCTCATCGGCCATTCCGAGAAGGGTGTCAGCCTTGCCGACATCGCCAACGATGCCGCAAGCGGCGAGACGCCGAGGATCAACCTCATTGTCAAGGCCGATACCCAGGGAACCAGCGAAGCCATCCGTTCCTCCCTTGAGAAGATCAACGTTCCTGGAACGAAGCTGCAGATCATCCATTGCGCTTCCGGCGATGTCAACCAAGGCGACATCGTCCTTGCCTCCGCTTCCCAGGCCGTTGTCCTGGCTTTCGCGGTCAAGGTCTCGGCCGCCGTCAAGGACGAGGCCAAGCAGAAGAAGGTCGAAATCCGCGAATACAACATCATCTATCATCTTCTCGAGGAGGTCGAGGCGGCTCTCCGCGGCAAGCTCGGACCGGTCTATGAGGAAGTCGTCTACGGCCACGCCGAGGTGCGAAACCTCTTCAAGGCGAGCAAGGTCGGCCAGATTCTCGGTCTCTATGTCACCGACGGAAAGTTCAAGAACACGGCCCATGTCCGCGTCTACCGCAACAAGGAGATGGTCTTGGATACGAAGCTGACCTCCCTCAAGCGTTTCAAGGACGATGCCAAGGAAGTCCTCCAGGGCTTTGAATGCGGCGCGACCCTCGATGACAAGTTCAATTGCGAGGTCGGCGATATCCTTGAGGCCTATGGCCAGGAAGAGGTGAAGAATGGCTGACAAGAAGGGACGCGTCCAGGAAATCATCCAGAGGGATGTCTCCGAGATCATCCTCTACGAGCTCAAGAGCCCCCTTTGCCAATACGCCTCCATCAACGAGGTAAGGATGACGAAGGACTATTCCTATTGCAAGTTCTATGTCACGCACATGGATCCTTCCAAGACGGATGTCCTTGTCGACTTCCTCAACACCAACGCCAAGAAGATCCGCGCTCTGTTGAGCAAGAAGCTTTCCATCTACAAGACGCCGGAGCTTTCCTTCTACAAGGACGAGGTCTATGAAAAGGCTCGGCATATCGATCTGGTCATCCAGAATGCCTTGGCCAAGAAGCCGGTGACGCTCAAGGACCTTGAGAAGGAAGAGAAGAAGAAAAAGCCGGCAGCAAAGAAAACAGCAACAAAGAAGACAACCAAAAAGACGACAAAGAAGCCGGAAGCTTAAGTATTTCCTAAAAAGCAATCCTAACGCCCTTCGGGGCGTTTTTTCTTGACTAGAAGGAACAGCGCCTCGCGTCCAGGGTCAGCTGCCTTCTAAGCTCGTCAAGGGAGGAGAACTTTTTCTGGTCCCGGATCTTCTCAAGGAAGGTGACGGCTATAGTCTTTCCGTAGAGGTCGCCGTGATAGGAAAGGACGTGGGTCTCAAGGAACCTGGTCGCCGTTTCGTCGATGGTGGGGTGTGTTCCGATGTTTGTCATAGAGGGATAGGTCTTTCCATCGATAGTGGTCCTTGTCTTATAGACACCACAGGGTGGATAGACCTTTTCTATCAGAAGGGGAAGGTTTGCTGTTGGGAAGCCGAGAAGATGGCCGTTTCCCTTTCCGTGGATGACTTTTCCAAGGGCGAAGAAAGGAGCACCAAGAAGCCTGTTTGCTTCCGTGATGTCACCCATACGAATCGTTTCCTTGATCCGGGTGGAAGAGATCTTTCCCTTTTCGTCCTGGCTCAGGGGGAGGATGATGACCGGGATATCCTTGACGGCAGAAGGGATATCCTTTGCCTTACCAAGGGCCATCCTTCCAAAGGTGAAGTCCTCGCCGACGACGATGAGGCGGGGGTGCGAAGAGGAAAGGAAAGAGAGGAATTCGTCCTTGTCGGCATTTCGTGTCCTTTCGTCGAAGGGAAGGATATAGGTCGTCTCGATTCCGGCCTGCTCAAAAAGAAGATGCCTCTCCTCAGGCGTATAAAGGAGTGTCTTGTCTCTCCGAAAAGAAAGCATTTCCTTGGGATCGAATGTCAAAAGGGTGGGTTTATGGTTGTCCTTGAGGCATTGGGAAAGAAGGAGGCGGTGACCGACATGGAGACCGTCGAAGAAGCCGATAGCAAGATCCCTTCCGGAAAGGTCGAGCTTCTCGTCAAGGGAGATTTGTCTTTCAATCATGGGCGAAACCTCGATAGCAGCGATAGGTGTCTTGCTCCTTTTTGTAGAGAGCAATCCGGGTGTTGCTTTCTCTAAGGAGAAGATAGGGAGCGGATTCGTTGAGCCTAAGGGAAAGGCCGTTTCTTGCCTTCCTTGCCTGCTCCGGATTCAATTCCAGGGTTTTTAGGCCAGGGATACAGAAAGTGGGCGAAAGAAGGGAAGCAGAAGGAATGTCTTCCATGGAAATGGCATCCTCGACAGAAAGGGAAGGAATCCTTGTCCTTCTTAAAGAGAGCAGGTAACCGACCGTGTTCAATTTCCTGGCGATATCCTGCCCAAGGGAGCGGATATAGGTTCCCTTGCTGACTGTTGTCCTAAAGGTGATTTGCTTGGCTTCCTTGTCATAAGAAACAAGTTCCATGTGGGAAACCGTGATGGAAATTGGCTTTTGCGTGAACTCGATTCCTTCACGGGCCAAATCGTAGGCTCTCTTTCCATCGATCCACTTGGCGCTATAGCGAGGTGGCATCTGCTTTGATTGCCCGAGGAAGGAATTTAGGACCGCTTTGATCTCGGTTTTATCAAGCGGTGGGACTGGCTGGTCCAAAAGAACATTGCCACACCGGTCCAATGTGTCCCTCTCCTGACCAAGCTGGATTGTGGCCTCATAGGTCTTGGGACTATCCGGAACAAGGGAAAGGAGCTTTGTCGCTTCGCCGATAGCCAGAAGAAGAAGGCCGCTGGCAAAGGGGTCGAGTGTCCCAAGATGGCCGACCCGGCGGGTATTGAAAGCTTTCTTGGCTTGGATATCGACATATGTGGAGGTGACGTCCTCCTTCTTGTCCACAAGAAGGAAGCCGAAGGCGTCGCTGTTCATTTTCATTTCCGAAATAGTATAATCCTATGCGCTATGGATAACAGCAATCAACTTCGCAAACGGCTTCTTGCCGCTTTAAGGAAGGCAGACTACGACTATGGCCTTATCAACGATGGGGACAAGATCCTTGTCGGCCTTTCCGGGGGCAAGGATTCCCTCGCCCTTTTGGACCTTCTTTCCGTCTATCGGAAGTTCCCGGGCAAGAACTTCTCCCTTTCGGCCATCCATCTGGACTTCGGCTTTCCGGCAGTCGATTTTACGCCGGTCGAGCGTTTCGTCCATGACCTGGGAATCGAATATATCCCTTACGAGGCCAAGGAAGTCTATGGCATCCTCAAGGACAACAGCAATCCCAAGACCCACCTCCTTCCCTGTTCCATCTGCTCCAGGATGCGCAAGGCCATCGTCAACAAGGCGGCCAATCGGCTTGGCTTTTCCAAGGTCGCTTTCGCCCATCACATGGACGATGCCATCGAGACCCTCTTCCTCAACATGGCCTATGGTTCCCGCATCGCCACCTTCGAGCCGAAGATGTTCCTCGAGAATGCCAAAATCGAATTCATAAGACCCTTGATCTACGTTAGGGAAAACCAGATCGTCCGCTACGTCCGCGCCCGCAATCTTCCCATCGCCAAGAATTCCTGCGGCAACGACAAGAAGACCCAGCGCGAAAGCATGAAGAAGTTCCTCGCTGCGCTCTACGAGAAGATCCCCGATGCCGAAAGCAACTTCGCGAACATGCTTTCCAACTATGATTCCTTCCAGCTTTTCTTCGATCGCTATGGCGCCCATCCCCGCTCGAACATCGAAGTCAAGCGCTGCTATACCGGAAGGGACATGCTGGATATCGCCAAGGTCGGGAAAAGGACGATGACGGAAGACGATTTCGAAAAAGGAACCTGTCTCTACTATCTCCTGAGAAAGGAAGACAAGCCTATCGCCTATCTTAAGGCCCAGGAGAATTTGGACTTCTCTGTCGACATCCAATACCTGGAAAGGATTCCGGAAAGCCAGATGGAGGATGTGACGACTCTTCTGGATATCTTCGAGAAGAACCTCTCGATGCGCCATGTCCCACGGGAGATAAGCTATTGCGGAAAGAAAAACAAGGACGTCTTCCTCGCCTTTGGATATGTAAGCGATGGGACAGTCCTGAAAAAGAAGGTGACCAAGGCCCTGAAGATGTAAATTCCTCTTTCCTTTTTGCCTTGGATACTTTATAATTCCTTCTTGCACCACGACTGGAATAAGGCTTGTCCCTCAAGCACCTGCCTCTGGTCCCGGCGCAGAAAGAAAAAGAGGTAAGAGACAATGGCTCTCACGAAGGAAGAGAAGACAAAGGCGATCGTCGCCAACCGCAGGAACGAGAAGGACACCGGTTCCACCGAAGTCCAGATCGCTATTCTCACCGAGAAGATCAAGAAGCTGACAATCCACATGACCAACAACACCCACGACTACTCCTCCAAGCGCGGCATGGACAAGATCATCGCCCGCCGCAAGAAGCTCCTTGCCTATCTCAAGCGGGAGAATCCCGAGAAGTACGACGCCGTCCTCAAGTCCATCAAGAACAAGAAGAACTAAGGACACCAGGGATCGGGAAACCGGTCCTTTTCCTTTGCTTTATATCGGAAGGTCCTTCTTCTCGAAGACGAGGAAGGAGAGACCATAGGTCAAAACGGCGATGAGAACCAAGGCGATAAGCTTGTACCAATAGACAGGGCTGTTGGAAAGGACCGCCTCGGCATCATAGAAGGAGACGATGGACATGTAGTTGAAGACGTTCAACGACTCGATGCGGATGGTCGAGGGCATGGCAGGACCGCCAAAGAGTCCCAGGATCGCGGCGACGAGGAAGAAGATAGCGATGCCGCCCCCGACGGCCAAGGCGCTCTGAGTCCTGTTGAAGATGGCCGAGGAGAGGAAGCAGATACCGGAAATCGCCAGAATGACAAGGAAATTGCCGAGGACGAACTTCGTCACCATCTCGACGGTCAAGGAGACCATGAAGTCCTCTCCGCCGAGGGCGATTCCGATGCCCCTACTTGCCAATCCGCCAAGAAGGAGAAGAAGGGAGAGGAAGAACTCGCATCCGACAAGGAAGGTCATCTGCGTGAAGACGATCTTCCGCCTGCGGATCGGCGTCGAAAGGACAAAGGCCAAGGAGCCCGACTCCACCTTTCCAGCCAGAAGATCGTTGGCGACGATGATGGTGAAGACGATCGGCAGAAGAAGGCCGGCAAGGCCGAAGAACATGATGCCCACGAGGATGCCATAGAGATTCATCGTTCCCAGTTCCTTGAAGCTCTCCTCGACATGGGTCGGAAGGCTATCGAGGATTCCTTGGCTTGCCTGGACAAGGGAAAGAAGGAAACGGTCTTCCAGATTCGTTAGGTCCGCGTTCTCTTCAAGGTGATAGGAAAAGGAAGTCATGGCACCTAAGGATTCGTTCTGGACAAGGACGAGCAGATCCTCTCCTTCAAGGCCTTGGTCATCCATCGTGATATCTTTTATGCTCTCGACCTGGAAGACATCAAGGATCTGAGTCTCAGCCTCCTTGAGGATGTCTATAAGGGCATTCTTGCGAATGACTTTCTTTTGGAGCGTTCCCATAGAGAGAGAGTCCTCTCCAGGAACATAATAGGGATCCTCCCCTTTTTCCAAGGCTTTGGCATAGTCGACAAGGAAACCATCCAGATAGGAAAGGAAGAGGGACGTCTCTTCTTTGGCGTCTTCTTTTGCCGAGTCGATTTCCTCTTGGCTATAGTCTTCTCCGGTCAGTTCCTCCTTGTGCTTCTTCTCAAGAAGGTTGCTGTTCTTTCCCATGCCTGTGGAAACGGGAATCATCTTGTTTGGCTCATAGGTTGTCAAGATGACAGGATTTCCTTCTCCGTCAAGATAATACGGACGGCCCAGGGAATCGGTAAGGTAGAGGACCTCAAAGGAAGGAAGATAGGCAAGGTAGGCGCTCTCCGCAAGAAGGGTCGATAGGCAGTCCTTGATGGCATTAAGAAGGACCTTGTTCCGATAGCCGATCTCGTCGCCATTTTCTTTCGTGTTGTTTTTAAAGGCATCGATATTTTCTTTCCGCCCGTCCTTGATGGAAGAGAGGAAAGCTTGAGCGGAAGGAAGGACATTTTCCGGAAGAAGGTAGGGGATGGCCGATGTCAGGTAATTGTAGAAGAGATCGAAATCCGCTGGCTGATAGTCTTTGTAGTATGTGTAGCATCCTTCATAGGCACAGGTCAGGTTCTCTTTCGTATTGTCGCCAAGAGGGAAGGCTTGGTCAATCGTATCGGAAAGGAAGAGCCCGACGCCTTTGCGAAAGCAAGGACCCCATTTAAAACCTTCTTCGGAATCGGAGGCCATGCGATAGGCATCCAATTGGCTTTCTAGGGCAGAGGGAAGATATTTCCCATAGGCCTTTAGCTCCGGGAAGAGAGAAGTCACTGTGGAGACAAGAAGATCGGTATCGGAAAGGGCGCTTGCTTTTGCTTCTTCATGCCGGAGGGTCAAATCTTCTTCCTGGCTTTCCTCATAGGCCTTGTCATAAGGGTCATAGAGGAATGATTCCATGGTTTTTTGATAGAGGGTGTTGCTTTCCAGATCGTCGGAGAAGTCGAAGGTCAAGGCAAGCATGCTTCCTATCTCCTCACCTTTTTCTGCCAGGAGGTTTCCCGGATAGCGGTAGAGGAGGACAGAGGCCTGATAGGACATGTCCATGGTGATGCTTCCCTGGCTGACCAAGGAGAGCATGTCCGCATTGGAAAAGAGCGTCTTCAGGGACTGCTGGGTCGAATTGAGATCCAAGGTGGAAAGGATCATGACGACGACGATGCAGATGATCGCGTTTCCCAAACCGCATATGAGCGTCGAAAGGCCGTTTGCCTTGATCGATTCCTTTAGAAGTGGCCAGGACCAAGGAGCGTGGAAGACGCGCTTTTCTTTTGATCGTGAGCCTAGTTTCATACGCTTTTCTCCTTTCTGGAAAAATAGTCCCGCAAACCGAAACGCTTTTCGTAGAGAAAGAGGACGGGTGTCGAAGAAAGCCAACGGACAAAAGCAGCGATGTCCTTTTTGTCGATGGCCAAGGTATAGAGACCTTTCTCCTTCTCATACGAGCGGAGAGAGACAAAGGCCGGAAAGACAATCGTTTCGGGTTTTGCAAAGCCGGCCTGGAAGACCTTTTCCTCAGGGTCGTTGAGGGAAGGAATATCCACCACGTCGACAAGCTTTCCTTTTTCGATACGGATAGCCCATTGGCAGAGGGCCTCGATTTCCTCATAGTCATTGGAGACAAGAAGAAGGGTCTTGCCTTCCGCCTTTTCCCTTTTCATCTGGCGGAGGAACTCCTCGCGCATGAGGGGGTCAAGACCGTTTGTCGGCTCGTCCATCAAAAGGATCGGACAATCGGCCATCAAGGCGGAGACAAGGGCGAGCTTTTCCTTCATGCCTTTGCTCATCCTTCTTGGGCGAGCGCGGACATCGAGCTGGAAAGCCTGAATGAGGGCGTCCGCCTTTTTGGAAGTATCCTTTCCAAGGAGAGCCATCTGCTCGAGGAGGAATGCCTTTCCGGAAGGAAGGTCCGGATAGTTGATCTCTCCGGGGACATAGGAAAGAAGCTTGCGAAGGCGGGCATTATCTTCCGAGAGCTCTTTTCCCTCGATGAGGACTTTGCCGCTATCGGGACGGACGAAATCCATGATCAGACGCATGAGGGTCGTCTTCCCGGCTCCGCTTTCTCCCATGATGGCGACAAACTCGTTTTCCATTAGGGAGAAGGAGACATCAAAGACGCCTTTTTTCTTCCCGAAGTCCTTCGTCAAGTCAAAGACCTGGATTGCTGGCGCATTCATATTCCGGCGAAGGTCCTTTCTTCCCGGTAATAGGAAAGGAAGAGTTCCCTGAGGGTCTCTTTGTGCGGAATGAAGTCGACGATATCCAAGTCCTTGATGCTTTCAAGGAAGGAAGGAAGAGCGCTGTCGGCAAAGCGGAAAAGAAGGGTTCTTTTTCCTTCATCCTTGGAAAGAAGGGGAAAAGCGGAAGAGTTGGAAAGCTTTATAAAATCCTCTTTTTTTCCAAGAGTGACCTCATATGTTTTCTCGCCACCGCGGACAAGTTCTTCCTTACCGATGCGGGCGACGATTTTTCCGTCCTTGATGACGACGACACGGTCGCTTGTCTTTTCCACTTCGGCGAAGATGTGGCTGGAGAAGAGGACGGTCTTTCCCTTCCTTCTTTCTTCGTCGAAGAAGTTCAGGAAGATCGTCTGCATGACAGGATCCAGACCGGAAGAGGGCTCGTCGAGGATGAGGACCTCCGGGTCAAAGAGGAAGGCATTGACGATGGCGGTCTTCCTTTTGCTTCCCAAGGACATGTCCCCGCATCGCTCCTCAAGATCGAGTTTCAAAAGGTTTGCCAGGAAGGCCATCCTGTCGATGTTGCCTTTTTGCCGTAAGGCCATCTGCTCCAGGAGGAATTCCTTGCCGGTCAGGTGTTTGGGAAGGGCGATCTCGCCGGGAAGGTAACCGACCTTTTCGAGGATCTTTCGGTCTTTGGAGACGTCCTTTCCATAGATCGTGGCCGTTCCGGAATCGGGCTTGGAAAAACCGAGGAGATGACGGATCGTTGTCGACTTTCCGGCTCCGTTAGGCCCAAGGAAACCGACGCACTCGCCTTTTTCCACCTGAAAGGTGACATCGAAGATGCCGCGCTGCTGTGAGTAGTCCTTTGTCAGGTGACGAATGTCGATGATGGTCATTCTTTTTCCAAAAGCCTCAATACATTCAGTATAATATATAGAAATATTTACGCAAAGAAAGGATACCTATGGCCACAACCAATAAAAAAGAGGACCGTCGGTCTAAGCGCAGCCAGAAAAGTCTTTCCAGCGCCTTGCTCCATCTGCTCAAGGAGAAGGAAATCGAAAAGATCACGGTCAAGGAAATCGTCTCCTTGGCCGGGGTTTCCTCTCTGACTTTCTATAACCACTTCCGGAACAAGCTCGACCTTCTGGATTATTGCTTCTATGACCATCTGGAACCGATCCTGAGTTCCCTTCCTTCCCTCATCCGGGGCGCCAGCGATGCCGAGGAAGCCTTGGAACGCATCGTCCGCGCCTTCGTCCACTTTGTCTTCCAGAACCTCGACACGCTCCGCAACCTCGTCAAGAACGATAGCTCGCGGACGATTTACTGGGCCATGACGAAGGTCGATAGCGCCATCTTCCAGAACCTCCGTGCCAAGAACGGCCACCTCTTCCGCTATGCCAATCTTCCCAATCCCATCGTCGATACTTTCTTTGCCGGCGGACTGACGTATCTGATCTACGAACTTATAAGGACCAAGGCCCACTATACGGAGGAACAGGCGACGGCATTCTTTGTCCGCCTAGTCCATTCCTATCCGGCCTGATGGAGGTAAAAGACATGCTTAAGGAAATTGCCATGCGTCGAAGTGTCCGTTCCTATACGGACGTGCCTGTCGAAAAAGAGAAGATGCTCTTCGTCCTTGCGGCCGGGAATCAAGCCCCAACGGGACGCAACAGCCAAAACCTGCTTTTCGTTGGCGTCCTTGATCCGGATATCCGGAAAAAGCTTTTCGATTACCTCGGCGGTGGCCAAGGTTACTATGGTGCCCCGGCTATCGTCCTTGTCTTTGAAAGGGTGAAGGATCCTTTGACGCCTTTAAATGCCGGCGCGGCGATGGAGAACATGCTCCTCGAGGCGACACACCTAGGGCTTGCTAGCTGCTGGATCCATTCCACGGTTTCCGCCTTCAACAGGCCGGAAGAAAAGCATCTTCTTAAGGAGCTTCTCCATCTTCCGGGAGATTATGACCTTGTCGAGACCATGGCCCTAGGCTATGGCAAGGATATTCCGCAGGAGAAGAAAAGGAATGCCGACAACATCCTCCTTCGTTGATCTTCTCGTCCTCGGCGGTGGCATCAGCGGCTGTTTCCTTTCGGCCCTCGTCGGCAGGAAAAGGGACATCCTTGTCGTCGATGCCGAGGAGAAAAAGGAAAAACTGGCAAAGCGCATCAAGGTCAGCGGAAACGGACGCTGCAACTTTTTCAATGCCGACCTTCTTTCCACGCCTTTTGCCAATCCAGTCTTGACTAGGCTTGAACGCTTCTTCCATGGAGAAAGTTTCGATGCTCCGAAGGAGACACTCTCCATTCTTGAAAAAGATTTTGGGATTGCCTCTTTCAGGGACGGAAAGCTTTTCTATCCGTTCTTCAATCGCTCGGAATGTGTTTTCAAGCCCATTTACGATGCCTTTATCAATAGCGGTGCTTCTTTTCTCTCCGGCCAGGCGCTTTGTATCGACCGTGAGAAAAAAGAGTGTGTCGTGAAGACTATCGATGGCCAGCATGTTCTTTCCTATCGGGATATCGTCTTGGCAACGGGCGGCATCAGTTACGACCGGAAGGAAAAGGAAGCCTCCTATCTCAAAACAATTGGAATTCCCTACTATCCCTTTTCCCCTTCCCTTTGCCCCGTGAAGGTAAAGGAGAAGATTCCTTCCTATTTAGTGGGCTGTCGGCTTAGGGGTCGTGTCCTTCTTCTGGAAGGCGAGAAGGAGATCCATGCCGAGGACGGGGAAGTCCTTTTCAAGGACGATGGCCTTTCGGGAATTGCTATCTTCAACCAGAGCCTTTATGTCAACGAATGCCTAAGGAAGAATCCCTCTGCCGAGCTTTCCTTTTCGATTGATTACGCCTTCCATGATGGCTTCTCCGGAAAGAACTGCGGAATGAATTCCTTCCCGCTTTTCCTTTCCCGTTATCTTAAGGAGAAAAACCGGAAGCCCTTTGCGCCTCTTTCCTTTTCCTTCTCTTCCCTGTATCCTCTTTTGTGTTCCCAGGTCAGCTACGGAGGCCTTCTTGCGGAATCCTTCCGAAACGATTTCACGCTGAGAAAGGATCCGTCGATTCATGCCCTTGGCGAGGTTCTGGACATCAATCTTCCTTGTGGCGGGTACAACATCGGCTTTGCCCTCACGTCTGCCTATGTCCTTTCCAAGGCCCTTCGGAGGTAATCATGGATCCACAGATTCTCAGCATCGTCGATAAGCACCTTCAGGAACGCTTTTCCCCAGAGGAAGGCTCCAAGATCATAGCCCTTTGTAAGGAAATGCTTTCCAAGCTGTCTTTAAGGGGTGAGGATGTCCTTGATTTCAAGAGCGATTTTGATAAGTCCTTCTTCCGCCTCAATTCCTTTTTGGATGGTGCCATCTGCGCCTATCTGTTTGATGTCTTGACGGAAGGAGAGCACGGAAAGGAAGGCACGAAAGAGGCTGCCGACAGGGCTTTGGCCCTCTTTGATCTCTTTGTCGATTCGACCTTGGCTCCCAATGTCCCGGATTGCCTTCCTCCCTACCATCCTTACGTGATGTGTCTACGAGCCTCCTGTCGTTTTTTGGAAGCCATCAATAGGCCCCTCTCGCATGTCAATCCGACCCTGAGCCTTATCAACGATATCTTCGAGACGATCTTCCGCAAGGTGACGGGCTATTGCCAGATGCTGACCTTGGGTCTCTATCCGGATGGCTTTGTCGCCTGGAGGACGCTCCATGAGTCGGAATGCATCGTCAGCCTTCTTGTCCGGGGAGGGGAAAATGTCCGCCAAGCCTATGTCCGCCACATCGCCTACAACAACGCCTATCGGAACAAGGAGGAATTCACCACGGCGGAACTGGATGCCACCTTCCTGGAAATCAAGGAAGGGATGCGTCGCCACGGGCTCAAGAGCAAGGACATGAAGAAGTATATCGAATACGGCTGGCTCTATGCCCATCCGCTCTATCGGGAAGACGACACCGGATTCAAGCTCAACTTCCGCGATGGCGTCGAAAAGCTTTCCGGCCTTTCCCGCTACAGCAAGGTCTATGAGGGGGCAAGCGAGATTGCCCATTCCTCCTCGGCCTTCTTCTATGTCAACGATGCCTTCTGCCGGGATCTTTCCTTGGCCATGGTCTATCAGACCTATCTCAGGATCGCCGAGCTCTTTGACGAATACATGCGCGTCTACTTCACCTTGCATCCGGAACAGAAAGAAAAGGCCGCATCCTTCTTGGGGGATTGCAAGACCCTCTCCGTCCTTCTTGAGGAAAAGGTAGGCACCATAAAGGAGATGGAAGATGCAGAAAAGGAAGATTGAAGTCCTCTGCGACTCTTTGGACGACTTCGGAAGGGGTATCGTCCGCATCGACAACAAGGCGGTTTTCGTCCCGAACCTCCTCCCTGGGGAAAGGGCAATCGTCGAGACCCGCTTCGAATACGGAAAGCTCAAGGAATGCCGCCTTTTGGAAAGGAAGAACGACTCTCCCGACCGGGTCAAGCCTTCCTGTCCCTATTATCCTTCCTGCGGCGGTTGCCAATTGATGCATCTTTCCTATGCCAAGCAGCTGGCGTTCAAGAGGAGGAAAGTCGAGCATCTTCTGAGGAAATTTGCGAAGATCGATATTCAGGCTGAAGAGACGATCGGGCTTGAAAATCCAACGCATTATCGAAACAAGGTCCAATATCCAATCCGTCTAGTCAACGGAAGGATTGCCTGTGGATTCTATAGGACGGACACTCACAATCTTGTCCCGGTGAAGGAATGCCTTGCCGAAACGGAATTGGGAAGCAAGGTCACTGCTGCAGTCATGAAGCTTCTTGTCCAGTTCCACTATCCTCCCTATGACGAAGATCGGCAAACGGGTCTCATCCGCCACCTCCTAGTCAAGACAAGCTCGGCCTTCAAGGAGGCACTTGTCACCTTGGTCGTCACCGACGAAAGGCTTCCCGGAAGGAAGGAATTCGCCAAGAAGCTGATGGGACTTGTCCCGGAAGTCCAGGGTGTCGTCCTCAACGTCAACTCGCGGAAGACGAACGTTATCCTCGGAAAGAAAGACGTGCCAATCTATGGGAAGACCTACATCAAGGACAAGATCTTCGACAAGGTCTTCACTATCTCCACCCAGTCCTTCTACCAGACCAACGCCTATCAGATCGAACGGCTTTACAGGACGGCCATCGATCTTGCCCTACTGAAGAAGACCGATTCCGTCTTGGATGCCTATTGCGGAACGGGAACGATCGGTATCTCCCTAAGCGACAAGGTCAAGGAAGTCGTCGGCGTCGAGATCGTTCCAGAAGCCATCCAGGACGCCAAGGAAAACGCCAGGAGGAACAACATTCCAAACATCACCTTCCTCTGCCAGGACTGCACGGAATACCTCGGAAAGGGGAAGAGGCATTTTGATGTCGTCATGATGGATCCGCCGAGGAAAGGCTCGACACCTGTCTTTCTGAAGGCACTGGAGAAGATGGGACCTCGGAAGATCATCTATGTCTCCTGTGACCCTGTGACGCTCAGTCGGGACATCGCCCTTCTTAAGGAAGAGTATGACATCGAAAAGGTCGTTCCCATCGACATGTTCCCCAATACGCTTCACGTCGAGACGGTCGTCTCGCTCAGGAAAAAGGCGGAATAAGGTCTTAGAAGGCCTGCTTCTCGATGCTTAGGAAAAGAAGGAAAGGAATGAGAATCGCTTTCCGTTTTACGGCTTGAGAACAACGGAGCGCCTTTCTGTCTGTCAAAAGGACAGTCAATATTTCTGGAAACAAGGTGACAACTTCTCGAAAACGTCGATTCTATCAAAATCCGCGAGAGCGCTTTCAAACCCTTTTTTCACAATTTATATGGATTCCTTACGGGTAGACAATATGTTTTTCCCATATAGTAATACCCAAAAAGGAGGGTTCCATGCAATCCAAGAAATTCGTTCTCCCGCTTGTGTCCTTGTTGTCCATTGTCCTCTTGGCTTCCTGCAACACGAATGGCACTTCCCCAACAGAAGCGGATTCCACGACGACGCCGGCTGTTTCGACTACGCCAACAGCCACAACACCTGAAGAAACGACACCCCAACCGACGACACCGGAAACCACGACGACACCGGAAACCACGACGACACCAGAAACCCCGACCACGCCAACGACTTCGACGACGACACCCTCAACGCCTTCTACTCCTGTCACTGTGGAATGGGAAGTTAAGATCGTGCCTGTCACGGGCGTTACCCTTACGCTGGATCGCCCGGATGGCAAGTATGAAGAAGGCGAGACGGTCACCATCACTGCCCGCATCACGGATGAAGGGGTTGTCTTCCAAGGCTTTGAATCCGAACAGGTTGATGAAATTACCTTCGTAAAGGGGCTTGGAGAGACGTATACCGGAACTTTCGTCATGCCCGCTGGCGATGTCTCTGTCACGGCAAAGACGGAAACGCGTGTCCAACACAAGGTCTCCGATATCCGCCTGATTGGCGAAATGGCCGAAGGCTGGGAAGCTTCCTTGAACATTGGCGACACCTATTATGGTGGAAGCGAAGAGACTTTGACCATTACGGGCGAAGGCATCTATAGCGGTGTCGAGGTCAATACCCATGTCTATGTCAATGGCGTCTATAGTGCCGTCAGCTACAACGAAAGGAAGAAATGCTTCGAGTCGGATATTGTCCTTCCTGAAGAGGATGCGGAAATCCTTGTTGTCAATACCGCCAATGCCTATTCCTCATCCGGAGCCAGCATTTCCTTGGTCGAATCCGAGCACGTGGAGCTCTTTGGCTTCAATCCCAGTTACACCTACTCGAACCTGACGGCCTACTTCCGCGTCGAGGAAGGCTATCAGGCTGGCAATTACGGAACCGTTCAGTATCGTCTCGATGGCGGAGAATGGAAGACTGTCTCTGCGAAGTCCTATCTTGACTGGGGCAAGCTGACGATCAGCTCCTTTGGGGAAGCCAAAAAGGTCGAGGTCAAGATCACAGCCACGGCAAAGGAAGAAGACGTCAACGTCACCTATGAAGGCCTCAACCAGATTGTCTTCGAATCCATCAATGACAGCGATCCGGGCATTTTCTCCTCGCTTCCGGACAAATTGCCGGCTAATACGACTATCGATATCGCAGGCCTTAGCTACACGGGCGATACAGAGCATTACCTGCAGAACGTTACGGTGGAAGGAGCCCTCTACTTCAGTTACAACGGCTCGAAATTGAGCTTCCGCACGGGTACGGAGGATATCAAGATCGTTTTCGAGATCAAGGAATTGGTCGACATCCGCTTTGACTACAAGGAAGACGAGGTTCTTGACGCACGGGCAACGGCCTATGATCCTTCTACCTATAGCCAAAAGGAAATCACTGCCGCCTGTCCGGGAGACACCTTCCAGGTCGAGGTCAAGCCGGCGAGCGGCAAACTCGTCACGGGTATCTCCATCGATGGCGAGGAAGCTTCGTTTGGCTCCTCCATGTATAACAGCACGACTGGCTACTATACCTTCAATGGCGTGAAAATGCCGGAGGCGGAAGAGAGCATCACGATCGGATTTGTCGTCGAGAATGCTTACGCTATCACGATCAAAAATCCTGAAGGAGAAACGATTCCTGGAACCCTCAATATCTCCGGTGGTGCTGACAAGGCCCGTCAAGAAGGCGAGAAGATCAACTTCACCTTTGAACCCTCCGCGGCCCGCTTCTATGCGACCAAGGTGACCTGCGTGAACATGCCGGATCTGGAAATCGCCTTCGATTCCGAAACGCAGTCCGGAAGCTTCATCATGCCGGCATCGGATGTCGAACTGACGTTCGAATATGGCGAATACGAGAACACCGACATCGAAATCGCTGTTTCGAGCGAAAGCATCTGGCCGACCATCACGCCGGAAACGGGTGATATGATTACCGACCCTGGTACCAGTAATTTCATCGTCGGAGAAAAGGTTACCATCAGTGCCCGCTTTGATAGCGAGAGCGAAGATGCCTCTACTAAGGACATCGCCGCCTATGTCTATAGCGAAGCGAATCCCGATGGCGTGGAGATTCCTCTTTCCACCTATTCTTTCGGAAACTATCGCTTTGAGCTCACCATCGAGAAAGGCATGACCAAGATCGAACTGCGGGCGGTGGAGAAGAAAGCTCTCACGGCGGAAATCGTCGATTCGACGGATGGCCTTGTCAAGCTGAACTACGCCATCATCGAGGACTATGTTCCGGTCGAAGTCGATTCCTTGGATGGAAATCTCTTCATCGGAACGCAGTTTACCATCACCGTGGATGAGAGCGGACTTGAGGAAGGACAGCTTGCCGTTGTCAAGGTCATCGACGTCTCCACAGGTGAGGAAATCGCCAAGGATTGGGAGGGCTACTATACGGTCATCGGCGATATCCGCATCGAAATCAGTATCGAGGAGAGCAGGACTGTCTCCTGGAATGCCATCGAAAGTGGAATGACTGCCGGAAGGGTCTGGGTTGGTGAGGATTACTATTTCCTAACAAATCCCAATGTTACTTCTATCAGCGTCCCTGTTGGAACTGAAGTCACCCTTGAGATCCAATACGGCCATGTCAAGGCGACCATCACCATCGACGGCAAGGAAGAAACGATCGATTTGGATGCCTCTGATTATGAGCCTAAGTCCCACACATTCGTTGTCAATAGCAACGTCACCATCGTCTTAGAGGAAATCCTCTCCGAAGAAGGATTCTAATCGCCTCGATCGGGTAAAATGCAGGGCCCCTTTCCCGTCCGGGAAGGGGCTTTTTGAATGAAAAGCGTTCGCAACGGGGCAACTCTGGGTCCTTGTTGCAGCAACTTTCGACTTCCTTTTGCTACAAATGTCAGGGATAAAAAAGCCTCAAAATATGTTATCCGGGGCTTTATGGGTCAGATTCCCTAGGGCCTTTTTTGTAATGGGATTCCGCTTAAAAACACTTCAAAAGGGGCCATAGAGCCCCTCGATTCGATATCGGTTTTTAGGGTTTGCTCAGTTTTTCTTGTTTGGCTTGTTGCGCGTGAGGTAAAGGAGGATGGCTCCGCCGATAGCCGCCAAGAGGAAGGCGATGACGACCGTGATCCAGAAACCGCCCGGGATATCCGTCAAGGGGATTTCCTTGAAGTTCATGCCGAAAAAGGAGGCGATGAGGGTCGGGATGGAAATGACGATGGTGATGACGGCCAAGGTCTTCATGACGATGTTGAGGTTGTTGTTGATGATCGATGGGAAAGCATCCATCATGCCGGAGAGCAAGTCGGAATAGATCTGGCACATTTCAAGAGCCTGGTCGAGTTCGACGGCGGTATCTTCCATCAAGTCGAAGTCGTTTTCGAACTTCTTGTAGTTCGGAGACTTCAGCAGACGATTGAGGACGTTCCTATCGGCGTGGAGGGAGGTGGAGAAATAGACCAGGGACTTGTTGATGGCCATCAGCTCGAAGAGTTCCTTGTTTCGCATCGAGGAATGGAGGCGCTTTTCGATGTCGTGCGTATGGGAATCGATCCGTCTCAGGCAGACGATGAACTCACGGGACATCTGATAGATGAGAAGAAGGGCAAGGCGTACGTGCTTCTGGGGCTCGATGACGACGTTGCGGACAAGGAGATTGTCGATAAGACGGGTGTTGGGCTGACCGATCGTGATGAAATAGTCATCGTTGTAGGCGATGATGAAAGGCTCGGTCGTATAGGTCTCCTCGTCGGCATCCTCTTCCTTGGTCAGAGTCGGGACATCGATGACGATCAGGACGGAGCCGCTTTCGTTGTCGATACGGGCCGTCTCTTCCTCGTCGAGAGCGGTGGAAAGGAAGTGGAGCGGAATGCCCGTCTTGGCGCTGACAGCCGTCAGCATGGAGGCGTCGTTCTGGTCAAGGCTGACCCACGTTCCCTTTTCCAGGGGTGTGGCCCCATCGATGCCATCGATGGTCTCGACGACAAGGTGCTTGTCCTGTTCCTTATAGATTCTGGTCATTGCCTGTATATTCTAGAACAAAAGAGGGAAGCGGCAAACAAGTTTTTTCGGAAAAAGAGGGAAGGGAAAAAGGAATGGGAATCCCATCGCTCCTTAGGAAAAAGAAAAGGCAAGACATGAAAAAAGGGCCAATCGGTTTTTGCCAATCGGCCCTGTTGGATTTTCAGGTTAGAAGAAGGTTCCGCGCGCCTTTTCCTTGATCTCGGCGGAGGTGGAGAAGGGGATGCGGGTCGTGTATCCTGCCTTGGCGGCGACGATCATCTTGGTCGGCCAGGCCTGGATGTCGGCATTCCACTTGTAGACAGTGTCGTTGTAGAGCTCGCGGGCAGCGGTGATTTCCTTCTGGAGATAGGAATTCTGTTGGAGGCACTGGGCGATTTCCTCGTGGGCCTTGAGGTCCGGGTACTGCTCGAAGGCGACGTTGACCTGACCGAAGAGCTTGTCGATGTTGGCGTTGGTGGCGTTTCTCTCGGCATCGTTTCCGGGATGGCCGGCATTGGCGCGATAGGCGGCGACCTTGGTCATCGTATCCTTGTCGAGGTCGATGGCCTTGTCCAGAAGTTTGGCGGCGTTCTGCAGGATGACGACGCGCTGCTCGAGGTAGTTGTCGATCTGCGAGGCATCATGCTGGATCTTCTGCTGCAGCTGACGGAGGTAGGTGCGGGCATTGATCTTGAGGATGAGGAAGATGATGCCGGGGATGATGAGGATCCAAAGAAGGACTTCGAAGATGGTGGAACCGACGCCGACTTTGACGGGAATCTGCTTCTCGATGACGTTGACGTCCCTGCCCTGTTGATTGACCGGTCCGGTCATTTCATCCAATTCGTTAGCCATGGTCACTCTCCTTTTTCGTGATCTTTTCGGAGGAGTCCATCCAAAAGGGAATCCTCCTCGTCGGAATAATTATACCCGTCCTTGAGACGGAAACCTACGAAATTCTTGCTGCGGATGGCAGAAGCATAGAATTCCTTCTCCTTCTGGAAGTATTCCTTCTCCGCCATGAGCCTAGTGAAGTCTTCCTTCGTTCCGGAATAGTTGCGAATGGCGACGGAACTTGTCCTCTTCAAGGGGACGTATTGGTACCAGATGACAGGTACGTCGTGGCTGCGGCCATCGCCGCCGAAGACCGAGATGTGGGCAACCTGCTCGATGGCCTTGTAGGAAGCGGAATCGACAGCGAAGACATCGCTTTGGCCGACGCTTTCCAGGAATTGGACCTTGAGGACCTGGGGTGTCGTCGCCTCGGGGTGGAGGAATTCCCTGCCGTCCATGTGGTTGACAAAGCTTTCGGCCTCATAGCTTGAAACATGCCTGACTTCCTGGACCGGATCGTACTCGCCGGCATCGGTCTGCTGATAGAGGGGGATGCAAAGGACCGGGGCCAGTTCGAAGAAGAGGGACTCGAAGATGCTGGCAATGGTGGAGACATAGGTCTTCTTGAGCTTGCGGATATCGACCTCGCCGATGAACATGTCGGGCTGGAAATCGGGAATCTCGCGGCCGTGGCGGGAAGAGACGATGTTGATCTTCTTGAGCTTATAGAAGGAAAAATCGTCGCCATAGGGCTCTTTCATCGTGATAAGCTCGGTCATGTTCTGCTGGGCCAAAGGCGTGAAGAGGAGACGGAATTGGACTTCGTTGTCGCGGTCGAAGGCACCAAAGAGCGCCTCGAAATCGGTATTGGCAAGAGGCTGGAAGGACCCGCTCTTCTTGATGCTCTCCTCGTTCTTTCTCTCCAGTTCCTTTTCCCGGTCCTTGACAAGCCTTTCCACATCCTTCTCATCATGGTCGGGTTTTAGGCCGGAGGGTGTGCGGTGGAAAGTGAGGTCGGGAGCGGCCTGGTTTCCGTAGACGACGAAGGTGGCATAATTGTAGAAAGGGGCTGGCTTTGTGACATGTGCCGTCAAGGTCTGCGTCCTTGTGACGACGTGACTGTTCTTTCCCGAACCGACGACCTCGGTCCAGGAGATGACACGGGTTCCCGTATAGACCTTGTCTCGAACTTTGCAGGTAAAGAGGCGCAATCTCAGGAAGGGATTGGTCGAAACATCCCCGGAGAGGCAAGTGAAGACAGATTCGTTTTTCATGGGATCCTGGCAATAGCCATAGAGCTTTCTTAGCATCAGGAGCTTTTCCGGCTTGAGGGAGTCGTCCAGATGGAAGGCGGAAGTGGTCTTCTCGACGATGTGGTTGAAATCCCTGTCGGACATGGCCATGTGGAGCGGATAGAGTTCAGAAAGGCATTCGGCCTTGAGCTTGGCGACCTTCTTGTTGTTTTCCGCATCCATTTCCGTGAAGGCCTTGATCTTCGGCTGGACGACAAGGAAGAGAAGAAGGAGGGCAAGGATGGTGACGATGAGGCCGATGACAAGGGCCAGGATGGCACCAAGTCCGCCTTCGCCGGTCAGTAGGTAGATACCCATCGCCGCGGCCAGAACGCCACCGACAATAAGGACGATGAGAAATGTCTTTAGGAAGCGGTAGCGGGAAAGGCGGTTCTCGTTTGCCTTGTCGACCTGCATGGCCTTTTCCAGTTCCGTGGCGGAGCGGACGTTCTTCTCGACATCGACTTTCGCCTTCTTCGTCAGTCCGTCGAAATAGTCCTCGGCGTTCTTTCGGATGGCATCCTTCAAAGACAGTCGGTAATAGTCGACGGGATCAAATTCCATGTCCTTGACATTCATTCGCGATTCCCTCCCGAGAGAGATTCTAAAGGACGGCGCCAAGAAGGTCAAGAAAGAGCCAAGGAGAGAAGAAAGGAAAGGAAAAGTGACAAAAACGATTGCAATTTGAGGGTCTTAAAAGGATAATCCTCTAAATAGAAAAGCGAGGTTATTTCATGGCTCAAGAGAAAATCGTCAAGGAGGGAATCACCTTCGATGATGTCCTCCTTCTTCCGCGTTACTCCGAAATCACGCCGGACATGGTCGTTTTGAAGACAAGGCTGACGAAGCACGTCTCGCTCAACGTTCCGCTCATCTCCGCCGGGATGGACACGGTAACCGAAAGCGACATGGCGATTGCCCTTGCCAGGGAAGGCGGAATCGGTATCATCCACAAGAACATGTCCATCCAGCAGCAGGCCGAGGAAGTCGACAAGGTCAAAAGAAGCGAGAACGGTATCATCCAGGACCCTATCACCCTCTTTCCGGACAAGACCCTTGCCGATGCCATCCGTCTTCTTGCCAAGTACCATATCTCGGGTATTCCCATCACGAATGAAAAGGGAATCCTCATCGGCATCCTGACAAACCGCGACCTGAAGTTCGAGAAGGACCTTTCCAAGACGATCGATTCCGTCATGACCAAGGATAACCTTGTCACGGCCCCGGTCGGTACCTCGATCGAGGAGGCCGAAAGGATCCTTGCCGGCTGCAAGAAGGAAAAGCTCCCCTTGGTCGACAAGGAAGGAAGGCTTCGCGGACTGATCACGATCAAGGATATCGAGAAGATCAAGAAGTATCCTAATTCCGCCAAGGACAGCAAGGGTCGCCTTCTCTGCGGTGCGGCGCTTGGCATCACGCCGGATTATCTCGAACGGGCCAAGGCCCTTATCGAAAAGGGCGTTGATGTCCTGGTCCTGGATAGCGCCCACGGCCACAGCCTTAACGTCATCAAGGCTTTGAAGAAGCTCAAGGAAACCTTCCCGAATGTCGATGTCATCGCCGGAAACGTCGCGACCTATGAAGGGGCGAGGGACTTGATGGCTGCCGGTGCCGATTGCGTCAAGGTCGGCATGGGCCCGGGTTCCATCTGCACGACAAGAATCATCTCCGGCATGGGCGTGCCTCAGATCACGGCCATTATGGATTGCGCCAGGGCGGCCGATGAATTCGATTGCCCGATCATCGCCGATGGCGGCATCAAGTTCTCCGGCGATATCACCAAGTCCTTGGCTGCCGGTGCGGACAGCGTCATGCTCGGCGCGATCTTCGGCGGATGCGAGGAAGCCCCTGGTGCCGTCGAGCTCTATCAGGGAAGGAAGTACAAGGTCTACCGTGGCATGGGATCCCTCTCGGCCATGAACCAGGCCCATGGATCGGCTGACCGCTACTTCCAGTCCGGGCATCGGAAGCTTGTTCCCGAGGGTGTTGAAGGCCGTGTTCCCTATCGCGGCAGTGCCGGGGATGTCATCTTCGAGCTTCTCGGCGGCCTGCGTTCGGGAATGGGCTATCTCGGGGTCAAGAACATAACGGAGCTCAAGCGCGACTCCCAGTTCATCAAGATCACCAGCGCCTCCCTCAAGGAAAGCCATCCCCACGACGTCGAAATCACCAAGGAAAGCCCGAACTACTCCGTCGAGAAGTAATCAAGGGCATAAAAAAACGGCCTTCGCAGAGTGCGGAAGCCGTTTTCTTTTTGTTGGTTTTGGAATTATTCCTTCTGGGCGGAAGCGGCGTTGAGCTTCTTGATCTCGTCGCGGATCTCCTCAAGGAGGAGAACGTCGTCGGCCTTTTTGGGAGCCGGGGCAGGAGCGGGTTCTTCCTTCTTTTCGACGCCTTCCTTCTTTTCCTTGGCCTTCTTGAGCTCTTCCTGAAGGGCGATGCGACGGGCCTTGAGGGTGGTGAAGACCTTGACGATGACAAAGAGGGTCAAGGCGATGATGAGGAAGGAGATGATGGCGTTGATGAAGGATCCCCAGTCGATGATGGCAGAGCCGTTGTAGTAGTAGGAGCTGCCGTGCTTGGTGTACATGCCAGAGATCGTGGCGGTGAAGTCGGGTTCCTGGGAAAGGTTAGCCCATTCGGAGGCGGAGTAGAACTGCTGCAGCTTGCTTCCGCCGACAAGGATATCCGAAGGGACCTTCTGGGCATCCGTCAGCGCCGGAAGGACGGTGACAAGGCCGGAAAGTCCGCCAGGAACGCCCCACGTGCAGATGGACAGGAGGATGGCGGTGAAGGACGTGACGATGGCGTTGAAGGCAGAGCCCATGATGACGCCGACAGCCATGTCGAGGACGTTGCCCTTGGCGATGAAGGCGCGGAAGTCCGTGGCAAGCTTCTTCCAGCGTCCCTTCTTCGCTTCCTTCTTGGCCTCTTTCTTGGCCTTTTCGATTTCTTCTTTCGTCAATTCGTTTGTTTCCATGAAAAAACATCTCAGCCCATAAAGATACCAAAAAGCAAGCCGAGGTGTCAAGGGAAATAGAACAGATTCCGTCAAATATGGAAGGCTTCGTTGAGGATGAGACGGAAATCATCCGTGGGACGGGCACCAAGGAGCTCGTTCTCGCCCTGGAGGGCAATCCTCTTTCCGTCCTTGTAGGCGATAAAGGTGGGGATGGAAGAGACGCCGAAGGACATGGCGATTTCTGGAAACTTGTCCGTGTCGACCTTCAGGAAGGTAAGGGTGGGATAGTCCTTCTCGATTTCCTCAAGGACCCTTCCCATGATGCGGCAGGGACCACACCAAGTGGCGAAGAAGTCGACGACGACATTGCCCTGCTTGACGATTTCGTTGAATTCGGCGCTGTTTTCAAGATGCTTGATCATTGGATAATCCTCCTTCTTGTGGCTATAGGCTAACGAAAAAGGGAAGAAGAGGCAAGGCAAATGCTCATAGGTAGCCTAGACCGATGGCAATAAGGCCGAGGAGGACAAGATGGAGAGGATAATAAAGGTAGAAGGCGTATTGGATCCTGTGGCTGGAATAGCCCTTCTTCGGCGAGGAGAGGAGGATGAAGAGGATGGCAAGGGTGGAATAGGTTCCGATGGGGACGAACTGGTTGGGAAGGACAAAGGCGGCGTTATCCAGGCGGAAGATGAGATAGAAGAGCGCCTCGGTGAAGAAGAGGGCGACACAGGACGTGACCTTCCCATAGAAGAATCCCGTCTCCCTTAGATAGAGATCCTCCTCGACTCCATCCCTTCTTGCCTTGTCGACAAGAAGGAAGTCGCAGATTTCCTTTCCCAGGAAGAAGGAAAGGAAGAGGACGATGGAGAAAAAGCCCCAATCCGTCTTGAAGAGGGTGCCGTATTGGCTGTCGATCGGGAAGGTCGAGAAGAAGGCGTAGGCAAAGGGAAGGATGGCCAAAAAGGAGTAGCGGTCCTTCCTTTTGAGGAGATAGACAAGAAGGACACCCAGGAACATGTCCGTGAATGCGTTCCCAATAAGGGGATTGCTTCCGATCGAAATACCGGCGGCAAAGGAACAAATATAGCCAAAGGCATCAAGAAGGAGGGCCGGAATCAGAAGGCGGAGAAGGTAGTTCCGGATATTGTGGGTCTGATAGGTTCCCCGGAAGGCGAGGTAGGCAAAGATAGGGAAGGAGATCTTGCCGACGGCCCTGAGGACGTAATAGAGAGTCTCCTGCGTGACCGGGGAGACGAAAAGAAGGGCGATATGGTCAAGGCTCATCAAAAGACAGGCCAGGATTTTCAGGACAAGGGAGGAAAGAAGGTCGCTTTTTCCGTATCTATCCGTCATAACGCAAGAAGGAGGACGAAGGAGAGGGTGTTGTTGGCGGCATGGCCGACGATGGAGGAGGAGATGCGTCCGGAAAGGGCATAGGCAAAGCCTAAGACAAGACCGGAAGAGACATAGACGGGAAGGTTGAGAAGCTCGTTGAGAATGACGACGCGGTCGATTCCCGACTCCTCGCCCATGGCAAAATAGGCCAGGCAGGAGCTGAAGTCGAAATGGATGGCGCCGAAGATGAGAGAAGAGAGGAGAACGCCGAGCCATCTCTTTTTATGACCGATGGAGTCGACAAGTCCTATTCGGTAAGTCAATTCCTCGCAAATCGGGGCGAAAATGGCGACAGAGAAGAACATCAAAACTGGATTCGAACCAACGCTTTGCGTGATGGTCTCCTGGTTGTCGTTGCTGCCGTAATAGGGGATTCCGGAATACATGAGCGAGAAGAGGATGTTGACAAGATAGACACCGGCCAGAGCGGCCAGGGCATAGGCGTAGCTTTTGGGATCCGTAAAGTCCTCTATGACCCTTTTCCAGGTTTTCCTCTTGTCCAGGAAAAGGAAGAGGACAAAGGCAATCAAAAGGAGGAGGTAGGCAAGGAAATTGTTAAGGCTTACGGCGGTCGCATAATCCGTTTCGGCCAAGCCGCTAACGGCGATGATGCCAGAGGTCAAAAAAGAGAGGACTTGAAGGCCTATAAAGCCCATGGCAAAGAAGGTGAGCTTCTCCCACAAAGGCGTCCAATCGTTGAGGGCGCTTCTATGAAAGAAAACGCGTTGCTCTTGGCCATTTTCGCCATTTCCCTTCCTGTGTTTTCGAGGGGATTGACCCGGATCGTAGATTTCCATCTTTTTGCCTCCAAAACTCGTTTATTTTAGGAGAAAACTATCTTATAATCAATAAAGTCAAAAACGGAGAAAAAAGCACTATGGCAGAAATCGTTAGCATCGTCCTGTTGGCCGTCTTTGTCCTTCTTTTCTTCCTCGCCCTGCTTGCGGCCCTTGCCGGATTCATCAAAGGCCTTTACAAAACGACGGTCAAGACCCTTCTCATCGGTGTCCTCTTGGGTGTCTTCATCTTCCTGACGCCATCAATCACGCAAGCCATCGGCAGCATCGATTTCTCGCGTTTTGGCTTTTCCTTCGATTTCAATGGGCAGACGATCGTCCTGACCTCCATCCAGGAGACCCTGGCCAATATCATCACGGCGACGGGCCTCATCTCCCCGATGAACGGCATCTCCATTTACCAGACGGCTATCGCCCTTGCCAATTCCCTTCTCTCCTACGTCATTTTCTTTGTGCTCGTTTTGCTGACCCAGCTTTTCATCTGGCTCTTGACGGCCATCGTCTACAACGGCATTTTCCGTTGGTTCCTCCCTGTCGAGACGGCCAAGCAGAGACGGGAGAGAAAGGAAATGTCCAAGGAGATGCGCTCTTTGACCGATGGCATCTACTTTGATGAGGAAGAGAAAGACGAGGAGAATGCGGAGACTCCGGCCGTCGTGGATCCCTATCTCCAGGAAGAGCTTCTCCGCGGCCAGGAACCCGGCACAGAGTATGCCGAGCCTTTTGCGGAGACGGAGGAGGATAGCTTCGTTCCGGACGATTATGATGGCGACGATGACTTCCAGGAAGCCAATACGCGAAAGAGGCTTCCGCTCCTTCGTTTCCCGGGTGCGATCCTTGGCGCCTGCTGCGAGTTCGTCTTGGCCATGGTCCTCATCTCTCCCTTTACCGCCCTTGCCAGAACCGCCCTGGACCATCGCAAGACCGTCAATACCCTTCTTGAAAGCATGGACCTCGGAACACAGGTTTCTTCCGAGGATATCTCTTCGAGCCTGGACAATGTCGAAAACAGCCTTGTCTACAAGCTTCTCGGAATCGCCAATTTCGACACGTCAATCATGAATTCCGTATCCCGCGTTGAAATCGGCGGTGAGCAAGTCTCCTTCAACAGCCTTGTCTCCTCCGTTTTGGACATTGCTTCTCCGCTCATCGACAATGGAGCGATCACTTTCGAGAACGGCGTCACCAATATCACGATCAACTTCTCCTTGCTCCTCAACCAAACCACCGTCACCACGCTTTTGGATTTGGTGATTGCCAATCCGGTGGTCATGGCCCTTATTCCGCCGGCCATCGATATCGGCGTCAATACTCTCTCCTCCCAATCCCTTCCCTTGGGTGAGCTGGATTTCGGCAACATCGACTGGAGCGATCAGCTCAAGGCCGTTTCCCAGATTTATTCGGATGTCTATGGGACGGGCGTCATCGATTCCCTCTTCAGCGCAGACGGAAAAGAGCTGACCATGGACAACTTCCTCATCAAGACGTCAAAGGAATCCCTCTCCGATGAGGACTTTGCCAAGAGCCTCGAGAAATACACGTCCGCCCTCTACAAGCTGGGCAACCTCGAAGTGATGAAGAAGAACCTTCCCCAGATCTTCGCCTCTGTCGGTACCTACCTCAATTCGACCGGCATCACCGTCCTTCCCACCGATGTCGAGGACTATGCTGGAATCGATTGGGGAAAGGATCTGAGTCTTATCGGTTCAAGCGCCCTCCGTCTCTGCCGCTTGCTGGATGTGGATATTTCCAAGGGCGTTGACTTCAAGGGTGCCTTGGGCGACGTTTCCCAGGATTCCTTCAAGACGACGGAAGAAGCCCAGGCCTTTGTCAGCGAGATGGAAGACATTCTCTGCGGGCACACTGCGGAAGACGGCGAGGAAGTATTGGGACTTCTGGACTGCGGAATCCTCGGCGTTATGAAGATCGGCGACGTCATGAAATCGGTCATGACGATGATTCCGGCCCTTTCCGACTATGCCAAGAACGTCGACTTCTCGGTCCTCAACAACATCCAGGACATCAAGAAGGAGTTCCGCGCCCTCTTTGAAATCGTCAACACGATTCTGGATCCGGAATTCCCCATCGATATCAAGGAAGGCTTTTCCGGAATCGACTTCTCTTCCCAGGAAGTTGCCGATGCCTTGGCCAACGTCCTCAATTCTGCCCAGGCTTCCGAGCTCTTCAAGGAAATTTATCCTTCGATCATCAAGAGCTTCCTTACCAACGAGGACCTCAAGTTCTCCGATTATCTTTTCGGACTGACGCCCTATGATTTCAACTTCGATGCCGATGATAGCTTCACCAGGGATTTCGAAAGCCTGGTGCGGTTGATGCCGAAGGTCTATAAGCTCTACAAGGTCATGGACGAGGGCGGCTCGACCGAGGAGAAGTTCAAGAAGATCGATGCCGATACGGTCGGGGAAGTCCTGACTCTTGTCGCCCAATCCGAATTCTTCAACCCCGATCTCAAGACGGGCATCTCCGTTGCGGAATCCGGGCGCAACTTCAATGTCTATGTCCTTCTTTCCAATCTCTTCGATCGCTCTGTCTTCAAGGACCTCGGACTTGTCGCGCCGAGCCTTGAGACCATCGGAAAGATCCAGTGGACGTCTTCGGAAGGTACCGGCGAAATCGATCGCATCGTTTCCTTGCTCAAGGATGCCCAGAAGAACGCTTCCTTCCTCCTCAATGGAGCCCAGGGTGAAGTCGCCGATCAGGATGCGCTCAGCTCGATGATGAAGAACGGAATGGATAGCGAGCTTCTGCAGCCTTCCATCCTTGCCATCATCAACGATTCCATGAACAGCTTCTTCTCCGAGATGGGCATCAACAAGACCATCAACCAGATGCGTACGGAGCTGTGGAAGGAAGACGTCGATCGCCTTGTCGATATCCTGACGCTTGCCGGCGGAATGGATTTCAGCGATCCGGACTTCTTCGACAACATCGATGTCAAGCGCCTCAATGCCCTTCTGACGACGCTCTACAATACCAATTTCATCGCCAACTGCTTTGGAACGCCCTTGGCTGTGGAGGCAACGGATGAGGTGATCACGGAAAGCCGGAACAGGAACTTCAGCGAGCTCTTTGCCGCCTTGATCCAGTCCCAGGATCTCTTCGGTCAGCTTGGCATCGAAAGCTTCAACTATGGTTCGCTCTATGTCGATACGTGGTCTGATGGCCAGGAAGAAGAATCCCTGGATGATCCGGAGAGCGAGAAGACCTATACCCTTACCATTTTGGGCGATATTGCCGGCCTGTGCGATTTCTTCTCTTCCGTCCAGGACGTCGGCATCGATTCCATCAGCGGTGGAAAGCTTCCGGAAAACTTCCTGACGGAGAAGGTGACTTCCGAATCGAAGAAATCCAAGGTCGTCATGAGCCTTCTTTCAACCGTCCTTACCAATACCATCTCCGAGCTTGGCCTTGACGACACATACAAGTCGGCCATCGAGAAGATCGACTTCTATCAGCTTGCCGACATGACCGAAGCGGAAATCAATGCCGAATTCGCCTTCATCGAGACGATCTACAATCTCTCCCAGCCTTCCGAGGGAAAGGATACCTCCGCATTGGAGGACATGTTCTCCGATATCTTCAACATGGATGATACACAGCATGCGGAATTCACCAACCTCATGGAACTTATCGGCAATTCCAAGCTCATGACCACGATTCGCGAAGGACAGACCAGGTCTCCTATCGGCGAACTTCTCTACAACATCTTCTCCACCACCGAAGGCTCTTCCGGAACCTCCTTCCTCGCCCAGATTACGCTCGCCGAGGATGCCAAGGACTACGGCCCGTATTTCGATGGCCTTCTCAAGCAGGTCACCGATTGGGAAGAGGAACTGATGAAGCTGGATTCCTTCCTGAGGTCCTTTACGGATTTGGGTGTTTCCGATCCGGATGCCTTGGATTCCATCTTCGACAAGCCTGGAAACGAAGTGACGGTCAAGGACCTGCTCAAGAAGATGAACGGCTCTGCCCTCTTCCACCGCGTCCCGATTTCCATCTTCCGCGACAACATCGAATCTTCGAATGAAAACGGCATGTCTTCCCTCTTCTGCAACCCGACCACAAAGGAAAACCGCACGATCGACTTCCTTGTCCATCTCACCTCTTCCGAAGAGGACGTCAACTTCTGGAACAACGAGATCGAACATGCCGTCAACCTGCTCTTCAGCGTCTCGGACTATCTTGAAAGCGGCTTTGATGGCGTTGGTATCGGTGAAGGCGGCATTCAGCTGGATCTCCTCTATGAAGTCGGATCGATGGAGCTTTTCCGCCCTGTCCGTGCCAACATGGTCTATAACCTCATCATCAACACGGCTGTCGGTGCCACCAAGGACGTAGTCGACGATGTCTTCAAGAACGTCTTCGTCTTCAACGAGGACATAAACGCCTATCGCATCGAGAAGATCTTCTTCGAGAATCCGGCGCTCCTTGATTCCGAAGGAAAGATGGACGAGTTGAGGACCAAGGCCGATATCGGTGCCTTGGAACAGGTCCTGAACACGGTCCTTGCTAACCTCGAGACCATTGCCACGGGCTCGGCGGAAGACCTCTTTACGGAAAACGGACTGATCGTCAGTTTCCAGGATCTGACTACCAAGACCTTCTATGAGTATGAAGGAAAGACCTGTCGGAGTCTTCTTGCTTCAGAGCTTGTCGCCGGTCTGATGAAGCAGATTCTCAAGAACGAGAGCATCCTCACGATGATCAATCCCGACGATCCGAGTTCCGTCGACTTTGGCTTTACGGATATTGACTTCTATGGCAAGAAGGACGACTATCCCATGGTGAACCCGATTGAGGGCCGTGCGATTGATTCCTTCCTCAATGCCCTCTATGGCCTTGTTCCGACAGGAGGCGATACGACGATGATTCCTTCCCTCACCATTGAAGAAGCCAGGAGTCTCCTTGCTTCCCTTTCCGTTCCGACGAAAACAGGAGATCCTATCTTCGATGCCTTTGCCGAAGAATACCGCGCTTCCGAACTTGTCAACTCCCGCTTTGGAAACAATGAGACGGTCCTTAACATCCTCAAGACCGTTCCGGTCTATGATGAAACGACTCCGATCACCACTATCGGCGCTCTTCTTGGCGAAGATTTTGATCCTTCCAAGACATCCTTCCTGGACGCCTTGGAATCCTCTCTTCATTGATGCGGAGACAGTTTGAGATTCTCTATGAGGACAGGGACATCCTTGTCGTCTATAAGGAAAGGAATCTTCTGACCATCCGTTCGGAAGATCCCAAGACGTTTTCGAAAAATCTCTATCACTACGTCCACGACTATCTCGTCTTTCATCATGAAAGGCCCTTCATCGTCCATAGGCTGGATTTTGAGACGAGCGGTGTCCTTGTCTTCGCCAAGAACCCAATGGTCAAGGAACGCCTCCAGAAATGCTTCGAGGAAAGGACCGTCGTCCGTCTCTATGAGGCTGTCGTAAGGGAAGATGTCCCTTTAGGAAAGACAATCCGTGTGAAGATGAACGTGGAGCAGAATAGGAATACCTATCGGGTCTATCGCACGAAGGAGGGCAAGGAAGCCATCACTCTCTTTCAGGCCATCAACAAGATCCAGATCGGAACGGCCTTGAAGGTGGAGATATTGACCGGAAGGAAGAACCAGATCCGCCTTGCCCTCCATGAAAAAGGCCTGACCATGATTGGGGATACGCGCTATGCCTTCGACAAGGACAAGAGAATGTATCTCAATGCCTACTACCTTCTTTTTCCGGAGGAATCCGGCCTTAAGAAAAGGGAGTTCTTCCGCACGCCGCTTTGGATTGCGGAGAAACTCCCGATAAAGAGGCTGTCAGATAAGTGACCTGTTTTTAGTTTGCTTTCTGGCGGAGCATGTAGGAAAGGCCGATGGCGTTTGGGCCGCTATGGGAAGCGACGACGGCACTTGTCTCGACCGGGAAGAGGATCTTCTCGCCGACGAGTTCCGTCATCCTGTGGAGCATCTTCTTAAGGCCGTTTGGACAGCTTGAGACAGGGATGAGAATCGGATAGGCGAGATCGATATTGCCGTTTTCCAGTTCCGACTTGAAATTGTCGACCATGACATCGATGGCTTTGTCGATGTTCTTTTTGGTGATGAGCTTGCGGACAGACATCTTTCCGTCGTCGACCTGGACAATGGGATGGAGGCGAAGCTTGCTGCCGATGAAGAAGGTCAGTCCGGAGCAGCGTCCGCCGTTGTTGAGATAGTCGAGCGTGTCGATGACAAAGGACATGTGGACTCTCTTGATCCTTTCCTGGTGGTTGGACTTGATTTGCCCTGGATCGAGTTCCTTGTCGATGTCTCCCTTTAGGCCTAGGGCGAGAAGGGCGATGCCGGTTGAAATCTGTTGGCTATCGAGGATGACGACCCTTTCCTTTTCGGGAATCTGTTCCCTGGCAAAGAGGGCTTTTTCATAGAGAGGCGAAAGCTCCTTGGAAACGGTGAGGAAGTAGACCGTCCTGTTGTTCTGAAGCTGGGCCTGGAAAAGCTCCTTGAGGTCGATGACGTTGAGGGAACTTGTCGTCGGGAGAGCTTTCGTCTTGGAAACGAGATCGAATAGCTCTTCCCCGGTCAGATCCTTCCTGTCCCGATAGACCCTTTCGTTGAGGGTTATGACAAGGTTTGCGACATCCGCATTCAGTTTTTCGGCCAAGGCTTTCGGGATATCGCAACTGGAATCGACGATGATCTTGCACTCCGACATGATTTGCCTCCTGAGGATTGATTCTATTCTAGGTAAAACCCTAAAATATGTCAAAAAACATGAACTGCCTCCATACGGAAGAATACACCGAGAAAAGATCCCGCTTCATCGCCCTCCTTTGTGGCGTCGAGAGCGAGATGGCCTTCAAGGAAATCTATCAACGACTTCTTGAGGAGCATGCCAAGGCGCGGCATATCCTTCGCTGCGGCTATTTTCTCAATGGCTTCGGGGTGCCCACTTTGACCTCTTCCGAGGATAAGGAGCCCGTTTCGTCCATGAAGCGTCTCTCTTCCTTGATGGAAAGAAAGAAGACCATTGGCTATGCCGTTTTCATCGTCCGTTATTTCGGGGGAACGAAGCTCGGCGCAAGCCATTTGGACCGAATCTACTTCGCCTTGGGAACGGACCTTCTCAAACAGCTTTCCTAGCGTTTGTCAAAGACGCCTAAAGCGCTTATAATTATTAGGAAAGAAACGAGATTTAACGATGGAAAACACACAACCGAAAACGGCGAAAAAGCCGGAAATTGCCGAAGTTGAAGCCCTGCTTGAGAATCCGGAGAAGGTCGTTGTCGTCCAGACTGCCCCTTCCGTCCGCGTTGCCCTTGGCGAAATGTTCGGGGGCAAGACCGGCGAGAAGGTGACCGGAAAGATGGTCTCCGCCCTGAGGAAGATCGGATTCCGCTATGTCTTCGACACCGATCTCGGCGCGGATATCACCATTTGGGAAGAGGCCAAGGAATTCCTTGAGAGGGTCAAGAAGGATGGCCCCTATCCGCAGTTCAATTCCTGCTGCATCGGCTGGCTTTCGACGGCGCAGAGGATGTTCCCCGATTATTTCGAGAAGGGTCTCATCTCCACCGTCAAGTCGCCTATCGGCTGCTTGGGTTCGGTCGTCAAGACCTTCTTTGCCGAAAGAGTCCATGTCAAGCCGGAGAATGCCGTTGTCGTCGCTGTCGTTCCCTGCATCCTGAAGAAGAACGAGAACGCCCTTCCCTACAACAAGACCAACGGCCTTCCGGATGTCGACTACTGCTGGACGACGAAGGATCTGGGTGCCGTCATTTCCGAAAGAGCCATCGACTTCAATGCCCTCCCGGATGAGGAATTCGACAATCCCCTTGGGGAATCCACCGGAAGCGGAACGATCTTCGGACGTTCGGGCGGCGTTCTTGAGGCCATCATCCGCACGGCCATCTATTACGACCGGAAATCCGTCGAGGTCGACGATGTCGTCTTCACGCCGAGTCCTCTTTCCCCGGATATCATGGATTGCCATTTCCAGATTGCCGGCAAGGACCTTCTTGCTTGCCACTGCGGAAACCTCGGTGCCCGTTTGATCGCCAACCTCATCAAGGAAGGAAAGAATCCCTATCATTTCGTCGAGGTCATGGCTTGCCCGGGTGGATGCATCATGGGGGCTGGTCAGCCTCTCCATCTTCCTGCCGAGGGTGTCAGCCCTCTTCAGGTCCGTCAGCTAAGAAGCCAAGGGCTCAACGATATCGATCATTCCCAGGCCATCCGTATCTCGGCCCTGAATCCGTCCGTCCAGGCGGTTTACGATGCCATCTATGATGGTGAAGCGGGAAGCGAAAAGGCCCACCATGCTCTCCACAGGAGGTATGGAAATGACTGAGGGCAAAGCCGATTCCACGAAGGCTCCCTATCTTCCCAAGACCGAGCCCTGCGAAAAATCCCATGTCGGGCATGTCGTTGCCGTCCTTTCGGGAAAGGGCGGTGTCGGCAAGTCCTTCACTTCCTGCTATCTTGCCGTCAAGCTACGCCGCATGGGCTATAAAGTCGGAATCCTGGATGCCGACATCACCGGTCCTTCCGTCCCCTTTACATTTGGCGTGAAGGGACCTGTCGTCGGCGTCGGAAGCTATTTCTATCCTATCAAGTCCAAGACGGGCATCGAGATCATGTCCTCCAATCTCCTTCTTCCCCATGATGACGATCCCATTGTCTGGCGTGGACCGATGCTTTCGACCTTGATCGAGCAGTTCTACACCGAAGTTGTCTGGGACGTGGACTTCCTTCTCGTGGACATGCCTCCGGGAACGGGAGATGTCTCCTTGACCGTCTTCCAGAAGATGCGACTTTCCAGCGCAATCCTTGTTACCAGTCCCCAAGGCCTTGTCGATCTGATCGTCGAGAAATCCGCGAAGATGGCCGACATGCTCTCTGTACCGCTTCTTTCCCTTGTTGAGAACATGGCTTATGTCCGTTGCCCGGATTGCGGAAGAAGGATCGATATCTACGGGAAGACAGACAGGGATATTGCCAAGAAGCATGGCATTCCCAACTTCGAGGAGATTCCCTTTGACGAGAAGATCAGTTCCTTTGTCGACAAAGGCATGATCGAGGATCTTGACGTCCCCTATCTGGACAATACCGCCAAGGCCATCGCCGATGCCGCCAAGGACGAAGACATCGTCAAATGACCGAAGAGGAGAGAGTCGACAGTTTCCTTGCTTCCTTCAAGGAACTGGAAAAGGAACTAGCGCATATCAGCCGTATCAAGGATGACTACGTCTCCTTTTCCAGAGCCCTGAACCAGATCTACTACAACCGCCTGAACCCCATCATCGCCCAAAGGGACAACTACGACTTCCTCAAGACGGCGTCCGACCTTCGCAATATCCTCAGCCACGAGAACAATGTCTGTGCTCCCTCGGAATCTTTCCTGGAGCGTTTCCAGAAGATCGGAAAAGCCATCCTTTCCCCATATGATTGCTATGACGTCTGCACGAAGGATGTCGACACCTGTGTCCTTTCCACGCCAGTCTTCGAGGCGATGGAACGCATGGTCAAAAATGGTCTTAGCCATCTTCCCGTCGTGAACGCAAAAGGACAGGTCATCGGCGTCTTTTCCCGTTCGACCCTGTTTGATTTCCTTCAGGGAAGAAATAAGATGGAGCTTGACGCGAGCTATACCATCCAGGACTTCCGCTCTGCCGTTTCCTTTGACGGCCATCTCAATGAGGATTTCTTCTTCGTCCCCAGGCATAGGAGCGTTGTGGATGCCTTTGGCATGATTCTCAAGAAAAAGGCCCACGACAAGCAGGTTGGTCTTCTCCTCGTCACCGAAAACGGGAGAAAGACGGAGAAGCTTCTCGGCGTCATCACGGCCTTGGACCTTGCCAAGCTAAGCCGGGTGGATTAAATCTGTTGCCTTAGGTTAACAATATCGGTAAAATGAGGCCATGACTTTTAGTGCCATGGCCTTTTTGGGTTTCCTGATCATCTTCCTTGGGACGACTTTGGGTTCGGCCATCGTCTTTTTCTTCCGCGGGGAGACTGTCTCTAAACGGATGAACCAGATCTGCGTCGGCTTTGCTTCCGGAATCATGCTCTCGGCGAGCGTTTTCTCCCTTCTTCTTCCGGCGATCGAGACGGAAGTGGAATACATGCCTTCCGTTTTCGTGGGAGCAATCGGCCTTGTTCTTGGGGCGCTTTTCCTTTATGGCCTGGACAAGGTGATTCCCCATCTCCATGTTTCCGATGAAAAGGAGGAAGGGATCAAGACGAAAAGGATGAAGAAGACAACGAAGATGTTCCTTGCCGTGACGCTTCACAACATTCCCGAGGGACTGAGCGTCGGGATCGCCTTCGGTGTCAGCATGCTGGGAGAAGAAGTAGGCATGGATGGAAGCCTCGTCTCGGCATTGGCGTTGGCTATCAGGATCGGGATCCAGAACCTTCCGGAAGGGGTCGTCGTCTCGATTTCCATGCGGCCTGAGAAAGGAAAGAAGAAGGCGTTTCTCTATGGCATGTTCTCCGGGGCTGTCGAACCAGTGGCTGCCCTTGTCGGGCTTTTCCTGGCCCTGGCGATGAAGCTTGTCCTTCCCTGGTCCCTTTCTTTTGCTGCCGGGGCCATGATCTATATCATCGTCGAGGAGATGGTTCCGGAGGCCCACACCGATACCGGGGAGCACTATGGGGTGTTTGCTTTCTTCTTCGGCTTTGTCCTGATGATGGTTTTGGATGTGGTTCTCGGGGGTTAGGGAGGAAGGAAAGCCTTGGAAAACGAAAAATGCCCAGTTTCCCGGGCATTCTTGAACGAGATGGTGACCCATGGAGGACTTGAACCTCCGGCCCTCTGCTTAGAAGGCAGATGCTCTATCCAACTGAGCTAATGGGCCAAAAAAGCTAAATAATGATAGCTCATGGAAAGGTATAGTTCAAGCTTTTTGTATCAGTAACGCACAAGCGATGTTAGAATATAGATTATTACCATGGAGGGAAGAGATATGATAACGGATGCGGAAATCAAGAGCATGCATAAACAATTCCGGGAGCTGGAAAAGAAGATAGAAGCCTACGATCGCATCGTCGTCTATCGTCACACCTCGCCGGATTTCGATGCCCTGGGTTCGCAGATGGGCCTTGTCACCTGGATCAAGGAAAACTTCCCCCAGAAGGAAGTCCATTTCGTCGGCGATAACCATCCCGATCTCATGCCCGACCTTTTCCCTTATGCGGAAGAGGTTCCGGAATCCTTCTTCCATACGGAGCATCTTGCCATTGCCGTCGACGTCGGCGACAGGAAGAGGGTCAGCATGGATCATCTTTCCTTTGCCAAGGAAGTCATCAAGATCGACCATCATGAACCGCCTGTTCCGGAATTGGATTTCGGAACGGAGCATATCGTCTATCCCAAGCGCCCCGCGGCAAGCGAGCTCATTGCCCTTTTTGCCTTGTCCCGCTCGAAGAAGAGGAAGCTCTCGACGAAGGCGGCAACCTACCTTTACTGCGGCATTGTCGGCGACTCGGGCCGTTTCCTCTATCAGGATACGGATGGGGCGACTCTGCGCGTGGCGGCCGACCTTCTTGATCTTGGCGTGAAGAAGGACGAGCTCTATCGTCGGATGTACCGGACCGATGCCAGAAAGCTTGCCATCCTCCGGTATTGCCTAGAGACCTACAAGGTGACGGACAAGGGAACGTGCTATTTCGTCTTCGAGCCGGAAACGATGGAGAAGCTGAACATGACGACCTTGGACGGCAATCTCCATATCAACGTCTTCCGCGAAATGAACGGAATAAGGGCCGTTGTCTCGGCTACCTATGATGCGGCAAGGAAGGATTATCGCGTCAGCGTCCGTTCGGCAACGCTCATCCTTCGCCCTGCGGTCGTCAAGTTCAATGGCGGCGGGCATGACTATGCCGCCGGCTGCCATCTGAAGAGCCTGGATCAACTTCCCTTGCTACTGGAAGAGATCGACAAGCTCTGAGAGCTCCAAAAGCGATGAGGCCGAGAAGATCTTGTCTGCCGTATAGTCGACATAGGTGAAGCCGTATTGGGCTTCGCCTTTTTCAAAGCCGTAGGTTTCCACAAAGGAAATGGCATCCAAGTTATCGATATCCCCATCGATCACGGCAACACCGGAGAAAGAAAGCGTCGAAAGAGAGGAGAAGAAGTCGGTGTAGTCGGAAACAAGGTCGTCTCGAACAAAGAGGATGTTTTTCCTGTTCTCTTCGCTTATATCAAGGAAAGGCGTGCTAGGAAGAGTATCTTCTGCTGTCGCCGTTACGCGTCTTTGGATGGAAAAGGAAGGATAGAAGGCGGCGGTGTCGTTGGGATTGGTATAGACGGAAAGGAAGTCGATGGGAAGGACCTCGACATGGTCGGAAACAAAGGCAGAAAAGGAATTGGAGCTATTGACGAAGTCAAAGGAATCGACGCAGAGGCCGTCTTGATAGATGAGGAGGCTTGAATTCTCTAGCCGGCTATCTGTCGCCTCGGTATAGTCGCCATAAAGGCAATAGGGAAGAAGGGCGTTTGTCTCCGCCAAAAAGGCATCGACAAAATAGGTAAAGGTCTGACATGTCGAGCAGCCGGGAACATAGACAAAGAGGGCAAAGGAAGCCTTCGAGGCGATCATTTCGGAGAGGGCGTCCTTGCAGTTCCAGGCTTGGTATTGTCTGTCTCCGTCCTTTTCAAAAGAGACAGGACAGGTCAAAAGATTTACCTTTCTGGTCTCTTCCTTTTGGCAGGAAGAAAGAAGGAGGAGGGGAAGAAGGAGTAGCTTTCCTTTCATAGGTTCTCCTTTAGGTAATCTAGACAGGCTTTCGTTTCGTATTCCCCAGCCTTGTCCTGGAGTTCCTCAAGGGCCTTGGTGAAGCTATCCGAGGCAGGCGAGTCGACTTTCGTGTCGCTTCTCAAGAGAAGGACTTCGGGGTAGAAAGACTGTCTATAGCGCAAAAGGGAATCCTCGCCGATCGTGGGATAAAGGTCGTTGCGGAAGACGGAGAGGGTATGGCTATCGCCTTGGTAGGTGATGAGGGTCGGGGCGACGCCGGCCATGTTTCCTAGGCTATCCTCTACCGGGTAGTCGGAGAGGAAATACTTTTCGGAGAAGGAACTGAATTTCAAAAAGCCTTCCTTGGAAAGCTCTTCCTCAGCAGAGCGCTTGAGGAGGTAATAGCCATCCAGCTCATAGAAATAAACGGGACCGTGATCGTTTTCCAAAAGATAGGGGTAGAGGACCTTTTCCTTGTATTCCGTGCAATCCTTGCAGCGTTTCCAGGTATAGAGGATGTTTATTTTCTTTGTGTCTGTGTCATTGAGAAGGCTATCCAGGTTCTTTGTCCCATAGCCGAGACTATCGATCTCCTCCGCCTTGTCCCATTGGTAGTAGCCCTTTGTCGTGGGGATGACATCGTTGAGGCAATAGAGATCAAGATCGAGGAAACAGGAAAGGATCCAGTCCTTGATGGTGTCCCTGGAATAGCCGCCCTTGGCATCGAGAGCCTTTCCGTCCCGGAAGGTTATGAATGTCGGGGTATAGCGGATCTCGGGATAGAGGAAGGCGTAGGTACCGACCTTGTTGTCCTGGGAACGGTAATTGACCATGTAGGTCTGGAAGTCGACGGTGTAGATGAGATAGTGCGTTTCCTTGATGAGCTCGTTGAGGATGGGATAGAGGTGGTCACAGGCCGAGCAGGCACTGCCGGTGACGATGACGAGGGCGTCGTCAAAGCGGGCAATGCTATCGAGCTCCTCCGATGTCTGGATCTCGACGTAGGAATCGACGTCTGGGCTTTTGAAGGCGAGGATCTTGTTTCCCATCTGGTCGCGGAAGCCGTTACCAGTCGGTGAGCACGAAAAAAGGGTGAGAAGGAAGGCGGGAACGAAAAGCATTTTCTTGGATTTCATTAGGAGACCTCTCTCACCCCTCTTTTGACTTGAAGGACGGAAAAGACAATCAGAGACCCAGGATGCGGGCCGTGTCCAGGGCAATCATCAGCTCTTCGTCGGTCGGAATGACGACGACGGGGATGCGGCTGTCGCGGGTGGAAATGAAGCCTTCCTTGCCGAGGATGACTTCCTGGTTTTTCTCCATGTCGATCTTGACGCCGAGGGCTTCCTGGCAGTCGGCAAAGGAATCCTCGCGGTAGAGCGGGGCGTTCTCGAAGACGCCGCCGGCGCAGACGATCATGTCGACATGGCCGAGCTTTCCATAGTACATGCAAAGATAGTCGGCGATGCGCTGGCAATACATCTCGACGGCAAGAGTCGAGCGGATATCGCCTCTTTCATAGGCCTTCTCGACATCGCGGGTATCGTTGGAAATGCCAGAGACGCCGATCATGCCGGAGGAATGGTTGAAGATCTCATAGATCTCGTCGGCGCTCTTTCCGGTGCAGGACATGAGGTAGGGCATGATGGAGGGATCGATATCGCCGGTCCTTGTTCCCATCATGACGCCGGCAAGCGGGGTAAGGCCCATGGACGTGGCGATGCACTTTCCATCCTTGATGGCGCAGACGGAGGCGCCGCTTCCGATGTGGAGGGTGATGATGTTGGTGTGCTCGTTTCCGGCGAGGTATTCCTCACGGGCGATGGTGGAAAGGTACTTATGGCTTGTTCCGTGGGCGCCATAGCGGCGGACAGCATACTTTTCATAGTATTCGAAGGGGAGAGGATAAAGGAATTCCTTGGGCTTCATCGTCTGGTGGAAGGCGGTGTCGAAGACGGCGACCTGGCCGACAGAGGAAGGAAGGACCTTGCGGAAGGCCTCAAAGCAGGTGATATGGGCCGGATTGTGAAGCGGGGCAAGGGGGATGAGCGAGCGGATCTTCTCTTCGGTGTCGTCGTTGAAGAGGGCCGAATCCTTGAAATACTTTCCGCCTTGGACGATGCGGTGGCCGACGGCCGTGATCTCGTCGATGGAGCTGATGATTCCGTTTTCGATCATGCCATCCATGACCAGATGGACAGCGTAGTCGTGGTCGGCGACAGGAAGGGTGACCGTCTTTTTAAAGCCGTTGGGCTTCTTTATGGTGAAGATGCCGTCTTCGTGTCCGATTCTTTCCACGATGCCGGATGTCAGTACCGTCAAGTGGCTTCCCTTGTCCCTCAGCTTCTTTTCGCGAAGGGCGGAATCCTCCATCTCGTAGAGCTTGAACTTGAGGGAGGAGGAACCGGCGTTGACGCACATGATCTTGTAAGTCTTTGGCATTGTTATCTCCTTAAAACCGAGAATTTTCTGTTCCCGCCTATTTTAGGCTTTTACCAGTGTAAAGTAAAACAAGATTGCTTGAAATAGCCCATCTTCCTTAAAACAGGTTGCATTTTATGCTACAATCGAAAAAAGTTGAGAACGGGAGGCAAGCATCATGCCTGATTTTTCTTTCCTGGACCAATATCTTGAGGGCCATCTGCCGGAAGCCTACAAATACCTTGGTGTCCATAAGGGAAAAATGAATGGACGCGACGGGTACTTTTTCCGTGTCTATGCACCGATGGCGAAGGATATCTCCGTCATTGGCGACTTCAACGATTGGAAACCGGAGAAGGGGCGGATGCAGAAGATGGACTATCGCGGTCTCTATGAGCTCTTCGTCCCTGGGGCCAAGGAGTTCCAGAGGTACAAGTTCCATATCCTCGGATGCGATGGCTATTGGAAGGACAAGCAGGATCCCTTTGCCTTTTTGGATCAGGTGAGGGAAGATGGTTGCTCGGAAATCTTCGATTATTCCAAGATTTCGATCGATGATTCCTCTTTTATCAAAATGAGAGACCGGAATTTCGATAAGCCCATGTCGATTTTCGAGTTCCATATGGGCACGTTCAAAAGGAAACCGGATGGCTCCGAGTACAGCTATGCGGAATTGGCCGATATCCTCATCCCTTATATTAAGGACATGGGCTATACCCACGTCGAGGCCCTTCCGATCATGGCCTATCCCAACGACAAGTCCTGGGGCTATCAGGCCTTGGGGTACTTTGCCATCGACCAGCGCTGGGGGAAGCCCGACGATTTTGCCGTCTTCGTCGAGAAACTCCACAAGAACGGCATCGGAATCATCCTCGATTTCGTCCCTGTCCATTTCGCTCTCGACAGTTTCGGCCTGGAACGATTCGACGGTTCCTGCGTCTTCGAGTATTCCAATGATCACGAGTTTTCCCAATGGGGCACGAAGAACTTCGACTTGGGAAAGGACCCGGTCCGCAGCTTTTTGATCTCGTCGGTCTTCTACTATGCCCAAGTTTTCCACGTGGATGGCTTCCGCTTCGATGCCGTCAGCAACATCATCTATTGGGACGGGAATTCCGATCTTGGCGTCAATACCGGCGCGGTCGAGTTCGTCAAGAGGGTCAACGGCTACGTTCACTCCCTTCTTCCCGGCGTGATGATGATCGCCGAGGACTCCTCCGCCTATGGCCATGTCACCAAGGGGGGATTCGACGAAGGCCTGGGATTCGACTATAAGTGGGATCTTGGCTGGATGAACGATACGCTGAAGTATTATTCCAAGGACCCGATCTATCGCAAATATATCCATAATTCCCTGACTTTCTCGATGGCCTATTTCTATTCCGAGAACTTCATTCTGCCCTTGAGCCATGACGAGGTCGTCCATATGAAGGGGTCGATCGTCAACAAGATGTTCGGAAGCTACGAGAACAAGTTCGCCAATGTGCGCAATCTTTATGCCTATCAGTTTGCCCATCCGGGGAAGAAGCTGAACTTCATGGGAAACGAGATCGCTTCCTTTGACGAGTGGAAGGAATGGCAGCCCATCGCCTTTGAGGTGCTCAACTACCCGAAGCACAAAGGCGTCCAAAACCTGATCCGCGACTTAAATAATATCTACATTCGGTACAAAGCATTCTATAATGAAGAGTACAACCCCATCCACTTCAGCTGGATCATGGCGGATAACGCCGACCAGAGCGTCTATGTCTTCAAGCGGGAATCCGGCGACGAATGCATCATCTGCATCTTCAACATGACGCCTAACTTCTATTGGGACTATGAAGTGGGCGTTCCCTATGATGGGGTTTACGAGGAGATCCTCAATACCGACAAAGCCTGCTATGGCGGATGGAACCAGTTCAACGAGAATCCGATCCACACTCACGGGAAGGGAATCCATAACCAGAACCACAAGATCGCGCTCAAGATTCCTTCTTTCGGTGCCATCTATCTCCTCTATGACAAGAAACAGCTTGAAAAGACGAAGCCTTCCCTTACCAAGGATGAGGAAGAAGGACAGGAAGAAACACGGGCCTAACCCGTTTCATGAAAGGAAAAGCATATATGATCGATATCAAATCGGGCCAGGAATTTAAGGAATATTTCAAGAACGACTTTCTTCAGAGATGCATTGGAAAATACGGACGCGATCCGGAAAAGTTAAGCTACAACGAGCTCTATGATGTCTTAGGCACGGTCATCCGTGACTACGCCAATGCCGATAGCAAGGCCTGCAAGGAAAGCACGGCTTCCGAAGGGAAGAAGCAGCTGATTTATTTCTCGATGGAATTCCTGATGGGACGGGAACTGAGCACCAACCTCTACAACATGGGAATCCTCGACGAGGTCAAGCAGGGCCTTAAGGAACTCAATATCGATTACGACAAGCTGAAGGAAGAGGAGCCCGATGCCGGACTTGGAAACGGTGGCCTCGGCCGTCTTGCCGCCTGCTTCATGGATTCGATTGCCTCCTTGGGTCTTCCGGGCCATGGCAATTGCATCCGCTATGAATATGGCTTCTTCCGTCAGAAGATCCGCAACGGAAGGCAGGAAGAATATCCTGATACATGGCTTTTGGATGGCTTCCCCTGGGAAATCCGCAAGCTCACCGATGCCGTGACGGTCAAGTTCTACGGAACGCCGGAAACCTATCGCGACGAGACGGGCGAAGTCCATTGGCGGACGACAAACGCCTATTCCGTCCTCGCCGTTCCCTATGATGTCCCCGTCATCGGCTATCGGAACCATGTGACAAACACCCTCCGTCTTTGGTATGCCGAGCCGTCGACCGAGGAGTTGCCGACTGCCGAGAACTTCACGGGCTACCTGAAGTTCATTCGCGACATCACGCACGGCCTTTATCCGGACGATTCCACGGAAGAGGGAAAGCTTCTGAGGCTTCGCCAGCAGTATTTCCTCATTTCCGCCGGCATCCAGTTTGCCGTCAAGCGCGAGAAGGAAATCTATGGCTCGCTCGACCACTTCTCCGACCACTATGTCTTCCAGCTTAACGACACCCACCCGATCATGGCCATTCCGGAGCTCATGCGCATCTTGATGGATGAGAACGGATATGGCTGGGATGCGGCTTTCGATATCTGCAAGAAAAGCTTTGCCTTTACTAACCACACCGTCATGCCAGAGGCCCTTGAGAAGTGGCCGTGCCGCTATATCGCCTCCGTTGCGCCGCGTGTCTACATGATTATCGAGGAAATCAACCGCCGGAGCCTGATGATGATGCGCGAGAGGGCGATGCCCGAAGACAAGATCGCAAACTGCCTCATCATCAAGGATGGCAATGTCAACATGTGCCAGCTTGCCATCCATGTCGCCTATTCCGTCAACGGCGTTGCCAATCTCCATACCGAGATTCTCAAGACACAGACATTTAAGGATCTCTATGTCCTCTATCCCGAGAAATTCAACAACAAGACAAACGGCATCTCCCATCGGCGTTTCCTGCTCGTGGCCAACCCGAAGCTTTCCGGCTACATAGAGAGCCTGATTGGCGATTCCTTTATCACCGATCCGGAAAGGCTTCGCGATTTGCTTCCTTTCTGCGACGGGAAGAAGGAACACCTTCCTATCTACAGGAAGATCAACGAAATCAAGTATGAGAACAAATTCCGTTTGATCGACCTGATCAAGAAAGAGAATGGAATGGACATTTCTCCGGATTCCATTTTCGACGTTCAGATCAAGAGATTGCATGCCTATAAGAGACAGCTTCTCAATATCTTCCGCATCATCCACCTCTATCTCAAGCTCAAGGCCGATCCAAGTATCAGCATTTTCCCGCATACCTATATTTTCGGCGCGAAGGCGGCTCCGAGCTATACCTATGCCAAGAAGATCATCGAGCTCATCTTGGCCGTCAGCAAGACGATCGATTCCGATCCGGCCATCCGCAAGATGATCAAGGTTGTCTTCATCGAGAACTATGGTGTGAGCAAGGCCGAAGTCATCATTCCGGCAAGCGATATTTCCGAGCAGATTTCCTTGGCCGGAAAGGAAGCAAGCGGTACTTCCAACATGAAGTTCATGATGAACGGTGCCATCACGCTTGGAACCCTCGATGGCGCCAATGTCGAGATCGCCAACCTGGTCGGTCCGGAAAACGCGGTCATCTTTGGCATGAAGGAGGAGGAAGTCAAGAACGTCAAGTTCACCAATTCCTACAATCCGTGGGATGTCTACAACAAGGAGCCCCAGGTCAAGGCCGTCATGGACTCCCTTGTCGATGGCACCTTCTCGCCCGACCACGAGCAGTTCCGCATGATTTATGACGAGATCATGTATCACGGCGACGAGTTCATGAACCTTGCCGACTTCCCCAGCTATCTGAAGGCTTCCAAGAACATCGAGTCCCTCTATCTGGACCGCGATGAGTGGGGAAGGAAGTGCCTTGTCAACATCGCCAACTCCGGCTGGTTCAGCTCCGACCGCACGATCCGCGAATACAATCGCGATATCTGGCATCTGCAGAAGATCCGCAAAGATGATTGATCTCACTGGGGAAATCCAATCCTGCCGGGCTAGGAAGACACTGCCGGATTCCCTGACGATATACCGTCTCTATGTCGCCGTTCTCTCCTCCCTTTTGGATGATACGTTGAGCAAGTCCGAGGAGCTTCAAAGCCAATTTAAGGAGCTTATCCTTTCCTTTGTTCCCTTTCTTGCGGCTTTCTTCCCGTCCGTGAGCTTTGACGAGGACGATCCCAGCCTTCTGAAGAACACCATTTTTTCCAATGTCCTCTCCTCCCTTTTCCTCTTCCGGAAGTTTGAAAGCGCGGACAAGAAGAGCCCCGTGCTTCTTGTGGATTGCCTCAAGCGCCTCTTTTGCGCCAAAAGAATGCTTTCCGAGGGGTAAACCGTCGGACTTTGCTTGAAATGATTCGCTTGCGAAACTATAATTATTGAGCTGTTTTTATAAGAAGTTTGAAGAAAGATAGGAGAAAACACATGAATCGCACTTTCAAGAACGAAAATGGACATTTGATTGCCAATGTTAGCTTTGGCGCCGAAGAGATTTCCAAGGCTACCGAAAAAGGCATCCGCAAACTTTGCGAAGGCGTGACTGTCCCGGGATTCCGCAAGGGCAAGGCCCCTGTCGAAGAGGCGAGACGCCGTCTGCGCGGAAACGAAGTCGCCCAGGCGACCATCGATGAGCTCCTCAAGCAGGTCGACAGTTCGTTCATGAAAGACGAAGAGTTCTCTTCCTATGTCAAGGACTCCAAGATCCTGGGTTCCTTCCGTCCTTCCGTTTCCGTCGACAAGTTCTCCGATACGGAAGTCGCTTTCACGATCCGCTATGTGTTGCGCCCTGTTTGCGAAAAGCTTGGCGCCTACAAGGGTCTGAAGTCCTCCGTCACGGAAATCCCTGTCACGGATAGCGATGTCGACCACTTTATCCATGATCTTGCCAAGGACAATGCGGAGCTTGTTCCGACTGAGGAGCATGCCCGTCTTGGCAATACCGTCAACATCGATTTTGTCGGCCTCATGAACGGCAAGGAATTCGAGGGTGGATCGGCCAAGGGCTTCGATCTCGTTCTCGGGAGCAAGCACTTTGTCCCCGGTTTCGAGGAGCAGGTCGTTTCCCACAAGGCCGGCGACAAGTTCGACATCTCCCTGACGATGCCGGAGAACTATCCTGAGCCTTTAAGCGGCAAGCCGGTCGTCTTCAAGGTCACGCTCAACAGCGTCAAGGCCAGCCAGTTGCCGGAGATCAACGATGAGTTTGCCACGACGCTTTCCGGCGAGTTCGCCAGCAAGGATCTTGCCGAACTCAAGGAAAAGGTCCGCAAGCACCTCCTCAACGACAATCACCATCGTTATCTGACCGCTCTTGTCAATGACCTTCTCAACCAGGTCCGCGATGCCTCGACTTTCGTTTTTGCCGATGAATATATCGATAATCTCGTTGCCCAGAGAAGGGCTGCCGAGGAAAAGCAGGTCAATTCCCAGGGCTTGACCCTTGCCGAATACCTCAAGCTTATCAACAAGAAGGAAGAGGACTATGAGAAGCAGCTGCATGACGGCATTGTCGCTGAGCTCAAGGCCAGCCTTACCTATGACGCCATCGCCTCTGCAGAAAAGATTCCTTCCCCTGCCCAGGCCGATCTTGAGAAGAGACTTGGCTCTCCTGTCAATTCCTTCATCAGCAATCTCACCTCCTATCTCAAGGCCCAGAAGGTTTCCGACCAGCAGGTCCAGAACCAGATCAACAACTACCTCAACCAGGTTTTCATCTCCATCCTCAACGAAAGAGTCCAAACCCGTGTCTTGGAACTCAATGGCTATAAGGTGACGACCGAAGAGGAGAAGAAGGAAAGCAAGGAAGAGGCCAAGGCCGAGCCGGAAGAGAAGAAGGCCGAGGAAAACAAGTAAAATAGTCGAGAGCATAAAACTAGCAGTTGTCGACCTTGTGTGCTAAAATTCAGCTAGGAGGTTTTTCCAATGGAACCTAATTTAACGAGTTTACCCGTTCTTCCAAACCACTTGGATGTGGCTTTTCCTGATATTCAATTGACCATCCTTGCTTCCAACCCCTATGACGTCCATCTTTTCTCCCAGCTCAATGCGGGCGATGATTTTGTCATGGCCCTTGCCAATGCCGACAATGTCTACGGGGATTTCCAGAACATCGTCCTTCCGGGCGTTCGCCAGGTCGGCACGGTGTGCCGTATCCTTTCCATCGCCGCCGATGCCAAGGGCATCAAGGTCGTCGCCGTCGGTAAGCAGATCGTCGATTTGGATCATTTCCAGATCAATCCGACCATGGGCGTTGTCACGGCGGCCACCCACAACCGTTCACTCTTCAATCGGGATGAGAACGATGTTTTCGCGGCCTTGGGCGAGTTCGTCCGTCAATATCAGCAGGTCACGACACGCTATCCCCAATTCCCGTCCTGCCCGGATTTCACCCAGACGGTTTCCGATCCTTTCATGATTCCTTATCATGTCGCTGCCTTCTTGAATTCTCCCGTCATCACCAAGCAGGCCGTCCTGGAAGAGAGGGATCCTGTTAGAAGGCTGAACATCCTGACAAACGATCTTCAGCGCTTCAACCTGGATTCCCGGATCGAATACGAGATTCAGAAGCAGGTTTCCCAGGCGATCGACAAGAACCAGAGGGAATATGTCCTGCGCGAGAAGATGAAGGTCGTCAAGAACCAGCTGAAGGAATTCGACGGCAACGATCCCGAGGACAAGTACACGAAGCCCTTGGAGGAACATCCGGAGCTTTTCCCCGACAACGTCAAGAAGAGAATCGAATCCGAGATGTCCCGCTACAAGACGATGCCGGCCGCTTCCCAGGAGGCTTCCGTCATCACGACCTATCTGGACCTGCTCGTTTCCCTTCCGTGGCGCGTTTCCTCCCAGGACAACGAGGATCTCGCCAAGGTCAAGACGGTCCTTGACAAGAACCACTATGGCTTGGTCAAGCAGAAGGATCGTATTCTCCAGTATTTGGCCGTGAAGCAGCTGACGAAGTCCTTGAAGGCCCCGATCCTTTGCTTCTACGGCGCTCCGGGCGTGGGCAAGACATCTCTTGCCATCTCCATTGCCGAGGCTTTGGGCAGGAAGTTCACCAAGGTTGCTCTCGGTGGCATTTCCGATGAGGCGGAAATCCGTGGCCATCGGAAGACCTATGTCGGCGCCATGCCTGGCAAGATCATCTCTTCCATCAAGAAATGCGGCACGAACAATCCGGTCTTCCTTCTTGATGAGCTGGACAAGGTCAACGGTGGCGGATACCACGGCGATCCGGCTTCCGCGCTTTTGGAAGTCCTGGATCCGGAGCAGAACAGGTTCTTCATGGACAACTATGTCGACGAACCGTTCGACCTTTCGAATGTCCTTTTCATCTGCACGGCCAACGATGTCTCCAAGATTCCTGGCCCCCTCTTCGACCGTCTGGAGATGATCGAGCTCAACACCTATACCAAGTTCGAGAAGATCGCCATCGCCAAGCAATACCTCATTCCGGAAGAGGAGACCGACAACGGCATCCGTCCCGGCATGATGGAGTGGACGGACGAGGCCTTGGACTACATGGTCGAGTACTACACCCGCGAAGCCGGTGTCCGTGACCTCAGAAGAAAAATCGGAACGATCGACCGTAAGTTTGCCGTCGAATATCTCTCCGATCCCGAAAAGAATTCCCATATCCTTGTCCGTGTCGAGGACGTCCGGCGCTATCTTGGTGCCGAGATCTTCCTCAAGGAAAAGGATGTCAACGAGTCCCAGATTGGTATCATCAACGGCCTTGCCTATACCGAGGCGGGAGGTGAGGTCCTTGAAATCGAGGTCAACACCTTCCCTGGCAAGGGACAGCTCATTCTCACCGGCAACCTCGGCGATGTCATGAAGGAAGCCTGCGAAACGGCCCTTTCCTACGTCAAATCCATCGGTTCCGATCTTGGGATCAATCCGGAGTTTTTCTCCAATAACGACATCCACATCCACTTCCCGGAGGGAGCGACTCCTAAGGATGGTCCTTCTGCCGGTGTCGCGACGGCCTTGTGCATCATTTCGGCAATCTGCCATGTCCGCATCCGCAACGATGTGGCGATGACGGGTGAAATCGATCTCCGCGGCAACAGCATGCCGATCGGCGGTCTTAGGGAGAAGTGCAACGCGGCTTGCCGTGAGCATATCAAGACGGTCTTCATCCCCAAGGAAAACCATAAGGACAGGATGGAGCTTCCCAAGGAAATCGCCGATGCCTTGAACATCGTTGAGGTTTCCCGCGTTTCCGATCTTTTCGATGGTGTCTTCTTCGATGATATCCGCAAGATAAAGAAGGATATCCAGAAGCTGACCTCGCCCAAGAAGGAAAGCTCCAGGAAGACGACGAAGAAAGATGCCTGATAGGACTTTTTCCAAGGCCCGTTTCCTCAAGAGCGCCTTCACGCCGAAGGACATTCTCACGGACCGCCCTTCGATTCTTTTCCTGGGGCGGTCCAACGTGGGAAAGAGCACGCTCATCAATTCCCTCTGCCGGAACAAGACGCTCATGAAGGCCAGCAAGACGCCGGGGCGGACGAAGATGATCAACTATGCCCTTGTCGATGAGGCTTTCTATCTTTGCGATGCGCCGGGATATGGCTTTGCCTCTTTCGAAAGGGAGCATTTCGGTTCGCTCATGGATGCTTTCCTTCAGGACAATGGCTTCTTGGCCAAGGTCTATCTTCTTGTCGATGCGAGACGCCTTCTTTTGCCGGCCGACGAGGAATTCCTGAAATACCTTGTCGACAAAGGCATTCCTTGCTCCATCGTCTTTACCAAGGTGGACAAGCTTGGAAAGAGCGAGCGTCATTTTCTCAATCTGGAAAAGGAGAAGGTCGGCGTGTCCGTTTTCGAGGTTTCCTCTACGGATACGGAAGCCATCGAAAGGCTCAGGAAAGATATTCTTGCCGTTGTACGGGAAAAGATTGCCGGCCGAAAGGCAAAATGATATTATTTTGACGTGCGTTGACGGGAAGGTGTCGGTCGCACCGAGTAAGAGAGAGCTCCTTACGGGGTGGAAGGGAGTGCGAGGTGTCCGGCTTGTCGTCCCTGAGCACGGGAGGAATCCTCTGGGAGCTGACCCAGAAAGTCTTCAGCAACGAGTGCGGGTTTTCCCGAAGAGGGGTGGTACCGCGCGCAATCTGCGCGTCCCTTCCTGGCGAAGCTTGGAGGGCTTTTTTTATGAAGGAAATGGCTAAGAATTATGACCATGCGGCGTGCGAGGAAGGAAAGGAACAGTTCTGGGAGGAGCATCACTATTTTGAGGCCATGCGCCCGGAAAATCTATCCAAGCCGACATTTTCGATGATCGTTCCGCCACCGAACGTCACCGGCATTCTCCACATCGGGCATGCGACGAATACCACGATCATCGACATTCTTGCCCGCTACAAGAAGATATGCGGCTATGATGTCCTTTTCCTTGCCGATATGGACCATGCTGGCATCGCGACCCAGGCCAAGGTCGAGGAGAAGCTTCGCGCCGAGGGAAAGAACAAATACGAGATGGGCCGCGAGGCTTTCCTTGCGGAGGCGTGGAAATGGAAGGAAGAGCACGCCGACTATATTTCCAAGCAGTGGCGTGCCTTGGGCCTTTCGATGGACTATTCCAAGGAAAGGTTCACTTTGGATGAGGGGATGCAGAAGGCTATCGCCCATGTCTTCAAGACCCTTTACGACCAGGGGCTTATCTATCGCGGGGAGAGGATCATCAACTGGGATCCTGTTTTGAAGACGGCCCTAAGCGATATCGAGGTCGTCTACAAGAACGATCCTGGTCAATTCTTCTATTTCAAGTATTGGCTTGAGGACCATTCCCGGTACTTGGAAGTGGCGACAACCCGTCCGGAGACGATGTTTGGCGACCAGGCCGTCTGCTTCAATCCGGACGACGAAAGGTTCAAGGGGATGGAGGGAAAGATGGTCATCAATCCCGCCAATGGCGAAAGGATACCCTTGATTCCCGACCGCTACGTGGACATGGCCTTTGGAACGGGTGCCATGAAATGCACGCCTGCCCATGATCCGAACGACTTCCGCATTGCCAAACGGCATAATCTGGCCTTCGTCAAGATCCTCAACGACGATGCCACGATGAACGGGAAGTGCGGCGAATATGCCGGCATGGACCGGTATGAGTGCCGTCGGCTTCTGGTGGAGAAAATCCGTTCGGAGGGTAACCTCATCAAGGTGGAGGACATCCAGCACGATGTCGGCCATTCCGAGAGAAGCGGCGCGGTCGTCGAGCCGATGCTTTCCAAGCAGTGGTTTGTCAAGATGAAGCCTCTTGCCGAGGCTGTCCTGAAGGCCCAGGAGGGTCCTGAGAAGACGACTTTCTTCCCTACGCGTTTTGCGGAGACCTTCAAGCAGTGGCTTGCCAACACCGATGACTGGTGCATTTCCAGGCAGCTTTGGTGGGGCCATCGGATTCCGGTGTATTTCGATAAGGTGACGGGAGAGGCCGTCTGTTCCGAGACGCCGCTTGATCCAAAGAAATACGTCCAGGATGGGGATGTTCTCGATACGTGGTTCTCTTCGGCCTTGGCTCCGTTTGCCTTCTTGGGTTGGCCTGAGAAGACGCCTCTTTACGAACGCTTCTATCCTTTGGACGTCATGGTGACGGCGTATGACATTATTTTCTTCTGGGTGGAGAGAATGGCTTTCCAGGGGCTTCACTTCACTGGCAAGATGCCGTTCCGGAAAGTCTATATCCACGGCCTTGTCCGCGATGAGAAGGGAAGGAAGATGTCCAAGTCCCTGGGTAATGGCATTGATCCCTTTGATGTCATTAAGAAATACGGAACGGACTCCCTGCGCTACGCCCTTGCCACCGGCGGAACGCCGGGCCTTGATATCACCTTCTCCTTTGCCAAGATCGACAATGCCCATAATTTCCTCAACAAGGTCTGGAATGCGGCCCGCTATATCCTCGGTCTTCTCGGCCCGGACTTCGTTCCGGAGATGCCGAAAGCGGAGGATTTGACCTTCGTGGATTCCTGGATCCTCAAGGAGTGGGACAACCTTCTTTCGTCCTTCAGGCAGAACATGGAGAAGTACGAGCTTGGACAAGCTGCAAACTATCTCTATGGTTTCGTCTATGATTCCTTCTGCTCGAACTATCTTGAGTTCACCAAAGTCTCGCTCAAGGATCCCAAAAAGCGGGATACGACCATCCAGGTCCTCTATCACGTCCTGCGCGAAATCCTTGTCGTCCTCTTCCCCTTCTGCCCCTTCATTTCCGAGGAAATCTACTCCTATCTTCCTGGCCACAAACAATCCGTCTATGAGGAGAGCTTCCCGACGGGCTCCGGAATGGCCTTTTCCAGTGACGACCTCTCCCTTGCCACGTCTTTGATCCAGGCCATTCGCGAGATCCGCAACTACAAGTCGCAGTATGGCCTTGCCCCCAATGCGAAGGTCAAGATCCACTATAATGGAGCCAAGGAGGGATATGAGAAGGTCAAGCCTTACTTCGAGCGCTTTGCCTTTGCTACCGATGTGACCTTGGTTCCAAAGCGGGAAGAGGGCATGATCTTCACGCCGGCCTTCTGCTTCTCCATTGCCGAGGAAAACGATGACGAGGCCAAGGCAAGAAGGGAGAAGAGGATTGCCTTCCTGGAGGCGGAGATCGCCCGTTCGCGGAAGATGCTCGACAATCCGAACTTCGTTTCGAAGGCCAAGCCGGAGAAAGTCGCCTTGGAGAGACAGAAATATCAGTCCTATCTGGAAGAGCTGAAACACTATCAGTCCTAGCGTTTGGTTGACAAAACCTCCTTTGCCTCCCAATAGTAGGTGAAAGGAGGTTTTTCTTATGGAAAACCGGATGCTCACCATTGAGGAAGAAAAGAAGGTCGTCGGAGGGGAGGCCATCACGCTGACTGCTGTCTTGGCGATCATGGCTATCGGGCTTTTGGCCATCATTGCCTTCAAGTTCTTTACCAGCGCCGAGGGAAAGGCCGTCCTTCCGGGCGGATTCACCTTCCAATGGAACTAAAGGAACTTGTCTTGCCACGGGAAAAGGCTCTTCGCTATGGCATCGGGGAGCTAAGCGATGCGGAATTGATCGCCTTGCTTCTCAATACCGGGACCCGGGCGGAAAACGTGTTGGAGCTCTCCGCGCGCCTTCTCGGGGAAAAGCAGGGGTTGATGAACTTCCTTTTCGATGACGCTATCGAGGAAGACCACGGCATTGGGAGGGCCAAAGCCTTTCGCATTCACGCCGTCATGGAAATCGTCAGGCGTCTTCCGCATTTGCTGAAGACGAGGATTAATAACGAGCGGGATTTCTTCATGGCCTTCCGCTATTGCTTCCTCGGAATCCAAAGCGAGCATTTGCTGGTCGTGACGTTGGATCTAAGCAATATGGTCAAGGAAACGAAAACGATTGCCGGAAACCAGAGAAACGAATTGGAGCTGGATTCCCGCGCCCTGTTTGCCTTTTTAAAGGAGTGCGAGGGGAAACGCATCCTTTTTGCGCACAATCATCCTTCGGGAAGCGTGGAGTCGAGTTTGATGGATATGTTGGCCTCGGATAAGCTTCGCCGTTTGACCGAAAAAGCCGGGAAAGTTTTCGAGGGTTCCTATATTTTCGCAAGGGACAGATACAAGCGAATAAAAAAAGATAAAAAAATCGTTGACATGCTTATGGCCTAGGTGATATCATTTCCGATGCACCTCGGGAACGAGTGTGCTCTTACATACGATCGCTCTTTGAAAACTGAACGGGAAGACCAGCCAAAACAAACATGGAATCGTCATTCCACGAGAGTTTTGAAGCAACGGACAGAGAATACCAATAGAAACTTCGGATGTCGGCAGATAGCCGGCCCGGATCAT
>CASGEC010000003.1 GCA_949300365.1 uncultured Bacillota bacterium
AAGATGTCATTTCGTATTTACGAAGAATAACTATGCAGAAGGTACAGGACAACTGGATAAAAGAAGAAGGAACTAAGATACAACTTAAAAAATTGAAAACTCTCTTTGGTGAAATATAATACCTAAAACTAAAAGTTACGGTTTAATCTTTCTTATATTTTGGAAAATCATGTTTCTTTATTTCCTTCATTCCATAAACGACTTAATACCATTCTTTAGAAATTGCAAATATTTTTCTTTTCCTGTTGAAAAAGAAACAGAATGCCTTCTTTGCACGCCAGTCCTGTACTTCCTACGGAAAGAGCCTCTTCCATCAAGGAGAGGAAACAAATGGAGGAAAAGTAAATTCCACCGCTTGCGATTGATTTCGGGAAACGGGAAAGTAGAATATTCCCTTCGGTAATACACATTCGAATTATGCAAATCAAAGCGATGGATCTGACCAGCGGGAACACGAAGACGCTCATCCGGAAAGTGATCCTCTATTCCCTTCCTCTGGTGCTTGTGGGCTGTCTGGAAATCCTCTTCTCGACCTTTGACCTCATTGTCATCGAAGGGGCGGAAGGGGAAATCTCGGCCGCTGCCGTGGGCGCCAATGCCGCTCTCATCTCCTTGTTGACGAATGTCTTCATCGGCCTCTCCACAGGTGAGAACGTCATCATCGCAAAATACTACGGGGAAAGGGAGAAGGGCCATGCGGAGAAGGCCTGCTATTCGGGCCTCGTCTTGGCTGTCCTTTCCGGAATCCTCGTCCTCCTTGTCGGTTATTTCTGCTCTCCCTATCTTCTCAAGCTTCAGAACGTCAGCGAATCCTATTTCGACTTGGCCGTTAAGTATCTCAGGACCTACTTCTTTGCCCTTCCGTTGATCAGCCTCTACAACTTCGGAAGCGCCATCTTCCGGGGAACGGGAAACAGCAAGATGCCTCTGATCTTCTTGGGTATTGCCGGGGCGCTCCATATCGCCATGAACTATCTTTTCGTCTATGCCTTCCGCCTATCGGTCACTGGTACGGGCCTTAGCAGTATCTGCTCCTATTCCGTTGCCGCGATTCTGGTCTTTGTCTTCCTGAAGAAGAACAAGAACTTCATCGATTTCCACTTCCACAAGATCCGCCTCTATCGCAAGGAAACACTGGAAATCCTCAAGGTCGGCATTCCAAGCGGCCTCCAGGGCATGGTCTTTGCCGTCAGCAACATGATCCTCCAGTCCTCGGTCAACACCTGGGGAAGCCAGATCGTGGAAGTCAATGCCGACTGCGAATCCATCGAGAACTTCGCCTATACTTCCATGTTCGCTATCGCCCAGGGCGGTTCGGCCTTCATCTCGGCCAACTACGGAAAAGGCGAGAAGAAAAACGTCCGCAAGCTCGTCTTCATCATCGAGTCTGTCTGCATGGGCTTCGGCCTTCTTTTCGGCCTCCTTCTTCTTGCCCTCCATCGCCCTCTCATCCAGGCCTATACCGGAAACAAGGCGGACAAGGAATTCCAAATGCTGTGCTTTGAACGTCTCTCCCTCCTTCTGCCTCTGTATTTTCTCTGCGGTGGCATGGATACCTTCACCAACTTCCTGCGCGGCTTGAACAGGGCGACGATACCGATGGTCATCTCCTTCTTCTGGACATGCGTCTTCCGCCTCATCTGGAACTTCTTCGTCTACTCCTCCGATCCGGCATCTCCAGCCCATTCCACCCTTCTTCTCTATGCCTGCTATCCTGTCAGCTGGGTCTGTTCCTTCTCCTGCCAGGCCTTCTATTACTTCCTCATCCACAAGAAGGTCTATAAGGAGATTGACGAGAATGCGGCTCTCTATCTCAAGGAAACGCAAAAGAATTAGCCAAGAAAAGATAATAAGCCAACTTTCCTCATGCCAAAAAAGACCCCTCCTTATGGAAGGGTCGATAGGCTTTTGCCTTCGATAGAGGAGAATCAGTCCAAGGTGAAGTCGTAGAAGGAGAAATGGCCCTTTCCCTGGAAGGTGAAGAAGAGCGCGGAGACTTCCTTGGAAGGCGTAAAGGAAGAGACGAATTCCTTCTTCTTCGAGGTCGGGGAAATCGGGATCTGCGAAAGGACGTTTCCGTTTTCGCTATCCTTGACAACAACCGTTCCCTTAGCTCTGCCCTTGATGGTGATGGCAAGGGATTTCACGTCCTTGGGGAAGCGGAAATACTTGTAGCCGATGATCGTGTACTTGGTGACATTCCGGATATACTGGGATTCCCGGACGTCGTTGTCCTTGTCCTCCTGGGTGAGGTAGCTATGGCGCGGCGCCCACCTGCGGAAGACCTTGTAGAAGAAGGTGCCAAGGGTGGAATAGAGGTTGCAGCAGATAGCGGCCTTATATTTCCCCTTTCCCTCCAAGGGCTTTCCGTTAAGGCCCTGGGAAGTCATCTCCGCCTGCTTGAAGTGGAGGCCGTCGAATTCGATCTTCTCCGCACACATCTGGCGGGCGAAGGAATTCTTGTTGGTCTGACGGTGATAGAAGATGTAGTAGCTTCCATCCAGGCAGAGAAGGCTTCCGTGGTTGTTTCCATAGTAGTTCGTCTTCTTGCCAAGGCCAGCATCGCAATTGGAGACGAGGACACCGCCATAGCGGAAATCCCTGTCGGGATAGTCGCTGATGGCATAGCAGAGCTCATGGTTGACGAAGGACGAGTAGATGAAATAGTAGTGCCCGTTGATCTTGCGCATGGAGGAAGCCTCGAAGAACTCATGGCCCTGGAAGTCGGTTCCCTTGCTGTTGTGGATCGTCTTTGCTATGTAATGCGGTCCTTCCTTGATCGTGAGCATGTCATCCGCAAGCTGGAAGACCATGGCCCCCTTGTCGGTGTTCTTCTTGCCCTTGAGGCCAAAGTGCTGGACGGAGCCATAGCCGGAATAGAGATAGATCTTGCCATCGTCATCGACAAAGATAGCCGGATCGAACTGGATGAATTCCTTCTTGTTGCCCAAGGACACGCCATCGGGATATTTCACGTAGCCATAGAAGTGGAAGGGACCATCGGGCTTGTCGCTCTTGGCAACGGCAATATGGCCCAAGAAGCCCAAGGTATAGTAGAGGTAATAGTTTCCATCCTTTCCCTGGGCACAGTCGGGGGCATACATGACATTGACGAATCCCCCCTTGTACTCCTTGTCTTCCTTCTTGCTGTAGGCAATCCCTTTTCGTGACCAGGAGGTCAGATCGTCCACGGGGCAGGAATAGACGACATAGTCGTTGAGGCAGAAGGAGATGCCGCCGAACTTGTCATGGCTACCGTAGACATAGACCCTGTCCCCAAAGACATGGGGTTCGGGATCGGGAATGTATTCGTTTGTCGGCAGGATCGGATTGGTTATCTGTTTCATTTTTCACCTCACTGATTCTTGTTGCGGAGATAGAGATCCTTGTAGGCTCGGAACTTCTTTTCGTAGATGGCGTGCTTAGTCCTGTCGGGATGATAGACGTCCTTGTCCCGTATGAGCGCTTTGCAGGCATCCTCTATGGAAGGATAAAGCCCGTCCCCGACCATGGCCAGGATGATGGCTCCCAAGGCACCGCCATCGTTTGTGGCGATCGTCTTGATGTCAATGCCGAAGATATCGGCAAGGATCTGAAGAAGGCCCTTGGACTTGCTTCCTCCACCGATGACACGGGCGGATTGCCCCTTCAGTCCCAAGTCGAGCATGACCCGATAGACATCATACAAAGAGAAGAGGATTCCCTCGACGATCGCCTTGACGATATCCGGACGGGAATAGAAAAGGGAGAGATTGGCAAGATAGCCCTTGGCCTTGGGGTCGTTGATCGGGCTTCTCTCCCCGCTGAGGTAGGGAAGGAAAAGGATATCCGACATCCTCTCGGGCATCTTCTCAAGCTCGCCGGCAAAGTCGGTCGTATGAAGGACCTCCTCCAGAAACCACTTCAGGGAACCCATGGCCGAAAGGGTGCATCCCATCAGATGGAACTTGCCCGTGGCATGGCGGAAGGCATGGACCCTTCCCTCCTTGTCGAAGGTATAGGAATCCAAAGGGGCGAAAACCGTTCCCGACGTTCCCAAGGAGATCGAGATCTCGTTTTCATGGATCGTCGATGTCCCGATAGCCCCGACTGCCTGGTCTCCGCCGCCGATAACGATTTTCGTGTTAGGGTACAATCCGACATTTTCGGCAATCGAAGGCAGGACGGTTCCGATGACATCCTTGCTTTTATGGATCTCCGGAAGCTGCGTTCTTTGGATTCCAATGATATCCATCAGGCACTCGGAATAGCATCTGTTCTTCACATCGAAGAAGAGCGTTCCCGAAAGGTCGGAGACATCGCTTGCAAAGACGCCGGATAGGCGATAGGCAAGATAGTCCTTCGGCAGCATGATCTTGGCGATGCGGGCAAAATTGTCCGGCTCGTGTTTCTTCAGCCACAAGAGCTTCGGTGCCGTAAAGCCGCACAAGGCGATATTGCCGGTCTCCTCAAGCAGGACTTTCTTGGTGACGACATTGTTGAGATAGTCCACTTCCTCTTCCGTCCGGGAATCGTTCCACAATATCGCCGGGCGGATGACATGGTCGTACTTGTCCAGAAGGACAAGGCCGTGCATCTGTCCGGAAAAGGAAAGGGAGGCAACAAGGGACAGATCGTTTCGCCGGCGCAAAGCCTTCAAGGCATCCAGGAAGGCATGGAACCAATCGTCCGGGTTCTGCTCCGTCCAATTGACCTTGGGAAGAAAGAGCGGGTAGTCCCGGCTTTCGCTATCCAGGATCTTGCCGTCCGTTCCGGCCAAGGAAAGCTTGATGGAGGAAGTCCCCAGATCGATTCCAAGGTAGAGCTTACTTGGCATAGACAGAGAACATGATGTTGTTGACGACTTCCTCGAGGTATTCCTGGCGGCCGGACTCGACAGGGAAGTCTTCCTTGCTTTCGGCGTATTCCGCAAGTTCCTCAAGGCTTGTCTTTCCTTCGACGATCTTCTTTCCGATGCCTTCGGAATAGGAACGATAGCGGTTCTCGACGAACTCCTTGAGCCTTCCGTCCTCCACCATCTTCACGGCAATCCTCAGGCCGAGGGCGAAGGTATCCATGCCGGTGATGTAGGCAAGAAGGATATCCTCCAAGGTGTTGGACTGTCTTCTGGTCTTGGCATCGAAGTTGAGTCCGCCGTTCTTGAAGCCGCCTTCCAGAAGGACCTCGTACATGGCAAGGGCAGCATCATGGACGTTGAAGGGGAACTCATCCGTATCCCAGCCCAAGAGCATGTCGCCCTGGTTGGCATCGATGGAACCGAAGACACCGTTGATCCGAGCCGTCCGCAGTTCATGGTTGAAGTCGTGCATGGCAAGGGTCGCGTGGTTGGCCTCGATGTTGAGACGGAAATCGCCGATGAGATCGTACTTCCTTAAGAAGTTGCAGCAGGTCGCGGCATCGAAGTCGTACTGGTGCTTGGTCGGTTCCTTCGGCTTGGGCTCCAAGAGGAAGTCGCCTTTGAAGCCGTTCTTCCTTCCGTAGTCCCTGGCCATGGTCAGGAAGCGGGCAAGATTGTCGTTCTCAAGGGCCATGTCCGTGTTCAAAAGCGTATCATAGCCTTCCCTACCGCCCCAGAAGACGTAGGAAGTGCCACCCAGTTCGATATCGGCATCCAAGCAGGCCTTGACCTTGGCAGCGGCAGCGGCAAAGACATCCGCGCTCGGCGAGGTGGCAGCACCTGCCATGAACTTCCTGTCGCCGAAGTTGTTGGCCGTGTCCCAGAGAAGCTTCTTGCCATGCTTTTCCTGAAGGGTCTTGAGATAGGAGACCATCTCGCGGAAGTTATCAAGGCTCTCCTTGAGCGTCTTTCCCTCGGGCGCGATATCGACATCATGGAAGCAATAATAGTCGATGGAAAGCTTGTCCATCAAATCAAAGGCAAAATCCGCCTTCTTCCTATAGATAGCCTTGGGATCGGTCTCGCCGAAGTTCTTGTCCTCGGTCGGACCACCGAACATATCCAATCCGCAATAGTCGATGGTATGCCAATAGGAGAGAGCGAACTTGAGGTGTTCCCGCATCTTCTTGCCATGGACGACCTCGTCCGGATTGTAGTACTTGAAGGCAAAGGGCTCCTTGGACTGCGGTCCTTCATACTTGATCTTCCCGATTTCCGAATACTTTTTCATTTCTATGATCCTTTCCTTGGATGGTTTTGCCTATGGCAAACCCCGCTAAGGCTAGTATAGGGCATCCCGAGTCATAAAACATGACAATCTTGCGATTTGAACAGGGATAACATTTCACAAGCAACGATTTCCAAACCGCTTGAAACCCCATGGATTCTTCAGCAGCAAGGGAAAGAGGCCAAAGCAATCGGTTTTGCTTTCCGTCAATCGAGCGAAGAAGGTTTTCATATCAAAACGGCAATTTCCGCCAAGGCAAGGATACTCCTTCCTAAATAAAGTGAAAGTTATGAATCCATCTATGAAAGCCCTTTATATTGGCTTTTGGCATTCCTTTCGAAATGCTTGTTTTTTTGGCCTTCCATGCCTAAAAAGACTACTCCTGTGCCATTTCTTTGTTTTGGAATCGCTTTTCCACTAAATATGGTAGCGGTTTCGAAAGGAGAACAAACCAATATGAAAAAAAGAATCTTGCTCCCTCTTTCTTCCATACTTCTTCTCGGTGGCCTTGTCGGCTGCACAGGCAACTCGAGCGACACGACGCCAACTCCTTCCAAGGATACGACGACCCCTTCCAAAGAGGATACGACACCGACACAGACACCCAGCGAAGAGCTTGATCCTATCGCTTCCTTTGACAATAGCGAACTTGCGGACAATTCGTATGGTGGATGGACCGGTACGGCCTATTCCGTCCTCCTCTATGAGGGCAATCTCTAAGACCGAACTCACCTATGCCTATAGCATGGTCTTGGGAACGACTTCCGTCACGACTTATGGCACCTATGTCGATAACGGCAGCGCGGATGGCTATGCCAAGTACACCCTCAATGCCGGAGCCGATGCTATCGTCGCCTCCTATTCCCTTGCCGGCGGCTATTCCATCCTTGTCAACACGGCTGACGAAGAACAGACCTATCCCGCGGAGCTTCCTGCCAAGACACAGGGCGAGAAGAACATGGCCCAAGGCAAGGAAGACGTCATCGCGGATTTCGGACAGGGAAACGTCATCTATGCCCAGGAAGGAAAGAACAACTTCACCTTCGTCGATCCCAATGACGAAAGCGCCACAAAGCAGACTATCAGCACCGCTTCCGGAGATGCTTCCGCCCTTCTTGGCAAGACCTTCGACAGCGTGCAGATCGTCAATGAGTTCGATGGCACAAAGGGCGAGGATGGAAACTATTCCGCCTGGAACGGCTCTGTCCTTCAGGTCATCACCTATGCGGACGGAAGCTATGAGTTCCAGAAGACGACGATCAACTACGGCTATTCCATGCTCCTTGCCACGACCTTCGTCGAGACTGTCGGCAAGGTCACAAAGGGAGCAAGCGAGAATGGCTTTAGCAAGATGACCCTCAATGTGGCCGATGATGTTCTTCTGGATTCCTATTCCCTTGCCGGCGGCTTCAACATCCACATCGATACCCGGAACCAGACCTATCCTGTCGAGCTTCCCGCACAGACGCAAGGCGAGAAGAACATGGCCCAAGGCAAGGACGATGTCATCAAGGCCTATGGCCAGGAGCAGGTCTTCTACTTCAACGAATCCGGCGTCAACATGTCCCTTACCGACCCCAACGCCTAAAACAGAGGAGATATCCGTATGAAAAAAAGGAAAATGTCCCTGCGGACGGCAATCCTGACATCGACAATCGGCGGCATCCTCTCACTCGGCCTTATCGTCGGAACGGCAATCGCCTACAACTATCAGGATCTGCTCGACGTCTTCTTCACGAAAAGCGACTATGAGCCGCCGGTCGATTCCAAGAATCTCTGCGAGGATGTCGTCGAGGAAGGTGCCGTCCTGCTTAAGAACGAGGATAACGCCCTTCCCTTGAAGCAGAGCGAGAGAAAGGTCGCCCTCTTAGGACAAAACAGCGTCGACTTCGTCTATGGCGGAAGCGGATCGGGATCGGTCGATTCCTCGACTGCCGCGACTTTGAAGAGCGCCTTCGAGGAACAGGGATTCACCGTCAACAGCAAGCTCTGGGACTTCTATGTCTCCGGACCCGGAAAGAATTACCGCAAGCAGATGCCGGACACGGCAGGACACGGCGATTTCGCCGTCAACGAAGTCCCCCAGAGCGTCTATACCCAAGATGTCCTCGATTCCCTGAATGAGGATGACTTCGCCATCGTCTCTATCGGAAGAGGCGGCGGAGAAAGTGCCGACATCCCGACCAGTCCCTTGGCCTCTGGCTATACCTACCTTCAGATCGACAAGGAGGAGCAGGACCTTCTCAAAATGGCCTTTGAAAAGTTCGACAAGGTCATTCTTCTTGTCAACACAAACAATCAAATGGAGCTTGGTTTCCTCGAATAAGAAGCCTATAGCAACGTCAAGGCCGCTATCTGGGTTGGTGGTGTCGGTCAGGAAGGCATAAAGGCCATTCCGAAGCTTCTGGATGGCACGGCAAATCCCTCCGGAAAGCTTGTCGATACCTACGCCTACGATTCCAAGAGCGCCCCCTCCGCCACGAACATCGGTGACTTCACCATCACCAACAGCACGGTCACCAACGGAAACAAGTACCTTCTCTATGGCGAGGGCATCTATGTCGGCTATCGCTACTATGAGACGCGCTATGAGGACAATGTCCTTGGCAATTCGACAGGCTACGACTATGCCAAGACGGTCCAGTTCCCCTTTGGCTATGGCCTGAGCTACAGCGACTTTTCCTGGTCCAACTTCGCCGTTGAGGAAAGCGAGGACGGAAAGGGATTCGACGTTTCCGTCACCGTCCGCAACGAGAGCGACATCCCTGGAAAGGACGTCGTCGAGATCTATGCCCAGAAGCCCTATAAGAAAGGGGGCGTGGAAGTTGCCTCCGTGGAGCTTGTCGGCTTTGAAAAGACCTCCCTCCTCAACAAGGGCGCGACCGAAAGAGTCACCATCCATGTCGACAAGGAAGACCTTACGACCTATGACAACATCAATGCCAAGACCTACGTCCTTGGCGAAGGCGACTATTACCTTGCCGCCGGAAGAGACGTACACGATGGCCTTAACAACATCCTTGCCGCCAAGGGCTACGATACGAAAGACGGCATGACGGATAGTGGCGACGAAAGCCTTGTCCAACTTGCCTTCTACCAGGACAAGGACGACCAGTCGACCTATGCCAACTCTTCCGTCACCGGCAACGAAATCACGAACCGCTTCGACGATGCCGACGTCAACTACTATGAAGACTACGACTATCTCTCCCGCTCCGATTGGGAGGGGACGTGGCCGAATACATTCCACAACGGTTCCTGGCAGGCACCGCAGAAGCTTCTGGATGACCTTGCGTTCTACAATGTCGCCTCCGATAGTGAGGATGACGAAAAAGTCAATGCCTTCACCTTCCGCGAGAACAGCGAGGAGACCTCCTACAAGGTCCAGGATCTTATCGGCGCCGACTATGACGATCCCAGGTGGGACGATCTCATCGCCCAGCTCTCCTACACCCAGATGACAAGGCTCATCCGCAAGGGCGGCTATGCCACCATCCAGCTCGACCGCATCGGCCTTCCTTCCACCCAGGACAAGGATGGCCCGTCGGGTATCTCGGCAACGCTTGTCGGCGGTGTCAGCACGATGGCCTGGCCGGCGGAAGTCGTCATGGCCTCGACGTGGAACACATCCATGATCGAGAACCTCGGCCAGCACTTCGGAAGGGATTCCATCACTGCCGGTGTCGCCGGTGTCTACGGCCCTGGCGCGAACATCCATCGTTCCCCCTATTCCGGAAGAAACTTCGAATACTTCTCCGAGGATCCCATCCTCTCCTACAAGATGGCCGCAAGCGAGATGAAGGGTCTCCGCTCCAAGGGAGTCATCACCTATGTCAAGCACTTCTTCCTCAACGACCAGGAATCCAACCGTTACGGCGGCGTCATCTTCGCCAACGAACAGGCCATCCGCGAAATCTACATGAAGGGCTTCGAGGGAGCCATCGTCGAAGGCAAGTCCAATGCCGCCATGGCAGCCATGAACCGTCTTGGTACCCGCTAGATCGGCGCCCATAGGGGAGCCATGACCGGAATCCTGAGGGACGAATGGGGCTTTGAAGGCATGGTCATCACCGATCAGGCCTCCGTTCCCTCCATGTTCTACCAGGATATCGTTTCCGGCCTCTGGGCAGGAACGGACATCTGGCTCAACACCAACGACAGCTATTGGTCGCTTTCCGACTACAAGAACGACAAGACGATGCAGTACTACATCCACAGAAGCGCCAAGAACATCGTCTATGCCATCACCAACTCCTGGGCCGTTAATGAGTCCTACAAGGCCGATGATGAAGGCGGACTCATCCAGACGACATCGTCTATCTTCCCCTGGCGGCCGTGCCTGATCGCCTTGGATTGCGTCATCATCGCCCTGAGCCTTGCCGGAATAGGCTATTGCTGGACGATCTACATCCTAAACAAGAAAAGGAAGGATGACGGCAAGACAGAGACCGTCATCGGAAAATAATCGCGAAGGGAATTCCCAGGCCTGAATTTCGGGCCTGGACTTTCCGTTTCTGTTGAAAGGAAGAAAAGATATGTGGGACAATCAACAAAGCAAAACGCCTGACCTGAATGCCATGAAAGTACGGATCGCGCTTTTAGAGGACGAAAAGGAAGAGGAAAAGACGATGGTCGCGATGATCGAGCGCTTCTTCCAAGAGACCGGACACGGCTATGAAATAGCCACCTTTTCGGATTCCCACGAATTCCTCAAGCTGAACTTCGAGCTCTGCGATCTCGTCCTTCTGGACATCATCCTCTCCGAGAAAAACAACGGCATCGATGTCGCAAAGGAAATCCGCAAGACCAACAAGAATATCGCCATCATGTTCATCACCAAGACGGCCCAGTTTGCTATCGACGGCTACAATGTCGACGCCCTCGACTATATTCTCAAGCCCCTTTCCTACTACGCCTTTGCCCTGAAGCTGAAGAAGGCCTTGCACTACCTGGAGAACACGCAGAACAGGGATATCGTCCTCAGAACGACCGATGGCATCGTGCGCTTGAAGGAGGACGACATCATCTACTTCGAGGTCATCCGTCACTATCTTTACGTCCATTCCAAGGACAAGGTCTATAAGGCCCGCGGAACGATGAAGGAGGTTACCAATGCCACTTCCAGAAAGTTTGCAAGAAGCGGCAATATCTTTCTTGTCAATCTTCGCCACGTAACGGAAATAAGGAAACAGGAAATCGTCTGCGGAAACAATGTCATCCCATTGACCAAGATCTACAAGGACAGCTTCCTGAAGGCCTTTGGTGCCTACACGAACAAGGTGGATTCATGAGCATTCTCGGTTTTGTCTCCTTCCGCTGGTCCCTCTTCGTCGTGGAATCGCTCGTTGCGACTTTTCCTTTCTTCCTCTTCGGAAGCAAGAGAAGGAAGTATTTCCCGTTGCGCCTTGTTCTCTTCCTTGGAATCCTTGCAGCATCCCTCTGTGGCATCTCCTTCCTTCTTGACTATGCCATAGACAATTTCGGTTCGGACAATCCCGGAACGACCGTCCTGACCTGTTCCACCTACATCTATTTCCTTTCGCTGTTTGTCGGCATGATTGCCTTCCTCTTCGAGGGGCGTATCTATGGTCTCTTTTCCAGCTTCGTCAAGGGTTATGCCCTCCGCCAGATTACCTTCTGCCTCTATATCCTTTTCGTCATCCTCATCAATCCGAACCTCAACTTTCTGGAATACGAGCACGTCAATTGGCAGGCCGGTCTTCTCTACGCCTTCTTCTATGTCATCGTCTATGCTTTCTTCTTCCTCCTCATCGCCAAAGGACTTGTCCCCATCTATCGGACGGACGTCGGCACACAGACCTTGGCCTTCTATATCGTCGTTCTTCTAGCCAACATTATCATCAACGCCATCTGCGAAAGTTATAGCAGAGGCTATCGCTTGATGTACATCCTCGTCATGTTTTCGCAATTGCTTTCTCTTGTCCTTCTTGTTGCATTCTATATCCTTGTCCGGAGAAGCCAAGAGCTGAAGGTTCAGAAATATATCTCGGATCAAATGCCGAAGCAGCAGGAAATGCAGTATCGGTTTGCCAAGACAAACATGGAACAGCTGAAGATCCGCGCCCATGACCTCAGGCATCAGGTCCGGATACTTCGCAAGGGCGGTGAAGAGGCAGAAGCGCTTCTTGAAAGCCTCGAGGACGAAATCGGTGCCTATGATGCCATCATCGTCACGGACAACCAGGTCCTCAACATCATCCTCCAGGAGAAGTGGTACTACTGTCAGAAGCACGGCATCAAGCTTACGACGATCGTCAACCCAAATGCCTTCCAGAAGGTCTCCAACACCGACCTCTACACGATGATCGGAAACATCCTCGACAATGCCATCGAGGCCGTGCTCAGGATCAAGGACAAGGAAAAGAGAATCCTCTCCGTCGAAGTCGCCTATAAGAACACCCTCTCCTCCTTCCGCTGCGACAACTATTTCGAAGGCGATCTTGCCTTCAAGGGAAAAGGCCTGATGACGACAAAGGAAGACAAGGTCAACCACGGCTTTGGTCTGCGGAGCATCGAGACGATTGCGAAGAAGTACGGCGGACAGATGAAAATATCCGCCGAAGACAATATCTTCACCCTCCTTGTCACCATTCCCGATGCCGAAGGGAGCTGAAAACGCATGCTTTTGTCGCCAAAGGATGTCTTCCCTTTTGCCCGTTTGCAAAAGAGTGTGTCATGTTTGTGGATGGAAATTCCACTGGTTTTGCTTAACAAAAAAAGTCGTTTGTCTTTCTTTTAGGCTATGAGAGGGCTTTCATCTTTAATTTCCTTTTCAATTCCATGCCCTTGCGTTTGAATAGGGGCGGAATCGCCTATTCGTATAATTGCCCTAATTGGTGGGAAGTCTCTACGCTGAACCGTAAATTCAGCACTACGAATAAGCCACACTTTTTTGCTTTCCTCCACTTTTGGATAGAGACACCCGCCGGCCATGAAAGGCATCCAAAGACCAAGGAGGAAAACATGAAAAAAGGTCTGCTGTGTCTCGCCGGTATGTCTCTTTCCCTTCTGAGCCTTGTCGCCTGCAACAATACGTCTTCCAGTGCAGAAGATTTCGTGTGCGGTCTTGTCAACATCGGCGATCAAACGGAAACCTACACCCTTGCCCACATCAACGGATTCGAAGCTGCTGCCAAGAAGCTCGGCATCCCCAGTGAGAACATCATTTATCAAAACAATGTCGGCGAAGATGGAAGCAAAGTCACTTCCGGTATCGAGAACTGCCTTGCTGAGGGTGCCTCCATCGTCTTCACGAACTCCTATGGCCATCAGGACTACACCTATGCCGCTGCCAAGGAGAACAAGGATGTCACCTTTGTTGCGGACACGGGCGACTATGCCGCTCTGACGGGACTGGACAACTTCAAGAACGCCTTCACCAACATCTATGAAGCCCGCTATGTCTCCGGTGTCGTCGGTGGACTCAAGCTCAAGGAACTTGTCGAGGGAAAGAGCAAGGACAACAGAACCCTTTCCGATGAAAACTTCGACGGAAACAATATCAAAATCGGATATGTCGGTGCCTATACCTATGCCGAAGTCATCTCTGGATACACGGCCTTCTATCTCGGTGTCGAAAGAGGATTGGAAGGTGCCACCAGAAACGGTCAGCCCGTCGGTGTCACGATGGATGTCTTCTTCACCGATTCCTGGTATGACCAGGATGGAGAGCAGAAGGCAGCCGAAGGCCTCATCGACGAGGGCTGTGTCCTCATCGGACAGCACGCCGACTCCTCCGGTGCTCCTAACGCCTGCCAAAGCGCCTATGGTCAGGGAAAGACCGTCTACTCCGTCGGCTACAACGTCGACATGAGAGAGGTCGCCCCGGATGCCGCCCTCACCTCCGCCACCAACAATTGGGAAGTCTACTATGAATATGCCCTCGGCCTCGCCATGGAAGGAAAGGGCAAGGAGATCGCTACGGATTGGGCCAAGGGCTATGCCGAGGACGCCGTCGGTATCACCGAACTCGGAAAGAATGTCGCCGAGGGAACCGCCGACGTTGTCGAGCAGGTCGAAAAGGATCTCCACGATGGCAAGCTCCACGTCTTCGATACGTCCACGTTCACCGTTGGCGGAGAGCACATCACTTCCCAGAAGGTCGACTTCTCCATCATCGACTTCTCTACCGGAAATGTCCGTTTCGAGGGTGAGGAGAAGGAAACCGTCAAGAAGGACGGCGATGTCACCTATGTCGAGGAAAGCGTCGATCGTTCCGCCCCCTACTTCCAGATCAAGATCGACGGCATCAACTGGAAGAACAAGTAGTCGGAAGTTTGGGAATACCGGGAGGCAAACACCTCCCGGTTTCCTTTTCTCGGGGAATGAAAATGGCAAAAACAATTGAAATGCGAAGCATCTCGAAGCGCTTCGGCCCCGTCGTCGCAAACCTCAACGTCAACCTCCAGATCCGGCCGGGAGAGATCCTTGCCCTTCTAGGAGAGAACGGGAGCGGAAAGACGACGCTGATGAACATGCTTTCGGGAATCTACTATCCGGACTCCGGCTCCATTTATATCGACGGAGAGAAAGTCCGGATCCAATCGCCAAGCGATGCCTTCGAACATGGCATCGGCATGGTCCACCAGCACTTCAAGCTGATCGATGTCTTCACGGCGCGGGAGAACATCGTCCTGGGACTGAAGAAGAACTTCTTCCTCAGGAAGAGAAAACTCAACCAGGAAATCAAGGCCCTTTCGAAGCGCTATGGCTTCCATGTCAATCCGAACAAGAAGATCTACAAGATGTCCGTCTCGGAAAAGCAGACGGTCGAGATCGTCAAGCTTCTCTATCGCGGTGTCGAAACATTGATCCTCGATGAACCGACAGCGGTTTTGACGCCACAGGAGACGGAAAACCTTTTTGCCATTCTCAGAAAGATGAAGGAAGACGGGAAATCCATCGTCATCATCACCCACAAGCTCAACGAAGTCATGGAAATCAGCGACGTCGTCGCCATCATGCGCGGCGGAAAGCTGGTCCAGTTCGTCAAGACGAGCAAGGCAGACGAGGAAAAGCTTGCCGATCTGATGGTCGGAAGCCATATCGACCTCGAGATCCATAGAAGCGAGCCCATGAAGGACGGAAAGAAAGTCCTCGACGTCAAGGAACTCTCCTGCCCCGGAAGCGGACATCGCCTTTCTTTGGACCACGTCAGCTTCGATTGCAAGGAGGGAGAAATTCTCGGCATCGCCGGTGTCAGCGGAAGCGGACAGAAGGAACTGCTCGAGGCGATTGCCGGTCTCCAGAAAACCGTCTCCTCTTCCTCGATTTCCTTCTTCGATGAGACAGGCAAGGCCATCGAGCTTATCGGAAAACCCGCAACGGAAATCCGAAAGCTCGGTATCCATCTTGCCTTCGTTCCTGAGGATCGTCTTGGCATGGGACTTATCGGCAACATGGGCATGGTCGAGAACATGATGCTCAGGACCTATGGGGAAGGAAAGACACCCCTTCTTGAAAGAAGGCATCCGCTCCATACCGCCCAGGAAATCAAGTCCGAATTCGATGTCAAGACGCCTTCCCTCAACACCCCGATCCGAAAGCTTTCCGGCGGAAACGTCCAGAAGGTCCTGGTCGGCCGTGAAATCGCCTCCCATCCCAAGCTTCTCATGACGGCCTATGCGACAAGAGGCTTGGATATCAATACTTCCTATGAAATCTATCGCAAGCTCGACGAGGAAAAGAAAAAGGGTGCTGCCGTCATCTATGTGGGCGAGGATCTGGATGTCCTTCTTGCCATCTCCGACCGCATTCTCGTCCTCTCCGACGGAAAGATGATGGGCATCCTCGATGCCCGCAAGACGGACAAGAAGACGCTTGGCCTGCTCATGGCCGGAAAGGAGGCCCAATGATGAAGGCGAAAAACAGGACTCCCCTTGTCCGCATCGCCAAAAGGCAGGACGTCAGCCGGACAAAACGCTACCTCGCCATCCTCCTTTGCTTCCTAGGTGCCCTTCTTCTGTCGACTTTCTTCCTCTATGCCGTCGGCCAGAAGGATCCTATCGAGGCTTGGCAATATATCGTGGAAGGAACGATCGGATACACCCGTGCCGGAAAGTTCAACTTCATCAAGTTCTATCAGTTCCTCCAGAGCTTCGTCGTCCTTCTTGCCATCGCACTGGCCCTCTCGCCAGCCTACAGGATGCGCTTTTGGAACATCGGCGCCCAGGGTCAGATCCTCATCGGCGGCCTTGTGACCTCGGCCATCATGATCTATGCGACCTCTCTTCCCAGTGCCCTCATCATCATCTTCTCCATCCTGGCAAGCATCCTGGCAGCCGGTATCTGGGGCCTCATTCCTGCCTTCTTCAAGGCCAAGTTCAATACGAACGAAACCCTCTTCACCTTGATGATGAACTATATCGCCGTCCTTCTTGTCACCCTCGTCTGCAATATCTGGAAGGGTGCCCATTCCCAGATGCCGATCATCAACCAGAGCACGGAATTGGGATGGGTCCCGACAATCCTGGGCGAGACGTCGATCCTTCCTGCCATCCTCGTTGCCGTCCTTGTCATCACCACCTTCTGCTACATCCGCTTCACCAAGCACGGCTATGAAGTCCAGGTCGTCGGCGAAAGCGTCCAGACCGCCCGCTATGTCGGTATCAATGTCTCCAAGGTCATCATGCGGACCGTCTTCCTCTCTGCCGCCTTGTGCGGTCTTGTCGGCTTCTTCTATGTCAGCAACTTCGACCACATGATCACCCCGACGACCGGCGGAAACTACGGCTTTACGGCCATCATCGTCTGCTGGCTTGCCAACTTCAATCCCTTCCTGATGATTCCCTATGTCGCCCTTGTCGCCTTCCTGGAGAGAGGCGCGACCAACCTCGCCAATTCCGGCTTTGCCGAAAACCTCAACGAATACTCCTCCCAGTTCATCCTCTTCGTGATCATCCTCGCCATCCTCATCGGCAAGTTCTTCTCCCAGTATGCCTTCGTCTTCCGCGCCAACGCCAATCGTCTCAGGAAGCGCCTGGTCAAGGGCCTTCTGAAAGGAGAATGATATGGATACCGTCATCAACTGGATCACCGGTGCCGTCGTCTATGGTACCGTCCTTGCCGCCCCGGCCCTTGGCGAGACCATCAACGAGAAGACCGGCCATTTGAATCTCGGCGTCCCGGGCATCATGTACCTCGCCGGCTTTGTCTCCTACTACCTTGTCAAGCTCTATACAGTCGCCGGCGGAACAAATAGCTTCCTCATCGCCATCATCGCCCTCCTTGCCGGCCTTGCCGTGGGTGCCCTCTTCGGCCTTATCTACTCGGTGATGTGCGTCACCTTCAAGGCCAACCAGAACGTCGTCGGGCTCGCCATCGCAAGCTTCGGCGTCGGCTTCGGGAAGTTCTTCTCCACCATGTTTGACGTCGGAAACGAATCCCTAAGCGATGCCGGCCTTCTCTTCAACAGCGGCATTCCCACCCTCAAGGAACTTCCCTATGTCGGTGACCTTCTCTTCGGCTATGGCTTCATGACCTATGTCATGCTCGTCCTTCTTGTTCTCATCTTCGTCTTCTTCCGCAAGACACGGGTCGGACTGAGCCTTCGCGCCGTCGGGGAATCCCCGGCCTCTGCCGATGCTGCCGGAATCAACGTCACCCGCTACAAGTACCTCGGAACGATCGTCGGATGCGGACTCTGCGGATGGGGCGGAACGATCTATGTCTTCCAGTTCAGCTCCGGAAACTGGGGCACGAACAACAACATGGAAGCAATCGGCTGGCTTGCCATCGCCCTTGTCATCTTCGCCACCTGGAATTCCCTCAACATCCTCTGGTGCGCTCCGCTCTTCGGCTTCCTCTATTGGGCCTTCACCTACCTCCCGAGCCTTGTCGATTTGACCTTCTTCTCCGGCATGACCCAGATCCTGCAGATGCTTCCCTACATCCTGACCGTCCTCATCCTCATCTTCAACTCCCTGCGCCGAAAACGGGAAACCCAACCGCCCGCGGCCATGGGCCTAAGCTACTTCCGCGAAGAAAGATAGATAACCATCGGGCTTGGCAAAACGCCAGGCCCTTTTTGCTTCCGCGGAAAAGCTGTTCCTTGATGAGACGAGGCTCTTCATCGAGCAAGACTTATAGAATCGTATCTTTTTTGATGACACTGGATTTCCTATAGGAAAGGATTTGAAAGGCATCGGGCAAGTCCTTCCTACAGCAAAAACACGTAATGCTTCTTGAATGCCTTCGGATTTCCTTATCATAACGTCATGGAAACGATTGAAAAGGTGCACTAGATCCCGCGTATTGCTGACAGTGAACTTCAAGATCGCCTCGAGGCTTCGAGTGCGGTTCCGATAGTTGGCCCGAAATGGTGCGGAAAGACGACGCTTGCCTCTCATCATGCAAAGATTGTCCTCTCCCTTCAGGATCCCGATCGCCATCCCTCCTATATCGTCACGGCTTCCGTAAAGCCTTTTTCCGGCCTTCGTTCTTACTCGAAGTAGTGGATATGGATATTGCCTTCCTCTAGGGAGACTTGTGCCTTGGCTCCGCATTTGATCGGCATCGAGGGCGGATAATGGCCAAGGTCGATATCCATGAGGATAGGCACATGCAGCGGCTTGAGGATATCCAAAACGGCATTGCGGCGATCGACGCCCAGGATGTCGGCATCGTAGCAAAGGGGACGGCCGACAAGGAAGGCCTTGGCATTTAAAAACCAGGAGGCCTCCCGCAGCTGGAAGAGCGCCCTCCTTATCGCAAGCGGGCTGAGGTCACAGGCCTCCAGGAACCAGATGATGCCCTCCTCTTGTCGAGAGACGAAGTCCTGGACCCTGTCGTATCTTGTCCCGCACAGAGTGACAAGGCAATCCAGGCATCCGCCAAGGAGGATGCCTTCCACCGGTCCTTCAAAGCCGACGGGAGTGATGACCTTCCTTTCGGTGAGGTTCATCTGGGCCAAGGGGTTCTCCTCCGTAGCAAGGCTTTCCTTTTCCCAGAGAGGATAGCCTTGGATATCCTTCTTTCCTTCCAGAAGGCGCATCGTATCCCTTGTCGGGCCGGCGTCCTGGAAGAACTGTCCGGCGCAGGGACCATAGACGGTGACGACATCGCTTAGGGTCGTCAAGGGGAAGGTCAGGTTGGTGTTGTCCGAAAAGCCGACGAACCACTTCGGAGGAAGCTTCCTGATCCTTTCGAAGTCGACATAGGGAAGCATCTCGCACATCAGCTCCCCGCCGCCGACTGAGAAGAGGACGTCCGCATCGCCTTCATACATGTCCATGAATTCCTTGGCCCGCTCTTGGGGGCTGTTGGAAGCACAGACACCATCGTTCTTCCAGACGTTCTCTCCTTCCAAGACAATGTTTCCTTTCTTCTTGAAAATATCGATAGCCGTCTTGAGTCTTGTCCTATAGGGCTCTGTCGTGCAGCCAAAGCTTGGGGCGACGAGGCCGATTCTTTTCTTTTCTTCGAGGTATCGGGGCTGTTTCATCTTCTTTCTCCGTTTTCTGTCTATTCTAGCAGGAACGATTGCTGTTTTGCCCTTTTGTTCCTTGCCTTCTTCCGGCTTCCTCCTCGTGCTATGATAGCCAAGGAAAGGATTGGAAGAGAAACATGAAGGAAATAAAGGTTATTGTCGACGGACGAAATACCTTACGGCTTGCCGAGGATGGAAAGGCCGGGGACATCATCCGTCTGGATAGCATCACGAATGTCGATATCGGATTCCTCAACGACCTCATCAACAAGGAAAGCGAAAGGCTTCTTCAGGAAAGGATCGCTAAGGCCGTCAAGGACAACGAGACGGTCCTGAGGGCAAAGATCGAAAGGGAAAACGAGGAAGCCAAAAAGGAAGAGGACAAGAAACACCAAGAGGAACTCGAAAAGCTGAGAAGCCAGATCCAGAAGGAGCAGAATGAGAAGGATAATCTCAAGACGATCCTGGAAGGCGAGAAAGAGAAGGCCCTTTTGACCTTGAAAAGCGAAAAGGACCTCGACCTCCAAAAGCTCCAGAACGAGCTCTCTTCCCTCAAGGAAAAACAGGAAGCCACGATCCAGATTGAGAAGAACGCCATCGAGAGAAACTACCTAGATCAGATCCAGAAGCTCCGGGACGAGAACCAGAAGGCAAGAAGCGAGATCGAAAAGACCCGTCAGGAAGCCGAAAGCCAAAGGAAGATCGACCTTCTTCAGAAGGAAAACGAGCTCAAGGACAGCTTCATGAAGGAGAAGGAGAAGCTTCAGGGCGACTATGCCAAGGAGAAGGACGAAATCAGGAAAAGCTATGAGGAAGAGAAGAACAGACTCATCGAGGAGAACAACAAGCTCCGCCTCTCCAAGAGCGTCCTCAACGTCAAGCAGACCGGCGAAAGCCTGGAGTCCTGGTGCAACAACCTTGTCCTGGACTATATGCAGAACGGCTTTTCAAACTGCACCTGGATTAAGGACAACGACGTCGTCAAGGAAGAAGGCGAAGAGCATGGCTCCAAGGCCGACTTCATCTTCAAGGTCTTCGCCGACGAGAGGAAAGAAGGCATGGCCCTTGCCACCGTCTGCCTGGACATGAAGGATGAGAACCCCGAAAGCAAGAACAAGAAGACCAACCAGTCCTATTACGCCCAGCTGGACAGGAACCGGAAAAAGAAGAACTGCCAATACGCCGTCTTGGTCTCCAATCTCGAGACGGACAAGCCAAACGACATCCCCATCTACAAGATCCCCGATAGCGACTATCCAAACATGTATGTCGTCCGTCCTCCCTACCTGATGACGTTCCTGAACATGATCACCTCCTTGACGATGCGCTTTGCCACCCTCATCAAGGAAGACGAGAAGGAGAGCAGCGAATTGCTTGCCTACAACGATTTCAGGGAAACCTTCGAGGCCTTGAAGAAGACCTATCTCGACAAGCCCCTGGAAGCCTTGGCAAACGACATCGAGAAGATCGCCTCCCAGAACAGCACCATCATCAAGGCGACCGGTTCCATCAGCGACCTAATCAACCATATAAGGGATACCTACATCGGAAAGATCCAGGACAAGCTCAGCCGCTTCGACCTTGAGATGCTGAAGGCAGACAGGAAGCTGGAGAAGAACAGGCACAAGTAAATCCGGGAAGGGTGTTGACAGCCGTCCTTTTTCGGACTCGATTTCCGCATCAAAAAGAAAGGATTTATTTTTCAATTCATAGTTGACTTCAACTATTGGTTGATATACCATAGGGACATTCCGATAAGGGAAGATATGACGGACGATACGGATTTGTTATCTTTATTGTATCGACAGGTATAATGTTTTTCATTGTTCCTGTACTCAAAGGAGGTGCGTTATGCCTTCACAGAAGAATGTCCTCTTCCGTTGCGTGAAGTTGGTCCTCAAGGATTCCTGCCACTCCTTTTCTCTCTATCCCTTGGCGCTCCTTTTCGATGTCCTCGCCTCTGTCCTTGCTCCGCTCTCCTTGGCCTTCATCGCCCCGGTCACGGTCGCATTTGCATCGCATGAATGGCCATCCGTTCCGAGCTTTGTCGGGACGATCGTCGCCTTGATTTTTGCCGCCGGTATCTTCTCCTATCTTTCCTCGTTTCTCAGTATCGTCCTGGAGCAGTATGGAACGATCGTCCGGGTCGACAGGGGTATCATGCGGCTTGCCGATGCGGCTTTCTCCTGCGACTTTAAGCTGATCGACACGGACTCGGATTCCCTCTTCGTGAATGCCTTCGAGGCTGTCGACGGAAACTGGGTCGGATACGAAAGGATCCTCAAGGAAATCCCCGGCTTCCTTTCTTCATTCGTGGGTGTCGTTCTCTATTCCGTCTTCGCGGCTTTGGTTTCCGGCTATCTCTTCCTTTTGATGGCCGGCCTTCTTGTCCTCTACCTTGTCCTTTCCCTTGTGGTCGACAAACACAACGAGAGGATCGAGAAGACCGTTTTGACGCCACTTCAAAGGAAGAAGGCCTATTACAGCCGCATCGCCAAGGATCCCGTCGCCGGAAAGGATATCCGCAACAATGGCCTTGTCGAGTATGTGATGGAAAAAGGAAAGGAAGCCTCTCTCCAGGCGTCGAAGGTCTATACGAAAGTCCGTTTCCTCTCCTCCCTTCCGACCGTGGTCTCGGCTTTCTTCCTGGCCGGGGCAAGCGTCCTTTCCTATTTCTTCCTTGTCGAAGACTATCAGGCCGGAACGATAACGATCAGTGAGCTTGCCTTCCTTGTCTCCGCGGTGATCTCCTTTGTCGGAAACGTCTCTTCCCTCTCTTCCGGCTTCAACATGATCCTCTTCTCCTCCCAGATCCTAAGGCCCTTCCTGGAATTCCTCGACAAAGGGCAGGCAAAGAATGGTGGCATAAAGGAAATATCCCGGCTTTCAAGGCCCTGGAGCATCCGCTTTGAGAACGTCACCTTCTCCTACGACGGGAAGAGAAACATCCTTCAGGACTTCTCCTTGACGATAAAACCAGGCGAGAAAATCGCCCTTGTCGGAGAAAACGGTGCCGGCAAGACAACCATAGCCGGTCTTCTTTGCCAATTCCTAGTTCCGCAGAAAGGACGTATCCTAGTCGACGATGTCGATATCAAGGATATGGATCCCCAGGAATACCGGAAGCACCTTGCCGTCATCAATCAGAAGGCGGAGCTTTTCCCCTATAGCCTTGCCTTCAATATCGCCGGAAAGGATGACTATGACAAGGAGAGGATGGATAAGGCCATCAAGGAGTCGGATCTTCTTCCTATCGTCCAAAGCCTTCCCAAAGGTCTTATGACCAACATGACGACGGCCTATGATCCTAACGGGACGGGCCTCTCAGGGGGACAGGTCCAGAAGGTGCTCTTGGCACGCTGTCTTTATCGGGAAGGGGATCTTCTCCTTCTTGATGAGCCGACGGCCGCCTTGGATCCACTAGCCGAGGCCACGCTTTACAACCGCTATCAGGAGATCACTTCCGGAAAGACCTCCCTTTTCATCTCCCACCGTCTGGCCTCGACGAGGTTCTGCGATCGCATCCTCTTTCTGAAGGACGGGAAGATCCTGGAGGAAGGAACCCATGAATCCCTTCTTGCCAAGAACGGGGAATACGCCCATATGTTCCAGGTCCAGGCCAAGTCCTATCAAGAGGAAAAGGAGGAAGAATGACATGAAAGACTTCAGACGCGTATTCCGCTTCGTCCGCAAGGAAGATTCCTTCTATCTCTTCCTCGTCCTTCTGCAGACAGCCCTATCGGCCCTCTCTCCCTTCGTCCTTTCTTTCTTCTCCTCGATCATCATCGATAAGATCCTGGCCCAGGAAAGCTTCTCTTCCATTCTCCTTTTGGCCGGTCATGGTGCCATCATCAGCCTTGTCCTCTCCCTTCTTTCCGCCCTTCTTTCCCCGATCGTGGAAGGCCGTTCCCTGGAGCTTGAGGAAAGGCTCCAGAACAGGATGGACCAGAAGGCCCTCTCCCTTTCCTATGCCACGTTGGAGTCGAAGGAAGTCAAAGGGCTTCTTGATCAAAGTGAGCTGATGTCCCGGACCTTCGGCGGCATCAACCAGGCGATGGGAAGCTTCACGACGGCCTTGCTCGGCTTCTTCTCCTTCCTTTATGCCCTTGTCGTCTTCCTCTTTGTCCTTCTTCTTCCGAGGGAAACGACGGGATTTTCCTATCTCCCCTCTCCGCTTTCGGATCTGACGGTCGTCCTTCTTGCCATCCTCTGCTCCCTTCTATCCGTCAAGGCAAGGTCCCTCTATTCTAAAAGGATGACCAGGGAAATGGACAAGGCGACGGATGTCAATCGCCGCTTTACGGCCTATGTGGGAATCCTGACCAGCAAGGATCTTCACAAGGATGTCCGTCTCTATCAGATGAAGGAGGGTGTCCTCTATCGAATGAAGGAAGGCATCCAGCCTCTCGTCAATCTTCTTGCCGGGATGAACGTCACGGCTTCCTGGACATGTGCCCTTTCCGTCCTTCCGACCATCGCCCTCTTTTTGGGAAGCTATCTCATCTATGGCTTCATGGCCTATGAAGGATTCCTCAGCGTCGGAAACGTCGTCCTCGCCTCCTCGGCAGCCGTGAATCTCCAGGCCGCCTTCTCCAACATCTTCTCCGGTCTTTTCAACGCCTACCAGGTCTGCCATTCGGAAAGCTATTCCTTCGCCTTCCTCGACCTCAAGAGCAAGGACGATTCCGGAGAGCGGATCACCTTCCCCATTTCCCGTCCGAGCTTTACCTTCGATCACGTTTCCTTCTCCTATCCGGGAGAGGGTGAGAGCGTCCTAAAGGATGTCAGCTTCACGATTCCCTTCGGAAAGAAGATGGCCCTCGTCGGACCAAACGGTGCCGGAAAGTCGACCATCGTCAAGCTTCTGACAAGGCTCTACGTTCCCGACAGCGGAAAGATCCTCATCGACGGAAAAGACATCAACGATTTTGCCTTCGAGGACTACCAAAAGGAAGTCGCCGCCGTCTTCCAGGACTTCTTCCTCCTTGAGGACAGCATCGAAAAGAACGTCGCCGGAAGCAAAAGGATGGACAAGATAGCCATCCAGGATGCCTTGAGGAAAGCCGGTGTCTTGGAGCGCATCGAAAAGACGAAGAAGGGAATGGGAACCCACTTCGGAACGGAACTGGACAAGGAGGGTGTCTCCTTCTCGGGCGGCGAAAGCCAGAAGATAGCTATCGCTCGGGCCCTCTACAAGGACAGTCCCTTGGTCTTGCTTGACGAGCCGACCTCGGCCTTGGATCCCATCTCCGAACAGGAAATCTATGAATCCTTCCTCCGCCTCATCCAGGGAAGAAGCGCCCTTTTCATCTCCCATCGCATGTCCTCGACCCGCTATTGCGATGACATCCTCGTTTTGGACAAAGGCCAGATCGTCGAGCGGGGCACGCACGAGGCACTCATGGCCAAGGAAAACAGCCTGTACAAGAAAATGTTCCTCAGCCAGGCGCAGTACTATCAAAATAGATCGTCAGAAAGTCAAATACATCAAAAAAAACAATAACCCTCCGAAGAACCGCTTTTCTAAAAATAGAAGGACATGGAAATCAATTTGGCTCTCTTTCCGATGAAAGCGGTTAATCCCTCTTTTCTTTATCCTGTCCCTATCTATATTAGTTTGCGGATTTTCGGAGGTTTTCCACCATGTCCACCATTGAAAAGATAAAAGGCATCTTCAAGCCGATCGACCTGACAAAGGGAAAGCCGTGGAAGGTCATCCTCCTCTTTTGGCTTCCGGTCGTCTTCTCCTATCTTTTCCAACAGTCCTACACCCTCATCGACGAACTGATCTGCGGCCACTTCCTGGAGGCGGCCTATGTCACGGGAATCGACGATACCAACTCCCTGACCTTCCTCGTTCTGCAGTTTGCCTTCGGCTGTTCGGCAGGCTTCTCCGTCATCTCCGGTGCCAAGAAGGGCGCAAACGACATGGAAGGCTTGCGCAAGTCCTTCGTCCACCAGCTCTTTCTGGCCCTTGTCGTCTCCATCGTCCTGACCATCCTCGCCCTCAGCCTTGTCGATCCGCTTCTTGCCCTTCTTCAGATCACCAAAGGACCGACCTATCAAGCCTCCAAGATCTTCATCACCACGATCTATGCCGGGCTTTTCACCCAGGTGTTCTATAACCTTCTCTGCGCCTTCCTCCGCTCCATCGGCGACAGTCTGACGCCTTTCCTTTTCCTCTTTGGATCGACGCTTCTCTCCGTGGGTCTGGACTTCCTCTTCATCGTCGGCATCCCGGATATCCTGCCGGAATTCGGCTTACCGCAATCCGGTGGCGTCTTCGGTGCGGCAATGTCGGTCAACATCGCCCAGTTCGTCGCGGCCTTGGGTTGCCTTGTCTATGCCCTGTGGCGCTATCCTTTCCTGCGTCCGAAGAAGGGGGATTTCCATCTCGACCTCCGCTTTGCCTGGGAACACCTCAAGCTCGGCCTTCCTCTTGCCCTGCAGTTTTCTATCCTTGCCATCGGCCTTATCGTCCTTCAGGCAGACGTCGTCGACTTCGATACCTTCAGCCAGAACTACTATCTGGCAAACGGAAAGCCCTATGTCGATACTTTTCACGTTTCCTATGAGCCTATCCTTGAGCATGATGGCAGCACGTCCTTCAACATGGCCCAGGCAGCCTTTGGTCCCTCAAACAAGTTCGAGACCTTCCTGGAGACGACATTGGATGCCTTGGGGGCGACGATGATCAGCTACTGCTCCCAGAATAGGGGCGCCAGGAAATACGACCGCATCAAGAAGGGCCTCAACCAAAGCCTTCTTATCGGAGCAAGCCTTTGCACCATCCTGATGGTAACGGAACTTCTTGCCTCCATCAACGGTGCCTACCTCTATCTTTTCCTGGACAAGGACTATGTCACCCCGGCCGTGAAGCACTATGGCCAGATGTACTTCTCCTTCATCGCCCCGTCCACCTATCTTTTGGGCCTTCTCTTCATCGTCAGAAGCTCCATCCAGGGATTGGGAAAGTCCGCCTTCCCTCTTCTTGCCGGCAGCATGGAAGTCATCGCCAGGGTCGTTGTTTCCCTTGCCATCCCACCCCTGATGGCCATGACGACAGGCGATCTTGCCCTGACCGAAGCCTTTGGTCCTCACTATGGCTGGTCCTTCCTCTCCGTCTGCATCGCCTCTCCGATGGCCTGGCTTCTGGCTTGCATCCCCTGTGCCATCGGCCTTATCTATTACGTCTACAAAAACAAGCTCCAGGATTCCGATATCCGGAAGTTCGGCCTGACGGGTGAGATCCTGTAGGTAAGTTCATTGCCAGCCATTGTATAGACTCGAGTCCATCGGATTGTTTTTGTTGCCCTCGTTAAGGCATGTACTGAAGAGTGATTTGGAGAAGGTGTTTTGTTCGTGGAAAGAAAAAGCTGAATTGTTTTTACCTGTCTAATAGGCGTATTGTCTTCCAGTGCCAAGTTCCTATTACTTTGTCAAATTGTCTTGATTTCAAGCTTCAGACTTGGCTTTCTCATGTTACTCCTATCCGCCATCTCCTTTGGTTGTGGCTTGAAAATGGATTATAATGTGCTTAGCAAACCCCACCCTTAAGACTAAGAAGGAGGTCAAAATGAAAAGGCTTTTTCTCGTATTCGCAATCCTGTTTTCTTCTTTAATAACTAACAATACCAGCTTTTCTATTGAATCGACCCCCCTCCGTCCTGCGGCACATCAAAGTACAATGACAGAATACGATGATGCCGTTTATCAGGTCTTTTCGTTTAAGGATGTCTTCGAAGGCTACTATGAAAAATACCAAAGATCCGTGAGAATTAGAACTCTGGATAGCGAGGTTTCCTTTGAAGACTTCTGTAATAACTTCTATCAATATTCATATTCTATTGAGGATTATACGGAAAAGATGTCAAGCCATGAAATTCCCCTTCAGAAACCATTTGCCACGAACGTGTTCTCAAAAACAGCTAACCAAATATCCCCTAGAAGCAATATCATTAAGGAAGCTTTCCCTGATGAAAAATATATTTTAGGTAAAGATTTGGATAACTCCCAGCCGACGCCAAAGAGTGCTTTTCAAAGAGAGCCGATAATGTCTAATGAAAATATCGATTATGACGAGATTTGGGAAGGCGATTTTCTTTATGAAACACTAACTGATTTGCCGACGGATCATGTGGCTTTCATTTATGAAATTAATCAGCCTAGCTATTATGGCAATTATATCCAAACGGTTGAAGCAGTAGCATCTGGAGTAAACTATGGTTTCCTTGATGATACCCGCTTTGTTGAGAAAGGGGTTGTGATTTATCGCGTCTATCGAGCCCATGAGCTTGGTATAGCTGGCAAGGCTAAGGACTTTATTTCACACCAAATTGGCAAGAACTATGCAGGGGTTTCCGATTTTTTCTCCACCGATGTCTCCATCAATGAAAATAACTGGTATTGTTCCGAACTTATCTATGCGGCTTATTACTCCAATGGAATTGATTTGTGCTATGGAACAGGATTCGATCACACAACCGAAGTTTGTGCACCAGTTCTTTTGACAACTGGAAAGTTCTCGATGGAAATTCCCCTTATGGAATTGAACTTGGAAATTAGAATTGTTTCCTTCGAATCAAGTTTCTTTAATTCCCATTGGATAATCAACGTCAGCAATCCAAATAACCATTCTTTGACCATTTACTATAATTCCAAAATGTGTTTCGAGGATGACGGCCTTAAGTGGACAAACCTTAATGACGTTAATGAAATCGTTCTCGATGCTCATGAATCGGAAAACGTCACTATTGCAGAAAACTTTTTTGCAACATCTATCGCCTTCTCTTGGTGCTCAAATGGAATAAGACGTATCCTAGTTGGAACAAATCTTTCGAAAGATACTTACACAATGACTCTCCTTTCTGGTGAAATAGAGGAAAGTTAGATGAAAAAGACAAAAGACAAGACCGTTTCCTTGAGGAAGCGTCTTCAGCAGACAAAGTGCACTTTCCAAAAGTCCAAAGGAAAGACGATCTTTTTTGGGATATTTGCTATCGTGATGATGACCTTCTTCGGTTGCTTTTCAACGGTATCGAAAGCACCCGTTCTCTATAACGAATTCTCGAAGGCCATCGATACTGGCATGAACTTTGTCCAGCTTAACAGTGTCGAATACGTAGGCGTCCGTTCAAAAGGCGGTTTGATGCTTGTAGAAAACGACGCTCCATTCGACGAGGGTCAGAAGGATCTCCTTATCTCTACTTTCCGTAAACCGAGTATGCTCGTCTCGGCAGGTGGCTTTGACACAGCTTTCTATATCCAGGAAAAAGAAGAATATGATACTCAATTCAAGCAGGACCAGATGGCAATGCCAATCGGACAACTCCTTGCAAAGGATAGTCTTCTCAGTATCGATGAGCATGCCGACATGGAAAGCCTTGGCCTTTCTTTCGATAGAAGGCTTTCTTCATCTTCGCTTTGCCGTCTTCCGACAAACGAGAACGAGATCATGATTTCCTGGCTACAGGCCGATCTCTTCCTGAAATATGGCATCGTCACCGAAAAGGAAAGCTTTCTGCCCTCTTCTATCGACCAGCTCATCGGAAAGAGCATCAATGGCTTGACGATCGTCGGCGTCTACGAAAACAAGGAAAGGGACTATATCGAGTCCCTCTTTCCGGATGTGTTCTCTACCGAAAAGAAGGATCGTCTCCAGGAGATTCGAAACGGTGTCATTCTTTCTTGCCATGCCTTGACCTACACCGGCGAGACAATCGATGAGAAGAGCACCATCTATGCCTTTGTCACCAACGCAGGGCAAGTGGCAAGCTGTCTGGAGTACTTGGATATGCGAAACGCCTATGGTGCCGGAAGGGTCATCGAATCGAAGAACGCCTTTACGCACAACGGCTATGCCATCGATATCTTCAGAGAATACGTCCGAGAACCCGGAAGATATGTCGTCATCGTTCTCCTGCTTTTTGCCGCATGTATTTTCCTCGCCTTCGGAAAGGACCAGGTCAAGCTAACGAAAAGGCTTCAGCCAAACCTTTCCAACAGCGACCTTCTCAAGACAAGCCTTCTCCAGGGATTCCTGATGGCTGTTATCATCTCCGTTCCTTCTTGGCTTCTTGTCGCATTGGCCTGCCTTATCTTCAATAGCATCGTTCATGCCCCTCTTCTCTCCCTCTCTCTTGTCACATCCCTTGAGATTTTCATCTTTGTCCTCGCTCTTCTCTATCTTTCAATCCCGTTTGGATTCCTTGGCATCCGACGAGACAAAAAGAAGGCTGAGAAAGATGAGCTTGCGAAAAGGGAAAGATTGACAGAAAACATCTAGTTTGATTTTGAAATACATTTGTCATAGAAAACCAATAACTGATTTCCGCTCTTAATAACCATCGAAAGATTGCTTTTCAATCGCTCTTCTTCCTCTTTGTCTTGCCTTGCCGAACTTTCTATAATTGTCTTGCCAATGAGGAGGAAGAAAGATGCGAGATCATATCGAAATAAGAGGGGCAAGGGTCCATAACCTAAAGAACATCGATGTGGATATCCCCTTAAACAAGATTGTCGGCATCGCCGGTGTTTCCGGTTCCGGAAAATCCTCCCTTTCCCTTGGTGTTCTCTATGCGGAGGGATCAAGGCGCTATCTGGAGGCTCTTTCCACCTATACGAGAAGACGCATGACACAAGCGGCCAAGGCAGATGTCGACAAGGTTCTCTATGTCCCGGCAGCCCTTGCCCTCCATCAACGCCCAGCCATCCCTGGAATCCGCTCGACGTTTGGTACCGGAACGGAGCTTCTCAATTCCTTGAGGCTGATGTATTCCCGTCTTGCTTCCCATTGCTGCCCAAACGGTCACTACGTCGAGCCAACGATCAATGTCGCCGCCGGACAGGAGCTCGTCTGTCCGATCTGTCATGCCCATTTCCATGCCTCATCGGCAGAAGAACTCTCCTTCAATAGCCAAGGAGCCTGCCCGAAATGTTCCGGAACAGGAACGATTCTGGAAGTCGATCTTTCAACTATTGTTCCCGATGAGAGCAAGACAATCGAAGAGGGTGCCGTCGCTCCTTGGAATTCCCTTATGTGGTCCCTTATGGTCGATGTCTGTCGGGCTATGGGCGTAAGGACCAACGTTCCCTTCCGGGAGCTGACGGAGAAGGAGAAGGATATTGTCTTTCATGGTCCAGCCATCAAAAAGCATATTCTCTACCGTTCCAAGAAAACGGAGGACTTCGCCGAGCTGGACTTCACTTACTACAATGCCGTCCTTACGGTCGAAAACGCCCTGTCGAAGGTCAAGGACGAAAGCGGCATGAAAAGGGTCGAGAAGTTCCTCAAAAGCGGCATCTGTCCGGAATGCCATGGAACCCGTCTCTCCCAAAAGGCACGCCTTCCCAAGATCCTTGGCATCGGCTTGGATGAGGCTTGTCAGAAGACCCTTTCCGAACTCGTCCTCTGGGTCAAGGAAATTCCCCAAAGCCTTCCAGTGGCGATGCGTCCCATGGCTACAAGCATCATCGATTCCTTCTTGGGAACGGCCAAGAGGCTTCTTGATCTCGGATTAGGATATCTCACGCTGGATAGAGCTTCTTCTACTCTGTCCACTGGAGAAAGGCAGAGAATGCAACTGGCAAGAGCTGTCAGGAATCGTACGACTGGAGTCCTTTATGTTCTCGATGAGCCATCTATCGGTCTTCACCCTTCCAATCTCCTCGGCCTTATTGACGTGATGCATGATCTTATCGATGATGGAAACTCCGTCCTTCTTGTGGATCACGATGTCCAGGTTCTTAAGGCAGCTGACTATCTGATCGAAATGGGGCCCGGTGCTGGAACCAATGGCGGTAGAGTCCTTGCCAAGGGAACACCGGAATCGCTCTCCCTTAATCCCGCCTCCAAAATCGGTCCCTTCCTATCCGGAAAGGAAAAGAGCAGGACACGGCCTGTCGTTAACAAGGCTGAGATATTCCAAAAAGGAAAAATCCATCTTTCCACCGATTCTATCCACACTGTCAAACCCTTGGAGGTCGACATTCCAAAAGGAAGGCTGACTGTCGTCACGGGTGTCTCCGGTTCCGGAAAGACAACCCTCGTTCTGGAAAGCCTTGTTCCGGCAATCCAGAGCATGGCTTTAGGAAGAAGCCTTCCTAAACATGTCAAGGGAATCGACACGGATGGCATAAAACAAGCCAAGCTTATCGATGCCACGCCCATCGGGATCAATGTCCGTTCGACCGTGACAACCTATGCCAATATCCACGATGAACTCAGGAAAATCTTTGCCCGTCAGGAAGAGGCCAGAAAGCTTGGCTATCATGCCGGGGATTTCTCCTACAACACGGGAAAGCTCCGCTGTCCGACATGTGATGGAACGGGTTCGATAAGCCTCGATGTCCAATTCCTTCCGGATGTCGAGATCCCCTGCCCGGATTGCCATGGTACCCGCTATGGGAAGGATGCCGACAATGTCCACTGCCTGCTCAAGGACGGAAGAAGGATCACCCTTCCCCAGCTGATGAACATGGATGTCCAGGATGCCCTTGTTGCCTGCAAGGACATGAAGACCATCTATCCCAAGCTCAAGGTTCTTGATGACCTCGGCCTTGGCTATCTGACTTTGGGTGAGGAGACCCCTTCCCTATCCGGAGGGGAAGCCCAGAGGCTCAAGCTGGCAAGCGAGATGGGAAAAGGCCAGGAGGACACGCTTTTCGTCTTCGACGAACCTACGATCGGCCTTCATCCCTTGGATGTTCGGACGCTTCTCAATGTCTTCCAGACCCTTCTTGATTCCGGAGCCACGATCGTCGTCATCGAGCATGATCTGGATGTCATCCGCAATGCCGACTACGTCATCGACATGGGACCTGGAGGCGGAAATGAAGGCGGAAGGATCGTCGTTGAGGGAACGATTGACGATGTTGTTTCCTGCAAGGAAAGCAAGACCGGGAAGTTTCTCTAGATTCCTTCATCCCTCGTTTTGAAATAGAATAGGAGCCAAAGAGACCGCTTCAAAAGGAGAAAGCATGCAATTAAGAACACTCGACTATAACAAGGACTTCCAAGAGGTCGTTGATGTCTTCGATTCCGCCTTTTCCAGAGAACCGTGGAACGACGACTGGTCAGACAGGAAACAACTGGATCGCTATATCCAGGACCTCCTCGACCAGAAAAACACCCTTGCCTTTGGTCTCTTCGATGACACGGAACTTATCGGCCTCGTCCTCGGCCGGCTGATGCATTTCTATATCGGAAACCAGTTCCGGATCGACGAGCTCTGTGTCAAACCAACAAGACAGGGAAAGGGCCTTGGCACCCTTCTTCTATCCGAAGTCGAAAAGGCCTGCATCGAAAGGAAGATACCTTACCTCATCCTCTCCACGGAAAGAAACTATCCAGCCTTTTCCTTCTACTCTAAGAATGGGTTTGTGCTCTCGCCAAACAGCGTCTTCTTGGCAAAGAAGCTTTATTGAGGCATTCTTCTTTCTTTTCGGAAAGCTGTTTTATTTTTTCTTCTCCTCTTCCTTCCTCTCGCTTCTTTGGATTCTTTCCTCTGCATTCTTGAAGTAATCCTCATACGACTTCTCAAGGATTCCTTCTTTTCCCATGCCGTCGCCAATCCTTTGGAACTTGTAGGGGCCATTGACCTTCATGAAATTGAGGATACCAAGATGGATGGCGTCCTCAGGGCAGAAGAAGGCGCAGCGGGAACAGAGGATGCACTTGGTCGAGAAATGAATCCCTTTGTCATCCATGGAGATGTTCTTGACCGGGCAGTTGCGGACGCAGAGACCGCAGCGGATGCATTTGCTGTCGGCGAGGAAGGTCTTTCCGACGATGCCGCTTGCCTTCTGCTCGATGCGAAGAAGGGAAAGGATGGCCTTCGTAAAAGGCGTTGCCTTCCATTCCCTTTTGCATCCGTCAAGGATTTCCTGGGCATCCAAAGGAATCAGCTTTCTTGCCGTATCCCACATTTGATAGGCCATATCCTCCGTATGCCGGAAGACCATATCATAGGGCATGAGGTAATGAAACTCCCCTCTTGGTTGATAGCCGTTCTTCCTAAGGAGGGAAAGAAGCCTGGCCGAGGAATAGTCATTCAAATGGAGACCTTCCCCCGATGTTTTCAGAATATAGACAGGATCGTCTTTTGGAAGGCTATTCATCCCTGTGGCGAAATCCAGGATGATCTTCGGGGCATTGAAGGCATGGATGGGATAGCCGATGAGCAGGCAGTCGAAAGAGGAGAGGTCGATATTTCCTTCCTTCTCCAGATCGAAAACAGCAGTCTCCTGTTTCTTGTCCGCCAGGGCCTGTTCCATGGCCAGGATGCACTTTCGGGTATTCCCGGTTCCCGAAAAATAGACGAGCGCGATATTCATTTCCCGTTCTCCTGAAGGTGGCGAGCAAAGGATTCATCCATCCAATACCGATTGTTCTCTTCCGGTGAAAAAGTCAGATACCAGGCTTGGGCATAGATCTTATCCTTCTTCGATAGGCGATCATAGTCCCAGACATAGCCCGTTAGAGTCGGATTGAACCAGTGTCCTACCTTATAGGCAGCATAGGGCGTCATCGAGAAAGCATTGCCGTCCTGATCCTTGAAGGCAACAGGGCGATAGACATCCCCTTTCTTGAAAGCCGATTCCAGACACTCCCCGCCATGAAGGCGCGCCAATATCTTGAGGTCTTCCAAAGCGATTTCGGTTTCGGGCTTTTCGACGTCATAGAGGGGATCAAGCCCTTTGGGATCTTCCGGTATTTCCTTAGGGAGCATGTCTTCCGTCCACGTCTGAGGTGAGCTTTCATAGGCTTTCCTTCCGCCACAGAAAGCCATTAGGAGTTCATTCCTGTCGGTGGCATACCAATAGGCGGGATTGTTTTCGTTCTTGCCGAGAAGTTTCTTGCAAAGGACGTATCGGACAAGGGAATTCGGTATCCATCTTCCAAGGCGGAATAAAGGATATTTTTTCCGTTGCTCCTTGAAGAAATCGTCCAATGTTTCATTTTGATAATGGAACAATTCATCAAGAATATTGTCTTTTGGATACCATACGCCATGGAAGTTTCTCGTCACGAAGTCCTTTGGTTGGAAGACCTTTTCAAAGGAAAGGGAGGCCAGTTGAAGGCCCTTGGAGAGAACCTCCCAGCCATAGCAACGGTTCTTTCTTCCGCCAGGCATATCGTAGACATGACGGAAGAAGTTCTTTCCTTCCAACCGTCCCTTGATATCGCTTTCGATGATTCTTGAAACAAGAAGGGCGCTATCCTTTGCCGAGAGCCATTCCAAAGGGCCGTCCACCCGTGTATGGAACATCAGACCATCATCCATATTGTTCTTTATGAGGCTGTCGTAGAACATCGCCGTCTGTCGGAGAATGACCCAGTTTCTCAGACCGGATTCCAGGACAGCCAATTCTCCTCTTTCCTTCGTCAAGGAATAGATATCGTAGACGGAGCTGATGACAGGATCACCGACCTTTCCTATAGGATGATCTGTTGTCCTATCTCCAAAGATGGCAACCGTGGATATATGGATAAGCTTTGCCAGAGGATTCTTTTCCTTGAGGACCTTCACGATATTTTTGGGTCCTTGTTCATTGGCGAGAACGGCATTTTTGGGATGATAGTCCGATTGTGGTGGAATAAGGGCAGCCATATCCACGACATAGCTCGCCTTTCCCAAAAGGGAATCCAAGGCAATAAAGGAAGAGACATCACCCATGACGATACGGATGCGATTCATATAGGAAGAAAAGGCCTTCTGAAAGGCATCAGCTCTCTTCTTGCTCCGCATAAGGACAGCGATGCTATCGATTTCCTTGATGGAGAGAAGCTTCCGCACGACTTCCATGCCCATATGTCCGCTTGCGCCCAAGATGGCTATTTCCATATCCGTTTCTCCAGTGATTCCACAATCCCTAATACGATAACCCAAACGAGGTCAGGATGCCTCATTTTCAAAGGAAGAGTGCATTCTCCGATGATTCCCCAGCAACGGCAAAATCGGGTCACAAGGTCGTACATTGTCACCATAATGAATGATTCATTCCTTGTTTTGAAAGCGCTCGCCACCGCAATTCCGCGTCAAAAAACCGCTTCCATTTTTTGAAAAATACCCCTTGACGAACCCCCCCCGCACAGTTCTATAATCAAGCCAGTTCAAGCCCATCGCACAAGAAACCGATGAGAAAAAGGAGGTGGAATTAGAGATATTTTTCAGGACTTTTCGTATGCCGATTTGATTGTCGCAGAAGAAAAAGAAAGGACAGAACATGCAGAAGAAAATCAAATTAGGTTTGGTACTCCTCGCTTCGCTCAGCCTCGGTTTGGTAGGTTGCACCGGAACGTCCTCAATGACCACCCCGGGTGCATCATCGACGACCACGCCGAACAACCCGACAACGCCCACGGACTCCACAACGTCCACGCCGGGAACGACCGATCCTGGCACTGATCCAGGCACCGATCCGGAAGAGCCCGATCCGTATGAGCCCATCGTCGAGACACTGGTAACTCCCGAAGGTGGCAAGACGGGTCTCCTGGAGAAAGAGGGAAAGTACTACACCGACTACGCCACCGAAAAGGCAGCCCATGAAGCTGGAAGAGAGGTTGCCGTTCAGATTGCCGAGGAAGGCGATGTCCTCCTCAAGAATGCCAACGACACCCTCCCGCTGAGCAAGTACGAGAAGAAGGTCACCCTGTTTGGCATGCACAGCGTCGATCTTGTCGTCGCTGGCGGTGGCTCGGGTGCCGGTACGCTCGACAACGGTGGAATCCAGCACTCGACACTCCAGAGCTCCCTTGAGGATGCCGGCTTCTCCGTCAACCCGAGAACCATCAGCCTATACAACAGCTATCTCCAGATGGGCACGATCAACAACGAGCTGCCCATCTCCAACTACACCAATTCCGCCATCGAGTCCTATGACACCTACAACGATGCCGCTATCGTCACCCTCTCCAGGGAAGGCACGGAGAACAAGGACCTTGCGACGAACAATGTCGCCGACCACGCCAATCCCGATGATCACATCCTCCAGCTTGATGACAACGAAGTCGCCCTCATCCGCCACGTCAAGCAGCACTTCGGAAAGGTCATCGTCCTCATCAACTCCTCCAACATCATGCAGATTCCCGACCTCGCTGCCGAAAAGACGGCCGACAACCTCGGCGTCGATGCCATCCTCTGGATCGGTGGCGTCGGAAACAACGGTGTCGATGCGGTCGGCAAGATCCTCAACGGCGAAGTGAACCCTTCCGGCCACACCTCCGACATCTGGACCGCAGATTTCACCAAGGATCCGACCTGGACGAACTTCGGCTTCGACACCCAGAACAAGGATGCCGGTGGCAACAGGCTGGATGCTTCCTACTACGACGAGGACGGAAACCTGACCAACTACTCCCAGGTCGAATACCGCGAAGGCATCTACCTCGGCTACAAGTACTATGAAACGAAAGCACATGACATGGGTGACCAGGGCGAAGCCTGGTACAAGGAAAACGTCCTCTATCCCTTCGGCTATGGCTTAAGCTACACCACCTTCGATTGGGAATGGGCCGGCGTTGAGGACAACCTGACCATCGATGCCGCAAACAGGACCGTCACCGTCCGCGTCAAGGTCACCAATACCGGCGACGTCGCTGGCAAGGACGTCGTCCAGATCTACTATTCCGCTCCCTATACCAAGGGCGAAATCGAGAAGCCTTCCAACAACCTCGTCAACTTCGCCAAGACCGAAGTCCTCGAGCCGGGCGAAAGCCAGATCGTCGAAGTCCAGTTCGTCGCCCAGGACATGGCTTCCTTCGATTGGAACGATGCCAACAAGAACGGCTTCAAGGGCTACGAGCTTGAGGCGGGCGACTACATCATCTCCGCCAACAGGGACTCCCATACTCCCGTCCTGACGACGACAAGAAAGATCGCTTCGGACATCCGTTGCGAGACCGACTACACTTCCGGAAAGAAGATCGAGCCTATCTTCGTCGATGAGTTTGACTCCACCAACGAGACGCTCCTTGCCAACCAGATCTCCAGGGCAACCGGCCTTGAACAGCCTAAGCCCGCTTCCAAGGAAGACAGAACCCTGGATGACAAGACGCTTGCCGAATATGACGATCAGGATATCTACTATCACTCCGAGCTGAAGGAAACCGATCCGTGGTATGTCGAAAGCGTCCCGTCCAATTGGGACCAGGGCGTCACTCCCGCCTCCGGAACCATCACCCTTGCCGACATGAGCGGTGTCGACTATGAGCTTCCGACCCTGAAGGATGGCGCTGTCACCATCGCCGATGACGAAGGCACGAAGAAGTGGGACGAGTTCATGAACCAGCTCTCCTGGGAAGACATGACCAACATCGTCTCCGGCGACGCCAAGTCCGGTCCTGGCATCTCCGCCATGGGCAACATCGGAAAGCCGGAGGACAACTACGCTGACGGACCCGTCCAGATCCGCGGCGGAACCCTCTTCCCCTCCAACCCGATCCTCGCTTCCTCCTTCAATGTCGAACTTGCCGAGCAGAAGGGCCGCATCGTCGGAAACCAGGCCATCTTCGCCGGTCTCTCCCAATGGGCAGGCGGTGGCATGAACATCCACCGTTCTCCCTTCTCCGGCCGTAACTTCGAGTACTTCTCCCAGGATAGCTTCCACTCCGCCCGCTTCTCCTATGCCGAAGTCAGTGGAGCCCTCTCCAAGGGATTGATTACCTACTGCAAGCACTTCTTCCTCAACGATCAGGAATCCTTCCGTGCCGACTACGGCGGTGTCTTCACTTGGGCGACCGAGCAGGTCATCCGCGAGAACTACCTCCGTCCGTTCGAATTCGCCATCAAGGCCGGATCCATGGGTCTCATGTCCTCCTTCAACCGTATCGGAAAGCAAGTCACTGCCAACTCCTATGCCATCCACCAGTACCTCCTGCGCGATGAGTGGGATTCCAAGGCCGATGTCTGCACCGACGCCTGGGCCAAGGCCTATGTCCCCGTCAACCTGATGGCCATCGCCGGATCCGACCAGCTCCTCGGACAGTCCAAGTCCTATTCCAACAATGCCTTCGACCATGGTGTCTGGAATGCCGAGAAGAAGACCGTCCTTGTCTCTCCCGATGAGGAAGTCACCGATTCCACCAACGCCACGATGGAAGACGACACCCTCTACTACGGCGTCCGTATCCGTGCCCAGAGAGCCCTCTACACCAGAGCCAACTCCTCCACCGCCCAGAACGGATTCGCCGCTGGCGAGAAGATCGTCGTCAACGTCGAAAGAGGCGTCAGCAACAACGTCCCCGTCACTATCGCCGGAACAAACGATGTCTCCGTCAGCCTTGCCGATGCCACGAAGTCGCCGATGCCGGAAGGCCTCAGCCTTGTCAACGGCAACGTCATCTCCGGCAACCCCGCCGAGGAAGGCGTCTACACCGTCCCCGTCAACGTCACGGTCGATGGCTGGATTTCCGCCACTGCCGACCTTGAAATCCACGTCGTCTCCGCTCTCCAGATCAACGGAAAGGCCGTCACGACCGATGGCGAGGTCGAACTGACCGCAAACCAGGCCTTCACCGGAAAGATCCAGGCGCCGAGCCTTGCCTATGGTAGCTCGATTGGAAGAAACCTCGTCGTTAACTGGTACGAATACATGTTCCAGAACTACAACCGCAACGAGGACAAGACGGCTTCCGATATCGTCACCATCGACGCCAGCCAGGCCGAAGCCAAGCACGAATACAGCTACACCGTCGAAGGCAGTGTCCCCGGCATGACCTTCAAGCCCGTCACGAAGTGGTGGGATGGTCTCTCCCACAGAGGCGGATACGATGTCGTCGACTACCTCGAGATGTCCGGTACGCCGACACAGGCCGGAACCTACACAGTCACCGTCACCATCAACCTGCCGCAGACGATGTACATGAGTGGATGGCTCTTCGCCTCCTTCGGTTGCTCCGAAACCCAGTACGTCCAGACCATCACCTTCAACGTCAAGTAGTTCCTCTCTGAGTAGTGCCTTTCGACCCTGGGCTTATTGTCCAGGGTCGAAGGTTTTTATGCCAAGAAATCCATAAGGAGATGAAACACATGAAAAAACCTATCGCATTGCTTGCTTTGCTCTCTACCGTTTTCGTCATCACAGGTTGCAACAACGCCGGTCCTTCCGGAAATGGGGGAGGAGACGGAACTAGCAATACCGCCCAAGCCGGGGACAAGACAGTCACTAGCCTTGCCGTCAAGACCAATCCGACGAAGACCGAGTACTTCATCGGCGAAGAGTTCGATCCGGCCGGCTGCGTCATCACGGTCACCTATGACGACAAGACGACCGAGGACATTCCTCTGACAGACGAAAGGCTGACCTATTCCGCACCCAATACCGATACGGAAGGCACAAAGACCGTCCGCGTCCGCATGGGTTCCAGCCAGGTCACCTTCCAGATCACGGTCGTCGCCAAGACCTATGATGTCACGTTCGATCTCAACTACGAAAATGCCCCAGAGCCCACGGTCGTCGAGGGCATCAAGGAAGGAGAGACAGTCGACGAGCCGGAAGAGCCGACCCGTTCGGGCTATGACTTCCAAGGCTGGTTTACCGATGCCAACGGCGTCACGGAATTCGACTTCGACACGGGAATCACGGCCGATTTGACCCTCTATGCCAAGTGGATCACCGCCGGTGCCGATGTCTTCACGGTCACCTTCGATCTCAACTATCTGCGTTCTCCCGAAGATCCGACCCAGAAGGTGGAAGAGGGAAAGACCGCCACGAAGCCCGAGACCGATCCGACGAGGAAGGGCTATGACTTCACCGGCTGGTACACCGATTCCAGTGCCACGACAGCCTTCGACTTTACCACTCCTATCGTGGATGACACGACCGTCTATGCCGGATGGGAAAGGAACGACGAGTACCAGGGCGAGCAGAAGTACACCTTCGAGGTCGAGGACATCAGCTTCAAGGGCCTTACCGGAAACGGCTTCTCCGGAACAGCCCCCGAGACGGCCATGATCGCGACCGACAATTACAAGCTCGGTGCTTCCAACAACAGGTATGTCGGCTATCTCTACAAGCAAGGCCTCAACCTCAACTTCTGGATTTCCTCCGACGTTGCCGTCGATAACGTCAAGCTGGAGCTTTCCCTCAGCCAGGAGGTCACCGAAGCCTATCTCAACGAGATGAAGAACGGCACGCGGGACGATCCCATCGTCTACAACAAGGACAACTATGCCATCGCCTTCAATGGCCAAACCCTGGACTATCCGGACATCACCATCGGCTCAAACGAGCTGACGATCGAGGGCGGCGAGACGACGAAGATGTTCTACTGCAAGTTCAAGACCGTCACCCTGTCGACGACACTGTCTCTCCGTGCAGGATACAACCTCCTCAGCCTGACGACCTCCAACAACGATGAGATGGGCGGAACGATGACCGCCACAGCACCCCTTATCGACTGCGTCACCTTCACCGCCACCGGTGCCGTCCTGGATTGGGATGCCGAGCAGGGCTATCCGTGCGACAACTACTGATCGGGAGTGATCGATCATGGTAAAACAGATATTCAAGAAAAAGAGCCCGAAGATCTGGGCCATCGCCTCGGCGGCGACAATCGTCGTTGCCACGACGGTCTCGATTCTCTGCACCACGGTCTTCTCCTCGCTTCTGAACTTCGCCTTCGGCGGTCCGAAGAACATCTATGCCGAAGGACAGGAAACCGCCTATTCCGGCATCTATGACTCGAAGGAAGCGGCAAAGGAGAACGCCGACCAGGTCAACCTCGAGATGTGCCAGGAAGGCATGGTCCTCTTGAAGAACAAGGACAACGCCCTCCCGCTTCAGACACCCAACAGCCCCGAGCCTTCCGCCTCCAAGCCGAAGGTTTCCGTCTTCGGAAAGAACTCCGTGAACATCGCCATCGGCGGTTCCGGATCGGGCGCGGCATCGGGAAAGTCCGTCTCCATCTACGATTCCCTTGAGGCTGCCGGCTTTGAGGTCAATCCGACATTGAAGAGCTTCTATGAAGACAACAAGGCTTCCGGTGAAGGCCGGACGGCTTCCGATGGCGATCTGGATTCCGGCGACACGAAGATCCTCGCCACCGGTGAGACGCCCCAGGCAAGCTATACCGAGGCGGTCAAGTCCTCCTATTCCGAATACAGCGATGCTGCCATCGTCGTCTTCACCCGTATCGGCGGCGAGGGATTCGACCTCCCCAGGACGATGAAGGGCTCCACCGGCTACAACAACGAGGACGATCACTTCCTGCAGCTGGACAAGAACGAGACGGAGCTTCTCAAAGCCGTCTGCGAAGGAAGCTTCAAGAAGGTCATCGTCGTCCTCAACTCCGGTTCCATCATGGAGCTTTCCTTCCTCGAGGATCCCGACTACTATGCCTATCAGGACAAGATCGATGCCGCTATCTGGATGGGCTATCCCGGTAACTCCGGTGCCACGGCCCTCGGCCAGATCCTCAACGGCACGGTCAATCCCTCCGGAAAGACGGTCGACACCTTCAGCGCCGACTTCAAGAAGGATCCGACATGGAACAACTTCGGTGACAACCGCATCACCGGAAACTACCAGGCCGGCGTCCAGGGCGGTGACCAGTACAGCCACAACGGCGAGCTGACGATGTATTACTTCGTCGACTACGAAGAGAGCGTCTATGTCGGCTACCGTTACTACGAAACGCGCGGCTATACCGATGGCGAAGAGTGGTACGATGATGCCGTCGTCTATCCGTTCGGATATGGACTAAGCTATACCACATTTGAATGGGAAGTCGAGAACAAGGAAGCTATCGCCGGTACCGATTTCACGAAGGACAGCGAAGTTTCCATCGATGTCAAAGTCACCAATACCGGCGATGTTGCCGGCAAGGATGTCGTCGAGCTCTTCGTCACCCTTCCCTATACCGACGGTGAGATCGAGAAGCCTTACGAAGTCCTGGTAGACTTTGCCAAGACCCCGCTTCTTGAGCCGGGCGAAAGCCAGACGGTCACTTTGACCTTCGATCCCTACTATGCTGCCTCCTATGACTACAAGGATGCCAACAAGAACGGCTTCAAGGGCTACGAACTTGAGGAAGGTATCTACTCCCTCCACGTCAACAAGGATGCCCACACGGTCGTCGACTCGATGGATATCACCCTGCCGACGGATCAGCGCTTTGAAGAGGATCCCGTTACCGGAACCAAGGTCGAGAATCTCTTTACCGACCAGGAAGACCCCAACTTCGACTCCGACACACACCTTTCCACCCTTCTTAGTCGCACCGACTGGGAAGGAACCTGGCCGACGACTCCGACGGATCAGGATCGCATCGCGACGGATGAGTTCGTCGAAGCGATGGAAGACAGGACGCCCAACAACCCGACGGACTTCGACAGCATAGAATATCCGATGATGTATGCCGAGAAGACGTTGGATCTGAGGGATCTCCTTTACGATGCCGAGACGGGCGAATTCGTCGGATCGGTCGACTTCAACGATCCCCGTTGGGACACCTTGCTTGACCAGATGGACTTCAGCCAGGTGCTCAACATGTACAACAACGCCTCCTATGGTATCCCTGGTGTCGACAGCATCGCGATGCCGAGAGCCGACTGTGCCGATGGTCCGGTCGGATGGACTTCCTTCGTCAATTCCAACTTCGCCGGCTGTGCCTCCTATTGCTGCGGCGTGACCGTTGCCTCCACCTGGAGCAAGGAACTTGCCCAGAAATTCGGTGAAGCCGTCGGCGAGGAAGGACTCTATGGTACGGGAAGCTCCGTCTATACCGGCTGGTATGCCCCGGCCATGAACATCCACCGTTCTCCCTTCGGCGGCAGAAACTTCGAATACTATTCCGAGGACAGCCTCCTCTCCGGCATGATTGCCGCCTATGAGATCAAGGGCTGCAACAGCAAGGGTGTCCTTCCCTTCATCAAGCATTTCGCCCTCAACGAGCAGGAAACCCATCGCTCCATCACCGGAGACGTCTCCTGGGTCACGGAACAGGCCATGCGCGAAATCTATCTCCGTCCGTTCGAGATCGCGGTCAAGATCGGCAAGACCAGAGGCGTCATGTCCTCCTTCAACCGTATCGGAACACGCTGGACGGGTGGCGACTACCGCCTCATGACGACCATCCTCCGCGATGAGTGGGGCTTTAGGGGTGCGGTCATCTGCGACTTCAACACCATCCCGCAATACATGAATCCGAAGATGATGGCCTATGCCGGCGGCGACCTCAACCTCTGCACCATGCCCAGTTCCCATTGGTCCAACGCCGACGAAGGATCGACAGCCGATGCCATCATCGCTCGTTCGATGCTCAAGAACGTCGCCTATGCCTTGGTCAATTCCAACCTCATGCAGGGCGATGTCATCGGAACGACTTTGCCTGGCTGGACCGTTGTCATGATCGCCATCGATTGCGCTATCGGCGGCGTGATCCTTGTCTCCGGCGTCATCGTCATCGCCCTTGTCATCCGGAGCATCAAGAACGAAGCCTCCGTCGAAATCGAAGAGACACAGAACTGATTCCCTTTGCCATCCAAAAACTGTCGGTCTTGAAAAGGGCCGGCAGTTTTCTTTTGCAAAGCTATCGATAGACTCGGATAGACGTCACGATACGATCCTTTTTGGTCTTCTTCTCGTCCCCGACATATATGAACTTCCCTTTTCCACGGACAGAGACGCGCATGTCCTTCTTCAGCCGGAAGGCGTTGTCCTTGATAAGACGTCCATCGACGAAGACCTCTTCCTTGGAAATCTTTTCCTGGCTGTCTCGCCTGGAAAGGTCAAAGGCTTCCTTGATGACGGCATCGATCCGATTGTGGGCAAGATAGATCTTCCTGTCTTCAAAGCGAAAGACGAAGGGGCAGGAACGCGGTGGGATTGCCTCTCCTTCGATAGGCGTGTGCTTTACCTTGACAAGGTTTTCAAGGACATCCTCAACGACGCGGCGGAGAAGAAAGACATAGCCGGTCGTCGAATCGGTCAGGATATCCCCGAAGTTTCTCCGGTCATAGCCAAGATGCATCAAGGCGCCAAGATAATCCCTGTGAGTCAGGCTGTCGGCATACTTTATGCTCTTTGGCGTCAGGCAAAGACAGGCGATGTTCTCTTCCTCCAAAGTCAGCCACCCCTCGTCCTGAAGCGGTTCCGGGGAAAAGAAAAGGATATTCCTATCGCTCTCTTGATGGCCGCCGAGAAAGCGGAAATATGCGCCATGGAAAATACCCTTTTCCGGAAGGATATTCTCCTTATGCAAAAGATCGAGGAAGACATTCTGCTCCGAAAGGGAAAGGAAATCGGTATGCGTCACATAGCCGCGTATATAGGCCCTGTCAGCCAGTTCACGGAAACGGGCGACAAGAAGTTCCTGTTCATCCATGCCGTCAATTATAGGGAAAAGGAAAGGAGGAGGAAAGCAGGGACAAAAAAATAAATTTCTAGTTGATTTCAATCGTTGGTTGATTTATAGTGTAGACAAGACGAGGGGCCGAAGGCGAATCCCATCCCTTGCCCCAACGCCAGAATCCATGAAGGTCTTGCTGTCTTCACTGCTATAAAAAGATATCATCCCCTATCCAAATCAATAAGGATTCAAAGAAAACAAAATTAGGACAACCCATGAAAGGAGAGAGAAGATGAAGGAAACATTTGGTCAAAGGCTTACGCGTCTGAGAAAGGAACTCGGGCTGACACAGGGAATCATCGCCCAGAGGCTCGGAATATCCGTCCAGGCCGTCAGCAAATGGGAAAACGACCTTGCCATTCCGGATATTGCCATCCTTCCCGAGCTTGCCGACATCCTCGGCGTCAGCACGGACGTCCTTTTGGGCCATGACGATCCTGGCATCCAATATGAAAAGGCCGAAAAGGAAATCGATACTTCCGATCTTATCGCCAAGGTCCGCGTCTACTCCGCCGAAGGTGACTGTGTCAAGATCAATCTCCCCTTGGATGCCATTTCGATGCTTTCGAAAATGGCTGCCATCAATGGCAAGGGCGATATGGGAGACGTCATCAACAAGATCGACCTCGATAACGTCGTCGCCATGGCAAAGAAAGGAATCCTTGGTGACCTTGTCAACATCCATTCCTCCGATGGCGATAGCGTCCAGATCTATGTCGGCCATTATGGAGACAACGAGGAAAAAGATTCCCCACGTGATTTCTTTCGTGCCCGTGCCGGCAAAAGAAGTCCGGCCTCTGGCTTTTCCACTCCGCAAGTCATCGACATGACCGCAAAGGAGGATTCGGAGAAGAAGCCCACCGAGGAAAAGGATCCGACTGAGGTTCTCTCTGACAGGATAAACGAAATCGTAGCCGAGATGGCCAAGCCTGGTGCGGATATCGATGCCCTTTCCAAGAAGCTTACCGAAACGTCGAAGAAGCTCGCCAACATCGGTCCGACGATGGAAAAGGTCGATGACTTGGAAGAAGAGAAGGGAGACCTCAAGGAAAAGATCGATGAGGCTGTCGAAAGCCTGAAGGAAGGAGACGGAGATCCCGTGAAGCTTTCCCTTTCCATCGCCAACTGGCAAAAGCAAATCCGCGAGATAGACGATGAAATAAAGGCCCTTCTTGGCCAAAAGGAGGGAACAGATGCGGATAGCAATCCATAACGAGGAACATAATCTAACGCTTCATCTTCCAACCTTCTTGGCTCGCTTTGCCATGCGGAAGGGCCTGAAGAATGCCGATATTCCCTTTTCCAAGGAAGAGTGGAAGACCTGCATGAAGGCGATACGACGATTGAAGAAAAAGGGTGGACGCTTCCGGTTGATTGAAGTCCATTCCAACGATGGGGTAGACGTCACGATCGATATCTAGGCGTTCCTGTTATCGGGGACGCCGTTTTTCTTTGTCTGTTCTTTTCCGTTTCTAGGCCGGCAGCACTGTGCTATTCTTGTTTTGTTAAATTCCACACATGCCATGAGAAAGAATTCCAGCGTTCGTAGAATGACCCTTTCTTCCCTCTTTCTCGCCTTGGGCATCGTCCTTCCGTTCCTGACAGGGCAGATTCCGCAGATTGGGAACATGCTCCTTCCGATGCATCTTCCCGTCTTTTTCTGTGCCCTTCTCTGCGGATGGCAATACGGAGCCATCATCGGCGTCATCCTGCCTTTGCTCCGCTCCTCCCTCTTTGGCATGCCCGTGCTTTTCCCGACGGCATCGGCCATGGCCTTCGAGCTGATGACCTATGGCCTTGTCTGCGGTCTCCTCTATGGCCTTTCCAGGAAGCAGGGCCTTTTTGCCCTCTATCGTTCCTTGATCCTTGCCATGATTGCTGGGCGCGGTGTCTGGGGATTTGTCCAGTACCTCCAGCTTTCCTTGACGGGCAGTGCCTTTACCTTGGAAGCCTTCCTTGCCGGTGCCTTCCTGCAGGCGATTCCGGGCATCCTCCTGCAGCTTATCCTCATTCCAGCCGTGATGTTCGCCCTTGACAAGGCAGGATGGGTCCGTTTTGAAAGACCGCTTGTTTCAAAAGAGGGGAGAGAAGAATGGATCTAGCGAAAACACTCATAACCATCATCGATGAAAGAAGAAAGGTTGGCGTTCCTTTCTTTGTTGCTATCGATGGTCCTTGTGGTTCCGGAAAGACAACCCTTGCCAAGAATATCCTATCCTTGAGGGACTATGCCATCCTTCCCATGGATGACTTTTTCCTCCGGCCGGAGCAACGGACAGAGGAAAGGCTCAAGACACCTGGGGAAAACGTCGATCATGAAAGGGTCCTTTCTGTCCTGAAGGCCATCAAGGAAAAAGGAAAGGCGTCCTATCAGCCCTATGATTGCCACGCTAAGAAGCTTCTTGCTCCTGTCTTTGTTCCCAAAAAGGATGTCCTCCTTGTCGAGGGCTCCTATTCCCAACACCCTTCTCTTGTTCCCTACTATGATTTGAAGATCTTCCTCGATATCGATCCTACGGAGCAGTTAAGGCGTCTTGAAAAACGCGTCGGGAAGGAAAGGCTTTTGGATTTCATCCACCGCTGGATTCCCATGGAAGAAGGGTATTTTTCCTTCTTCCACATAAAGGAAAACAGCGACATCGTCTTCTCGAACTGAAAAAAGAAAGAGCCATGGACGGGCACGAACCATGGCTCCATCGAATTGATTTTCTTCTTTTATTGTCTTACGCCGCGTCTTCAAGGACGTAGACGTACTCGGCAGTGATTCCGACTTCGCTGCCATAATGATCCTCGATGGTTATGGTCAGATAGCCTTCAACATTCTTAAGAACGCCATTGTCCAGGAACTTGACCGTCCGATAGACGCTTTCGTTCTGAAAGCTATAGGTATTCTCGGCATCCGGATCCAGGGTGATGGCCTTGAAGCTCGAAAGGGCCTCGAACTTTGCCTTGAGGGACGCAAGGGCAGCAAGACTTTCCGTCTTGGACTCCATCGAGTAGCCAATCTCGACAAGACTATTGCGGGTATCGACATCCAAAGAGGCAATAGGATAGTTTCCGCCAAGGGTCGGAATCTTGTCCAGGACGCCGCTTCCCAAAACGCTGTCGACTTCGCTTTCGTCTTCCTCCGTCATCGAGAGGACTTCCTTCCAGGTGAGATCATCAGCGCTGGTCTTGACATCGGCAAAGAGTGGTGTTGCTACCTTTCCGATATCGGAATAGACAACAGTGTATGTCGTCGTATCGTTGAACTGGTTGAAGAAGGTGACCGTGTTCTGGGCCTTGTCGTGAGTGATCGTTCCAGCCTGGAAAAGCTGAACGCCACCTGTGAGTTCCCGCTTGTAGAAATCTCCGACGTTGGGCTTTGTCAGGAAGTCGAAATCCGGATAGGTCATGGTGTAGATGTCCTTGTCCCCATCGGTAGTCTTCGTCACGAAAGCCCCGGAGATGTCAAACTGCGGAAGCACGTCCTTTTTGATCGTACCCTCGATAGGGGCGCCGGAGACATAGAGAGCCTCCCCGACAGGAACGACATTCTGGAAGCTTCCTTCCGCGCTTTGGAAGAGGGAATGCGTCGCCTTGACGTTCTGGCCGGAATACTCATAGAATTCCGCATTCGTGCCATCGGCAATGCCGGATTCATGCGTGGATTGCGTCCACCAAGGATCTTCGGATAGGTAGTCATAGCTAACCTTCCAATTTCCTTCCGCAAGCGTATCCATCAGCTCATCGAATTCAGGGCAATTCTCCTTGAAAGGCGTCAGCTTGGAGACGACGGAGGCTCCAAAGCCGATTACCTCGCATGTGATAGCACCGGTGATGGTAGAGTATGATCCGGTTTCCGGTTCCAAGACAACATCGATAGTGGTGATTGCACCATCCTTGATTGTCAGCGAGAAGGTGTCGACCTTATTAGTCACATCCCAATTGAAGGCTTGCGTCGCCGTTGTTCCACCAGATGGATAGAGCTGATGCGGAATCATGGATAGGACTCTTTCATCGACCTTGGTCTTATCCAGTTCGTAGACGCCTTCGCCCTTGGAGACAAAGTCCTCTACATCGAGGAGGGCAAAGAAGTTCTCCAGCTCCAGGCCGCCCTCGCCCCAATCGGCAGGACTGAATTCATCCGGAATCAAGGGATCGGCGAGATAGAGACTCTCAAAGGCAACCTTGTTGCTGCCATCGATGGTGGCAGTCGTGGCAAGGCCATCCTTGTTTTCATAGTGGATGGCTTTCGAGGGGCTCTTTTCCGCTGTCACCTCTTCCCAGGATTCGATGCCGGTATAGGTGAGCAGCTCGACAACATCGGTTCCGACACGGCTTTCGGCAAAATAATCGGATTCCGACGTGCCCCAATCAGACTGGGATTCCCTGTGGAACTGGGTCCTGACGACGAATCCCTGCTGATAGGCGGCAAGGGTTTCGTCCGTAAGCGTTCCGGATTCGGTCGTTCCCGAGCCAGAGGAGGTTCCGGTAGAATCCTCGCTATCCGTGGAGGACGTCTGCGAATCGGTCTTGTCGATGGTCGTCCCTCCCGAATCGGGCTCCTCACTGGAAGGGGTCGTCTCTGGCGGTGTCGTATTCGGAGTGGTAGGCTTTGGCGTTGTTTCCTCCGGTGGCGTAGTCGGCGTTGTTGTCGGTTCCGTGGGTGTCGTCTCTTCCGGTGTCGTCAGGGGCGGGTTCGTGGGTGTCGTATCGACAGCATTGTTGTTGCAAGATGTCAAAAGGGAAAGCGAAAGGATGCCGATTAACGGAATTCTCTTTTTCATGATCCTTTTCTCCTTTCGTGTATACAGAATCAGGAAAGACTCGGATAGACGAGGAACTGCGGCGAAACGAAGTAGTCCGCGGCAAGGTAGATTTCAACGGAGAGGGTCTTTGCTTCTCCGGCGACGGTGACTTCCTTGGTGTAGAGGTCGCCATTGTGGATGCCTTTGTCGATGGAGGGGGCAAAGCCTGCCGTGATGAGCTTAGAAGCCATGGTCTTCATCAAGTCCTCGCCTTCGGCATAGTCGCTGAGGGTGAAGGAGAAGACCGGCTGGTTCGGACGATAGCTGGCATCGAGGACGACGTTGTTGTAGTATCCGCCGGGAACCGGAATCTGATCCAAAGCTTCCTCGGGAACGAGAGTCAGAAGCTTGGCCAGTTCATCGCTTTGATTGCTGGCGAGGATGGTCCATGTCAAGGAATCGCCATTCTTCTGAAGATCCTTGAGGATGTCCTTGACACTTCCTTCATCGGAATAGACGAACTTTTCCTCGCCGTTGACAAGCGTGTTTTTGATTTCGACCGTCTTGTCGGTGATGAGGATGGATAGCTCTCCGGCGACCGATCCCGCAAGCATGCCGTAATCGGAAGTATAGACGGTGATATCCGGAAGATCGTCCTTCATGGTGTAGAGCGTGCCTTCATCGGTTTCGCTCTTGTCGAAGAAGAGGCTGGAGATATTGAATGTCGGAAGAAGGGAAGAGATCGCGCCAGAGAGAGGCGCACCATCGGGATAGAACTTGTCCTTGAGACGGATGACGCCTTGGACGAAGCCTTCCACTTTCTGGTAGTAGCCATAGTTTCCAAGATAGCTGCCGTTCTTGTTCTCGATATCGTAGACGACGTTCGTCCCGTCTTCGACCTGGACATCGATTTCCCTGCCGCCGGTGGAGACATGGGCCTTGAAGTTGTTCGCCTTCAGGGCGTCAAGCCGTGTCTTGAAGAGTTCATCTTCCTCTCCCTCGACCGGCTTCAGCTCCGGATAGGCATCCTTTCCCGAAGCGGTGAACTCGCCCGAGATGCTCGAATAGGCGGTGCCATAGGAGGATTCGTAAGGTTCAAAGACGGCGTCATAGGTCGTCAAGGTGCCGTTTTCGACACGGACCTCGAAGCTCTGCAGGGTCAATCCCATATAGCCGACAAGCTGTTGGGGAAGACGGCTATAGACGACGCTGAGGGTGCTGTCGTCCATATTCAGGGCATAGACGTTCTCCTTGTCCGTCTTGACGAAGTCCTCGGCATCGACGTAGGCGAAGACATTGGCATAGCCAGCCTGGTACCACGCCAGGGAATTCCCGGCCGTGTCGACGACGTTATAGGTGTGGACCTTGTTGTCGAGGCCGAGTTCCTCTTGGTAGAGGGGAGCCATCAAGCCCTGACCGGAGACATAGCGGATCTTCTGGGATATCGTTGTCGTTGAGGGGGTCAAGCTGTCGGAGACAGCTTCGTATTCGACGAAGAGGAAGGCCTTGCTGGTAGCATAGGTATCCACAACGTTCTTGGTATAGCCGACGGATTGCGTGCCGCTGCGATAGACACCTCTGGAGGCGAATCCTTCCTTGAAGGGAGCGAAGATCTCGTCCGTCAGTCCGCTTTTCGAGGGTTGGGAATCCGGTGTTGTCGTAGTCGAAGGATCCGGCGTTGTTACCTGTGGCGTCGTCCCAGCGACTCCAGGCGTTGTGTTTTCGCCCTTGCTGCAGGAGGCAAGAAGAAGGACGGGAAGAAGCAACAGGAATCTTTTGGCGTTACGATACATTGTCAATCTACCTTTTACTTGACGCTGGCAAAGCTGAAGGAGACCTGGAACTGTCCCCAGTTCTGGATGCTGTTCCAGAAGGGGGCAATCGTCACGAGGAGGTAGTATTCCTTGTTTCTCACCGTAACCTTCTTCCGATAGACGACACTTCCTTCCTCGTTGGGAACGGAGGCGAATCCGGCATCCTCCAAGGCCTTGCTGTAGTTTGCAAGAAGCTCATCGTTCTGTTCCTTGGAATAGGTGCTGCAGATGAACCAGGGATTGGAAGGCGTGGAGACATCGGCACCGACGTTGGCAACGCCGAAGGTCGGGATGGAATCCAGAAGCTCCTGTCCGAAGAGATCGGTCAGGGTTTTGAGGACGCTTTGGTTGTTGGAGAGAAGCTCAGACCAGGTCAGACCCGTGGCATCCGTCTTGATGGCATCGGCCGGAATGAGGTTCGACTGCTTTCCGAAGTCGGTATAGGTAATGTCATAGACAAGGCCATCCTTGTCCGGGGTGTCGGTCGTCTGGTTGTGGATGGTGATGGCATCATCGGTGATCGTAATCGTCAAATAGACGACAAGATCGGAATAGCTATCCGAATCGAAGGCCGTGAAGAGGAGGATGTTGTTCTCGCGGGAGATGACAAGATCGGGGTTGAGGCTGTAGACAAGCTTTCCATCGACGGAAGCCTCCTCATCCTTGACGAAGAAGAGGGACGAGATATCGAAGGACGGATACATATCATCCATCGAGGCATCGATGTAGACGACGCTATCCTCATAGAAGAAGTCACCGATAGGAACAACACCCTGGAGGAAATCGCCTTCCTCATTGGAATAATCATAATAGCCATAGGCGAAGTTCTTGTTTCCGAGGCTATCTTGGGACTCATAGACCATCGAACTGCCATCGCTCTTTCCCTTCCAATGTCCGGATTCCTTGGAGACCTCCGCCGTGAAGTCGAAGGAATGCTGGACGGCCTCGAAGCTCCAGTTGTCGGCCTGAAGCTTGGCGATGGCAGCGGCGAATTCCGGATCTTCCGTTCCGGTAAGAGGAGCGACTTCCGAAGTGACATCCTCGCCGAAGTCGGTGAATGTGCCAAAGCTCTTCTTCGTGATGGATGTTCCAGCGGAATCATAGGTTTCAAACGTGGCCTCGAAGCCTGTGATGGCATCGCCATCCGTCAGGAGGGTGAAGCTTTCAAGATCGTTGTGGTCTTCGATATAGAGCTGGCTTCCGATGGCAAGATAGACCTCGGAGAGAGAAGAATCGTTCATCTTCAGCTTGAACCGGTTTTCCTCTCCGTCCCTGACGAAGTCATCAACCTCCAAGGAAGCAAAGACATTGGAGTAGTGGCCTTCTTCCCACGTCATGGGGACTTCCTCATAGGTAAAGGGATCCCTTCCCAGGACCGGGACATAGAGAACCTTGTTTCCCAAGGAGAGGGAGGCATCATAGAGCATCGGATATTCCTCATCCGCCTCGCTGGGATCCTTCTGATAATGGTGGCGGCCATCATTGATAAGCTCGCCCCTCTCCTGTGTCGTTCCCGGCTTGACGGTATGCTGCTCGAAGGCGAAGTTGTCCTTGTTGGCCTGGACATCGAAGAAATAGCCTGACGGTTTTTCGCTTCCGGCATACCAGGTCTGGGAGATGATCTCGGCAGCATAGCCGCCCTGAAGCGGGGAGAGCATCGCATCGGTCAAGGCTTCCGTCTTATCGCCGGAGTCTACACTGGACGTGCTAGAGTCATCCGACGCTGTCGAATCCGGCCCTGGCGTGGATGGCGTAGGTGTTGTCGGTTCAGGAGTGGATTCCTGCGGTGTTGTCGTCTGGGATCCTGGTGTTGTCGTCGTTACCTCCGGAGGTGTCGTCGGCGTGGGTGTCGTCGTACCGACGCCCCCATTGTTACAACCCGTCAACAGGAGGAGGGAGAGAAGTGAGATAGCGATTTTAGACTTTTTCATATTGTGTGCCCTTTCTTTATGGTTTTCATTTTAGGGGCAGTGAAAAGGCGTGAAAAGGGCAAGGCCGAAACTTTGTGCTTATATTTTTGGTAAAGCGCTTTCAAACCTTGTTTCAGTCTATTATCCATTTGGACATTTATGTGGGAGGCGATCAATAATTCTCGAAAAATTCTTTATTTTATTTGCTTTTTTCAGACATAATCGCTTTGATATCAAGTTGAAAGCCATTCTTTTTCACACCTGTTTTATTAATGCAATATCCTAGATTGTAATCGTTTACCTGTACATTTCTTAGCATTTCTCATCTTCCTTTATCTCTTCCTGCCCTTGGGGAAGGAATCGGACTATAATGGAGGATGAAAGCAAAATGATTCCGGTGAAAAGGGGGTGGCCAATGAAAAAATCGAATATCGAATACGCGATCCTGATGACCTTGATTCCCCTCTATCTGGCCTTGATGTGTCTTTCCCTTCTCGTCGAGGATACTTTTCCGATGCTCGTCCTTTCTGGTGTCACAGGCGGTATCCTTTTTGTCATCCTTTTCCTCAACGCCCTTTTCCTTTTCCTGAAGCGGGATCGCTACCGCAACTCTCGGAAAGTGCTCGATAGCTTTGCAACGGAGAAAGCCTTCGATCCGAGGAAGGACAAGAACGTTCTCAGAAAGCCTGTCCTCTTCCTTCTTCTTGGCTATCTCTACCTTCTTCTTGTCCTTCTTTCCCTTTTCTTCCTCGGCTTTTCCGTCATTTCCTTCATGCGTATCCATGTCGCCTATGTCATTCCCGCCTTTGTCCTTTCCCTTCTTCTCGCGACCGTGACGACGGCCCTTATCGGTCCCTTCCTGTCTGAGAGGAAGAAGAGTGTCGTCCTAAGAAAGGAGTCTGATGTCCATCACCTTTTGGCAAAGGCCTTTCCCACGAAAGCCGTCCGTGTCCTTCTTGTTTCCGGAAACGAGTTTGAAATCATCCGGCGTCCATTTCTCATCACGTGGCGTCTTGGAACGGATCTCTTCTCTTATCTTGACGACAAGGAGCTTAATGGCCTTCTTGCCTATGAGGCAACGACCGACACGGTTCCCATCCTTAAGGCCTATCACCGTCTTTCCAAAAGGATCGGGAGAATGGCGGAATGGACCCAGTACAACACCTTCCTCAACTTCGTCAATATCCTCTTCTTCCGCATTCTCTTGCGTCTACAGGATCACTTCTGCCTGGACTTCCTTTTGTCGAAGAAGCACTGGGAAGAGATAATACGGGAAGATGCCATGGCAAAAAGCGGGAAGGCAGAAGACTATCTCTCCGCCTTGGCCAAGAAGAAGGCGCTCTCCTTCTATGAGGGATTCTCTCTTCCCAATCCCGTCTATCGGACAGAGAAGGCCTATCCGATCGACTACTTCCTTCTATTCTTCCAGGACAAATACAAGACCATCAAGGAAAACGAAGGGCGTTTCCTCTCCTACCTTGATAAAGACAAGGCCTTCCAGCAGAAAAAGGAACGCTTCCAGATCCAAAGACTATCCTTGAAAAGAGAGAGACTTTCCTTGAAGGAGGAACAGGAAAGAAAGGACGCCCTGTTGCTTTTGGGAAGGAAGCATCTCAAAAGATGGCAAAAGGAATATCCCACAAAGCGATATCTTTCCTATGGCCTTTATCAGGACTTGGACCATGTCGGCTTTGATAGACCGGCCCTTAGTTTTGCTATCCATGCTCTCCTTCTTGAAAAGGAAGGAAAGGAGGAAGAAGCCAAGGCCTATTATCAAAAAGCCCTCCTGGTGATGCCCAATTACCCTCTTGCGCTTTACCGCCTCGGGCTCCTTTTGCTAAGAAAGGATGATCCTCAGGGTGTTGAGAAGATAAGGCTTTCCTACCAGCTGGATGAAAGCTACCTTCAGAAAGGCCTTCTTGCCATCGATAATTACCGCAGAAGGAACGCCCTCTTCAAGGAAAAGGAAGAAAGCGACAAGGACAATGTCCTAGAGATAAAGAAGGAAATCGATTGTCAGGAGGAAAGCGAACTGACTTCCAATAGCCATATGGAGGAAATCGACCTTCCAGAAGACATCCTCTCTGGAATAGCAAACTTGGCTCTCAAGATTCCATCCATCATCAAGGTCAAGGCCATCAAGCAGGTCTCCGCAAAAGGGACCGTCAAGTATCATATCGGCCTTCTGGAAAAGGAGAAGAGCACGGAGAGAAAACGCCTTCTTGCCTTTGCGGCATTTTGGGCCTATCTTGACTCGATTCCAAGAATCCGCTTCTTCCTGACGCCCCTGGAGAGCGAGAAGAAGTACGATGTCTATTCTTCCTATCTCAACGGGAAGATGGCAAAGACCGTCTATGAAAGAAAGGAGGACAGGGACAATGGTTGAAACGATTCATGACAATCCCCATTCACGGGATATCCTCATTCTCTCGGCAGTCCTTAAGTCCGTAATCCTTCTTTTCTCCCTTTCCGCCTTCATCGTCACCATCGTCCAGGCCATCGAGGACAAGTCGGCCCTCATCTTCTCCTACTTCACCATCCTTTCGAACTTCTTCATCCTGATCACGACGATCGTCTTCCTGGTGGCGGATGTCGCCCGGTATTTTGGAAAGCACTGGTATGGTGGAAGATTGACCTTCATGATCCGCTTCTTTGCCATCATCGCCATCACGATGACCGGATGCCTATTTGATTTCGTCCTCGTTCCTGTCGGCGGGATTGCTCTTTTGGAGTCCTACACGTCCGTCTCCTTCCATGTCATCATTCCCTTCCTCTCGATCATCGACTTCATCCTGACCAACACCATCTATCGGATTCGGATTCTGGATATCCTTCTCTCCCTTGCCTATCCGATCCTGTATCTTGTGATGATCCTTGTCATGTCCTATTCGGGTATCCGCTGGGATGACAATACGACCGCGGCTCCCTATCCCTTCCTGGACTATCTTGAGAACACCTGGTTCGGAAAGGGAACCTATATCGGCGTCTTCTATTGGATAGTGATCCTCCTTGCCATCTTCCTCGTCTTGGGTTTCTTCTATCGCTTCCTCCAGAAGAAGGCCAAGGGAAGGCATTTCCACCTCTTCCGCTAGGGCATAAGAAAAGGCCACCGGCGAATATCCGATAGCCTTTTGTCTTTACTCCTCTTCGTGGCAGCAGTGGCAGTGACAGCCGCCTTCCTGACAGCAGGAATGGAAGAGCCTTTCCGTCGGGACCTTGGGAAGAGAGCCGTCCAGGTATTCCAGGATGGCTTCATGGACATCGCCGACAAGGGCAGGATAGATATTGACCTTGTCTTTTTCCAAGGCTTCCACGGCAGGCTTTCCTAGACCATTGCAGACAAGGACCTGTACCTTATTCTCCTTAAGGAGTGAGAGCATGTATTCATGCCCTTTTTCCGTGCAGGGAAGGATGGATTCTTTCAGGATCTTTCCGTCCTCTACCTGATAGAGGTGGATGGCCTTGCTTTTTCCGAGGTGCTGGGCGATCTCGCCGTCATCTTCTGCGATAGCTACTGTGATCATGTCTTTCTCCTTGTAGGAAGAGTATCGCCGACTTTCCCTTTCGATGCAAGGAAAACGACTAGACGTCCTTCTTCAGAAGAAGCTGATGCGGCGTCTTAAGAAGGGTCAAGGCCAGAGGAAGAAGGACAAAGAGCGTGACAAGAAGATAGGTCGCAAGGATGGCAAGGACATGGACATATAGCGGTGTCGATAGATTCCACAGGAGGAAAAGAAGAACGCTAAAGAAGACGTAGGGAAGGACAAAGAAGAGCGTCACCCTTCCGAGGACATCCAGAAGGTAGTGGACAAGGATCGCTCTCCTTTCCAATCCCAGGGCACGGTAGATGGCGATGACGTTCTCGTCCTGGGAAAGCCTCGTCCTGAAGAAGATGGCATAGAGCGTCAGAAGGAAGGCCATCACGACAAGGATAGCGACATAGAAGAGATCGATATCCCGGGTGTCGACGGCTTTGTCGAAGTATTCCTGCGCCCGGATGGTCTGAATCCTGGGATAGTTCTCTTTCAGATAGGCGATCGTCTTTTCGGCATCCTGGCAGCAGAAGCGGAAGTAAAGGCCGCTGGAGCCATAAAGCTGGGACCAGGAAAAGCCATAGCCATCGGAAAAGCCGATAAGAAGCGGAAGGACAAAGTCGTCCGTCAGAAGGGAAGGAAGATCGCCCTCTCCGGTGAAATAGCCTTGGACCAGGATTTCACGGGAATAGGAAGAAGAATCCAGGACAGGGAACTTTTCGCTATCTGCCTTGAAGGAACCATAGAGATCCTTGGAAAGATAGACACCGATCTGATCTTCTTCCAAGGAAGTCGATAAAGTATCGACATAGGTAAGATCCGGATAGCTTCCTTTCCCTAGGACAGGAATGGCATTCCCGCCCTGAAGGAGGCCCGAAAAGAAGCTCTCCACAAGATTCGTGGCCAGTTTCTGAGGGACATAGAGAACCTTCTTTCCCTTGTCTTCGGGATAGAGCGTATCGGCAAGGGAGCTCTTGAAGTTGAGAGGGATATTGATGGGATTGATGAATCCGGAATAAAGAGGCATCTCCTTGCGGAAGATATCCGAACCGAAGGCCGTCTCTTCTTCGCCACCAGGATCGGAAGAGGAAAGGATGCGGATGGAAAGGTCGGAGAGAGCAAAGCTTGCTTCCGGATCCATGCTTCTGGACAAGGCCGAAAGGAAGAAGACATCCTTGGAATCAAGTCCGGCAAAGTAGATCTTCCCTATCGAGGTATCGCCTTCGATGATGCCCTTGATCGTATAGTCCTTCTTCTTGCCATCGATCCCATAGAAATGCCACTTTGTCCCGATGACCTTGTCATAGTCCTCCGCCTTGAAGGAGGCAAGAAGGTTCTTGGCAAAGGACTTGTCGATGAGGATATCGCCATATCCCAAGGAGGAGAAGGAAAGGGAGGAAGGAAGAAGGGAGACCTCGCTTTGGGAGACGCACTCCAAGGAAAGGAAACCGGAATCATAGGACATATCCTGGGGAGAAGAAAGGCCAAAAGGCGGTTCCAGGACCTCAAAGTCCGTTGGTTGGATCACGGCCGAGACAACGCTGGGAGAGAGAATGCCCGAATCCGGATCCTCCATGAGTTCAAGATAGCCGTCGATCTCAGTCGCCTGATTGTTGTCGCTCAAGAGGCCGACCTGCCTTGTCTTAGAGAAATCATAGAGAATCGATCCCATGCGCGACTCATACATCTGGAAACGCATGCCGAGGCACAGCGGGATGATGATGGCAAGAAGAAGGGAGATGATGACAAGGATCCTGTTTCCCTTGCGACTCATCATGTTCTTGAAGAGGGCCTTGTGGAAGAGCCTGTCCTTCCTTGTGGAATCATCAAAGCCTATGGTATCAAAGTTGATACTTGGTGACATTTCCTGTTGTTCTTTCGTGTTTTCGACAGGCCTTATCTCTTCCTTGACGACCTCGAATCCTTCCGGAAGATGGATGTAGGTCTTCCCATCCTTCTGAAGGATGGTGATCCTGTCTTTTGTCGTCTCTTTCCTATCCTGATAGAGCGTGACGTCGATCGATCCGATCGTGCCCTCCGTTTTCGCCAGGGGGACATCCTTAGGAAGGGAGAGGACGTTCTTTTCCTTTCCGGGGACTTGCTCCTCCTGGATCTTGCCATCACAGATCCGATAGAGGACATCGGCAAAGGCGTGGGCCAGGTTTTCGTTGTGGCTGACGACAAGGACGAGGATATCCGCACTGAGGCCCTTGAGGATCCTCATGACGTTCTCGCCGTTCTTGCTGTCGAGATTTCCGGTCGGTTCATCGGCAAGGAGGATCTTGGGCTTACTGGCAATGGCCCTTGCGATAGCAACCCTCTGCTTCTGTCCCAGAGAGAGCTGTCCGGCCTTCCTTCTCTTGTAGAGAGAGAGGGAGACGGCCTTCAAGGCGCTATCGGCCCTCTTCCGGACTTCTTCCTTGTCGTCGATTCCGCATATGCTCAGGCCTTGGCGGATGTTCTCGAAGACGGTCGATTCCTCGTCGAGGTAGAAGTCCTGGAAGACATAGCCGATGTTTGCCCTTCGAAAGGCGTCCAGGTTGTGATGATTGACCTTTCCCAGGCTTCCATAGTCGATCGTCCCTTCGTAGCTATCCAGTCCTCCCACGAGGTTAAGAAGGGTGCTCTTTCCGCTTCCGGACTTGCCAAGGAGAAAGACCATGCCCTTGTCGGGAAGAACAAGGGAGACATCATCCAGGGCCTTGAGGCTTTCCTTGCCGTTCTTAAAGCTCTTCGTGACATGTTCGAGGGTGATCATCTTTGGCCTCCATTGTCCTTGAGGATGCTATTGAGGGTGCGCTTCTTTTCCTTGCCATAGAAGCGAAGAAGAAGCAGGGCACCAAAGAGGAGAAGGAGGAAGAAGCCAGCGACAAATTGCGCTGGCCGGATAAAGCCGGGAAGGACCGCGTTGAGATAAAGGCAGACGATGATGGAAAGGACGATATAGGTCAAAGTCATCGGCAGAAGGACGATGACGCTGCGGAAAAGGAAGAGGGACCTTCTGGGATAGCCGAGGGTCGTCAAAACGCCGAAGTCGGCATTGTAGCGCTTGAGGATGGCCTTCAGGACAGGATAGGTGACAAAGAAGAAGACGAAAAGAAGGACGAAGACGAGGAAGGTGATAGTGATGGCCGAGAAGCAGTACTGGACATAGTCCATGGAGGTCGGCTCTTCCCCGACCCAATACCGGTAATCGGAAGGATAGGCAAGATAGCCTTCCTTTTGCAGTTCCTGATAGCCATTTTTGCAGGCTTCGGCATTGGGGTAGTAGACCGTTTCAAGGGCATGGGAACGGACAAGAAGAAGGGCAAGGAAAGGTGTCTGTGTTTCCGCGGGGATCCTTATCTGGATGGTGTCTTCCGGAATCGTGCTCCAGTAGATGCTTCCGGAGACGTTCTTCTCATCCCCCGGTGTCCTAAAAAGGCTTTCCATGTCCAGAAGATCCGCAAACAAGAAGAGGATTTCCTTAAGGGACATCGATATGCCATTGAAGGAGACCATGATCTCCTCTTCCTTTCCCGCCCAGGGATCGGAAAGGGCAAGAAACGGGCTCATCTTTCCGACCGTAGAAGAGACGCCATAGCCGGAAAGGGAAAGGCTGAATTCCCTTCCGAGGTATGTGGCCTGAAAGGCCGTCTCCGTTTGGATATCCATGGGAAGGGTAAGGTCAAGGCCTGAGCCCATGACGTTGCTTATAAGCATGGCCTTGAAGGACTTCTCGACTTCCTTGCTGATCCTTTCGGCTGTGACAAGCGGGAAAAAGACCATCACCGCGTTATCGCCGATATCGCCATGTCCGATACCGAAAAGGGGCAGGGAATCGACATAGTCGGACAGTTCCTTTTCGTATTCCGGAATACCCTCCAAGGTCATATCCGAGGCCAAGGAAAGGATCGGATAGTAGGAAGGATCAAACCGGCTTTCTTTGCCAAGATAGTCCTTCAGGAAGGAGATGGCTTCCTTTTGGTAATCCAGGGAGATGTTGTCGTCGCTAAAGAGGACATAGAAGCCTTCCTCATCCTTTCTATCGCCATAGGAAAGCCAGCTCTTTTCCGGGACGCCGACGGAGAGGGAGACTTTATGGCGGCCAACGGAATGGAGATTGTCTCCGACTTCCTGTAAGCCCGGCCTGAGGAAGAAATCCACATAGGGAAGATAGGAAACGGACTGATAGGCCATGGCGCCTTGTGGTTTCTCTTCGGGAAGCGGGCTATCCTCCTTTCCAAGAAGATAGAGCATGTTGGGATTGCCCTTCTCAAAGGCTTTCGGATGATAGCGATTGTATATCGCTGTCAAACCGGTCTCGAAGGTATCGGCCGTATAGGTGCCAGCCAAGGTGATACCAATCGTGGCACAGGTCAGAAGAAGGACGGAAAGGCACATCAAGGCAAGCTTCTTGGGGGCGGAGAAGATCAAGGAAAGGCAGGAGAGAAGAAGGGCGGAGAAGGAATTCTTCTTTCCCCTTTCCTTTGTCTCCTTAGTAGTATCCGAAACATTTCTCTCCCCGAGCCTTGTATCCGAAAGAAGGCGGCCGTTTTCAAGGACAATATGCCGATTGCAGAGCTTTTCGACGGATTCATAGTCATGGGTCACATAAAGGATGAGACGGTTTTCCTTGATCTTGGCGATGAGGTCGATGATTTCCTTTCCGGTCTTGGAGTCGATGTTTCCCGTTGGCTCGTCAAAGGCGATGATCGGGCTATCCAAGGCCAAGGCCCTGGCGATGACGACGCGCTGCCTTTCGCCTCCGGAGAGACGGACGACTTTCTCCCGCATTCTCTTTTCCAGACCGCATTCCTTCAAGGAGGATTCGGCCCTCTTCATGGCTTCCTTCCTTTTGTAGCCCTTGTTGACAAGGGAGATGACGAGGTTTTCCCGGGCGCTGAGATTGGGAATGAGGTTGTATTCCTGGAAGACGAAGGAGACATAGTCGCGGCGGAAAGAAAGGAGATCGTCCTCGGAGAAATCCGCCGTGCTCTTGCCTTCAAAGAGGATATCGCCCTCGTCATAGTCATCCATCAACGTGATGACATTGAGGAGGGTCGTCTTTCCCGATCCGGACTCGCCCGTAATGGCGACGAATTCGCCCCGCTGGAAAGAGAGCGAGACATCATCCAGTCCCTTGGCGGCATTCTTTCCCTGGGAATAGAATTTCGAGACATGGTCCAATTGGATGAGCGCCATAAAACCCCTCCTTTCCATAAGGCCATTATATTACGAAAAGAGCAATACCAATAAGAAAGCGGAACAAAAAGACCATGGCCATAATCTTGCCAAGGACAGATCAGCCCTACCTGGAAGTTATAAGACAGGGGAGAGGTTTCCTTCCTTTTCCTTTGCCTTCAACAGGACAGTCGGTCTTGTTCCGCAGTCAAACAAGCACCAATCTTTTTGCTTCTTTGGAATATGCCTATTTAAGAGATATGCGAAACTTACTTCTTCTTTGAATCCAGTATCTTTCTTTTGAGAACAATATACCTATTTTATTCCTTCGCCAGCCTTTGGATCTTTTGATTGATGTCCAGGACCATCTTGATATCCGCCTTGAGCCATTGGCGGTCGAGGGTGTAGAGGCCATTGGCTTCGGTTTCGCAGTCGCTAAGCTGAGTATAGACTAGGCCGTTGAGGTTTCCGTTCTGGATCTGCTTATAGAAGCCTTCGTAGAGCTTTCGATAGCGCGTGAGGAAAGCCTCCTTGCTCTTGCAGACATGGTGGCCATAGACCTTGGGATAGAAGTAGTGGCCTTTGATTTTCAAGGAGGCACCACCGATCTCAGTCAGGACATAGGGCCGCTCCTTGTTTCTTCTGGGGATATGGGGAAGGGTATAGCTGTGGATGGAGAAGAGATCGGATTTTGGGGTATCAAGCCATCCGGATGCCGTATCGTAGAGGAAGTGGGGATACTCGCCCTTGAGGATGGAATAGAGCTTCTCGGGATCAAACTCGCCCCAGGCCTCGTTGAAGATGGTGATGACGATGACGGCCGGGTTGTTGACAAGGTCCTGGATGATAGAAAGGCTTTCCTGGATGAACTTCTTCCGGCCTCTTTCGTCCTTTCTTCCATAGCCTCTCTCCGTCAAAAAGAAGCTGTGGTTGAAAAGAATGACGCTGGCCCTTGGGAAGACGACATTGAAGAAGGGAATGTGCTCACCGCCGTTGGGGATGTCCTGGATGAGGAGGATTCCCCTCTTTGCCGCTTCGTAGTAGAACCTCTCCTCTTCCACCTTGACGTGCATCCTGAGACAGTTGAAGCCCAGAAGCTTGGCGTTTTCGATGTCCTTCCGGAAGAGATCTTCGTCTTCTGCCGTCAATCCGCCGAAGGGATAGTATCCCTGGTCCAATAGGCCGTTGAGGAAGACCTTCCTGCCATTGAGATAGATGTGCTTCTTGCCATCCTTTCCCATCCCGACTTCGATCTTCCTGACGCCGAAGTAGGAGGTCACGAGATCGTCCTTACTCCTTACGGAGACGGGATAGAGATAGGGATCTTCCAAAGACCAGGGCCGGAAGGGAAGGAGCTTTATCTTCTCTTCCTTATTGGTAGTCAGGGTCCTTTCCATGTCCCCGATCTGGATCTTGACGGGGAAGTCCTTCTCTGCCCGGACAAGGACATGGACGCATTTCTCGTCGGCATCCGGCCTTAGGCTCAAGCCGAGGATGGCTTCCTCTCCAGAAGCTTCCAGATAGACGCTTTTGAAGATCCCGCTTGAGGAGGAATAGAACCAGCCGTTTGGCGTAAGCCTTTGCTTTCCCGTCATCCGGAAGGAGGAGTCGGTCAGGTCCCTGACGCGGACGACAAGGTCAAAAGAGGGTTTCTTAAGATAGGGTCGGATATCGACAGAAAAGCGGGTATAGCCGCCATCGTGGTGTCTGACCTTGTTTCCATCGACATAGACATCGGCAATCTGGTCGACACCCTCAAAGAAGAGGAAGACATGTTCCCGATAGAACCTTTCCTCCAGATCGACCTGGCGGTGGTAGAAGAGATACTCGTCCTTGGAGAGGAGGCGGTTGACGCCGCTCATCGGGGATTCGATGGCAAAGGGGACATGGATCTTGCCTTCATAGGTCAAAGGAATAGTCTCATCCTTTGTTATGGCATAGTCCCACTCGCCTTCCAGGGAGAGGAAATCCTTGCGGGCAAAGGAGGGACGGGGATGACTCTCCCTATGGACTTTTGGAAGGGGCATGTCGGGAAGGAGGTCCTTGAGCCTGTAGCCTTCGTTCTTGTCATAGCGTGTGCTCTTCTTCAGGAAGAAATAGGGAATGAAGATCAGAAGGAGAAGGACAAGGCCGACAAGATAGCCGTATTTGGAAGGAAGAGAGGCCAGGACGCCGTATTCATTGGCATAAGACTCTCCGGTCATCTGGTTGAGGGCATTGCCGATAAAGGGGCCGACACACATCGGAAGGGCGACGACAAAGACCATCCTCACGCCCATGAAGCTTCCTTCCTTGCCTTTGGGGATATAGTCCCGGACAAGGGAATTGAGGATGGTCGGCATGGCGACATAGCCAAGGATCATGACCATGCCGGAGATGGCCGTATAGGCATAGCGACCGACATCATTCTCGATATCCGGGGCAAAGAAGAGGAGAAGAAGGCCAAGGGCAAGGATGATGGTCGTCGGGACGATCATCCTCGTCTTTCCCTTGCGGTCGGAAAGAAAGCCGATAAGGACGCTTAAAACGGAGCCGAGGATCAGGGCGACGGCCATGACGATGGCAAATGGGGTCAGGAAGGAAGCGCCGCTATTGGGAACATGGGCCGTCCTTTCCACATAGACCATGAGATAGGGGAAGAAGACCTGGGTGGCAACGCCATAGACGAAATAGCAAAGAAGGACAAGGTAGAGGTTCTTGTTTTCCCTTACCGTCTTGGGAAGGAAACCCTCGGCCAGGATAGGAAGAAGCTTCCTTGTGCTTTTTTCCTCTTTCTCTTCCTTGGGAATGAGGAAGAAGGAAACAAGGCCGACCAGGACGACGATGCCACCGATGATATAGAAGAAGAGATCCCACTGTCCGGAAGCCGTCAGGCCATTGAGGGCGACGAAGATGATCAGCATCGCAATCAGGGGAAGGATCGAAAGGACACCTTCGACCTTTCCTCTGTTCTCGTCCTTGACGTTCTTGGTCACGTAGGAATTGAAGGCCGCATCGTTTGCCGTCGATCCCAAGAAGGTCATGATGCAGTCGATGACGATGACAAGGATCGCGGCCGTCATGGCACTCATGCTGATTGGTATGATGCTTTGGGCATTGCCGACATCGACAAGGCCAAAGGAAGCCGTGGCAATGCCCCACAAGACATAGCCCAAAGCGATGAAGATCTTCCTCTTCCTTACCTTGTCCGTCAAGGAACCCATGAAGATGGTCGTGATCGTTGCCGTGATGGCGCTTAAGGCCGTCGTCCAGGCCACCATCGGGGAAGGATCGAATCCTTGGCCCGTGGTCGAGAGATAGTAAAGATAGGTGTTGAGATACATGTTCTCGATCGACCAGGCAAACTGTCCGGCAAGACCGACGAAAACGAAAACAAGCCACTGCCGAAGCGTCACCTTCGTATTGGTCTTTTCCATGGTTGCAGTCCTCTCTTACGGGAATTATAGCCGATTTCAGGACGGACGAGGTTCAAAAATCCAATCGCCGACGATCATCGGGAAATCCCTTTGGAAAGAACAAGGGGTCCAGGGGTTCTTTTTTGCAAAGGCGGAGAGCCGGCAAGGATTTGCTTTTTTCCTTCTTTCCCTCTATCCTAGTCGCTATGAAACGTTTTTATTTCCTGGACGGCCCTGTGCCGCAGTTTCTCCTCCGCGTTGCCTTTTCCGTCCTCATCGGACTGGGTATCTTCCTTGGCATGTATCTTTCGACCGACCGCACATTGATAAACGCCTGCAACAGTTGCTTCGTTCCTTTCTGCGTCCTTCTCTTTATCGGCCTCTGTTCCCTTGGAAACTACTTTGGCTGCTTCGATTTGGGACTCTATGGCATGACATCGATCCTCTTTGCCATGAGAAAGGGAGCCATCCGTCCCTATGAAGACCTCATCGACTACAAGAACAAGAAGAAGATAACCCGACACAGCAATGGCTACTACTTCATCCCTTATCTTGTCTCTTCCCTTTTCTTCCTCGTCCCGGCCATAGTCCTTTTCCTTCTTTGCCAATAAGGAAAAGATCTCTTTTTCCTTGTTCCTCAAGGCATTGGAAGAAAGGAAGAGAAAGTACGTTTGAAAAGCGAAAAGCCTGCGAATTTATTGAATTCGAGCACAAATAAAGAAAGTTGGAAACCGCTTTCTTTCAACTTTTGAAAAAGAATCCCATTGCTTTCTCGCAATATCCGGCAAAATTGCATTTTCTTTCAAAGAAAAGTTGTAAGGGCTTACTTCGTACTTTTCAAAAATCATCCAAAGAAGCCTGTATTGTCTCATAAATGTCCTTGTTTTCGGCGTTTTTTCTCTTTTTTGATTGTTCTTTCCTGCTTTGAAGGACGATTTTTGGAAAATATCTTCGTCTCAATAAGAAGGAATAGGAAAGCTGTCAATTCTGTCTTCTTTTGTCGTTTTTGCCCCTGGCGAGGAGAGGTTGACTCAATTTCGGAAGGCTTCTAGAATTGTCGCATTCTCAAGGCATTCGTTAGAAGCCTTGTGAGAAAGCGAGGCATATAGCATGAAAAGATCCGTTCTACTTACTTCCATCGTCGCCTTGTCTGCCTTCTTCTCTCTGACATCCTGCAACAATGCAGGCGGCGATACGACTACTCCTCCTGTTGGAGGAACTACCACCCCCGGTGGTGATGACACTCCTGTTGAGCCCTTTGATGGTTGGGCCGATGAAGACGCTGCCCACGTTGCCCAAGAATACAAGGGTGTTGCCAATTCTGGCGAGGAAGGCATTAACCTTTCGGGTATCTCTGCTTCCGAAAAGGCATCACTTTTGGGTGATGTCGAGGCTTGGGCTCTGAAGAACCACCTCCTTGGCATTCCTCTCTTCGGCGATGGCGGATGGACACTTCTGAGCACAAGAGTCCAGCCGGCCCTTAACGAATATCTTGCCAACTATGGCTTTGGTATCTCCCGTGAAGGTAAGATCACCAGTGACATGACGGCCGAGCAAGAGCCGAATCCCGAATATCGTTCCTATTATCACAGCCCTTGGAATCCTTCGAATGCCGACGGCAAACTGAATCCGTTTGATGCCAACAACAGCGCTGCCTCCTCCCTCAACGCAAACAATTTGATGGGTCTTTATTCTTCGAGGCTGAAGAAGGATGGCGAAGGCGGCTACCTTAATGAATGGGAGTGGTATCCTGCTCTTGCCGAAGATGTTCCTGAACCTGTCGACTGGGATGAAGAAACCAATACCGCAACGACATGGAGAATCAAGGTCCGTACTACTGGCGTGAAATACACCACGGCCTCCACGGCAACAGTCAATGGCGTTGATCTTTCGAGGTTCAATGGCCAGGAGGTTTCTGCCAAGGATTATCTCTATAGCTATCATCTAATGCTGAACGGCAACAACCAGTATTCCTATACTCCTCAGTACATCACGGACTTTGTCGGAGCCAGCGAGTATTACGAGGCTTCCGCCTCAACGCCGGTCGGCTCTGATGCGGATAACGCACTTTTCGAGAAGGTCGGCATCAAGCTTGTCGATGACGATACCCTCGAGTTCCATTTCACTTCCACGATGACCAAGAACACGGTCATGATGCAACTCAGTAGCCATGGCCCGACAAACGAAGAGTTCTTCAAGGCTGTCACGGGTTGGGGAACGGATCACTATGATCCGAAGGCCTACGGATCCAACTTGGTCTTGGACGGAAAGACCTACACCCCTGCCGATACCCTCTTAAGTTGTGGCCCTTACACGCTGACAAAATATGATGTCGGAACCGGTAGTGACATGGAGATTGTCTACAAGCGGAACGATGATTGGATCGAAAGACAGCTTGAAAACAATGACAAGTATGAAATCTATGCCATCAAGGGCTATGTCTACAAAGTAAATTCGGCCTACGAGCAGTCTACGACCAGCGTCTATAACGACTATTTGGCCGGAAAACTTGACGAATCTTCTATTCCTCTTGATAGAAGAGCGGACTGGGAAGGCGACAAGCCTGGCAAGTACATCACCGGAAACTACACCATCACCGCGCTCCAGATCAATTCCTGCACTTCCGACAGATGGCAGGAAGTCTTTGGCCCTGAAGGAACCAACTGGGAAAAACAACAGGACTACACCTACGATGAGGCAACAGCCAATGACTACACCATCAAGCCGGTCATGTCCAATTCGGACTTCCTCGATGGTCTCTACTTCTCCATCAACCGTCAGGAACTTGCGGATACCTTGATGTACGGTGCTTCCAGCGACTGGATTGGTGAAGCCTACATGATGGACATCGACTCCCTTGTCTCCTATGATGCCACTGCCGCACATGCCAGAGCCGTCAAAGATTGGTCACCGGATACGCTCGGCTATAGTACTGCCATTGCCCAACAAAAATTCGAATCGGCAATGGATCAGTTGACGGAATCCGGAGCCTACACCCCTGGAACGGCTTCCGATCCTACCGTCATCAAGATCAGCATGCAGCTTGCTTCTCAGTCGCAAATTGATAACTGGGGCAACCGTGTCAAGTCCTACATTGAAAAAGCATTCAACACGACCACCATGCTCAATAAGGGCTATAAGTTGGAAGTTGAGTTGCCTGCTGCTCCGGCAAATGGTGCAAGCGAGTGCTACACAATCCTTGCCAGTGGTTGCTACGACCTCTGCTGGGGTGGAATCAGCGGCGGTACGGCCGATGCCTTCGGCATGATTGGCTGCTACCTCGATAGTTGGGACAACGGACTCCAGATGGGCGTCGGTACCCCCACGACTACCGATACCGGCAAAGGCGGAGTTATCTACGATGGTTATTCTTACTCCTTGCAGGGTATCTTCTATGCCATCGAGTGGGGTGGCCCGGTCATCATCGAAAATGGTGTTATGGTTGGTATTCCTGAGGAAGACGAGCCGGCTGAAGATTCTGGCGAAGACGATGAAGTCGCTGGCGACTAACGCTAGGTACGACGATAAGAAATTAGGATAGTAAAAGGGAAGCACCCATTTCGGTGCTTCCCTTTGGCTGTCTATGGCGTCTTCGAAATCATGGAGGAAATATGGTTAAATATGTAATCCAAAGAGTGGTCCTGGCCTTTATAGCCTTGTTCATCATCCTTTCCTTGACCTTTATTCTCATGAAAACCTTGCCAATGGAAGTTGGTGGCATGACCCCCGAAGCAAAGCTGACATTCCTCATGAATGAGTACAACAAAGGCTATCTCATCATGAGTACCTCCTTAGACCCGGCTTTAGGTAACCCTATGTCATCGGCAACATTAATGGGAAGCACGACCACCTACTATTTCTGGCAGAAACCCATCATGGAGCAATATGGCAAATGGGTTGTCGATGTCTTTACCAAGTGGGATTGGGGAACCTCCTACGTGATCGAAGTCAACAAGCCTTGCTTCGATGTCATCCTCAACGGCCTTCCCGCAACAATTTCCGTCAATGCCGTTTCCGTCATCATCGCCGTTCCGGTCGGTATCCTTCTTGGAATCTGGGCTGCCCTTAAAAAGGACAAGCCTACAGACACCGCCATCTCGACGATCATCATGATCTTGATTTCCGTTCCTTCCTTCGTCCTTATTACATTCCTCATCATGATTTTGGGATACAACCTGAAGTTGCTTCCGACGGAATGGCCAAAAAGTTACTATCCGATGAACCAAAAGGTCTTGGGATTCATCATCCCTGTCATCGCCTTGTCCTTGGGATCCATTTGTGGATACTGCCGCTTCACAAGAGCCGAACTCTGCGATGTTCTTTCTTCCGACTATCTGCTTCTGGCGCGAACCAAGGGTCTTACCAAGAGACAGGCCGTCATGAGACATGCCTTGCGCAACGCCATGGTTCCTATCCTTCCTTCCATTCTTGCCGAAATCATCGGCCTTCTCTCTGGATCGATGATTGTCGAGTCTATCTACAACATTCCCGGAATCGGCTCCATCTTCATCAATGCCCTGAATAAGAAGGACTACAACCTCTTGATGGTCGATATGGCGGTCTTCACGACAATCGGCCTTCTTGCCGGCATTGTCCTTGATCTCTCCTATGGATTCCTTGATCCTCGGATCAGAATGGGGGCCAAGAAATGACAAACGATAAAGAACTCTTCGTCTATAAGGACAGCTCACATCATGAGCACAGCATCGCCCTGAAGGAGGATGCCTTCACTTTCCAGCACCAAAGCAAGAACATCAAGGATGTCTCCTTCAAGGGAAAGCCGACGACATTCCTTCGCGATTGCTTCAGACGTTTCTGCAAGAGCCGGGCTTCCATCACGGCAAGTATCATCTTGGGATTCCTCATCCTGCTTGCCATCATCCTTCCTTTTGCCCTTCCCTATGATGTCACGGGAGGAACGACTTCCGGAATGGAATTCCTTCCCCCGAAGCTCTTCCCGACAGGAACCGGTTTTTGGGATGGCACCAAGTCCTATAAGGACATCATCTTCGACAAGGATACGAATCTTCCCCAAGGCGATTTCGATGAATCCTCCATTGTCAAGGAATCCATCAAGACCTACCCGGGTACGATCGACAACACGCCGAACAAGTTCGCAACCGGAGGCTACATCCGTATCGCCTCTTCTGGAACTTCCGGCGACTATGTCTGGTCGGACAAGACATTCACCCTTTCCGACACTACGAACCTGACTCTCACCTATGAAGTCCAGCCGCAGATCATGGAAAACTACTTGCCGGTCCCCTACTACATCTCCGTTGCGGCAGGTGAAAACGAATATTTCGTCGTCAAGAACTCTCGGCAGTATGGTGAACAGACAGTCGATGTCGGAAGCTTCCTCAAGGAACAGGGTGTCACCTCCTTGGAAAGCGCCAGAATCCGTGTTGGCATCAATGGTATCGGCCAGGAGGAGATGATCGGTGTCTTCTTAAAGAGCCTCGTCCTCAAAAACGGGACGACGACAATGACTGATGTCTCCATGATCGATGCCAACAAAGCCCTCTTGGACAAGACATGGAAGTATTCCTCCGGTGGTCTCTCCGGCCTTGCCGGTGCCACGATCACCTATTGTTCCTTCACCTATAATCCGTATCAGAAAGCCTACGGCAATTACACCTTTGTCTATAGCAAAAACGATATTCAGGACATGATTGACCAAGGGCTGTGCGAATATGACTTTGCTGTCGGTGAGTCTTCTTTCAAGGCCTTGACGGATACGTGTCCTATCATATCCGTCGACAAGCAAAGCGAACGAACGGCCGCTGGTATCACCGTCATCGAAATCACGGCAACCGTCAGTCGTTACAAGCAAAAAGGCTTCGCCAACATGCCCTACCACATCTTCGGAACCGATTCCCAGGGCCGTGACATGCTGAAATATGTCTTCGAGGGCCTTCGAAACTCCTTGGGTCTTGCCGTCGTCATCTCCGCCATCTGCTTCCTCTGCGGCTTAATCTGGGGTGCCATCGAAGGTTACTTCGGTGGAATGGTCGATATGACGATGGAAAGAATCGTCGATGTCCTTGCCAATATTCCTTCGATTATTCTGATTACGATCTGCGTCCTGCACCTCGGCCAGACCTTCTCCGTCTTCATGCTTGCCATGTGCATGACGGGCTGGATCGGTTCGGCAGGTATCACCAGAACCCAATTCTACCGATTCAAGCGAAGGGAATACGTCTTGGCATCCCGATCCTTGGGTGCCTCGGACACAAGACTCATCGTCAACCACATTCTCCCCAATGCCATGGGTACGATCGTCACCTCTTCCGTTCTGATGATTCCGTCCGTCATCTTCACCGAAGCGACCATCGCCTACTTGGGTATCGGCCTTGCGGGTATGTCCTCGTTGGGTGTCATTCTCAACAATAACCAGAATTTCATCGGAAGCAACCAATACCTATTGATCTTCCCTTCCCTCGTCCTTGCCATCATGCTGATCTGCTTCAACCTCTTCGGAAACGGCCTCCGCGATGCCCTCAACCCGTCCCTGAAAGGAAGTGAATGATATGGCTATCGATCTCAAGAACTACAACCGCGTCGACTACAAGACAGCGGAGAAGATTCTCCAGGTCAAGGATCTTTCCATTTCCTTCAAGACAGATCATGGTATCGTCCATGCTGTCCGGGGTGTCTCCTTCGATCTTTACAAAGGCGAAACCCTTTGCCTGGTCGGCGAATCCGGCTGCGGAAAGTCCACTGTCTGCAAGGCCTTGATGGGTATCCTTTCCAACGAGGCCATCATCGATGGCGGCACTGCCCTCTACCAGGGCGAAGACCTGACGAAGATTTCCGAAGACGAGTTCCACCGTATCCGCGGAAACAAGATCGGCATGATCTTCCAGGACCCTCTTTCTTCTTTGAACCCCATCATGAAGGTCGGAAAGCAGATTGTCGAGACGACGATGATCAACCGCAATATCCTCAAGAAGAAGTACGAAGACCTGATTTCCAAGGAGCTCATCGCCTTCAAGAACGCCAAGACGAACTTCGTCCAAGGACGTGACAAGCTTTTGCTCATGCCGGAATTCTTCCTTGCCGACCAGAAGAAGCTCATCAACGACAACGTCTACCAGATGAAGAAGGAAGGCCGCAAGGCAAGGGAAATCGCTTCCTACGAAAAGGAAGCCACCAAGGCTGCCAAGGCCGAATATGAGCGCCAGAAGAAGGAAAACAAAGGCAAGATCGAAGAGCTCAAGAAGGAATACAAAGCCAAGAAGCCCGGTCTTCAGCAAGCGCTCAAGGTTCGGGAAAAGGAAGCCAAGAAAGAACTTGCCGTCTACAAGAAGAAGCTGAAGAAGGACTACCATGACAGTCTCAAGGCAGTCAATGAAAAGCTCCGTTCCTGCCATTCCGCAGAGGAAAGGGAAAAGCTTCTCAAGGAAAAGGAACAGGCCAAGGAAAACTACATCCAGTCCACCCGCGTCACCCGTGCCCAGGCCAAGAGGATGGCCCTCAAGGTCATGGAAGAGGTCGGCATCAGCCAGCCGAAGGCCCGTATGAAGCAATACCCCTTCGAGTTCTCCGGCGGCATGCGGCAGAGAATCGTCATCGCCATCGCCCTGACCGCCAATCCGGAAGTCCTCATCTGCGACGAGCCGACGACCGCCTTGGATGTCACGATCCAGGCCCAGATCCTCGAGCTCATCAACAAGCTGAAGAAGGAAAGAAACATGTCCATCATCTTCATCACCCACGATCTTGGTGTCGTTGCCAACATGGCCGATAGAGTCGCCGTCATGTATGCCGGCAAGATCGTCGAGATCGGAACCTCCTTCGAAGTCTTCCTCGATCCCAAGCACCCCTACACATGGGCCCTTCTCTCCTCCATCCCCGACATCAATTCCAAGGAGAAGCTCGAGGCGATTCCCGGCACGCCGCCAAACCTCATCAATCCTCCCAAGGGCGATGCCTTTGCCGACAGAAACCACTACGCCCTCTCGATCGACTATGAGGCCGAGCCGCCGCTTTACAAGCTGAGCGAAACCCACTATGCCGCGACGTGGCTCCTCCACGAGAAAGCACCGAAAGTCGAACCGCCCAAGATTGTCCAAGAGCGTATCCGCAAGTCGATAGAAAGCGAGGCCGAACATGAGCGCAGATGAAAGAAACAGCATCGCCCCTGAGGAAAAAGCCCTCCAAGACATCAATTCCACCCCTCTTGCTTCTGCCAGCGGGTCTTTGAGAGTCGAAAATCGCAAGGCTGCCGAAGAGGAGGCCCTCCACGATTTCACAGAGGAAGAAATCGAAATGCCGGAGCTCAAGAAGAAGGTCAAGACAAAGGCGGAATACCTGAAGCAGAAGATCATCCTTTCCGTCAACCATCTCAAGGTCTTCTTCCCGATGGGAAAAGGACCCAAGAAGTTCTACCTCAAGGCCGTCCATGACATCTCCTTCCAAATCCACCAAGGCGAAAGCTTTGGCCTCGTCGGCGAATCCGGTTGCGGAAAGTCCACGACCGGAAGAAGTATCCTCAGGCTCAACCCCATCACCTCCGGATCCATCTACTACAAAGGCGTGCGAATCGCCGGCGGAACGCGTTGGAACGAAAAGGAAATCAAGTGGTCGAAGATCAAGATCGAAAAGGAAATCCGGAAAATCCAGAAGCTGGCTACCCTGGAGGAACTCTTCGAGGAAGACAAGAAGATCTTCTATACCCCTTCCGGCGAGGAAAAGAGCCTTCCGGAAGCCAAGGAAAAACGCGTTCAGTTCCTTCGCGAGAGAATCCAGCGTGTCCACGACACGCAAAAGGCGAAGATCAAGCAGATCAAGTACGACAACCGCCACGTCGACAAGAAACTGATGCGTCAGATCCAGATGATCTTCCAGGACCCGATCGATTCCTTGGATCCGAGGATGACCGTCGAGGACATCATTCAGGAAGGCTTGAAGATCCAGGGCTTCCACAATAGACGCCAAAACCATGAGAAGACCGTCAAGGTCCTCGAGGAAGTCGGCCTCATCGAAGACTACTGCTCCCGTTACCCCCATGAATTCTCCGGCGGCCAGAGACAAAGAATCGGTATCGCCAGAGCGCTCATCATGAATCCGGAGCTTCTCATCTGCGACGAACCGATTTCCGCTTTGGACGTCTCCATCCGTGCCCAGATCATCAACCTCCTCAACGACCTCAAGGAGAAGAGGCACCTCTCCATTCTCTTCATCGCCCACGATCTGTCGGTCGTCAAGTACTTCTGCGACGAGATCGCGGTCATGTACTTCGGTGACCTCGTCGAGAAAGCCTCCTCCGATGAGCTCTTCCGCCATCCTCTCCATCCCTATACGAAATCCCTCCTTTCCGCCATCCCGAAGCCTGATCCGTTCTCCGAAAGAAGAAGGGACCGTATCCACTACAACCCTGCCTTGGAGCATGACTATTCCAAGGAAAAGCCGACCTTCCAGGAAATCGTTCCCGGCCACTGGGTCTTGGCCAACTCCGAGGAAATCAAGCGCTACAAGGAAGAGATGCGCCGTGAAGACGAAATCCGGAAATACCACGACAATCCGCTCTACAAGGCCCTGACCGACAACATCTTCAACGAAGAAGAAGCCTACGAAGAAGAGATGCAGCTCTTCGCGAGCGAAAAGCCCGTCCTGGCCGAATAGAAACACCTCCTTCATAAGCAAAACCCTCCTTTGGATCGGATTGATGAAAGGCGGAAAGGAAAGTTTCTTCCTTTCGTCAAGCATCGACAAGTCCAAGAAGGGTTTTTTCATGGGATTGTTCAAGGAAGAGGAAGGACTGGATCCAAAAGTGTTCTGCTTGTCGTGGATTGAAAACAGTTTAGACGATTCATTGTTATGGATAGGATATGTTTTCTTTCTTCATTGTATGCGTATAAGCTCGAGAAAAGGCAACCTGTTCCTAATCGCCATGGCATCCTTAAACAGACTCTCACATCTTGACGTTTATTGAAGGCTCGATGATGTATCGACTTCCGTATCGGTTCAGATAGAACAAAGGACAGGGCTTCGGTAAAATATAATCGGTAATGCAAAATGAACATAGTCGAGACAAAGGAAAGAAAAAGACGTCTGCTCAAGAGCCTTCTAAACCTATGGGAACGCTCGGTAAGGGCAACCCATGATTTTCTGGATAAGAGGACGATCGAAGAGATAAAGAGGTTCGTGCCTAATATCATCAGCGGGGTGCAGCATCTAATCGTTGCCTTCGATGGGGATACTCCTCTTGGTTTCATAGGTGTGGAAAACCATGAGATTGATATGCTTTTTGTCGACGATGTGCAAAGAGGAAAGGGTATAGGCAGTGCCCTTCTTGAGTATGCCTTGAAGGAGTTTGACGTGAATGAAGTCACCGTGAACGAAGAGAACCATTACGCCCATGAGTTCTATTTGCGGAAAGGCTTCAAGGACGTGGAAAGGAAAGACCGGGACGAGCAGGGGAATTGCTTCCCGATAATCATTATGAAGAGATAGGCTTCATCAAATTAGCTATTCTTTCGATCCATCGGACCTTCTTTAGGGGTGCCGCTTGAATTTGAGGCCAGGAAGCTCTTGATGGGGCTTACGAAAATACGGGTCAGATATTCATGAACGAAACGAATGGGGAAGGTTTCCTTTTCATATGTTTTTGAGGATTTCGGAGTGCTAAATGCTACGAATGATTTGTAATTATACGAATAAATTAGTCTTAGCATTTTTGATGACTCTTGTTTAGTTGCTATCCTTTACTCTTCATCCTTCTTTTTGAAGACCTGTCGATACACGTCATAGACATGTGTCTTTTTGGCGTTCTCGCTTCCGACCTGGGAATAGGTTTCCTGGATTTCTTCTGGTGTGGCAGTGAAGAGGTCGACAGGCTTGACGTTGATTTCAAGAAGTCCCCAATGCCCCTTTCCGGCACGGCAGCCATGATCCTGGGGATAGCGATTGATCTTATATGTCCAGGAGGTGTAGGACCATCCCATTTTGTCAAAGAAAGCAAAGGTCCTCTCCCAATCCCTGTCCTTGCCCCAGGCATTCCACTCGCCGATATAGACCGGAGCCTTGTATCCCATCAGATGATGCAGTGCCTTGTAGAAGCGAAGGCATGTCCTTTGGGAGAAGGGTGTCAGGTTGTAGATATGGTATTCATAGCAGATGTTTTCCCATCCGTACTTCCTGAAGTCGGCGCCGTGGTTAGGAAAGGAGAAGCATTCGACGAAGATCATATGATCGGGATCGATCCTCCGGACGGCCTTGTAGAGCTCATCATAGAAATCGAAGCAGATCTTCCCACCATAGCGATGCTTCTTTCTTCTGGGCTCATTGAGAAGGTCATAGCCGCAGACGATCGTCCTCTCCTTGAAGTGCTGGGCGATCTGTTCCCAGAGGTGGATGGTCTTTCGCCTGTTTTCCTTGTTGCCGTAAAGGTTGAACCGGCTATCGTCCCCGGAGTGATGGTCCATGTTCTGGGAACCGATGGCGCCATGGAGGTCGAGGACGACATAGAGATCGTATTTCTCGGCCATGTCCAAGGCCCAGTCGAGCTTGTCAAAGCCCCCAAAGCGGACTTTCTCCCCGTCATCGGTGAGATTGTAGACGGAGAAGTTGATCCGGATGGCGTTCAATCCCAGGTCATGGACACGCCTGAAGTCCTCTTCCTTGATGAAGTTGTCGATATAGACGGCTTCCAAAGAGCGGATGGACTCCTTGGGGATGTTGGGATTAAGAAGCATCGCCTCAAGACCCCGTCTTTGGGTATACCTTCCCGTCTGGAATGACGGAAGGCAGGATGTCGCCATCCAGAACTCCTGGACGAACCAGTCCCCGAAGTTGACGCCCTTGAGGACAAGCTTTCTTCCTTCGCCGTCATAGAGGCTTTCGCCGATGCTGTGGACATATCCTTTTGGTCTCATTTCTGTCACCTCAATATATATAGGATAACGGATAAAATTCCTCGGAAGAAAGACATTTCCATAAAAGGGATGCGGTTTCCCGCATCCCAGGCTGCTTTTTAGAATGGTTGGAAGCCACCGCCTATGCTCTTGGTGACTTCGACGACAACGGCATCCCTTTGGGTATAGCCTTCGACGCCGTTTCCCTGGACGCTGACGCTGTACTTGTCGTCGGTTGTGATGGTCGTGACGTCCTTGAGGTCTGCAGCCTTGAGGTTAAGTGCTCCGGCCAAGGCGTGGTCGTTTTGGTAGACGATGGTATTGGTCGCGGTGTTGGTCAGGATGAGGGTGTAGTCGACGGTGATCGTGTCGGTCGCAGTGATGGTGATGTCGATCGTGACTTCCTTTTCTTCCTCTCCGGTAGCCGGATCATCGGCGGCTGTTGCCATCGGGCCAGGACCAGGACCCCCGCCGGCGCTGTTGGGATCGTTGAACTTGGCCTCGACTTCCGGGCTTCCAAGCATGGTCGACTTTCCTTCGACCTGTGTCTGGTTGGTCTTATAGCGCGGGGCGATGGCCTTGACGACGGCGCGATAGTCTCCGGGAAGGAATTCATAGTCGAGCGTTCCGGAGTAGTCCGTGTTGCTTTCCGTGGCACGGATCATGCCCGAGGAAGCGACGGCATGGGAATCCAAGGTGCCATCGACGAACTGATAGACCTTCAGGGAATAGAAGGTGGCGTTGGGGCTTCCGGTAAAGGAATAGGCCGCGGTATTGAAATCGAAAGTGAGGTTTGTCGGGGCATCCAGAGTCGGATTGGACTTCTGTGTTTCGCTGTTGTTGCAGGAGACGAGCATTCCGGAGAAGAGTATGGGGAGAAGCAATGCAAGGATACGTTTCTTCATGATTTTTCTCCTTCTTCGATCAGATGACGGCTAGGACGAGGTAGAGGAGAGAGACTGCCGGAGCGGCAATGGTCGTGGGATTGAAGCTTGTCCACTGCCTTCTGGCAAGGCGGATGACCGCATCGAAGATAAGACCGAGTCCAATACCCAGGGCGAAGTCGCCAAGGATGACCATGCCAACAAGAGTGGCGGCAAAGGGAATGAGCTCATCGATGTTGTGGACATCGACCTTTCTGAATCCGCGGAGCATGTCCAAGGCAGCAAGGGCGACCATCAAATCGGCAAAGGCAAAGACATCCTGGGCATAGGCCTGAAGCTTGACTTCGCTCTCGCTGATCCACATACCGACACCATGGGTCTGGGTGGCAGTCAGGGCGAAGACAGCCCAAGTGAAGAGGCAGACGAAGAAGCCGATAGCGGCAATGACGGAACTGAGCCCGGTCTTGGCCTCGTTGTCGCTGCTGACCGCAGAGGATGCGGAGACGGTGCTGATCGGAGCACCCAGGATTGGGGCGACGACGTTGATGGCGGAGGTGATGAGGAAGACGCGCCTTTCGTTGTCGACGATTATCTCGTCAGTGAGATAGTCGCCGGCTTCGGCGACGGCATTGAGGTTGCTGACATTGGTATAGAGGGAGAGGACGAGGAAGACGATGACGCCCTGGATGAAGACAAGGGCCGGGTTTCCGCCGTTTTCGATCAGGGCCGAGAAGTCAAATCCCTTGGTGAAGCACATGCCCCAGTCGACGGAGGAGAAGCCCAGGGAGATGTTGTAGGGGAGAGCGCCATCGGTGGCGATGATGAGGTTGAGACGTTCGTAGACGACGATGGTCGCCGTGGATCCGCCGATGAAGCTGGCCATGTAGAAGAGGATGCCACCGGCCCACATGAGGCCAAGCAGCGTCCCGAAGAGGCGGAAGGTCGCCTTGCGGACATGGAAGATCTTCATGCAGACAAAGGCGATCGAGGCAAGGACCATGAGGAGGAAGTAGAAGCCCTGGAGATCCATGGAGCCGACATTGGAGATGACGTTGTCGGAGATGAAGCCGGCATGGCTGAGGGCCTGGATCATCGTGAAGAGACAGACGCCGATAGGAAGGGCTTTGCGGATGGAAAGGGGAAGGATTGTCGTCAGCTTCTTTCCCAAAGGCGAGATGACGACAGCCAAGGACAGAAGGGCGGAGAAGAAGGTGATGGTCATCATGTTGGCATAGGTCAATCCGGCATTGGCGGTGATCATCGAGACAAGGGCGGTGGAAAGGGAGAGGTTGCAGCACTGGACGATCGGACGGTTGAAGAGGATGCCAAGAAGGAGGGTACCGATGAAACTCACCAGGGCGACGGCAAGATAGCTTCCGGCATAGCTTCCATAGGCCTCGCCGATGATCTGGGTATTCATCAGGAAGGCGGCGACGGCGATCAGGAAGCTTCCGATTCCGGCTCCGATCTCGCTGCGGATGGTTGATCCGCGCTCATAGACGTGGAAGAAGGAGCCGATGGCCTTGGAAACCTTGCTGGGTTCCCGCGTCTTTACGGCAATGGCGTTTTCGGCTGCGGACATGTTACTCTTCCTCCTTTCTCAAAGGGGTCGTCTCTTTTTCCTTGCGGACGATGGGAAGGACGATGAAGAAGACGGCAATCGCACCCATGCCGACACCGAGGACGACGTTCAGGGCGATCTGGATGTTCCGCCAGGATTCATCGGGCACGGAGGCAATCTGGGCAGCGTGGCAGTTCTGGTAGAGCATGTGCTTCATGACGTTGCGGAGGAGATAGCGGCCATAGTTGGTCGTAGTGGCATCGCCTTCCTGCTCGAAGTAGGTCGTGATGGAAGAGCCGCCAAGCTGTCCCTCCGTGCCGCCGAAGAGACCGGCACCCGGCGTCAGGACCCACGGATAGGGGCCGACACCATCGGTGATAAGAAGGCCGTTGAAGCCCCACTCGCCGCGGACGATGCCCTGATAGACACCTTCATGGGACCAGGAGATACCGACACGGTTGAGGGCACCCATGATACCGAGGGCGCCTTCGCCGGCGTGGAAGGTACCATCCGTCATGTCCTCGTTGGGGACGAAGATGTTCTGGGTGGCGATCTCATAGTCCTTCAGATAGATTTCCCTGGCAGCCTGTTCGGAGAGCCAGGTGATGTTTCCGTCACGGTTGGTATCGTTGTCGTTGAAGGCCATGTGCTTGATGAAGACGATGATGCCTTCGCTCTGCAGTCCGGCGACTTCCGCCGCACCGATCATGCCGCCGAGAAAACCGTCTTCGGAGAAGTATTCGAAGTTGCGGCCGCCATAGGGGGTCCTGTGGGTATTCATGGCCGGGGCATAGGCACCGCCGATACCGTTCTTCTTGGACTGGTGCGCATAGACCTGTCCCATCTTGTACATGAGGACGGGATTCCAGGTCGAGGCATTGACAACAGCGCTTGTGAACCACGTGGAAGCCGTATAGGTGTTCTGTCCGTTTCCGCTCTCGCCCGGGCCATCGACGACGCTCATCCTCTCCTTGCCGACGCTTTCGACGGCAGGTGTCTGCCAACCAAGGCCACCCTGGACGGCAATCTGTTCCTCAAGGGTCGTCTGGTCGACAAGGTAGGCCCAGATCTCGTTGTCGTAGCTTGCGGTCTTGAGGGCCGGGCAATTGACATCAAGGGGCATCTCTGTCTCTTCCTGGGTGATGACGTACTGGCCGTATTCATCGATGAGGGGATCGCCGTTGGCATCGACCTCGAGGTAGTACTTGGCACCGTAGTCGATGACGTGCTCCTCGTTGACATCGTCGAAGAAGTAACGGTCGTCATCCTGGGTCAGTCCTTCCCAGTTCTCGCCGTCTGAATAGGCCTGATAGGAAGAACCGCCGATATACTTCTTGACGGTCTTCGTCACCTTCTCGCCGTGCTCATAGGTCTGATAGGTATAGTCGACGCTTTCAAGGGCCGGGCAGGCAAGGGCTTTTACGGCCTCATCCTTGAGGGCTTCGGTCTTGCAGTTGGATTCATGCGTCATGATGGTCTTCATGCCGGAAGCGAAATTGCTCCGGGAAAGATAGCCATCGAGCATGTTGCCATCGCCGGCATCGGCATCGCTCATGCGGACCTTGGCAACTTCATGGTCGTTTTCACGGGCGCCGACACCTTCCTCGTTGTAGTAAAGGGAGCTGCCAAGGCTTGCCTTGACCGGTTCGGTATAGTCCTCATGGGCATTCTTGCCGATGTGGAACTGATAGTCGCCCTGCTCAAGGACATAGCATCCCATGCCGTAGTTATCAAAGGAAGCCAGGTCATCGGTATCGAAATTGATGGTGACATCCTCGCTCTGGCCGGCCTCAAGGACCTGTGTCTTGTCAAAGCCGATGAGGACCTTCGCCGACTTCTCAAGGCCGCGACCCTTGATACCGCAGTTGGAATCGGTATTGTAGGGGGCTTCCAGGTAGAGCTGGACGACTTCCTTGGCCGGTGTCTTTCCGGTATTGGTGACGCGGACGGTGATGGAATTGTCGCCATGGGCGTCAAGGGAGACATCGCTATTGATGACTTCCTGGGAAAAAGTCGTGTAGCTCAAGCCATAGCCGAAGGGATACTGGACGACTTCGTCGTATCCGGAAGCCGTGCCGTTCTTCCAGGCGTGGCTTGTGAAGTCGCTCGAATCGAAATAGCCCATCTTGTCGGCCGTTTCATAATAGCGGTAACCGACATAGATTCCTTCCTCATACTGGTAGTAGCCGAAGTTGGTGGACTTGTCATAGCCGGAAACGATCTCGTTGACGTTGGTGTACTTGTTGTCGTCGTTGTTGTAGAAGGAAGGCATCGTCGAGTGGTCATAGGCATAGGTATCGGCAAGCCTTCCGGAAGGAGCGACCTCGCCGGTCAACACCTGGGCAACGCCGACAAGTCCGGCCTCGCCCGGATGGCCAATCCACAAGCAGGCATCGACACCGTATTCTTCCTTCTCGATCTCGCCAAGTTCGACGGCAGCGGAGGAATTGATAAGGACGATCGTCTTCTTGTAATGCTCGTTGCAGAACTTGAGAAGGTCCTTCTCATCCTGGGAAAGCTGGAGATAGGTCGTGCCCGTGGAGGCTTTGCCATCGCCATCGTAGTCCATGACAGGGGAAGCACCTTCGGCACCCGAGCGGGCAAAGGTGACGATGACAACGTCGTTATAGCCTTCATTTGCGATATCGGAGCTGTAGTGGTTGTCATAGACCGAGCGGGAGAATTCGCAGACTCTAAGGTATCCGCCCCAGTCGCCGCGGCCGTAGTTGTCCTTGTTGTTGACATAGTCGGAGCCCTTGAACGTCGCTTCCGTTCCATCACCAAGATGGCCGACGTATTCGCCGCTGGTATCGACGTTTCTGGCACCGCCGACAGCCGTCTCGAGCCAGTTCCAGGCTTTCTCGTTGACATCGAGATACTTTTCCTTGGAGGCCGAGTCGCCATCGACTTTCGAGCCATCGAAGGCTTCCTTCATCGTATAGGTGTGTTCATCGTACTTACCGCCGGCCGATCCCGTACCGCCGTTGATGTAGTTGTAGGACTGGGCGCCGAGGATCGTGACCTTCTGTCCCTTGGCCAGAGGCAGGGCGTTGTTCTCGTTCCGGAGCAGGACGGCACCTTCGGACTCGATCTCACGGGTGATTTCGCGTCCCTCGGCCAGACACTCCTCGACAGAGTAGGCACCTTCTTCGCCACCTTCCGTACCCGAATTCGTCGACGTGGATCCGCCGAGGTAGTTGCTCAAGGTGTCTCCGTATTCCTCAAGAAGTACGTTCGAGCAAGCCACGACCAGACCCAGACCGACGAGAAGACGGGCACCCATCGCAATCTTTTTGGCTTTCCGCATAGGGTTAACCTTGTTCCTTTCTTCCCTCGTTAGAAAGAGAGGGAAATTTCGTCAAAAGCGCTTTCGACATCACGTCCATTCTAGGAAACGACACGCTTTTGGCAACGAAACGGGAACAAGCGGTCAACAATCGGGAACAAGCGGTTTTTGAAGAAAGAAAGCCCTTACCCTCTTGAAAATGGCCCGGATTCTATCGTATACACATGGCATGAGTTATTTTTCTTTCTTCGTCGAGCATTACGTCAACCTGTGCTATGGAGCGACTTTCGTCATCACGGAAATCGTGGCCTGCATCGCCATCTCCTTGGTCTTCAATTCCATCAATTTCCGCAATTGGAAAGACGATCTTGTCCTCCTTGCCGACATCGCCCTCACCTGGTTGGTCCAGTGCTTTGTTCTCTCCTGTCCGACGTTTGCCATCTTCACGGCCATCGGGCATCCGGAGTATGCCCAGTACACCCGTTTCTTCCTCTGGCACATCCTGGCCTTCCTCCATCTTCTTCCCTATCTGAAGAAAGAAAGCCTTCCCCTTTTGATCACCTGCGCCATGGCTTCCTCGACCCTGGTCGTCATGGCAATCAGCTTCTCGGGGTCCTTGGGCTCCTTCATAACCTCATCCATCGGGGCGCCGAATTCCTTATTGGTGGATTGGACTTTGTATATCATCCTTTTTGGCCTTATCGCGCTCATTGTCCTCTTCAAGGTTTTTTCCCCGTTCAAATACCGCTATGTCCAAATCGCCCCGATTGTCGTCGTCAATATCGCCTTTGTCCTGACCAACATCGCTGCCGATATCATGGCCTGCGTTCCTTCCGAACCCGTTGCCGTCTTCCTGGTCATCTTTTCCTTGATCCTCATCGACATGCTCGTCTACGTCATCTTCTATCTGCTGGTCAAAAGCTACAATCGGGTCCTCGACTTCCAGGTCCGGGCGATCAAGGCCGAGGGCGAAAAGGACCAGCTCTCCCTCTATGCTGCCCAGGCGGAGGAAATCCATGCCCTGCGCCACGACATGAAGAACCGGATCAACATCCTCGAGAACCTTTATGACAAAGGCGAATACGAGCAGATGCGTTCCTATCTTGAGGATCTCACCAAGGGCATCCACGGGATCCTGGATACCATCGATTGCGGAAATCCCCTGGTCAGCTCGATCATCAACATGGAAATCGCCAAGGCCAAGGCAAAGAAGATAGCGATACAGCCTCATATCTCCATCCCCAAGACCCTGAGCCTGGATAGCCAGGACCTCTCCTCCTTCCTGACCAACGCCTTGGACAATGCCATCGAATACGAGGAAAGAAACAACCTTTCCGAAGCCATAGACGTCTCGCTCTTCAAGGATGGGGACTATCTTTTCTATACGGTCAAAAACGGCTATCGTCCCCGAAAGGATGGCCTAAGCCTCCTCCATTCCGAAAAGAACGATAGGCGCAACCATGGATATGGCGTGAAGATCCTGAGGAACATCGCCTCGAAATACCAAGGTACCTGCAGCTTCGATGCCAAGCAGGATGTCTTTGTCTTCCAGGGCATGCTGAAACTGAAGACGGAGGAGGGCATATGAGCACGATGGATTTTTCCCTGGCGATCGTCGATGACGATGCCAAGGACAGGAAGATGGTCTTCGAAAAGCTTGCCGATCTCTTCAAGACCAGGCAGAGGACAGTCCGCATTTCCTCCTTCCCCAACGCCGAAAGCTATCTCATCGCCCTGAATGCCGGCGATACCTTCGATCTGACTTTCCTGGATATCGAAATGCCCGGAATGGATGGCATCACCATGGCCAAGGAAATGCGGACAGCGGGAAGGAAGAACCGTATCGTCTATGTCTCCAATAGGGAAGACCTCGTCTTTGACTCCCTGGAGACAAAACCCTTCGGCTTTGTCCGCAAGAGCCACTTCGAAAGAGACAGCGACAAGGTCATCGATTCCTTTCTGGAAACGATCAAGGAAGAAGGAAAGTCCGTCTTCCTCCTTGTCTCTGAAGGAAGGCAGATCAACCTCTCTCTCGGGGAAATCATCTACGTCGAAAGCAAGGGCAAGAAACAGTACTTCCACGTCCTTCACCAGAAAGAGAGCCTTCCGACAAGCCGCACGATGAAGGACATCAAGGGCGAGCTTGAAGACAAAGGCTTTTTGGAATGCTACAAGGGAATCCTGGTCAACTTCCTTGCCATCAAGGTCATCGGCGAGGATTCCATCCAGCTGAAGAACGGTTCCATCCTCCCCTTGGCCCGGAGAAAGGCAAACGATTTTCGGAAGGAATACATGTATTTGATGCAGGATAGAATTCAGAACGTCTTTTGATACTCTCTCTGCTGTTCCGTTTTCAATGATACATTAAAACTTGGTTCTTACTAAGCCTCTCTTTTTCATCTCTTCGCTTTTCCCCTAGCAAGGAAAGCGCTACGCTTTTTCGGACAAGGCCCTATAATCATTGCCATTGCCTTGGAAAAGGAATAACATACTCCATTTGGAATTTCCTTTCGATGGAGACAATCCTATGATTGCAACTTATGTCATCAGCGCCATCACGATCGTCAGCATGACGCTGTCCTTCTTCCTCTTCCCGCATGTCACGATCCGGGGCAAGAAACTGGATACCTATTGGATGGTGACTCTGGCCGGAGCCGTCCTCCTTCTTCTGACCCATATTTCGACGGATAGCGATATCCTCCACCTTTTCATCGAGAACAACAACACGAACCCGCTCAAGATCATCGTCCTCTTCCTCTCCCTGACCTTCATTTCCAAGTTCCTGGATGCCGTCGGCCTTTTCGGCTTTCTGGCAACCCGGGTCGGAAGGATCGGAAACGGAAACCAGCTTGTCCTTTTCTCTGTCTTCTATCTCCTTGTCTCTGCCCTGACGATTGCGACCAACAACGATATCATCATTATCGTCACGCCGATCATCATCTACTTTGCCAGGGCCTGCAAGGCCAATCCCATTCCCTACCTGGTGATGGTCTGCTTTGTCCTCAACACGCTTTCGACGACCTTCCTGACGACCAATGTTTCCAATCTCTATCTGGGATCCTTTTTCGGCATCACCTACTTCGACTATTTCCAGCATCTGACCCCTATCTCCCTGCTTTTGATGGTCCTTCTTTACCTCCTTCTGATCCTTGTCTTCCATAAGCAGCTTCTTGTCCGGATCAATCCGGAAGTGGAGAAGGAACCGATAAAGGACAGATTCCTTCTTGCCATCGGCCTTTTTGCCTTGGCCGGGACAACCCTCCTTCTGATCCTGAGCAATGTCATCGCAATCGAGATGTATCTCATCACCCTGGCCTTTGCCCTTTTCGACCTTCTTGTCGCCATCGCCTACTGCTTCTTGAAAAAGAAGGATAAGACCTACGTGACAAAGCCCTTGAAGTCCTTGCCCTATGAGTTCATCCCCTTCCTCACTTCCATGTTCGTCATCATTTCCGCACTCAACGAAACGCCGCTTCTCTCCCAGATCGGTGCCCTCTTCAACCAGATCGAATCCCCGGCTATGCAGACATTCGCCTATGGTGTCACAAGCGCCCTCAGCGCCAACCTCGTCAACAACGTCCCGATGTCCCTTCTCTTCGGCGATATCCTGAATGCGGCAGGCACGACCAATCTCGACAGCGTCTATGCCTGTATCCTGGCAAGCAACGTCTGCGCCTTGATCACGCCCTGCGGTGCCCTTTCCTCCCTCATGTTCATCCGCATCTGCAAGGAAAACGATGTTCCCTTCGGCTATGGCGCCTATCTGAAATACGCTCCCTTAGGCATCATCCTCCTTCTCTCCGGAATCGGCTTGATCCTGGCCTTCTAAAGAGTTTAGAAAGCATCCTAAAAGGATTTCGGCAGAGCGAAATCTTGATCTAATTGTCTCTACGGCTGAACCTTTTTCGGAATGATTGGCAAGAGAATGAAGGGTTTGTCGTCCTTTTCAGAATGGATCGTCGTGATTCCATGGAAAGCCTTCGCCTTCCGATCGATGTTGTGCGTATACATGGCTTGGCCTTTCCAGACCTTGTCATGCTTTAATAGTCCCAGCATCTCTTTCATCGACAAGGTTCTCATAAGACTGAGCAGCATCCGCGGACGGATATAGGAGGAAATATCGACCCGTGACCACTTGTCCTTGCTCGGGAAAGAAAAGTCCTTTCCGCCGATATAGAATCCGAGGCGATAGCCCTTGGGAATGATCACGGACGTCGGCCAGACTTCCACATCAAGCGGAACCTTTTCGTTTTCCCTCAAAGGCTGTTTTTCATCGTGGGTATGATAGGGACGGTAAGGCCTGCTCTTTTCCGGATCGAGCTTTCGATGGGAGGCACGAAGCCATCCGTTTGCGATCACGCCGTGTTCATCGTTTGCCGAGACAAAGGAGATATCCTTGCCGTTTTCATCCAGTACGCGCATCGTAAGGAACAGATCGGCATCCTCCGTTGACGAGGATATCAGGAAATGGCCGGCGATCGGACCTGTGATCTCAAGCGCCTCCGCAAGCGGACCGGTAAAGAAATTCAAGCCCTTTCCATCGGCCTGGAAGGAAAGCTTAAACGTTTCCGATGGCGTCTTTCTGAGGCTTCCATCCTCATGGAGATAGAATCTTGTCCACTGCGTTCTCTTTAATGGCCATTCCTGCTCATCCCGGTCAAGAAAGCTTCCATCGACGTTTCTCAGGCGCAAATGGACCGGTGCCTGATGCCACGTGTCCAACCCCTTGAGATAATGGTCAAGAAAGGACTTCTGCATCTTCCTTCCATAGTCCGTATAGAATTCCGTGAAGTGCTCAAGGCCGTGGATTTCCAGGAACTTGTCTTTGGAGGAAACGTTGAGATAGCCCTCGACATTCCCTCTCAGATGAAGCGCGTTACCACCCCAGTTGCCGCAGGAAAGGACCGGGATAGCGATCTTGGAGAGGTCGACCTTTCTGTTTTGATAGACCTTGTCCGTAATCATTTCCTGCTCTGCGATATCCCTAAGGTAGCTTGACCGATTGGCTTTCAGTTCTTTCCGTGAGAGTGTCTCGGGTCCAGAGACATAGTCGTCGGCTATTTTTCCTTTCTGTCCTAGCTTTCCAAGGCCATGCTCAACGGCACCGACCTGCAAAGGATACCAGATACTGGCAAAATCATGGCCGATACCACCATGGCGGGCAAATTCACGATAGAAGTCGGAAGCCCCCCTCAAAGGGAATGATGTCACGAAGATGGGGCGGACATTTCGCAGCCACGGCCCAGAGTATAATGGCATAGTAGGATATTCCAAGACCGGGGATTTTCCCGTCGCTCCAAGGCAATGTGGCGACGTGTTCGATGCAGTTATAGAAGTCCTGGACCTCTCTATCGGAACAATTGTCGATGACACCCTCGGAACGTCCGGTTCCCCGGGAATCGACCTTGACAACGGCATAGCCTTCCGGAACCCATTTTTCAGGATCCACGGTTTCCCAGTTCATGTATTTCCCGCTGGTCCCTTCCAGTATTTCCGGATAGGCTTCCTTTATCCTTTTCCAGAACAGGCCATAGCTTTGGGAAAAATGCATCCCCTTGCTATATGGTCCATAGGTGATAATCGCAGGATAGCGTCCCTCCTTGGCCGGGCGATAGACATCAAAGCGGATCTTGATTCCATCATCCATGACGACACAGTTATCCATCTCAATGACCATGCCTTTGTCCTTGATTGTCTTCATATGTCCACCTCCCCTATGGCATCCGTGCTTTAAAAAACAAATCAACTATCTTCCCTTTCAGCTCTTTATACACATCAACAACAATTCTAGCATTTACATAACAAAAATGAGAATTTTTAATATCTATTCTTGCAGAGAAATCAAAAATTCTTACGAAAAACACGAAGAGATAGATTTGTTTCTCCGCACATTTCCTTCTCGTAAGATTGCCATTCAAGGAGAGGGCATCCGCTATGGGTTTTCAGATTTAGATAACATGGCATCGTTTACAGTGCCATCCTTGCTAAAACCGGTCTAATCAAATAGACTCATCGCATTGTACTCACCCCAATCCCATAACCAACATGTTTAATGCTTCTTGAGCATTCCAATATCCTCCCAAGTGGTATTGGGACTTCCAGCCTTTCTGGTCATCTCAGTTTCGTTTAACTTGTTGTCATTCGTGCTGCCACGTTTGAAAAGGTGGAGGCATATTCCCCAAATGCAATCGATTTAAACAATCTCTTTCTTTTAGCTGAAATGTTTCGGATAAAAACCATTTATGTTCATGTTTATTGCCAACCATTATTACCAATCCCATGTTGCAATAGTTAGTGATAAAGCGATGTGAGTAGACTTTCTTTTTCTAGTAGACCCACTAACGCTTCAGTTCAAATCTGTGGTAAAGCGGCAAAAACAAAAACTGCTCGATTTCTCGAGCAAACATCGTTCATTTCAATACCCTTAGTTTGTATCGAAATGTTAGTTATCAGGTGGTGGAGATGACGGGAGTTGAACCCGCGTCCAAACAGGATTTTCCAGTGAGTCCTACAGTTTATTCCGGGATTGGTCTTGATCGGAAGGGAGGCCGGACAGTCCCTTTCCGATCCAGTGCTTCGGGTTAGTCGTCAGTCAAGGAAGCACGGCTTTTCTGACGACCTCGATCGAAAGGGCCAACAAGGATGATCGAGGAGATCCAAGCTGGCCTGTGCCAGAGACAAAGCTCTGCGCAATTGCACTCTCTAAGCGAAGCTTAGCAGCAAGCGGCGGCCATCATAGGGGCCGGAGCACGGAACATGACAGGTTTCTTGGCACTTGTCTTTAGCCGGTGATTAGGTCACCACACCACTGCACTCAAAGGTCTTTCCTGCCTGTCGAAACCGTAACATCCCCAGGTAGGCAAGGAAATTATAGATGGGATCGTCCTTCTTTTCAATCGCGGGTTCCTTCTTCCTTCCTTGACGACTTCGATGATTTTTCCGAGAAGCACCAGGTTGCTTAAGACTATGACCACAAGGTCCTTGTCTTTTCTTCTTTCGCCAGGATTCCAGGATTACTCCTTCAAATTCGATGTCGAAATCAACATGGACAATACAGCTTGGCGAGGATACTTCTGGGAACGTCACGATCCCGTCACCCTCAGCAAGACCGAGGAATACGGAGTTTACTAGGAATAGCAAGTCTTTGCCATGCTAAAGCAGATTTCCAAATGGTTTGACGGAAAGGAAGCCCTCAAGGACGTTTCCTATGTGTTTTCAGATGCTGGGTTAGTTTGCAGGGGAAATCGACTCTGCTCAACGTTCTTTCCGGAAAGCTTCGACCCGATTCCAGAGCGATTCTTTTCGATGACAGGCTGCCCGATAATCGTTCCAGAGTCGTGTTCGGCGACGAGAACGTCTTCTATTTGACTCAGGATTCCCTGCTGTTTGAGGACAGGACGAACTTGCTTGATTTCTTCGGCATGCCCAAGTCCTTCATTCGGAAAGTGGCCTCTGCCATCGCTTCAGGAAAAGGAAGCGTCCTGGACGTCCAAGGAAAAAGGCTCACGAAAAAAGGCCGCCGGAATCGCCAAGGGATTCAGACGGCCTATGTGGAATCAGTCGAGCTTAGGAAGATACTGGTTGGGATCGTTCTTCTTGATGGTCTCGTAGACCTGGGCGAAGAGGGCCTTTTCCTTTTCGACCCGAGGGGAGGAAGGAAGTCGCTTCGTCAGCTTGCGGTAATCCTTGAAGAGGCTATCGAGAAGTTCCTTGTCCCGGGCGATGAAGGCGCAGACGATGAGGGCGACGCGATAGTCGGCAAGGTAGTAAGGGGTCCGGATTTGCTTGCGGTAGTCGCTCTTGACGTTGAGGAAGATGCGATTGGCGCCATCCAAATCCCCGGTCAGGAAGCGGAGATAGACGTTTTCCTTGTCGGCGAAGTATTTCTTGTCGTCGGGCATGTCCTTGTCGAGGTACTTGATCGTGGAGAGGGTTCCGACGGCCTTTTCCAGTTCATTGGCATAGAGCTGGCTGAGAAAGAGATAGGGAAGCGTCTGGACCTTGTAGTAGGAATCATAGTCGCTGAAGGAGGGAACGAGGAAGTCATCGCCGGCGAATTCACGAAGCTCGTTGATCTTGACGATGTTGTAGGCCTTCCTGTCATCCGGCTTAGCGGTCATGAGGATGTTATACATGTCGTTAGCATAGTCCTGGCGGAAGGGCATCAGTTCATAAAGGGGAATGATGAAGCCATAGAGGAGGGCGGTCAGGGCTGCAGAGCCGATGAGGCTTGTCTGTCCAAGGCCGAAGAAGAGACCAAAGCCGACGGCAAGAAGGACGATCTCGAATGCAAAGCCGCCGAGGAAGGTCAATAGCGGATTGCGGTCCAGCTTGTCATCGACCGGGGCGAAGGAGAGACCGACGTCCAGAAGGGAAAGGACATCGAAGCGGAACTTCAGCTTGCCCTCGAACTTCTCGCCGATAAGGCCAAAGCACTTGACGTAGCTGACCTGATAGCCGGCAATGCGGGCGAAGAGGATCTTTCCGGCATTGTAGACAAGGAAGGTGAGGGCAAGGCCGATGATGAGGGTGAGGAAGACATAGGCATAGGCATTGGCCGTGCCCGAAAGGTTGGAGAGGAGGGACTGCTGGAGAAAATACATACCGATGAGATAGCCCAGATAGACAACGAGAAGGGGCCAGGAAGCGTTCATGTCCAGAAGAGTCTTCTTGGCTTGTCCCGAATTGTTCTTTTCGACCATTTGTTACCTCCAAAAGCACACGGGCTTATTATATATCATCACTCTTCTATCTTCAGTCGATTTTCCGCGTCCTGGACATCCTTGGGATCCACGTCGAAGTCCAATTCCTCGAAATCATGGGCGATCGGCAGGGACAGAAGCCAAGCATCCACAAGATCGATGGCCTCATCGACGCTCGCACACTTCGGATCGAAGACCGCCTTGCCAAGCTGAAGGATTTTCTCCCCCAGGAGAGCCTTGTTTGTTTTCAGGAAGGGAAGGATCAATAAGGCAATCCCCTGGCCGTGGGCCAACTTGGGGTACTTTCCCGAAAGGCGGTGCTCGGCCTGATGGATGCGGAAGAACTTCTTCTTCCCGAAGTTGGTAATGCCGTTATGGGAAAGGCTTCCCAAAAGCATCATCGCCCGTCTTCCCTCCTCGGGATTCTTCTTTTCCAGGAGAACGAAGTGGGACGCCTTGACGATATCGGCCATGACCGACAAAGCCAAACCATCGCAGGGTTCCAGAAGGGAACTGGGGGAGAAGTAGCGCTCGAAGGAGTGGGAGAACATGTCGACAAGGCCGATCGCCGTCTGGCAGCTACCGACCGTCTCCATCAAGGTCGGATCCAGAAGGGAGAAGGTCGGATAGTTGCTGACATCGTTGAAACCGCCCTTGAAGCCCGTGGAGCGATCGGAGATGACGCAGGAATCCGACATTTCCGATCCGGAAGCCGCCAAGGTCAGGACAACGCCCAGCTTCAAGGAGTGCAAGGGACGGACGCCCTTCTTGAAGAAGTCCAGAGGATTGCCGTCATAGTAATAGCCATGGGCAATCAGCTTCGAGCAGTCGATGACGCTCCCACCCCCGCAGGCAAGGATGAAGTCCGGCTTATAAAGACGAGCCTGTTCGATTGCCTTCCGGGCATCGGAAACATCCGGATTGGCACAGATTCCGGAATAGGTCTCGTATTCGATGCCGTTGTCCTTCAGGGATTTGGCGATGGTATCGAAATAGAAATTGCTGACCAGGGAATGACTACCAAAAACGACGAGAACCTTGTGGCAGGAATAATCCTCCCGCAGGATCTTTCCGATAAGGGAAAGACCACCCTTCCGATAGTAGATTCTCGTCGGGCATTGAAACGTGAAGCTCTCCATCCATCTATCCTCCGATGGAGGGATTATAGCAGAAACAGAGGCTTTTTAGCGGCTGAAGCGAAGGATGCAGTTGCGCATGTCCTCGCTTGTTCCCAGCATGGCCTTGCAATAGGCGATGCGCTTATCCTTGGTCGGGACGTGCTCGGTCTCGACATACATTCTCGCTTCCTCAAGAATGCCGGCGGCATAGAAGGAAACGACCGCCTCCTTCTGCTCGGCATAGAGGGTGAGGTATTCGGAGATGTTGTGGGAAAGGGTATTGTCCAGGACCTTCTTGGCATAGGCATAAAGGCCGTTCCAGAAGAGTTCCTTGGAAGTGTTGTCGGAATTGCAGTTCTGGATGAACGCCTCGTTGCGATCGAAGTAGTTGAAGATATCGCTGACAAGATACTCGTCGCTGATCTCGCTCTTGAAGGAATCCTTAAGATAATAGGCAAAGCATTCCTCGATGGAGTCGAAATAGTAATAGAAGCTCTGGCGCGAGCACTTCATCGTCTTGCAGATGTCGGAAATGGACACTCTCGACAAAGTCGTCTGCCGCATCTCGTTTCTCAGCTCCGTCGCAAACTCGTGTTTTCTTTTGTTCATTCTTTCCTCCGTGGGTTGAAGGGGAGTCCCTGATACGACTCGACTCGATGAGGTTGAATCATGTCCCTTCCTGACAATAATTTATAACGTTTATTTGACAAAGTAAATATCGATTTTCATGGCTTATAAAGTTTTTCTGTCCTTTGCATATTTTCGCCCTTCCGCATAATTAATTTTGTATAGGTTTTGGCTTAATTTTTGGCTTCTGGCGTCAAAAAAGCCTATCGAAAATTGGAAATCCCTTTCCTCATTTTGCCTCTTTGTGGGTGAAAAAAGCGTCCGATTTCCCACAGATGGTGCGAAAGGCAACGGATATGCTCGATAGCAGGCTTTCTTCCTACTATCAATAAAGCCCTTTCTTATTTTTTGTTCACCGACATTGCATTTATGCTACAATAGCCGCAGGGAAATTCCCTTTTTAATGAGAAAGGAAGGAGAAATGAGCACAAAGAAGACCCCGACTGCCAAAAAGACGGCAGCCAAGAAGACAGTTGCCAAGAAGACGACAGCCAAGAAGCAGTACGTCTATGCCTTCAAGGATGCCTACGGCTTGGGCAAGCCTCTGCTCGGAGGCAAAGGTGCCGGCCTTGCCGAAATGACGCACATCGGCATCCGCATCCCCGATGGCTTCACCATCACGACCGAAGCTTGCACGCTTTATTACGATTCCGGTAGGTCGATTACCCCGGATCTCGAGAAGGAAATCGTCGCCGGCGTCAAGGCTCTTGAGGCGAGAACCGGAAAGACCTTCGGAAAGGGACCGAATCCCCTCCTTGTTTCCGTCCGTTCTGGCGCCCGTGTCTCCATGCCTGGCATGATGGACACCATCCTCAACCTCGGTCTGAACGACGAGACGGTCGAGGCCCTTGCCAAGAAGGCCAACAACCCTCGCTTTGCCTATGACTGCTATCGCCGCTTCATCGTCATGTTCACCAACGTCGCCCGCGGTATTGCCCGTGACGACATGGAAGCGATGCTTGACGAGATCAAGACGAGACTGCATCTTGCCAACGATTGCGACATTCCTGTCGAGGAGCTCAAGGAACTCGTCAAGAAGTACAAGGCCTACTACAAGTCTAAGTTCAACGAGGACTTCCCCAGCAACCCGATCGATCAGCTGATGACCGCCGTCAAGGCCGTCTTCCACTCCTGGGATAACGACAGAGCCAACCTCTATCGTCAGATGAACAACATCCCCTATTCTTGGGGAACCGCCGTCAACGTCCAGATGATGGCCTTCGGAAACACCGGCGAGAATTCCGGAACGGGCGTCGGCTTCACCAGAAACCCGACGAACGGAAAGAACGAGATCTTTGCCGAATACCTCATCAACGCCCAGGGCGAGGATGTCGTTGCCGGTATCCGTACGCCTCTCCACATCGATGCCCTCAAGAAGCAGCAGCCGCACATCTACGATCAGCTCGTCAAGTCTGCCAAGAAGCTTGAAAAGCATTATAAGGATATGCAGGATTTCGAGTTCACCGTCGAAGACGGCGTTCTCTACTTCCTCCAGACCCGTAACGGAAAGAGAACCGGAACGGCTGCCCTCCAGATCGCTGCCGACCTTGTCAAGGAAGGCCTCATCAACGAGCAGGAAGCCCTTCTGAGAGTCGATCCGCGTTCCCTCGATCAGGTTCTCCATCCGACCTTCGTCGCCAGCAGCCTGAAGAAGGCTGTCGTCATTGCCCACGGCAATCCGGCTTCCCCGGGTGCTGCTGTCGGTGGCGTTGTCTTCACTGCCCAGGATGCCAAGGAGAAGCTTGCCAAGGACAAGAAGGCCAAGATGATCCTTGTCCGCGCCGAGACCTCTCCGGACGATCTCGATGGTATGGTCTCCGCCACGGGTATTCTGACGATGAGAGGTGGCATGACTTCCCACGCCGCTGTCGTTGCCCGTCAGATCGGTAAGTGCTGCATCACCGGATGCTCCGCTGCCGTCATCGACGAAGCCAACAAGACCATGACCATCAACGGCAAGACCTATCATGAGGGAGATGTCATCTCCATCAACGGATCGACCGGCGAAGTCTATGATGGTGCCGTCGAAACCGAAGAGCCGTCCCTTGGCGGAAACTTCGGCAAGATCCTCAAGTGGGCCGACAAGTATGCCAAGATGCACGTCTATGCCAACGCCGATTCTCCGGAAGAAGCCCTCAAGGCCGTCGAATTCGGTGCCAAGGGCATCGGCCTCTGCCGCACGGAGCATATGTTCCGCGGTGGCGATCGTCTCATTGCCATGCAGAAGATGATCCTTGCCGATACCACCGAAGAGAGAGTCAAGTGGCTCAACGAGCTGGAGCCCTATCAGGAAGATGATTTCTACAACATGTACCTCGCCCTCGGCGGAGTCAACATCAACGTCCGTCTCCTCGATCCCCCGCTTGATGAATACCTCCCCAGAAAGGAAGAGGACATCGCCGAACTTGCCAGACTGACCGACAAGCCGGTCGAGAAGGTCAAGGCCCGTATCAACGAGCTCCATATGACCAACCCGATGATGGGTCTCCGTGGCTGCCGTCTGGATGTCGTCTATCCGGAAATCGGAAAGATGCAGGCCACTGCCGTCATCAAGGCTGCCCTCCGTGCCGAGGAAGAGCTCTACAAGAGGAACGGCAAGAAGGTCCACATCGTCGCTTCCATCATGGTTCCTCAGGTCGTCGAGGCCAAGGAGCTCAAGTACGTCAAGAAGCTCATCACCGAAGTCGCCGACAAGCTCATTGCCGACAGCGCCTTCGACAACAAGATGAAGTACCATGTCGGTACCATGATCGAGACCCCGAGATCCACGATCACGGCCGGCGAGCTTGCTCCTGAGGTTGCTTACTTCTCCTACGGAACAAACGACCTCACCCAGTTCACCTACGGCTTCTCCAGAAACGACTACTCCTCCTTCGTCACCCACTACATCGACAAGAAGATCCTCGACTTCGATCCGTTCAAGACCGTTGATACGGTCGGTGTCGGAAGACTTGTCGCCCTCTCCATCAAGGAAGGAAAGGAAGCCAATCCGGACCTCCATTGCGGAATTTGCGGCGAAGTCGGTGGCGATCCCGAGTCCATCGAGTTCTTCTATGGAGCCGGTGCCGACTACGTCTCCTGCTCTCCGTTCCGTGTCCCTGGTGCCAGACTGGCTGCCGCTCAGGCTGTCATCAAGGCCGAAGGAAAGTACAAGTACTAAAGCCTATCGTTCGAAAAGGGTTCGTCCGCAAGGGTGGGCCCTTTTTTGATTTCCTTTGTTCCGTTTCTGCTAAAATAAGGAGGACAAAGGAGGCCAACCATGGCCAAAGACAAGAAAACAACCAAGGATTCGAAGCTGTCCGTCATCGCCCTCATCCTGACGTTCCTGGGTTTTGGTGTTTTTGCGGCAGGCATTGTCCTGTCTTCCATTTTCGAACGTTCCCTGATCGCCATCATTCCCGTCGGTTTCTTCCTCTTCTTCCTCGGCATCATTTTGAATAGCGTGGCAGCCAGAAAGGCAGCATCGAAAAACAATTCCGGCAGACCTGTCGGCGATGGTGGCGGCTATATTTCCCAAGACGAAGGCTATACGCCGGAAGGAACCATCAACGATGATCGCAACAGGAGATTCCAGGCCGCGATCGTCTGTCCCAAGTGCGGGCATATCAACAATCCCGGAAGCCGCTTTTGCGACCAGTGCGGAACGGCTTTGACGAAGGTCTGCCCGAAGTGCGGTGCCGAAAACGATCCCACGAACGTCTATTGCGCCAAGTGCGGACAGAGGCTCGATGAAAAAGTGGACTGACTGGAAGGCTTTCCTCGGCTGGAAGTCGTTGCTCTCCCTTGTTGCCGTCTTGGTTTTCCAGATCAGCGCCATCCTCTCTGGCTTTGCCTTGCGGGAGAACGGCCTCTTTCTTATCGCCGCCCTTCTTCCCCTCCATGTCCTGGAGATCCTATCCTTGGCCTATCTCATCCTCAACATCGTCCTTCTGACAAAGGAAAAGCCGCGCCTTTCTTTCTTCCGCTATCTCATTGTCCTCTTTTTCCTTTCGCTTGCGATTCTCTGCTATCTGGAAGCCTACCTTATCCTATAGGACCATCAGGAAGGGATTGGAAAGGTTCTTTCCCTTGTAGAGCTTCGTATAGATGCGCGGCGGGATCTGATAGGTCTTTTCGATTTCCGGGCGGCAGACGATCGAGACGGGATAGAGAAGGACATGGAAGACGATCGCCTCGATAGGAAGGACGACTAGGCTTCCCAGAAGCTGGGAGATGAAGGAGACCTCATAGGGGATTCCATAAAGAAGGAAAAGCCATACGGGAGCGATAAAGGGCCTGAGGAAAAGATCCCTGGAATAATAGGCAAGGAAGCAGTCCAGAAGGGAGAAGGACTGCTTTTTGATTCCTTTCTTGAGCTTCCTGTCGACAAGGTAGCAGACAAGAAGGATCGCCATGGCGACAACGCCATAAAGAAGCGGGGCAAGAATCCGCCACACAAGAGGCAGGGTGATCTTAAGAGAGCCGATCTTCAAATTCTCCACGAATGGAATCGACAAAGCCAGGCCCAAGGAGGAGAGAAGGACGATGATACCCCCGAACAGGAAAAGACGGCCGTTCCTTCCTTTCGCATAGCGCATCGCAAGGCCCGGAATCAATCCCAGAAGGGCACTATCGATCGTAAACCCCGGGAAGAAGGGACCAACAGGAAAGACAAGGGCCGTGATCAGATCCGAACCTCCGCCGCAGAGGGCGCCATAGAAAGGGCCACACACCAAAGAGCAGACCATGATAGGAATGGTCTGGAACCCGATTTCGACAAGCGGTGTCCCGCCGACATAGATGTATGTGGAGAGAAACCGGGAAAGGATGATGGATAGGGCCATCAGGATCGCCGTCATGCTGACTTTGACAAGGCCATCGTTTCTGCGTCTGTTCATACTGGAAAGATTATAGGCTCCCGGAAAGAAAAAGGGGTCAGAAGACCCACTTTCCCTTCATGGCCTTGGCCATGTTCCTTTCATCCTCACGCTTCTTGATCGTCTCCCTCTTGTCGTAGTTCTTCTTTCCCTTTCCCAGGGCGATCTGGATCTTGGCAAGGCCGCGCTTGATATAGCAGCGGACGGGGATGATGGTATAGCCTTCCCTATCGACCGCCTGGACAAGCTTCAGGATCTCGCTCTTGTGGAGAAGGAGCTTTCTTGTCCTTGTGGGCTCATGGGAAAAGACCTTGTTGTTTCCCTGGTAAAGCGGAATGTTCATGTTCAACAGAAAGGCCTCTCCCCGGCGGATGGTGACGTAGCTGTCGTCAAGGGAGCAGTGTCCGGCGCGCAAGGCCTTGATCTCGGAACCGACAAGCTCGATTCCGCATTCCTGGAAATCGGAGAGGAAATAGTTGAAGCGCGCCTTGCGGTTTGTCGCGATAAGGATCTCGTCCTGAAACTTCCCGTCCTTCATGAAGTCCTCCTACGACCGCGGCGTGCGAGGCTTTCTCGTGCCTCGATTTGGGCTTTTTCCACCCTTATCCGTATGCGGCCTTCTTCTATCGAGCCTTCCCTTTCCGGCATGGGAATCGGAATGACCCTTAAAGCCATCCTTCTTCCGTCCGTCAAACTGCGGTCTCTCCTTGGAGAAACGTCTCTCCTTGTGTCCGTCCTTTTCGAAGGAACGCTCCTTCTTTCCAAAGCCACTTTCCTTCTTCTTGTAGGACTTGTAGCCATCGTAAGAGGGCGCCTTTCTTTCTTTCCGGCGGTCGTCCTTCCTTCTTTCGAAACGCCTGTCGTCCTTCTTCTCCGTCTTCTTGCGGAAGGTGAATCCGGCACGGCTCGGATCGACGTAGTGCTCGTCCTCTTCTGGCTTCTCCTTCTTGACGAAAGGCTTGCCCTTCCTTTCAAAAGGCTTCTTTTCCTCTCTTGCCATATAGGATCCGCCGTGGTCATCCTTCCTGGTGAGGCGCGGCTTGTTGGTCCTGAATTCGATTCCCTTACCGGTCATCGGCGTGACGTCGTCCTCCGTGATGACCCGGATTCCGTCCAGGGAGAGCCTTTCCCTGTCCTCGTCGGAGAGGTTGAGGGCGTACTTCTGATAGAACTCCGGCGTGGCAAAGTCGATTTCCCGTTCCTCGGGATTGCTGGCAAGGACCGTGACATCCAGGCGTGTTCCGATGGTGAAGCTGATGTCGGTCCTCTTTCCAAGAACGGCAAAGTCCTTCTCGTTGAAGTGGAAGGTATCCCCGTGCATGCAGTGGTAGGCCAAGAAGCCTTCGATTCCGATATCGGTCTGGACGAACATGCCCCGGCGCAGCATGGTGACGACCTTGGCCGGGAAGATCTCTCCGATATGGGCCTTCATGTACTTGCTGGCTTCCAAGTCGTCGACATCCCTTTCGATCTGGTCTGCACGGGCCTCCAGGGCAGAAAGCCTCTCTCCCATGTCTTCCAGATAGGAGTAGACGTCCGTCTTCTCGCAGGGCTTGCCATCGATAAGATAGTCCTTCACCAGGCGATGGATGATATCGTCGGGATAGCGGCGGATCGGGGAGGTGAAATGGCAATAGTCGATCTCGGCCAAGCCGAAATGACCCAGTTCCTCCGGGGAGTAGCGGGCCTTTGCCATCGAGCGGAGCATCATGTAGGAAACGGAGGAGCGGAGATCGTCGTTCTTGATTCCGGCAAGGAAGTCGGAAAGACGGGCGGAGGTGATGTCATTGGTCCTCGGGAAGGAAGACAGGAGATTCATCTTCTTGAGGTAGTCCCGGAAAACGGAAAGCTTGGCCAAAGGCGGGAATTCATGGACGCGGTAGAGGACAGGAATCTTGTTCTTCCGAAGAAGACGAGCGACCTCGCAATTGGCAATGATCATCAAATCCTCGATCATCTTCTCGCTTTCGCCAGAGACCTGCTTTGTCACCTCGATGGGGTTTCCCTTCTCGTCCAGGTGGAACTTCAGCTCCGTGGATTCCAGTTCCATGGCACCTTGGAGACGACGCCGGCGACGAACCTTCGAAGCACACTCCCTTAAAACAGTGAGCATCTCCTGGGTCTCTTTGGGATAGTCGCTTTCGCCGGTCTTGAAGAAGTCATTGACCTTGTTATAGGTCAGCCTTCCCTTGGAGCGGATGACGCCCCTTTCGACCTTGGAGGAAAAGACATGGCCCAAAGCATCGATCTGCATCGTGACGGAAAGGGTAAGGCGATCGACATCCGGATTGAGGGAGCAGATGCCGTTGGAAAGCTCGAAGGGAAGCATCGGAACGACCCTATCGGCAACATAGATGGAGGTTCCCCTTACTCGGGCCTCATCATCCAGAGGGTGATTGGGTTTGACATAATGGGTGACATCGGCGATATGGACGATGACCTCATAACCGTTGAGGACCTTCCTTCCCTCGACCGCATCGTCGAAGTCATGGGCATCGTCGCCATCGATCGTGACGACAAGGTGGTCGCGGAAATCCGTCCTGCCTTCGATTTCCTCGGGAAGGACGCTCGTCGGAAGAGATTTTGCTTCCGCAAGGGTCTTCTCCTCGAAGTCAATCGGCGCATCGTTCATGGCGATGATGGCGGAGATATCGCTTCCGACATCGTCGGCCCGGACAAGGACCTTCGTTAAGTCGCAATAGATAAAGTCCCGATTGACGTTGACGATCTTGCCAAGGCACAAATCGCCAGGGCGAAGGTCTTGGATGCCGTCTTCCTTCTTGTTGACGAGGACCGTCTTCCCGCAGTCGTTGAGATAGGGAACGGTAAGCTGCTCGTGGCCATCCCTGGTCATGCCATAGTAGCCCTTGAGGGTATCGACAGCCTTAAGATAGTCCAGACAGTGGAAGATTCCTTCCTGGAATTCCTTGATATAGACCAAATCCCCGACGAGAAGGCCATCGGCCTCACGTCCGGAAATCTTGCATTCGTAGTTGTCCGGAATCGTCCGCATCAGGACGAAGTTCCTGGCCTTGCTTGTCACCTTGGCCAAAAGGATGTGCTGATCCTCAAGAAGATAGTAGGACTTGTCGTGCTTGCCCACGATGCCTTCCCGAATCATTCTTTCCAGAGTCTCGACAAGGCTCTTTTCCTGCTCCGGCGTCTCAAGGGAAAGCTTGTCCATGAGGACACGGATGTCGGCAAAGCGGGATTTCAGCAATTTGACAATTTTTTTTTCGGTCATTCAGTTTCTCCAAATATCCATCGTCGATAAAACAAAAGGGCCTTTCGGCCCAGGACATCACAGGTAGTTGGCCAAGAGCGCCGTTACGAAGAAGGCAACGGTCAAGACGGCGGTGATGATGGTCATGATCTTGTCCGGGCCTCTCTCTTTGGTCCTGGTGAAAATGTTCATCTTGTTTCCACCCATAACGGCAGCGGACGCGCCTTCGCTTTTTCCGGACTGCAGAAGGGTGACGACAATCATTAGGAAGGAAAGAACCAACAGGACAATCTGTGCGGGAGTGGTCATTTCTCGATACCTCTATTTGACGAGCAACAATAAAACAAGCCCAATTAGTATAAATATATAATCAAGGAATAGCAAGAACGAATCAAGACAGGGATTTCAGGTCCATAGCCTTGAAAATCCGGTAGGGAAGAAGGAGTTCCTGACGGAAGGCTTCGACAAAGGATTCATCCACCTTTCGTGTTAACCCCAAGTGGAAAGCCGTCTCGTAGTGCTGGAAAAAGACAAGGACATCCTTCTTCCGGAAATAGACATTGACGATGCCGCCCATCTCCTTGTTGAGCTGGACGATGCCGGCGATGCGGACGGAAGAAAGAAAACGCCGTCCTTCCCTCTCCTTCTCGACAAGGACATCATACTTCTCGTCAAAGGCAATCGACTCGGTCGGGATCTTCACCTTCAGAGGCACTTTCTTGAAAAGGGCCAGGGCCGTTCTGCCACGGACAAGCACGTCGCCAAACGCACTCGTACCGACAGAATACCGAAGGATTCTCCCGGAGAGATTGGTCTTTCTTTTTGCGGAAAAGCCATAGGAAGGCTTCTCGAGATTGGAGGCAAGAAGGGTAAAGAAAGGAACATCCTCGATCTTTCCTTGGAAGGCGGATTCGTTTTCGGAATCGAAGGAATAGCGTATTTGCCTATTTAGTTCCGAAAGGAATTCTTCCTTTTCCTTCCTTGTAAGACGCTTGACTTCCTGATAGCGGATCTTCTCAAAAAGAAAGGGGGCAAGATAGTCATAGAGCAGGTTTTCATAGCGGGGCTTCAGGCGGAGGACAAGGAGAATAAGACAAGGCATCAGGCCCAGAAAAAGAAGGGCACCAAAGCCAAGGCCGAGGCCGAGAGCGAGACCTTCAAAGGCAATCATGCTTGCCAAAACAAGACCGAAGCCGGCCGAACCGACAATCGAGGCAAGGATGATCCCAAGGACAAGAAGGGCAAGGGACTTCTTTCTCTTCCGTTCCAAAAAGCGCATGGCTTCCTGGCGGCTTGAAAACTTCCTTTCCTTTTCCATCGTTCCTATTCCCCGGCGATGGAAAGAGAAGAGACAACTGCGGATGGTGTGACGATGCCACTGACGCTTTCGGGATCGATATCCTCGCCGACGGCGACAATGTTTTCCATCATGTCCTTGAGGTTTCCCGACACCACGATCATGCTGACGGCCTCGCAGACTTTCCCATCGCGGATACGATAGCCTTCGCAGGGAAGGGAGAAGTGGAGGCTCATGCCATCGATGCCGGAATTGAGTCCGCTGATATCCGTGATATAAAGGCCGTTTCCGACTTTTTGGAGGAGCTGATCCCTATTGCAATCTCCCTTAGCCATTTTCAGAACCTGGGGCGAGGCATTCCCGTTTCCGCTTCCGCAGCCGTTGGGCTCGACCTTGTCGATATTGGCACTTTCCAAGGAGTAAAGAAGATTGGTCAAGACACCATCCTTGATGATATCGAACTTCTTTGTCGGGACGCCATCGCTATCGAAATTGGAAGCGCCTAAGGAGAGGCATGTCGGATCGTTAAAGAGAGTGACCTTGTCGCTTGCCACCTTCCTTCCGAGCTTTCCGGCAAAGAGAGACATCTTCTTCTGGACGGCCTTGGCGGAGAACTGGCCGATATAGAAGGCCAAAAGGCTTGCGACACACCTTCTGTCCAGAAGGATCGGATAGTCTCCGCTCGTGACGCTCTTGGCGCCGAAGAAATCCACGGCGGAGCGGATGGCCTTCTTGGATGCCTTCTGGCTTCTCCCATAAAGCTCGTCGAGGTTCCTGAAGGAGTAGAAGGCACGCCATCCGGAGCGGGTGTCCCCGCTTTCATCCTTGCAGACGACATAGACGCTTCCGGAGAAGATCTTGATGTCCTGGGAAGCCTGAATGCCAAAGGAGTTCGCAAAGAGGGACGTCCCTTTGACTTGGCTTACGGAGACCTCGACCTGGTGGATTCTTTTATCCATGGCTTTCGTCTCCGAAGAGATGCGCAAGGCCAGTTTCCTAAGCTCCTGTAAATCCGCAGGGACGAATTCCTTCAAGGCAGTCGTCACCTCTGGGTAGTTCATCTTTTTGGAGAGATAGTCGCTTTTCTTTCCGTGCTTTCCATACTGGGCTGAGGAAAGGATGGCCTGAGCCATTTCCATGGGCGTATTCCTATCGATGCGGTCGGTCGCATAATGGCCGATCCTTCCGTGATTGAGGCCCTTGCCGGAAATGTTTTGGCTGATGCCGATCTGCTGGCTCTGGATGTTTCCATCCAGGACATCGACACTGGTCTCGTCCGTCATGGAATACTGTATCTGGTAGGGATCAAGTCCCTTTTCCTTTCCGCATTGGAAGAATTTCGAAAAATCGATCATTGTTCTTCTCCCCCTTCCCCGCCGACGAGGATCTTCGAAATCAGAAGGGTCGGTTGGCCGACCTCAACGCAACAGCTTCCGGAAGAAGCGCCGCATTCCCCGGCCGCCCTCCGGAGATCGTTTCCGACCATGGTGATGCGCTTGAGGATCTCATAGCCATAGCCCGTCAAGGATACCGGCCGGACCAGATGGGCGATCTTTCCGTCCTTGATGCGGTAGGCTGTCGTCGAGGTGAAGATGAACTTGTCGGTGGAGGAATCGACCTGGCCGCCGCTGAGGTCTTCGCAATACAGCCCATCCTTGACGGAGGCGATGATGTCCTTGGGATCGTCCTTGCCATTGTCGATGAAGGTGTTGGTCATGCGGGTAGTCGGAAGATAGCGATAGTTCTCCCTTCGACAGCATCCCGTCGGCTTTCGTGTCTTGTCGACCTTGCGGGCGGTAAGCCGGTCCAGCATGAAATTGACGAGAACCCCGTCCTTGATGAGCTGGTTTCTTGTCGGGAGGACGCCTTCATCGTCGATATTTTCCGTTCCCCAGCCATTGGCGATGGTGCCGTCATCGACGGCATTGACGCACGGGGAAGCGATGCTCTGTCCGATCTTGTCATGGAACGGGCTTGTCTTGTCGGCGATAGCGGAGCCCTCCAAGGGATGGCCGCAGGCCTCATGGAAGAGAACGCCCCCAAATCCTTTTCCAAGGACGACCGGCATCTCCCCAGAGGGAGAGGAAGGAGCGCTTAGAAGGGCGATGGCAAACTTGGCGCATTGCCTTGCCAAGGAAACGATATCCGTCCTTTCAAGAAGCTCCAGGCCACAGGAAAGTCCCGGCATCTGATAGCCGTTTTGAAACTGCGTGCCATCGGTAGCGGTGACGTTGATGGTCAGATGCGTGCGGACGCGGTTATCCTCAAAACACACGCCATCAGAATTGTAGATCTCGATATGCTCGTCTTCCTCATAGAGAGAGCCGAGGAAGTCCTGGACCTTGTCGCTGAAGAGGAAGGCCTCTTTCTCGCCCTTGCGGAGATAGTCAAGCTTCTTCTTCGTCGACCATTCCGAATGGGGGATCAAGACCGGGTTCCGGTTTGGGATCCTCTTCTTGGCAAGCTTCTCGACAGAAAGGATCCTTGTGCCGTCAAATCCCCGCGCCAGGTTCTCCGCCAAACGCAGGACATCTTCATAGCCGACAGAGGCCGTATAGCCATAGACCGTCTGGTCATCCTTAAGGATCCTCAGGCCGATACCCGACGTCCGCCCGGAAGAGACGGAATCGACTTTCCGATACCGGCGCCGATAGCCGGCTGTCCTTTCGTCCTGAAAATAGATCTCGGCATAGTCGCCGCCGGATTGAAGCAAGGCATTGAGAATCGATAAAGCTTCCTTTGACGTAAAAAGCATGAACCTCTTCCTTTCCTGTGCAGGAGCCTCAAGGAAGGCTTACTGCGCCTTTGTTCTTTTCTTCTTCAGCTTGGGAGCCTTCATGAAGTTGCGATAGGTGAAGGCGATGTTGAAGACGGCGAAGATTCCGGTGAAGGCCGCAAGAACCCAAGCCTGGATGTTGACAGGGACTTCCATGCCGAAGAAATCGATCATGAAGGAGAAGGGATCGCTATCCAAGACGAGTCCGAACTGGGTAAGAAGCGTATTGGTGATTTCCTGGATGTCCGCCCCGGGAATGTTGAGCGAATCCAGCATGGAAAGGACATGGTAGAGCGGTCCGCTCATGAAGTAGTTGCGGAAAAGGGAGGCCGAATAGGTGCCCGGGAAGAAGACGGTGATCTTCTGGATGATGCCCGTCGCCGGGAAATAGGCCCCGATGACAAAGCCCACCGCTGCCGAGGCAATTGCGACGATTGATGAAAGAGTGCTTTCCGTCTTGACGAAGTTGCAGACGAAGAAAGTCAGGAAAGCCGCATTCATCGTCGAAAGAAGAATGATGCCGACAAGGGCGAGGAAGTCGACAAAGTCGATCATGAATGCCCCATAGGCGGCCAAGTAGATCATGCACAGGCAGAGGACGAGGAAATTGACCAGGAAGCAGACGATCGTGTTGAAGGAGAAATAGGAAACCATGACGATGCGGCTGGATATCGGGGAGGAGATGAAGTCCCTGTTGGCCCCGCGTTCCTTGTCGCGGACAAGAATGTAGTTGGTATTGAGCGAAACCGTGATGCAGCTGACGGCAAGGACACCGGCCATCATCCAGCAGTCGGCAAGGGCGTAGATCTTCGCCTGCTGGGTTTCCGTCAACTGGTCGAAGATATCAAGGCTTGCCTGGATGCCATCGATCATCATTCCGCGGAGAAAGATGATATAGACGATGAAGATGACGACAGGCACCATCATCGTAAAGAGGACGGTCGTCCAATTCTTCGAGAAGACAAGGATATGTCTTTTCGTCAATGTTAGAAAGACACGGAATTGTTCCTGGAATCGTTTGAAGGTTTCAGCCATTGGATTCACCCTCCGTGGAATTCTTGTCGATACCGGTGATGTTCAAGAAGACATCGTCCATGTCCCCTTTCTTGACCTCGAAGTCATGGATGATATCCTGGTTTCGATCCAAAAAGGAGATGGCCTGCTTTGAGGAAAGGACGCGTATCCGGTAATACTTGCCATCGGCATTGTATTGGAAGGGAAGGTTCTCTTTTTCAATCCGCTTCTCGACTTCCCCGTCCTTGTGGCCATAGAGAAGGACATAGTCGCCAGAATAGGCGTTCTTGAGTTCGGTCGGGGTTCCGCGGGCGATGATGTTTCCCTTGTTCATGATCACGACATAGGTCGCCTTTTCCGCTTCCTCCATGTAGTGGGTCGTCAAAAATACGGTCATGCCGGTCTTTTCGCGGAGACGATTGACGAGGTTCCACACGGCGATGCGGGTCTGGGGATCCAAGCCCGTCGTCGGCTCGTCGAGAATAAGAAGGCGTGGATCATGGACCATGGCGCGGGCGATGTCGACTCTTCTCTTCTGGCCTCCGGAAAGCTTTCCCAAGGGCCTGTCCATGAAGGAAGAGAGATCCAGCATCTCGGAAAGCTTTTCAAGGCGTTTCTTCCAAACGGCTCCGCGGATACCGTAGAACCCGGCGCGGATCGTCAGATTCTCCCGTGGCGTCAGTTCCTTGTCCAGGATGGAATTCTGGAAGACGATACCGATCTTGCTCTTGATGGCCTGCGGCTTCTTGTCGATGTCATAGCCATCGACATAGATCTTTCCGGAATCCTTGTCCAGGATGGAGCAGATGATGTTGATGGTGGTGGATTTTCCGGCGCCGTTCAGGCCGAGGAAGGCAAAGAGGGATCCCTTGCGCACCGAAAAGGAAATATCGTTGACGGCGCAAAGTCCCCCGTAGGTCTTGACGAGATGGTCGACGATAAGGATGTCGTCCGTCTCCAGGTCCTTCTTCATCCCCTGGGACAGGAAGTCGGAAATTTTCATCTTCTCTTGAGCGTCGGGAAGAGGAGAACCTCACGGATGGAATCGGATTCGGTCAGGAACATGACCATTCGGTCGATGCCAAAGCCGATACCGCCGGCAGGGGGCATGCCATATTCCAGAGCCTCGCAGAAATCGTTGTCGACCTCACAGGCTTCGTCGTTTCCCTTTTTCTTTTCCTCGACCTGTTCCTCGAAGCGCGCTCTCTGGTCGATGGGGTCGTTGAGTTCCGTAAAGGCGTTGCACATTTCCTTGCAGGAGATATACAGCTCAAAGCGCTGGGTGAAGCGGGGATCTTCCGGATCCTTCTTGGCGAGCGGGGAAATGTCGACCGGATGCTGATAGACAAAGGTCGGCTGGACCAGAGTCCCCTCGACGAACTTCTCGAAGAAGGCGTTGATGACATGGCCATAGGCAAAGTGCTTCTCGACGGGAACGTCGTGCTCCTTTGCAAGGGCAAGGGCTTCTTCCGTGGTCTGGACCTTCTTGAAGTCGATGCCGGTCTTCTCCTGGACAAGCTCGCACATGGTCGCATGGCGGAAAGGCTTGGAGACGTCGATGTCGTTGCCCAGCCAATGGAAGGTCTCCTTGCCGAGGACTTCCTTTCCAAGGTAATGGAAAAGGTCTTCGGTCATCTTGGCCATGTCGGAAAGGTCGCCATAGGCCATATAGGCCTCCATGGTCGTGAATTCCGGGTTGTGGGTCGTATCGATGCCTTCGTTGCGGAACATACGGCCGATTTCATAGACCCTCTCCATGCCGCCGACAAGAAGCCGCTTCAAGGCAAGCTCAGTGGCGATACGGAGATAGAAATCCTGGTCCAAGGCGTTGTGGTGGGTGATGAAGGGACGGGCGTTGGCACCGCCGAGGATCGGGGAGAGAATGGAGGTCTCTACCTCGACATAGCCTTTCTGGTCCATGAACTTCTGGATGCCGCGGATGATGCGCGGACGAAGGAAGGCGATCCTCCTGGAATCCTCGTTGACGATAAGGTCGACATAGCGCCGACGATAGCGCTCTTCCTGGTCGGTCAAGCCGTGGAACTTGTCCGGAAGAGGGCGGAGAGCCTTGACCAAATGCGTGTACTTGCTCACGCGGATGGTGACTTCGCCCGTCTTCGTCTTCATCATGACGCCTTTGATGCCGCAGATGTCACCGAGATCCGCCAACTTGAAGAGGGCATAGTTGTCCTCTCCGACGATATCCTGACGGATATAGCACTGGATCCTTCCTTCCCTGTCCTGGAGAGTGAAGAAAGAGGCCTTTCCCATCTTCCTGAGGAGGACGATACGTCCGGCGATGGAAACCTTGGCTTCCTCACAGACTTCCTCGCTGGCGAGGGATCCATACTTCTCCTTAAGCGACGTGCTTGTCGCATTGACGTCGAACTTGTGTCCAAAGGGATCGATTCCCTTCTCGGCATAGAGGGAGAGCTTCTCCCTTCTTCTCTGTTCCTGGTCGTTGAGATCGTCGACCGGTCTTGCGCTCTTGTTTTCCATGTGGCTGCCTTTCAAAAATATAAAGCTTAGATATTATATAAGAATATTTCTATAAGAGCCAACAGAGGAAGAAAGCACCAGGAGAGAAGGCCATTTTCTTCTTTCCTTCCTCGACAAGATCGAATTCCGTCAGGAAAGTTCCCATAGGAAAAGCATTCGACGCTTCGTTTGTGGACTTAAGGATGCACCCAAAACAATCCAATATCACAAGCTATCTATGAAAAGAGTACAACCTATTTTTCTTGCTTACCTTCTGCGGACAGGCTGAAGGACGGGCATGCCTTCTTCCGGAAGCGGCTCTATCTCCACCTTCTTGCCTTTTTCCTTCTTCTGGGCCCTCTTCGCCTTGGCTTTCTCGGCCTTGAGCTGTCTGGCCTTCTCCTGCTGTTCCTTCTTCCTTGCCGCCTCTTCCTGCTGCTTCCGTTCCTTTTCCTTGTCCTTCAGGGCCTTGGACTTCGCGGAAAAGACATGCCAGTTCTTGCGAAAGGAGGAAATCGTGGCCCGGACGACCTTTCCGATGACCTTGTCCTTGCGCATTTCCTTGAAGAGAGAGGTGATGACCCTCTTCATGGCATTGGGGAAATCGTCGAAGATATCCACCGCCGTCTCGTATCCGATCTGGTCGATCGTCCGGAAGAAGATACCGACGAATTCCTTTCTTTCCACATAGGGAAGGGACTCGACAAGGTCGATGAGGGAAGCATCCAGGTAATAGGAAATCGGGGAGCGGGGCTGATGGACGAAATGCGTCCCATCGACAAGCCAGGTATAGGCATCATGGGCATTGAAAAGGTTCGTTCCTACCTGATAGCCGACGGAATAAGTGATCTTGTCGTGATGGAGAAGGATACCGATGATGGAGTCCTTGGGAACGATGTGGATGATTTTCTCCTTTATCCTCTCATAGCCTGCGGAAGAAAACTTGCTCATGTGGAGTCCCGGGCCATCGTTGGAATAGATGTGGATAAGTCGGCTTTCCTCCTTCGCCGTCAAAGTGAGGCAGGAGTAGACAGCAAAGACGCCTCCCTTGGAATGGCCCATGACGCGGAAAGGACGCAAGGGATGCTTCTTCAGGCAGCGCTTGAGGAAGAGACGGGAGAGCCTTTGCCCGGTGGTCTCGTCCATGAAGATCATGTTGAAGTCTTCCTTCCATCCCAAAAGGGAGTTGTCCGTCCCGCGGAAGACGATGTTGAGCGACTTGTCCGGTGCCAAGAAGGCCATGCCGGTAAATTGGGCTTCCTTGTCATGGCTGAAGACGTTCTGGAAATTCACAAGGCGCAGGGAGCCGTAGCGCTTGGAGTCCAACATTGCCAAGGCAAGGAAAAGATGCTTCTTCGCCCATTCGGATTCATTATCATATTCTTTTTTCTGAACGGTCGGAAGATAAAGAAGGAGAAGATTCCTTAATGTTAGCGGCTTTGAAAAGGGATTCGGAAGGACCTTCTCGAAGGAAATATAGGAAAGTTCCGAAAGGACGACATTGTCGATGTCGTTGAAAGGAAGCTGGGAAAAAGTCTTGTCCCGATTCTCGTAGACATAGTCAAGAAGGGTCTTTTCCACATAGGGCGTCTTTTCCGTTTCTGCCATGTCCTTTCTCCTTTCCGATTCCTTTCGGAATCCAATCAAATAACGTTCATGTCCTTCTGGATCAGGGAATCGACGATGCCATCGCCCAAGCCGACAAGCGGGACGAGTATATCTTCGGCATTGATGAGGTCGGCGACAAGAAGGAAGATATAGCCTGCCGGGATGATGACGTCCGCACGGTCGGGCTTGAGCTTGAACTTGCTCATGCGCTCGGTGACGTCCATCTCCTTCAGGGTCTTGTATTCCTTCTCAAGGTCGCGCACGGGAAGGACGTGGATTCCTTTCTTGTCCTTGTGTCCGGACATCTTCCAATAGCGGTTGATGTTTCCGCCGGTCCCGACGATATCCATCCTTCCGTACTCGCTCTTGTACTTCCGGAGGAGCTTCTTCATCACTTCCCAGGTCTCTTCCTTGTCGGCCTTGGCAAGGATTCTAAGCGTGCCAAGAGGGAAGGACTGGGAATAGACAGTGTTTCCCTTGACGTAGATGGTGATTTCCGTCGATCCGCCACCGACATCCACGAAGACGTATTTTCCTTCGTCGAGCTTGAGGTCGTTTCCGATCTTGGAGATGGTATTGGCTTCCCTCTCGCCGGAAATAATTTCGACGTTGACGCCCGTTTCCTTGCGGATCCTGTCGATGACGTCCTTTCCGTTTTCCGCCTCACGCAGGGCCGATGTGGCAAGGGCCTCGAAGTCAAGGACATCGTAGATTTCCATCAGGGACTTGAAGGCGCTGACCGTCTTCACCAGCTGCTCTTCCTTCTTTTCCCGGATGGTCCCATAACGGAACACGTCCGCGCCAAGGCGAAGGGGAACGCGGACTTCCTGTACCTTGAAGGAGGTCAGCTTGCCCCCGGAGAGGCTGACGTTCTTGATGACCATCCTTGCCGCATTTGTGCCGATGTCGATGCTGCCGTAATATCCGTTTTTCATATCGATGTCCTCTTTTCAATGCTCCTATTGTAAAGAATGAAAAGAAGGATATCTACTCTTCCTTGGAAAGATAGTACTCATGGAGTCTTTCCTGGGAGCGGAAGGCCTTCTTCCCGGCCTTGGGTACAGGAAGGTACCTTCCCGTGCCATCCACCAAAACAGCCTTGACGTTGTCCGCCATGCCATATTCGACGATCCTCTTCAGCTCCTTCTGGATGTCCGGATCATAGACAGGCGTCACGACTTCGATGCGGTTGTAGAGATTCCTGGGCATCCAGTCGGCCGATCCCATGAAATAGAGCGGATTGCCACCGTTCTGGAAGATGAAGATACGGGAATGCTCCAGATAGCGGTCGATGATGCCGTGGATGCGGATCGTATCGGAAAGACCAGGAATACCCGTGACAAGGGAGCAGTTTCCGCGGACAAGAAGATCGATCGGAACGCCCTTGGAGGAAGCCTCGTAGAGGAGCTTGACCATCTCGCGGTCGGTGATGTGGTTGATCTTGATCTGGATCCCGGCCGGGAGACCGTTCTCCTTGTTCTTTTCCTCGTTCTTGATGAGCTTGCGGAAGACGCTCTGCATCCGATCGGGAGAGACAAGAAGGCTTGCGAAGGTGACACGCCGGAAAGGCTGCTCGATGAAGTCGAAGAGGGAAGAGACGTCATGCACGATTTTCCTGTTCCCGGTAAAGAGAAGACAATCCGTATACGTCTTGGCATTGCCCTCGTGGAAGTTTCCGGTCGAAATGATGGAGAGGGCCGTCCCGTCCTTGAAATGGACATAGACGATCTTGCCATGGATCTTGAAGCCTTCCTCACCGGTGAGGACATTGCAGCCAGCTTCCATGAGCTTCTGTGAGATGGAAATGTTGGAGGATTCATCAAACCGGGCCAAGAGCTCGACAACGGCAGTGACCTTCTTTCCATTGTGGGCCGCGTTTATCAGGGCGGAGACGACTTGGGATTCCTTGGCCGCGCGATAGATGGTGGCCTTGATGACATCCACTTCCGGGGAGATGGCACATTCCTGCAGGAAGCCGACAAAGGCATTGAAGGATTCATAGGGGACGTGGATAAGAAGGTCCTTCTTGCGGATGCGCTCGATGAGGGATTCCCCATCCCGGACGACCTTCAGGATATGGCCGTCCCACTTCGGATAGGAAAGGCCCTCGATCTGAAAACGGGGGAATTTCATCAGGTCCTTGTTGTTGTGATACTTTCCGCTGACGGTGATGAGATCGTCCTTCTCGACATCCAGGCGCTTGAGCAAGGCCTTCTTCAGGTCGGAAGGGATTCCTTCCCCAAAGAGAACACGGACGGGAATGCCGCGCTTTCTCTCCCGGACAGCCTGGGAGATGCTCTTCAAAAGGCCTTCCTCAGGATCGGACTCGACTTCCATTTCCGCATCCTTGGTGAACTTGAAGGCATAGGACTCGAAATGGTCGAATCCCAGGCCGCGGAAGATGAACGGAAGATGATAGCGGACGATGTCATCGATATACATGACATAGCGGTTATTTCCTTCCGTCCCCAAATCGATGAAGCGGCCGGTGATATGGACCGGAAGCTGGATGAGGGCATAGCTTGCTTCGCCTTCCGGCTTTGTCATCTTCACGGCGAGGTAGATATGGGAATCGTTTACTTGGCTGAGGTCTGCCCTCTTTGAGAGGACGATAGGATGGATATGCCCGGAAACCTTCTCCAGGAAATAGTCGCGGACGTACTTTTGCTGGGCAGGGGAAAGATGCTGTTCATCGACAAGGACGATTCCCTTCGCCTTCAGCTGGTCGAAGATCTCCGTCTTGCAGGCATCGAATTCCTTGCCATAGGCTTCGGTAAGGGAAATGATCTTCCCCAAGGTCTCCTTTGCTTTCTTCCGCTCTTGGCCAAGGCCCTTGACCTTGCTTGTGGCTATCCTTTTGAAGGAAGCGACGCGGACCTTGTAGAACTCATCGAGGTTGTTGGAATAGATGCCAAGGAACGAGAGGCGCTCCAAAAGGGGGATGTCCTTCTTTTCCGCCTCCTGGAGGATGCGGTAATTGAAATACATCCATGAGACATCCCGCTCGACGTAATTCTCCTGGTCCAGTTCCAATCGCTTGCTTTTCATGCCGTTGATCACTCCCAAAAAACATTTATTATTTTATGACAAAAACGTTTAGGAGCCTCAAAAGAGATTGTAAAGAAATCGATCAGCTTTCCAAAGTCGCGTCGCTGGAATCGGAGAGGAAATCGGTCATGGAATCATCGAAGCTGATGACGAGGTAGATTTTCTTGCCGTCGATGCCCAAGACATGGTCCAAAAGATAGTTCCGGATCGCCTCATGGCCCTTCTCGTCGTCCAGTTCCGGAGGAACGACAAGGTCGAAAATCAGGTTGACGTAGTCAGGTGCGGAAAGGATGCGGAAATCATGGAAGCGCAAGGGCTTGGGATATTCCTGGATGGCCTTCTCGATTTCCTGGCGGTATTTTTCGGTATCGGGATCATCGATGAGGATCGGATCCATGTGGACGGTCAGGTTGATGTCCAGCTTCTGGAGCGCCTCCCTTTCGATCCCATCGCAGAGGGCGTGGGAGACCATGACGTCCTTCTTGGCATCCACCTCGACATGGATCACGGCAAAGAGGATCTGTCCATAGGCGTGCATGGTCAGGTCATGGACACCCAAGACGCCATCGTGGGAGATGACAAGGTTGACAAGGGCGTGGATCTTGTCGGCGCTCGGCTTTTCGCCGATGAGGATCTCCGCCGACTGCTTCAGTATGCCGACTCCCGACATGACAACGAGGATGGCAACGAAGATCGTGAAGGCAAAGTCGACACTATAGTTCGTGAAATACGTGATGATGACACCGATGATAACGGTCGATGTCGAGATAACGTCATTAAGGGCATCTCTTCCCAGGGCCTTAAGCTGAATCGAGTCGATTCTCTTTCCAAGGCTATAGTAAAGACGGGACTGAAGGACCTTAATAAGGATGGCCAAGGATAGGACGACAAGGGTTGCGACATACTCGACATAAGGGATTTCCGCCTCGACCGGTTTTCCGGTATCGATCATGGACTTCACGAAGGCGACTAGGTCCATGGCACCCTGATAGAGCATGATGCATCCCAAGGCGATGATGACGCAGGAGATGACCAAGGAAATGATGTATTCCATCCGCTGATGGCCGAAGGGGTGTTCCATGTCCGGCTTTTTGTTTGCGACCTTGATGCCGAAGATGGACAGGGCGTTGTTGCCGAAATCCGAGAGGTTGTTCACCGAGTCGGCAATGACGGAGAACAGGCCCATCATGAAGCCGATGGCGATCTTGCCAAGGAAAAGGATAAGGTTCGAGACAAGGCCGAAGAAGGAGCCCAAAAGACCGTATTTCTCGCGGACGTTGGCATCCTGGACATTTCGGTAGTCCTTGACGAACAGACGCAGCAGAAGATTAGTCATGTTATACCTCGAAAGCCTAGCTATTATAACGCAAAGAAGGCGTATCGCCATGGAAAGTACAGACAAAGAAAAAGCCCCGGGCCGGAATTTCCCAGGGTTTCTTTGCGGTTCCTTGCGGATTAACGCTTGGAGAACTGCGGAGCCTTACGGGCCTTCTTGAGACCGTACTTCTTTCTCTCGACGACTCTGCTATCCACAGTGAGATAGCCATGAGCCCTGAGAACAGGACGGTTCTCGGCATTGGCCTTCAGAAGGGATCTGGCGATACCGAGCCTAAGGGCACCGGCCTGTCCAGAATAGCCGCCTCCGACGATGTTGGCCTTGACGTCGTACTTGCCCTCGGTGTTGGTCACCTTGAAGGGGCCAACGGCGTCGAGGACGAGGACCTTGTGAGGGAAGTACTCATCGATCTTCTTACCATTGACGATGATGTTTCCCTGACCAGGGGTAATGTAGACGCGGGCGACGGAAGACTTTCTTCTTCCAACGGCTGAATAGATCAGCTTGTCAGTTTTAATCGTTGCCATGGTTTACTTCTCCCTCTTCTTGGTCAACTCGACTTCGATCGGCTTCCTATCCTGCTTCTGATGATCGGGTCCGGCATAGACGAACAGCTTACGGATCATCTGCTTGCCGAGGGAGCCCTTGGGGAGCATGCCCCAGACGGCCCTTCTGACCATCTCCGTCGGATAGTCCTTCTTCATCACCTTCGCGCTTCTGACTCTGAGTCCGCCATAGGTCTGAGACTTGTTATCGTAGTAGTTCTTCTTGTGGATCTTGTCTCCGGTCAGCCAAACTTTCGAGCAGTTGACGACGATGACAAAATCACCGCAATCGAAATTGGGGGTGTACTGAGGCTTATTCTTGCCTTGGAGGATAACGGCGATTTCGGAGGCTAATCGACCAAGGGGCTTGTCGGCAGCATCCACGACGTACCATTTCTTTGTTACGTCATTCTTCTTGTAAATAGTGGTCTGGCGTTGCATTGTTCAATCCTTTCATGATCTAGCAAACTATAAACCTTACCGGGGTGTAGTTCACAATTAGCCAACGGATATTTTACCATAGCCGTTACATAAAGCAACAATATTTTCCACGGATATCTTTCCTTTGAATTTGACCCTTCCGCCTATAGAATAATAGGAAAAAGAGGTTCGCCATGTTTTATGGGAGAAATGAAGCGTTGATGACCGATTTGTACGAGTTGACGATGGCCAACGGCTATTTCCAGACCGGGAATGCCGAAAGGAAGGCCGTCTTCGACGTTTTCTATCGGAACAATCCGGACAACGCCAGCTATTCCGTCTTCGCCGGCCTGGAAGATGTCCTTTGCTTCCTTTCCGGACTTTCCTTTTCCAAGGATGATATCGATTATTTGCGCTGCCTTGGCATCTTTTCCGAGCCTTTCCTTTCCTATCTTTCCGACTATCGCTTCCGCGGGGATGTCTATGCCTTCAAGGAAGGATCCATCGTCTATCCCGAGGAGCCCCTTGTCACCATCGTCGCTCCGCTTTTGGATGCCCAGATCGTGGAGACGGCAATCCTTTCCCTGATCAACCACGAATCGCTCATCGCAACCAAGGCAAACCGCATTGTCCTTGCGGCAAAGGGAAGGGCCGTCAGCGATTTCGGGGCACGGCGTAGCCATGGCTTTGATGCCGCCGTTTTCGGAGCCAAGGCCAGCTATATCGGCGGTGTCCAATCGACGGCGACGGTCCTGGCAGGAAAGATGTTTGGCATCCCCGTCAGCGGAACGATGGCCCATTCCTTCGTCATGGCCTTTGACAATGAATACGATGCCTTCTTGACCTACAGCAAGATCTATCCCGACAACGTCGTTCTCCTTATCGACACCTATGATGTTCTCGGCTCCGGAATCCAGAATGCCATCCGTCTGGCCAAGGAATATCTCCATCCCAATGGCCTAAAGCTGAAAGGTGTCCGCATCGATTCGGGAGACTTGGCATACCTTTCAAAGAAATGCCGTGAGGCTCTGAATTATAACGGCCTAGAAGAAACAAAGATCATCGCTTCCAATTCCTTGGATGAATACAAAATCCGCTCCCTTATCGACCAAGGAGCAAAGATCGATGCCTTCGGTGTCGGCGAGAATCTCATCACCTCCAAGAGCAATCCCGTCTTCGGGGCCGTCTACAAGCTTGCTGCCATCGAAAAGGACGGCAAATTGGTCAATAAGGTCAAGCTCAGCAATGCCGTCGAAAAGATAACGACTCCCTGCTTCAAGGAAGTCTATCGCGTCTTTTCCGGCGGCAAGGCCATCGCCGACCTTCTGTCCATCAAGGGTGAAGTCGTAGGAGACAAGGATCCTTACCCTGTCGTCTACCCACTCAAGCCCTGGAAGCCGATTGCCTTCTCCCATGTCGAATATCGGAAGATGCACGAGAAAGTCATGGAAGACGGGAAAATCCTTGTCCCCACGCCGAGCATCCAGGAAAGGAGAGACTATCTCCGCCATCAGATTGACAACGAGCTTTGGGAAGAAGAGCAACGCTTTGAATACCCACACGTCCACTACCTGGATTTCACCAAGGCCCTCTACGAAGAAAAACTCCGCTTGGTCAAGGAGAATTCCAATGGGTAGGCTCGTCCTTCTTGGCGGAACCTTCAATCCGCTTAGCAAGGCCCACGACCGCATCCTAAGGTTTGCCAAGAGAAAGGCGGGTGCAAAAACGGCAATCCTCTTGCCGACTGCCGATACTTTCCTGACCTCCTGGAAAGGCTTCAAGGAATCCGATATCCTGCCCTTGAAAACACGCCTAAGGATCCTAAAAAGATACTGCCATAGGCACAAGGATACCCTTTTGGAAACGATCGAGGCCGAAGGAAAAACATCCTCGACATACGATTCCCTCCGTTTCCTCAAGGAAAAATATCCCGGTCAGGAGATTTTCTTCATCATGGGAAGCGAGAAGATTCCTGAGCTCAATCGTTGGCATGAGAGCGAAAGACTCCTTTTAGAAAACCATTTCCTGGTCATGAGAAGACATGACGATGATATCCCTTCTCTCCTCTTGCTTCCTCCTATCCGCAAATACCAATCGCATTTCCACTTCCTCAATGCCGGGGAGGATATCCAGGAAATCTCTTCCACGAAAATCCGCGAAGCCCTGAAAAAGAAGGACATGAAAACCGTCGGGGAACTGACATTCTCATACGTCATCGACATTCTCAAGGAGGACAACATCATATGACTTCACGTTATGGATTCTACAAAGTCGCATCCGCACTCTTTCAGACCCATGTCGCGGATGTCCAAAAAAACGCCGACGAAATCCGGAAGCTGATTGAAAAAGCCATCCGTGAAGACGTCCAGGTTCTCCTCTTCCCGGAGCTTTCCTTGACAGGCTATACCTGCCAGGATCTTTTCCTACACCCGGCCCTGACCGAGGAATGCCTCTCCGCGCTCGTGGAAATCGCCCATGAGGTCCCAAAGGACATGCTCGTTTTCGTCGGCCTTCCCTTACGGATCGTAAACGATCTCTACAACGTCGCCGCCGCCCTCAACAATGGAAAGATCCTGGCTTTCGTGCCAAAGACCTATCTTCCCACGAATGCCGAATACTATGAAAGAAGGTGGTTCACATCCGGAAACGACCTTCCCGTCAAGGAAGTCTTCTGCCAGGGAGAGCCTATCCCCGTTGGAAACGACATCCTGTTTTCTCTCGGCGAGCTGAAGGTGGCCTGTGAAATCTGCGAGGATCTGTGGGTCATCAAGCCACCCAGTGAAGATGCCGTCCTTGCCGGCGCCAACCTTATCGTCAATCTCTCCGCCTCGGATGAAACCATCTCAAAAAGGGAATATCGAAGAGACCTTGTCCGTCTGACATCCGCAAAGGACTATGCCGCCTATCTCTATTGCTCAAGCGGCAGTGGGGAATCCACACAGGATCTTGTCTTCTCCGGGCACCAGCTTCTCTTCGAAGAGGGACGGGAAGTCTTCGACGTCTATGATGAGCTCGGCCTTCATTTCGGCTATATCGACGTGGATCGGATCCAAAACGACAGGATCCGCAACAAGAGCGCCTTTTCCTGCTCTGCGGACAAGGACTTCACGGTCATGGAAATCCCATCGGACAGAACGCTTTCCTGCCTCCCGGAGAAAGTCGATCCCCATCCGTTCCTGGTGTCTGGTCCCTCACGCCTAGCTCGCTCCCGGGAAATTCGACAGCTGCAGGCCAAAGGCCTTTTGACGAGGCTAAAGAACATCGGCATCAAGAAAGTCGTCATAGGTGTCAGCGGTGGCTTGGACTCCACTTTGGCCCTTCTTGTCTGCAAGGAAGCCTTCGATCGACTCGGCTATCCAACAAAGGACATTCACGCCTTCTCCATGCCATCCAAAGCGACAAGTGAGACGACTTTCTCAAATGCCAAGAAATTGATTGATGAGATCGGATCCATGTATCACGAGATTCATATCGGAGAAATGCTCCAACAGCATCTTAATGATATTAAACATCCCTTCGGCCTTTACGACACGACATACGAAAACGCCCAAGCACGCATCCGCACGCTTGTCCTGATGGACGAGAGCAACAAGCTCAATGGAATCGTTGTCGGAACGGCAGACCTCAGCGAAGCCTGCCTTGGCTTTTCGACATACAACGGGGATCACATGTCCATGTACGCCGTCAACATCTCGATCCCGAAGACCCTCGTGCGTGCCCTGATCGTGGACTATGCCGAAGACCATCCGGAATTCAAAGAAATCCTCACGGCCATCGTCGATACTCCTATCTCTCCCGAACTTGTCCCAGGAAAGGATGGTCAAATCGTCCAGAAGACGGAGGAAATCATCGGAAGCTATGACTTACATGATTTCTTCATTTTCCACTTCCTGAGGAACGGCTTTAGCAAGGACAAGATTCTTGCCTTGGCAAAGGTCGCCTTCCCGAACACGCCGGAAAGACAGATCGAGGAAACCTTGGACATCTTCTTCAGCCGCTTCTTCAGCCAGCAGTTCAAGCGAAGCTGCCTCCCTGATGGCGTCAAGGTCGGCTCTGTTGCCATCTCGCCGCGTGGGGATTGGCGAATGCCAAGCGATGTCTCAAAATCGAATAGCTTCAATCCAATAAAGAAGAAGAACGACTAGCCCATCCTAAGACACTGCCGATATCGGCCCAGGGATCGGCTTGGTCCAGCGGATTTTTGGACAGCGAGATCCTTTTCCATGTTTTTTATCTAGGCACTTTTTCGCAAACAGATACAAAAAAAGCCCGGACCCCCGGGCAGATTTCGCATTCATGGTGCCCCGTGCCAGGAACAAATACCGGTCTAATTCTTGGAAATCCATCGAAAAAATGGAATATTTGGCTTTTTTCGATACCTAGATGCGGCGATGTCTTCATTTTGGGGACGTTTTCACCGACTACGCACCATCCCTTTCATTCTATTTCCGATGGCTCTTCCCCTCCGTCCCTATCTTCCAAGGCCAAATAGGAGGAATGCTCTTTCCCATAGCCTTTCGGATCGTGGCAAACCACCACCAGAAGAGGAGGAAATAGGGAATCTCGAAGAGAATGGCGAAGATCCATCGCAGGACCAGCTTCAGCGTGGGGAACCAGACGGATAGGACGAGCAGGACGAGCCCGACGACGGCAACGACGATCAAAGCGACCAAGAATCCATTCATTTTTTCTTTTCTCCTTTCTTGATACGATTTTTCTTTCTGCTAGAATGACTTCACGGGGACCTCGCTGATGGCCCGGGAATGGACCGGGTCCTCTTTTCGTTTGCTGGGATTGTTGACTTCCTTCCTCTTTTGGGGTATATTTCAGAACACAAGAGGCCCAGCTTGTGGAGCTGCTATCTAGTCACGACTAGACGTGGTGCTTCCGGGTCTCTTTTTCTTGTCTATTAATTTCCTTCCGTCTTGATTGCTCGTCCCTGTTTGCCTCGATTTGGCGATAGCGGCTGTTTAAGATCGCCTTGTTTTCCCTCGACATTTTCCAGCCGGAGTACGTTCGGCTTTTCAGGTATTTTTCCTTGTTTCTTTTTTCAATCTTTTGTACATGTATCCTGGCTTGTCCGACTTAGGGTTTGGATTGTCATGAAGGGGTATGAAGTCACTTTCCTTATCCCCATGCTTTATCTCATGAAGCTGGAAGGATTCGTACTTTCCATTCTTTAGGTCCTTATACATTATGTTTGGATGTCTGTCACAATCTGCAATCCTCCATTTTTTGAACCTTGCCACCTCAAACCTACCATTTCCTTTATCGTCCCGTTTTTTCCTTATTGCGGAGACCAACACAAGCGCCGCCGCAAGAAAGATCAACAAAAATATCAGAACCATCCTCCTACACCTTCTTCCCGAACGGCCACAGCGGAGGCAACTCCTCGCCCTGTGCCTTGCGTATGAGGGCAAGCCACCACCAGACCAGCACGAGGTAGACGAGGTCGAGGACGAACTGCACGACGTACAGCAGGCCCCGCAGGACACCCTTGAGAATCGGGAAGAAGATCGACAGGACGACGAGAACGATGACGGCGGCGATGCAGCCGATAAGGATCAATAGCCATCTCGGCATCAGGGATGGATCATCGATGGGGTTGGTGTCGACGTCGCCGATGATGTCGAACGGGTTCGACACTGCCGGAAGGATGTACGTCTCGGAATCGTCCCTGAAGGTGAAGTCGATGAACCGGAAGTCGAACACGGCATCCGTCTTGCTTGCCTGCACCGTCTGCGCCGTCCAGTTTCCGTCGGCCGAGGTCGTCTTCCCCGCCCATCCGGTATAGGAGTTCGTCAGCGAGACATCGTAGGTGAGCCGGTAGACGTTCCTGTCCCCTTGGGAGGAGACGAAGGCGTCCAGGCCATCGACGTATTCTGGCTCCGTAGCAATCACGACGGGATCGGAATCGTAACCAGTCCGCCAACAGGGGCACGGAATCCTCGCCAAGCGTCCAGGCATACGTTCCGGGATCCGTGGCGGACATGGCCTCGACATACAGGTCGGAGAGTGGCATCTCGTCCCCGATCCCGGACGTGTCGACGCCATCTATCCGGATTTCCCCCTGTCCCAACAGGCCGACCATGTAGAAGGGAAGCCCTCCGAGGTTCCCTGTTCCCCCGTGAAAGGTCGGATTGACTCCGGTCGACTCCATTCTCGCCTGGATGAGGCCGGAAAGGTTCTCTCCCAGGATGTCCTCCCTCGAGATCTCGTCCTCCACGTGGCCGTACTTCTGGAACAGTGCCTGACGCGAGTAGGACGGGACATAGAAAAGCTCGTCGGAGACGGTGCCATTCAAGACGGGAAGATCACCCGAGGGATCCGTGTCTCCCTCATAGGACCTCGCATAGGAGAGGAGCTCCTCGGACGTGTACCGATGCCCGTCCTCCCATTCGGCGTCGTCAAGGAAGAATGCCCACTTGGGGTTGTCCACCCTGAGCTCGATCGGAGTATCCAGAGGATTGTTGTAGAAGCGCGCATAGGGCATCTCCCCCTCGATCTTCTCGTCGCCCGTCTCGATGTCGTCCCGATCCATGAGGGCCATGTCGCCCGTCTCGATGTCGTCCCGATCCATGAGGGCCATGAAGACGAAGCCGAAATTCGGTGTCCTGCCCTCCGCATATTGCATGTCCTCGCCAAGCGCCTCCATGCCGACATATGGCTCGATGGCCTCCCAGTCGTCAGGGTCGTTGAAGGAATAGATCCAGTCCGTCCGGTACTTGTAATAGTCGTAGTGGACGGAGACGAGGTCGCCAAAATCCTCCGCCCAGGAGGGAAGGGAGAAGCAGACGGAGAAGAGACCGATGTCCGACCGAAAAGGGGCCCTGTTCAGGAACTGCCATCCAGGCCTGGTCTGGTCGCCGGATATCCCGCCCGCGTCGCTCATGAAGGGGTGGACCTCCGCCCGGACGTACTGGAACCCCGTCTTGGACATCGTCAGCGTGGAGAACTCCCTGTCCCCTGCCTTGGGATATCCCGTCCAGTCGAACTCCTTCCCGATGCCGAAGGAAAGGGACTCCCCCGTCCCCGCGTCCGTCAGCGTCGCCTGGCCGAGCAGATAGCGCCTGTTCGTCGCGTCGAGGAGGGGATAGGCGAGCCTGGCGTCGTCGACGGACCACTTGGAGAACAGGCTGTCGTCCGACGTGTCCAGGAGCGTCATGTCCATCGGTCGGAAGGAGTTGTCGTAGAACCCCTCCCCCAAGTCCGCGAAGGCCATGGTGACGTTCCCGGAGGATTGCCAGTCCCTTCCCTGCGGGTCATAGAGATAGAGGTAGAGGCCGAACCCATCCGGGGGTTGCGAAGCCCCTGTGTATCCCCATTCCGCCATGGTGAGGAGGGCGACATCGCCCTCATCGACTTCCGGATAAAGGGACGTGTCGACGCCCATGTCCTCCAGATCGTCGTCAATATCCGTGTAGAGCGGGCAGTCATCCGGGAGAATCGACTGGAGCCTGGCATCCCTCATGGCCATGGCTTGGATCGGGGCAATGGCGGGAGAGGCCGCGGCAAGGGCAAGAAGACCACAGATAAAAGCTTTCATTTCGCGATTCCTCCATGGACGACAATCTTCCACTCGACTTCCGTTCCTTCCTCAAACAGGGTATCTGCTTGGGCTTTGATCCAAATGCTCTCATTGCCGGCGATGTCTGATAAGGCTTCCAATTCGAAATAGGCAGGGTTTCCCATAGTTGGCATGTCCCACCATGCGAAAATCGGGCCGCTGACGACAAGGTCGTCGGGATCGTCATCGGCATAAACGGTGACCAATGGGTCAACAAGGCCGGACACCTCGACCATCAGGAAATCGTATCCATCGAACAACTCCGGCATTGACTCCACCTTGGCAGAAACCGATACAGATCCCACCTTCGACGTTCCCGATTGCGACAGAATCTCCGTCCACTCTACGGCCCCATCCGTGTCAATAATCGTCTCTGCGGAAAGGATGACGGGAAACTCGTTAGCATCCGGATTCTCAATGGCCAACTTCGGCTCGAAGCCTTCCCGGAACATCTCAGGGTGGAGATAGACGTTATTGGTTACATTGGATATGGCGGCAAACGGGCAGGAATCCAGCCCGACAAGCCTTCCGTCATCACGTATCGCCCTCGCATAGTTTCGCCAACCATAGCTTGAAAGGGACGGCGAGGAAAGCCCTGCCATACGATGCCCCTCTGTAAGAAGGGAAGAGATATCGAATACTTGGTAGCCTTCCTGTATCGTGTATTCCAAAGTTTGGGCCTCTCCCCATAGAGACTTCTTCTCCTGTACTGGAGGATCCTGCTCACTGTAGTGCTTCCATAGGTCGCATGCGCTCTGCCCGCCTGGCATGGAAGAGAAGAAGATGGAAGGCTTGTAGAGAAACGACATTTCAGAAAATGCGGAAAGATCGATGATGATACTAGGTGTGCCAATCTCCGAAACCACTCCGATTTTCGCAAAAGGGCAGTCCTCGGCAGCAACCTGTGATACGCCGATCCTGAAGAAAACCAGACCGGAAAGACTCGTTCCCTTCGGAAAGGCAAGGGCGAAGGAATCCATGTCCCCGCCGACCCATCCCGAGAAGTCGAATTCCCCGTCCACGATGAAGGCCCGTCCAGCCTTCGTCCATCCCGGCACTATCGGGGTCGTGGAGTTCGAGCTTGATACAGTCGTGTCTGTCCCTCCAACGGGTTCCTTGATCCAGCTCAGGAATTTGTCCTGGGCCTCCTGTGTGCAGGACGGCAGAGCCCCCATCGACAGACCGAGTGCGCAGAGAGCAAGCCTCATGATCTTCTTTTGCATGTTTTCCCCCTCCTTGAAATGT
>CASGEC010000004.1 GCA_949300365.1 uncultured Bacillota bacterium
ATTTTTCAACCCAATCAGGATAGACAATTCTGGTTCTCATATGCCTCGAAGTAATACCTTTAAGGTATTATAATTATAACATGAGAAAAGCAAAAACAGCACATGAAAAGCCACTTTTTCAAAATGTGTAATACCTAAAACTAAAAGTTACGGATTTACAGTTTCTTTTATTTGGAACTGAAACACCATATGCGCACTATTTGCCGATAAAATCGGCATTTTACAGTTCCATTTTAAGTTTTATTTACAGTCTCAATTACAGTCTCTCACGATAAAGCAGTTTTCGATATAAAAAGATTCCTGGTCTCATTTGTAATGACATGCACAATCGAAAATCAAGCAGGTGGCTTTGGAAGTAGCCGGAAAGCAAGAAGGAAAACCTTTATTTCAAGGTCTATGATATCTCCTTCGAGTCCAGAGGGCTGTTTTTTGACGAGTACGTAGACATCCGTTTCAAGATCCAGGCGATGCCATCGGCCATTCTTTGTTCCGCATCCTGGAAATGATTTCCTTTGTTTAGGACGAAGGTGGAGTCGATATCGAGTTCCTTGAGTCTCTTTTCGATGCGCCGTGTCTCTTCCTCGACACTCTGGAGAAAAGGATTCCTTGTCCTTTTCTCCAAGTCTCCCAAGGAAAGATAGACACAGTCCGGCTTTCTCAAGGGAGAATTTGTTTCGACATAGCTAGAAAAGCCCGGATACCAGAAGGAACCTGATCCGCAGGCGACCCTGCGGAAGAGGTCTGTCCGGAAGATGGAGTACAAGGCAAATAGCCCAGCCAAGGAGTAACCGGCGATGGCAAAGTATTTCGGTTTCCTTTCTTCCAGAAAGCGAGGAAGCACCTGTTTCAAGAGAAAGTCCAGATAGGAATCCGCCAGTCCCTTGAAGTCTTCTCCTTTTTTCTGGATCGGAGGGACTCTCCAAGGCGTCAGGTCATCGTTCCAGTTCATTCCGTATAAGGCAAGAAGAGCGAAGCCTGGAACACCCTCTTGTGCCTGGACTTTCGAAAAGATATTCTCTCCTTCTCCCTTGAAGGTGTTCAAGACGACCAAGGAAGAGTTTTCATCGATTGTTCCGAAGAGCTCTCCGACTCTTCCTTTCTCGAATTCGATCGTCTTCCTTGGTCTTTCCATCCAATCTTCATTCATGCGGAGATTCCTCATTTCCGATGGCATCGAAGTTCTTCTTGTTCTCTTTTGAAGGTTCTTGGAAAGCCCTCGGAAGAGAAGTCCTTTTTGTCTTAGTCATCGATTCTTTTCCATAATCATAGCATATGTCGTCGTATCCAAGCCTTCCCGCAAACAGCCCAACCATTCTAGTGTTAAATCCCAATCTTTCTAGTGTTAAGCCTGAAGAGATGAGTTTGACAGCGACAGGATTGTGGATCCTATTCTATTCTTCGGCAAGAAATTAGCCTATTTCATTGTAGGCTATTTTTGAATCAGCAAATGAGAAGAGGCGGTCGGAAATGCCAATCGACAGTCCCATGGACTTCTTGAACGAAGGGAAGAGAAGATCTCGTGTTGAGGGTCTTGTGACAGAAAGGCAAAACAGACGCAAAAGATAACTCGGCACAAGAAAAACACCATGATTGAATTCCAAGCTTTCTGGAAAAGAGTATATTGTGCTTGTCCAATCAGGAGAGGATTCGGTATGAACAAAATAGTGATGTCAATCAATCCGGAGCATGTGAACAACATCATCAACGGGACGAAGAAATATGAATATCGGACCAAGGCAGCCAGGAAAGACATCGATCGTTTGATCATTTATGAAACCATGCCGATCAAGAAAGTTGTTGCCGAGGCCGAGATTCTGGAAGTCCTGGCCCTGGAGCCAAGCAAACTTTGGGACGAAACAAAAGAGTATTCCGGCATAACGAAAGAATACTTCGATGATTATTTCAAGAACAGGAAGATCGCTTACGCTTACAAGCTCGGGAAAATCAAAGTTTATGCTGAGCCCAAGGCCTTGAGGGAATTCGGTCTCAAGAAGGCTCCGCAATCATTCGCTTATGCGAAATAGATAAGGGAACCAATCACTTCGGCAAAGAGGGAGGTCTTCCGGAACAATGGGGATTTCCTCTGCCAGAACAGAAAAAGACCGACCCCAGGAGCAAGGGCATCTCATCCACAAGAATCTTGTGGACTTACTGGCACAGCCAGCCCAGCTTTGTTCCACTCAAGTCGGTCCGCAGTGTCATGATAGGGAATCGGAATCCGGAATTCAAATAAAAGCGACGGACTCTTGAAACGGATCTCAAATCGAAAAGAAAGGAATCTCTTTGACAAAGCGATGAATCAAAAGAAAAGAACAACAGCCATACTCATTCCAAGCAATGAGAATGGCTGTCTCTCTTCTTTTTTGTTAATCAGTTTCTCGAATAGAACGAACCAGTGCTGTCGAACCATCCGAGGTCGTTTCCGTCCTCGTCATAGAGGTGGTCGTCCTTGTACCTCATGCCGGTGGGTTCCTTCGTGTATTCGTTGACGACCAGTTGTCCCTTGTAGCTAGAGAGACTGTCGTCATCGACCACGACTCCCTTGCTTCCGTCCCGGAAGTTGATGTAGGTGGTCTTCACCTCCTTGTATTCTTCCTTCTCCTCGCTGCTGTCGGAAGAAGAGGAAGAGGAGGAAGAACTATAGGCAGAGTCATAATCATAGGTGACTCTTTCCCTTCCCAGGGATTGGACGGAAGAGTCGACCATCAAGGCGGAGACGAAGCTCTGGATCTGATCGTTCCTGTCGTTAAACTCCATCTTGTGGAGAATCTCCAAGGCCTTCTCTAGATACTCGATCTTTCCTTGCTTCGTTTTCATCTTCTCTTCCTCCCCGTATCGATCGCTGTCAAAAGCTAGCAATAGGATAAACGATCCTCCCTTTTTCCGACAACGGAAAGAGGTCAGTTTCTCAGACAGCCGATCAGAACGACAAGGATCCCATCCTTGCGAGTGTAGGCATAGTCTCCCGTTCCTGTCAGGACCATTCGGAAGCAAGGTCTTTTCATCGTGTCGACATCGATCTTCCATTTTGACAGAACTTCATTGCCTTTATGAGGGGAGTTCTTTATGAGGACAGCATCTCAATTTGGAAGATTGTCGGAAAATCGTTTGGAAGATTGGCAAAATTTCACTTGGAAGATTGTCGGGATTCAAAGACAATCCGGATCGGTTTCCTCATCTCGGAATCCGATCTTCAAGCAAAGCGGAAAAGCCTCGGCAAACGAAAGCCGAGGCTTTCAACGTCGCTTTTCTCCTTGCAAAAGATACTACTTGTTGAGTTGTTCGTTGATCCAGTCGTAATCCAACGTTTCGTTCGAATTGGCAAGATCATCGAGCCGATCCAAAAAGTCGCACGCCGTCTTGAGTTCGACGTCCTCTTCCTTTGCTCTTGTCTCTTTGTTTCCAAGGCCTCCGTCGATATCACAGAGATAGTCATAGACCTCTGCGTAATTCTCGTCCGTGAACTCTTTGAAACCCATCTTCTTGAGCAGATCGATGTAGCGCTGCTCCAGTTTACTTTTTTCCATGTTTGGTTGCTCTCCTGAATGTTCTTTTCTTTGGATTGTCGATGACCAATCCATATTTCTTTGCTCTGTTTTTGTTGATTGCCCTTATCATTTTCACATTGTTGGTATCTGCTGCGATTGGTGAAAATAATTTTTTCCCGATTCTGTCATACTCATCCGTATCATCACTTTTGCTTTTTCTGATAGGCGTTTCGATCAGTGGATCAGAATAGAAGTGATCAACGACATCCGCCTTCTTAATTTTTCTAGAAACAATTCGGTTCTGGGCGTGCGATGTCAGGTTGAACCCATTCAATTTTACCCATTTCGTCTTCGGATTTGCCATACTTCTTCGACTTTTTATTAGGAATCCAAACAATCCCATATGCACCTCCTTCTTGGTACGCTTAAATTCTAGTAGAAAGGGAGGTACGGGTGTTATCGCAATTTTGCATATAGTTTTTGTGGTGTTTTATAGTGAAAAAGTGGGCTGTTTATCGACATTACACTTAAAATTAGATAAGATATTTGTGCGGTAACATCACACAATAATTTAAGGAGTTTTCGTTATGACCGACAAAATCAAGGTAAATCTTTCCTATTACGTCTATAAAACGATACTTCATGATATGTATCGCTTTGAGTTCTTCAAGTCAAACGGAGAAGTCAATAAGAATGATTTCCTCAACACAGTCATCTACAATTTCTACTATAACAAGCTAAAGAAGAGAGCAGAGCTTAGGGAGAAGTTAGCTAATGATGCGATATTGACAGACGTATCCGCCAGGAATCGTAATAGGATGCTGGATGCCTGCTCGGTCATCATGGACGATTACTACAACAAAGACTTGCACTACCATTACCATGATGCCTCATTCACCATCTATCCCACGAGAATGACGAATGATTTTTTCGATCAAATCTATGAGAATGAAATTAAGGACAAGACCTCTTACTCCTCTTTCATCCGAAAGCTATTGAACGAATATGCCTACCTTCCACAATACGTAAGGGAGAGCGTTGCCAAAAGAAGCGAGGTCATAGACCTTAGCGCTGCCTGCGAAAATGGAAGGGTTGTTGTATTCAAAACCAGGAACAAGGAACATCGAATAGCTCCCTATAGAATCATTAGGAACTTCGAGGAGACCTTCAGCTACCTTTTGGGTCTTGACATGGAGTCCAAGGGGCTCAAACCGATATCCATCAAGGTCAGCAAGATCTACAACGTGATAATCACAAAGGCGAAATACAAATTCAGTAAGGAGCAAAAGGAAAAATTCGAGGATATATTTAGGCATAGGGTCGAGTTTGCATCGGGGGAGATGGTCAGGGTCCGGATTGAAGTCACCAAGAGATGTGACAAGATGCTCGGCTTCAAGTTCCATAACCAACCGCCGATGAAGCAGATATCCGAAAACATTCTAGAGGTGAGCACCACCATTCCGAACTTCCTCAGCTACTTCATCCCATTCGGAAAGGAAATCAAGATTCTGGACAATCCCGAATTAAAAGAAAAGATGGCCAGCTTCTACAGCTCAGCTTTGGAGAACTACAAAGACTAATTCTGGCTTCCTTTTTGCAGAGAGTGATTTGGACTGTCATCATATGCCTGTCATATCTCTGAACTCAGAGCATATGATCCTTGAAAGAGCAAAGTCCTTGCCTGAAACTTTCGTGTCAAAGCGCTATATCAATAATCGCTTGCGATTCTCGACGAGCGATTCACTCGGGGAAATGAAGCAGGAAGTCCCGGATGTTTCGATGGAGGATTCCGTTGCGGCCAAGATCGACCTCGTCCAGGGAGAGGACGTACTTCGGATAGTTGTCCGGGATGCTTTCCAGTGCCGTGAATTCCCTTTGGATGGTCTCTTGAGAGAAGAGCAGGTAGGAGACTTGGACGTAGAATTTCCTATCTCTCCTTGTGCAGACGAAATCGATTTCCCTTTCCCCGATCTTTCCTACGGAAACCTGATATCCATGACGCAGAATCTCCATCAAGACGATGTTTTCCAAGGTGGTTTCGATCTGTCTCTCGTTGTCGCCGAAAAGGGCCTGGCGGATGCCGTGGTCGGCAAGATAATACTTCTCGTTGATGGAAAGCATTTCCTTGCCGACAAGATCCGACCGCGGAATCTTATAAAACAGAAGAGCTCTCTGACAGGCGTTTAGATAGTTGATGATCCTGTCCACGGTCGCCTTCCTCTTCTCGTTTTTGAGACACTTGGCAATCCGTGTGGCAGAGAAAGGATGTCCGATATTGTCGATGGCGTAGGCGAGGACACGATCGAGGAGGTCGACATCCCGGACTTTGCACCTTTTGACGATGTCATTGATGACGACGGAGGCGTAGATGTCCAGGAGATACTGCATCTTGGATTCCTGGTCGAGATTGGACTGCGCCAAAAACGGCATTCCTCCTTCGATGAGGTAATCCCGGAAGAAATCTTTGTCCCCCATTTCCCTTCCCGTCGATCTTCTGGCCAGACAATATTCCATGAAGGAAAAGGGATAGACGGTGAACTGAACATACCTTCCGGAAAGAAGAGTAGCATACTCGCTGGAAAGTAGTCGAGCATTGGATCCCGTGACATAAATGTCGACGTCCTTCTCCACCCGAAGCGAGTTGATGCATTTTTCTCAGTCTTCCACCTCCTGAATTTCATCCAGAAAGAGATAGACCCGACCCTTCCTTTCCTCGATCTGCTTTGTCAGATAGTAGTGGAGAGCCTTCGCCGTCGTCAGGTCGGCATAGGCCATCTCCTCGAAGTTGAGGGCAAGGATGTTCACCTCGGGAACGCTTCGACTCCGAAGCTCGTCCTGGATGAGACGAAGCAGGACGGACTTTCCGCTTCTCCGGACGCCGACGAGAACCTTCACCAATTCGGTCTGGTCGATGAAAGGCCGGATTCGGGTTAGGTAATTCTCCCGCTTGATCATGGCGTGTCCCTCTATTCAATTATGTCGATTGTAATCGATACCAAAGCAAACAGAAATAAGATTATCGATTATAGTCGATAAAATTGGCGCAGCATTGAGAACGCACTTTCCTATTCCCTAGCTCATCGGATCCGAAGCTTTCGGCTTTAGCGGCCGGAACTTTGTTGTTCGCTAATTCTCGTCTCGCTCGATAAGTTCGAGTTCATCCAACTTAGAACGGACCTATCCGATGGGATAATTCTTGTCATACCAATCTTCGCACAAACAGGCATTCTGTCCGTCATAATAGGAATGACGAGACCCCTATGCTCTCTGCGAAATCCTTCTTAATCGACTCGTGTTTTGACAATATCTCCTTCTAAGAATTTCACATCGCCCACTCCTATTTTAGGTTATTTGCGACCGGTTTTGGCATGTCCTTATCATGATCGATTTGAAAAGCGACAACGACAATTTTAGTCTTGCCATTGGGCCCTTGAATCGGCAACTCAAAAGGATAATGAACGCCGTAATCATTCGCAGAACTCGTCGAAAGCGTTCCTGCATTGGGGGACTTGTTTGGAAACGACTGTTCTTGCTGGCAGTCATTTATTTGAAATACACATAAAATCACATGAAATATATTCTGATTCATTGATTTTGATATATAATCTCAATGAAATGGAAGGTCATCGAATGGCAAATATCAATGTTACGATCCGCATGGATGAAAATCTCAAAGAACAGGCCGAAGAACTCTTTCACGACCTGGGGCTCTCCTTGAGCTCGGCCATCACCATGTTCGCAAAGCAAGCCGTTCGGGAACAGAGAATTCCTTTCGAGATCAAGCGCACAATCCCTTCGTTTCAAGTGGCCTCAGATCGTTCCGTGGAGGAACATTCCAAGGAGCTCATCGAAAAGAACCGGGAAGCCTACAAGGAGCTTGCGAAGTGATTGCTCTGAACAAGAAGCAGATCCTTGCCATGCACCATGCCCCTTGTTTTGGAGACCGGCGGGATCGATGGCTTGCGAGATGAAGGCTTTTTGGATTCGGCGCTCTGTGCTCCGTTTCAAACGTTCGATTCGGTCGAACTCTTCCAAACCGTGTATCAGAAAGCCGCATGTCTCGGATACGGACTCATTCAAAATCATCCTTTTCTGGATGGCAACAAGAGAATCGGAGCCCATGCGATGCTGGTGTTCCTGGCTTTGAACGGAATTGTTCTGTCTTATACGCAAGAGGAACTGGTCGAAGTCATCATGAAAACGGCAGCAGGAGAAATCGGTTATGATGGCCACTTGCAATGGCTATTGAACCATAAAGGAAAAGAGGAACAAGAAAACTAATCGAGAGCGATTGATTCCCAAAACATAAGTGTTGCATTCACTTTGGAAATTGACGTGTAGGATTCTAAAAAGGTCAATTATTCATCAATTTTTCATTGAGATATTCGTAGTCGATGCAGTTGGGGTCTTTGTTTAGCTCATCGATTGCCTTGACTGCGCTTTCCTGAGCATTGTGGTCAATGCTCTCGCCGGCTTCTTCCTTTTGCGTCAAAGGGACTTCGACACCGCTCTCCAAAAAATCGATTAGGTCGTATACATTCTCGCTTGTGACAGGAAGAATGGCTTTCAATGTTTCTGCTGGCAAGATATGCCTGATGAATTCAATCGACTCATCACTTATTCTTATTTTTTCCATATTTCTCCATGTCCTTTTTCAATTCCTTGTCGTGGAATCGTCTCACCGAACATACATTTTTGTTGAACGGGTTTATCACGCTCAGGATTCTGTTCAAGCTAAAGCGCTTATAGGCAGGTCTGCCGAAGATGTCCTTCATGGCTTTCGTCTTGAGTAGCGGCTTTCTTCTTAGATTATATCCTAATTCGCCTTTGGATATGTCCCTTTTCTGCATATCGTAGGTGGCATGTTTGGTGACGTAATATCCGCTCGTATGATACGGCTTCTTCGGGATGATCTTTCTTTTCATCTCGTGCTCCTTTCCGGCTTTCTTTCGATTGCCCATAACCAATATAACCCCTGTTTCTTCCACAGCTTTATAGGTGTGTACATAGTACACACCTATAAAAGCATGTGGAAAACTACGCGCAACACATGCTTTTATAGAAAAACTCGAAAAGACTCTTGACAGGTTTCCGGCATGGCCGGCTCTTGCAATGGCTATTGAACCATAAAGGAAAAGAGGAACAAGAAAACTAATCGAGGGCGATTGATTCCCAAAACATAAGTGTTGCATTCACTTTAGAAATTGACGACTTTTGCTAACCCATCATGTTCCATTATTGTTCACATCATGAACACTTGTCTCTGAATAAAACTTTTTTGCTTTTGGTTATTTATTTGGCCTTTTTTGATCGGGCGCCGTGGTTTTTAGCATGTCAGCTTCCAGCATCGGCATAAGTATTTTGATTTTGAACATAGTTTCCTTCGCCAGCTCGGACTCGATCTTCTTCCTCTCCTCCTCAAGCTGGCGTACCTCTCCTTGAAGGAGGAGAAGTCCGCTCCCTCCTCGATGGCCTTCATGACGTTGGCCATCCTCTTCTCGGTCTGTTCCCTCTCGGCGCTGAGGCTCTGCCGATAGGGGACTCTCTCTTCTGCTCCTCATAGAGCTTGGCGCTGGCCTCCTCGACGCTGGAGGAGTCGGAGAGAAAGTCGTGGATGCAATCAAGGACGATGCCTTCGAGGATCCCTTTCTCGATTCCGGAGGTCTTGCAGGTCTTGTCGCAGCAGGCCTTCTTGCACTTGTAGTAGAAGTACCTCTTCCCGGTATGGGAGCATCCGTTCCAGCCGAAGAGGTAGGATCCGCAGCCCCACATACCTCCTATTTCGGAGCATTCGGCTGATGGTGGCATGGCTGAGTGAAGTGCCGTCGCTCTTGGTTATGTGCTCGGCGTTGAGCTTCTTCAGAATCTTCGATATGGTGCTGCCCGTGGATGAGGTGCTGGAGGAGAAGGAGGAACTGACAAGATAAACCGCATCAGGCTGGGAAACAATTCCCTAACCCGCCTTTTCTGATGGCCCTTAAAGCAGGCCTAAATCTCAGGAGAAAATTCTAACTGAGGCTAAACACCAGATGGAACAAGAACTGGGAGCCTGAAGTCATAGCCGGAATTATTAGTGAGATTTGCGTGCCTGAAGCATTGAAGATTCGAAGATTCAAACTTCGACAAATTCAAACGCTGTCGGAACATGAAAAAGGGGAGTTGCTTTATCAGTCAATTTGTGACCAATTTTGTAATAGTCCTTTTCACAAGCCAGACGAACTTAGCATTGGGTATATCGGTGACTTCCCAGAAGTATGGGCAAGAAAAAATCTCGTACAGTTACTTCTCGTTTTCACAATCGCTTTTTCTTATTTCATCGAATTCATAGTCTTCAACACCGATAGTGTGAAAACTGGCGTCGAACAATTCGCATGTGCAGGCCTTGTTGTCGTGATATATATGGACGATGCATCCCTTTGTCCCTTTGGGAATGCCGTGTTTGTCAACTAATGTGATGACCGAATCAAATTCGTTGAATCTTTCCATGGCTCTATCTCCTATTTCAAGTAATTCGTCACCAATCGCGGAATCGAACCGCCTTTATCGATTTGATAAACGACAATGACAGTTTTGGTTTTTCCGTTTGACCCCTTAATAGGCAATTCAAATGTATACTTGGTGCCATATGATGTGTTCTCAATATGGGTCAATTTTGCAGTACCACCATTAATTTTATCGTGTATTTGTTGTTTAAGAAGATTGTAGTTTGATTGATTGAATCCAAGTCCTTGCTCATATGCAATTGCTTTGTGTTTTCCAACAGGGTGATTCTTGTTCAGAGAGTAGCCGAGAAACTTCTTGTCGTCAATCGTGGCCTTGTCGTAGTTTGGCATTGCTGAGGATATGTCATTGTTCTTCTGAGCAAAATTCTCCTGCTCCAGGGACTGCTGAGGGTTTCCCTTCGTCCCCACGCCCAAACCGCTGTTCTCGTATCTGCCTATATCAGTCGGCCTCCAGAATACGGTTTCGGACAAGAAGCTTTTTTGGAGGCATGACGACCGTGGCGTTGGCGTTCTCGATCCTCTCGATAACATTCTTCAACCTGTGACTATTCACAGCCACGTTGTAGAGGATGACTACGGAAGGCTCGATGGCTTTCAGTGTCTCGTCGACGATGTAATCAAGCAGTTCATTGTTACGTCTCAACAGCCCTTTCGTGCTCATGGCCACTGCGCTGTTTCTCGCTATCCCGGACAGGGCGACATCCTTCGTTTTCTCGTCCACGAAGGAGATGTTGGGAATCACGATCTTATTCAGTTCGTTCACCAGATAGGAACCGACGACCCGGGATTTGAAAATCCGGTAGGCGTTCTCGATGAATGGGATGTCTCCGCAGATCGAATAGTCGGGGGATATGACATAGGTGAAATCCTTGAGTTTGTTCCGATATTGCTCCAGCAGATTCTTGTTGTCATGGTAGATTGCGTCGAAAAGGCCGTGAATGCCGTCGAACCTGTCGTCGTACTCGTAGAAGCAGAGAGCAGGGGAGTGATACTTCGAATCGGCCCTCTCTCCATAGAGGGCGAGATAGTCGATGGCGGATCGAAAAGAAAGCAGGAGGCTTCCGGTATCTCGTACTCATCGAAGTAATGTCCTTGATTGGTCGTAGTCCAGGCGAAGACGAAGGGCTTCCTCGTCCAGTTCACGATACTCCTCGGATGAGAGCATCACTTGCCCTCCCCGAACAGGAGCTTGATAAGCTCGGTCTTTTCCTGCTCAGTGAGACTGGACTTGTTTCTCGCAACAACGACGTAGGTCTCCTGGAAGGGTTTCTGCTGTACCTCGCGTTCGTCAGTGTCTCCGATGAGATAGCTTACGGGAACCCCAAGAGCCAAGGCGAGGTTCCGAACCACATCTATCTTGGGTTCGAGCTGCCCTGTGAGATACCTGCTCAAAGAAGCTTCCGTGATGTTGGACATCCTGGCGAGTTGCTTCTGAGTAAGACCTTTCTCCTTAAGGAGCCGGTTGACTCTTTCTACTAGTGTCTTGTCCACTGCCTTATCACCTCCGGGGTTATTATATCATTGCAGAAATGCAATTTAATCAATTCCAAATCAGTTCATAGCTCGAGGCGGCGGGGAATATCTATGCCATGACGATGAATTCTTCCATTCCTCTGTCTTTTCAGATAATCATGTGGAGTTCTTAAATATCAAGCAAAGACTCGTCGGAAGCATTCGAACTGAGGGAAAAACACCAGGCGGGATACGAACCGGGAGCAGGAAGTTGGAGTCAGAGTTCTTGGTGGAATTTTCGGATTTGATACCCTAGAAATCCGAGGGTTCGAACCCGGGCGATACAGCGTTCCAAAGATGATCAGAGCACGAAAAAAGCCCCATTTTCAGGGGCTCTTCTCACTTCTTGTGCTTGATTCTGAAACGATTGGAGAGGTCGTATCCGAGGCCCTTCGCATAGGCGATGTTGCCCGGATCTTCGAGGTCTACTTCCAGTCGGATAAGACCTTTTTCGACCTTCCAGTTCGCATGTAAACCGGTTGGTGACCCTGACGGGATTCGAACCCGTGGATGCAGCCTTGAGAGGGCTGAGACTTAAGCCGCTTGTCGACAGGGCCAGATATAGTATGTTGCCGAAGCCTGTATAATATATCGTATTTGTGGGAATCATGCAAGTAATTCTTTTCTTTTATCCTTATATATGATATATTTTCTTTTGCGCATTTTTTGCGCAAGTAACCATAGATGCGGATCTTGCTGACGAGTCCTCTATGCCGCACCCACCTTCAGAACTAGCACGTCCTGGCTAGCGACGCTTAGCATATTGGGTTGGCATCTCGAAGCATCTAGAAGAACAACAAAAAGGAGGCTCCAAAGATGAGCGAAGAAGAGAAGAAAGTGGAAGAGACGACTGCTGCTGAAGAGACGAAGGACGTCATGGCCACGACGGTCCACGGCGAGAACGACCCCGTTGTTTCCGCCAAGACCCTTTTGGATTCCGGCTGCCACTTCGGACACCGCGTTTCCCAGTGGAACCCGAAGATGAAGCCCTACATCTACAACCGCAGGAACAATCTTTATATCATTGACCTCAACAAGTCCGCTGAGTGCATGCAGAAGGCCTACAAGGCCCTTAAGGACATCGTTTCCAAGGGTGGAAAGGTCCTCTTCGTCGGTACGAAGAGCTATGCCCAGAAGGCCATCCAGGAAGAGGCCGTCCGTTCTGGCTCCTTCTATGTCAGCCACAGATGGCTTGGTGGAACCCTGACCAACTTCCGCACCATCTGCAAGAGAATCGGACTTCTCAAGGAAATCGAGCAGCAGGAACTCTCCGGCGAGCTCGACAAGCTGCCCAAGAAGGAAATCGCCGAGAAGCTCAAACTCAAGGCCAAGCTCAGCCAGAACCTCGAGGGCATCAAGGAAATCCGTATGCTTCCTCAGGCTATCGTCGTCGTCGATCCGAAGGCCGAGCACAATGCCATCGCCGAGGCCAGAGTCCTTCACATCCCTGTCTTCGCCCTTTGCGATACCAACACCAACCCCGATGAGATCGACTACCTCGTCCCTGCCAATGATGATGGCGAGGCTTCCATCCGTATCATCGTCGGTCTCTTCGCCGATGCCGTCGTCGAAGGAAAGGGTGGCGAACCCCTCTATGCCTACAAGGATGTCAACACCGCTACTTCCACCATGGCCGACATGCTCAAGGGCGTCGATCCCAACGAGCAGATCAAGGCTATCCGTGCCAAGCTCCGCGATGATGCCATTGCCATGAGAAAGAATGGCAAGGGAAGAGTCCGCAGGAGACCCGTCAAGAACTTCCGCCGTTTCGGAAACAAGCCGACCAACACCACGGCTACCGCTAAGGAAGGAACGACTACTGCTGCTACCACCACTGCTGCCCCTGCTGCTGCCGCAACCACTGAGACCAAGACCGAGGAGGCCAAGTAAATGAGTTCCCAGATCGAGCTGATCAAGGTCCTTCGCGACAGGACCGGCGCCGGATTGATGGATTGCAAGAAGGCTCTTGTCGAGAACAACAATGACATCGAGAAGTCCATCACCTGGCTGAGGGAGAAGGGTATCTCCAAGCAGGAGAAGAAGGCCGGAAGAACGGCTGCCGAGGGTGTCGCCTGGGTCCTTACCGAGGGCAACAAGGCTGCCATCATCGAAATCAACTGCGAAACTGATTTCGTCGCCAACTCCGATCCCTTCCGTGAGCTTGTCAAGTCCGTCAACAAGATCGTCCTCGAGAATGTCCCCAAGACCAAGGAAGAGGCCGTCAACTGCAAGAATGCCGATGGCAAGGCCATCAGCGATCTCTTCCTCGACGCCTCCATCAAGCTCGGCGAGAAGCTCGATTTCCGTCGCTTTGCCATCGTCGAGAAGAAGGATGACGAAGTCTTCGGTCCCTATGTCCATATGAACGGAAAGATCGCGACCCTTGTCGTCCTCAAGGGTGGTGATGCCACCGTTGCCAATGGCGTTGCCCTCAACGTCACCTCCGACAATCCTTCCTACGTCTACGAGTCCGAAATCCCTGCCGATGTCATCGCCAAGGAGACGGAGATCGAGACCGAGGCTAGCAAGAACGATCCTTCCTTCGGCAAGAAGCCCGAAGCCATCCAGAAGAAGATCATCGAAGGCCGCGTCCGCAAGAACCTCTGCACGGGTGTCCTTGCCGATCAGCCCTATGTCCTTGATGAATCCAAGACCGTCGGCACATTCCTCAAAGAGAACAATGCCACGATCGTCACCTTCGTCCGCTATGCTGTCGGCGAAGGCATCGAGAAGAAACAGAGCGATTTCGCTGCCGAAGTCGAATCCCAGATGAAGATGTAATGCAAGGGCACCCTGCGGGGTGCCTTTGTTTATAAAAACGGAGGCTTTCTATGTATAAGCGCATCATGATCAAGATTTCCGGCGAAGCCTTGGAGGACAAGGAAAACCATCTTCCCTACAATACGGCGTTCCTCGAAAGCATCTATTCCATGGTCCACCACATCCAGGAGAAAGGCATTGAAATCATGATCGTCGTCGGCGGGGGAAACATCTTCCGCGGCCGTATCGCCAGCTCCATCGGCGTGGATAGGGCAACGGGTGACTACATGGGCATGCTGGCCACGTTGATGAATGCCATGGCTCTGCAATCCTTCTTCGAGAACAGGGGAATGGATTGCCGTGTCCTTTCCGCCCTTCCTCTCAATGCCTGCTGCGAACCCTATATCCGCCGCAAGGCCCTCAGACATCTGGAAAAGAAGCGTGTCGTCATCTTCGCCGCCGGCATCGGAAGCCCCTACTTCACGACCGATACCTGCACGGCCTTAAGGGCCAAGGAGATGATGGCCGACTGCATCTTCATGGGCAAGAACGGCGTCGATGGCGTCTATTCCGACGATCCCAGGAAGAACCCCGATGCGAAGCTTCTCAGGAAGATCACCTATCACGACATCCTCGCCAAGAGCCTTCAGGTCATGGACAATACCGCCGTCGGCCTTCTTGAGGACACCAACATCGAGATCCGCGTCTTCAACATGGCCGATCCCAACAATGCCCTCCGCCTTATCGAAGGCGAGGAAATCGGCACTTTGATTTCCCGGAATTAGTTTCCATGTCACCCCTGTTCTAGTAGAATAGTATTGTGTTTACAAACTGGAGGTCTCCAATATGGCTATTTTGAATGAATGCATTGAAAAGATGGAAAAGACGCTTGCTTCCCTCAGGGATTCCTTTGGCACCCTTCGTGCCGGACGCGTTTCCCCAGCCCTGCTCGACAAGGTCATGGTTCATGTCTACGATTCCAACATGCCCCTGAAGCATGTCGCTTCCATCACCGTCTCCTCCGCGACCGATCTTATCGTCAAGCCCTTTGATCCTTCCACGTCCAAGGATATCCTCGGCGGCATCAACAAGGCGGACCTCGGTTGCAATCCCGTCGTCAACGGTGGCGCCATCGTCCTCAAGTTCCCGGCTCCGAGCGAAGACAGAAGACAGGAACTCATCAAGCAGTGCAAGAAGTATGCCGAGGACGGCAAGGTTGCCCTCCGCAACATCCGCAAGGACTACAACAACAAGGTCAAGAAGGACGAGACCCTCTCCGAAGACCAGCAGCACGACGTCCTCGATGACATCCAGAAGGCAACCGACGAGCACACCAAGAAGGTCGACCAGATGCTCGCCGAGAAGATCAAGGACATCGAGACCATCTAAGTGAGCCAAGACCTTCGTCACATCGCCTTTATCATGGATGGCAACGGAAGGTGGGCCAAGAAGAGGCTCCTTCCCCGCTCCATGGGACATCGGGCCGGTGTCAAGCGAATCAAGGAAATCATCACGGCCTGTTTCGAGGACTATGGCATCCATACGGCCTCCCTCTATTGCTTTTCCACGGAGAACTGGAATCGGCCCAAGGATGAGATAACGACCCTCTTCCGCCTTCTGAGGACATTCTTCGAAAAGGAAATCGACTACTTCCGGAAGAAGGACGTCCGCATCCGCGTCTTGGGCTTTCTTGAGGACGAAAGAATCCCCGAGGATACCCGCAAGACGATCCTGCAGGCGATGGAAGACACCAAGGACTGCAAAAGCCATGTCTTCAACGTCCTCTTCAACTACGGCGGAAGACAGGAGATCCTTTTTGCCACAAAGAAGATCGCCCAGAAGGTCAAGGATGGAAAGCTGGATGTCGATACCTTGACGGAAAAGGATTTCGAGGCTGAGCTTTTCACCGGAGCGGAGGATTCCAACGTCGACCTTCTCGTTAGGACCTCCGGCGAGGAGAGGCTTTCCAATTGCCTTCTCTATCAGATCGCCTACTCCGAATTCCTGTTTACCGATACCTATTGGCCGGATTTCGACAAGACGGAACTGGCCAAGTGCATCGACATCTACAACCACCGCAACAGACGCTTTGGAGCCATAAAGGAATGATCAACAAGATTTCGCTCTCTTCCAAGAGCTCGATGGTCAAGAGGATCCTGACCGGTATCGTCCTGATGGCCGTCGTCATTCCATGCATCGCCTTTGGAAACTGGCCCTTCTTCGTCCTTTCCATCCTCCTTTCCGTTGTCGGTATCCATGAGATACTCAGGGCCCCGGGCTCGGGACGCTATTCCCTTTTGGTGAAGATCGTCGTCTATCTCTTCGTCCTCTCCTTTATCTATTGGACCTTCATCAAAAGCTGGGTGGGATCGGATACGCCCAATCCCTTCACCGGCTCCTCGGAATTCGCCTTGGACAATATCTTCGTCTCGATCCTGGGCATCGTCCTTTATGCGATGGTGCTCTTCCTTATCTCGGTCTCGACCCCGAAATTCCAGCTCTCCGATGCGACCTATCTCTTCACCGTCGGCCTCTTCTTTGCCTTGGGCTTCCAGGGAATGCTCTTCTTACGCTATTTCCCAAACAGCAATGGTATCACCTATCTCACCGCTATAAGCGACACTTCCGTCTTCGTTCCTTGGGGACAGAATGTCACGTGTGGGAACTATTTTGAGCAATACTATCTCAGCCATGGCCTGAACAAGACGTTCAACTCCTGCCTGGTCTTTATCTTCATGCTTCTAGGCACCTGGGGAGCGGATGTCGGGGCGTATTTTGTCGGTGTCCTCTTTGGCAAGCACCGCATGAATCCCCGCATCTCCCCGCACAAGACATGGGAAGGCTTCTTCGGCGGCTTTGTCTTCTCGATGCTCTGCTCCCTGGGCTTTGCGGCTATCTGCGAATACGCCTTTGATTCACCCTTGGTTCCTGGCATCCTCCAGTTCCAGAATTCGCCCCTTCTTCTTACCATGAACACGATGAACGGCGTCTGCTGGCCCTTCCTTGTCGGCATCGCCTTTTTGATGCCCATTGTCGGCAATGTGGGCGGCTTTACCTTCTCCTTGATCAAGAGACAGTTTGGCATCAAGGACTTCGGCACGATCTTCCCGGGACATGGCGGCGTCATCGATCGCTTTGACTCCATCCTCACCAACTCGATCATGATCGCCATCATCCTGCTTATCACCGCTAACGGATGGAACCTTTTAGTATGATGGAAGAGTTGATTGTCCTTGGAGCGACCGGAAGCATCGGAAAGCAATGCCTGGATATCCTCAAGTATTCCTTCGATTACGTGCTTGTCGGCGTCTCCCTCAATAGCAAGACGGATGTCCTGGAGAGTTATCTCCCCTATTTTGACCACCTTCGCTATGTCGCTATCTGCGATCCTGTCGTGGCCGAAAGCTTCCATAGGAAGCATCCATCCTATGTCGTCCTTTCCGGCGAGAACTGCAATGTCGAGCTTGTCCGGATGGCAAAAGAGGCTTCCGTATTCAATTCCCTGATGGGAAATGTCGGCCTTGCCCCCTCCTTGGAAGCTTTGAAGAGCGATCGGGACCTCTTCCTTTCCAACAAGGAATCCATCGTCATCGGTTCCTCACTCCTAAAGGAAGTCCTGAAGACCTCCAAGGGAAAGCTCTATCCGGTCGATAGCGAGCATGTCGGATTGGCTAAGCTTCTTAGCAAGGCGCAGAAGATGGGAATTGACCGCTCTTCTATCGACAAGCTTATCATCACGGCGAGCGGCGGCGCCTTAAGGGACATGGCAAAGGAGAGCCTTGCCTCTGTCACGCCGAAGCAGGTCCTTCTTCATCCGACCTGGTCCATGGGCGGAAAGATCACCGTCGATTCCGCGACGATGGTCAACAAGGGCTATGAGAAGATCGAGGCTTCCTTCCTCTTCGACTGGCCATTGGAAAGAATCGATGCCGTCATCTGCCGGGAATCCCTGGTCCATGCCCTCCTTTCCTATCGGAAGGATGAAAAGACGCATTACCTTTATGAATATTCCCCCTGCGACATGAAGGTCGCTATCAGCTATGCCCTCTCCAAAGGGAAGCTGGAAGCCCACGCCAATAGCAAGGAGGACGAGGAGGCTATCCGGAGACTCCACTTCCAGAAGATCGATCCGGACTTCTATCCCCTCTTTGCCACCACCGTGGATACCTATCGCCGCTATGGAAACGTCGGCATGATCCTCTATAACTTCGTCGACACCAAGGCCATTCAGGCCTTCCTGGACGGGAGGCTCTCCTTCCTTGGCATCAAGAAGGCCCTTACGCTCTGCACCGCAAGGCTTTCCGCCATAAAGGAGAACCTGACTCTTTCTGGCCTTTCTTCCCTTGAGAAGAAGCTATCCGCCATCGCCGATACCATCGTCCAGGAAACGATGGACTGACAACAAAGGAGAAAAACCATGGTCATCGTTTATATTCTGGTCCTCATCGTGGGACTGTGCGTTCTGGTCTGTCTCCATGAACTTGGCCACCTTGTCGTCGCCAAACTCTGCAACGTCTATTGCTTCGAGTATTCGATCGGTTTCGGCCCGGCCATCTATAAGCACCGCTTCCTCCACAGAAGCAAGGCCGACAGGAAAAGAAGGAAGAACGCCACGCCGCTTTTCAAGGCGCTGACGAAAGGAATCGACGGCATCCCCGGCGAGACGGAATACGCTATCCGCTGCATTCCCCTTGGCGGCTATGTCGCCATGGCAGGCGAGGACGAGGAGCCGGAAGACATCCCCTTTACCCAAGTCCCCAAGGAAAGGACCCTCACTGGCGTCAACCACTTCAAGCAGATTGCTATCATGCTCGCCGGCATCGCCATGAACTTCCTTGTCGCCTATATCCTCTTCTTCGTCGCCTATGCCTGCTTCCCCCAGACGGTCTATGACTATTCCTCCAATGCCGTCGAGGTCCAGGAGGGCGATGTCCTCTATGATGCCGGGCTTCGCACCGGAGACAGGATCGTCGGCTTCTATCAGGTCTATGAGGGAATCAGGACAAAAGACGGAACCTTCATCGAGACATTGACCTTCCCTGCCCAGGAGGATCAAAAGCCGATCACAAGCTTCCTGGAATACAAGGAAGGAACAAGCGGAACATCGATCGACGACATCCTTCCGACCTGCCTCAACTACGCGGCCATGAACCTGACTGCCAATGCCGTCGAGGTCGATATCGGAAATGGCACGAAGGCCCAGGTCGAATGCGTCGAAAACGCCACCAGGACCCTCTATATCACCTATGAAAGGGATGGCAAGGAAACAACCCTTGATCCGATCCTCCTTCCTTCTGAGAAGAACGAGGACGGCTCCTATTCCTTCAAGGCCTTCAGCCTGAGCGCCATCGGTCAGGAGCTGCAACTGACAGCCGGGGAAGCCCTAGAGACAGCAAACTATCAGTTCTCCCGCATGTTTGTCGGTATCTACAAGGCCCTAGGAGAGCTCTTCACGCCGGATGGCTGGAAGAACGTCGGCGGCATCGTCTCCATCTACAGGGTATCCACCCAAGCCGTCCAGTCGGGCTCTGGAACCTACTTCTTCAGCCTCTGGGCCTATATCTCCCTCAACCTCGGCTGCTTCAATCTCATTCCCCTTCCGCCCTTGGATGGCTGGAATGTCCTTATCGCCCTCGGCGAGACCGTCACCAGGAAGAAATGCCCCAACAAGGTCAAGAACATCCTGGGAACGATCGGCATGGTCCTCCTTATGGGTCTTGCCGTCCTTCTCATCATCAAGGATATCCTCGTCCCGATCGGATAGGAAAGCGGCCTGGCACAAAAAAGCCAGGCCATTTTTATTGCCAGGATATCGGGAAGGACTAATTCCCCCTCAACGACCGGACAGGATCCTTTCGGGAGGCGACAAGGCTTGGGACAAGGGAAGAGAGAAGGGCAAGGAAGATCGAAAGCAGGACGAGAAGGAAAGCCGCAAGCGGAGGAAGAACGGCAATATGCTCGACCCCGTAGTAGGGGAAGAAGGAAACGGCCAGGGCATTGACGGCAAGGGTGGAAAGATAGCCTAGGATCACGCCTAAGACACCGCTGATAAGACCCAGGAGGACGCTCATCAGGGCAAAGATAAAGAAGACATGCCTCTTTCCAAAGCCGAGGGCACGGAAAAGACCGATCTCCCTAGTCTTCTCCAGGACATTGGCATAGAGGATGCTGGCGATAAGGAAAACGGCGACGACAAGCGAGATCGAGGTGAAGAGGATCAGGATGAGGAAGATGATATCCAGGACCATCTCGAGGTTGGAGAAGATCATCTCGGGAAGGTCGGTCGTCTTGATGCTGTCCTTTCCCTGCTCCATAAGCCTTTCGTTATAGGCATCGATATAGTCGACGATCTTCTTCTTTGCCTGAAAGTCCTTCGGGTAGATGGTGATGGAGGAGATCGTGTTGTCGACACCGAAGAAGCGCCTGTTGGTGAGGTATTGCTCCACGTCGCTTCCTTCCGTCGCACTGTCCAGGATCGAGCGGGTGACAAGATGGCCCGTCCCATCGAAGGTGAGATAGATATTGTCCTCATAGCTCTTGGCGATGGCACAGCGGTGGTCTTCCTCCGGATCGATCTTGCCGTTCCTGTTCTCGTCGACAAAGGAAGGCGAGTTGTTCTCCAAGACATACTCGGCAAAGGCTGGCGTGTAGTAGACACCAGACCTTAACGAAGGCAAGAAGGCTTCCTTCTTCGGCTTGAGGATCGCGGTAATGGAGACATCAAGGCCCTTCGTCTCATCGAGGAGGTAGTCTTTCTTCTCCTGCTCGGTCATGGTCCGATAGAGGGAAAGGTCCTTTGTCTGGAAGAGCGAAAGGAAGAAATCCTCGACCTCGTCCTCGTCTGTGAAGTCGACGGAGTCGATATCCTTGGCATAGGAAGGAAGATCGACGTATTGGATGAGCTTTCGCATCAGCTCCTCGTCAAAGTCCTCCCGGGACATGTTCTCGCTTAGTCCCATGTCTAAGAGGCTATAGAGGGAAAGGCCATCGTTCTGCAGATCGTATTGCCTCTTGAGGAAGATACCGTTTGTCTCGATGGGATTGTAGGGATCGGTGATGTCGACGTAGTAGTCATCGTTGGGAATGAGCTTCAGCTTATGGCTCAGGATGGTATCGAAATCGATCCTGTCATAGCCGTCCTTCTTTGAGGAAGGGGAATCGATGCCCAAGGCGGAAAGGGCCAAGGAACCGATCGAATTGTCCCCTTCCAGGACGATTGCCATCTCCCCGGCCTTTTCCGGATAGCTTCCATAGACATCATATTGCCCAAGGATGTCTTCCGTAAAGGAGGGAAGCTCCTTGAAGTTGATCTCGTCCGAGAAAACGGTCGACAGGAAAGAGTCCCTTCCCTTGCTCGTGGTCACGACGTTTCCCGTCTTGTCGCTTAAGGAGACGAGGTTGAAGGCAAGGCCGTTTCGCATCTTCATGTCGGAAAGAAGGCTCGGATCGATATCCCTCATGTAGTTGACGAAATCATCCGTAATGGCATTGGTCGAATACATCGTATTGACCGATGAGGTAAGATAGGCATTCTCATCGTCTCTCCGCAACGTGTTTCCCACAGAGGAAGTGGCCAAGGTCGATGATGGCAAGACGATTTCCTCGATGACAAGCGGCACTTCCTTCAGGATCTGCTCCTCAAGATTGGAGACATAGGACTGGAAACCGGAATAGATGGCAAGGATCAAAGTAAGGCCGAAGACGGAGATAGCCAAACCGATGGATGTCAGGATCGTCTTGACCTTCTTTCCAAAGAGGAAGGCGCTGGAAAGGGAAAGGATCTTCCTTAGGGCCAGGGAGAAGGGATGTTCTTCATCCTTGACGGGTTGGCTTTGCTCCGCGATGGGCATTCCTGAGGTCTTTGTCTTTCCGTCCGCAATCGTGACGATCATGTCGGCATAGTCCGTGGCAAGTTCCCTGTTGTGGGTGACCATCACCACAAGCCTATCCTTGGAGATGGCCTTCAGGATGTCGGCCACGACCTTGCTGTTTCGATTGTCCAAAGAGCCCGTCGGCTCATCGGCCAAAAGGACACGTGGCGAATTGACGATGGCACGAAGGATAGCCACGCGTTGCTTCTCCCCGCCGCTGAGGTTCTTTGCCTTCCTCTTTCCAAAACCGCTCAGGCCGATAGAGGAAAGAAGACTATCCACCTTTTCCTCCGCTTCCCTTCTTCCTTTCCCGGAGAAGGAAAGGAGGATGTTGTCACGGACAGAAAGCTCCTCCACCAGGACGAAATCCTGGAAGACGAAGCCGATCTTATGATTGCGGAAGGAATCCAAATCCTTTCCCTCAAGTTGGGAAACGTCCTTCCCATCAAAAAGATAGCGGCCCTTGAAATCCCTATCCAGAAGGCCGAGGATATTCAAGAAAGTCGTCTTTCCGCTTCCGGAATCGCCAAGGATTGCGACAAAGCCCTTGTCGGGAAGGGAAAGGGAGATGTCCTCAAGGACAGGAATCTCTTCCTCTTGGGTATGGTATGTCTTCGAAAGTCCTTCGATCTGGATCATTTTCCCGCCCTCTTTCCCTTCCGGAAAACATCGTTTTCCTATTATTCTATCGGGAAAAAGGCGCGAGAAGAAGAGAAAAGAGCCACTTTCAGGAAGAAGGAAGGAAAAAGCAAGGAAGGTGGCAAAAGGATCAAGGCAGGGCAAAGGATATGTCAATCCGGTTTTGCTCACTGGGCTTCCATAGCAAGAAGGAGAGGGCTGTGAGACGATAGGATTACCTATCCCTTAAGCCGACAACAAAAGGGTGAGGAAGGATTCCTGGAACGAAAACACTCCTGAGAGGACAGCCCTCTTGTTTCCACGCCATTTTCAAGAATTGTAAGGGAGGCGGTCTCTTAAGGAACGATTGAAGCTGAAACAAATTACATTAGATAAAGAAGAAAAGAAAAAGCCATGGCAATTGCTGCCATGGCTGGTGTTTGAAAGCTGCTGAATCAGAGAACCTGAACGAACTCTTCCTTCTCGGATTCGGGTGCTTTCTTCGGGACGTTGATCACAAGGACGCCGTTTTCCATCTTCGCGGTGACATCCTTCGTCTTCAGGCCTTCACCGACATAGAAGCTCCTGGAGAAGCTACCGGATTCCCTCTCGTAATGGATGTACTTGTCCTTGCTATCATCGCTCTTCTTGTTGAAGGTGGCGCTCACGACAAGGTATCCGTTGCGGACAGCGACCTTGAGGTCTTTCTTGTCGATGCCAGGGACTTCCATCTCAAGCTCATAGTGATCGTCGGCATCCTTGATGTCGGTCTTCATGATATTGTAGTCACCATCATGGAAGTCCGGCAGATCATCGAAGAAATTGAAGAGAGGGGAAAGGAAGGAATGATAGGCTTCCCTCTTGGCTGCGACGTTCTCCTTCTTCTCGACGGCCGTCTTCTTGACGGTATTGTTCTTGTTTTCGGTCATTGTGTATTGCCTCCATTTAGCACTCGTCTTTCTCAAGTGCTAACCATAGTATAGACCAAAGTTAGCAGATTTCAAGTCCAAGTGCTAAATTTTTATTTGGCATTCCTCAAAATTACGATAACTATCGGAAAATTTGGCATAAAATATTTTCCTTCCTTCCCTCTTGGCCGGGCATACAGAAACGCAAGGGGAATTCAAGTCTTTTTTTGCCTTGCCTTTTGTGGAAAATATTGTGTATTGATATATGGGGCTTGGAGAGGTGAATAGCATGGATAATCTTCTCGGACGTTTCCTGACGAAGATCGGCATCGCGGATCTTTCTCCCTATGAGAAAGGTTCTTTCTCGAAGCTGGAAAACGACAAGGAGAACAACCGCATCATCGCCAGGATCAAGCTTCCGACCTATCTTCCCTATCGTGCCTATAAGACGCTTTTTGATACCTGCGATGCCTTTACCCTCCAAGGGGGCTTTTCCATCGCACTCTCCTTCGAGTACGATTCCGAGAAGGAGAGCTTCCCCTATCTTCTCGAGGACTACAAGCACGACAGGAAGACGGACCTTCTTAACGATGTCCAGTTCTTCGAGGAAGAGAGCAAGGTCCTTTTCTATTATCCTTCTGCCGGCGAAGCCAATGCCATCCAGGAGGAGTGCCGGCACCTCAAGGATTTTTTGGATTCCATCACTTCCTCCTACAAGGTCCTGACCCAGGAGAAGTTCTTTGCCTCCGATGCCTTCTATCAGGAACGGGACAAGGACTACGAGGAAAAGTCCAGGGAAGCCGAGGAGAAGTTCCGCCGCCAGAAGGAAATCGACAGCACCTACCAGCCCTGCAGGCTCAAGGACATCCAGAACTTCCGCAAGGTAATGGTCGAAGGTAAGATCTTCAAGATCGAGAACCGCGTCACCAAGAAGGGAAGGAAGCTGCGAAAGATCGAATACACCGATCTCTCCGACTCCATATCCACGACCCTTTTCGAAGGAAAGAAGATGACGGCCGAGGACATGGAAAAATACGATGTCGGCGTCAAGATCAAGGTCAAGGGACGGCCCGAGGAAGACGCTTTTGCCCATGGGGAACTGGTCCTTGCCTGCGACGAGATCGAAATCCTCCCGCCTGACCCGGAGAGAGAGGATACCTATCCCAGAAAGCGCATCGAGCTCCATCTCCATACAAAGATGTCCGCCTTCGACGGCGTCAGCAACATGGCCGACTACTGCAAGGCGGCAAAGCGCTTTGGCCATACGGCAATCGCCGTCACCGACCACGGCGTCGCCCAGGATTTCCCGGAAGCCCAGAAGGCCGGAAAGAAGTCCGGGCTGAAGATCATCTACGGAAGCGAGCTCTACATGGTCGACGACAAGCCGGCCTTTATCTATAACCCCTCCGAGCGCATCCTCAACGAGGAAACCTATGTCGTCTTCGACCTTGAGACGACCGGCCTTTCCGCCCGCTATGACCGAATCATCGAGTTCGGCGCGGTCAAGATCGACAAGGCTGGACAGGTCCTCGACGAGATCGACTTCTTCGTCCGTCCGGACATGAAGCTGAGTCCCTTCTCCATCGAGAAGAGCCATATCAGCCAGGAACAGGCCGACTCCGGAAAGCCAATCAAGAGGGCCCTTGCGGACATTCTCGAGTTCTTCGGCGATTCCATCCTCGTCGGACACAACGTCGCCTTCGACTACGGCTTCCTCAACGAGGCCTTGAAGAACAACGGCCTAGAAAAGATCAAGAACCCCGTCATCGATACCCTTCCCCTTTCGCGTTACCTCTATCCCGACAAGAGGAGCCATACCGAAGGGGCCATCGCCAGGGAAATGCAGATCGAATTCGACGAGACAAGCGCCCACAGGGCAAACTACGATGCCGGGACCCTCGCCAAGATCTTCGAGGTCATGCTCTCCAAGCTGACGGAAGGAAAGAAGAAGCTGCGCCATAAGGACCTTGACGACCTTCCCGTCAGCGACAAGATGATCATCTCCATGCACCCTTACCATACGACCGTCCTGGTCAAGAACGCCGCCGGCCTGAAGGACCTCTACAAGATCATCAGCGAGGCCCATGTCCACTATATGTCCCCTTCCGGAACGCCGATCGTCCCCAAGTCCCTCCTTTCCAAAATGCGGGAGAATCTTTTGGTGGGCTCGGCCTGTCTCAACGGCGAGGTCTTCGAGCACGCCATGAACAAGGGCGAGGATATCCTCAAGGAGACGATGAAGTTCTATGACTACATCGAAGTCCAGCCCCCGGCAAACTACATCTATCTTGTCAACCGCGGCTCCCTGCGTGACAAGGATTCCATCCTCCAGATCCTCAAGGACCTCATCAAGGCGGCAAAGGACATCGGCAAGATGGTCGTCGCCACGGGCGACTGCCACTACGTCAATCCCGAAGACAAGATCTACCGCGACGTCTTCATCGCTTCCAAGGCCCTCCACGGGGCAAGGCACCCGCTCAATCTCGCCCCCTATGATTCCGCCCGGGAAGAGGTGAAGAAAAACTGGTACCGCAATCCCCTTCCCAATCCCGACCAGCACTTCAGGACCACGGACGAGATGATGGCCTGCTTTGACTTCCTCGGGGACAAAAAGCTTCAAGAGGAAATCGTCATCGACAACACGTGGAAGATAAACGAGATGATCGATCCCAGCGTCCGCCCGACCAAGGACAAGCTCTATCCTCCCTCGATTCCGGGCTGCGACAAGATGCTCACGGATCTGGTCTACGAGACGGCGAAGAAGAAGTACGGCGATCCGCTTCCGAAGGAAATCCAGGAAAGGCTGGAGACGGAGCTCAAGGGTATCATCAACAACGGCTATTCGGTCATCTACTGGATCTCCTCCAAGCTCGTCCGCTGGTCCAACGACTGCGGCTACATGATCGGCTCGAGAGGTTCCGTCGGTTCCTCCCTTGTCGCCACGATGTCGGGTATCACCGAGGTCAATCCCCTTCCGCCCCACTACGTCTGCCCCAAGTGCCACCATCTGGAATGGGGCGATGTCAGCCAGTATGAATCCGGCTTCGACCTTCCCGAGAAGGAATGCCCGCATTGCCACATCCCCATGGACAGGGACGGACAGAACATACCTTTTGCGACCTTCCTGGGCTTCCATGCGGAGAAGGTCCCGGACATCGACCTCAACTTCCCATCGGACTTCCAGTCCATTGCCCATGAACACATCAAGGAAATCCTCGGAGCAAAGAACGTGTTCAAGGCAGGAACCATCCAGACAACGAAGGAAAAGAATGCTCGTGGCTACGTCCTCGGTTACTTCGAATCCTTGGGCAAGGATACGAGCCAAGTAAGAAACGCCGAGATAGACCGGATCGCCCAAGGCTGCATGGAGGTCAAAAGGACGACCGGCCAGCATCCAGGCGGCGTCATCGTCATCCCCGACAACATGGAAGTCTATGATTTCACGCCCGTCCAGTATCCGGCCGACGAAGTCGACTCCTCCTGGAAGACAACCCATTACGATTTCCATGCCATCCACGACAACGTCCTGAAGTTCGATATGCTCGGCCATGTCGATCCCCAGGCGGTGAAGATGATGTGCGACAACTGCGATATTTCCTTCAAGGAAATCGATAGCCGCGTCAAGGTCAACGATCCGGAGGCCCTGTCCCTTTTCTGGTCCACGAAGGCCTTGCATCTCAAGAACAACGTCCTCCAGCAGGAAACGGGTGCCCTGGGCCTTCCGGAATTCGGCACCGAGACAGGAAGAAGGACCCTCTTGGAGACAAAGCCGAGGGCCTTTGCCGACCTCGTCCGCATCTCCGGCCTTTCCCATGGTACCGACGTCTATGCCGGCAATGCCCAGGACCTCATCCTCAAGGACGGCCTGACGCTGAGGGAAGTCATCGCCTGCCGTGACGACATCATGGTCGGCCTCCACGAGAAATACGGAATCGACTATTCCGACTCCTTCCAGATCATGGAAACGGTCCGAAAAGGAAACTTCTGCAAGCCCGGATTCGAGGAGAAACGCGAGAAATACACCAAGATCATGCAGGAACATGGCGTTCCCGACTACTACATCCACTCCTGCGAGAAGATCCAATACCTCTTCCCCAGGGGCCATGCCGTCGCCTATGTCATGATGGCCATGCGCTGCGCCTACTTCAAGGTCCATGAGCCTTTGAGCTACTATGCGACATACTTTACCCTGCGCTGCGATGCCTACGATATCGAAACGATGATGAAAGGTCTCCAGCCCTGTCTGAAAAGGCTCAACGAGATCAAGGAAAAGACGAAGATGCGGACAGTCACGACCAAGGAGACCTCCCTCATCAACGCCTACGAGCAGACGATCGAGATGTATGACCGCGGCTATTCCTTCGGCAAAATCGACGTCAACCGCTCCCTCTCCTCCAAGTTCTCCATCGACAAGGAGAAGAAACAGATCATCCCCTCCATTTCCTGTATCGACGGTATCGGTGCCGCTGTCGGCGATGCCATCGTTTCGGCACGGACGGAACACCCCTTCACCTCCATAGAGGACCTCAAGAGAAGAGCCCATATCGGCGACAAGGTCGTTGAAGTCTTCCGCCGCCTTGGTGCCTTGGGAGACCTTCCCGACTCCGAACAGCTGACTTTGTTCTAGGAAGGGACTTTGAAGAAAAAAGATAATAGAGTCCCCGACTGTTTTTGCTTGGAGGCAACATTTCGGTCAGGGCTTCTTTTAGGAGGCTTTGAAGGCCGGAGAGCCCAAAAGGACTATTGGATTCCGGGATGGAAATGAAGCAGGCAGACTTGTCTGTACCATGTATCCAGAAACGGGTGATTCGATTTGAGCACGTCATGAGAATAGGCTTAAATGATTTGTACAAGTTGTTTCATAGCCAGGGAATATACGTATGAAAAGCGCAAAATAAGTACGGATTTGAGAAAAACGAGTCAAATCGAAAACAAAAAAGCTATATTAAAAATCAAAAGTGGTTAGTCAAAAAGATATTTAGAGATAGGTAATCTTAATGCTTTATAATGCCTAAATTATTTACATGAAATCATTAAAAGCTATCTAAATTGACATTCGCCCAAGCCAATTACGATGGCCATTAACGTTGCAAACATATGGATTTTGTTGTCATACACTTTCTTTTCCGAATCGATATAATTACGGGCAGGCCATGACATTGACGGTCATGGGGAAAGGGGATCAATACTATGAAGAAGCTTGTGTTTTCGCTTGTTGCCGTGGCTTTGTCTCTTTCCAATCCTCTTTCTTTGATCTCTTGATTTGTCACGGATTGGTCTTCTAAGTAATCCCTGATTGCTGTGTTGAAATCCGACGGCTGGCTTTATCTATTTGAGAAACGGCGAGACGTACTACCTCAACAACTGAATTACTGGAAATCGAACTACTGTTCGAAAGGAGGCTCGATCGTGATCGAAATAAAGAATTTGCACAAGGCCTACAAGAATGGGGAAAGTGAATTCGCCCTTGACGTGGATTCCTTATCCTTTGAAAGTCAAGGTCTTTATGTCTTGACGGGAAGGTCTGGATGCGGAAAGACTACCTTCTTGGATATCCTTGCCGGACTGAATGCACCTGATTCCGGAAGCGTTCTTTTCGATGGCAAGCCCGCTAGCTATGACGCTTCCTTCTATAGAAATGTCTTATCTTACGACATGGTCGACGGGAATGTCGTCTCTTCCTTGAATGTTTCGGAAAACCTCTCCCTTGCGACGAAGGACAAGAAAAAGCGCGAGGCGATGGCAGAAAAGCTCGGCCTCAATCTTCATCGAAAGGCCAGCAAGCTCTCCAAAGGAGAGACGGCGCGTCTTGCCATCGGAATGAATTTGCTGAAGGAATGCCCGATACTTCTTGTCGATGAGCCGACGGCAAACCTCGACGATACCTATAGCGTCCTTGTCTTTCAGATGCTGAAGGCATATTCCGAAGACCACCTTGTCATCGTTGTTAGCCATGACACGGAATTGGCCAAGGAATATGCCGATATCCTTATCAGAATTGAGAATGGAAAGATTGTCAAACTAGAAGGCAAAGTGGAAGTCGGAGGTGAGACAGTTGCAATGCAAAAGACTGAAGGCCGTCCTTCCGGCTCCCTTTGGCATCTTGGCTTCAAGAAGGCCCTAACGAGCTGGACGGCCTATGCCTTCTCTGTCTTCCTTTTGTTCTTCGGATTCTTCTTCGGTTTCCTTGGATTCAACTACTTCTCTTTGGATGAAAAAGCGACATTCGCGAAAGTTCTCGGCGAAAATGCCTTCTTTACGGTCAAAGATTCCAGGGATGGCGAAGAGCGTATGGCAAGCCGGGAAGCCTATTCCAAGAGTGGAAAGGAAGATATCGTCCCATATAAGCTCTTCAGTGGCGATTGGGGCATGTCCTATGTCTGTTGGATACGGATATCGCCCCTTTCTATTCGGGAAGCTTTGACTTCTCCAGTGCCAAGCTTCCGGAAGATACTCTTTTCGACCGCTATGCGCCTGTCTATATCAATGAGGCGATGAAGGAAGATCTCAACGCCTATCAAAAGAAGAAGGCACAAGAAGATCCGGACAGAGAACAGCCGAATGTCGACATTGGCGATATCCTTCCCTTTTCGATTGATAATTGCAAACCTTTTTGTCTTCATCTCGTGATTGCCGGATCTTTTTCTTCCGATAATCTCTTCACTGGGTCGATGGTCGTCCTTCCCACGAAATCGTATGAAAGTCTCATCGATGGTTGTCTTCCTTTCTATTCTGGCGAAGACAACAGCTTTTTCTCACAAATAGATTCCTTTTGGAATTCGGATCCCCTTGGGGATGGGCTGGCCGCCAAGGATCATCCCTTTATTAGTGGCTTTTCCAACTCCTTGCCAACGACGTTTGCCAATCCGGAGCTTCTTGAAGGACGAATCTATACGAGTCTCACAGAGGCATACCAAGCCGCCAAGGACAGCGATAAGGATATCGACGTCTACTGCCTGAGAGGCTCTCTCCCGAAGGCAAAAGACGAGATTGTCGTTCCGGCAAGGACGCTATTCTATTTTTTCTTCGATCAAGAAGATATCGCGGAGGATGATGAAACCGGTGAAACCTATCCCTGGTCGAAGATCGGGGAAGACTATCTCCGCTCCCAAGGCATGGATTGCCTTACGGTCGGTTTTCCTTCCTCTTTCCGCGATGTTTATTCTCCTTCCCCTTGGAAAATCAATATCGACGGTATGCCTAAGAAGCTGAAGGTCGTCGGTTCTATCGAGAAAATCGACCTTGATAAATACTATGGTATTTGTGATCCTGGCTTCTCGCTTGTGAGTCCGGAATTCTATGAATCCTATAAGGATTTGTGTTTCGATGGCCGCTGTGATTTCTTCGATCGTGTCTATACACGTGACTATCTGTTCGATAACCTCGACCTGATGCCCTCCCTTACTGTCGTACCCGATGGCTATAACATCAAGGAGACGCGCCCCTATATACAAGGGTCGGCTAGGACGATGTGGATCATCGTTGGGGCCATTTTCTTCGCCATCAGCCTTCTGACATCGATGATCTATCTCCTTACCATTCTCAAGGAGCTCAATAAGGAAGACAAGCTCTTGACCCTTCTTGGCTTAGAGAAGGGAATGCGGCTGCCTCTCTATCTCTCCTGTCTTCTTGCGATTCTTTTGCCGCCCTTCCTTTTTGCACTGATCGTCTCCCACAGCACCTTTAACGTCATCGTTTCCAGCATCTATCCTACGATGAGCTTTGCTTTGACCTTTGGCTTCCTCTATGGCTTCCTCTTCCTTTTCGTCGCCTTCCTTGTCCTTTCTGGAATCGAAATCCCTCCTGCCTGGATGCAGAGGAGACGGATCAAGAGATAACGGAAACCGAAGCGGCGCAAAAACAAGAGTGACGTGAGGAAAGAAAGAGGTCGGCGCTGTCCTGAAAAAGTCGTGCCATTTTGGTATGTTCCCTTTGGAAAGGACGCCGACCTATTTCTCTCGACGACGCTGACGGGTCTTTCCTTTGTCGGCTTTGTTCAGGAGCTTCAAACGAGGCTTCATCGGAAAGTCATGAAGGGTAGCATTACGATCTACGGATAAGCAAAAGCCTTATCACCAAGGCCTTGGAGAATAATAAAGTCTAAGCAGAAACTTTCTTTTGGATCCTTCCCTATTCAAAAAGGGAAAGGGAAGCAAGCTCCTTTAGGGATATACCGAGGGAGAGAAGATACTTCCTGTAGCTTGTCTTTCTTAAGAGATAGTCGATCGTCTCTTCCATCGTCTTTTTCATGGCGTGGCAGACGAAGTCGGGTCTTTCCCCTTTGTAATGGATATAGCCTTCCTTTGCCATCAGGGGAAGGTTTTCTTCTGTCCTATGATAGTCTTTCAGGATGACTTCCTTTGGGATATCGTTAAGGCCAAGAAGGAGCATCGCAACGACTCCGGTACGGTCCTTTCCGGCATTGCAGTGGAAGAGGATGGGCTTAGGGAGGCGTGCTAGATTCTGGAAGACGCTCAAAAGCGCGTCCTGATGATGAAAGAGGATATCCAGATAGTCGTTGGAAAGCCTGTCCCGGAGGCCTTTTTCATCGCCATAGTGAAGGATATCCTGGATGCCGCAGGGGACGTACTGGATGCCGTTTTCCTTGAGGAAGGAGAGGTCGTCTTCCTTGGCTTTCCTTTCCTCTTCACCCCTTAAATCGATAACGGAGCAGATTTTACTTGTCAGGATCTTCTCTTGGAATGCCTTGTCGATCCCATGGAGGTTCCGGCTACGATAAAAGGATGCCCGCTTGTTTGGCGGGCATCCCGGAAGGTTTCGAAAGTTGTCTTTGTCAGGCAAGGCGGTTGACGGCCTTGATCTTCTTGAGATGGTCCTTGTCGGCATTCTCGATATCCTCGTAGAAGGTCGAGAAGTGACGCGAGGAGACATAGTCGATAAGCCGTTTCTTGACGTCAGGAGAGAGCTTGTTTCCCTGGCGTCCGTAAAGGTTGTCGTGCTTGAGGCGCCAGCGGACATCGTCGCTGATCATCTGCCGGAGGTCTCTCTTGGGCGTCCAGCCGAGGAGTTCCTTGGCCTTGGCGTTGGAGGCGACGATCGAATCGGCATCGCCAGGTCTTCTCGGACCGAAGGTCCAGTGGATGGGAAGGCCGGTGACCTCGCCGACGGTCTCGACGATTTCCTTGTTGGTATAGCCCTTGTCGGAGCCGAGGTTGATGATGGTGGAGCTTCCGCCCTCAAGAAGCCTCTTCATTCCCAAAACATGGGCATCGGCCAAATCGAGGACGTGGATATAGTCGCGGAGATTGGTGCCATCGCGCGTCTGGTAGTCGTTTCCGAAGATCTGCATCGGCTTGCCGCTGAGGGAGGCATTGACGGTGACGGGGATGATGTGGGTCTCGACAGGATGGGCTTCGCCGATCGAGCCATCCTCGCTTGCGCCGGCAACGTTGAAGTAGCGGAAGATGCAGTGGCGGATGCCATAGGCCCCTTCGCAGTCGCAGATGAGGTGTTCGGCCGCGAGCTTGGAGAAGCCATAGGGAGACTCTGGATGCAAAGGCGCTTCCTCGGTGATGGAAGGCTCCTTGCTGGTGCCATAGACGGCAGCAGTGGAAGAGAAGACGATGTTGTGGCAATTGTGGGCCCGCATCGCGCGCAGGATGGAGATGACGGCCGTGAAGTTGTCGTCATAGTAGCTCAGAGGGTGGCTGACCGATTCCGGAACGATGATCTTGCCGGCAAACTGCATGACGCCGACGATCTTCTGCCTGGTGAAGAGGGCATCCAGAAGGCCGAGGTCGCGCACGTCCCCGATGACGACTTCCGCTCTCGGATCGATCGCCTTGGCATGACCCGTCGAGAGGTTGTCCAGGACGATTACGGAGTATCCGGCTTCGCAAAGCTGCCTGACGGCATGGGATCCGATGTATCCGGCACCACCCGTCACCAATATCTTTCCATCTTCCATGAAATCATTCCTCCTATCATTCCATGTCGAGCCACGTGAGCCCGATTGTCGCATCTTCAGCATTATAGACAAACGAAACGCGTTGTGCAATTTCATTTGCGGAATTGTCCGATGCTTCTTCCTCTTCCTTCGTAGTCATGTCGCCGATGATATCGACAGGCTTCTCTTCTCCGGATAGGGAGAGGAAGGCCAACGTCAAGGTATAGAGGGCATAGACGATGCTCGCGATGGCAAGTGCGGAAAGAAGGACCAGGGCAAGGGTGCGCTTTTCGTCCTTTGTCTTTCCGACTTCCTTTTTCTTCTCGTCCATGGCCTAGAAGAGCATGTCCTTGTAGCAGCGGGGATAGGGAAGGGTGTCGCGGATGTTCTGCATGCCCGTGACCAGCATCACAAGACGCTCAAAGCCCAAGCCGAATCCCGAATGGGGGATGGAGCCGTTCTTCCTCAAATCGAGGTACCACTGGTAGGCCGGGATGTTCATGTGAAGCTCGTTCATGCGGGCAAGGAGCTTGTCGTAGTCGCATTCCCTTTCGCTTCCGCCGCAGAGCTCGCCGATCATCGGGACAAGAAGGTCGACCGCGGCCACGGTCTTGCCATCGTCGTTCTGCTTCATGTAGAAGGCCTTGATCTCCTTGGGATAGTCTGTCAGGAAGATCGGCCCCTTGTAGACGACTTCCGTCAAATACTTCTCGTGCTCGCTTCCGAAGTCGAGGCCGAAGGAGAAGTCCTCCACCTCGAAGTGATGGCCGTTTTCTTTGGCTTTTCTCAGCTTCTCAAGGGCTTGGGTATAGGTCACTCTCTGGAAAGGCTTGTCGATGAACTCCCTCAGCCGGCTTTCCAGGTTCTTGTCGATCCTCTCCTGGAAGAAGGCGATATCGTCCTTGCAGTCTTCCCACGTCTTCCTGACGACGTACTTGAGGAAGTCCTCCATCAGGTTGCAGTCGTCCTCGAGATGGGCGAAGGCGAATTCCGGCTCGATCATCCAGAACTCGGCGGCATGGCGGGTCGTGTTGCTCTTCTCGGCGCGGAAGGTCGGTCCGAAGGTGTAGACCTTGCCATAGGTCAAGGCAAAGGGCTCGACGTGGAGCTGGCCGGAAACGGTCAGATGGACGTTGTCCTTGTTGAAGTATTCGCTGGGCTTCTTGACGTCGGCATAGACCTGGAAGGTCTGTCCCTCGCCTTCGCAATCGTTGGCCGTCAGAATCGGCGTGTGGATCCAGTAGAAGCCATGGCTATGGAAGTACTCGTGGATGTAGTAGGCCAAGGTGGAACGGACGCGGAAGACGGCATTGAAGGTGTTGGTCTTCATGCGCCACTGCGGGATGGTCCTCAGGTATTCGAAGCTCGCCTTCTTCTTCTGGAGCGGAAAATCCTCGCTGACACCGCCGATGAGCTCCACCTTCTCGGCCTTGATCTCGAAGGGCTGCTTGGCCTCCGGCGTCAGATGGAGCGTACCCTCGACCTTGATCGAGCAGCCAAGGCGCAGGGCATCGATTTCCTTGTTCGAGGCATCGTAGACGACTTGGACGGGCGTATAGCAGGAACCGTCGTTCAGGCTCAGAAAGCCGACCTGGCCCATGGAGCGGTTGCTCTTGACGAAGCCGCCAAGGTCCAGTCTCTCCCCCTCCAGCTTGTCGAGACTCTTCTGCTCAAGACGGCGATACAGGTCGCGGATAGTGTATTTCTCTGTCAGATCCATTGTTTTTTCCTCCTATTGGATGCGGTATTTCTTTCCTTCCTTCTCGATATCCCTGTTGGGACGGGTATTGAAGGAGAGAGGGCTGAGAAGTCCCATCTGTATCATGTGGTGGGCCGCCTTGGCGATCATCGCCGCATTGTCGGTCGTGCACCACAGGGGCGGAATGACGATCTCCGGGCCGTTAGGGAACCTCTCCCGGATGCGTTTCCTCAGATAGGAATTGGCGCTGACGCCACCCCCGACGACGATCATCTTCACCGGATGGTCGTTCTTGAGGATCTCCGCCTTGTCCAGAAGCTGCTCGACGAAGGCCTTCTCGGCCGAAAGGGCAAAGCTTTTGACTCTTTCCGGAGGAAGCGTTCCGTTGTTTTCCTTCTTCTCCTTCTCGATCATGCGGATAAGATGGCTCTTCAGGCCCGAGTAGGAGAGATCGTAGCCGGGGACGTTTGCCTTGGGAAGGGGGATCGTCTGGATATTGGGCTCCTGGGTGATCTTGTCGATATGGACACCGCCCGGATAGGGAAGGCCCAAGGCACGGGCAACCTTGTCCAGAGCCTCGCCGATGGCATCATCCTCGGTCTCGCCCATAATGTGGAACTCGAAGGGCCGAGGGAGATAGACAAGCTCGGTGTTTCCGCCGGAGACGACGATGGCAAGAAGCGGATAGCGGAATTCGTGGACGAACTCGTTGGCATAGATATGTCCGGCGAGGTGATGGACGTCGATCAGGGGAACGTTGAGATATTGGCTGATCGTCTTGGCAGCCATCGCTCCGATCTGGAGGGCCCCGGGAAGGCCAGGACCGCCGGTGACGGCAACGTGGGTGATGCTATGGTAGTCAAATCCCTTCAGGGAGAGGACATATTGGAGGACCGAGGTGATGTTCTCAAGGTGGAGCCTGCTTGCCAGCTCCGGATAGACACCGCCGAAGCGCTTGTGGTCCTCGATCTGGGTATTGACGCTGTTGGCCAAGAGCTCGTTGCCGTTTCGAAGCAGGCTGACGGCGGTCTCGTCGCAGCTGGACTCGATGGCCAGGATGATTTCGTCTTTCATGACCTAAAGCTCCTTTCTGTAGCAGATTCCGTCCTCGCCGGGATAGTAGTCCTTTCTTCGGCGATAGGGGACGAACCCGTTTTTCTCGTAGAGCCGTCTTGCCTTCGTGTTTCCTTCCCGAACCTCAAGGAAGCAGGTCTTCCTCTTTCCATCCCGCAGGGAATCAAGAAGGGCAAGAAGAAGATAGGTTCCCATTCCCTTTCCTTCCTCGCTGGTGCGGAGGGCAATCTCGTCGATCTCGGCTTCTTCCGCATCCTTCCGATAGAGGACATAGCCGATGACTTCACTCTTCTTGACAAGGACAAGGGCACCAAGAAGGGGAGAAAGAAGGTAGTTTTCAAGCTCCTTGGCGTTGAGGAAGCCGTCTTGGATCCTTTCCTTTGAAAGCGCAAGGACAGAAGGAAAATCCGCCCGTGTGAGATAGCGGACGTCAGATGGTAAAGGCATATTTGGGAAGGAAGGCCTTCTCGTCTAAGGAATAGTCCTTAAAGGATGAAGAATGCTTTGCCATCAGGGAGAGGATATCGACCTTTTTCATCGTCTTTCCCTTCAAGGCCGCAAGAGCCTTCTCGTCCTTGTCTTCGACAAGATAGGTCCTCTCCTCAAGGGTCTTGATATCGGCCTTAGGGACTTTCCTTTCCGTGACCTTTCCATCTTTGTTCTCCGCAAGGAACAGGTTTCCGTTCCGGTCGGAAAGAACGGCAACGGCCTTCTCGTCTTCAAGAAGCATCAGCTCCAAGGTTCCAAGGCCATAGAGGGAAATCGTCGGATCGAAGGCGTAGATCGTCCTCGGGATCGTCAGGCCCAGACGGATTCCGGTATTGCTTCCGGGACCCAAAAGGCAATAGTAGGCTTTGACGTCCTTAAGGGAAAGATGGAGGGCAGACAAAGCCATGTCGATTCCCAGATGCGCCCTTTCCAGGCTCTTCTTCGGATCGCCCAGATCGACGCGGTAGTATTCCTTCCCTTTTTGGATGGCAAGGGCGAGGTTCTTCGTCGCCGTGTTGAGGAAGAGGGAGACTTTTTCAGTTTCGTTCGTCATCGATGACAATCTGCCTCCTTTCTTCGTCCAGGATTTCGAATCGGATGTGGATGAGCGGATGGATATCTTTGAGCTCGGGAAGGAATTCCGGCCATTCGACATAGGTGACGACATCCTTCTCGCCGATGATCTCGTCGAGTCCGATATCCATCAGACGGCCGTTCTTTCCTTCCAGACGGTAGGCATCGACATGATAGAGGGTCAGTCTTTTTCCTTCATAGACCTTGACGAGGTTGAATGTCGGGGAGTTGATCGTCCCAATGACGCCAAGAGCCTTTCCAAGGGCCTTGCAGAAAGCGGTCTTTCCGGCACCGAGATCCCCTTCGGCAAGGAGGACTTCGCCACCCGTAAGCGTCCCAGCCAGGCTTTCGGCGATTTTTGCGGTCTCTTCGGGAGAGGCGGAGAGGAAACTAGTGGTCATCATCAAGGACGGTGGCCTTCGTCTCGACATAGTCGATGAAGTCGAAGACCTTGCCGGAGGTGGAAACGAAAGTATCGACGCAGCCTAGGCGCACGGGCTTGCGCATCGGAAGCTCCATGATGTCGTCGGAGAGATTCATGCCGACCTTGACGCCATAGGAGTTGGCGCTGAGGAAGAGGGACTGCACGATGCTATCGGGCGTGATCTCGTTGAGAAGGCGGACACCTTCTTCGTCGAAGAACTTGCCGCCCTTATGGACATCGGCAAGATAGACGACGATGTTCTTCTTCAGGCCATCGACGTGGACCGGCGTGAAGTTGTCGACATAGTCGGGAAGGACGGTGTTCTCCTTGTTGCCCATGAAGGAAATGATGAAGCTCTCCTCCGGATCGATGCGTATGCGATAGGCAACAAGCCTTCCGAAGAGGCCGTTGCGGGTAGCCGTCGGTTCCCGTCCGATCCTTCTGGCGCGGCCCTGTTCCTTCTCCCTCTTGCTCTTTTCCTTCGTGGAGGAAGAAAGCTCATCGGCAAGGTCGAGGTCGATCATCGTCATGTCGGTCGCCGGAAGCTCCTGGGTGGAGGTCGTCTGCTGGCTCACCTCGGGGACATACTTCGTTCCATCAAGGCAGGTCAGATTCTCCGGCTTCCTGTTGCAGTCCTCGAAGGTCCTGTCGGGCATGATGATGAGGCATTCGCCCGTCTCCAGAGGACGGTTCCTTCTTGTTCCGCGCAGGACGCACCGGCTGCTGATGGCGGTGATGGTCTTGAAATAATGCGTCTGGATGGCATCCTGGTCATCCAGCTTTGCCTCGGCGGAGAAGACGGGATCCTGGATGTCCAGCTTCTCTGCCAGATAGCCGGAGAGGGCGTCCTGGTAGACGGTCAGGTATTCGATGTTGATCTTGCTGGCCTTCTTGTAGACGAAATGGCTCGTCACGAAGGAAGCGACGATGAGGACGATGGCGATGGCAAAGACCACCCAGGTCACCCAGGCGAGGTTCTCGTCGTTGTTGACAAGGGAGACGACAAGCACCGCCACGAAGGAGATGAGCATGACCACCATCGACGCGATGTTGAAGAGCGAGGACTTTCCGATCTTCTGGGCATAGCCCTTGCGAATGGATTCCAGATCCTCGTCGATCGTATGGGTCTTGTCGTTGTGATAGCGGATGGGATTGAAGACGGTCGGCGCAGCAGAGGGGACGTTGACCGGATGGTACTCGCCATCGATCTGGTCCGGCACTTCCTCGGCAGGCTTGGTGTCGCTCAGATCGTGGATGCTTCCTTCCACGGCATTGGTGGATGCCTTTTCCTCGATAGGGTTTTCTTCCTTTTCGGCTTCCCCAATCGGAGAAGGGACTTCATCCACGGCGGTCTTCCTCTCTTCGCTTTCCGTCGTCTCTTTGGCCGTCTCTTTATTCTCTTCCATGTTGCCTTCGACGCTTTCTTTTTCGTCTTGGCGCAGGTCCTTGTTTTCTTCCATGTTCGGGATTCCTCCAAAAAATAGATACAGCAAAGAAATTATAGCAGAAACTTTAATTGGAATCCTTAGCAAAAGTGATTTCCGGAAAGGTCTTGGAGGGAACAAAAAAGGACCTCCGCCGATGGCAGAAGTCCGTGGAATATCTCTTTTCCGGAAGGGATGAGGTTGCTTACTTAAAATCAGCCGACAAGCGTCGTGATTTGGGCAAATCCGCAGGTGACAAGCATCGCCAGTTCCATGACGACGGCCCCAAAGGCGCAGACATGGAAGGCGGTGTGGAAGTACTTCTTCGTGCGGCTGAGGACCTTGAAGACGACCCCGAGATCGAGGACGATCGGAGCCAGGATGAGCCAGGGACGGGCGGTGTTCATCGAGGAGAGGACATAGGTCTTCGTCAGGATGGAGTAGAAGAAGAAGGGGATGTAGAGAGCAAGGGCCAGGAAGACGTCCTGGACGATTTCCTTGACGTACTGGTCCTTGAAGAGGTTCTCAAAGAGGATGCCGCCGATAGCAAGGACCCAGCAGACAGCGATCAGGATATAGGCCGAATAGGGCGAGAAGGGGAAGATGGGCGCGGAGAGAAGATACTTCTCCATGACCGCGGGACGGAGGGCAAGAAGGGCAAAGCCCGTATAGAAAGCGGCAAAGCAGACGTAGTACATCGCCGTGTTGGCCTTGGCAAGAAGGGCACTTTCCTTGCCCTGGCTCTTCTTTTCGTGATGGAAGAGGCTGACAAGGATAGTGGCCAGAAGGACGACTCCCGCAAAGGTGAGGCCGAAGACGGCACCAAAGCCCCAGCTTTCATAGCGGTAGGACGATTCCGTTCCGTAGTAGATGCCAAGGACGACAAGGCTTATGGCACCCAAGGCGAAGAGGACATGGAGGACGATCGAGACGATTCGTTCGTTCTTCGTGAAGATATCCGGCCCATGCTCCTTGAAGATATCGTCATCGGCAGAAGCACCGATGAACTTGAAGCGCGAGGGATCGAAGACATCCTGTTTCTGTTCGTTGTTTTGCGGCATGTTGGACCTCCCAAAAAGTAAAGCGTTCCCAAAGATTATATCGGAAAAGAAGCGGATAGAGAGGGAGGAGAGGGACGATTATTGGATGAAAGGGCTTACGAATCCAATTTGTGGCCCTTGAAGAAGAGGGCGTTTTGCATCCAGGGGATTTTGACGGTGAATCCGCCTTCCTCTGTCTGGTCCAGATAGTTGACAAGGCAAGCCATCTTCGCGTCGACGTCATCCATGCAGTGGAGGATGAGGGCTTCCGCAGTGGCTGGGACCTTCGGGGAGCCGAATTCCAGTTCCCCGTGGTGGGCAAGGATCATGTGGATCAGATAGGAGAGCTTCTCCTGTGGGGTGTTGAGCTTCTTTCCGGCATTGTCGACAATCATGGCACCCATGGTGATATGGCCGAGAAGGTTTCCGGCCGTGGTATAGCTGGAGGCCTTGTATCCGGAGAGCTCCTCCGTCTTTCCGATATCGTGAAGGAGCGCGCCGGCGATGAGGTAGTCCTTCTGGAGGAAAGGATAGTTCTCCGCCGCCTTCAGGCAGAGATCCAGGACGGAAAGGGAATGGTAAAGAAGGCCTCCCATGTAGGCGTGGTGGACGGTGACGGCGGCCGGGTAGTGGACAAAACGGTCATGCCTTTCCGCAAGGATGGTCTTGGTAAGAAGCCTGAGGTCCTTGTCCTTTATGCTCTCGATTGCCTTTTCCAGACGGCTTTCCAGTTCCGGGATAGGAACCGGGGCGACGGGGATAAAGCGCGACATGTCGACATCCCCTTCATGGACGGGATAGAGCTCGTTGATCTTCAGCTGGGGATGGCCCTTGTAGGTTCCCATGATGCCGATGATGCGGACGATGTTCCCGGCCTGGGCGATGTCGATGTCGGCATCGGTGATCTGCCACATCTTGCCATCGAGCGTTCCGGAATTGTCCTGGAGGATGAGGGAGAGATAGGCCGAGCCGTTGTTGCTTGTCGCCTTGGTGCACTGCTTGACCATGAAGTCCATGTCGATGGGACCTTCGAAATTCTGCAAATCCTTGATCATTTGAATGTGTAGTCCTTTTCCTTTTCGATCCGACGTATCTCCTCGAAGGTGAAGCCGAGGCTAAGAAGCGACCTATGGAAGGCTTCCGTCTGCTTCTGGGGAGTTGTCTTTTTCCTTAGGAGGAGCCGATTATAGCATTTCTCGGCCTCTTCCCCAAGAAGGAGCAGGCGTTTTTCCTCCTCCTTTGAGGGATCCTCCTTGTTCTTCTCGAGGAAGTCCGTCACGGCCTTTATGGCAAGATTCCGCTCATGCCCCCGGGCAAGAAGAAGAGCGACCATCTTTTCCTTCTTGTAGTCCGTGGTCTTTTCCTGAAAACGCCGATAGAGACGCATAAGAAGATGCTGCGGAACAAAGTCGTCATGGAGAAGTTCCTGCATCTGGGAATCCTTTATGATCTCCTCGGGGACGCCTTTTCGCCTCAGGTCGAAGAGGATTCTATTCGGCCCATAGCCGGCATCCCGCTTTTCCAGGATATAGTCCTCGCAATAGGCCTGATCGTCCAAATAGCCGGCCTTGATGTAGGGCTTTAGAAGCTCTTCCGTCTCCTCCTTCGAAAGGCCATAGCGGGAGAGGCGCTTCTTGCAGGCCTTGACGGTCATCCGGTTTTTGGGAAGGAAATGGCTGAGATAGCTTTCCGCCTTATAGTAGTCGTTGGCGTGAGTGAGCTTTTCCTCAAGCTCCTCTGTCAGGACCTCTCCGGGAAGGAAGAGCTTGTCGAATTTCGTGCTGATGCGGACATGGCCTGTTGAAAGGGAGACATCGACATAGCTCTTGTGGCTTTTGACTTCTTTTATGCTAATAGTCCTGTCGAATGGCTCGTTCATAGACTTCGATTATCCTTTCGTAGTAGCTCTGCTGGGAGAAGAGGGAGAGGCAGCGATTGAATCCCTGGAGGGCGATCTGCTTTCTCTTTTCCTCGGGAAGGTCGAGGATCTGCTTCAGCTTGCGCATCATCTCCTCCTTCTCGTCATAGAGGAAGCCGGTCACGCCATCGACGATCAATGGCTCCAGGTTGAAGTCGTACTTGGCAAGGACGATCGTCTGGCTTGCCATCGCCTCCGAATAGGTAAGGCCCTGCGTCTCCGTCGTCGAGGAGGAGAGGAAGAGGTCGCTGATCTTGTAGAAGAAGGCCGTGTCGTCATGCTCCACCTTGCCCAGGAAGAGCAGGGACTTACCGATCTCGTTTTGATAGTGATGGAGGATCCTCTCCTTTTCCGGACCATCCCCGACGACAAGGAGGACGACATCCTTCCTGTCGCTCCGGCGGAGGTATTCCAGAAAGAGGTCGATGGATTCCTCGAGGTTCTTCTCCTTGCCGATACGTCCAAGCCAGAGGAGGATCCTCTTTCCTTCCAGGCCATATTCCTTCAGGAAGGCCTTTTGGCGACGGTCATCGATCGGGCCATAGAAGCGGGAGAGGTCGATCGCGTTGGGAACGACGGCGATATGCTTGTCAACGCCATAGTCCCTTAACATGCGCATGGCCTTATGGGAAGGGACGATGATCTCCCCTTCGGCAAGGCCGATCCGGCGAATCAGGGACTTGACGGCCAACTTGGCAAGACGGTCGGGAATCCGCCGTCCGTGGGAGAGGTAGTTCGTATAGTCCTCATAGAGGGTGTGGCAGGTGTAGACCAAGGGGACGTCCATGGTCTTGGCACAGAGCCTTCCGAAAAGGGAGATGCCGAATTCCTGCTGGACGTGGATGACATCGAAGTCGATCTTCTTCAATATCTCATAGGCGTGGAGGTTGATGAAGGAGGACATGCGGTAGTTGTAGAGGGATTTCAGGCTCTTTCCGGGAATGCGGAGGATGCCATCCTGAAAGCTGTCTTCCTTCTGTCCCTTCATGCCCGTGGTGACGATGATGACGTTGTGGCCATGGGACAAGAGGATGTCCCTTTGGATCTTCGTCGCCGTCGCGACGCCATTGACGTCGGGATAGTACGTGTCCGTGAAGATTCCGATTGTCATCTCTTGCCTCCTTCAAGCCCGTCTTCCCTTTCGGACTCGTCGCTTGTCGTATAGGTTCTCTCCTCCTCGATGACAGGACCCTCGACATTCATGCCTTTTTTTTCGTCATAGGTGATCGTGGTCCCCTGGGGATGGGCTTTCTCCAGATACTTCTTGTCCTTCTCCATCTGCTTCCTAAGCTTTCGAAGCTCCCTAGCCTTCTTCCGGGCCTTCTTGCGGATGAGCTGCTTCTTGCTCTCCTTGAGGTCGCGGTGGACTTCTTCCTCGATTTCCGGATCGGGACGGAACATCTTCCTCAGCTCCTCGGCTTCGGCGACGGCCTTGGCCAGCTGCTTTTTCTGGATGTCCAGGGTCATCGTCCTGTCCTTGTCTTCCTCGGGGATCTCATAGGTGCTTTCCTTCTCCATGTTCTTTCTTATTCTAGCAAAGGACTCCTGGACTTCTCTCTTGGAAAGAAGGACGGGCGGGTCCTTTTGCGACTTTGCCTTTCCGCCCTGAAGGAATTCCAAGGTCTTGCGGTCATTTGTCTCATGGAGATTGAGGACTTCCAAATCGTAGATCGTCGCCGTGTTGGCCAGAAGCTCGTAGCGCCGCGGGGAGCCTTTGTAGAAGAAGTAGAAAAGGGCACCGATGATAAGAGGCAGATAGAAGGAAAGGACACGCCAGAGGAGGTTTGCGGCAGCGGCAACGTTGTAGCTGTTGCTGACACCCTGGATGGAAAGAAGATAGCTGAAGATGGTCTGGAATCCGATTTCCGGAGCGCCGACGACGATGAAGGAAGTGATCAATTGGAGATAGCCCATGCCCGAGAAGAGTTCGGAAAAGTTGAGGGAGGAAGTCGGAACGCCGATGGACCAGAAGATGAGATAGGGAAGGGCAAAAGTCACGACAAGCTTTGCCACGTTGGTGACAAGGGAGACGAAAACCAGGGGTAGATGGTGGCCAAGACGCTTCAATTCGATACGATAGGTAGCAAGTTGGAGCGTCCACTTCTTTCTAGAACTCTCAGGATCCTTGACGATATGAAGCTTTGCCAGGACATGGATTCCCGTATTCATGAAGAAATGATGGAGCGGGCGGCAGAAGGCAAGAAGGAGCATCAGGAGAAGAAGGAAAAGGGAGACGCCTAGCCCGATCAGGGAAAGCGGGAAGATCTTGATGTTTCCCAAAAACGTGATCGGAATCTGCTCCACATAGGGATAGCCGACGATGACCAGGACGACGGAAAAGAGGGTGAAGACGATCTGGTACATCAGAAACTGCATCGTCAGGATGGAGGCGGCGTGGGCACCCTTGACGTCCTGCTTGGTGAAGGTATAGGCCTGGATGAACATCGCTCCGGTCTTGTAGAGGCAGCCGATGAAGTTTCCGATTAGCGTGTTGACAAGGCCCTGATGGAAACGGTAGCGCTTGTTGTAAAGCCTGGTGAAGAAGGTCAGACTCAAGGCATCCAGGAAGGGAAGGGAGAGGACAAGAAGGATAGCCAAAAGAAAAGGAAAGAAAGCGACTTCTCCGATAAGGGAGAAGGTCCTGATCGGATCGTCGTGGAGGACGTAGACTGCCGAAAGGATGGTGACGACGACAAGGATCAGGACCTTGACGATGGTCTTGAAAGAGGGGCTCTTCGTCATCCAAGCCTTTCGCTGACGGCATGGACGCGGCGAATGATTTCATCCTTGCCGAGGATCTTCAGGGTGTCGTAAAGCTTGGGGGTATTGGTGCTTCCGCTGACGGCGACACGGATGATGGCGATGCTATCGGCATACCAGCCGTTGTAGGCAGTAGGATCCTTCTTGTAGACCTTCCTGTCGTCGGCGAAGTTGTGCCTCTTGCCCAGTTCCTTCATGGAAGCAAACCAGGTCGTCTCGTCACAGGAAAGGTCCAAGGTCGCGACAAAGTCCTCAAGGACTTCCTTGATCAAGGCCTTGTCCAGATGCGGATTGAAGGGGAAAGGCGTATCGAGAAGGGAATCGAAGACATCCTTGTAGAAGAAGCGGATCTTGGGGAAGACATCGGAGAACTTCTCATAGTCCTTCCGGGGCTTTTCCTGCTCCCTTTCGATGTTGATGATGCTTTCGAAGTAGTCCCTATTTTCCTCGATCCTCTTTGCGTCCTCCAAATCGAATTGCCTGGCCCAGGACAGGCATTCCTCGGCAAAGGTCTTCTTGTCCATGTTGGCGAGGACTTCCTTGGAGATGTTGCTGAGCTTCGGAAGGTCAAAAAGCGCGCCATCGAGGGAGAACTTGTCGAAGGCTAGGCGGAAGTCATCCAGATCGCCCTTGGGGTTTTCCATCAGCCAGGCCTCGAAGTTGGAGTTGGCGATGGTGAAAAGATATTCGATGATGCCCTTCTTGGGATAGCCTTCCTGGATGAAGAAGGACGTCGCGGCTTCTTTGTCCTTTCTCTTGGAGAGCTTCCTTCTGTTTCCGGTCTCCTTGTCGTTGACCATGATGACGGGAAGATGGGCATACTTGGGTGCCTTCCAGCCCATCGTCTGGAAGAGCTCGATATGGATCGGCAGGGAGGAAATCCATTCCTCGCCACGGGTGATGAGGGTCGTGCGCATGAAGTGATCGTCGACAAGATGGGCGAAGTGGTATGTCGGAAGGCCATCGGACTTGAGGATGACGATATCCTGGTCGTTCTCGGTCAGATCCATGTCGCCGCGGATTTCGTCATGGACGCGGATGTGGTTGAGGTGGTTGCCCTTGCTCTTGAAGCGGATGACATAGGGCTTTCCGCTCTTGATGAGGTCGATCGCCTCGTCGACGGAATAGTGGCGGCACTTGGCATATTCGCCGTAATAGCCCGGAATGACCTTGTTGGCCTCTTGGACAAGGCGGAGCTCATCGAGCTCTTCCTTCGTGCAGAAGCAGGGATAGGCCCGTCCCTTCTTGATGAGTTCCTTGATGACGACCTTGTAGATATTCGCTCTCTTGCTCTGCTCATAGGGGCCGTAGTTTCCTTCGTCATGGTCTCCGAAATAGCCTTCGTTTGCCACGATGCCGAAATTCCCGAGCTGACGGACAAGATCCAAGCCGGTTCCCTTGACCTCGCGCTTCTGGTCCGTGTCCTCAAGACGGAAGAAATAGACGCCTTTTGTCTGCCGGGCGAATTTCCAGGCGATCAGGGCCGTAAAGAGGGAACCTGTATGAAGGAAGCCTGTCGGGGAAGGAGCGAAACGCGTCACCTCGGCACCTTCGGGAAGATTCCTTTCGGGATAGCGTTTCTCAAGATCCTTGATCGTCTCATGGATGTCGGGGAAGATCAGTTCGGCTAAGTCCTTGTTTGTTGCCATGTTCGTTACCTCGCTATTGTGTTTTCTTATTGTCCTACTCGATCGGCTTGATGAAGAAGCGGCCATAGACCTGGTTGAGATCGATGACGGTTATGAAGGCCAGCTTGTCGACGGCCTTGATGATCTGGATGGCCTTCTTCTTCTCGGAACGGGAGATGACCATGTAGACCATCAGATTCCGCCTTCCGGTGAAGGCACCCTTGCTGTCGACGACGGTGCAGGAGTGGGGGAAGGCGCGGATGAGTACCAAAGGCAGGTTCTCGTTGGTGGTGAAGATCTGGAGTTCCTGCTTTCGGTTCTTCGTGTTGAGCACGTCGATGACCCGGCCCTGGACAAAGAAGTAGACCAAGGTATAAAGGGCCATCGTGACGACCGGCGTGATGTCCTTGCTGGCATCGGCACTGACAGGGTTGGTGTTGAGCCCGACGGCCGAGAAGATGACATAGCAGCAGACCGTGATGCTGTTTGCAATGACGGAATACTGGCCGACGGACGAGGATTTCCTTTCGGAAATGTAGAGGGAGATGATGTCCACACCGCCCGATGACGTTCCGACCATGAGGGCAAGGCCGGAAGAAAGACCCGTGGCGATACCGCCGAAGATCGCCCTGGCGAGATGGTCCTCATAGAGATTGACCACGTTGTAGATCCATTCGTCGGGAAGAACCTGGTTGAAGAGGGAGAAGAAGCCGACGTTGATCAAGGTGAAGACGGCAAACTGCCTTGAGATCTTGAACCACGCCAGAAGGAAGAGCGGGATATTGATGACGAAGTAGAGAATGGAGACCATCGTCGTTTCGATCTCGAGCAAGTGGACTCCAGGGAACATCTCGATGAATTTGATGATTGCCTGTGCCATGCCCGAAGCGCCACCGGAGATCAAGGCATTGACGGTCGTCGCCCCTTCCTGCCAATGCTGGACGCAGGTGATGGAAGGAGACATGAAGGCGCGGAAGCCATAGGCGAAGATCAAGGCGGAGAGAGCCTCGAGGAAGAACTTTCCTATCCATATCGACCACGTCTTGATGCGGGGATGGTCAATGAGGAAGCTATTCGTCTCATTCTCCGCTTTGGTGAACCATTTCATGGATTGATACCTCTTTAATAAGAGAAACCTAAATATAATACTAGCTACTTATTCAAAAAGAAACAAGAATTCCGAAGAATTGTGCCTCCGCAAAAAAGAGATACTACCAAAAAACAAAGAAAGTTACTGAATATTCCTCAAAGTTAAAGTAAATATCATTAAATAAACGATAAACAAAAGCAGAAGCAACCTATCGAAAATAAAAAAGAATAGATATTAAATCGCACGCCTGTAAAGCCAACAACCAAGGAAATCCTGTCCGATACCCCTTTTTCCTTGAGAAAAGACAAGAAAATTCCCAAAGGACAGGGAGTGTCAAGAAAACAAGAGAAAGGCCTGCCTATTCTTTGCCTGTTAACGGCAGCACGTATATAATTTTTCCGAAAGTCGGTTTCATCCGGGAGGAATACGATGAACAACGCAGAACTGAAGGAAGGCTTTTGCAAGGTTTTTGGAACGGGAGGCGACATTCGGGGATATTTTGCCCCAGGCCGTGTCAATCTTATCGGCGAACATCTCGACTACAATCGCGGCCATGTCTTTCCCTGTGCCTTGAATACGGGAAACTATGCCGTTGTCCGGCTTCGCGATGACAAGAAGATCCATTTCTTCTCCGCCAACTATCCCCGTCTTGGAATCTTGGAAGGCGATGTGGATGCCTTGGTCAAGAAGAACGGAAGCTGGACCAACTATGTCGAGGGCGTCCTTTTTGCCATTCGGGAAAAGGGATATGTTGTCGACAGGGGATTTGACTGCTACATCTATGGAAACATCCCGGGATCGGGCCTTTCTTCCTCGGCGGCGATGGAAGTCGTCATCGGAACGATGGTCAAGGACTTCTTCGGATTCGATTTGACGCCCATCGACATCGCCCTTTGCGGACAAAGAGCCGAGAACGGATTCATCGGCATGAACTGCGGAATCATGGATCAGTTTGCTTCCGCCATGGGAAAGACGGGGAAGGCAATCTTCCTTGATACGGCAACACTGGAATACGAGTACGTTCCTCTGGAGCTCAAGGGCTGCAAGATAATCGTCGCCAATTCCAATAAGCCCCACAGCCTTGTCTCTTCCCACTACAACGAAAGACGTCAGGAATGCGAAAGGGCCCTTCAGGATCTAAAGAAGGTCGTCGACATCCATAACCTCTGTGAACTGACCCCGGAGCAATTCGAAAACGCCAAGTCCGCTATCCAGGATCCCGTTTGTCTTGCCCGAGCCAAGCATGCCGTCTATGAGGAAGAACGCACGAAGAAAGCCGTCCTCGCCCTGAGGGAAAACGACCTCGTGACCTTTGGAACGCTACTAAACGAGTCCGGGGATTCTCTGCGCTATGACTATGATGCCACCTGCCCGGAGATCGATGCCCTTGTCGAAGAGGCAAGGAAGCAGAAAGGCGTCTATGGTTCCAGGGAGACAGGCGGTGGCTGGGGTGGAAACACGGTCTCCATCGTCCGTGAGGAGAACATCGCCGATTTCCGCAAGAACGTCAGCAAGGCCTACAAGGAAAGAACCGGTCTGAACTGCTCCATCTATGAGCTTGAGACGGGAGAAGGCGGAAGGAGGATCTTCTAGTATGATTTTCCAAAGTATCAAGAAACTCGCTACCTATGCCCTTGAGAAAAAGCTCATAACGGAGGAAGAAGTCTCCTATTCGAACAATCTCCTTCTGGACGTCCTGGATCTTGACGAATACGTGGAACCCGAAGAGGCTTTCCATGACGTCGACCTTGAGGAAACGCTCAAGGAAATCCTCGACTACGCTGTCGAAAAAGGCCTTCTGGAAAACGATTCCGTCGTCTATCGGGACCTTTTCGACACGAAGGTCATGAACTGCTTCATTCCGCGCCCCCAAAGCGTCATTGACCACTTCCAGACCCTCCTTTTGAAGGATGGCCCCGTCGCAGCGACTACTTGGTACTATGCCTTCTCCAAGGACACCGACTATGTCCGCGCCTATCGCATAAAGAAGGACCTGCGCTGGAAGACTATGACACCCTATGGAGACTTGGACATCACCATCAATCTCAGCAAGCCGGAAAAGGATCCCAAGGCCATCGCGGCAGCAAAGCTTCTCAAGCAGTCGAGCTATCCTAAGTGCATGCTTTGCAAGGAAAACGAAGGCTATCGGGGAAGGGTCAACCACCCGGCGCGCCAGACCATCCGCATCCTCCCGCTGGATCTTTGCGGCGATCGGTTCTATCTCCAGTATTCGCCGTATTCTTACTACAATGAGCACTGCATCGTCTTCAACAGCAAGCATGTGCCGATGGTCATCGATGAAAAGGCCATCCGCCATCTTTTCGCCTTTGTGGAAAAGTTCCCTCACTACATGCTCGGCTCCAACGCCGATCTTCCTATCGTCGGCGGATCGATTCTGACCCATGACCATTACCAGGGCGGACGCTATACCTTCCCCATGTTCCTTGCCAAGGAAGTCTCTTCCCTGACCTTTACAGGCTATGAGGACATCAAGGCAAGCCATCTCTATTGGCCCCTTTCCGTGATTCGCCTTCAGGGAAAGGACAAGGAAAGGCTTATCGACCTCTCCTGCAAGGTCATCAACAAATGGCGAAGCTATACCGACGAAAGCCGGAATGTCCTTGCCTATACCGATGGCATTCCCCACAACACAATCACCCCGATCGTCCACAAGAAGGGGGAGGACTATGTCATCGACCTTGCCCTAAGAAACAACCTGACGACAGAGGAATTCCCTCTCGGCGTCTATCATCCCCATCCGGAATACTGGAACATCAAGAAGGAGAACATCGGCCTGATCGAAGTCATGGGCCTTGCTGTCCTTCCCTCCCGCTTGAAGGCGGAGATGGAAAAAATAACCGAGCATCTGCTTAAAGGCGAGGATATCGCAACGGACGAATTGACAAGCAAGCACGCCACATGGCTCTCCTCCTTCCGAAAGGACTATCCGGAAGAGATGACCGAAGATGAGATAAAGGACATACTCCAGAAGGAAATCGGAAAGACCTTCATGAGGGTCCTTGAGTGCGCCGGTGTCTATAAGCAGGACGAAGAAGGAAGGAAAGGCGTACTCCGGTTTGTGGAATTCGTGAATGCTGAATAAAGTTGTCAAAATAGCTTAAGCCAGTCACTGGCTTTTGAATGGGAACCCACCTCTTCATCTCCGCTGCAAAAGTTGGTAAAGAAGATTAGTCATAAGCATTCAAAAAGGCCTCGAGATTATTCGGGGCCTTTCTTTATTCTCTTTGCGATTATGGATGGTGCAATGGATTCGGAATAAGAAAACTTACTTGCTCTGTCCGGCAAGTTCGGAAGGATCGGAATAGCGGTTGTGCTTGACGCGGTCGTTGACTTCGGCCTTCTTGGCGTTGTTGAAACGATCGAGGGTTCCGACAAGGTAGCCCGTGATGCGGCGGATCCTTTCGAAGTTGGCCTCACGATAGTGATAGTGGCAATCCAGATAGTCGCCGTCGGCTTTGATCTCGAGGCTGGTGATTTCCTTGTCGGGGTTCTTGGCCTTGATCTCTTCGATGCACTTGTCCTGCTCTTCCTTGCTGATATCTCCGATGACCTTGATTTCCATATTTGGTACTCTCCTTTGGTCACGGATTATAGCACGCTTTGGAAAGAGTGACGGCAAAGATGCTCAGACGCTTTGGGATGGTATTTCTTTTCGGAAGGGAAAATGCTTTTTAATGTCGGAAAACGCTTAAAATTGCCGGCCTTCATACTTAAGGTATTGTGATATACTTCTTTTGTATGGAAAACGAAAAAAACACGAACGGTAAAAGCGTCCCGGCGAGAAGGTCCCCCTTTCCGATTCTCTGGGGAATCATCCTTCTGGCCCTTGTCGTCGTCAGCTTTTCCGGAATGACGGCTTTCGGTGCCTTTCTCACCTACTCCTTCGTCTTTCTTTTCGGGGCGTTCTTTCCTGTCGTTCTCGTCCTTGTTGCCATCTGTGCCTTGCTTCTGATCTTCCGGGGAAAGGTGCTTGAGAAGGGAAACCGCCTTTTCCTGACGGGCTTCTTCCTCCTTTTCTTCAGCATGCTGGCTCTCGGCTCGAGTTCCTTTATCGGTGGTATCGAGGATTTTACCTTTGCCATGTTCTCTCCGGCCTATATGGACCGGATGAAGAGCTTTTCCGATACGGTCTTCGAGGTTCAGGACTATGCCCAGTTCGGAAGTCTTGGCGGTGGTTTTATCGGAACCTTCCTCTTTGCTCTCTTTGCCTCGTTCATGGCCTATGGCGGAACACTCGCCCTCTTTGTCGTCCTTCTTGTCCTCGGCCTTGTCTTGGCCTTGGCCAAGCCCCTTCATGATCTCTTCGTCCTCTTCCGGGGAAAGAGAGCCGGAAAGGTCGAATATTCCTCTCCCTATCGCCAGGATGGCCCGAGGAAAAAGGCCCCTGTGGAAAAGAAGCAGGAAGAGGAACCGGAAATCGATCCCGAACTGACCAAGCCCTTCTCCGATAGCTGGTATCGGGACAGCAATTCGACGATGGGAATCCCGGCCGCACACCAGATGGCACCTGTGGAAGAGGATGACGACCTTCCTAAGAGAGCCGCCTTTGCCGAGTCGACTTTGCTTCGTGGCTATACTCCCGAGAAGGGCGTCGTCGAAGCAAAGAAGGAAGAAAGAAATCCCGATACCTTGGAAGAAACGCTTTCCAAGGAGGACAATTTCCTTTCCGCCCCCTATTCTCCCAAGAAGAAAAAGGCACAAACCATCGTCGAAGAACCTAAGCCGGCCCCGGCAATGGAAAGGAAGCCTATCGAAAAGGAAGAGGAAAAACCTGTCCCGGAACCTGAGGAAAAGGAAGAGGAAGCAACACAGGCTAGCCTTGTCCAGACAACAAGGAAGGCAAAGCCCGTTCCTGAGATTAAGCCTATTGAACCCGAACCGGAAAAGGAAGAGGAAACGCCCAGTGAACCCAGTGAGGAAAGGATCCTGAAGACCGTTCCCGTCTTCCAGCCAGAGCCCGAACCGGAGCTCGTCCAACCGGAAAACGTGACGGAAAAGAAGCCTGTGATCGATCCGGAGCTTTCCCAAAAGGCCTCTCGCCGCGCCGAGGAATTCCGCAAGAACTCCCTCAACCGGGATGCGACCTTCGAAGTCCTACCTGAGCAGCCGCAGCCCAAGCCTTCCACACCGAGTGTCGATCCTCTTCTTGTCCAGGCCAAGTCGCTGCAGAACAAGAAAGTGATCGAAGACCATCCGCATGAATTCCTCGTCGAAGGCGCTGTCGAGAAGGAAGAGGAAAACACGCCGGAGGAAACGCCGGAAGAGCTTCTGGAACAGCGCTACTTCGAGATCCGCCGCAAGAAGATCGAGGAAGAGCAGGAAAAGAAGCGGATCGAGGAAGAGGAAAGGAAGGCCAAGGTCTTCAAGTACGTCTCGCCGCATCTGCGGAAATACGACTATGCCCTTCCGGATGATTCCCTTCTTGAGGAAAGGGACGATTCCGACAAGCTGATCGTCAACAACGAGGCAGCCCAGGAAAAGGCGAAGATCATCAACAAGGTCTTCAGCGACTTCCGCATCCAGGCCAAGGCCATCTCCTTCACCATCGGCGCATCCGTCACCCGCTTCAACATCCAGATGGAGCCGGGCGTCAAGAGCGAGAAGATCAATTCCGTTCTCAACGAGCTGCAGATCGCCCTCAACGGCGACAAGTCGGTCCGTATCGAGACGGTCGTGGAAGGAAGGACGACGTCGGGTATCGAGCTTGGAAATGCCGCCCCGATGGCTGTCTCCTTCAAGGAAGCCTTCCAGGAAGTGGAAAAGCATCCGGAATCCAATCTCCTTCTGCCGATCGGAAAGGATATCTCCGGACAGATCATCACCTTCCCGCTGGACGAGATGCCGCATCTTCTTGTCGCCGGCACCACTGGTTCGGGAAAGTCGGTCCTCGTCCACTCCCTGATCATGACGCTCATCATGCGCAATTACCCCAGCCAGCTCAAGCTGATGCTTATCGACCCCAAGCAGGTCGAGTTTGCCAAGTACAATCTCGAAAGCCATCTCTATTGCCCTGTCATCTCCGATGCGGAATCGGCTATCGTCGCCTTGCAGAAGCTCTGCAACGAGATGGATCGCCGCTATAGTGTCCTCAAGCAATGGGGATGCGTCAAGATGAGCGAATACCGCGAAAAAAGGAAGGACCGGGAAGACCAGATGGAGGAAATCCCGGATGTCGTCTGCGTGATCGACGAATTCGCGGATTTGATGCAGACCGGCGGTGGCGAAGTCGCCGAGACCGTCCAGCGCATCTCCCAGAAGGCAAGGGCAGCGGGCATCTACCTCATCATCGCGACCCAGAGGCCGAGCAAGGACGTCATCCCGATGGTCATCAAGAGCAATATCTCCTGCCGCATCGGTCTCTCCTGCTCCACCTCCGTCGATAGCCGTGTCATCCTCGACGAGAACGGTGCCGAGACCCTTCTTGGACGGGGTGACCTTCTCTTCCGCAATCCGAAGAAGAAGTCCCTTATCCGTGCCCAGTCTCCCTATATCTCAAACGAAGACATGGACCGCGTTTTGGACTACATCAAGGCCAATGCCGGCGATCCCAACTACGATCCGGAATTCCTGGACCTCGACGTGAAGAACGAGGATGTCGGAAACGGCAAGATGGAAGGCGAAGGCGATCTCTACGAGGAGGTCAAGGACTTCGTCATGAAGACGGGCATCGCCAGCAAGTCCGCCCTCATTCGCAACTTCTCCATCTCCTATTCCAAGGCCGACCAGTTCATCGCCAGGCTTCGCAACGAAGGCATCGTCCAGGCGATCCAGGGCGGCAAGAACGTCGTCATTCAGAGAAGACCCATGGAGGAACTATGAAAGACCTATCCCGCCACATCGATGTCGATTCGCATAGGACGCGCCTAGTCTTCCTTCTTCCCAAGGACGAAATCCCCGATGAGAGTCTCGTCCTTCTCTGCGCGCTTCTAAAGCTTGCCCCCTCATCGGAAAGAAAGGGGCGCTATCAGGCCCTTGCCGGCCTCACGCTGGATTTCCATCCGCTCCGCCTTGGAGGGAAAAATGCCCTCCTTGTCGTAGAGGACCAGATTGAGGACAGAAGCCTTTCCTATTTCCTTCAGGACCCCTATAAGGAAGGAGGCCGCTTTGTCCAGAGCCTCTTGGTGAATGGCCCTATCCACGACGAGAAAGTCCTCTTACAGGCAAAAAGGCTCCTTCTTTCCAAAAAGTGGGATGCCAACGCCATCTTTGCAAGCAGGCTTGGATTGGATTGTGCCTTGATCGTTCCCGATTTCAAGAAGCTTCTTTCCACTCGCTTTGCGGATATCGACAAGGCCCTTGCTTCCTTCTCTTCCCCTGTCGGTGCCCTTTCCGTCTATGTTGGCAGTGCCAAGAGGGACTATCCTCTTCCCTATCCGCATCTGGAGAAGAAGGAAAGTATCGAACACTTCTCCGACTTGATCCTTCCGGAAGGGACATCCGGGGAAAGCCTTGCTCTTGTCTTGGATCATCTTCCCATCGAGAACGTGGAGGATCTCTTCTCCTTCGACTCGGCCTACTGGACCTTGAAGCGGACCTGCTCCCTTTATTTCAGAAGGATGATGCTCTCCGAGATCGACTATCGCCTCTATCCCCTGGACAGGACGAGAAGCGTCCTTCTTCTGGGCTTTGAGTCGAACAACCTCACCCTCTTAAGAAGACAGCTTCCCTTCCATAAAGGCGAAAGACTTCCTTTCCTCTACGACCGAGCACGGAGCGATGACCAGCTTCTCAGAAAGTCCTCCCTTTCCCTTCTCGTCGACAGGAAAAAAAGGCTCTCCTCCCTTCTTGGCTGTGCCCTCCTAGGTCTTGATGGCAAGGACCTTTTGAACGAGCACAAGGCCGAAAGGGCTCAGGCGTTCTATCAATCCCTGACGATAACAGACATCGTCTTTGCCACAGGAGAAAGAAAATGATCAAGAGCGATTATGGACATCTCAACTGTCCTTTCTACGAACAGAAACTCAAGAGCGGACTCAAGGTCCTCTTTATCCCCATGAAGGGAAAAGGCGAAAGCGCCATGGTCTACCTTTCCCAGGGTGGCTATCTCCACGACGAGAAGATCGAATCCAGCAAGATTCCCTTCGGAACGGCATACTATCTCGCCCACATGGTCATGGACGAGGCTTTCCAGAAGAGCCTTCTCCAGAAGGGCGCTATCGGAAGCTGTGAGAGTGACCTCTCCTATACTTCCTTCCAGGTGACGGCCAAGAAGGATATCTTCACCCCTCTTTCGATGCTTCTGGAACGTCTCTACAACATGGATTTCTCCGAGGATGAGCTGGAGGCCATGAAGGATACTCTCTCCCCCAAAAACGATGGCCTCAACCTCGCCAGGAAGAACCTCCTTCTCAACCTCTATTCCTCTTCCCCGATCCGCCTTGGCCTCGTTCCGGACAGGGAACAGGCCATTCCTATCCACGTCACGGCCCTCAGGAAATACCTCCAGCGTTACTATGTCCCCAACAGGGTCACCTTGATCCTTGCCGGCGACTATACGCCCAACGAATGCATGGAGAAAATAGCGACGCTTCGCCTTCCCAAGGATATCGTCACCTTCAGCAAGGAGCTCTCCTTTGACGAGGACTACTCTGCTCCGGTCAAGGACTATGCCTCCACGGCGGCCAAGGATGGCAACTATCTAGTCTACGGCATCAAGTTCCAGCCGCGTGAGAAGCTGTATGAGAAGTTCGGTCAGATGATGTTCTTCTCCTACGAGATATTCAAGGAATGCCTCTTTACGAAGAATGCCGCTTTCCTTTCCGGAATCCGAAATGTCGATAGCGACCTCTTGGATGTCTCCTTCCATGAGGGCGGCGAGGATGGCTATCTCCTTCTTGCCATCAAGACCAAGAGCCCGGTTGCCGTCCTAAGCTTCCTGACGGAATATCTGGAGCGCATCGAAAAGAGAGTCGACCGCCGTCTTTTCGAGGATGTTCTTTCCGAGTACTACGCTTCCGGTATCGGGCTTTTAAGAAACCCGGTCTCCTGCGTCCTTTCCTTCTCCAAGGCCTATGCCAACAACCTTCCCTATACTTCCCTTCTGACGCTGACGTCGAAGACAAACTTCCGCTCCTTCAGGACGTTCCTCAAGGATGTCGGGACCTTTGCCCGTTCCGCCTACTATCTGAATAAGGCATGACGATGGAAGGGCTTGGCGTCGACGTTTCGCTCATCGAGCGTTTCAAGGGGAAGGAGGAACTGGCAAAGAGGATCCTCTCTCTCGGGGAGTACGAGGAATACCTAAAGAGTCCCTCTCCGGAAACCTTCCTCTCCAGCCGCTTTTCCGTCAAGGAGAGCTACGTGAAGGCAAGCGGGGACAGAAAGGTCGACTATCGGGACCTGGAAGTCCGGCATGCCCCGGATGGGAAACCCCTTCTCTTCCTCAAGGGGAAGGAAGTCGATTGCCTTCTTTCCATCAGCCATGATGTCGTCTCCATTGCCGTATTGCTCCTGAAGAAAGGAACGGACCTATGAAAAAGATCATGATGCAGGCCATCGCCAAGCAGGGCAATGTCCTGGATGTCGTCTTCAGCAAGGACTTCTATACGATGCCGCAGAAGGAATTCCGCATCTACGAGGATGGAAAGCTCAGGATGAAGGCGCGGCCTGTCAGCCAGTCGGAATCCGGATCGTCCTATATCTACACCCTGATCACAAAGGACCTCGTCTTCGTCCCGGGAAGGGAATACCTCGTCAAGACAAAGGAGAACTACTTCATCCCGATCGACATATCCTTTTTGGCGATGACGCCGGCCTTTGAGAAACGCTATCGCTATGACGGCAGGCTTGGTGCCATCTACGACAAGGAGAAGACCGTTTTCCGTGTCTTTTCGCCTTTTGCCACGACGATGGTCCTCAAGCTCATGGCAAAGGGTGAGAAAGAATACAAGACCTACCGGATGGCGCGGGATGACGAGCATGGCATCTATGAGATCACGATTCCCGGAGACCTCGATGGTGCCAAGTATCTCTTCAGCCCCAAGATCTTCGGCGATATCTATGACGTCGTCGATCCCTATGCCTATGCCCTAGGAAGGAACTCCCTCTATGGCTATGTCATCGATCCGGAGAAGGTCCTTGCCATCAAGACGGAAAGGGATCACCTTCCGCCTTCCAGGGCACGGACAAGGGATGTCATCTATGAATGCTCCGTCCGCGACATGACTTCCCTGACGGATCTTCCCGACAAGGGAACCTATGAGGCGCTCTCCAAGGAAGGCCTTCTGACCAAGGGCGGACTTCCGATGGGCCTGGACTATCTTGCCAGCCTTGGTGTGACCCATGTCCAGCTTCAGCCGGTCCTCGACTTCCAGACGATCGACGATGACGATCCCTTCTCGACCTACAATTGGGGCTATGACCCTTCCTTCTACTTTGCCCCCGAGGGCTCCTATGCCACCAATCCCGACGATCCCTATTCCCGTATCGTCGAACTGAGGAACCTGGTCGCCGCCTTCCATAGGAAAGGCCTTCGTGTCGTCTTCGATGTTGTCTATAACCATGTCTATTCCGCCCTCTTCAATTCCCTCTCCCTTCTTGTCCCGCAGTATTATTTCCGTCACAACAACGACATGACCCTCTCCAGCGGTTCGGGCTGCGGAAACGACATCGAGAGCCGGAACTATATGGCAAGGAAGCTCATCAAGGATTCCCTCCTTCACCTTCTTTCCTTCTATGACTGCGATGGCTTCCGCTTCGATCTGATGGGCATCACCGACATCGATACCCTGAAGGAAGCCTATGACCAGCTCTCCGAGAAAAAGCCGGATATTCTCTTCTATGGCGAGGGATGGGATCTTTGGACGAATCTTCCTGCCGACATGAAGGCAACCCAATACAATTCCTACAAGATGCCCTTTGCCGCCTTCTTCAATGACCGCTTCCGGGACGTCGTCAAGGGAAAGACGGAGAAATCCGGACTTGCCGTGCGGGGCTATCTCTCGGGGGACACAAACTACCTCGATGGCTTCAAGCATGTCTTCCTGGGTTCTTCCGTTGCCATCGCCTTTGCGCCGCTTTTCTCCTCGCCGGACCAATCCCTGAACTTCGTCGAGTGCCACGACAACCACGCCCTCTATGACAAGCTCAAGGCCTGCTGCACGGGCGAGAGCGACGAGGAGATCTTCCGCCGCATGAAGATGATCACCCTGGCCCTCCTTTCCTCCTGCGGCATTCCCTTCTTCCATGCCGGACAGGAAATCGGTCTTTCCAAGAAGGGGAACGGCAATTCCTACGATGCCGGCGATGCCATCAACGGCTTCGACTATTCCCTTCTGGACAAGAGGAAGGATCTCTATTTCTTCTTCAAGGATGCCATCGCCTTCAAGGAGAGGCTTGTCAACCTCATCGGCAAGGAGCATGGCGAGATCCGCTCCCTGATCTCCTTTGAGAACCTGCCCTTCAACGCCGTCAAGATCAACTTCCGCCTCAAGGACTTCACCATCTATCTCATCTTCAACCCGACCAAGAACACCTTCACCTACTCCTTCGAGGACTATAGCCAGCTCGTCTTCAACGAGAGCGGAAACGTCGAGAACCAGGACTGCTATGTCAAGCTTGCCATCGTCAGCGCCCTTTCCGCCAGTGTCTATCTCTCTAGGAGGACCAAGAAATGATCAAGATGGCCCGTATCGTCTTCTTCGGATGGCCCCATATCCTCTGCCGCTTCCCGAAGGTCAACACCTATTCGAAGCATCCGGAGGATTACGACCTCGACGTCCGCTTCCGTCAGGTCAAGGGACTGCTCGAGAAGCTCAACAAGAGCTCGTTCCATATCGATTTTCTTATCGAGGGAAAGGAGAACATCCCCGAAGGACAGTGCCTTTTTGTCGGTAACCACGCCTCCCTCTTCGATCCTGTCGCGATGGTCATGATCCTTGATAGGCCCGTCGGCTTTCTCTGCAAGAAGGAAGTCGCCTCGATGCCCTTTGCCAGCCAGGTCGCCAAGGCCTTGGACAGCACCTTCATCGATAGGGATGACCTAAGAAGCGAGATCACGGCTATCGCAAACCTTGAAAAGAAGATGCGCAACGACAAAAGGCTCTCCTACGTCATCTTCCCGGAGGGGACAAGGTCCAAGGGACCCGATTTCAAGCTTCTTCCCTTCCATCCGGGATCCTTCAAGGTCGCGACAAGGCTCTCCCTTCCGATCGTCCCCTTCTCCTTCTATCTCACGGACAGGATCCTCAGCCAGCACTACCACTACAAGCGCTATCCTGTCCAGGTCACCTTCGCTAAGCCGATTCTTCCAGAGGAATACGACAACCTCGACACCAGGGCAATCAGCGAGATGGCACGGGAAAGAATCCTTGCGGCACAGGAAAAGCAGAGGGAGAAGGACAGGGGACTTGTCATGCGCCTGAATGGCTATTCGGAGAAGAAGACGGACAAGGTGCTTCACTACCTGCCCAAGAAATAAGGAAGACAAAGAAAAAGGTTGTCGTCAGCTGGCGGCAACCTTTTTGAATGCTTTGCTATCGATCAGAGATGGAGGGAAGAGGTGAGGGGATCCTGCTTGCAGGTATCCGGATCGTAGCCGTTGAGGATGGCATACTTCTCATGCTCCCTGGAGAGGGCGATTTCCTGACGGGAAGCATCGATCTCGGCCATGTTGTGGTAGGCAAGGCCATAGCCTCTCTCGCCGGCAAGGGAGTAGTAACGATAGGCGATCTCGAGGTTCTTCGGATTGGTGACCTTGGAACGATAGGCATCGCCGATGTAGTTGAGGGCAGGGGCATAGCCAGCCCTGGCAGCCTTGACGATGTGCTCGTGTCCGAGGGCTTCGTTGTAGAAGTAGGTATCCTCGGAGAGATAGAGAAGTCCGAGACGATATTCGGCGACGGAAGAACCGCGACCGATGGCGACTTCATAGTTCTGCTTGGCAAGCTCGAAGTTGGGGGAGACGAAGGAGGACTTTCCCTCATAGAGGTAGGCAAGAAGGACGGCGGCTCTCATGGAACCTTCCTCGACGGCGGTCTTCAGAAGCTCGACGCCATCGGCAACTTCCTTCTCGGTGGAGACAGGGGAGTCGATGAGACGGATGGCACGGATGAGGATCTGGTCGCCCTCGATGACGTGCTGGACCTTGGCGCTGTCGGAAGCGTAGGTCTTGCCTTCGGGAACGACTTCTTTGGCCTTCTCGACCTTCGGGGCTTCCTCGACGGCCGGTTTCTCCTCGACAGGCTTCTCTTCGACGGCCGGGGCAGGAGCGGCAACAGGGGCAGCTTCCTTGACTTCGGTCACGACAGTCGGCTCAGGCTGGACATCGGCAACGGGAGAGGGAGCGACGGCAATCGTCTTCTTCTCCTCGGGAATGGGCTCGTGCTCGACGACAGGATAGGTCTCTTCCTTCTCCTCGACGACGACGGTCTTGGTAGCAGCTTCCTTGACAGTAGGAGTGGCGGCGGGAGTGGTAGAAGGAGCGGCAAGGGAAGGAGCGGTCGTGGCCGATCCGGAAGAGAGCTCCTTCTCGACCTGCTCGAGTCTTTCCTTGGCAACCTCGTCACCAAGCTCGACGGCCTTCTTGTAATAATCCACGGCCTTGGCCTTGTCGGCTTCCTCGGTTCCGAGGGCGTAGTTGTAGTAGTCGCCCATCTCGCGGTAATCCAGGCAGTCCAGGGCATTGACGTCCAGCTTGGCGAAATGGCTCATGGCGCTGTCGTAATACTTCCTGGCGTCTTCCGGATTGCCTTCCATGCCGGGGATACCTTCACGGACGATGCGTCCAACCTCGAAGAAAGACTTTCCCTTGGTCTTTCCCTTCCTGGCCGACTTGTTGATGAGCTTGAGGGCCGTATCGATTTTCTTGCCTTCGGCAAGCAGATTCAGACCTTCTTCGAGATTCTTATCCATGGTATAGGACATACGCTATCTTCCTCCGTTGAAATCAATTTTAATTATAGGAATACTGAAAATCATTTTCAAGAAAAGAAACCATGGCTGTCAAAATCTTTTTTGCCCTTACGTATTGCAAAAAATGCTTTTTCCATTCTTTCCTTCCATTTCGTCCGCCATCGCGCTTCTTCCCACCGCAAAACAGGCCTCTTTTTCCTGTCGCCTGGCAAAGAGAAAAGCCGACGATCGCCTTTTGAAAAAGCCTTGAAGGCCAAAGCAATCTGTGATATATTTTTTTCGCCTATTTTTTGGCTCTACCTTCAGTCCGCCCGGCAGGTCACAAGCCGGTGAATGAGGGGACATCACAATGAATTCCAAAGGAGAAAAGAAATGAACAAGAACTTGGTTCAGCAGATCACTGCCACCCAGATCCGCAGCGATATCCCGGACTTCGTCACCGGCGATACCGTCCGTGTCATGGTCACCATCCGTGAAGGAAACAAGGAAAGACAGCAGGCCTTCGAAGGCGTTGTCATCTCCATCCGCGGCTCTGGTGTCAGCAAGACCTTCGTCGTCCGTAAGGATTCCGCCGGTGTCGGCGTCGAAAGGAACTTCTTCGTCAACTCCCCCGTCCTCGCTTCCGTCACCATCCTCAGGCATGCCAAGGTCCGCAGGAAGAAACTCTTCTTCCTCAGGGACAGAAAGGGCAAGGCCGCTCGTCTGGAGCAGGCTATCCGCAAGGACAAGCCGACTGCCGTCGAGACTCCTGCCGCCCCCGCTGCCGAAGAAACGAAGTAAAAGGCAACATTCCAAGAAGCCATCCTATTCCATATTATTGTGGCAAATCGCCGGCCTTCATCGGGTCGGCTTTTTTTGACTCCAAAGCAAAAGAAAACAGACGAACCTCTGCCCTTATGTTCCCATCCCAAAACAAAAACTGCCTGGCTTTCGTCAGGCAGTCGGTACTCAGCCGATGGCGTCGAAATGGATGGAGGCGGAGAAGCCTTTCTTGGAATTGAAGGTGCCACCATTGAACTGCGTCTTGTAGTTTTCAAGCGAGAAGGTATCGCCTTCCTGGAAGAGCGTCGCGTTTGTCGGACGCTTATTGGAGTGATTGAGATAGGTGTTGTCGGCACTGATCCAGCGGATCTCGTCGAAGGCATTGGCATTGAGGAGGTTCGAGGAGCTTTCCGCATAGCTTCCATCGCTGGTGTTGGTGATCAGCTTGGCGACAAGGCCATCGTAGCTCAAGGCATCGTCGGGATCCTCAAAGAGGACATACTCGTTTCCATCCTTGTAGGTCAAACGGGCATCGACATGGTAGAGACGGGCACCATCGCTTTCAAGAGGATAGTCCCCGGCATAGTCATATCCCTTCGTGTTGAGGTTTTGGTAGGTGTAGTAGTCCAGGACCAGGTATTCATCAAAGGGGTTGAAGTGGACCAAACCATCTTCATCCTTCCTGTAGGTCTTTCCATCATAGGGAAGGATGATGAGGGCATCTTCCTGCTGGGCGGAAGGAATCGACAAAGTAGCATTGCCATAGACGATATAGGGCTTTGTCCAGCCATAGAGAAGCTTGGAATAGGAATTGTGGTCGGTGATGCCGCCATCCATGACATCGATGCCGCCCAAGGGGCTGTAGTCGATATCCTCTTCGTTATAGGCATAGTAGTCCATCAGGCCCAGCATATGGCCCGTCTCGTGGATGACGACATGGGCATCGCCACCCTTATCCATGCCCTCGTCATAGCTTCCGCCGATGAAGTCCATTCCGATGAGGCCGTAGTTGTTCGCGACAGGATTCTCGATTGTTCCCTTGTATCCGGTCGTTCCCGATAGGCCCCAGAAGTTTTCCGGATTGCTTCCCTTTCCGATATAGACCATCCAGATGCCGTCGATCGTTCCGTCCTTGTCGGAATCATACTCGGTTAGGTCAAGCCCATAGACCTCTTCGGCCCAGCTTGCGATGTTCGTCGTCAGACGGTTGAGCATGCCCGGGGAGACGACATTTGTGTTTCCGACATCGCCATAGTCGTCGACATAGAAGAAGTCGGTGACGCTGCCGGTGATGTTGAGCAATCCAAAGGAGGACTTGCTGTAGAAGGAATGGAGGGATTCGTACTCCATGTCCTGACCATCGGAGAAGAAGGCCTTCTTGATGAGGTCTCTGTTTTCCTCCGTGGCATCTTCCTCACCGCCTTCGAAGACGACAGGAACGACAAGGAAGGGAGTCGTATGGACGCTCTCGCCTTCAAGTGGGTGGCTAGGGGCATAGACCCAACTGTCATAGGCGTTGAATCCATACTCGTAGATACCATAGTCGACAACGACTTCCTCCGGGGAATAGTAGCCCTTGTCGTCTTCTTCCTGCTGGAGACCATCTCGGGTGATCGTGACTTCCATCGTCTCCTTGTCCGGCATCAATGTCGGCATGGGAAGATTCCCTTCCGGAGAGACACTGTCCTCGACAAGGCAATAGACAAGAAGGCTTGCTTCCAGGACCTCTTCATAGCCCTGGGCCTTGAAATCCAGGGTATAGCGTCCGGAAGAAGAGAAGGTAAAACCGTCGATATCCTTGCCGTCAATCGTGATCTCAAGATCATCCTGATAGAGGGCAGTCGAGAGTTCCCATTGCTTTCCGGTGGAATCCACCCGGATTGTTTCCATGCTGAAGGAAAGACCGGAAAAGTCCAGGCTCTCCCCGACTTGATAGAAGGTCTTCATCTTTCCCGTAAGCGTAAGATCCTGCTTCAGGGACGTGTTGGGATAGACAAGGATAGTGAATGTCGTCTCAAGGTCGGGATGCTCCATATCCGTGGAAGTCACGACGACAGTCTTCCTTCCGGTTTCGGAAAGGAAGAGACCGTCTTCAAGGGGCTTGCCGTTCAAAGTCAGGGTATAGGAAGAAGTCTCCTCTGCCGTGACGATTTCCCCCTCGGCATTCAATCCGACAAGGGAGATGACAAGACCCTCAAGGGACAAGGTCTCGTATTGGCTATAGCGGTTCTTGGTCGGAAGGGAAGTGACATCAAGGCCATAGTCGACGATGACCTTGTCCATGGATGAGGAGGAAGAAGAGCTTTCCGTGCTTGAGGAAATGGAGGAAGATGTCGATGAGGAAGAGGGAGGTGTCGTCGTGCTCTCTTGGGAAGAAGAGGAAGTCGTCTCTTCCGGGGTAGAGGGATTAGGCGTTGACGGCTTTGCCGTTGTCGAGCTTGTCTGGGGCGTGGTCGGCAAAAGGGAGCTTTGGTTTGTGTTGCAGGCAGAGATAACGACGAGCGTCAATAGGGTCACGGGGATCAGGATGCTTTTCTTTTTCATGTCTCTCTCCTTGTCTCAAAAGGGGGCCCCATCAGGAGTCCCCTTCTCATCTGTGAAATTGGGAGGCTAGAAGCCCTCGACGCTGTCGAGGAAGTACTGCGGAAGTTTTGTTGAACCGATGTCGGAGAGTGTGAAGGTGACGGTGTAGTCACTGCTGACGAGGGTGAAGTTGGCCTCGGCCTTGTCAATGACCTGCTTGCCGTTTTCTTCCTTGATCCAGAGCTTGAAGCCATTTCCGCTGCTTTCAAGGGAGCTGGAGTTGACGCCCAGGAACGGGTTATCGAAGTAGGAGCCGATGCTCGGAAGGAGGGTCTCGTCCGGGATATAGTATGTTCCGCTCTCGTCGGTGACCTTGGTGAAGAGGGCCGGGCTGACGGAGCCAAACTGCGGAATGAGCTCTTCCCAGGTCGGGACGGAATAGAGGGCACTGGCGGAGACGGAAATGACTCCCCAGCTCCAGCTGGTCGTTCCGGCAAGGTAGTTGAGGCCAAGCCACTCGCCCGGATAGCCCCAGCTGTTGTCTTCCTGGTAGATGGCGGCATAGTCGTAGTCATCGCCTTCGGTATAGAGGGCATCCTCGTATTCCTGATGGAAGTAGACCATCTTCTCATCCTTGCTGTAGTAGCCGGTCGTGTGCTTGTCGACGTTGGCGTCCGCACTGACGGTGTCCTTGGTATAGGTGAAGTTGGTCACGCCATCGAGGCACTTCAGGGCTTCGGCAAGTTCCGGGTTGTCGTTTGTAAGCGGGACGACATGCTTGACCGTCTCCTCGCCCCAATTGGAATAGGTGACGCTCATCGTGGTCTCGCGGGTATAGCTTCCGCCATCCAGATCGGCGGTCGTGAAGTCGACGCGGTAGATGTTGCCTTCCGGATTGACGTTGACCGTGCATTCCGTGACCCAGTTGACGGAGGTTGCCCCATAGCATTCGGTCAGAAACTCGGCCTTGTCGAGGTCCAGGCTATAGCTGAGGCCATCCTCGTTAAGGGTCAGGTCGCTGACGGAGATGTAGTCCCAGGGATTGCGGAAGCTGCTGGCGAAGGTCAGAGGATCATAGACGCCGGTGCTGCTATCGTATTCGGAAACGTAGGCCTTGGTGACCGTGTTGTCGACGTTGAGGGTCTCGCTGACGGCAAGTCCGTTCTCGGGATTCTCAAAGATCGTCAGGGACTGGACGGGATAGATCCTAGGGGTCGTGTCGACGTTAAGATCGTCCTTGGGAAGATCCCTTGCGATGCGGGAGCCGACTTCGTGATAGCCCCTTTCGACGCTGCCGTCGCTCATCTCGGTATAGGAATAGCTCAAAGTCTCGTTTGTCGTCATCTCAAGGTCGACGGTCATAGGAGAATCCGGATGGAGGACTGTTGTCGTATAGCTGACTTCGGCCTTGTGGTTGTTGCGCTGGAGGCTTGAAAGGGCCTTGGCGATCTCCTCGTTCTCCGCGGGCTTGGGCGGGATGACAACGCCGACGTTTTCGTCGTCGGCATTCTGGACGCCATTATTGAGGAAGAGATCCTCATCGGAGAAGGCGCTGGAGCAGGAGGCGGTAAGAAGGAGAACGCTCGGGATGAGGAGAAGAAGCGATGTGCTGGTTAATCTTTTCATGATGACACCTCTATCTAATCATTATTCCAACGGCAGAGAGTCCAGATCGACCCATGCCGGGAGGGTTGTCGTTCCATAGTCCGTGAAGACGTCCTTGAAGGAGATGACGTTCGTGGACTGGACCATGCCGAGAGCGGAAAGGAGCTTTCCATCCTCGATCTCGAAGTAACCATCGACACCCGTATCCGTTCCCATGCCATAGGTGGAAGGAACGATGGCGGCACCGCCATAGGCCTTGGCTTCCTCGATGAGGGTGTAGATCGTGTCGCTATCCTTCTCAAAGAGGGCCGGGGAGATGCTGAGCAACGTTCCCAGATATTCCTCGACGGGATTGGTGTTGCGGATACCTTCGTTGATGAAGCGGCCGTTCTGGTAGGTATAGACGGTGGTGATGATGTCGCCGATATAGAGCTTGTCGCCGTTCTGGGCACCCTTGCTTGCGGCGTTCATCTTGTGGTAGATACCCTCTTCCGTCACGTAGATCGTCGATTCGGTCTCTAGTCCATTGGAGGAAAGGGTGACGGTGTAGTTGTTCTCCGAAAGGGCAGAAAGGGCCTTGGAAACCTCGGGATTGTCGTTTGTGCTCGGGGTGAGATGCTCGAAGGGAGAGACGTTGAAGGAAAGAGCGATTTCAACGCTGGCCTTCGAATTGATGATCAGGAAGTTTCCGGTGGAATCCGGAATGCCAAGCTCTTTATCGGGAAGGACAAAGGAGAGTCCGGTGATTGTCTTTCCCTGGGTCAGGATCTTGGCGGAGCTGACCGCTCTCTCAACGCCCGTCAAGGCCTGCAGGATGAAGGTTGCCTTGTCGTGCTCCAAAGTAAGGTCGTTGTGGATGTCGCTTTCGACGAGGTAGTCGAAGGGATTGCGGAAGACATCGGCATAGAGGGCATCCAGGCCCATTTCCTGATAGCGGGCCGTGCCGACGGTGTTGTCCGAACGGAGGACTTCATACATCGCACAACCGTCCTCGCCCTGGAAGTAGATCTGGCTGACGTGGCCGTTGTAGACGCGGGTTGCCTTTCTCTGTACGCCGTCTTCTTCCTCGATGTGGCCAAAGTCGCGGACAAAGGAGGAAGTGGTCGTCGAATTGTAGGCCTCATAGCCCTCGGGATAGGTTCTCGTCTCGGTGAAGGTGCCTTCGATGTGGATATCCTGGCTGAGGAGATAGAGGACCTCATAGGGTGTCAGGCTTGTGCTTTCGGCAGCAAGGACCTTCGTGTTGTCAATGCCCTTGCTCGGCACTTGTCCCACAAAGGAAGAAGCACCGGCAACAAGAAGGGTGGAAAGGGCAAGAATGGAAAACTTTGCTTTCATCTTTAGGCATCCTCCTCGGAAGTCGACGTGTTGAAGATGTTCTGCATGGCAATTTCCACGGCTTTCTTGAGACTATCGACTTTCTGGAGATCGGTCGTGCCGAATTCGGCAAAGCTGGTCTCCGTCGTCTGTTCTTCGTTTTCGGCATCCTTATAGGTCAAGGTGAAGACCAGATTTCCGTCCTTGTCGAAAGCGATGGCAAGGTCGTCGAAGTCAAAGTCCATCGTTGTCGTGTCGGAAAGATAGAACTGGCCCGAAATATGGCTGAGATAGTCACCGACACCCAGGATGGCCGTCATCGTCTCGACGGCAAATTCCCTGTTGTAGTAGGGGAAGCTATCCAAATCGAAGTGGTAGACACCCGTGCTGTCGATAGTGAAGAAGTCGCTGGAAAGGTTTCTAAGGGTCGGCGTGGCCGCATCGATATCGGTATAGAACTCGTTGCTGACCATGCCGAATTTCCCGGTTGCCGGCGTGCAGCCGACTGCCCAATAGCCATAGTCTATTTCGGTCTCGTTTTCGCCTCCAAGCCAGCCATAGCCAAGACCGGTGTAGACGGCATTGGTTCCATCGGAGAGAGCCCGGCTGCTCAGCATGAGGCCAAGACCATTGCTGGGATCGTTGTTCGCATAGGGAAGGTCGTAATAGTTCTTGTAGGTGACCCCCTTGTGAAGAGGATTGGAGGAAGGAAGCTCGGTCATCGTAATCGTCTGGGTGAAGTTGCCGCCGGAAATCTTCTGGCCGAGATCCAGAAGCGCCTGGTCGAGCTTGCTTGCCTGATCGGCAGTCAGCTTGGAAGTGACGGGAGAAAGTTCCTGAACGGCAGAGACCTTTTCGAGGTCGACTTCAACCTGCGCCTTGATTCCGCCATAGGCGTCCACCTTGTATTCGTTGAAGGTCAGCGTGGTGATCTTGCCATCCTTGTCGGCGGAGAAGGTGATGTTATCGGCATAGGCCGTGACACTTCTCGTATCCCAGGTGTAGGTATCGTTCATCGGGTAGAAGGTGGCAAGGCTTGTGGAAAGGATACCTTCGCCATAGGAAGTCGTCTCGACAAGATAGCCTTCGCCATCCGCTTTGACGGTGAAGAACTTCTTGACGTTGTTGGCATCAAGACCCTGGAAGGGGCTTCCGTAAGTGCTGTCGAAGTCGATCGGCGTGGCTTCCGTGTCGCCTTCGTCCATGAGCGTGTCGACGACTTGGTTGGAGATATTCAGGGTGCTCTCGATGGTGTTTCCATCTGCGTTGCGGGAGTAGAAGTTCGTGCTGAAGAGCTTGTCTCCGGTATAGACGGAATGGACACGGCTTGTCGCATCGACTTCATCGACAAGGTGACGTTGCGCAGTGAAGTTGGAGGTGATCGTCGCATCGAGCTTGAGAGGATTGCAGAGGGTGTCGACAAGGTTGGAAAGGACGGTCTCTGTTTCATCGGCTTTCGCAGCATTCTTGACGGCGTAAATGCCATCCACGGCGCTGCAGGAAGAGAGGAAGAGTGGAAGGACGAGCAAAAGGGATTTCTTTTTCATCTTTAGGCCCTCCTGATGGTCAATGTGACCTGCTGGCCTTCGATCTTGTCGACGCTGAAGGTCAAGCCAAGTTCCTTGCCGCTGTCGAAGCGGAAGTCCTGATAGAAGCCGGGGATGCCACTGTCGGTGAAGGTGGATCCTTCCTGGAACAGGTCGCTATCGCCCAAGGCATAGTTGTAGTCGACGATGTGACGGTTCAATCCCGTGCTGGAAAGCATGGAAATGAGGGGCTCGGGATCGATGACACCATACTCGGCAAGGGGGTTGACGGAGGAATTGGAGTGGGCAAAGTCATAGACGTACTTGGCCTTCGTCCCGTCGCTGAGGGTGTAGGTGGCATCGTAGTCGGGCGTGCCCTTATAGGGAACATAGAGGCTATCCTTTCCGCGGACGAGAGAGGAATTGACTTCATAGACGCGGACACCGGAAGTGGAGAATTCCTTTCTTCCGTAGAGATAGACGCTCTTGGAATCCAAGCCATCGAGACCGTCCGGCGTGTAGAGATCCAGAAGCAGGTATTCGCCATAAAGCCCCTGGTCCTTATAGGAGAGGGCAATGCTCTGACCCTTGCTGATGGTGATCGTCTTTCCCTGCTCGCTGACATCTTCCGGGGTGATATATTCCGGTTCGGCCCAGCCGAGCTGGTACTTGCTGAAGGGGTTGTGGTCACCGATGTAGCCATCCATCCTGTCGATCATGGCAAGCGGGGCACGATAGGTGTTCGTGGAGCTGTTTCCGGTGTAGTCGTAATAGCTGTCCAGACCCATCATCGAGCCGACGAGGTTGACATAGAAGTGAGAATCGATGTCCTTGCTGTCATTTAGATAAGCGAGGTATTCCATGCAATAGGCGCTGGTCCAGGCGAAGGCATCGACATTCGATTTCTCTCCTCCGAAGGCAGCGATGTCGCTGAGCATGGCATCGACGTTATCGTCTCCGGTGGACTGGCCAAGGAGAATGAGGGAAGGAAGCGGATTGACCAGGACCATGGCATCGACCTTGCCATCATCATCGCTGTCGAAGTCGGACAGGTCATAGACTTTGTCCTCGCCTTCAAAGAGGGTCGAATAGACGGTGCTGACCGTGGATTCGAGATAGGTGCTGATGCCTTGGGCAGAAACGGTGTGCATCGCCTCGTTCAGGGTATCGGCAAGGGTGACGACAGGAGCAGTGACGCCACCGATAGTCAGCTTTCCATAGCTGGATTCCTCATAGAAGGCCTTGACGGAAGGAACGGCATTGGCCTCACCGAAGAATGCGCTGTTGAGGTCGTTGGTCATCGCCTCGCTGAAGGTGAGATTCTCTTGGGAGTCCGTAGAAGCCGCAAATTGGACGGGGACGACAAGGATGTTGACCTGACCCAAGGAAGGCATGGTGGTAAGGCCCTGGGAGGCGCGGAGCTTGTTGATGGCACTCAGCTGGCCATTGGCTTCCACAAGGGAGGATCCGCTCGAGGAAGAGGATGTACCGGTAGATGAATCCGACGAATTTGAGGGATTGGAAGAGGTTTCGCTAGAATTTGGAGCAGGGGTTGTCGAGGAAGGCGGGACGGGTGTGCTCTCGGAGGTTCCGGTTTGGCAGGACGTCAGGAGTCCAAAACCAAGAAACAGGGAGATTAGTCCGAAAGCGGGTTTCATTTTTGTCATATGGTTCTCCGTTCTGGTTACTAGCCGATTATACAGTGGAAATCCTTTTCGACAACCTCGCAAGGGCTCTTTTGGATATGTAAGCGGTTTAAAACATATTTTGTTAATTCAAAAAATAACCTGCTTTGTTATAATCCGGTTTGAATCCGAAATGGAGGCATAAATGAAAAAGACAAGAAAATTAGCCGCCCTGTTGCTTCTCCTTCCGGTCATTGGATTGGCCTCATGCCAGAGCGGTGAAGGAACGACAACCACCTCTCCTGCACCCTCTTCGACGACCCCGACGGAGCCGACAACGCCGACTCCCTCCACGCCGAAGCCGACGACACCCGATTCGACTCCTAGTGAGAACACCACGCCTTCCGGAGACAGCTCGACGAGCGATTCCAGTTCTTCTTCTTCGTCTTCTTCCGACTCTACCTCTGATTCCAGCAGCTCTTCCAGTTCTTCCACTTCCGGAACGGTGACCGGTGAAGAGGCACAGGAAAACCTGTCTGCCCTTTCTGAGATCGTGATCGATATCCTCGACCAGAAGATTGTGGATGTCACCTTCTCCGAAATGGATACCCAGGACAACATCAACACAATCCGTCATAGCCATTTTGGCTTCAACGAGGTCTTCACTCAGGAAGTGGACAAGGATGGCAAGGCCATACCCGGAACGATGTGGTATGCCGCTATCCGGGACCTTCCTACCACCAATCCTGACTATAAGGAAAAGACCATCCTTTACACCGCCACGGACAATCTGATGGAAGAGGGAGAATATATCACCCAGGCCGGACGGGAAATCACGACCCGCGATGTCGCCCAGAACCTCATGGGACGTTATCAGGCGATTTCCAACCTTGATAGCCGCAACGTCTTCGATGTCTTCGACGATACGAATGTCCATGCGAAGAAATTCGGAATGAAGAAGCTTACCGATGGTGCCACCCAGTACTCCATCACGGCATATAACGAGGATGCCGGATACTTCAACTTCTCCTATGCATTGAGCATCACCATCAGCGAGGACGAGAAGGATATCCTTGCTCTTCAGTTGAACATCGAGAAATGCTACGACGACTTCTGGAACGAGACGACCCATACCGTCAACGGCAGCGCCTTCGATGATGGCAATGCCTATCGGCATACCATCACGATCAAGGACATCACCTTTGCCAACGGCAGCTATGATCCCGATCCCAGCCTTGAGAAGATGTACTTCGATTTCTCCGATTATCTTCTTGTCGGTGTCGATGCCCATATCCTTGCCGATAGCGGGGAAGGCGAGGACAACAAGATCGGTGTCGGCGAATATATGCAGATTATCGTCGACAAGACCTATCCCGAAACGGCAACGGAAGGACTGACTAGCCTCCATATCACTGGTTCCAGCGATACCAATGTCATTGGCATCGATGAAAGTGTTGAAAGTTCCATCCCGACCTACATCGCCAAGAACCCTGGCACCTGCACCCTGACTGTCGGAAACGATTTCGTCGATGATCTTGGAACGATCGATGTCGAAGTCGTCGCAAGCACCCCTGTCGAGGAAGGCTTGGGAATTGCTGAGATTCTCACCACTGCCGAAGAAGGCTATGACTCCGAGGAAAACAGGTTCACTTTCGATGGTTCCAAGGGTGAAGCAACCTTCAAGATCCGGCTCAGTGAGAAGGGCCCTTACGAGGAAGGCGTGCTTGAGGAACTGACCCAACTTGGTGAGCCTTACGTCATCAGTTCTGTTCGAATCGAGGAAGACGAGAATCCGAATGACGACATCGTCAACCTCATCCTCACACCGGCTTCTAATGGGAATTCTATCTTTGGTATCCTTCTTCCTGATGGCAAGTGGGAGAATATTAACGTGACTGTCACTGGAGAAGTCGTCAAAACGGTCTCGCCCGTAATCAATCTCACGAGCGTTGAGGGAATGGAGGCTGACCCCAGTGGAATGGATTCTGGTATCTTCAGGGTTTCCCTTTCCGAAGGGGCGAAGACATTCAAGGCCAAACTCAATCCGTCTATCCTGACTTCCAGCAACAAAGTCGTCATTGAAGGAAACGAAATCGAATATTATGAAGATGCCAGCGACTATGTCACCGCTGAATTCCAAAACGTTGACCAGGAAGCTGGAACAGTCGATATAGTCATCACCCCGAAAGCCGTTGGAAGCTGTGAAATCAAAATTCCTACTGAGGTGCAAGGAACGATGACCTTCAAGGAATATTTCCGTGTCATTGTCGAAGAGTAGTCGTTTTCCGTCTTGATTGCTGCAATAGGCTGGTTCCTGATGGGACTGGCCTTTTTCTTTTTGGCTTAGGAAAAGAAGAAGTCTAAACTCGTTTTGCCTGTCAACATAAAAACCTTGACACCTTTGCTTGGATACGATATATTTCTATTCGCTGTCAATTTCATTTGGAGGATATCACTATGGTTAAAATCAGACTTGCCCGTATCGGAAGAACGGCTCTTCCTTCCTATCGTATCGTCGTCAGCGATTCCAGAAGGACCCCTCGTTCCAGCAACCTTGCCGACCTCGGATTCTTCAATCCCAACACCCATGACTTCAGCATCAACGAGGAAGAGGCCCTCAAGTGGCTCAACTGCGGTGCCATCCCTTCCGATTCCGTCCGCACCCTTCTGACCAAGAAAGGCATCTACAAGAAGTTCGTCGATGCCAAGGTCGCTGCCCGCAAGACCAATAAAGAGGCCAAGTAACCATGTACATTGGAACTGATATCGATCTCATCCCAGATATCCGCTCCCTTGTCGAACCATTGGTTGCGAAGCCGGAAAAGCTCATCATCAAAAGGATGGACAGTCCCGAAAATCGCACGAGGAAGGAACAGACCTATCTTATTCTCTGCGATAGGGACGATCTTGGAAAGCTCATCGGAAGGCATGGCGTCATTTCCGATTCCCTGCGGACCATCCTCAACGTTTCCATCAAGAACTTGAGGAAGAAGGTCCATCTTCGCTTTGCCACCATTGCGGAGTATAAGGCCAGCCATCCGGGATTCGTCATCGAAGAAGAAAAGCCGACACAAGAATAATCAGGAAAGGGAGGGGGAGAATCTTCTCCCTCTTTCTTTCGGAAAGGAATACCTATGGCAATCAAGAACATCGGAAAAATCGTCAATACCTTTGGCATCAAAGGACAGTTGAAGGTTTCCATCTCCACCTCGACGCCGGAGACGCGTTTTGCCATCGGCAAGACGGTCCTCATCGATGACGAGAACGGACACGAGAAAGAATACACGATTTCCTCTTTCCGCATGAAAGGCGACCGGATTGCCATCATCGGCCTGAAGGGATATGACGACATCAACGACATCGAATGGATGAGCGGAAGGATCGTCAAGGAAAACGTCCGTGCCCCGAAGGGAACATTCTTCTACGATGACCTTGTCGGCATGACCATCATCGATGCCAACGGCAACGCCTATGGACAGGTCGAGACAGTCAACAAGATGCCGGCCGGAGACTATCTCGTCTGCGGAAAGTCCTACATTCCCTTCAAGGAAGGCATCTTCATCGAATCCGTCGACAAGAAGGAAAAGACGATCCGCCTGACGGCCCTGGGAACCGAGGTCCTGGCGAAGTGAAAATCACCATCCTGACGATCTTTCCCCATTTCTTCGACCAATTCCTGGATTCCTCGATCGTCAAAAGGGCCATCGCCAAGGGCGTTGTCGCCTTTGAGATCGTCAACATCCGGGACTATTCCCTGGACAAGAACCATCGGGTGGATGACCATCCTATCGGTGGCGGGGCAGGCCTTATCATGCGCCTAGAACCCCTTGTCTCCTGTCTAAGGGCCCATTCCAGCGAAAAGACGCACAAGATCTACATGGGGCCACGAGGCAAGACCTTCACCCAGAAGGATGCCATCCGCCTTTCAAAGATGGAGGAAATCCTTCTTGTCTGCGGTCACTACGAAGGCATCGACAGCCGCTTCCAGGACTATGTCGACGAGGAACTCTCCATCGGCGACTTCATCCTGACAGGTGGGGAAATCCCGGCCATGGCAATCGCCGACAGCGTCACAAGGCTTCTCAAGGGAGCCATCAGCGATGAGTCGACCAAGGAAGAATCCTTCGACAACGATCTTCTGGAATACGACCAGTATACCTATCCCCTGGAATTCGAAGGCAAAAGGATACCCGACATCCTCTTCTGCGGGAATCACCAGGTCGTCGACGAATACCGGCATCGGGAAAGCCTAAGAATCACTTTGGAAAGAAGGCCGGACCTTATCGAAAAGATGGTCTATACCCGCAAGGACTACGACTATCTCCAAAGCCTTAAAAAAGGAGCGACCGAAGAAAGCAAAAAGGAAAAGGAAGCGCTCCAAAAGGGAAAGCGATTCGTTCCTGAAAAATAAGGATTGCAGGCTGGCTGTTGTGGCGGCCAGCCTTTTTTCATGCAGCAAAAGAACACCTTGACAGAAACTGAAAAGGGATTCCTGTGTTCTGTTTTTACTTGCTATCCCCCTTGAGGAAGGCATCCTCGGTGTTGATCCGGAAAGGAAGCTCGCGGAGAAGGATTTCCTCCGTCTTTCCGGGAATGCCGGTCGACAAAGTCATGGTATCGATGCAGGCAAAGCCAAGCCTGTGATAGAGCTTCAGGGCACGGATATTGTTGGGTGAGACCTCGATCTGGACGCGGTCGTTGTCGGCATGGGCAAGGACGATTCGCTTGATTTCGCCGATGGCATATGCCGCCAGTCCCATTCCGCGGAACTTTTTGTCGATATAGAGATATTCGATGTTGTTCAAATAGCCGTATTTCTCGTTGACGTAGATGAATCCGGCAATCGCCTCGTCATGCATGATGAGCCTTCCGATTCCCTTCGGGTCGATCATGCGCCGGATGTCTTCCAGAATATCGGAATCGGATGGCGTGACAAGTTGGGAATGCCAGAACTCGACAAGAAGGCCGGAGAGTTCATCCAGATCGCACAGTTCGACTTTCTTGAGTATGTTCATTGATGTTACCTCCGCTTTACATTATGCCAAGTCTTTTTCGTTTTGTCAAAATAGGGCCTTGTTCCGTCAAGGACAAGTGACTAGAAAATAGACTTTGCAACAATATGACAACCCAGAGAAATAAATAAAGTTGGGAATATTTCCCACTTTCGATCTTTCTGTCTTCCTAGGGGACAGCAAAGGCTATTTTGTCCTACAGGTTCTTTTCTTCCTGGCCTTCTATGGTGGTGCTGTCTATGGTATTCGGATCCTTTGGCCGTCTATGCCTTCGATAAAGGTCGATGAGAACAAAGAGGAGGACAAAGAAGACAACGGCGATGGAAAAGCCGGCGAAGTCGATTCCGACATCCGTCCATGTCGGCCCTCTTCCCGGAACCATCATCTGGATGAGCTCGCTCAGTCCTGCGACGGCAAAGCCGATGACAAGGGCTACGCCACTCGATATCAATCTTCTTTTCAGGTCCGGGCAGAAGAGGGCGATGAAGTGCATAAGGAAGATGCCGGTCACGGCAAAGAGGAGAAGATGGCCGATGAGTTTCCGAAGCATGGTCGCCAGTTCCCGGAAGGTGTGTGTCGTATCGCGGACGCTCGTGATTCGATAGTAACGGATCTTTGGAGAGAGAGTATCCTTTCCATAGGTGACCTGTAGCCATGTCGTTCCGATATCGAGCAAGGAAATCCTTCCCTGGGCATCGATAGCAAGGATGTCCTGATCGGCTTTCTTTCCCGTGGGATCGATAAAGGAATAGTCGATGCTCTTGGAGGTGGCATAGGAAGCGAAATTCAGTTTCAGGGAATAGCTTGTCCCATAGCGGAGCGTGATATCCGTGTAGTTTCCATAGTCCCTATCGTCCTTGACCTCCTTTAGGGAGAGAGGATTCAGTGTTGTCGTATCCAAGGAGAAAGAAGAGGAAACCGGCACGACTTCAATGGCCTTTTCGATCCGTTTTGAGGGATCATCAAGGCTATAGGCGATGATGCTTGCCTTTCCAAGAGCGATGGCCTTGGTAAGACCCGTCTCTTCATCGACAAAGAGAATCCTGGAATCGGAACTGGAATAACGGACGTCGGGAATGGAGGCATCCTCATTGACACTGGCATGGACTTTCAGGAGGGTTCCTAAGGCAATCCTTGAAAGATCGTCATCGGGAGTGTTTCCTTCCGGGTATTCCTCTGCTTGGATATGGAAAACAAAGTGTTCCATGTCCACTTCGACATGGTCGACGACTACTGTCAAGGTCATGGCAAGGTGGGATAGTTCCTTGTCTTCCGGAAGGAAGGTCACCTTTGTCTGTCCTCCGGAGAGGGCCGTGAAGGTCTTGCTTCCTGTGGAATAGGAAAGGATGGATGGGTCTTCGATCTGGATGGTCGTATTTACTTTCATCGTGACGGAGGGAAGGGCTGTTTTTGCTTGGCCTTGGAAGAAGGTCTCGTATTCGACCGTCCTTTTCTCGTCCTTCTTGAGGACAAGTCCTTCAGAAGGGTCGATTTCCTTTCCTTTATCAAGAAGACGGGAGGCGTTTGGCTTATCGACCACCTGGATTGTGAAAGTATTAGAGACGGGATTCACGACACCGACCGTCGATTCGTATTCGCTATAGGCGCGGATTCTGGCCGTTCCTGCCTTCAAGGTCGTGATGCCTCTCCTCTCTCCGTTTTTTTCCACAAAGGTGAGGACATCCTTTCCTTCCAAAATCTCATAGCTTAGGCCCGTATCCTTGAAGACAAAGGAGGCTTTTCCTTCCGAGGAGAGGAGAGAATGCTCAAGAAGATTGGGATAGCTATTTCCAGCAAGAAGGATGTTTTCCTTTTCTTCCTTTGAGGAATAGAGATTCTTCATCTCGATACCTGTGATGAAGGCATTATCCTCCTTCACGGAATAGGAAAAGGGAAGGCTATAGGAAGGCGAGCCTGGTATCTGTAGGAGGATGTTGCCATCAAAGGCACCAGTGGGATCGATCGGTGTCAAAGTGACTTTGCTATCCTCTTGGGAAAGGATCCTTAGCGTACTTGGAACGGAGAAGGAGATATCCTCCATCCGATAGCGCTCCGGATGAAGGAGGACTTCCTCAGCAAGGGGAATATCGATCGTCAGGTTTGTCTTTGCCAAGGGAGCGGAAGAGCCATAGTGGCTCAACAGGTAAAGCTCGCCTTGATAGCAGTCCTTTATCTTTGAGGTATCGATGCAATCCGGGGTCAAGGAAAGACGCGGAAGGATTTCGACACGGCTCTCGGCAAGAAGTCTTTTTCCGCTATCCAAGTCATAAGTCGCTTTGATCGCAATCGTCTTTTTTTCCTCGACATCCTCCGGATAGGAGAGCGTGCACGAGAAAGAAGAAGAGGAGGAAGAGAACGTCACCTTCGAAAAGAGAAGGGTCTCGTCATCCGCAGTCAAAGTCAATCGGGAAGCGTCAAAGGAAGCACCGATAGGAGCATAGGATCCCGTGAGAAGAACCGCCTCTTCCTTGGCATAAAAGGAAAGGGAGGATAGGCTTATGGAACTGAGTCCTTCTTCCTTTGGAGGGGTTACGGCAACGGGGATGGAAAGAGAAACATTTGGAGATGAAATACTCGAGATTGTTATCTCCGTCTTTCCTATCTTTCTTGCCGTCAAGACGCCATCTTTCTCAATGGAGGCGATGTCTCTATCTTGTGAAAGATAGGCAAGGCTTTTGTCGGTGGTGTTCTCAGGAAGGATGGTCGGCTTGAGCGCCAGTGTCTTGTTGATTTCAAGCTCGATACTTTCATAGGGAAGAAGGATTTCCTCCGCGGGGACGCTTTGGACCTCCAAGGTGAAGGAATCGACAAGTTCCTTATGCCTTTGGGAATGGATACTGAAGGAGAAGCTTCCTTCCTTGAGGCAGTCTATCGTCTGCTTGCTGTAGTCGATAGCAAAGGCGGAAGGGTCCGAGACGTTCCAAACAAGGGAAGGATAGGAAGTGTCCTCCGGGTTATAGGAAACTGCATAGGAAATGGTCTCGCCGACAAGGATATCTTCCGTCTTTTCCGGAAGGACCTCAAAGGATTCTATGTCCTTGATGTTTTCCTCGTCGTAATCGTTATCGATGCCGTCCTGGACGATGCCGGCGATGTTGTCGGATTGCTCCTTGCTCTGCTCCCCTGGAATCGCGCTCTCAATAAGGATGACAAGGCTGCAGCAAAGGAAGGCGGTTAAGGAAAGCCATTTGATGATGGTACGGAAACGCCGATAGCCTTTTCCCTTTTGCACAATCGCATCCTCCTTGAAGAGCGGGGATTCTGTTTTCGTATTTTTATTCTAGCGCACGACGGGTCTTCTTTTGTTCCGAAAGAGGAAAAGAAAAAGGATGGCCCTGACAGAGCCATCCCCTGTGTCATCGGTTTTCTACTTTCCCATCATCCGACGGAAGAGCATGGGGTTGGATTTCATCATCTTCATGCCCTGCTTCATCTTCTCATAGCTTTCGATGACCTGGGTGACGTCCTTGGGGGTCGTTCCCGAGCCATTGGCGATGCGGAGCTTCCTGTTGGACTTGATGATCTCCGGCTTCTTTCTTTCGTCGCGGGTCATGGAGGAGATGATGACTTCCGTCTTCTTGAGCTGCTTCTGGGCCTGGTCGACCTGGTCGTCGGAGAGCTTTGGCATGCCCGGGAGCATGGCCAGGATCTTCTTTAGGGGACCGAGCTTGTTCATCTGCTTCATCATCGAAAGCATGTCGGTGAGGTCAAACTGGCCGTTCATCATGCGGCGGCTTGTCTTCTCGGCCTGCTTCTCGTCAAGCTTTGCCTGGACTTCCTCGACCAGGGAGACGATATCGCCCATGCCAAGGATTCGGGAAGCCATCCTGTCGGGGTGGAAGTTCTCCAGATCCTCCATCTTCTCGCCGGTACCGGCATACTTGATGGGAAGGCCCGTCATCTTCTTGATGGACAGGGCGGCACCGCCGCGGGAATCGCCATCGAGCTTTGTCATGACAAGGCCGGTGATGCGGATTTCCTTGGCGAAGGTCAAGGCGACGTTGGTGGCGTTTTGGCCGACCATGCTATCGACGGTCAGAAGGGTCTCGTCGATCGGGACAAGCTGCTGGATCTTCTTCAGCTCGTCCATGAGCTTCTCGTCGATCTCAAGACGTCCGGCGGTATCCAGAATCAGGATGTCGAACTTCTCTTCCGTGGCTTTCTTATAGGCATCCTTTGCGATGTCGGGCGGGTTGCCATTCGGTTCGGAATAGGTTTCGACGACCGGATCGCACTTCTTGCCGAGGTTGATCAACTGCTCGATGGCAGCCGGACGATAGACGTCCAGGGCACCCAAGAGGACCTTCTTGTGGTTCTTCCTCTCATAGAGCTGGGCAAGCTTTGCGGCCGAGGTCGTCTTTCCGGTACCTTGGAGACCGACCATCATGATGACGGTAGGCCTTCCGTCCATGCGGAAGCAGACATCGTTGTCGCCGTCGCCGAGAAGCTTCTCCATCTTGTCGTGGACGATCTTGACGACCATGTCGCCCGGGGAGACCTTGTCCAGGACTTTCTGTCCGATGGCCTCGGAGCGGACCTCGTTGATGAAGTCGCTGACGACGGTATAGCTGACGTCGGCTTCCAAAAGGGCCTTGCGGACCTCCTGGAGCATGTCATCCATGTTCCTCTCGGTGAGGGTGGCCTGGCCACGGATCTTCTTGACGATGCGACCGAGACGATCGCCCAATGCTTCAAATGCCATAGTCCAATACTCCTTTGGCCTCCCTTAGGAGGTCCTTTCTTTTTTCGTCGTCTTTTTCCTTCTCGATCTTTCCAAGAAGAAGGGATAGATGGCACGTCTTCTTCAAGAGCCCGACCTTCTCCTCATAGTGGCTCAGCTCCTTCTCCCCATCCTTGATGGCCCTTTGGATCGCGCTTCTGGAGACGTTCTCGTTAAGGGCAATCTCGCTTAGGGAGAGGTCTTCCAGATAGAAGCTTTCCATCCGGGAGAGCGTCTTCTTGGAAAGGAGCTTTCCATAGGCCAAGAGAAGGGAAGAGAAGAGGGCCTTCCTCCTTAGGATATCCTCGTCCTTCATGCTAGATGAGGAAGACCAATAGGTCGAGAAGAAGGAAGACGATCGCCGTGATGAGGAAATACATCCAGAAGGAACGGTAGCGATAGAAATGCCGGCGGTCGAAAACGGTATTCATCCATGCCAGAAGGAAGGCGAGGATCAGGGAAGTCAGCATCGTCGCTAGGTAGGCATTGCCACCAAGCGTTGAGACCAGCATGGAAACGATGACGTTGACCGCAAGGCAGACAAGAAGCCAGACAAAGAAAGAACCCATAGCTATTCCTCCTCATCCCCGACGAGAAGACCATAGAGATATTTGTCGAGATCGAATTCCTCGAGGTCGTCCATCTTCTCGCCCAACCCGATGAAACGGACAGGAAGGGTCAGCTGCTTACGGATGGAAAGGATGATTCCGCCCTTGCTCGTGCCATCCATCTTGGTGATGACAATACCCGTCAAGGGCACGCTCTGGCGGAAGACCTGCGCCTGGTCGATGCCGTTCTGCCCCGTGTTGGCATCGATGACAAGAAGCGCCTCGTGCGGTGCCTCGGGAATGATCTTGCGAATGACGCGCACGACCTTGGAAAGCTCGTCCATCAAGGCCTTCTTGTTCTGAAGACGGCCTGCCGTATCGATGAAGACGATGTCATACTTCTCCGCCTGGGCCTTCTTCATCGCATCGAAGCAAAGGGAAGCCGGATCGGCTCCGGGACGGGAAATGATATCGACACCGACACGCTCTGCCCAATAGGCAAGCTGTTCGACCGCTCCGGCGCGGAAGGTATCGGCAGCGACAAGAAGGACCTTCAGGCCCCTGTCCTTGTATTTCTTGGCAAGCTTTGCGGTCGTGGTCGTCTTTCCGCCGCCGTTGACACCGCACATGAAGACGATGGTCGGCCCGTCCTTGGCAAGCTTGAGATCCGTCGAGAAGCTTCCGCCCTCGTTGGCATAACCGATGAACATCTTATCGATGAGGAGGTCGTTAAGCTCATTGGGATCGCTGATCTTCCTTGCTGCCGCCTCGCTTGCCGTCTCCTTGATCAATTCCAAGGAGAGATCGACACCGACATCGGCCTCGATCAGGATTCTCTCGAGGGCATCGAAGTATTCCCTGTTGACGACCTTGTTGGCACTGGCAAGCCTCTTGATCCTGTCGGTAAAGCCCATACGGGACTTGTCAAGGCCAGCGACGTATTTATCCATGACGTCCTTCTCACTTTCCTTGACAGCCTTGCTCTCAGGCTTTTTCTCCTCGACAGGCTTTTCTTCTACAGGCTTGGAATTTTTGGTCTCAGAAGACTCAACCTTTTCTTCCTGAGGAAGAGGGGCACTTTCCTTTTCCGGAGCAGGCTCTTCTTCAACAGGTGTGCTTTCGACTGACTCTGCTTCGCTAGGAGGCACTTCGGAAACGGTAGGCTTTTCTATGACCTCCGCTTCTTTTTTCTCTTCCGAAAGCGGGGAAGATTCCTTTACGGTTTCGGGTGCTTTTTCTTCCGCGGGCTTTTCATCTTCGATTGGAAGTTTCTGCTTGGAAGCTTCTTCCCTTTCTTCCCGTTCCTTCTTCTTTTCCTCGCGATGCTTCGCGAACTTTTCCTTGAGGAAATTGATAAGTCCCATTCTATTTACCTACCCTCTTTGCCAGGGCATCCCTGGCGGCCATCATTTCGGCTTCCTTGGTGTTGTGCCCCCTTCCTATTCCAAGGACCGTTCCCTGGACGCGCGCCTCGACGAGATAGCAGACATCCGGGGAATTCAGTCCCGTCTGTTCCACGCAGACATAGTCGATGTTGCTGGAAAGGATCTCCTGGAGGCGGGTCTTCGGATCGGAATCCTTGAGGTCCTTAAGGAGGTCGGGGAGTATCGGATCATAGATATCCAGAAGCAGTCTCTCCACGAAGGGGAAGCCCTGGTCGAGATAGACGGCGCCGACAAAGGCCTCGAAGATATCCTCGTTGATGTGCTTGTGGAAGCGGGTGTTTCCCTTCTCGCCGACCGAATAGCGGACGAGATTGGCAAAGCCAAAGCGCTTCTCGGAGAAGCTGGTCAAGGTCTTTCCCTCGACAAGGAGGGCGCACATCTTGGAAAGCTGTCCCGAATTGCACTGCGGGAACCTCCGATAGAGGGTGCTGGAAATGACCATGTCCAGGACGGCATCGCCGAGGAATTCCAGACGGTCGTAGCTCGGGCATTCCTTGTGTTCGTTGCTATAGGAGGCATGGGTAAAGGCCATCTCGTAGAGCGCGATGTCCTTTGTCTGGATGCCGAAGCGGGCAAGGATTTCCTGAAGGCCTTCGATCATTTGCCGATTTCCTCGATCTTCTCGACGATATGGTTTTCCACCATGCGCCTTGCGACATCGATGGCGTTATAGAAGGCATAGGCATCGGAATTGCCATGGCCCTTGACGGCGACGCCGTTGACACCAAGGAGGATCGCACCGCCGTATTTCTTGTAGTTCATGCTTTCCTTCATGTCCTTGAATCCGCCCTTGGCAAAGAGATAGCCGATCTTGGTGAAAAGATTCTTCAGGAAGGCCTTCTTCGTCAGCTTGCTGACTAGGCTTGCCGTTCCCTCGCAGGCCTTCAGAAGGATGTTTCCGGAAAAGCCGGGAGTGACGACGACGTCATGCTCGCCATCGAGGACTTCCCTGGCCTCGGTATTGCCCATGAATCCGGGGAAGTTGCTCTCCTTGAGGAGCTTGTAGGCCGCGACGATCTCATCGGTTCCTTTTCCTTCCTCAAGGCCGTTGGAGAGGGTGTAGACCTTCGGGTTCTCTTCCTTGAGGACTTCCTTGGCATAGATGCGCCCCATCTTGGCGAAGCAGACAAGATCCTCGGCCGTGTTGACGTTGTTGGCACCGACATCCAGAATGACGGCAGCCTTGTCCTTCCGGCAGGTTGGGAAAGCGGCGCATAGACCGGCCCTTGTCACGCCCGGGATGTTCCTTAGGAGAATCGTGGCACCGGAGATGAAACCGCCTGTCGAACCGGCGGAAACGACCGCCTGGCACGTCTTGTTGCGGACGGATTCGATGGCCCGATACATGGAGGAATCCTTCCGGCGGAGGAAGTCCAGGGGCTTGATCTCCATCGGGATGACCTCGGTCGTATTGACGATCGTGATTCCCTCTTCGCCCTGGAAGGCCTCCTTGAGGACGTTTTCCTTGCCAAAGCACGTGAAGTGGATGTCCTTGTGTTCCCTATGATAATCCTTGACTGCCTTGGCAAGGACTGTCGGTCCGAGATCGGAACCCATCATGTCAACAGCGATTTCAATCATGGCAAAAAACCTCGTGTGCACAAATGCTTTTAGATAATAACATAAATCTTAGAAGAACTATAGTAGAAGAGAAGCGCTAGGCCAATTTCGTGACGAGCTCTCGATCGAGGCTTTTAAGATAGCTGGCGTTTTCTTCCTCGTTGGGATCGTTGAGGATTCCGATCGCGTCCTCCTTGGCACAGCGGAAGATCGTGAAGTCGGTGACGAAGTTGCAGACGAGAAGCTCGCTCTTTCCCGATTGCCTTTCCCCGGAATAGGAGCCGGCACCGCGCATCTTCAGGTCGTATTGCGAAATCGCAAAGCCATCGTTCGTGCCAGAAAGGAATTCCAGCTTTTCCTGGCTTTCCTTGTCCTTTCCGTCATAGACAAGAAGGCAGAGGGCAAAGTCCCCCGAACGGCCGATGCGCCCCCGGAGCTGATGGAGGCTTGAGAGGCCGAAGCAGTTGGCATCGTAGACGACAAGAAGGGCGGCCTTGGAGACATCGATCCCGACTTCGACGACCGTCGTCGAGACGAGGATTGGCTTCTCTCCCTTGAGGAAGGCATCATAGACAGCCTTCTGGTCCTCTTTCTTCATCTTTCCGTGAAGAAGCTGGCAGTTTTCGCTTCCAAAACGCTCGCACATATCCTTGAAAATGCTTTTTGCGCTGGCCTTGTTTTCGCTTTCGTCGATCTTCGGGGCGACGACGAATATCTGGCGATGGACGGCAAGGCATTTCGCGATCACTTCCTCGATGATCGGGTCGCTGGAGCGGACTAGCTTCGTCCGGACGTTTCTCCTGCCGTGGGGATATTCCTCAAGCGTGGAGACATCCAAGTCCGCGTTGACGATCTGGGAGAGGGTCCTGGGGATCGGGGTTGCCGTCACCATCAGAAGATCGCTTTCGCCCTTTTTAAGAAGGCTATCCCTTTGGGCGACGCCGAAAAGCTGCTGCTCGTCGATGATGCTCAGCCCCAAGTTCCTGAAGCGGATCTTCTCGCCGAGAGCGGCATGGGTCGAGACAAGGACATCGATCGATCCTTCCTCAAGGCCCTGTTGGATTTCCTTCCTCTCCTTGGCTTTCATGGCGCTGGCATTGGCAAGAAAGACGACATGGACATTCGTGTCCTTGAAGAAGGAGAGGGCGTTTTCATAGTGCTGGTGGCTGAGCTCGAAGGTCGGGGCCATGAGGATACCTTGCTTTCCCCGGAGGTAGTTGGCATAGAGGGCGACAAGGCTGACGATCGTTTTCCCGGTTCCGACATCCCCTTGCAGGAGGCGGTACATCACCTTCTCCTTTTCCATGTCCAGGACGATGTCGTGGATGGCAACAAGCTGGTCCTTGGTGAGCCTATAGGGGATTTTCCGGACGATGTTGTTGATCTTCTTGTGGTCGATGGGGGCGTTATGGACTTTCTTCTTGCGGTCAGCCTGTCTTTTCAGGCGCAGGGAACGGATGGAATAGGAGAGGGCTTCCTCGTACTTGAAAACCCTCAGCCCCTTCGTGAGCTCGTCCTTCGAACGCGGGAAATGGATGGCCCTGTAGGCATCCTTCTCGTCCATCAGACGGTATTTCTCGATAAGGCGCTTGGGAAGGGGAGAGTCTTCCAGCAAGGAATTCTGGCTATCCAGAAGCGTCTTCTTGAGATAGGAGACGAAATAGCTTGTCGGAACGGTCTTGGGAAGGGAGTAGATAGGCTTGATCCCGGTCATGGCATAGTAGGAATCCGGATCGTGGATGCCGTTGACGACATAGGCCTTCCTCGGCTCGGAATAGTAGAGGACAAAGAGAAGCTCCTGTTTTCCGGAAAGCTTTCGTAAGTAGAAGGGCTGGTTGAAGAGGATGCAACTGAGGATCGTCGTCGCGCACTTGACCTTGAAGCGGATGAAGGAAGTCCCGCGTCCCGGCCTGGAGTACAAAGAAAAAGGGACGCCGAGAACGACGTACCTTTGCCCATCTACGGGCGTAGTGATGACCCCTGTCGGAAGGAGGGATTCGTATCGGACCGGGAAGCAGCGGAGGATATCGGCCTCGCTTTTTGCTCCCATGGCCCTGTAGAATTCGGAAAGGTTCATTTATCCAGCTTGTCCAGCAGTGCCGAGAGCTTCTCGAAGGTTTCCTGATGGATGATGTGCTCGACGCGGCAGGCATCCGTCTCGGCGATATCGGAATCGATGCCGAGCTTGCGGAAAAGGGTTGTCAGGACCCGGTGTCTTGCCAGAGTCGCCTTCGCTTTCCTTCTGCCTTCCTCGGTCAGTTCCAGCTGGCCTTTGGGACCGACGAGGATGAAGCCATCTTCCTTGAGGACCTTGACCGCACGCGAAATGGCAGGCCTGGAATAGCCGAAGGCGGCAGCAAGGTCGACGCTGCGGACGGCCTTGTTCTGTTCCTGGAGCATCAGGAGCTTTTCAAGGTAGTCTTCACCCGATTCATGGATGTTGGACTCGTTTTCGATTTTGTTTTTCATTGCTGAATGAATTATACCACATTCCTCAAAGCCGAAAGGAAAAGCGGAAACAAAAAAGGCCGCAGGCCAATGCCTACGGCAAGACTATCGTTCCAAAGAGGACGTTTACTTGGCGGATTTCTTGGATTCGCTGTCCTTGAGCATACGGTTGAACTTGGCAACACGGCCAGTATCCGCAGCGAAGGTGAGCTTACCGGTGTAGAAGCTGTGGCAGTGAGAGCAGGTATCGACCTTGATCTCAGGAAGGGTGGAACCGGTCTCGAAAGTGTTTCCGCAGGTCAGGCAGGTGACCTTGGCCCGGTAGTATTTCGGGTGGATGTCTTTCTTCATTTTCTTTGTCCTCCTCGTCTTTCTATCTATGAACTTTATACCATGCGAAACGCAAGGCAACAATCAATATACGACTTCCGAAAGGAATCTTCAAGGGAAAATCGCTCGAGTTTCTTTCCTCCGGCAGAAGACATCGGGAAGAAGTCCTTCTTGGCCTTGCTTTTGGGAATACAATTCAGTCCTCGTCGTCGTTTGAGGGACCGGTCGAAAAAGGCTGATCCGGCTCCAAGGAATCATCGTCATCATCCTTCATGCGCGCCTTGTCCTGGATCATGGAGTCATCCTCGTTTGACGGGAGGATGCGTTCCTCTTCCTCGAAGACACCATGCGTGGCATGGCCTATAATCGGCTTTGGCGGAAGCGCCTTGTGGCATTTCGGACAGACCCAGCACCAGTCGTCGATTTCCTGATGGCAGAATGGACATTCTTTCATGGGTTTCTCCCCCCTTATTTTCAACGCAAGTGGAAGAAAACAATTTCCGCTTCGTGCTTTATGTTACAATGAAAAGAGGAAAAAGTCAGCTGAGGAAGAGAAAATGGCAAAAAAAACGAAGATCGCCCTTCTTTACGATTTCGACAAGACCCTCTCGACGACCGACATGCAGAACTACACCTTCATCCCGGCCTTGAACATCCATCCTTCCGAGTTCTGGGAGGACTGCAATCGTTTCTCCCGCCTTCACCACATGGATCCCCTTCTGGTCTACATGTACAAGATGATCGAGCTCTCGAAGCAGAAGAACCTCCCGATCAACAGGGAAGCCTTTGTCAGCATGGGCAAGGACATCCGCTTCTTCCCCGGAGTGGAATCCTGGTTCCCCCGTATCGATGCCTATGGTGACTCCATCGGGGCGAGCATCGAGCACTACATCATCTCCAGCGGCAACAAGGAAATCATCGAAGGCTCTAGCATCTATAAATATTTCAAGAAGGTCTTCGCCTGTGAATTCCTCTATGTCAACGACGAGGCCGTCTGGCCCAAGAGCGTCATCAACTATACGACCAAGACCCAGTTCCTCTTCCGCGTCAACAAAGGCGTCTTGGATATTTCCGAAAACGAAAAGGTCAACGCCTCCACTCCCGACAACGAGAGGGTGATTCCCTTCCGCAACATGATCTATATCGCCGACGGCTTGACCGACGTCCCCTGCATGAAGCTCGTAAGGCAGAAGGGCGGCTATGCCATTGCCGTCTATGCCCCGGAAAAGATCCCGCAGGCAAAGAAGCTCTTTTCCGACCACCGCGTCGACTATATCGCCCAGGCCGACTACCGGGACAAGAGTCAGCTCAGCCGCATCGTCGAACTGATCCTCAAACGCATGGTCGTCCAGGACAAGCTCGTCCGTCTCCACAACAGACAGGCAAAGAAAGTCGAAGAAGAATAGATTCGAAAAAAGTAAAGCATAAAGGAAACCAACTCATCGAATATTGCAAAAGGCGTCCTATTGATGGACTCCTTATCGGCTTTTTAGTTCACTTCGATAGCAACGCTATCCTTTCCATGGCATGAGGAATAATGGACGACGATCCTTCCCTTTCCGTGGGGCCTAAGGATAGCCATGCTCTTTCCGTAGTATGTCTTGGAGGCATTCGTCTTGTAGCCTTCCTTGTTGTAGGGACAGGCATTTGCAAAGGAAAGCAGGTCGGCGTTTTCGACACGATCGATCGTGATCGTCGTATCGTCGTTCATCTTGCGGATTCCTCTCTCGTCGGTGATCTCAAAAGAGAGGTGAGCAAGGGAATCCATGGCGATGCTTTCTTCCTTGAATGCAGCCGTGACTTTTGTCGTATCGGAAGCGGAATAAAGTGTCTCCTCGGCAATCTTTTTTCCCTTTTCGTCAAGGGCAACGGCACGGAGATCGCCCTTCTGATAGCGGATGGTGAAGGGCGTCCTGCCGTTCTTCCTTGCCTTCTTCTTTCCGATGCGCTTTCCGTTCTGGTAGAGCTCGACATAAGGGGAGATAGCATAGACATCGACTTTCGTGATCATGCCTTCATCGCCGGAGAAGGAATAGGAATGCCTTGCCATGGAGAAGCTCCAGGCCGAGGGCGTGTGCTTTGAAAGATAGTCCCTGGGAGCGAGGACGACGACGTGGATAGGATCGATCTCGAAGGCGACCCGGGTATAGAGAAGCTCCGCCGTCCAATCCCCGAGGATGTCCGTCTTTCCTGCTCCGGCAAGGATCATGCCTTCCTTCCCTTCACGCCAGTTGACCCGACAAAGTGGAATCAGGGCTCCGATTCCGGATTCCCCAAGATAGTCCATGCCCGCCCAGACGAAGTCGCCAAGAAGGCGAGGATTCTCCTTCCAGAGGGTATAGAAGAGACGGGCATCGGAAGAGAAGGTCTCCGTCCCGAGGATGAAACGATGCGGATATTTCCGAAGATCCTTCCGATAGCGCTTGATGCCGTAGTTGTATCCGGCGACGTCCAGCCTTGCGAAGGCGTCCTTCGTGTTCTTGTCGACGATGGGAAGGAGCGCACCCGTCTTCATGAAGTCGGCTCCGAAAAGCCCGGCGAGGTCATTGAAGAACTCCGAGGAATTTGTCGTCTTCTTTCCTTCAAGATCCTTCCTTGCCTTCTTGTCGGAATACTGGGTGAAGGGCGTATGGGCGATGCCGTTGAAGAAGACGTTGATGCCGCAGGTAACAGGCCTTGTGTCATCCAGTTCATGAAGCCGAGTGACCATTTTTCCTGTCAGCTCGATTCCCTTTTCCTCGCTTGTCTCGCCGACCTCGTTTCCAATCGAGTAGAAGATGACGCTGGGGTGGCAATAGTCCTTGTCGACCATGTCCTTAAGATCCCTAGGATAGTTTTCGAGAACGTGGGAGGCATAGTCATAGGCCGTCTTGTGGGTATACCAGCAATCGACGTATTCATCGATGACAAGAAGGCCGATGCGGTCCGCTTCCTCAAGGAAGGAAGGGGAGATAGGATTGTGGGCACTCCGGACGGCATTGTAGCCCGCCTTCTTGATAAGACGCGCCTTCCTTCTTTCGCTGTCCTTATCCAAGGCGGCACCAAGGATTCCCGAGTCCGAATGGAGACAGCAACCCAAAAGGGGAATGCGTTTTCCGTTGAGAAGGAAGCCTCTCTTTTCATCGAGCTCGACCTTTCGGATACCGAAGAATCGCTCTTCCTTGTCTTCCTCGGTTTCAAAGACCGCCTTGTAGAGCCTAGGATTCTCGATGTCCCACAGCTCGCACGCATCAAGGAGACAATCCCAGACGGGATGGTCCATATTGGAGAAGGCCTTTTCCGCGATTTTCCTGTCCCTGTCGTAGATAGTGATTCTGACATCCGTCGGTTTCGAAAGCCGGGATTCCAAAGAGACATGTCTTTTTTCAAAGTCCACGGTCTTTATTCTCGTCGAGAACGGAAGGAAGGAGGTCGTCGGCTTTATCAGAAGGTGGACATCCCTAAGGATGCCAGAACCGGTATACCACCTGGAATTGGGCTGATCCGAGTTGTGGACATGAACTTGGAGCGTCATCGTCTTTCCGAAGGTGACAGAGTCGCCGATATCCAAAAGGACGTGGGTATAGCCATAGTCGTGCTCGCCGATTTTCTTCTCGTCCAGATAGAACCGACTATCCTTGTAGACGCTCTCAAAGAGAAGGAAGACCTTCTTTCCCTGCTCCTCGATAGGAAAAGCCAGCTCCCTTTCGAAGACATAGTCGCCGCCCTCGAAATAGGCTCCGTTCTTTCCGGAAGGACTGTCCGGAGACCTTTTTCCATCGAACATGGCATCATAGGGAAGGGAAATACTTTTTGCCTCTTCCTTGTGGCCTTTTGGATAGTATGCCCAGCGATCGTTTATCGTCATAGATACTCCTTTTCCTTAGGTTCTGCCTTCCCTAATATTATAAAGCAAATGGGGAAATCTTACTTAAGCAATCTCTTGTGTTTTATAGGATTTCGTTGGCCTAGAAAAAAGGCGCACAGGGCGCCTAGGAATTATGCGTTGTCTTTCGTTTTTGGCCGCAGCTTGAGAGCAAGGCTATAGACATCGCCTTTCTTCAGGGAATGCCTTTCCGAAAGGATCCTGCTGACTTCCTTGACGGCCGTGCCTTCTTTAAGAAGGGAGAGGATTTCCCTCTTCAATTCCTTCTCGTCGACATGCTTTTCCTTCGCCCCGGAGACGACGATCACGCACTCGCCTTTGAACTCCTCGATGGCGGCAAGCTCAGCAAGCGTTCCTTGGAGGATTTCCTCGTGGATCTTGGTCAGTTCCCTTAGGACGGAGGCTTTCCTGTCGCCAAGGACAGAGGCCATGGTCTTGAGGGTGTCCGCAATCCGTTTTGGGGATTCATAGAAGATAAGGGTCTCCTTCCTATCCTGGATCGCTTTCAAAAAGGAGGTCATCGCCGCCTTCTTGGGCGGAAGGAAGCCAAAGAAGGAAAAGTCCGCGGAATCCAGTCCGGAAAGGACAAGGGCGCTTAAGGCGGCATTGGGACCGGGAAGGATCGTCACCGGGACATCGAGCTCATGGCATTTGTGGACGAGGATCCCACCGGGGTCGGAAATGCCGGGCATCCCGGCATCGGAACAGAAGGCAAGGACGAGGCCTTTCTCCTTGACCTCCCTGACAAGCCTTTCGCCTTCCTTGTCCTCGATCTGGCTATAGAGGGAGACAAGCTTCTTGGGATGGATGTCGTAGCGCTTGAGAAGAAGGGCGGTGTTCCTTGTGTCCTCGCAGGCGATGATGTCGCATTCCGAAAGGATATCGACGGCGCGATAGGTGATGTCCTGGAGGTTTCCTATCGGCGTCGAGACAAGATAGACAAGGCCCTTTGCTTTTCCTTCGTAGGGCTTACTCCTTCTCATCCGAGTGCTTTCCCCTGCCCTTGATGGTCAGGATTTCCTTGTCGGCGATCTGGCTTACCGGAATGAATCCCGTCTCCTTCTTCCTGTTGGCGGAGTAGGTTCCGGAATAGGAGCCGTTTCCGCGATGGTTTCGATAGTTGTTTCCGCCGCGCGGATTGTTGTTTCTGTTGGGATTGTTATAGGGATTCTTGTTCTTTGCCTGTTGGTTGTTGTTGCGACTATTGGGATTGCTGTTCTTTGCGACAGGACCTTTATCGTTGCGCTTGTTGCGGTTGAGGATTTCCTCCTTGCGCCTTTCCTCCGAGCGCTGGATCTGGGCGATGCGGTTGTTGGTGTCCTTGATGCCGCGTCCGGAAAGGTCGACGCCGGAGTTGATGTCCTTGAAGACGACTTTTTCCTCTTCCTTGTCCAAGCCCTTGCGGATCCTATCCAGCTGCTCCCTATTGACGCTTTCGTAGCTGTTGCCGTTATAGAGGGTGATGGTATCCGTCAGGACGTTGATGCCGGTGACGCTATATTCGCTGTTCTTGTATTGGATCTTCTCGCCGATCTTCGGATAGGTGGGACGGAGCTCGGAATAGGCCTGGTCCTCGAACTTCAGGCAGCACATCAGCTTGCCGCAGGCTCCGGAGAGCTTGGGGATGTTGATGGCAAGAAGCTGGTTCTTGGCCATGGCAATGGAGATGCCGTCGAAGGTCTTGAGGAAGGTCGTGCAGCACAAGGGGAGGCCACAGGCTCCGATTCCGCCGACAAGACGGGCCTGGTCCCTGGGACCGATCTGGCGCAGCTCGATGCGGAGGTGGAAGGTGCCGTTGAGGATCTTCACGAGCTCGCGGAAATCCACCCTCCCGTCTGCCGTGAAGGTGATCAGGACCTTGTTGTCGCCGATATCCAGGTGGGCATTGTGGATCTTCATCTCCAGATGAAGGCTATCGGCCTGCCTCTGGGTCTCATGGCAGATCATGCTTTCCCTTTCCTTGGCCTTGTTGGCGAAGGCGATGTCCTGGAAGGTGGCGACGCGGAGGATCGGCGGGAAGAGGGTCGCAAAGTCCGGCTTCTGCATTTCCTCCTCGGTCGCTTCGCGTTTCTTCTCCACGCGTCCAAGATAGGTGCCATGACTGGTGGCACAGACGACCAAAGTGCCGATTTCGACATCCTTGTTCGTCTGGTAGAAGGTCAGCCCCTGGAAGTCGAACGGGATTCCCAAAAGAGATGCATGCATGTCAGTATACCTCGCTGAGTTTCTGGATAAGCTCTGCCATCAGGCAGGTGTTGGAAAGGTTGATCTGCCTGAGGCTTAAGGCCTTCCTCAGGATTTCCTTGGCCCCGAGGAGAGCTTCCCTCCTTGTGGAAAGGAAGGAAAGGACGTCATGGAAGGGATTGTCGCCGTCATGGGTCTGAAGGAGGGCTTCGTCGAAGAGAGCGTCCATGGACAGATACATCCAATTATAGCACCGGCTCTCCTTTATCTGCTGGCAGGAAAGGAGGGCAGCATAGCCAAAGGCCTTCTTGGAGACCAAAAGGGCATTGAGGATCTCCTCCACCTTGTCCAGGGCGATAGGAAGGGTCTCGTCGACAAGAAGCGTCTCGGCGATTTCGCTTTTGGATGGGAAAAGGCGGGAGAGAAGATAGAGGGAGGGGCGAGAAAGAGCGATTTCCTTCCCCTTGGCATCCTGGAATTGTGTCTCTTCAAGCTGGTGGAAGAAAAGCGTGCTCTCGATGGGATCGATGCGGATGGAAAAGCACCGGGAGCGGATCGTGGGTAGGACGCGTGTGGGATTTGTCGTTGTCAGGAAGGCGACCTGTCCTTCACGGGGTTCCTCCAAGAACTTCAGAAGGGCGTTAGCGGCCTCTTCGGTGATGTTGTCGACGTCGCTGATGACATAGGTCAGGGTATGGCCCTTTTCCAGTGCGGAGAGGGAGAAGGCTTCCACAAGGTCCTTTACCTGGTCCTTCTTGATCGTCTCCCTGTCGCCTTCGATGAGGTGGAAGTCGGGACGGATTCCCTTGATAAAGCGCAGGCAATCCTCGCATTCGTTGCAGGCGAGGAGGTCCTTCTGACAGGAGAGGGACTGGCAGAGGTAGATGGCGATTTCCTTAAGAGGGGCATTTCTCGGCCCGTAAAGAAGATAGGCATTGGAAAGACGATTCCGCTCTCTGGAATGGATGAAGAGCTTGGCCAATTTCGGTTCGTAGGCAAGAAGCGTTTCTTTGTCCATCAGGCCTTTAACCTCTTGAGAATGATATCGACGATCTGTTTGCTTTCTTCTTCGACAGTCTGCTTGGCATCGATGCGGACGATCCTCTCAGGATACTTCTTTAGGAGGATCTTGTAGCCTTCATAGACCTTCTTGTGAAAGTTTTCCTTCTCAAGGTCGAGGCGGTTGACTTCCCTTGAGGCGTTCTTGTGGATACGTTCCAATGCCTCTTCCGGGGAAAGGTCGAGGAAGAAGGTCAAGTCGGGAAGCCTGCCACTTGTGGCAAAGAGGTTGATCGAATAGACTTCCTCCATGCCGATACCCCTAGCATAGCCCTGATAGGCAAGGGAGGAATCCAAGTAGCGGTCAGAGAGGACAAGCTCTCCCTTCTTGAGGGCCGGAAGGACGATCTCGACAAGGTGCTGTCTTCTGGAAGCGGCATAAAGGAGGGCTTCGCAGCGGGGATCCATCTCGGTGTTGTTCCGATCGAGGATGACGTTTCTGATTTCCTCGGCGATATGGCTTCCGCCGGGTTCCCTCGTCAAAAGGAAAGGAATGCCTTTTTCCTCAAGAAGGGCGCTGACCCTTTTGAGGACGGTCGTCTTTCCGCAGCCGTCACAGCCTTCAAATGTCAGGAAAAGACCTTCAGCCATTTCCGTTTCCTCCTTTTTCCATGTCCGTCCTGTGCTGGATGGATTGGGCGATGGTCAGGTTGTCCAAATACTCGAGGTTCGTCCCGACGGGGATGCCATGGGCTAGGCGGGTGACCTTGACGTTCTTCTTGCCGAAAAGGGAGGCGATATAGAGGGCTGTCGTCTCGCCCTCAAGGTCTGTCGGCAAGGCGAGGATGACTTCCTTGACGCCGTTATCGCTCACTTCCTTCTCCAGGTGCGGGATACCGATTGCTTCGGCGTTCCTGTTGCGCAGAGGCGAGAGAGTGCCGTCGAGGACGAAATAGAGACCGTTGTAGTTCTTCGTCTTCTCGATGGCAAGGATGTCCTTGCTGTCGATGACAACAAGGATCGTACTTCTATCGCGCTTAGGATCGGAGCAGATGGGGCAGGTCTCCTCGAAATAGAAGCCGCAGTGGGGGCATTTTTTCACTTTCGTCAGGGAATCCTCAAGGGCTGCGATGAAGAGCTTTCTCTCCTCGGCGGTCAGCCGCAGGGTCGCATAGGCAAGCCTTTGGGCTGTCTTGGGTCCGATTCCGGGAAGCTTCCTATAGGAGTCCGTCAATGCCAGGATGGTCTTAATAGGTTCCATTTTCCTTCTGGAACTCCGCAAGCTCCCTCTGCATTTCCTGCTGCAGCTGCTGGATCTCGTTGTTGACGGCATTGTTGAGGTTTGTCAGGCAGCGCATGATGGCGATTTCCATCTGGCCCTTGCCGCTTGTCTCATAGAAGGACTGGTCGATGCGGACCTCGATGATGTCGTGGCTTCCCTTCATGACGATGGTCACGCCTTGGTAGGTTCCGGTGAAGATCTTGTTCTGGAGGGCAACGCTTCGATCCTGGAAATCCTTTGCCTTGTTCTGAAGCAGGGCCAGATCGGCGGCCTTTTTGGCATTCTTGATGTTCTGGTCGTCCATGGTATTCTCCTTTTTCTAGGCCATGAGGTCTTCGAAGAACTGGGTCGAAGGGGTCTTCTCCGACTTTTCCCCGAAGTCGATACGGCAGGCTGTCTTCGTCTTCTCGACTTGGCTGCGGAACTTCTCCACGGCCTCCTTGAATTCACTCTCCTTGATGGCAAGGACGTCGTATTCCTTTCCCAGGACCTTCTTTGTCAGCCTATGGAAGGCTTTCTGCTCCTTTTTCTGGAGGAAGAGATCGAGGTCGGAGAGGCTTTTTGTCGTCACGACAAGGATATCCAGGGCGGCAAGGCGGAGCTTGGAAGAGAGAAGGGCCTTTGTCTCATAGCCATCCTCATCGGCAAGGAAGTTGGAAAAGTCCTTCCATTTGCCTGAGAGCGTTTCCCTTTCCTTCTTGTCGATCGCCTGGTTCATCAGGTTGACGATATCTTCAAGGGTATAGACGATCTTCTCGTCTTCCTCCGTCTTTTCGATCGGCTTGGTGATGAATTCCTTTCCTTCCGTCTTGATCTCGACAGGCTTTGTCGCAAGCGTCTCTTTCTTCTCTTCCGTCTTCCTTTCGGAATCGGAAGCAAGGGGAGCAGGCATCGGGACAGGGCTTTGGACGAGAACAGGCGTATTGTCCGTCAGGGCGATCAGGCAGAGCTCGAGGTTTCCAAGAAGGCTTTCGCTGTTCCGGTATTCCCTTCGTGCCTTAAGAAGGACGTCGATATCCTGGCGAAGGAGGGAAAGAGGGCGGGAGAGCTGTTGGCAGCTTTTTCCATCCAGCTTGACAAGGAGGCTTTCGTCCTTTGTCGCCTGGTAGATAGCCAGGTCCTTGAAGAGCGTGACAAGATCGTCGTGGAGACGGAGGATATCCATGCCGCCTTCGTATTTCTCCCGGACAAGGCGGAGGCATTCATCCGTCTTCCTTTCCTGGATGAGGGAGACAAGATGAAGCTCGTCCTTCAGGGAGAGAAGGCCGAAGAGGTTATCGACATCCTCGAGGGTTATTTTCTCGTCGGCATAGCTGACAAGCTGGTCGAGAAGGGAAAGGGAGTCGCGGACACCGCCATCGGAGAGCTCGGCAAGGGCCATGAGGGCTTCCTTCTCATAGTCGACCTTCTCGCTTTTGAGGACGCGTTCCATGTTGCTGACGAGGTCTTCCTTCCGAACCTTGGAGAAATCAAAGCGCTGGACACGGGAGAGGATCGTCGGCAGGATCTTCTGCGGCTCGGTCGTGCAGAGGATGAAGACGACAAAGGAAGGCGGTTCCTCAAGGGTCTTCAGAAGGGCGTTGAAGGCGGAATTGGACATGTTGTGGACTTCATCGATGATGTAGACCTTGTAGCGGGACATGATCGGCTGATAGGAGACGTTGTCGATGAGCTGACGGACGGAATCCACCGTGGAATTGGAGGCGGCATCAATTTCGATGACATCGGGATGGTCGCCCTTGGCGATGGCCCGGCAGGAGTCGCATTCCAGACACTGGCATCCGATACCCTTCTTGCAGTCGAGGGCCTTGCTGAAGAGTCGGGCCATGGTCGTCTTTCCCGTGCCCCTGGGACCGCAGAAAAGATAGGCGTGGGCGATCTTGTCTTCCTTGATCGCGTTCTTGAGGGTCGTGACGATGCTCTTCTGGCCGACGACTTCCTCGAAGGTCTGTGGACGGTACTTGTTATAGAGCGCTTGATAGGCCATGGTTCCTCTCCTAAATAGAAATACAGCTAGTATTATAACCCGAAAAGGGCATTTCCAAAACCCGGAGAAGACAAGGAAATTCCATGCGAAAAGAAGGAAATCCGGGTTCTTCCATCAAGGCTGGAGGAGTTTGTGGAGACTCTCTTTACAATTTCCAAAAGCCATTCTCAAGTTGAGGATTAGGAACGGCTTTGGCGGATGAAAACTTGTCTTTTTTCCTTCTGCCCCTGTTGATTGAAGGGGGTCTTTTGGCCTATGATATTTTCCCGTATGAATATACTTTTCTTTTTGTTACCGAAAAGCAAAGTCGCCTATGTCCAAGACAATTTCACCCTCCGGCAGACCGTGGAAAAGCTCCGTTTTCACCATTACACGGCGATTCCCGTTCTCGACCATGATGGCAAGTATCTTTGGACAATCTCCGAAGGAGACATTCTTTGGTATCTCAAGGACAACTGGGCCATGAATTTCAAGTTGGCCGAGGACCTTCCGATCTCGAATGTTCCGGCGGGGAGGGAAATCCGGCCGATCCCATCGACGGCGAGGATGGAGGATCTCTATGCCCTTGCCATGGGACAGAACTTCGTCCCTGTCGTGGACGACAAGGGCGTCTTCATCGGTATCATTACCCGTCAGCAGATCATGAAGTATATTTTCCGGCAGCAAGAAAAATAGGAGGATGAGCGGATGGAAAAGTACGTCTTCGTTACGGGCGGAGTCATCTCCGGACTCGGAAAGGGCATCACGGCAGCTTCCCTGGGAAGGCTTCTCAAGGCCCGCGGCTACAAGGTCACCATGCAGAAGTTCGATCCCTATCTTAACGTCGACCCGGGCACGATGAGCCCGATCCAGCACGGCGAGGTTTTCGTCACCGACGATGGCACGGAGACCGACCTCGATCTGGGACACTATGAGCGTTTCATCGACGAGAACCTGAACTGCAACTCCAACGTCACGACCGGAAAGATCTACGAGGAAGTCCTGGCCAAGGAGCGTCACGGCGATTACGGCGGTGGCACGGTCCAGGTCATTCCCCATGTCACCAACACGATCAAGAGCAAGTTCCACAGGAACTACAAGGCCGACGAGACCGAGATCACGATCGTCGAGATCGGCGGTACGATCGGCGACATCGAATCCCAGCCTTTCTTCGAGGCCATCCGTCAGTTCCGCTACGAGATCGGCGTGGACAACTGCTGCATCGTCATGGTTTCCCTCATCCCCTATCTGAAGGCCAGCCAGGAGCTCAAGACCAAGCCGACCCAGATGGCGGTCAAGACATTGCAGTCGATGGGTCTTCAGCCGGACATCATCGTCTGCCGTTCGGAATACCCCATCCCCAAGGGGGTCCTGGACAAGATCTCCCTCTTCTGCAACGTCCCCAGCAACCACGTCCTTCCCAACCTCGATGTCGAGACGGTCTATGAGCTTCCCCTTGTCTTCGACCAGGAAAAGCTTGCCGAGGCCGTCGGCGAATCCCTCCATCTGCCGATGCCCACTCCCGACCTTACGGGATGGAAGAAGATGGTCGAGCGCATCAAGACCAGCAAGAAGGAACTCCATATTGCCCTCGTCGGCAAGTATACGGCGCTCCACGATGCCTATATCTCCGTCAATGAGGCGCTTAAGGCCGCAGGATACTATTATCACAACAAGGTCGATATCTCCTGGATCGAGGCCGAGGACGTCAAGCCCGACACGGTGGATGCGCTTCTTGGCAATGTCGACGGTATCCTTGTCCCCGGCGGCTTTGGCAATCGCGGCATCCAGGGAATGCTTGAGGCCATCAAGTATGCCCGAACCCACGATGTTCCCTTCCTCGGCCTCTGCCTTGGCCTTCAGACGGCGATCATCGAATTTGCAAGGGATGTCCTTGGATACGACGATGCCGATTCCACCGAATTCAATCCCTCGACGATGCATCCTGTCATCCACCTCATGCCAGACCAGAACAAGGTGACCGACCTCGGCGGAACGATGCGCCTTGGTTCCTATCCCTGCGTCCTTGACACTTCCTCCAAGGCCTATCACCTCTACGGCACCAAGAAGATCGCCGAAAGGCATCGCCACCGCTATGAGGTCAACAACGACTATCGCCAGGCCCTCATGGACAAGGGACTCAAGCCCGTCGGCTTCTCCCCGGATGGCCATATCGTCGAGATGGTCGAGATCCCTTCCCATCCCTTCTTCGTCGCCACCCAGGCCCATCCGGAATTCAAGTCCCGTCCCGATCGTCCCCATCCTCTCTTCCGCGGCTTCATCGACGCTAGCATCCAGCACAGGGACAATCGGAAGAAGTAGGACGATACTATCGAAAAACAGGTCCTCTTCATTGAGGGCCTTTTTATGAAACAATTTCCTGTTTATAGGAAAAGACAGAAGGCATTTCAAGATGCTTGGTTCCCTCATAGGGTATTTCTTTCCGCTCGGTGGATGAGGAAAGCCATAGAAGAAAGAGGACGGATTCAATGTTCGTCCAAAAGGAAAAGAACCTCCTGTTTTGATGGCTAAAGGAAGGGCAATACCTGTTGATCTGAAGGAAGCAAAAGGTACAAGAACATGGAATTTAAGAGATAAGTCAAAAACAAAGCATGGCAAAAGTAAAAGGGGAATTGTAAAAGCGTTGGCGTGCCTAGAATGTTACGGTTTTTTTCGGAAAATTAGGGTTATATAAGTAATTAAATTTCTCTATTTTTAGGTTCGTAGGCATTTGGCTAAAATTCCATGAAAGGGCTTTCTAAAATCGCTTGCTATTTTTTTGCGTTGCCCGTATAGTCAATTTAGAATTCTGAATCACAGGAGGTCATCATGACTAGAAAACGCAGAATTTCCTCTCGTTCCTTCTTCACCCTATCTGCGGCTGCGATTCTCTCTATCGCTTGTGCAGCAAGTTCGCTCACAAGTGGTGCGGGGGGGGTCAATGTAGCCACAAATAGGCGTCTCGCCAATCAGACCTATACTTCTGACTATTCTTCTAAGCAGGAGGCTATGGAAGCAGGACTTGCCATCAACGAGCAAATCGCCGAAGAGGGCATGGTCCTTCTGAAAAACGAGAACGACACCCTTCCGTTGACGACACGTAAAGGAAGCGAAGCGACGAGAGTCACCCTCTTTGGCTATGCTTCCTATGCACCGCAAGGCGGCGCTGAGGGCGGAGGCGATAGCTCTGCCGGTGCCGTCCATTTGACGTCCGATATTTATTCCTCCCTTCGCGATGCGGGCTATATCACCAACCCCGTCATCCGCAATTTCTATGAGGAAAAGGCAGCTGTGTCCCAGACGACGCCGACCGATTTCACGACGGTCGATGATCTCATCAAGGACACGGAAGTCAGCAAGTCCTACAACAGCTATGGCGATGCGGCTATCGTCGTTTTCTCCACGGGCGATATCACCGATACGACCATCAAGCACAAGCTTCAGCTCGACTCCAAGCAGATGGCCCTTCTCAGGCACGCCGAGGAGAAGTTCGACAAGGTCATCGTCCTCATCAACAACTCCGTTCCCGTTGAAATCGGAGCCTTGAAGGATGATGCCAATGTCGATGCCATCCTTGTCGTCGGACAGCCCGGCGACAACGGCTTCGATGCCGTCGGAAAGATCCTCAACGGCGAGGTCAACCCCAGCGGCCGTCTTGTCGACACCTATGCCAGGGATTTGACCAGCGCCCCGTCCTACAACAACTATTCCGCAGGCGTCAAGAAGGCGGAAACGGCCGACCTTACCGGTGGTACCGGCGATTATCTGAAGTACATTGTCGACGGCAAGGAAGTGAACACCTATATCTCCGTCTACGAGGAAGGCATCTATGTCGGCTATCGCTACTATGAGACGGTCGCTGCCCAGGATGGAAACGACACCTGGTATGACCAAGCCGTTGCCTATCCTTTCGGCTATGGCCTGAGCTACACCGACTTCGCCTATGAAATCACGCCTGTCACCGCCAAGGATTCCACGATCGATGCCGCGGATACCCTGACCTTCGATGTCCGTGTCACCAACAACGGCGAGAAGGCCGGAAAGGATGTTGTCCAGCTTTACTATTCGGCACCCTATACCACCGGTGGACTGGAGAAGTCCTCTATTGCCCTTGGCGATTTCACCAAGACGGATCTCCTCCAGCCGGGCGAAAGCCAGACGGTCCGCGTCCATGTCGATGTCCGTGACATGGCAAGCTACGACTACAAGACCGAGAAGACATACGTCCTCGACAGCGGCAGCTATACCCTTTCCATCCGCTCCGATGTCCATGCCGATCCTGTCGATTTCTTCACCTATACCGTTGCCACGAAGGAACTTGTCGACGAGAGCCGTTCCGGAACGGAAGTCACCAACCGCTTCGACGACATGAACAAGTGGATGGATGACCACGACGAGAACCTCAGCCGCGAAGACTTCAAGAACAAGACCGCGGAAGAGAGAATGAAGCTGACGACCAAGCCGACCGATGCGGAAAGAACCATTACCGCAGCCGAGTATGAGGCTTGGAACGGCGATATCGACAGCGCCGCAGACGATACGGGCAAGCCCTGGTCCCTTCCTTCCGGAACCAAGGTCACCTATGCCGATCCGGCAACCCGTCCGGCGAAGGCCGAAGTCACGCTCGATCAGCTTATCGGCAAGGACTATGACGACGAGCTCTGGGACAAGCTCATCAGCCAGCTGACGCTTGAGGAGCTGACCAACCTCGTCAACAACGGCGGCTTCCGCACGATCTCCCTCGATTACATCGGAAAGCCCTATTCCATGGATACCGACGGCCCCAAGGGCTGGACCGGAAACGGAACGGCCGGAAGCAAGCTCAACGCCTATGCTGCCGAACCCGTCATCGCTTCCACTTGGAACAAGGAACTGGCCTATGAAATGGGTCGCAACGTCGCCGACCAGGGCCTCTGGGGAAGCAGCGACCGTACCGATCAGGATGCCGGCGGAAAGATCTCTGCCTACACGGGTTGGTATGCTCCTGCCATGAACATCCACAGATCACCCTTCGATGGCCGTTACACCGAATACTATTCCGAGGATCCCTTCCTTTCCGGCATGATGGCCTCCAATGCCGCCCTCGGCGCCAAGAGCAAGGGGGCCTACGTCTTCATCAAGCACTTTGCGCTCCATGACGACGGAGCTGGCGTCGCCGGCGCTTATGACGTCGCCACGGGATCGTTTGCCATCTCCGGCTATCGCGGCTCGACGGAGAAGGAATCCGGGCTTTCCGTCTGGGCCAATGAGCAGGCGATGCGTGAGATCTACCTCAAGCCCTTCCAGATGGCTGTCGAGATCGGCGGTGCCACCGCTGCCATGTCCGCCTTCAACAGATTCGGAACGACATGGGCCGGCGGATGCTATGCCCTTCTTACCGAAGTCCTCCGCAACGAGTGGGGATTCAGGGGATTCGTCGTTACCGATATCTCCATCTATGGCTTCCTCAATGTCGACCAGATGATCCGTGCCGGTGGCGATGCCGTCCTCAACTCCGGTGGCTCCTTGACTCTTGGCGCTACCGACTACACGGCTTCCAATCCCGACATCCAGGTCTACTACATGCAGCAGGCCGCCCACAACATCCTCTACACCGTCGCCAACTCCAATGCCATGCAGATTCCCTATGGCGCTTCTGTCTACTACATGGCTCCCCAGACGCCTCTTGCGGATGCGGTCGTCAATACCGCCTACACGGGTGACATCGGCTCTGCCGAACTCAACACGCAGCACAACTATGTCGATCCTTCCTCCATCACCTATGCCGTCACCAGTGGTGCCCTTCCTGCCGGTCTGACCCTTGCTGCCGATGGCAAGATCACGGGCACGCCGACAGCTTCCGGAACCTACACCTTCACCGTCACGGCCTCTGCCGAAGGCTATGCCTCGGGCGAGAGAACCTTCACCATCCAGGCCAAGGAAGCCCCTGCCACCGACTATGGCGATGACATCGATGGCATCAAGGACGACATCGACGGCGTCAAGGAAGACGTCACCGGCATCCAAGGCGATATCACCGATATCAACGGCAAGCTCGATGATGTCACTGGCAAGATCGAAGCTCTCCCCGGACAGGGACTCGCTATCGGCGCCCTCATCGTCGGTATCCTTGGCATCCTTGTCGGTGGAGCGGCCATCGTCCTTCACTTCTTCAAGAAGAACTAAGAATCCATAACAGTCAAAAAGAAAGCGAACGAAATGAAAAGAACGATTAAAGCAAGTCTCTTTGCCATTCTGGGATTGGCCTTCTTCCTCCCCTCTTGCGACAATGGCGGGGGAGACACGACGACAACTCCCAAGCCTTCGACGGAAAAACCGACCGTCACGGAAACGACCCCGACTCCGGATACGACTCCGGAGCCGGAGCCCGGTGGCAGTACGACCTACACCTTCGAGGCCGAGTACACCGATGTCTCGACCCTTGTTGGCGGTGGCATCTCCGGTTCCGCCGTCGGCATCAACATGATTCTCCAGTCGGGCAACGCCTCCAATGGCTGGTATGTCGGCTACACCCACAAGAAGGGACTGTCCCTGACTTTCGAAATCACCTCTTCCGTTGCCGCGAAAGCCGATCTGACCCTCCTTCTGGGAACGGAACTTGGCCCCATGGAACTGAATCCGACTTCCTATGAGATCAGCGTCAATGGAACCGACCTCAACTACACGAAGTTCTCCGTCCGTGCCAACACGTCCCAGATCGGCACCGACTTCCGCGAGTACGCCATCACCCCGCAGGTCGATCTTGTCGAAGGCACGAACACCCTTGTCTTCACCACGGGCGAGAACCAGTACTGCAATGGTGGTCCTGGCGGTCCGCTCTTTGACGCCATCAAGCTGACGACGACTTCGACCCTCACCTGGAATCCGATCGAGGACAATATCGCCTAAGGAGAATCAATTCCATTTCGTAAGCGTGATTGCTGGCCGTGAAAGCGGCCAGCAGTCTTTTTTCGAAAGGGGATAAGCACAAATGAATTTCATGAAACGCCTATGGAAGAACAAGAAGACGCGCGTCTGGATGCTGACGAGTGCGCCTGTCCTTGTCCTTCTTGTGACGGTGTCCCTGGTGACGACCCAGGTTCCTCTCATCGATGGAACCTTGGATATCGTTTTCGGTGGAGCCCGTCCCATCACGGCCGGAAACAAGGCCGTCTATGAAAAGCAGTATGAGACGAAGGCGGAAGCCCTCAAGGCCGCAAACGAGTTCAACATCAAGACGGTCGAGGAGGGGATCACCCTCCTAAAGAACGAGGACAAGACCCTTCCTCTTGCCCAGAATAGCAAGGTGACCGTCTTCGGCAAGAATTCCGTCAATCTTGTCTATGGGGGTTCGGGATCTTCCGGTGGCAACAACAGCGGCGAGAAGAACACCCTCTACCAGTCTTTGGAATCCGCCGGCTTTGAAGTCAACCCGACGATGAAGTCCTTCTATGAATCCTCTTCCTCGGGCTCTGGCCGTGCGGGCAATCCGGCGATGGGCTCCATCATCTATGGCTTCTCCACGGGGGAAACGCCGCTCTCTTCCTACGGATCCACCCAGAGGAATTCCTATAAGAAATATAACGATGCCGCAATTGTCGTCATCTCCCGCATCGGCGGCGAGGGCTTTGATCTTCCCAGGACGATGAGGACTGCCGCCACGGGAAACGACAAGGTCGACGGTGCCCGGAATGCTTCTGACCACTATCTCCAGCTTGACCAGAACGAGACGGACATGCTCAAGGAAGCCTGCGACAACTTCGACAAGGTCGTTGTCGTCCTCAACACGTCCGCTCCCATGGAGCTGGGATTCCTCGACGATCCGGACCACTATGCCTACAACGAAAAGATCAAGGCCTGCCTGTGGATGGGACTTCCCGGAAACAGCGGTGTCATGGCCTTGGGAAAGGTCCTTGATGGCGAAGTCAATCCCAGTGGCCATACGACGGATACCTATGCCCGCGACTTCAAAAAGGCACCTTCCTATCTCAACTTCGGAAACAACAACGTCGCGGATGGAAACGGCTATCTTCTTAGCGAGACCGGCGATAGCTCGGGTTCCTACTTTGTGGACTACGAGGAAGGAATCTACGTCGGCTACCGCTACTATGAGACCAGGGGCTTTACCGATGGCGAGGCGTGGTACAAGGACAATGTCGTCTATCCTTTCGGATACGGCCTAAGCTATACCACCTTCGAATGGAATGTCTCTGCCGTCTCCCTTGCGGAGAATTCGACGCTCTCCTCCGATTCCGAAATCGAAATCAAGGTTGATGTCACCAATACGGGCGAAGTCGCCGGAAAGGATGTCGTAGAGCTCTACTACACCGCCCCCTATCGCACGGGCGGAATCGAAAAGAGCCATAAGGTATTGGCTGACTTTGCCAAGACCGAGCTCATCGAACCGAAGCAGACAAAGTCCGTGACCTTGAAGATTTCTGCTTCCGACATGAAGTCCTACGACGATCAGGACCTTAACGGAAACGGCTTCAAGGGATATGAGCTTGAAAGCGGGGAATATACGCTCTCCGTTTCCCAAAACGCCCACGAGAGCCTCAAGGATCTCACCTATACGGTAGCCACCGATATCCGCTATGAGAACGACGAAACGACCGGGACGAAGGTCGAAAACCGTTTCGATGACGTGACAAGCCATATCGCGACCTATCTCTCAAGAAGCGACTGGGAGGGAACCTGGCCGACGACACCGACAGTTGCGGAGAGGACAGTCGATCTTGCCTTCATCAATTCCCTCAACTACCGCAACGACGACGAAGGAAAGCCGTGGTATACCGATACGATGCCCACCCAGGCGACCAGTGAAATCGCCCATGAGGACATCGCCGTTTCCTTCAAGGACCTCAGCGGCCTGGATTATGACGATCCTCTCTGGGATGAGTTCCTCGACCAGATGACCATCGGTCAGCTTTCCGGCCTCATCGGGACCGGTGCCTTTGGTACGATCCCGCTTGAGAACCTGGACGTGCCGATGACCTATGCTCCGGATGGCCCTTCCGGATTCACCAACTTCATGTCCACGGGCGGTCCTGTCTTCGACACGGCCTTCTATGCCGCCGAGTGCGTCCTTGGCGCAAGCTGGAACAGGGAACTGGCCAAGGAATTCGGCAACATGATCGGAAACGAGGCCCTCATCGGCGACAATACCCTTGCCTACACGGGCTGGAATGCCCCGGCGGTCAACATCCATCGCTCTCCCTTCGGCGGCCGCAACTGGGAATACTATTCCGAGGACGGCTATCTCTCCGGTGCCATCGGTACCGAAGTCGTCAAGGGCTGCCGCGAGAAGGGTGTCGTCACCTACGTGAAGCACTTTGCCGTCAACGAGCAGGAGACAAACCGCGATACCAACGGCCTTGTCACCTGGGCCAATGAGCAGAGCATGCGTGAGCTCTACCTGAAACCCTTCGAGATCATCGTCAAGGAAGGAAAGACCCTCGGCATCATGTCCTCCTTCAACCGCATCGGCACCATCTGGGCCGGCGGAAGCTATGCCCTGCTGACGGAGATCCTCAGGAAGGAGTGGGGATTTGAGGGATGTGTCGTCACGGACTACTCCTTGCCTCGCTACATGAACGTCGACCAGCAGATCCGTGCCGGCGGCGATCTTGTCTTCAACCAGGGCGACAAGTCTCCTGGCAAGGACTATACGGCGACACAGGTCACGGCCATGCGCAATGCCGCCCACAACATCCTCTATGCCATCGCCAATTCCAATGCCATGAACGCGGATATCCTCGGCTATCGTCTGCCGATATGGCAGGTCATCCTCTTCGTCGTGGATGGTATCCTCTTAGCTGGCATTCTTTCCTGGGGCGCTGCTGTCATCTATCTTGAATTCAAGAGGAAACCCGTCGAGACGATCGACTGATCCGATTGGAAGGGCGCTTGGGATGTCCCGGCGCCCTTTTCCTTTGTCCGAAGATCGTCCTATCGCGACCCGGAAAGGAAGAGAAGGGAACGTCAATCGATGCGGATGGAATCCTTTTCCGTCGGGTCGAAGGCTTCCGGGAAGAGCCTCGCCTCTGCTTTCGCCAAGTCGTAGTTTTCCGGGAGGGACTTGGGCGAGTAGGACGTGATCTTCCGGAAGACCCGATTGAAGTTGCGGATGGAGGAGAAACCGCAGCGGGAGGCGTGCCGACGGCGATCGACAACACGGGCGTCGAGACGGAGAGGATAAGGCAGGGCGTCCACACGCTTTCCAAGTCGATGAGGCGGCTTGCGTCCGACATCCGAAACCACGTCCTCGACTACGACAACAATCCAATCATCAAGGGAGTGCTTTGCCAATACCCAAGCCAAGGCAGACGTGAACGGGGACATCCAGCCCTCCAAGCTCAACTCGAGGCTCAAGAGGATAGACGGTAAGGGGGCCATGATCATCGCCTACGCGGCCCTGCAAAGGTACAAGCCGGAATACGAGGCGATGGCGAAATAACGAAAAAACGATCCTGCCGGAAACCTGTCAAGAGTCTTTTCGAGTTTTTCTATAAAAGCATGTGTTGCGCGTAGTTTTCCACATGCTTTATAGGTGTGTACTACGTACACACCTATAAAGCTGTGGAAGAAACAGGGGTTATATTGGTTATGGGCAATCGAAAGAAAGCCGGAAAGGAGCACGAGATGAAAAGAAAGATCATCCCGAAGAAGCCGTATAATACAAGCGGCTACTATGTCACGGGTCATGCCGTGAAGAGGATGAATGAGAGGAGCGTGTCGATGGGTGAGCTTGGCTACAATCTGCGGCACAAGCCTAGATTCAAGACATCAGTGACGATGGACTATGGCAACGAGCCTTCCTATGGGAGATTCAGCTGGAACAGGATATTCGCCGCCATAAATCCGTTCCGCAAGAGGGTCATAACTGTTTACCCTTATGGAGAAAGGACGCTGAAGAAAGCGAAAAGAAAGGAGATGCGCAAGCATGATAAAAGCAAGTGACTTCCTTGTCGGTTTCATCAAGGAGCATTATTCGAAGGACGAGCTTTCCAAATTCATGCCTTTGACGGAAGATTCCTTGTACGACTTGGAAGACGATATCGCCCACAGATTCGAATATTTCCTGGTAAATAAACAGGAGAATGGCGAGCAAATCGACACGAAGCTTCTCGACGATGCCACAATGGCCGGAGATGAGCTGAGAGACAATGACATTGATCTGGAAGACCTAAGCAACCGGCTCAAATAGGCAACGCTGAAGCAGAGAGGACTCCCTATTGAGTCCTTTTCTTTTACCACGTTTTTGGAGAAAGGAGCGGTTATGACGTGGTTTTCAAGAGAAAGAAGAAGAGATTGCAGAATTTCGATGCCATCGGCCTGGTCAAAACCATCGTCGTCGCCGTCTTCTCCACCCTTGGTACCCTCATCACCACGGTCATCGCCAGGAGGGAGCTGAAAGGAGTCTAAAATCAGCGGGCGAAAGCCACGTATGGCGCAGCGGCTTTTGGAACCCTTTACGGAATTCCTCTTCCTACGGCCGGGCTTCGGCCACTCTTTCCGTCACTATCTTGAATCCAGTACACCCGTCCAAGGGGGACGAATGCGATCCTATTTCCAGAGCAGGGGAATCTGACGGACGTATTTTTCCTCGATCTCGTCGGTGGGGTTGTAGAAGCGCATCGTGCCGTCGAGTTTCTGTATGGCTTCCATCTCGGCATCCGAGAGGCGGAAGTCGAAGACGTCCAGATTGGCCTTCTGGTGTTCGGCATTGTCCGATCCCGGGATGGGAAGAAACCCCATCTGGACATGCCAGCGGAGGACGACTTGGGCGACGCTTTTTCGATGGTGCGCGGCGATTTCCGAAAGGATTTCCTCCTGCAGGAGAACCCCACCCTTGCCGAGGGGATAGTAGCACATCATGACGGTCTTAAATTCCTTGAGGCGGTCACGGACTTCCCTTTGGGTGCAGTAGGGGTGTCCTTCCATCTGGATGACGTGCGGCTTTGTCTTGAAATGGGTGAGGATGTCCTCGAGTTTCCTTCCGAAGAAGTTGGAGAGGCCGATCGAACGGACGAGGCCTTTTTCATAGGCCTTCTCCAGCTTTTCGTATCCGGAAAGATAGTTTCGGAGGGATGATGGAGAAGAAGGCAGTCAAGATAGTCGACACCAAGCCTCTTGAGCGTCCTTTCGACAGAGTCCTCGTCCTCGTAGTAGGTCGGCCAGATCTTGGAGACGAGGAAGATGTCTTTCCTGGGGATATCACACTTTCTCAGGACCGACCGGATCGTCCTTTCGTTGAGGTAGATATTGGCCGTGTCGATAAGGCGGAAGCCATTGTCGAGTGCCGAAAGGAGAGGCTTTCTTGTCTTCCACGGCCAAAGATGGCAGGAACCATAGCCGATCTTCGGGATGGGGACATTGTTGGGGAGGCGGAATACTTCCATGGTCTTTCTCCTTTTTCTTCCATTATAGAGGAGGAAAAGGAGGGATTCCTCTCTTTTTGGAAGGGAGGAATAAAGGCTAATTCTTTTCTTCCTTGGGATGGAAGAAGGAGAGAAGAAAGACGAAAAGGAGGATGACAAGGGGAATGAGGATCATCAAACGGATAGCAAGCTCGCTTCCTTCCCCGATTTGGACATAGGTGAAGTAGAAGGCGATGACGCCAAGGACGAAGAAAAGAAGGACCAGGACATGTTCCAGTAGGTGGATGGCGTCATCCACATCCTTTTCATGGACAAGGCCGAAGACGTCCTTGGCGATGTTGCTCATGAGGTTTGTCATCATCGTCGTGGCATAGCTTTCCCCGTTGACCTTGCGGAAGGTGGTGTATTGGAAGCTGGCAAAAAGGGCGAAGAAGATATCCGCGACGACATCGATCCCTTCGGCCTCGCCTTTCGTGTTTCCGACGGGAAGGAAAAGAAGGGGAAGAAGGAAGAGGATCTCAAAGCCGAGGATGATGCTTTCCCTGGGAAGGTTCTTCCTCCTGAGAAGGAAACGGACGAATTCCGCTAGGAAGCAGCCGACAAGGAAAAGAGCGATGACCAGAAGGCGATAAAGGCCCTGGATGTTGTTTCCGTCGATGAGGTCGGTAAAGAGGGTGATCAGGTTTCCTGTCTGCATGCCGGCAAAGATGCCATGGACCCTTAGAGAGTAGATTTCGACAAAGCCGCCGATGAAGGTCAGCATCAGGGCCATCAGAAGCTCGATATTCAGGTTCGAGAGAAGTTTTCTCATACGGCCATAGAGTATAGTGACCCTCTTTCCCAAAATCGAGACAATCCTGTTGGAGAGGGGAATTCTTTTCCTCTTTGTGATATGATACGGGAACCTACAGGGAGGATATTGCATGAACTACGATTGGGATCTGACGTCGCTTTACAAGAGCGAAGAAGACTATCAGAAGGATTTGAATGCCTTCAAGGAGATGATTCCGCTTTTTGCCACGTTCAAGGGACACCTTGGCGAGGACGAGAAGCTGAAGGAATACTTCGATCTCAATATCCGCTTGGAGCTTCTTGTCAACAGGCTCTATGCCTATGCGGCAAGCAAGGCCGACTTGGATAGGCGCGTCGTCGAAAGCGTCAGCCGGGAAAACGAACTGAGGAACCTTCTTCGTCAGCTCGGCTCCGTTTCGGCCTATGCCGATCCGGAGATGCTCGGTCTTGGAAAGGAGCACATGGAAAGCTTCTTCAGGAAGTATCCGAACTATTCCCAGTTCGACTTTTCCATCCGCAAGCTCTTCGACAGCCAGAGCCATGTCCTTTCCTATGACAAGGAGAAGCTTCTTGCCGACTTCTCTGCCTTCTCCTCCGTCGGATCCAGCCTCTATTCCACGCTTTCCGTTTCCGACTATAGCCCCAAGACCATCACGCTCAAGGACGGAAGGGAAGTCACGGTCTCGACGGCCAATTGGACTAGCCTTGTTGCCGATAGCAAGGACCCCGAGGACCGCAAGGCGATCTTCGAGGCGCTCTATCAGTATTTCGACAAGCACAAGAACACCTATGCCGATATCTATTCCTTCTCCCTCCAGGAGCAGTTGGGAACGATGAAGGCCAGGGGCTATTCCTCGATCCTGGAGGAGCATCTTGAGGGCAACAAGATCCCCAAGGAAGTCTTCCTCAACTTGGTCGAGGTTGCCCATGAAGGGGCCCCGATCCTCCATGAGTACTATGAGCTGAGAAGAAAGGCCCTGGGTCTTGATAAGCATCGCTCCTATGACCGCTTCCTCGAGCTTGCCAAAAGCGAGACGACCTTGACCTATGAAGAGGCAAGGAAGCTCTTCTTTGCCTCCATCGAGAAGTTCCCCGAGGACTTCCAGGAGAAGGCCCACAAGGTCTCTGCCGAGGGCATGGTCGATGTCCTTCCCAAGGACGGAAAGAGAACCGGTGCCTATTCCAGGGGTGGCGGCGGGCTGGAGCCAATGATCCTTCTTAACTTCCAGGGAAAACTTGACGATGCCTTCACCCTCGCCCATGAGTCCGGACACTCCATCCACACCCTCTATAGCCAGGAAGGCCAGCCCTTGATGAAGCAGGACTACACCATCTTCGTCGCCGAGATCGCCTCGACCTTCAATGAGCATAACCTTCTGGATTACCTCCTCTCTTCCGGAAAGCTGACCAAGGAAGATCGGATTGCCTTGCTTCAGAAGTCCATCGACGATATCTGCTCCACCTTCTATCGCCAGACGCTCTTCGGGGAATACGAATACCTGGCAAGCCTCAAGGCCGAAAAGGGCGAGCCCATCGACTACAAGGTCCTTTCCGACATCATGGTCGATCTCTACAGCCTCTACTACGGTATCGATATCCGCGAGGAAGTCTATAAACCCCTTGTCTGGTGCTATATTCCCCATCTCTTCTACACGCCCTTCTATGTCTATCAGTATGCGACAAGCTTCTCCGCATCCCTGGAACTCTATCGCCGCGTCAAGGAAGGCGGAAAGGATGCCTTCGACAAGTATGTCTCCCTTCTGAAGATGGGTGGCAGCGACTATCCGATCGAGGAAGTCAAGAAGGCCGGTGTCGACTTGACCTCCAAGGAACCCTTCCGCGCCGTCGTCAAGCGGATGGAATTCCTCGTCGGAGAGCTGAGGAAGGCGCTTGCGGAATAGCTTTCCCAAGAACCATACGGCCGTCTGGAGTCTCTCTGGACGGCTTTTTGAATGTGCGGATCCTTCCGCTACTTTCCTGTCAAAACCGTCTTTGCTACAATAGAGCCCGATTGGAGGAACAGCGAATGAAGTATTGTCCAAAGTGCGGAAAGGAAGTTCATGACCAGGACCGTTTCTGCCGGAACTGCGGCTATGATTTCGATGCGGAGGGAAAAGAAGAAAGTCCCTATGTGGTCAAGGAGACGAAGACCACTGCCATTCCAGTCAGCGTCGAATACCGCAACATCGCCGTCTGTATCATCCTCATGATCGTGACCTGCGGCATTTATGGCCTCTATTGGCAATATCGGTTGACGGAGGACTGCAACGCCCTCTATCCCAATGACTATTCGACAAGCGGTGGCATGGCCGTCCTTCTTACTTTCATCACCTGTGGCATCTATGGCTTCTATTGGGCCTACCAGATGGGAAGGAAGGTTTCCAAGGACGATAGCTCGTCAAGCATTCTCTACGTCCTCCTTTATCTCTTCCTCGGCATTGTCTGCTATGCCCTTCTGCAGTCGGAGATCAACAAGCTGGCGAAGAAATGATCGTCGTCCATCGGCATCGTCTTAGTTATCTCCTTGTCGCCTTCGGATTCCTTTACCTTCTCCTTCTGGACATGACGGGTATCGGGATTCCCTGCCTTTTCCATCTCGTGACGGGGTTGAAATGTCCGGGATGCGGCGTCACGACGATGCTTCTTTCCCTGTTCCGCCTGGATTTCCTTTCGGCCTACAGGGCCAATCCCTTCCTTCTTCTGACCCTGCCCTTCCTTGTCTTCGAGATCCTCTTTGCCGGTATCTACTTGCCCTACCGGAAGAAAAGAAGCAGGGCAAACGACATCGTCCTTCTTGTCTATATCCTTGCCTTTCTTGCTTTCGGCATCCTGAGAAACGTCCTGTCCTTCTAGAATCGTCCTTTCCTGTCCATGGAAAGGCTTTCTTGCGTTAGAATATTCCATAGCGAACAAGAGAGGTATCGGAAAATGAACAAGGTTATCGTCATGTGCGATTCGACAGCCGACTTAAGTCCGGAGCTCGTCAAGAAGAACGATATCGTCGTCGTCCCGCTCCATGTCTCCTTCAAGGACGATCCGACGGACTATCTCGATGGCGTCACTTTGACCGCGGAGGAAGTCTACAGGAAGGCGGAAGCCTCCGGGACGACGCCCAAGACCGGAGCCATCAATCTCTACGAGATGACGGAATACTTCCGTCCCTATATCGAAAAGGGCTTTGACATCATCTTCACCGGCATCGGATCGGGCCTTTCCTCCACCTACCAGAACGCCCTTCTTGCCAGCCGGGAATTCCCCGATGGCCGTATCGAGGTCGTCGACTCCTGGAATCTCTCGACCGGGACGGGCCTTCTTGTCCTGAAGATGTGCCAATTCCGGGATGAGGGCGATGATGTCCATACGATCGCCGAGAAGGTCCGGAAGCTCGTCCCGTTCGTCTCGGCGAAGTTCTGTATCGACCGTCTGGACTATCTCTACAAGGGCGGAAGGTGCTCCGGCTTCACGATGGCCCTGGCCCACATGCTCCATATCCACCCCGTCGCCAAGATGGTCAACAACAAGCTCGTCGTCTATCGGAAGATCCGTGGAAAGTACATCAAGGCGGTCGACGAGCAGATCCGGGAATTCATGGAAGACCTTCCAAGGATCGACAAGTCCGCGCTCTTCATCACCGATTCCGGCCATATGACCGGCGAGGACAAGTACATCTACGACAAGGTCAAGGAATACATCCCCGAAGGGAACATCCACCATACGACGGCAGGCTGTGTTGTCTCTTCCCATTGCGGCCCCAAGACGATCGGCATCCTCTACATCCTCAAGGACGAGGAATAGGGATTCGCTTTCCCTTCTCGGTCTGTCTTTTCCTCCTTTCCCTAAAGACAGGGAAGGGAGGAAGGACAGGCCTTTTCTTGTGGAAGGAGGATTTGAGACAGAAGTCGAGATATAATACATTTGTCCAATAAGTCACCACCATGGTAATATTGAGACCATTGTTCAAGGAGGATTTCCCATGAGGGTCAATGCCAACATCAACAACATCCGTATCCAAAGAAGCCGAAGGGACCTGATCAATGCCCTGGAGTCGCTTCTTCCCCAGAAGAGCTTCGATGACATCACCGTCAAGGACATCACCGATAGGGCCCTTGTCAGCAAGAACACGTTCTACAACAACTTCACCGACAAGGCCTCCCTTCTTGAGGCTCTCTTTGAGCGCTATGGGGAAAACCTCCATGCCCGCATCGAGAAGATGGAGAAGACCATTCCCGAAGGAACGGAAGACAGCGAAGTCTACCGCTTCTATTCCACGGCCATCGTCGATTTCCTCTATGATTCCCTTCTTGAGCGGGGGAATGTCTTCCTCCATGACAAGTCGAAGACCCTCTTCTGGGCCTTCGAGAGCTTCTGCCGGAAGGCGACGGTGAAGATTGCCGATATCTATGCCAAGATCATCGACATCCACTCCGACTACGACCTTCTTGCCGCCTTCTTCGGCGGTGGCTTTGCCAATCTCATCTACTACCTTCTCACTTCCGGCAAGACCTTCGACCGGAAGAAGGCCATCGATACCTTCTATGAGATCACCTTGCCCCTTGCCCTTCGACGGAAGTGAGGAAAGGATGCTTTTGTTGGATTTCTTCAATGTTTACGGACAGAACTATTGACGGAGAAAACATTTTACTTCCGCCATCCGCTTGCGTAAGATTCTATGGCGTATTCCACAAGACACCGATTTTCATTCAAGGAGAAAGAAAATGAAACAGAAAAAGATAGTCCCCCTTCTTGCCCTCCTTTCCGTCGTCCTCCTTCCCTCCTGCTCCAATAATGGAAGCAACACGACCCCGACTCCCACTCCGACAACACCGACCACGCCGACTCCCACTCCCGATCCGACGACTCCGACCACGCCAGCTCCGACTCCCGATCCGACGACGCCGGATGACACGACGCCGGATGACACGACGCCGGATGACACGACTCCCGATGATTCCACGTCGGTTCCGGAAGAGGTCACCTATGAGAACTATACCCGCAAGGGAAGCCTGAGCCTGGACCTGAGCGCCGGCGGAATCATCGGTACCTTTGCCCCTTCTCTTGCCCAGGCCAGCTACAACTCCGAGGTCCTCTACACCTTCGAGAAGGCGTGCGATGGCTCCATGACGGATGATGCCGAGCTTCTTATCCATCCCAACGTCGTCGTCGCTACTGGTGAGGATTCCCCCTACAGCGTCAGCAAGAACTTCAGCACGCTCTATACCGTCTTTGGTTTCCCATCTTCCCTCGGTAGCCTTTCTTCTCTGCTTTCGGGCATGGACATGCCTTCCCTTCCGGATGATCTCAACCTTGCCGGCAATGCCTACAATGCCAATGCCACTGCAGAGACGCCGAACGATGAAGAGCTTGCCGTCCGTCTTGTTTCCGGCGACAAGGCCACCTTCACGGCCACCAGCGAGGACAAGCTCAGGGCCTTTGACGAAACCGATGTCTCCGATACCTTCGACACCATTGCCGGACTGGATCTTACCGGAATGGTCTCTTCCCTTCTTCCCATGGTTTCCAGCATGGATATTGCAACCATCCTCAATCTCGTCGATGGGCTTGTCGATAACATGCTCCCTGAGGAGACGCTCCGCCCGATCCTTGTTGCCGTCGGCGATGCGATCGACATTCTCTCCGAGGGACTGGATGTTGACATTCAGCCGGACGAGAACTATGCCGATGGGGCTTCTTCCGTCACCCTGTCCCTTAACGAGGCGGGACTTGAGCAATCGTCGGAGGCTCTTAACGGCCTCATGGCTGGTAACGACATGGCGAGTCTTATTTCCCTCGATCTGAGCAAGGCCAGCGTCACTCTCCAGTTCTTCAACGAGAGCGACAAGGAGCTTGTAAACCAGCTGGGCGGTCTGAGTCTTGACTTGGGATTGGATGCCAAATTGCTCGGCGGTATCCTTACTGCTCCGATCAACCTCTCCTTGGATCTTTCCTTCGACAGGGAATCCACAGAGGCGGCGGAGGATTACTTCGATGGGATCCCTACCCTTGTCGATGGCTATCGGAAGACGGATGAAGCCTTCCATACTTACTATGACAAGGTCAAGCCCTATCTGACGGATACCTCTGCCATCGATCTGACTTCCGCCACGGCAGCGACAATCGCTGACCTCCAGAAGGAATACGAAGGCCTTTCCGAGGACGTGAAGTTCATGCTTGGAAATACTGTCAGCAGCGATGCTATCGCCAAGCTCTACAAGGATGGACGCGAACTTCTTGGAAGCGAAGCCCAGGGCGAAGCAGAAGCCACGGGCCTTGTCAAGGAGTGGGACGCCCTCACGGACAAGCGCTTTGAAAGTCTATCCAAGGTTCAAACCTTCCTCGGCAATGTCCGGAACTACGCTTCCTGGCGTGAGGCTATTGCAGAGCTTGGCGACAAGGGAACGGCTATCCTTGCGGCTATCGACAGGACCGTCTCCGACACTCTGGAAAAGGCCAAGACGGATGTCGACAAGTATGTCAGCGATCTTGATAGCTACACGAAGAATCCCGATGACGAGACGGCTGTCACTGCCATTGTCGACGATCTCAAGAATTTTTCCACTTTCGAGGATATCGACGATGATTCCTACTTCTATCTCATGACGGACAAGCAGCAGGAAGAAGCGACAAGTCTCTATAGCAAGGTCAAGGACTTCAAGAACGATACCTACAAGGTCTTTGCCGACAATGTCCTCTCCAAGCTGACGAAGGACGGCGTGACTATTGACTATGCGCTCCTTAAGGAGTGCGTCCTTGGCACGAACACGCTGTATGCGAAGTATTCTTCTAGCCAGACAAGCATCAACTCTCTCCTTTCCGGAGCGCTTGCCGAGGAAGGAAATGCAGACCTTCTTAAAAAGGTGACGTCTCTCATCGATAACGAGATCGAGAACGTCAAGAAGGAAGTCGTTTCCAAGTTCAAGACGACTCAAGACAAGGCTTCCTGGGATACTTACAAGAAGACAGTCAACAGCAAGCTCCAGGAAATCAACAAGCTTGCCAAGGCCTATCTTGGACAATCCACCATCACCGGTGAGGTCTCTACTCTTCTTAACGAGCTTTCCGCCTACTTCGCTGCCTAGTCTATCCCTTTGATTCTCCTAGCCCGGGATTGTTGAAGTCCCGGGTTTTCTTTTGACTTCCCATCCTAGGCAAGTGGATCCCGATTCGCTATTGACTTCAGTCACTGCAGAGGAGTGTTCAGACAAGAAAATCTTCAGCAAAAGGTGTATTTGTCAAAAAAAGTCGAAATCCCGACGACTGTTTTTAGAGAATTTATCGAAATCCCGACAAAACCTATCATCTTTCTCCAAGGTGCCATAATGGTCGCGGAGGTAAACGAATGCCCGAGAAAGAAGAGTATCCAGAGCCGTTCGAAGAAGGGACGTCAAGCAAGCGCACGGAAGGTGTAAGGCCAGGAACGATGCGTTACGTCGTGGGATTGGAGGCTTCTCGTCGATGATCGACCTCGAGAAGGAGGAGCACATCTACGTCATTCCGAACCTGAGGAGGGGATGCATGGGATTGTTTTCCCGTCCCCTTGATTCTTTGCCTTCTGGGCCCGAAAGTCAAAACGGGGAATCTTTAACGCTTACGTATCTTCTTGAGCTTTGAGGCATTCAAGTTCTGTTTGGGATAGTGTTCCGTCAAAATATATTAGAAAGACAATATTTACATCTTAAAACAACTCATTAAATAGTTTATTAAATATAATTCCCTTGACAAATCGATTCTTTCTTTGCTACTTTGTCAAGGAAGAGGACGGAGAGAAATGGAGAATCTACAGGAGTATCTCGACAAAAACCTTTCCAAGGTAGAATTCATGAAGGAGCAAAGCGAAACAGCACCTTCTTTTGGAAAAGTGATTTCGGAAACAAGGGAAGCCTTGGGAATGACGCAGAAGGAACTGTCCAATAGGACAGGCATTCCTCAAAGCAATATCAGCCTTATCGAAGGGGATAGGGCCAATCCCAGCGTCAAGATTCTGGAAAGGCTTGCCTTAGGCATGGGAAAGAAATTGATAATACGATTTGAATGAGAGGTAATTCCTATGGAGAAAAGAATCACGAATCTATGCATTGGCGGCTTTCGGGGATTGAAGAACCTTTCCATAAGAGGGCTAAAAAGGGTCAATGTCCTTCTCGGCGACAACAATTCCGGAAAGACAAGCGTCTTGGAGGCCATCGAAATCCTTAAGAATCCTTCCTTGGCAAATGTCGTCCGTGTCTGCAATCAGAGAACGGAACAAAGAAAGTCGGGTTTTCTCTTCACGGACTTTATTTATGCCTTTCCCGCGGATGAAAAAGAGAAGAGCATGGAGTTGTCCTGCCAATTCGATTCCGGCATGGATCTGAAATTCGGGATAAGAGGAAAGGTCGAAGAGGTAATTGGGGTGGATGCCTTGCCGGAAAAGAAAAGCCATGTCCAAAGCCTGTTGCTCCAAATGGCATTGTCTGGCAAAGACAAGCTTGTCCGGCAATTCGTTGGTGACATGTCTCTTTCCTATGGCAAGACAGAGAAGAAGGAAAACATCCGCTTTTCGTTTGTCGATACCATTCTCCAGTCCTTCGCCATCCCCAAGGGAGATATCGCGAATGTGGTCTATCTTGCCCCGACAAGATATGCCTCTTTGACGAAAGACCTTCTCAATCCCATCTATGAAAACGAGAAATACAAGGAAATCTGTATCCATGTCCTGAAGCTTTTCGATGAATCCATCGAAGACGTGTTTCTACTGAGAAACGAATTCAATCAGCCGATAGATTGCATTCGCTCAAGCAAGCTTGGCGTCCTTCCGATATCGAACTATGGGGACGGCCTCAAAAAGGTCATTGCCATTGCCGGTGCCATTGCTTTGGCCAACAACGGCATCCTTCTCATCGATGAGTTCGAGACGGCAATCCATGTCCATAACTTCAAGGACATTTTCAATTTCCTGGACAAGGCAAGCCGTGCCTACAATGTCCAGCTATTCCTGACGACGCATTCCATCGAAGCCATCGACGAGCTTCTTAAGGTCCAGCAGGCCGTCGAGGAAGACGACATCCGGTTCATAACCTTGAAGAAAGACAGGGAAAGCGGAATCAGCATGTCTCGTATCCTGGACAGCAAGGCTGTCCTTGAAAGCCGAGAGAGCTTTGGCTTTGAGGTAAGGCTATGAAACTCTCTCTTGTCCTTTGCGAAGGAAAGAGCGATGCCATTATCATTGGATATCTTTTGTGTACCGGATTATAGGAAACAAATATTCTGTCCATTCCCCTTAGCCATGGCCAAGGGTCGTCCCTGCGTCTAGAATGAGAATTACAAGCCTATCTCTTCACATCACAGATGTCTCTGAGGAAGGGCTGTATCCTCCGACAGTAGTAGTCGTACTCGGACATTTCCCCCCTCTCGGCGGCAATGACCTTCTTGAGTATGACCTGGACGTGGCTCAGGTTGATGAATAAAAATCTCTCCTTATTTGAATCGCAACTTCAAAATTCATTGGATCTTAACACACTTATTTTTTGCCTTTCACAAAAGTTTAGATAGCCTTTCGTAAATCTTTATCTTTTTGTAGTACTTGAGTTATTATTAATAGTAGTACCTCAAATCTAATAGTTCATAGATAAAAAGATTCACAAACATAACAACATATATTTTTGTAGGGTTTTATTAATTTTGTAAATTTGTCATTGAATCATTTGGAATTAGCCAAACCATCTTACTTATGGATTATCGCTTCTATTTAAGGAAATATGATTTACTGGAAAGGAGAAAAAATGGCAAAAATCAGTATTGATATTGAACATATTAAAACAGGACTTCATGAAATTGGGTATGAAATAAGTGATTGCATTCAAAAAGGAAATAACGGCAAAAATTGGCAGTTGAAATTCAATAACAGCGGGGCTGTTGTAACTATTTACCTAGATTTTCGCAGTCAATTATATCCCTGTCCGACAGAAACCTGGGTTTATAGCTTCGCCGGTATGGTGAAGTCGAATCTGGCCGCTGCTTCGTTCGCGACTTTCTGGGGCTCGGTCACAAGAGCGGTTCCGTCGGCGTAGATGCTTACCTTGATGTTGCGAAGATACTTGTAGGCCTCCCTCAGCTCGATGCGTTTCCTGGGGTTTTCGGGTCGTCCTTTTCCCTCATATTTCTTGGCGTGTCCGTTCAGCCTGAACTGAGCCCACCTGTTGCACATGGTCGCCAGGAAGGCCACCAAAAGATGGCCTTGCATGGTGTCCTCGGAATGCGCCCTCAACGGAAGGAGGTTGGACTCGCTCTTGGCCAGGTCGAAAATCTGCTCGATTCCCTGTCTGGCGTAATAGCAGGGGAGAACCTCCTCCTTTTTGAGTTGCTTGGAGGAGGCTATGGCGAAAAGACCCCTTTCCTCGTGTTCGTCATATAGCTCCGAAGCGCTCCTTCCCTTCTTCTTTGCGGACTTGACGGTTTCCAAAGACTGACGGTCGGTGTCGCGGCAAAGATAGCAGAAACACTCCTCGCCGCGGCATTTCATCTTTTTCTCGGCGATAAACGCCAGCCTCTCGTTGAAGGCGACCGCGTTCTCCTTCGACTGGAGTGTGGGAAGAAGCGCCCCCTTGAGATCGGCGTATTCGGAGATGCCGCGGTCCATGCGGGTGATGAAGCCTATATTCCCGTTCTTCAGCACCGCCATGTTGACATCGATCATGTATCCCGCGTCAAACACCAGATTCGAAATTGTAAATCCCAACTTCTTGGCTTCTTCAACGGTGTTTTCGATTGTGCTTTTGTCGACGATTTTCCCCGGTATCGCCTTGTAGTACAAAGGCATCCAGTCGGTGCTTTTGACGATGAACACCAGGCGGGCGCAGCCCTCGGTCTTTCCGGCGTGAGTGGAGACCGCGGTGAAATAAAGCTGGGCGGTGTTGGGAAGACCGGTGGAGTCGAGGATGAGCTTGGCATCGTCTCCCACGAGCTCTTTGTCCTCAGCCACTGCTTTGAGCGTTTCTTCCCTGACTTCCGGATTTCCTAGCGCCTGCAGAAGATCCGAGACCCGCCCCTCCGCGAAGCTTATCGACCCCTTGTCCAGAATGGACTCGTAGCTTCCGGTGATCCAAGGCAGAAATTGGCTGTTTGGCGAACGCTCCAAGGCGTAATAAGCGACAAGCGAAGAAAGAACAACCGGACTGATTTCGGCGGTTTCCGCGGCTTTTCCTATGATCGCCTCAATGTGCGACTTCTTTATGACCTTGTGGAAGAACCAGGCATCGCCGAAGTCGAGAACCTTCACCGAGGGAAGAGGGGCTTCCGTTTTTTGCCCTTTGATCCTCTTCTTTTCCAACGTGTTTTCATCGAACACGAAAAGCCCCTGCCTGTCTCTGAAAATCAGTTTTTCCTTGTCGACGACGGAGCCGAGATGGATCTGCTTTTTCACCTGCCTTTTGTTTTCCGAGTCCCATGACGACTTGGCGTATTTGGCGTACTCGTGGCCTTTTACTTTCTCGAATATGACTGCCATGCGAAGCACCTTGGGGATATAACCATTATATCCCTAGCGCTAAGATTTCGCAATGCTTGAATGTCAAAAAATCCCGAATTTCATTGAGGAAAATCGGGATCGTCAGAAATACAGGGATATAATCAGCTGCGGAAATCTAGCTTACTTTCTTTTTTCTGACAGCCTTACAGGCAAAAAAGGAAAACAGGAATAGATAGGCCGAATGAGCCGAATCTCATTTCAACCCCCAAAAAGTTAACTATCTACGAAATTCAGTAGGCCATCTGCTTTCAGTTATCGTGCTAAATCAAGCCAGAATTTCAACTTGACCGCTTTCGACAAGATGGTTCAGATAATCCACATAGCCAAGCAGCTTATCAAAGGAAACCATGCCCTTTCCGATAGCTACTTTCAAATCCTTCACGTTAAAGGAATCAAAGATTCTCCTCGAAATGTATGGACTCCACTCCTTATAGGTGAAGAGACCGTACTTTTTGATATCTGCTTCCATTTGGACAGGATCATATCGAAGTTTCTCATCAATTTCAAAAACGTTGAACATTCCCTGAATATATGGGGTCATAGTTAAGAATCCATTGGCGACAGCATTCAAGTCGACAGAACTGAATATTCCGTAGCTGTGAAGGACCCTTGTCTGGATCGTATAATCCACAAGTTTCGCAGTTTTTTCGACATCGTTCAGATCATAAACAACAAAGTCGTGCTCGATATAACTTGAGACATTGTTCTTGTTAATGGTTTCGTATCGTTCCCGATTCAAATCAAACAAAGCATGTTCGGAGATGATCTCTAGGGATTCACCGTTGTCAAATCGTAATTTGATAACTTCATAACAATCTTTTCCATGGTTGACAAGCAAAGCTATCGGACGGGAAACATATCTCCCAAGCTTGTGATCAAAAGCCATAATTTGGTCGCCAGGCCGGATATCTTCAACAGTTTTCTCTATGCCATCTGCCATCAAAATACGTGTTCCTTCTACAAAGCAACCGGATTCGACATTGATTGTTATCGTTGGCACATTCGAGATTACTCGTCCATCATATCCATCAGTAACGACCACCGAAAGGATATATGAGATATCATTTTCTTCTTCATTTGCGGGAACTGTTACGGATACGATATCTCCTATTTCATTTTGGGGAGTCACAGCAAGAGTGTCACTCGTTCCGCTCTTCGTGCATGCCCATGAAAATTGTGTGTTCGGAGAAAGGAAACCATCATTCACGATAGTCGTATTTGCACGGAAATACCTCTTTCCGCCGTCCTTTGTAATCGTCAGAGTTTGTCCATCGCCCCAACTTTCTCCATCATTACTGTTCTGAATTAAGACACTTGATATCGGTTGGACAATTCTTTGTGTTGGAACGATTCCAATCTCATGACTCGCACCATTGACAGGATAAATTTCATTTTCTGAATAAGGTTTCCCATCAACTTGGATTTCCGACACGTTCTCGATAGCACGAATAATAAAGGCTTCTCCTTCATAGACACGGATCAATTCGGGGTTAACGAATGTTTCTTGCGTACCATCTTTCCGACGAACATCCACTTGATATGATGGAGTGTAGTAACTATTATCTGTCGAATATGAATTGGAGAAATTCAAAAGATATCCTTCCAGTGTCCAATAGAAATTCGTTCCATCTGTGGCATAAGAATAGTTTTCTTGCTCAAGCGCTGAATCAGGGGTGAAGTTTTGTGCATCCGAAGTCAATGCGATATCTGCTACAGCTGGAAATGTGAAATCCGTGATCGTTGGTGAAAAGCTTGAACCACCTGTATGTTCCTTGGAGGGGGATTTTTGCAAAATGTTGATATTGATTTTGCTGTTCACATTATTTCCTTGCCCTGCAGTTATTTTTCCGCTAAATCCAGAATTGATATTGATGATTCCATCATTGGTCAATGTCGCCGGGGTCGTGATCGTATAGCTTCTCATCGCTGTGCCGGCGGTATTTTTGTTGGAGGGATAAAAAGAGGTGTTTGCATTGATGTTCAGTGTTGCATCTTGCTCGACATGTAGGGATGCCCCGGGTAAAAACTTGACTTGATAATTGATAAAATATGTTCCACTACCAATAGAGATATGATAGGTTCCAGGGATAGGGAAGAATAATTCTTCACTTGTGACATCAATTGATATGTTTACCGAAACATAGCCGAAAGAAAAATTTCCTTTCAGATTAGCATCGACGGAGTGTTTATAAAAATCTTTTGTCAAAGTCGGAGTCGAATAGCTCTGTCGCCACTCAATAACCGAATCCTCTGTATCAATAACGATGAAAGAATTGTTTGTGTTCCAAGAAATGATTTTTCCTTCTGTAAATTCATTTTCTGCTGGTTTATGTCCGACAGTTTCTCCGTAAATGTGAGCTAAGCCATACATTTCGCTTTGATAATGGAATAGCATTTTTGTAGAAATATTTGGTAAATCAAAGCGATTGAAAGGAAAGACATCTTTGAAATAAACCATTGCTGCTGTTGCAGCACTCGAATAATCATAAATGGCCAGTGGTTGTTTAACGACTCCTCCGGCTAGGATATCGATATATGCTTCGGAGTCCGATTCCGATTGAATGAAGCCGATGCAGTTGATTGTTCCAGAATTTGCAATGACAGATTCGTTGGACAGATTTAATTCAACATACATTCCACAGGTTGCGGACTGGGGACTCGCCCCACCGACTTGACCGCCGATATTCAGTGTTCCTCCTGATTCAATCGTCAAAGTCGGAACAATTTGTCCGCGATTGTCCCGACAGGTTTCCACTAGAATAGTATTCCTCATCAGAGTGTAGTCACCATCGGAAAATCCGGAAGTCGTACTTGCCTTTAAATTGGCAAATTGATATTGCTCTCCTTCAACAGCGAAGGTTAAAGTGACATTTGCGCCGATGGTGCAGGGATTATCGATAACAATCTGGTTCTCTTTCCACCACTGCTCGGGGTTCTCTGTTCCCTCTGGCATGACTTTCGGAACGACATAGACCGTCTGTGCTGTGCCAGAAGCCGCCTTTTGGTTCGCCACTTCCAGCGCTTTTTCAATTGAAGTGTAATAGGATTTGTCCGTGTTGATATAGCAAATCGGTTCCTCTTGTTTCAAAGAAATTTCTTGACTTTGATCCAAAGCGACAATCCAATGCGAAAAAGCAGTCAGAAATAACGCCGGAAGAAGAAAAAGGGCATACCAGAGTTTTTTTCTAGGCATTGTCGTCAACCTCCGAGAAATCGACTCTTAATTGGAAAGGGATTTTTGGAGTAGCTTGAAGCTTTGGATACAAGGTTGAAAAGTCCTCAAACACAAATGCGAACTTCACATTCACGATAAAGTAACGCTCTGCCGTCGAGTCAGAGACATCCGGCAGATTGGCAATATTCATATAAGTCGTAAGGATGGGATTCTGCCATATTATTCGTTTTCCAAGCATTTCTTGAGTGGTGTTGGCATGCGAATAGTAGGCTTGAAAAGAAGTCGCTGAATTCAAGACATCGGCCTCATCAGGAGCAAGAGCATGACTATAGGACAAGCGAAGGCGCAAAGGTAAAGTGTCATTGACAAACGGAAAAGGAGAATTCTTAGCCTGAAGCAAGGTAAGATTCAAATTCAGAGAGGCCGAAAAAAACGCCGTGTTTCCGACCGCGTCGTCCGCAATGAAACCTTTATCGCAAAAAGGTGAAAAGTAAAAATTGTCAATCGAACAATATTTCGATATCTGTTCGATTTCGTCTGCACCAACCGTCAGTCCATCAATGGATATTCCATAGGAAGATGAGATGGCCCATGAAGCATAGCCAATACTAAAGATTGCTACAATTGCAAGGAATTGTCCCCCCCCGCAAACAATAGACGATGACGACGTGACCAGTGCTTTCGCTTCATTTCTGTTATGATACTCCTTAATAATAAGTTTTGCTATTATGCTTTAATCCAAACTTGTAAATCTGAATCGAATTTCAAAAGAGATCCTCTAGAATAGAGGTTTTGGTTTCTGCGTGTAACAGATGCTGCTTCATATTGAGAAACCGTTCGGCGCAAATTTGAATAAGGAGTTTTTTGAGTTTTAATAATGCTGCCTGAAGTGGTGATTTTACTCGAATCAATTGCCGTCCATTTTCCTTCACTTCTTCCACCTTCAACTTCGGCTTGAATTGTAATGCTTCCGATATCAATATATGCAATAGTATTAAATTTTGTCATATCTGTATTGATGCTACTAGGAATAGAGAATACATATTCCGAAACTTGAGCTTGTGCTTCAATAGTCACAGTCCCTGTTGTCACTTGTTCTTCATAATCTTTTGGTTCAGGCCAATCACCATAATCGCTACCTAAAAGTGAAGTCCGCGAAGATTGCCCATCTCCTACACCTGTCTGTACGATATTGGATGACGTCACGGAGACAGGATATACAACAGTATCATTTTCTATTTTGGAGTATATTTTAGACACCGAATTGTAAATATATAAATCCGTCGTATCAAATGTCTCTTCAGAAACAAATTGATTTCGAAAATAATAATAAGTCTCATTATCTATTGTAATAGAATGAATATCTTCATTCTGCTGATCAATTGTTGTAATTGTGCCACTAAGACTACCAATTTCATTCGTTGTCAAATAAATGGACTTTTCACCATTTGTTTGAAATACCCCCGTTCTGAAATTAAAGGTTGTCGCTCCTTCAATCAATTTGGAATCGATCTCTTCTGAGCGGACAACCATCCCTGTCCGCGCATCCACTAGAGGTTGAATGACAAAACCACTCGTTGAAATATCCTCTACATCGGGACGCGAAATTGCATCAGTTCCTCCTGTTGAAGCAAATTGCTGTGTTTGCTTACTGAAGCAATTAAAACTATTGGGTGAATTGACGCAAATATCGTTATAAGAATTATCTGATAGATTAAATAGTCCAGATAAAACGTGTTTGCCGTAACCATTCTCTCCAGTGTCTGTTTGAATATTTCCTAAAATTTGGATTCGTGCATTATTGGAAAGGAGCCTATCGGTTTCTTCAATTTCATATTTTCGGTAATCATTACGGTTAAAATAGTATGGAGAATGACTGTCTTTTTTAAACGCCGTGTTATAGTCTGGAGGCATTTCGGTTGGAGCGACAATTCCGCCATAGGATGTCCCACTGGCAATATTTATAGGGAGAAACATTGTCACTTTGCTTACGTAATCTACGGAAGACAAAACGATTCGACTTCCTTTTTTCGCAAGCAACGATGATCCGGGCATAAACTGTAGAGTAAGAGGCAATCGAACCCTGGCATTTTGATTCAAAACAAAATGATAGTATGGAGGAATGATAAATTGAAATTGAGCCATATTGATGGTGGCGCTTAAGGGAGAAATGTTCAATTCAAGAGAAAGGCTGTTGATAGTAATGTTGCCATCATATTCATAAGTCGAATTAAAGCCTGAGATATCTGCATTTCCTTGAGCAAATTCCGAAGTTGACTTCTTGAAATTGTTATAAGTGTCACGAGTGATCTTTCCGCCAGATTCGATTTGCATCAGCGAATTCCCATCATTGCCTATCAGATTCATGATAGTAGAATTTGTCGCTCCACCCGCATAAAGCATTGTTGCGCAAGACATTGACGCTGTGTCATAAAAGCACGTTTTGCAGCTAAGATATGGAACCGAATAAAGTGAAAAAGGCATTGTAGACATCCATGTTCTGCCGACTGTATTACCGCCTCCGTTGAAGTCTTCGACAACAAAAGCTGCTGAAATATGTCCATAGCAATCAATTTGTCCACGATGCCTTCCACTTTCATTAATCGCCGAATCCAAGATATAACCGTAAGCGTTTAATGTAGCACCGGATTCTATTGTCAAAGTATGCCCATTTAAATCAAGAATAACAAAATCATCGACAATGACCCCACCTGCATTCCCCGAGGACTTTGTTGAACCGATTTGCGCACCAACGCTGAGTGCCGACCCGTTTGTTATTGTCACATCACCCACCAATTTAATGGTATATAAGGGACCATTTTCATTGTATAAATCATTGATATTCTTTTGATTTTGTGTGTTCGAACTGTTTGATGAAAAGATACCGCCACTCAAAAATTCCTGCTCATCGTATTGTATTTCTTGATCTTTATGAACAAAATGGACATTGCTATCAATGTTTAATATTTTATCTTTATAGCCTAAGGAAATAGTATTTGTCGAAGCAATGTAGCCATCATCCTCCTTTAATTTAGGGTAACTATTTGCAATGGCGCCTTTGTCATAAATAAAACTTGTTGACCCGGGTGAGCAATTATCAATGTATTTTGTCAGACCACTTGCATCATATGTAGTCAAAGGGACATTCGAATCAACAGACAATTCGCCGGAAATGACGAATTGTGAAAAACCAATTGTTGCGATTAGACATGCTGCTAACGCAATTGTTGCAAAGATAGTTCTTTTTCTCATTTTACATCACCTCTCACTGAAAAATTGAACTCTCCATCAGTTAAAAAAGGATACGCTTCATTAAAATTAGCAAAGACAAAATCAACATCAATATGTGAAGAATAAGACGAAAGAGTAAAACTCACATCATAAGTAGAAGAATAAATACCATTGCTATAAAACAAGTCTGACAGACCACCATAATTTACTTCACCAAGGGCAGAATCAGGATAAGAGTAATAAATCAACACATTAGAAATAAAATGATTAAAAAACAGATTTCCGTTTTCTACTAAGTTTTGGTTTTTAGTACTATATGTCAGAGAAAAGTTCAAAACAGGAAAGGTTGAAACGTAATCAATGCTATCGTTTTCTTTAATATCGAGTCCGATAACAATATGTCCGTTTCGATTATATTGATTTCCTGTTTTAGGCAAGTACCCATTGTCACAATAAGTAAGTGAGGTGATTTCTGTAATAGTAGCTAGATTTTGTATATCGACGACTTCATCCACATTCACTTGAACATTAAAAATATAGTCCGAGTTTTCCTGGGTAATGATAAATGTAGAAAAGCCAAGTCCTGTAAGACTTGATGTGCATAAACCAAAAATGGTCGCAATCTTCCACTTCTTCATCCTTCGACCTCCCAGTGGGCATAGAGGGTCAGCTGCTCGCCATAGATGGGAGTCAGGTCGGTGAACTGTCCGCTCAGGGCTTCATCCTCGGGGGAAGTGTACCATCCTGTGAATTCACGGCCATCGAGACTAGGGATTCCGATTGTTTCGAAGCTAGTGTCACCGGTCAACGGGATATTGGTGCCGACCTCGAGGGAGGCCAGGAACTTGATGTTTTCGCCGCCGGCGAAGGTTCCGCCGTTGGCGTCGAAGTAGATGGTGCAATAGTGCTTCTCCTGTGTCGTCCCCGTACCTTTCATGGAGAAAAGCGGAGCTCCCCAGCCGGAGTCGGCCTTGTTGTAAACGTCTCCGGTCGTGGTGTTGAGATAATAGTCTCCCGTCACGCCGATTGTGGAAGAGGGAGTGACATCCCCGTAGTACCAATGGGACGACTGGGGGCGAGGGATGCGAAGGATTGAGGTCGTCCCATCCGTGTAGGAGATGATGATTCCGTAATTTTCGTCATCGGACTGAATATCGGAATAGGAGATGAAGGATATGCCAACTCCATCTTGGCTAGGAGGAATGGCAACGATTGTTGGATCACTTCCATCGGTATATGTGATGGTAATGAGGAAATTCTTTGTCTCTTCGTCATAAGTCGGAAAGATGGTAGCGATTCCAACGCCGTCCTTTCCGTCCTGAGCCTTGGGGATGGTGATGTCTCCGGAGGTCGTGCCATCGGTATAGGTGAAGACCAGGATGGTATTTCCAGTCTCTTCGTCCTGTTTCACGTCGACAGAGGAAATGCCTTTGCCATCTTCGCCTCTGAGGATAGGGAAGGAGAGGACAGTCGGTTCGACAGTCGTATCGGTATAGGTGATGGTCAGGACGATCTCGTCATCGCTCAGCGTCGACTGGACATCCCGGATTCCGACGCCGTCCTTGCCGCTCAGGCCTTTGGGAAGGGTGACGACAAGGGGAGATTTCGTTTCATCGGTAAAGGTGATGGTCAAAACGGTGTCACCGTTTGGATCGGTCTCTGTCGCCACGTTTTGAATCTGATAGCCTTCGTCTCCCCCGAAGATGAAGGAGCATGAGGAAAGCGAAGGCGCGGCCGTCACCAGCATCAGACTGGCAAGAAGCTTCATAAATGTCTTTCTCATTGCGCTTTCCTCCTAAGCATTATCGTACCAAGCATAGAGCATGAGGTTCCTCAAGACCGGCGTTGTGTCGCTGAAGCGACCGGCATTGGGATCGCGATCCGGAGAGGTATACCAGCCCAAGAAGGACGCGTCTCCCCGGATGGGTTTCCCGATACTCTCTTCCAGGATTTCCAAAGGAAGATAGCTTCCTTCCTCAAGGAAGAATGTCATCGTTTCGGAACCCGTCTTGAGTTTCCCGCCCTGGGCATCGAAGGTCACGGAATAATAAGGGGAATTCTCTTCGATCTGGTAACCGTCGATGGTGAGAAGAAGCTTCCACCGCCCCTCTTCCTTGGCATAGAAGTCTCCAGAGCGGATGTCGAGATAGAAATCCTCATCTTGACCGAGGCCGGAAGAGGGGACACCAACTCCCTGAAGCCAGCTCTGGGGTTTCGTGGCCGGAAGATCCAAATCCATTGTCGTTCCGTCGCTCATATAGAACGTATAGGTGGTCGCATCCGCCGTGACATCGGTGATTTCGATTCTTTCGATCGTCGTCCCTTCTTTTCCGTCAGGGATGACAAAGACCGTGTCCGGGCTCTGGTCTTGATAATGGATCGTCACCCGGGTGCCGTCCTCATCTTTTTCGACTTCGAAGGAGGAAATCAGGTGGGAGGCATCCTGCCCATCCTTTCCCTTGGGGAGGGTCAGGATCGCGCTTTCCGTCCCATCCGAATAATGGAAGACGAGGGTCGTGTTGCCTTCACCGTCCCTTCCGACATCAAGTCCGGTGATGAGCCGTCCATCCTCGCCCTTGCGGTTGGGGACACGGAGGATGGTCGGCTCCTTGTTCTCGTCGGTATAGGTGATGGTCAGGACGATCTCCTCGCCCTCGGGAACGGCCGTCACGTCCTTTATCGTCGCGCCGCTTTCGCCGTCTTCGCCCGTGGGGACGGTGAAGGTGAAGTCGGGGCGAGCGTCATCCCTAAAGGAGATGGTGACGACGGTATTCCCTTCGTTATCGATAGCGGAAGTGACATCCTCGATCATATAGGATTCCGTCGCACCGAAAATCAGGTCGCAGGAGGAAAGAGGAGCGGAAAGGAAGGCGATGGACAGAAGAAGAAGGATTCCCTTTTTCATGGATTCACCTCCGCTCTATCAAGATCGGCGATGGTCGGCGCCTTGTCGAATGTATCGGGCGTGCCGTTTACCGGGCCATTGATGACGCTGCGGAAGGGATGGATGCCGGTAACGGCAACGACCGCCTTGGAAAGGACGGAGAAGGCCATGCTGAGCGTCTCGTCTCCCATGTCGGGGGAATAGGTGCCCGAGAGGATGCCTCGTGCGAAGTCGATCTCGAATTCCTCGGAATAGTTGTTCTCCTCCGTATCGAAGTCGACATAGGAGAGGTTGAGGCCTCCGCCATAGAAGATGACGTTTGTGGAGACGTAGTCCTTCTCGCCATCGTTGTAGTAGAGATTCGTCCCTTTCAGGTAGTCCTTGATGATCTTCTTGATCGGGAAGAAGTCATCGATGTCGATATCGACATCGAAGCCTTGCGGGGCAAGCCAAGTCGATAGGCTCTGGGAGATGAGGCAGGAGAGATCCATCGAGTCGATCGTCTTCCAGTCATAGAACCGGACATCTCCCTTCAATGTCAGATGGACGGGAAGGGAAGTCCCGCCGATATTCTCCGGTGGCAGGGCCATATCCCCGAGAAGCTGGTTGACGAGGCTTGGCATGCCGTTATAGAGATAGCCGCCGTTGAACATGCTGTCCATGGCGATGGAGAAGACGGCGGAATTGTGGAAGAAGCAATCCTCGACCGTGACGTTTGTTGCTATCTCGGAAGGATAGCCCTCGCCATTGTCCAAAGCCTCCTGGATAGCCTCCAGGACCGGGATATAGCCTGTCGCATTGGCAGCCTTGAGGGCTTCCAGCATATAGTAGTCCGCGCTTTGCGTCGTCTTGTCGTTTCCTTCTTCACAGAGGGTATCCATGAAGTCGTTGAAGGCATAGCTATGCTCCTCGCCATTGAAGGTGAAGGAGATGTTTCCTTTCCGGTCGCTCTTGGCCCTTTCGTTGTTTCCCAGGTAGAGCAGGAACTCGCCGGCATTCTGGAGGATGCTGTTTTGGATCGTGAGGTTGTCGCTGGAGAAGGCGCGGACGACGTTCTTTCCGTTCTGGACGATCGAGTTCTTCAGGGTGCAGTTCTTTCCCTCGATGTCGATGACGGAACCCGTATAGAAGAAGTCGTACATGTTCTGCTGGTTGTCGGTGTTCTGGACATGGAGATCGTCGATGGTGACATTGTCCCTGTCGACAAAGAGGCCGCAGTTATCCTGGCCGAAGGACTGGATGAGGGCATTTGTCCCGATCTGTCCCAAGGCGACATAGGCCAAGGGTCCCTGGAAGGAGTCCTTCTCCGGATCGGGCGTCATCAGGCCATTGGGGGCAATGGAGCCGTTGTTGGGGAAGGCGAGGTTATGCATGTTGATGGAAAAGCCATTGCCGTGGAAGTCCTTCTGGACGTGGATTCCGGCCTTTAGGGTCGTCTTGACCGTCTCGACATCGCTGCTGTCCTTGAAGTAGGCATTGTACTGGTCGATGAAGTCGGTCGGATAGGTCGACTCGAAGGTATAGAGCTCATCCTCAAAGGAGAAGGTCTTGCTCGTGAAGTCGTAGTGTCCAAAAAGCCGCATCGTGTCGGAGACATACTCCTCGACGTAGGTTCTCTTTCCAGAGGCATCGAGCGTGTAACGATAGGTATCCTGAAGGGAGCCTAGGGATGTCTGCAGGACGACGACTTCGCCATCGCTGGAATAGTTCGTGCAGCGGAGCAGATCGTCATAGTCGCGGACATTGACCCCTTCGTCGATGACCTCGAAGGAATAGGTTCCCGTGATGCTGTCATCCATCTGGGAAACGAAGGTGATCGAAGCAAGGCCGCCATACAGAAGGGTCAAAGATTCGTCCGTGGCATCAAAGCGGATGTTGTCGCTGATTTCCTGGACCACAAAGCCTTCTTCCTCGCCATCGACAAGGACCTGGATGTCCAAGTCGATCTGTGCCTGGGTCAGCTTGTAGTCATCCATCGCCGTGGAGGAAAGATCGTAGTCAAGCTCGTACTGGCCATAGCGGCGGACATCGTAGAGGGACTCTCCGGAAGTCCTTTCTTCATCGTTGATGACGATGGCGCCTTTCTCATAGCAGATGGCCGTGAAGCTCTTGGCCTTGGTATGGGTGAGGTTAGTCACCTCGATGCGGGCCTGACCCTCCTTGAGGGCATAGAGATAGAAGTTTCCGTTTCCGTCCTCTTCTATGGAGCAGACTTCCTCCCCTTCCGGGTTATCTACCGACCAGGTCAAGGTATAGCTTTCTTCCTTGATGATCTGGCTGTCGTCATAGACGGCCTTGGCAAGGAGGGGATAGCCTTCCTTCTGGATCTTGAAGCCCTCGTTCTCCCGATAGTCCATCCGGATATCGGAGATGTCGATGGCGACATTGTTGATCAGGACCTGGACCGTAACATAGGTCAAAAGGGAGACGACGACCGGAACGACAAGGAGGGCAGCGATCGTTTTCTTTTTCATGCGCTCACCTCCATTCTCCGATAAAGTCTATCGACCCTTCTAGGCGGGAAGAGGAAAAGGGGAAGAAGGGAGACAAGGCTTATCAAAAAGCACACAAGATAGATCGTCTCGCTCTTCGTGCCGGAGAAGGATAGGACAAGGCCGAGGGCCAGGACAAGAAGGGGGACAAGATAGCTAGCCATCGAGGAGAGGAAGGAAAGATGGGCCTTGCTCTGTCCGAGGTCATGGACATCGCCAAGAAGGGAAAGGAGGTTCATCGATAGGATAAGAAGGATGCTCGCCCCGAAGGCAACGCCAAAGAGCGGCCAGGAGAGCGTCTTCGTTCCCGATAGGACAAGAAGGGAGATGGTGGTCGAAAGAAGGGAAAGAAGGCTCGGGCAGAGAAGCTTCACCAAGAGAACGAAGGAAGGCTTGTAGGGAAGGATCTTGCTGACGACAAGGGCCTTTCCTTCCAAGGAGGGCTTGAGGGCATTTCCGGCATTGACGATACCGACGAAAAGAAGGAAGAGGGAGAGGAAGACGACGTTGAGGGTCTCCGGATAGTAGGTCAAAAAGACGGAGAGGTTATAGGTCAAGGTCGCCTTCAGGGAGGAGAGGACGACGAAGGAGAGGAAGGGGAGCATGATCAGGACGGAAGTATAGGAGAAGGTATTGGAACTGTCCTTGAAAAGAAGGAGAAGCTCCTTCTTCAGCAGGGCCTTTTTCGGGGATTCGATGCGGAAGGAAGCGATATCGACGCTCTTCTCCCTTTCCCTGAAGAAGAGGCGCTTGGAAAGGGCAAAGTCGGAAGAGAGATAGCCTGCGGCAAGGGCAAAGACAAGAAGGCCCAGGATGATAAGGCTATTGGAGAGGATATTGTCATGGCCCATGAAGAGATCGAGCATGTTGAAGACGGGAAGGAGGAAGAAGGTCGTATCGGTAAGACCCTTGACGAAGTCCTTGGAGAGCGTTCCCGTCAAGGCCGAGTCGGAAAGGGAGACCAAGAAGAGGTTGAGGAAGACCTGATAGGCATAGCAAAGAAGGACGACGACGATAGAGGCCAGGACAAACTGGATCAGGTTCCTGTCCTTGAGAAGGAGATAGAACACCTGGAAGAGAAGGGAAAGAAGGAAGGATAGGCCCGTGGAGAAGAAGGAGAGAAGGAGGCAATAGACGACGGACATGACATGGTACCAATAGGGGAAATTCACCTTGACGCCGAAAGTGATAAGAAGGGGCATCGAAAGAAGCATAAGCTCGACAAGCTGGACAAGATAGACATAAAGCATCTTCGAGAGGATGACCTGATACCGGGCGATCGGTAGCGGCGCGATGACTAAGGAATCGCCCTTGTCGAAAAGGCATTTCCGCGCTCTTGTCGCCCCCTCCAGGATCGTCACCGCAAGGACGATGAAGAGGAAGAAGACAAGCGTATGGAAAGGAGCGGCATAGGAATAGGTCGTCAACTTGTCATAAAGCGCACCGGTGAGGAAGGAAAGAAGGACGACAAAAAGGATTCCGCCAAGAAGGGTGAACACGATCTTGGCGACTTTGGCAAGAAGGCTTGTTTCCCCCTGGCGGAAGCCGAGGCGGAATTCCTTGAAGAGAAGGGCGGTGATCATTCCTTCTCCTCCTCTACGTCAAAGGAGCGGAAGATATCCTTCAGCTTCCTTCTTTCCATCGGCTCCTTCGCAAAGTCGATATGGCGCTTGATCCTTCCCCTATCCAGGATGCCGACGCTGTCGCAGATCTTGGAGACGAAGTCGATGTTGTGGCTGGTAAGGAAGATCGTCCTTCCTCTTGCCTTGAGGTCCTTCATCAGATTGAAGAGCATCTCGTTGACGACAAGGTCCAAGCCGACCGTCGGCTCATCCAGAATCCAGATCTTCGGGTTGTGGATCAGGGAGGCGATAAGGCAGATCTTCTGCTTCATGCCGTGGGAATAGTCGCGGATCCTCTTGCGGAGATCGCTGTCGTTGAAGCTCAGGCGGGCGGCAAGGACCCTGTAGTTCTCGACGAAGTCCTTCTGGCTGACGCCATAGGCACCGGCGACAAAGGAGAGGTATTCCTTTCCGGTCATGATCTCGTAGGCCGTCGGTTCGCTGGCGACATAGCCAAAGCAGGCCTTGGCCTTCTCGGTCTCCGTCAGGACATCATGGTCGAAGATGGAGATGCTTCCGCCATCGAAGGCCTTGAGCCCGACAAGGCAGTCGATGGTCGTCGACTTTCCGATGCCGTTTCTTCCGATGAGGCCGAAGCTTTCCCCTTCCTTGACGGTAATGTCGATGTCCTTGAGCACCTCAAAGGAACCATAGCTCTTCCTAAGATGGTCGATGCGGATGGCGACCCTGTCCGTGGGGACAAAGGAAGCGGTGCTTTCCTTCTGGGGAGTCTTCTCTCCCTTGAGCATTTGCAAGAGACGGTTCATGATGCCCTCCAGAGTCCTTCGATCCAGGTATAGGATTCCCCTTTGTGGGTGACATTCTTCATCAAGGCATGGCAATTGGGGCACTGATAGCGATCCTTGACCTTGTTCAGGTGCATGCACGAGCAGACAGGGCAGGAAAGATCAAAGCCTTCCCTTTCGTGGAAGACAAGGAAGAGTGAGGAGAGATAAAGGCGGAGGGAGGTCAGGGAATAGGCGTTGTCCGGCCGGAGGACAAGGACGTGGTCCTTTTCCTCGGCAAGGGGAGAATAGGTGGCAAGTGTCCGATCGGTAAAGTCATCTTCCTTCTGGGAGAGGGAAGTCCTGAAGGAAAGCAGCTTCTTCTCGTCGCTCTCGACAGCGATTTCCAAAAGCCTATCCGTCTTGAGGATCGTGGCGTTGTTTTCCTTGTCCAGGAACAAAGAGCGGAGAAGATAGGTGCCTTTCTTCTGAGGATAGAGGGAAAGGGAGAGATTGTCCTTTGTGGCGATAAGGCAGTCAAATAGGATCTTTCCTTCCTGGATCCTAAGGCCATAGTCGGAGAAAGAGAAGCCGGCCTTGCGAAGAACATCCAAAAGGGAAAGGAGGACGAAATCCTCGTATCCGATCTGCTCTTCCTCGTCTTCCTTGGGATCCTTGAGAAGCTCCTCGACATAGAAGCGATAGCACCGGGAATAGAGCGGATGGTGGAGGAGGACGTTTGTCGGCTGGAGGCTTCCCTTGATGGGGAAGGAGGAAAGCTCATGGTAGAAGGTCCCACCCTTGAGCCTTCTTAGATACCGGAAGGACTGATTGAGACAGCCAGTCACTTCCTCGTCCTTCTCCGGAAGGACCCTTCTATCCTCATAGGGGGCACTGAAGTTTCCAAAGAGGGCCAGAAGGCCCGTCGGCGAATAGGTCATCCTTTTGTCTGGAACGATATCCAGAAGGGAGGAGAGCTTTCTTCTGGAAAGGAGGCGAAGCTCCTGGGTTTCCTTCTCGATGGCATCGATCAGCATGCAGAGGAAACGGTTCTCGTAGGTCAGGATCGTATCGACCTTCTCCGAGGCGTGGAGGAATTCCGGAACCATCTCCTTTCCCTTCCGCTTCCACAAAGAGGGATCCTCAAGCGTTCTCTGGAAGCCTTCCGGCGTCAAGGGGCCGGCAGTCTCAACGCGCTTGATCTCCTCTTCCCTTGTGGTCACGATGGCCGGGTCGAAGACGATGGAGACGATGGTCGAAAGGATGGAAAGAAGTCTTTTTGCCCAGGCGAGTGTCCCCTCGTGGTCATAGGGACTTGAAAGAGCGACCCTGCCGCTATCCAGCAGGAAAAAGAGGGCGGAGAGATGATGCTCATGCGCCATCTGGTTCACCTGCTGTCGATACGTGGCAAGAGAGGTTCTTTTCATGTCTACAGTCTCTTGATCAGCTTCCTTAAGGCGTGGTGGGTCAAAGGGAAGCAGTCCTTTCCATAGAGCGTATCCAAAAGGCTCTCCAAATCCTGGAGTCCCTGCTTGACATAGTCCTCATAGCGGCCCTCAAGCTTGTAGAGGACCTTCCTAGCGAAGAGGAAGTCCAAGGCATCGGTCTTCTTTCCGCCGCAGGCGACATATACGGGAACGAGGATCTCGATCTGGTTGAGGACACGGTTACCGAAGGTGATGTCGAATGTCTCCGAGATAAAGGAAGTCAGGCGTTCGAAGGTCATAAGCTCGGCCTTGGAAAGCCTGTTCTTCTCCTCGGCGATGGCATTGGCAAAGAGGTCATTGAGATGGCTATAGGAAAGATGGATCGGAGCGACGTCCTCCTTGACCTCGAAAGGTTCGTTGCGGTCATCGAAGGCGATGGTGATGGCACGGTCATAGACCTTGTCGGTGATGGTATAGGTGGAGTCGTCCTTGTTTGCCGTACCGATGAACCAGGTGTTCTCCGGGATCTTCAGGACACCATCTTCCAGGTGGTTGGGGCCTTCAAAGTCATAGGGAACCTGGAGGATACGGAGATTCCACTTGTCGATAGGGTATTCGAGGATGGAGAGGAAGTCGGCGAAGTAGTATTCGACACGGGAGATGTTGACTTCGTCAAGGACCATGATGTTGATGTCGTTCGTCCGATAGGTCATGCGATAAAGGCGCTTGAGGAAGTCCGTCTCGGAATAGCGTTTCGAAAAGTCGTTGTAGAAGCCCAGAATCGACGTGCGGTCTCTCCAGGAAGCCTGGACGGCCTCGAAGAAGGACTCCTCGCCCAGGAACTCGGAGAAGTAACGGGCCAAGGAGGATTTGCCGGTACCGGAAAGACCCTCGAGGATGATAAGACGGCTTGCCGCCATGCCCGAAAGGAAGGCACGGAGCGTATCCAGGGAGAAATAAAGTCCCTCGTTCTTGGCAAGATAGAGACGGAAAGTCTCGACGATCCTGGAAAGGTCATAGTTTGTCTCTTCCACGATCTTGGCAACGCGGCTTTCCTCTTCCTCATCGATGGAGCAGAGGCCGGGGAAGACATATTCCTTGCTTCCCAGGGGAACGTCCTTCGTGCTCTCCTCGCCTTCCGCTCCGCTAAGTCCGGCCGTCAGGGCCTGGAGGGAGGAATTGGTACCCAGAGCGGAGACAAGGCTATCGGAAGAAGGCGTAGCATTTCCTTCCGTGCTTTCGCTTTCCTTCTTCACGTCATCGATATCTTCCGTATCCTCGCCCTTGTTGAAGCGGAAGGGCTTGTCGACGTTGCGGACATTGACGATCAGCATCACCAGGAAGAAGATCGGAAGGCCGAGGACCAAAAAGAGGATGGTGCCGATCAGAAGGCTTTCCCCGAAGAAGAGGAAGGATTCCGCGACGTTCTTTCCGATGTTGGCAAGAAGGGAAAGACCCACCCACAGGACAGAAAGGAGGACGAAGGTACCGGTATAGATAAGGCTCCACTTGGTCGTGAAGATCTTTTTCTCGTAGAACTTCGCCAGGCGCATCTCATAAAGGAAGGCGCAGGCAAAGAAGAAGAAATAGACGGCAAAAAGGCCAAGGACGAGCCATCCCGACATCCCCACGGAGACCTCGGGAAGATGCAAGGAAGAGATGAACAGACCCTTGAGAGGGCTATTGGGCTTGATGATGGAATTGTTGCCATCGGCGATGAAGCCGGATGCCAGGAGGAAGAGGAGATAGAAGAAGAGCAAGGCAATGAAGATGAAGTTCTTTCGGGTAAAGTGCGTTTTCCTGTTCGTCATTTCTTCTCATCCTCCCTTTCTGGATCGTTTTCTGTCTGCTCTGTGTCTTCTTTGCTTTCTTCTCCTGCAAGCGGGAGAAGGTCGTATTCCTTGTCCTTGTAGGTGAGTGTCTGCTTGAAACTGTTGTCGAGCTTTTCGAGATCGTTCTCATCATTTGGATCGAAGGGAACCTGTTTTAGGAGATAGGTCTTCCTTCTTTCGATCGCCTTGTCATAGCGCGATGAGAAATAGTCGAACATGAGGAAGCAATAGAGAATGGAAGCGATGGTGATGATTCCGGCATTGGACTGGAGGAAGACGATGATGGATCCGATACCCTTGATCCGGGAACCATCGTATCTTCCCAGGATGTCCTTGTAGGCAAGATGGCCATCATAGGTCACCCCCGTATCACTGGCGGCATTGGCATCGCCCCTTGTGATATAGCCATCCGCATCGATCTCGATGATCCTGTGGACGATGATCGTCCCATCCTTGTCCTTGTAGGCAACGACATCGTAGAGATCGACATCCTCCTCGGATTCATATTTCTGGATCTGGATCATGTCATAGGCATCAAACTGATCGTCCAGTCCCAAGGAAGAATCGAAGAGATAGTCGTTTTCCTTGTTCTTCTCCGACATGGATCCTGTCGCAATGACAAGATAGGCCTTGTCCCCGAAGAAGAGCGCACCGGAAGAGAAACGGGAAATCAACGTCATGACGAAGAAGACACCAACCACGGCCAAGACGACATACCCGGCAATCTTACCGACGAGGCTGAGGATCTTCCTCTTCTTGTCTTCGCTTCTCCTTGTATCGATCGCGATATCCTCCAACAACGCCTTGTCTTCCTTCCCCATGAGAACCTTCTCCGTCTCGCTCTTGTAGTAGTGCCGAAAAAGAAATGTAAAAGCCAAACAGAAACTCACCAGACAAAGAACAGTGACGACAAGGGAAATGATTTCAATGGAGGACATTTAAAAGAAATGAATTGATTTATTTAATTAGTAGCTTCTGTCGATAAGGTGATAGCAATCTTATCGTTGTTATAGCCGTAAATCGTTTCGAGGGCTTCAATTGCTTTATCCAAGGTCTTGTCCCCCTCGCCAGTGATATAGGATTCCTCTCCTTCGGCAGGATTTTTGTTGCCGAAATAGGCACCCCAGCCAAAAGTGAAAACGGCTTCGAAGGTATAAGTGGTGGATTCCTTTAGAGTCACCTTTACACCCGTGGTTTCAGGAACGGCCGTGGCTATTCCACTGGCAATATTGACCAAAGTCACTTTGGAAGAAGCTAAGGGATTAAAGATATAGTTCGAATCCCAAGAAGAAGCACTTCCAGCCTCGTCCTTGATTTCGGCCCCCGCGACAATACTGCCGTTGAATGTGGAGTTTTCAGGTATTTCCACGGTAAAGTGAATGGCAAAGGTAAGATCTTCAGTTGCTTCCGCCGAAGTGATTGAGCCTTCACTATCTGCAACAGGTCCAAAATTCAAAGTTGTATCGTTTTCGTTGCTTCCACCGGCATAACCACCGACTGCTGCATCTTTGATGGTGATTCTGTTATCGACAACGTTATCTGCAGTAACCTGGATTTGATCGATCTTAGCCTCATTTGTCTGGGAAATGACCCAAGAGGCATAGCCGATGCCTGCTGTAGCGACAGCAACAAGAGAGATGACGGAAACGGCAATAATCTTTTTATGCTTGATCTTTTTCATTGCTTTTCTTCCTCCAAGCTTTCTTAGTTACCCTTTGGCTTAGTGTCGATAGAGACGAGAATCGTCAAAGTGGGCTTCTGTCCTTCCTCTATTCCTTCTGGATTGAGACTCTCTTCCATCATTTGGAGCTCTTTGGTGACTTTCTGAAGGGTTGCAACATCATTGGACAGGCCCGTTTCACTACCGGCAGCAAACAAATCGTTGTAGTAATCCGTCGGAGCCTTGTTGCCAAAATAGTTGCCCCATGTGAGTGTGCACTTGAGATCATCGCCAGTGGCGTTGTACTGATAGGTGCCGTCATTTTGAACGGTGAGTTTTTCACCAACGGTCAGTTGAATCGTTTTGCTTAGCTCAACGTAATGATAATCGGTTGCGTCATCGCGCTTTCCGATAAGGTCATGTTTGGCATCTCCTTTGAAGGTATTCGCCTTCGTGACATCCGGCAATTCATATGTGGCGTCATATTTGATGGAGATGTTCAAAGAGATGTTGTTTTCTTCGGCATAGGCCTGGCCACAGGTCAGCTGGAGAGTGGAGAAAGAGAACTCCATGTCTGGTGTCAGTCCACCATCTTCGACAGTGACGATGTCATTCGATTCTTCTTCTTCAGTAGGGGCTTCCGCAATCGTAATCGACTCGTCAGCGGCAATCTCGGCAGCCAAGGTGACGGCACTGTTCTTCGCAGTGTCGATGGCAATGTTGATGTTTCCTTCCTGTTCTTGTGCCTGGTTTCCGATGATCCAGGTCGCGAAACCGGTCGTCACCAAGGTGACGGCAGCGAAGGCAGCGATACCGCCAGCAATCCATTTCTTCCGGCCGACGGATTTGTTTGTCTTAGCCATAAAAACGACTCCTTTCTTATAAAATCCAATGCCCTTTATATAGCGGGGGGGGTAAAAGTCAACCTATCCATAGGATAGAAACGGAAGGAAAACATGGAATGTTGCAAAAAATCTTTAGACTTGATAAAGGAAACGACAAGAAATAACGAAAATGATATACAAAAGCAAAGGGAAAAAGGAGACTAGGTGACAGAATATAGTGAAATTCTTCCAAAAACGAAGAAAAAGGCAAAAAAGACGCTTTTCATATACGAAATGGAGCATTGTCAAGATGGTTTTGTCCCTTGGATTGAGGAAAATCGAGGAAGAACCTATAATCCTAAAGAAGGAGATGCTATTCACTATGAATGTCACGGAAAATGTCCTGGATGCCATCGGCAAGACACCGATCCTGCATTTGAATCGGATCAAGGAATATTGCCATCTGAAGGCGGATATCTATGCCAAGCTGGAGCGCTCCAATCCGACCGGCGCCATCAAGGACAGGATTGCCAAGGAGATGATCCTGGATGCGATGAGGAGAGGAGAAATCCATTCTGATACCCTCATCATCGAGCCGACAAGCGGAAACACGGGAATCGGCCTTGCCATGGTCTGTGCGACCCTGGGACTGAAGGCGATCATCTTCATGCCGGACAACTGCTCCAAGGAAAGGATATCGATGATGAAGGCCTTCGGCGCGGAGGTAAGACTCACGCCCGCCAAGGAGGGGATGGCCGGGGCCGTCAAGGAAGCCAAAAAGCTCGCTACATCCACGCCTTCCTCCTTCATTCCGGATCAGTTCGGGAACAAGGACAATTCCCTTGCCCACTACAAGACGACAGGACCGGAAATCTATGACCAGATGGATGGCAAGATCGATCTTTTCGTGACCTCCTTTGGAACGGGTGGAACCCTTACTGGAATCGCACGCTATTTCAAGGAAAGGAATCCGAACATCCGTTGCATCGGACTGGAACCCTCGACCTCTCCCTTCATCAGCAAAGGCCATGGCGGAAGCCACAAGATCCAGGGAATCGGAGCCGGATTCAAGCCGGGCGTCCTTGATCTTTCCTATGTCGATGAAGTCCAGACCATCACAAATGAGGTAGCCTATGAATATACAAGGCTCCTTTGTCGGAAAGAGGGCTTGTTCTGCGGCATTTCCTCCGGTTGCAATCTTGCCGGTGCCATCAAAGAAGCATTGAAGAAGGAAAACGAAGGAAAGAACATAATCACCATCCTTCCGGACAATGGCGAAAGATATCTTTCCGTGGAGGGACTCTATGACTGAGGAAAAGATCCTGCAATCCTTGATGACGCTTTACGAAGAGGAAAAAGGAAGGAAGCTTCCTTTGGACAAGGGCCTCTTCTATTCCTTTCTGGATGACTGCAAGAAGCTTCTGGCTTTGGACTTCCTCCAGCCCGACTACGAGGAAGAGGACGCAAGGAGGCTTCTTCTCCATGTCAAGGCCAAGCTGAACCTCCTTCTTTCCGACTATCAGACGGACGATCCTATCGGAAAGACGGACTTCTTCCTCAATGAGCTTCCCAAGACGCGTCAGCTCCTTATCGGCTCCGCCCATGCCATCCTGGAAGGCGATCCTGCCTGCGATTCCGTCCAGGAAGTGATTCTCTGCTATCCGGGATTCAAGGCTATCGAGAACTACCGCATCGCCAACATCCTCTATCGGATGGGATTCCGCTTCCTTTCCAGACTGGCGACAGAGGATGCCCATCGCTCCACCGGCATCGACATCAATCCCGGTGCCACCATCGGAAAGAACTTCTTCATCGACCATGGAACGGGTATCGTCATCGGCGAGACCACGATCATCGGCGACAACGTCAAGCTTTACCAGGGTGTCACCTTGGGTGCCCTCTCCTTGAAGGAAGGATCCAAGCTTCAGGGAAAGAAAAGGCATCCGACAGTCGAAGAAGGCTGCACCATCTATTCCAATGCCTCCATCCTCGGCGGTGAGACCATTATCGGCAAAGGCTCCACGATCGGCGCCAATACCTATCTCCTTCATTCCGTCCCACCCTATTCCAGAGTCATCCTCACCACCAATGGCGTGACGATAATGAAAAAGGGAGAGAAGGAAAGCAAGGAACAAGACAAAAAGTAGGAAGTCTTGGCGAATTCGTTCTCGTCAGCCTGCTTTAGGAAGGGACCTCTTTCGTTTTTGCGTTGCAATTAGCTTAGATACCCTATTTCCTGTATTACATAAACGGAAGCATAATTTGCTTTGGAATTATGTATAAAGCCATATAAGAATCTACTTTATAGGAATTGGCAACCTTTAAAACGACAACAGGTTTTATGGCAATTCCTATCGTACATGACGCAATAGAACAGGGAAGATACTCTCTCTTTTCCCAGGCACTTGTCGCTTCGGGACATCGTCTCTTCTTCCATGCCTTCAAGGCGAGGAAAGAGGAAAAGGCCAAGCGCCATGAAATCGACTTCCTGACGGAGAGAAACGGGGGCTTGATACCGATAGAGGCCAAGTTCCCATCCTACCGGGGACACCGTTCCTTGGATGTCTTCTTCGAGAAATACAAGGATAGGAAGATAGAAGAGGCCTATGTCATCTATACAAAAGACCTTCAAAGGGGGGGAGGATCGTCTATCTTCCTCTCTATATGGCGGGGTTGATAGAGAAGCCAAAAGGATATCGAAAAAGGCACTCCACAAGGGAATGCCGGGAATAGGAATCGGATAGCGTCTTTTCTTTGCTTGAAGAAGTCCTTTAATCTTCCTCGGCCAGTCTGTCGAAGAGCTTAAGAAGGGCCTTGGCTCCGCACTTGGGACCATCCTTCCTGTCGATGGAAAGACGGGTGAAGAGCCTTCCGACAGGGACATTCTCCGCAAAGAGGGCGTGGAAGAAGTCGGGGAGGAATTCCTGGACTTCCTTCTTCCTCTGGACGGGGCCGAAGGGATTGGCAAAGTAGGTCGAGACAAGTCCCTTCTCGTTCGTGGTATTGAGGGCGACTCTTTCTCCCTTGGAGAATTCCTCGATGGCTTCTTCGGGGGATTCCATCCTTTGGATTCCCTTATCGGTATCGGTGAAGTTATCGGCAAGAAGGAAGCAATCGACCTCATGGAGGGTATAGGTCATCTCGAAGTCCTCGATGGGGATGACGACCCGGGAGTTGTCTTCGTCGATATTGAAGTAGACGGCTCTATCGGCACTTCTTAGGGAATAGCCCTGGTCGAGGTCATCCAGACGGACGAAGGCGCCGATTTCCGTGCCCGTGGCATAGACGCGGTCGTTGATGAGATGGAAGGTTCCCATGTCGTCGAAGATCGTCTCGATCTGGTATTGGCCCTTGGAGAGGCTTCTGACGGCCTCCAAGGTCTCGCTTTTTCCGGCTCCGGAATCGCCCAGGAAGAAGATGTTCTTGACTTTCTCGCCCTTGCGGATACGGACACCGGCACCATGGATGGGAAGAAGCTTCCGATCGATGGCGGTGAGGTTATAGAGGGTGAGGATCATCTTCTTGGCATAGCCGAAGTAATCGATCTTGGCTTTCTTGGGACAGACGCCGACATAGGTCTTTCCGTCCTTGTAGTAGTAGCACTCCTCGCCCGTATCCTCCGTTCCAAAGAGGACGATGAAGTCGAAGCCTTCCGTGCTGTCGACATAGTAGGGCTCGATCTGGAAAAGGTTTCCCAGGGCGACAAGGAAACCCAGATAGTCCTTGTCGAAGAAGATGAGGGCCCTCTTGTCATAGATGCGAAGGATCACGCCATAGACGCGCCTGGGGTCGAAGTTCCCCTCTTGGACTTCCTTGTCCTTGTATTCGAAAAGGCCCTTCCTCTTGTTCTCCCTGGTCTTGATGATGAAGGGCGGATGGGTGATGACAGACTCCATCAGGGGAACCTTCTTCAGGAAGGAAAGGCTCTTTGGAAGGACAAGGTTCTTCCTGTCAAGGAGAATACCGGCATTGCCACCGGCAGGAAGGATGCGGTAGACCGTCTGCTCATGGCCGGAGACCGTCTCGTAGATATCGCGATAGAAGCCGATAAGGGCATCGGAAAGGGCCTCAAAGCGGGTGATGAAATCCCTGTGGGTGATCCTCTCTCCCTTGGTGTTGTCGTAGAAGACATAGCGCTCCCGGCCGCGGTAGTAGTCATAGATGGCATCGATGAGATTGAGAAGGTCGTCCTTCTTCTGGGCGGAGAGGGCAGAAAGCATCGAAAGCGTTCTCTCTTCCTTGGCGAGGACATTGCGGATCAGAAGCTTGATGGTCTTTGGGCCATATTCATGATAGTAATGGGAATTGGGTCTTTCGTTTCTGTCGGATTCCTTGAAATAGCTTTCGATGACCTTGTCGACAAGAGGATGGTTGAGGATTTGCTCATTGGAAAGCGGGGAGGAAATCTTGTTCAAATCGAGGAGGATCTGTCTCATGCGTGCATTCTCCTTTCGAATTCCTCGATTTCGTCGAGGTTGAGGCCACTGACGGCGATGCGGACATGGCTATCGTCGATCGGGGCAAAGAAGATGTCCCTTCTCTCAAGTTTCTTGCAGAAGGCAATCGGATCCTGGACGGTGAAGGTCAGATAGAAACCGCCCTTGTAGGGGAAGTGCTCGATATGAAGGTCATCCAGGACCTTTGCCATCCTTGTCCCGATCTTCTGTAGACGAGTGCTTTCCATCATAATCTTCTCCAAGACGGCTTTCTTTGCCTTCTCGTCCTGGAAGAAGGAGGAGAGCGGTCCCATCGCTCCGTTGTTGGCACAGCTATAGGTTCCTCTTGCGATGCGCTTCATCTCCTCAAGAAGAAGCGTGACATCCTTCTTCTTTTCCATCAATCCAAAGAGGGCACCAAGGCGCAGTCCATAGAGGCCGAAGGACTTGGAGGCGGAGAAGGCGACATAGATATCAAAGGGGATCGCCTTCCGTGAGAGAAGCTCCTTCTTGAAAAGGAATCCCTCCGGCGCATAGTCGACATAGGCAATATCCATAAGAAGGCTTGCCTTACCGGGATACTGGGAAAGAAGGTCGAAGAGTTCCTTGTATTCTTCCTTGTCCATGCAATAGCCAAGCGGGTTCTGGCACGGATCGTTGACTAGAAGGAGGACTTCCTCATGTGTCTTGAACCCTTCCTCAATCGCCTTGCCGATAGAGGGAACATCCAGCCTTCCTTCCTTTGTAAGAAGGCGATAGGTCGAAAAGGGAAGGTGGGCCTGTGAGGCGATCGTGTCGTAGTTTGGCCAGCGGATGTCGCTTGCAAGAAGAAGGGCGTTCTTCCTCGAGAAGAGGCTGAAGACCATGAAGATCGCTCCCGTCCCGCCAAGAGTCACGCCAAAGGGGATATTGAAAAGGCTTTCGATCCTTTCCTTGTCCTCTTTGAAAAGCCAGGAGAGGACCCCTTCCTTGTAGGAGGAATTCCCCAGGACTGCCGGATAGGAGAGATAGGAACGGAATTCCTCTTCGATCTTCTTGTTGACATCCTCATAGACACAAAGGCTCTTATCGTCCTCAAAGAGCATTCCCGCACAGCCATTGATGACAGCATGGCCTTCCTTCTTCCTTGCCATGGCCCGCTCCTGGACGGAGAGGATATCGTATTTCATGCCGTTCATGCCCTTGTCTCCTTTTCTGTGTCATCGATATCCAGGCTTTCGATATAGGAACGGATCGCCTTTGCCGATTCCTGAAGAAGATTCTGTTCCTCTGAAGTGAGTTTGACAGGAAGCGGGAAAAGCCCATACCGTGAAACATGATAGGGAAGGGAAATGGCAATATCGCCGTGTCCCATCCTTCCCTCTGCGATAAGGGAAAGAGGAAGATCCTCGCCTTCTTCGTCAAGAAGGTCCTCGATGATTCGAGAGATAATGGAGGCGATACCGTAATAGGTCGAGCCAAGCCTTGTCGCAATCTCGTATCCGGCCGTCCGGACATCTTCCGTCATGCCATCGAGAACAGACTCCGGGATGTTGTTCTCCACAAGGTAGTCCTTAAGCGGCATTCCATCGATCGTGGTCGCGGAAAAGACAGGGAAGGAAGTATCCCCATGCTCCCCAAGGACATAGCCGCGGATTCTCTTCCGGGGAAGGGAAAGCCTCTTGGCAAGAAGGGTGATATATCGATCTGTATCCAGAAAGCATCCCGTTCCGATGACCTTCTCCCGAGGAAGGCCGGTGAGCCTAAAAAAGGCATAGGTCATGACATCCAAGGGATTGGAAGCGACGATCAAGGCCCCGTCGAATCCCTTTTCCTTGATGTGTCCGGCGATCTCCTTGACGATGCCATAGGCCTCTTTCATGCCGGTGAGGCGTGTTCCGCCTTGGGCAATCTGCGGCTTGGTGCCGGCCGTGATGACCAGGAAGTCCAGATCGGCGATATCGTCATAGCTTCCAAGCCTTACCGGGCAATTGGATGTGACATAGGATGCCTGCTCGATGTCCAAGGCAATGGCATAGGTACTTTTCTTGTTGGGATCGATGAGGATGAGCTCTTCGCAATAGGCTTTGGCGCTTAGGGCATAGGCGGTCGTGGCGCCGACCTTTCCGACGCCGATGACTCCGATTCTGGCCATACAAAACCTCCTTGAATAACGGTTTTATTCTATTCTATCCTATCCCCTCCTTTCCTTGCCATACCGGGGCGGAAAAGAAGGCATCGGATTTTCCAAAAAGCTTTCGAAAACGGCAAAAAGGCAAGGCAATTCGACGATTTTGGAATATACTATCCTTAACAAAGCCATAAGGGAGGAACAACCATGCAGTATGTCATCACTTCGCGTCAGAGCAGACAGGCCGAGCAGGAGACGATCCACAACGGGACAAGCGCCCTGACATTGATGGAAAACGCCGGCGTCGAAGCCTATAACCGCATAAGGAGGGATATCCGCAAGAAGGACAGGATCCTCATTCTCTGCGGCACGGGCGGCAACGGTGGGGATGGCTATGTCCTTGCCCGCTATCTTTATGATGCCGGCTATCGGAAGGTCGATGTCCTTGCTCTTGGCCAACCCGTCCATCCCGAAGCCAAGGCCAATAGCGAGCTCTACAAGGGAAACAGGGTCGACAAGATCGGCAAAAGATATGACGTCTTCATCGACTGCCTCTTTGGGACGGGATTCACGGGATCCCTTCCGGAAAAGGCACGAAAGCTCATCCAGACGATAAACAGCCTTCCCGGAAAGAAGTATTCCATCGACATGCCTTCCGGTGTCGATGCCACGACCGGTCTTGTCCATGGCATTGCCTTCAAGTGCCATCTCCTTCTGGTCGTCCAATATCTCAAGACAGGCCTCTTCCTCAACGATGCATCCAAGTATTTCGACACGGTCAAGCTTCTGGACATCTCGATCGACATCAAGGCCAAGGACGTCCTTCCCCGCTACTTCGAAAGGGAAGAGCTCAAGAGCGTTCCTCTTTCCCAGAAAGACTATGAGATCCTTGCCAAGGAGAGCCTCATCCGCTTCCAGGGCGTCGGCGAGAGGGGCTATGAATACTTCACCCAGTATCTGGAAACGATGGCCAAGGCGCAAAAGAAGATCCTCGTTGTTCCCGGAAGGGAAAGCTGGCTATCCGATGGCGCGAAGGTCGTCATCGTTCCGGGCGCTGACGAGAAGACCATCCGGAAGGGAATCACCCTCCTTTCGAAATAAAGCGCAAGAAAGAAAAGACATCCTCTCTTTCAAGGATGGAAGAAAAGAAGCGCTGCTATTGGTGCAACGACAAGAACCCGCTCTACGTCAAATACCATGACGAGGAGTGGGGAATCCTTCATCTCGACGATGAAAGATATCTTTTCGGGATGCTTGTCCTAGAGGGTTTCCAGGCCGGTCTGACTTGGGAATGTATCCTCAACAAGAGAAAAGCCTTCAGGGACGCCTTCTTGGATTTCGATCCCGAGAAGGTCTCTCGGTTTGACGAGCAAAAGGTTAGTGAACTGACAAAGAACAAAGGCATCATCCGCAACAGAAGGAAGATCCTATCGGCCATCAAGAACGCCGCCGTTTTCCTTGTGATCCAGAAGGAATTCGGCTCCTTCAAGAACTACCTCCTCTCCTTTTCCAAGGGAAAGACATTCCGCGAAATCGGAAAAACGCACAACGCTCTCTCCGACAGGATTTCCTTGGACCTTCATAAACGCGGTATGCGTTTTGTCGGACCGACAATCGTCTACTCCTATTTGCAGGCCATTGGTATCGTCAAAAGCCACGAGAAAGATTGCTTCCTTTTCTCCGGCGATTGATGTTATAAAGCAACTCCTATCATAGATAAAGGAATGGGAAAGATCCTGCTTTTGGAATCCCTACTTTGATCCCTTGCTGCTTTTTCGGGTCTTCTTTTCGATTCGTCTCTTTTCTCGCTTTGTGCTCAGGACATGGCGCAGGGCAAGGATAGGATGATGGAAGAGCATCCTCGGCCCGGAAAAACGCATGACTTCCCGGATCCGTTCCTTCTTCTCCGGCGCATAGCAGTGGACCTTGCAGTTGCTGCAGAAGGTCTTCTCCTTCATGAAGGGACAGACATCGCTCCGATGGAAGGCATAGTCCCTAAGTTTTTGGCATTGGGGACAGAGTTCCTTCTTCTTGGTATGGTGCTTCTTGTGGCAGGAGAGGCGGATCATCTCCTCAACGACTTTCTTCTCGCGCTTGCGCTTTTTTTCGATGTTCATGGCGACAGGATAGGGGATGGAAAAGGCGGAAGTCAACCTTTGTCGGCAAATTTGTTAATCGTGGCGAACAAGTGTTGATAACATTCGTTAACTTTGATAATATCCTCAATTGTTAGCCGCGGTTATCAAAGCGAAAGCCATCAAAGGAGCCACCATGATCGACAAAGACCTGCTGCGCCTTCTGGGAAAGGATCGGAAATATCTTTTCCAGGCGACCCCCTTTATGGTTCTCGTCCTTCTTTCCAACATCGCCATCAACTTCTGCATTGTCTCTTTCCTCTATCTTTTTTCAATCGACGCCTTGGGACGGAGCTATCTTTTGCCAGCTATTCTTCTTCCTTCTGCCGTCATCCTCCGCTTCCTTTTTGGCTTTCTCGGGGAAAGGGCGAAGGAAAGGATTGGGCGGGAAGTAAGGAAGAAGATAAGGCGAAAAGCCTACGACAAGATCCTGCGCCTTGGGAAAAGCGAAAGCAAGAGTCTCTCCCTTTCCGGGATGACCCAGGTGACGGTGGAGGGCATCGAACAGCTCGATCTCCACTATTCCTCCTATCTTCCGCGATTCTTCTATGCCATGATCGCGCCTGTCATCCTCTTTCTTGTCCTTGCTTTTGTCAGTTTCCGAGCCAGCCTTGTCCTTCTGTGCCTTGTCCCCCTCATTCCCATATCCATCATCCTTTTCTCCCGCTACGCCAAGAGGATCTTCGCCAAATACTGGGGACAGTACATCTCCATGGGTGACGACTTCCTGGATGCCCTGCAGGGCTTTCGGGAACTGAAGATCTTCGATGCCGATTCCCGGCAGGAAGGGAAGATAAAGGAAAGCTCGGAATCCTTCCGCCGCATCACCATGAAGGTCCTTGTCATGCAGCTTTTCTCCACGACGATCATGGACTTTATTGCCTACGCCGGCGCCGGATTGGGTATCCTCATGGCGATTCTGGACATGCAGGGACAGACGATCACTGCCTTTGCCTGTCTCTTTGTCATCCTGGAGGCGGTCGAGTTCTTCCTTCCGATGCGCGCCTTTGGAAGTGCCTTCCATGTGGCCATGAACGGTCTTTCCGCCGGAAAGAAGATCCTTGACCTTCTCTCCGAGGAAGAATATGGCTGGGGAGGGGAAAGCCTTCAAGGAAAGGACATGGAACTATCCCACGTCTCTTTCTCCTACGATGGGAAGAAGACCATTCTCGACGATGTCTCCCTTGTCCTGGAAAGAGGCAAGATGACCTCTCTTGTCGGAAAGAGCGGCTGCGGAAAGTCCACTGTCGTCGCCCTCCTTCTGGGGCAGATTCGGCCCACATCCGGAAAGATCCTCCTTTCTGTGAAGGATATCCATGACGGACAAAGAGAGAGTCTTTATCGACAGATTGCCGTGGTCTCTCCGGAGACCTATCTCTTTCATGAAAGCATCTGAGACAACTTCCTTATGGCAAGAAAGGATATTTCCGATGAAGCGATTGTTGAAAGCATCAAGAGCGTCCGTCTCTCGGATCTTCTGGAAAGGAAAGGCGGCCTCGATTACGTTTTGCGGGAAGAAGCCGGGGACCTCTCCGGCGGAGAAAGACAGCGCCTTGCCCTTGCCATCGCCCTTCTTGCAGACAGGGACATCTATCTCTTCGACGAGGCGACAAGCAACATCGACAGCGATAGCGAGCGCATCATCATGGAAAGGATCGCGAGCCTGAAAGGGAAAGGCAAGACCATCCTCCTTATCTCCCACCGCCTTTCCAATGTCGTCTATAGCGACAGGATCTATTTCCTCAAGGATGGTCGCATCACGGAAGAGGGAACGCATTCGGTGCTGATGGAACAAGAGGGGGAATACGCTTCTCTCTACCGGACGCAGAAGAGGCTTTCGGAAGGCCCGTTTTCCCTAGCGGAGGTCCAGGCATGAAACGGACGCGGAGAAACGGACTCAAGATCATGATTCGCCTATTTGGCCTTTTGGGTTCTCTGAATCTTTTCATGATCCTTGCCGTCCTCAATGGCCTTTTGGGAAACCTGATGGCCTTTGCCGTTCCCGTGATGGCAAGCGTCGCTGTCGTCAAGGCTCTTGGCGGAGACGTCCTTCTTTCCTATAACGCCATCATCGGGATTGTCATCGCCTGTGGGGCACTGCGTGGCTTTTTGCGCTACCTGGAGCAATATGCAAACCACTTCATCGCCTTCCGCATCCTTGCCATCCTCCGGATGAAGGTCTTCCAGGCCCTAAGACGCCTTGGCCCGGCCTGGGCAGAGGAAAAGGGCGGTCTTCTGTCCCTTGTGACCTCCGATATCGAGACATTGGAAGTCTTCTATGCCCATACCATCTCCCCTCTTTTCATCGCCATCCTGCATAGCCTTATCGTTTTCCTCCTTGTCGGCTTCCTGTCTTCCTTCTACCTCGCCCTTCTTGCCCTTCATGCGGAGAACAGGAACACGATGGTCACCATCAGCCATGATAGGCGCATCCTTGATAGTCTTGCCGACCGTGTCCTCTGGATTGAAGAGGGAAGGATTCGTAAAGAAGGAGATGTTCTTGTCGGAAAGGCATTCTTTGAACAGGAAATTCCACAGGTGACATCAAATCCGTTGACGGCACAACAAAGGAATCCTTAAACTTGCAAAGGCATTTTCGCTTACCAAAAGGAGGTAATTAGCATATGCGAGAAGAATGGCAGGGATTCGTCCCGGGACACTACGAGGAAGAAATCGACGTCCGGGACTTCATCCAGAAGAACTACACACCCTACGATGGCGATGAGTCCTTCCTCGAGGGACCCACACCGGCCACCGATCGGCTTTGGGGCCACCTCCAGGAGCTCCAGAAGGAAGAGAGAAGGAAAGGCGGCGTCCTGGACATGGAAGAGCATGTTGTCTCCGGCATCAACGCCTATGGACCGGCCTATCTTTCCCCGGATGGCGCTGGTGACGAGAAGGTCGTCGGCCTCCAGACAGACAAGCCCCTCAAGAGAGCCTTCATGCCCTATGGCGGCATCAAGATGGCCGAGGAGAGTTTGACCACCTATGGCTATACCCCCGATCCCGAGCTCCACAAGATCTTCAACGAATACCACAAGACCCACAACCAGGGTGTCTTCGATGTCTACACGCCCGAGATGCGCAAGGCCAGGCACAGCCACATCATCACCGGCCTTCCCGACACCTATGGAAGAGGAAGAATCGTCGGCGACTATCGCCGCGTTGCCCTCTATGGCATCGACTTCCTCGTCGAGAAGAAGAAGGAGGACTTCGCCAATACCGGCGATGGCACGATGACAGACGACGTCATCCGCAAGAGAGAGGAAATCGCCGACCAGGTCAAGGCCCTTCTTGCCATGAAGAAGCTTGCCGAGAGCTATGGCTTTGATATCTCTAAGCCTGCCAAGAACGCCAAGGAAGCCTTCCAGTGGCTCTACTTTGGCTATCTTGCCGCCATCAAGACCCAAAACGGTGCCGCCATGTCCGTCGGCCGCATCTCCACGTTCCTGGATATCTATATCGAAAGGGACCTCAAAAACGGCACCCTGACGGAGAAGGAGGCCCAGGAGCTTGTCGACCATCTCGTCATGAAGTTCCGCATGGTCAAGTTCGCCCGTATCCCCTCCTACAACCAGCTCTTCTCCGGCGACCCCGTCTGGGCGACCCTCGAACTTGCCGGCATGGGCATGGACGGAAGGAGCATGGTCACCAAGAACGACTTCCGCTTCCTCCACACCCTGGAGAACATGGGACCTTCCCCGGAACCCAACCTCACCGTCCTCTATTCGCCGCGCCTTGGTCAGAACTTCAAGCGCTACGCTTCCCGCATCTCCATCGAGACGTCCTCCATCCAGTACGAGAACGACGAAGTCATGCGCCCGGTCTGGAAGGACGACTATTCCATCTGCTGCTGCGTCTCTGCCACGGAAACGGGCAAGGAAATGCAGTTCTTCGGTGCCAGGGCCAATCTTGCCAAGTGCCTGCTTTACGCCATCAACGGCGGCAAGGACGAGATGCTCAAGACCCAGGTCGGTCCCGAGCTTGCCCCGATCACGAAGGAATACCTCGACTACGATGAGGTCGTCCACAAGTTCGACCTGATGATGGAATGGCTTGCCTCCCTTTATGTCAACGTCCTCAATGCCATCCACTACATGCACGACAAGTACTACTACGAGGCTGCCGAGATGGCCCTTATCGATACCGATGTCCGTCGCACCTTCGCCACCGGCATTGCCGGCTTCAGCCATGTCGTCGATTCCCTTTCCGCCATCAAGTACGCCAAGGTCAAGACGATCCGCGATGAAGACGGCCTTGTCACCGACTTTGCGATCGAAGGCGACTTCCCCCGCTATGGAAACGACGATGACCGCGCCGACAAGATCGCCGTCGACCTACTGAAGACCTTCATGCGGAAGATAAGAAAGCACCACACCTATCGCGACTCCGAGGCCACGACCTCCATCCTCACTATCACGTCCAACGTCGTCTACGGCAAGGCCACGGGTGCCCTTCCCGATGGCAGAAAGGCCAAGGAGCCCTTCGCTCCCGGTGCCAATCCGGCCTATGGTGCGGAGAAGAACGGCCTTCTTGCCTCCCTCAATTCCGTCGCCAAGCTTCCCTATGAGTATGCCTTGGACGGTATCTCCAACACCCAGACCATCAACCCGGGTGCCCTCGGCCATGACCTTGCTGAGCGCGTCAACAACCTCGTCAACGTCCTCGACGGCTACTTCACCAATGGTGGCCATCACCTCAACGTCAACGTCTTCGGCAAGGAGAAGCTCATCGACTGCATGGAGCATCCCGAGAAGCCCGAATACGCCAACTTCACCATCCGTGTCTCCGGCTATGCCGTCAAGTTCATCGACCTGACCAGGGAGCAGCAACTGGACGTCATCTCCAGAACCTGCCACAGCGAGCTTTGATCCAAGGCAGAGTCCATTCCATCGAGACGTTCGGGTCGGTCGACGGCCCGGGCGTCCGCTTCGTCCTTTTCCTTTCTACCTGCCCTTTCCGTTGCCTGTACTGCCACAACCCGGAGACGTGGACCGACAGGGAAAGCGCCTGGATGGGGACGGAAGAGGTCTTCCAAAAAGCGATGCGCTATCGTTCCTATTGGGGAAAGGAAGGCGGAATCACTGTCAGCGGCGGAGAACCCCTCAACCAGATCGACTTCCTGATTGAGCTTTTCACGCGCTTTAAGGAAGCACATGTCTCCACCTGCATCGATACTTCCCTGGCTCCCTTTACAAGAGAGGGTGAGTGGTTTAGGAAGTTCGAGAAGCTGATGTCTTTGACCGACCTCCTTCTTGTCGACATCAAGGAAATCGACGAGAAGAAGCACATCCTCTTGACCGGGAAGACCAATCGCATGGTCCTGGATGGCCTGAGGTATCTCTCCGACAGCCAAAAGAAGGTCTGGATAAGGCATGTCCTTGTCCCGGGCTATACGGACTATGACGAGGACCTAATAAGGCTTCGTTCCTTCATCGATACATTGAGCAACGTCGAAAGGGTCGAAGTCCTTCCCTATCACGACTTGGCAAAGCCCAAGTACGAGAAGCTCAAGATCGACTATGTCCTCAAGGATGTCCTTCCTCCAACAAGGGAGAGAATCGATAACGCCAGAAGGATACTGAAGGCATTCTAGAGCAAAGCAAAAAGCCATCCTCTTTCGAAGAAAAGGAAGATGGCTTTTATTGTTCCTCGGTATTGTCTTCTATTTCCGGAAGGAAGGCGTAACCGTCAAATTCCGTCTCTTCCGTGTCAGGGATTGTGAGGTCGATCCTTTCCTCTCCCTGTTTGAAGGTTCCGTCTTCCGAACGCAGGTAATTCGTCTGCATGACCTGTTCGACATCGTTGAAGTAGACGATTTCCCCGAGGATCAGAATCGGGACGTCCAGGCGTGTCGTATAGGTGGAGGAAATCAGGTTGAGGTCCTTGTCCAGAAGGAAATCGATTTGACAGCCATGGACATGAAGCTCGTCATGAAGGCCCGCCACCTTGCTGAAGAGCTTGGCGTAGTATTGGTTTCCTTTGACCTCGTCCAGGGTGAGGCTTATCGTGAAGGTCCCGTCCTTGTTCTCTTTCACATCGCCATCGAGGATCGTGTCATGGTTGATGTTGATGAGGGTCGAGCCCGTGCGCTGTCTTTTCCCTTCCTCTTGACAGCTATCGAAGGTTTCCCTGTCATCGCCAAGGAAGGTTTCCTTTCCGGTCTCCTTGTCCTCAAGGACATAGAATTCCTTGTGGAAGAGCATGCCGAAGGTATCCAAGAAGCCATCGTAATCGTATGTTGTCTCTTCCGCCTCAGGGAAATCCTCTTTGGTGCTTCCCTGATAGACGCTGCAGGAATTCTGCAATTGGTCATAGCACCTTAAGGCTCTCTTGATGACGATGCCGCCATCGACAAGGCCTTCCACGAAGCTTTCCTTTGGCGTGCTATAGGTTCCCATCTTCATGTCGATGTCATAGGGGATGCCGAGGAAGGAGGCACCAAAACGGCTATGGGAGACAGAAAGGGAATAAGGGGACTCATCCTGCTTCAAGAGGGCGTGAAGAGCAATTTGATAGGCCTTGGGACCGGAAAACTCTTCGGCGATATCGCCTTTGTGGAGAGCCCTCTTGATGCTCTCTGCCGTTTCCGCTGTCTCCAAAAGACCACCGGTATCCTCCACAACGGGAACAGTCGGAGTCGATGGCACGGGCGTGGAAGAATCCGTGGCTTTTGGCGAGCAGGATGCCAGAAGGAAGAGAAGAGGCAGGACCAGGAATCGTTTTGTCATGCCCTCCATTTTCCGATAATCGCTTCAAAATAGCTATAGGAAATCGACAAAAAAGCCAAGAAAGCGGACATAACGGAGATGACCGGAAGGGAAAACAGGCTAAAGGGAAAAGAAACGGGAAGGGAAAAAAAACGCCACGTTTTTCTCTTTCGCTTAAAAAACTTCACGACTTGGGAAATTATTTTCCAAAGAATGGGCTTTCCACGTACAAATAAGGCGATTGAGGGCAAGAAAGCTTCCATGACAAAAAGAGGTCGGTATACTATACAGGAAACATATGTGTCTTCCGTTCTTCTATTGTCTCTTTCTCTTCTTCCACTGGTAATGAAAGGAAAGAAATATGGTTATCAAAATCGAAGGACTTCAGAAGTCGTTTCCGGAAAACGGTCAGGAAAGATCTATCCTGAAGGGAATTGACGGTACTTTCGTCTCTGGCCGGCTTTACGTTCTCAAAGGACGGAGCGGATGCGGAAAAAGCACGCTCTTCAGTCTGATCGGTCTTTTGGATAGACCCTCTTCCGGAGCGATCCTGTTTGATGGCAGGGACATAAATGCAATGTCGGAAAAGGAACGGGAAAGATTCCGGCAGGAAAAAATTTCCTTTCTGACGCAGGACGAAAACTTCATTCCGGAATGGGACATCCTTGATAATCTCCATCTCGTTTCAAAGGATGACGAAAGAATCGACAAGGCGATTTCCAAGCTCGGCCATGGCGAAAAGAAGAAGCAGAAGGCAGAAAGCCTGTCCCAAGGCGAGAAGATGCGTCTAGCCATGGCCCGTGTCCTTTTGGAAGACAGGAAGATTCTCCTCCTGGATGAGCCGACGGCAAATCTTGATGAGACAAACGCCAGGAATCTTTTCAATATCCTGGAGGAGCTTTCCAAGACGAAGGTCGTCATCGCCATCTCCCACGACTATCGGGAGGAAGATTCCCATCCGGGACTTGTCCTTCTTCATCTCCAGAATGGAAAGATCGTTGAGGAAACGCCGCAGCTTGAAGACGTTAAGGAAAAAGAAGAAGGTCATCTTCCCCGTCTTTCCGGAAAAAACTATCTCTCCCTTTCCTTTCTGACAGTCCGGAAAAGCCTCTTTCGGACGATACTTGGATTTCTTCTTCTCTCCCTGATCTCATTTGTTAGCTTTCTTTTCCTCTCACTTCTTGCATTCAATCCAAGCCCTTATCTTGAAAATGAAATGGCTCTTTCTCCAAACAATCGTAATGTCCTTACGTTCTTCGCGAAATCCTCCTATCTCCTATGGCTCTTTCTTTTAGCCTCCGTTCTTCTCTTCATCTTGACGCTTTATCTTTTGTCTTTTGCCTATTCGAGGGTAGAGGGAAAAAGGATGTGTCTTCTTCGCCTGATCGGCTTTTCGGAAAGGGAAGCCTTTTTCCTGACCTCGATTCCGCTCTTCCTTCTTGCCCTTCCCAGCACTGTCATTGGACTGGTCCTCTATTGTTCCCTCCACAAGATCCTGGAAGGCACGGTTGTCAAAATCTTCTCCTCGAGTTCCTATCCTTTCCTTCCATGGACGGCCTATCTTGTCCTTCTTGTCCTGATCCTTCCACTTTTTGCCCTGCTTTTTGCCTTCCTGAAGACACATGTCATTGGCCGAAAGCTTGCGGATCAAATCAAGCTGGCCAAGGAGTAAGGGTCGCTTTCGTGTTCGGCAAGCAGAAATATGTAGCGCAGGAGCCTCCCATTCTTTTGGGCGTTTTCTTGCTGTGCGGCCTTATCGATAAAGAGACGGAAGTTTCTGGGCATATAAATCCTTAGGCCCATTTCCGTGTTTGGGCTATAATTAAGAGGATGAACTATTCGAAGGAGGTTTTTCCATGAAAAGAAAATACCTGTGGCTCCTTCCGACCACCCTTCTCCTTTTCCCGCTTGCCTCCTGCTCCGGCAATTCTTCTTCGACGACAGGAGACTCGACGCCTGCGCCGTCAGTGCCGGTCTATCTTTATGATGACTATCAGCGGGATGGAAGCCTTTCCCTTGGCATACGCTCCAATCTTTATAGCGTGGGTTATGAAAGCCCGATTTCCCTTTTCTATCAGGCGGACGAGAAAAAAGCCTATGGCGATGATGCCTCCCTCCAGATCTATCCCTACAAGGGTCTTTCCGGGACGGATTCCGAAAAGCTGAATCAAGCCGAGATCAACCGCACTATCCTCCATGCCTTGATGGCCATGTCCTATAGCATGCTGAAGGATACGGATCTCATGGATATGGAAACACTCCCTGTCCTTGTCGATAGGTATTCCCGTTCCTTTGAGTCCTATGCGGATGTTCCTGACGAAACCATCGCCTTCAATTCCATCGATGGGACGGCAGGAAGCTTTATCACGCAAAAAGAGGACGGGAAGGATTCGCTCCTCTTCTATTCCGCAGGCGAGAACCTTTCCGAATCCCTTTCCGGAATCGATCTGTCGACCATCCAGATCAACGCCCCTGCCCTTCTTTCCTATCTCAAGGAGACGCTTTCCGGGAACACCGTCCTTGAAACGATCCTTTCCAGTGTCGGCGGTATCGTCAACTTCCTGATGGAGGGTGTGGATTTAAGTGTCGATTGCCCGAGTCAAGATGAAAGCGTCATCACATTTACCGTCAATGAAAAAGGAAAAGAGCAATTGATGGAACCCATAAGTGACCTTCTTGGATCGTTGGAAGGCTTTGGAGACATTTCCTCTCTTGTTTCCAAGATTGCTGACATTTCCTTCTCATTGTCTCTCTACAATGACGATATCCTCATCAACCAAATCGAATCACTCAATGCCTCCTTCTCCCTGCAGACGGTTCTCGGAAAGGTGGAGCTTTATTTTGATGCCGATTTGGATAGGAAGGCGACGAAACTGGATCCGGGATCCTTCCAGTCGAAGAAAGAGATTGTCGATGGCTATGCCAAGATCAATGAGGAAGTGAAGGACTTCTTCGATACCGTTTCCGCCTATGTTCCCTTCAAGACCTCCCTTCTTGGCGAGGAAGAAGTGGATCCTTCCAAAATCGATGTCTCCGATGCCATCGTGCCGACCTTGAGAAAGGCCGCCAGCGACTATTTCGCCTTGTCCGACGATGCCAAGACGCTTCTGGGCCCTGTCTTCATGGAGGTGAAGGACGAAGAGGCGATGAAGGAACTTCTCCTTGCCCGGCACGAAGAAGGGGTCAAGACGATCAAGGACATGCTTTCCTCTTTTGAGAAGGAAGGAAACGTGACCGAGGATAACTACCAAACGCTTTTTGGAACGGTCGCCGACTATCTCAACTGGGAACAAGGCGTCCAGGATAAGGAGGGCCTGAAGGCCTTGGATTCCCTTTATTCCTATCTTGCTTCAAGGATGGACGAGATCGAGGACATTCTTTCCGGAAAGGAAGACAACGCTCTGGACACCTTCATTGCCTCTCCAAAAGAGGAGAATCTCTCCCCTGCCTTGGAACTGGATAACAGGCTTCAGGATCTTCTCTCCCTGGATAGGAAGTACCTTTCCGGCGAGAGACTGACGCGCTTTGAATCCCTTGAGGAAAAGAACGATTCCTTCAGGACCACTCTCCAGAAGGCCGGACACGACTATCTTGCCACACGGCTTTCTGGTATCGACTATGAGGCACTTTCTGCTCTGGCTCAGGAAGAAGTTGTCCAAAACGCGGATTTCTTTAACCGCAGCCTTCTTGCCGATGCGGAGAAGGAAGATATCGGAACGCTTGTCGAGGAAGAAGGAAAGGAAATCCGCAAGGCCCTTCTTGAAAACACCGATTCCAAAACTTCCTTGACGGCAACCTATACTTCCTTGCTCTCCCGTCTTTCCACCCTTCGTTCCACGGAGGAGACCTTCCTGGGCACAGAGGAGAACTATCGTCAGGTCCTTGATTTCTATGACGTCCTCCTTGAGGCCTTGAACTAGAATTCTTTTTCCACATTCCTAAAAGGGAAACTGCTATAATGGCTGACCGGTAAGAAAGCATGGACAACGAACTTACAATCGAAGAGAGAATCGATGCGGTTCTCGAAAAGCTCCGCCCGTTCCTCCAGAGGGAAGGCGGCAATATCAAGCTGGACCATTACGATGCCTCGACCGGTATCTGCTATGTCGACATGATCGGTGCCTGCGCCGGCTGTTCCATGGCCTCCGTCGACGTTTCCGAGTCGGTGGAGGTCCTCGTCCTCGATGAGGTCCCCGAAGTCAAGAAGGTCGAACTCATCACCCCGGATAGCGAGCAGTCTTTCGACGATCTTCTCCATATGCTTGCCCAACAGCAGCAGGCCGAGGAAGAGCTCCGCAAGGCAAACGAAGAAAAGGAAGACAAAGATGCAATCGGCACAGCGAAAGGCAAGTGACGTCCGTATCCTTTCCGATGCCGAGAGAATCCTCTCCCAGGTGCGCCCATTCTTGAAAAGCGAAGGCGGAGACGTCAAGACGAGGGACTTTCAGGATGGCATCCTCACCCTGGAAGTCAGCGGCGCCTGTGTCGGCTGTGCCCTTGCCAGCACGGATTTTGCAGACCTTTCGGACATGCTGAAGCAGTCGATTCCGGAAATTAAGGACATCGTCTATCGCAATCAGAGCGGTCTTCCTATCTTCTAGATAGGACTTTTTCTTTTTTGTCCCCAAACGCCCTTTTTTCTGTGCTAGAATCTTCCTGCGAGGTATTTTCAAATGGCCAACAAACCTTTTATTGTCGAGACGAGCGCCCATCACATCCATGTCACGCAGGAAACGCTTGAGAAGCTCTTCGGCGAGGGCTTTCAGCTCACCGTCCGCAAGGGACTCTCCCAGCCGGGTCAGTTTGCTTCCGGACAGCGCCTTGACGTCGTCTATCACGCCCATGTCAAGAATCGCCAGACCGGCGAAATCGAGGCGAAGGACTTCACTCTGAAGAACCTTTCCATCCTGGGACCTGTCCGCAGCGCCAACCAGGTCGAGATTTCCCTTACGGAAGCAAGATCCATCAAGGCTGATGTTCCCATCCGTGAGAGCGGCGATACGAAGGGGAGCGCTCCTTTCACCCTTGTCAACCCTCTCAATGGCAACAAGGTTGATTGCGAGGAAGGCATGATTGTCGCTAAGAGACACATCCATATGACGCCCAAGGATGCCGAAGAATATGGTGTCCACAATGGTGATATCGTCAGCGTCAAGATCGTTTCCGACAACGGCAGAAGCGCCATCCTTGGCGATGTCGTCATCCGCGTCAGCGAGAAGTATGCCCTTGCCATGCATATCGACACCGATGAGTCCAATGCTGTCGGCGGCAAGGCCGTGGGCGTCTTCGGCACCATCGTCAAAGAGGCTTTCTAATGCCCAATCTTCTCGCCCACAACCTCATCGTCAAAAGGCTTTTCATCAAGGAAGCGGAGCGCGGAACGGGTGACCTCAAGGGGGAATTTCTCCGCGGCAACTTCAATTTCCTTTCCCTTGGGGCCCAGGGCCCAGACCCTCTCTTCTACTTCGGCATCGTCCCTTTCCATCCCCTTCACCTGCCGACGGCCTTCAAGAAACTCGGGAACCGGATCCACCAGGATGACGGGAGGAAGTTTTTCAAGCTCCTTCTCGAGCAATGCTATGGCATCGACGATCCCAAGTCCCTTTCCCGTATGCGCGCCTTCGTTCTCGGGCAGTTTGCCCACTACCTTCTCGACCGGGAAGCCCATCCCTTTGTCCTCTATTTCTCGGGCTTTGACAAGGAGGGGAAGATCACGGGGAAGTACCACTATCGGCACACCTTCTTCGAAAGCCAGATCGACGTTGCCCTGGCCGGGAAGTTCAAGATGAATTACTTCCTCAGCCACCCTTACGATGTTATCTGCGTCGACCGCGCCTTCCTCCAGGTCATCGACAAGGCCTTTGTCCCCGTCCTCAGGAAGATGTTCCCGGATATCCGCATTCCCAAGAAGATCTACTCCGAGTCGGTCATCAACATGCACGACATGATCCGGTTCATGAACCACAATCCCAAGCTCAAGGCTGCCCTGGCGGGAAAGACCTCCTTGGGCGCGATGGCCTTGCCTTCCTATCGGATCGACGAGAAGGTCCTCAACGAGGAGCGGAAAGCCTGGCTGGACCCCTTGACGGGACAGGAGAGGAACGAATCCTTCGTCGACCTCCATTCCAAAGCCTATCAAATCCTTGACGACTGCTATCACGACCTTGTCCGCTATGGCTATAGCTACGAGGTCTTCTCCAAGTACATCGACGGCTCGGACTACATGGGCTATGCCCCTGGGGCTGTGCTGCACTACTGCCGAAAGGATTGAAATCCGGGGCCTTCGGGCCCCTTTTTGGTTCTCCTAGCGAAAACAAGCGAATTTTACATGAAAAGTTGTCATTTATTGTTTTCATAACAAACTCGATTCGTTTATAATACTTCTCGAGGAAAAACAGCAATGGGTCTACATTTTTTGAAATCGGCTCTGTCGCTTCCGATTCCTGACCACAAGGAGCAGACAATCAGCCGTGCCTACGAGGAGTACCAACCTTCCGCCGTCTACATTCCTGCTGTCGATGCCCATAACCAACCCCTGAAGAACCTCATCGCCGATGGCGAGAAGGTCTACAAGGGAACGCTGATCGGCTATGGTGTCGACGATTTTCCGGTCTATTCATCCGTGTCAGGACGGGTGCTTGGCCACAAGCTAATGATGATGGCAGACGGAAAGGTTCGCGATTGCCTTGAGATCGAGAACGACAAGCTGTGCCAGTGGGTCCTCAAGCCAGCTCTCAAGCGTGTCGACCGCTGCACCAAGGAGGAAATCCTTGCGGCGATCAAGGACTCGGGCGCAATCGGCTTTGGCGGTGCCGGATTCCCGACCTACCGCAAATACCTGACGGACAAGCCCATCGACTACATCATCATCAACGCCGTCGAGTGCGAGCCTTACCTGACGACCGACTTCTGCTATGGCAGAAGCCACATGGCCGAACTTTTCTTCGCCCTTCCCTACCTCCTCAAGCTGACGGGCGCAAAGCGTATCGTCTTTGCCGTCAAGAAGGACAGGGAAGCCCTCATCGAGGCCGCGAAGATCGAAGCGCGGAAGAAGAACAACCGCTCCCTTCCCTTTGTCATCAAGACGCTTCCCGATCGTTACCCGATGGGCTATGAGCGCTCCATCGTCCGCGAAGTCCTCCACAAGGAATACAAGGCCCTTCCGATCGAGGCGGGTGCCGTCGTCAACAACCTTTATACGCTGATGACCCTCGGCAGACGCTTTGTCCTCGGACAGGTTGCCGCCGATCGCTGCATCACCGTCTCGGGCGAAGTCTTTGCCCCGAAGGATCTGCTTGTTCCCTATGGTGCCCTTGCCAGCGAACTTATCAACCGCTGCGGCGGCCCGAAACTGGAACAGTTCGTCCTCCTCAACGGCGGCCCGATGTGCGGCAATGCCCATGATTCCGACTATGTCACCCAGCTCCAGTCCAACGGCATCATCCTCCTTCCGCCCCAGAACGTCAAATCCGAGCCCTGCTGGCATTGCGGCATGTGCATCGACAACTGCCCGATGGGACTCCAGCCGGTCCAGATCCAGCTTGCCCTGAAGAGCGGAAACGTCGAACGCCTGAAGAAGCTCGATGCCGCGATGTGCGTCAACTGCGGACTTTGCACCTTCGTCTGCCCCAGCAAGATCGATGTTGCCGCCAATATCCAGAGAGCAAAGGAATTGCTCCGAAAGAGCGCCTCCGCTCAGAAAGGAGGAAAGTAGGATGAACGATGTCCTAGTCTTCGAGAAGAATCCGCACATGAGAGGAACGCGCAAGACCTCCCTCATGATGTTGGAGTTCTTCGTCGTTGTCCTTATCCTCTATGCCGTCAGCGTCGTCTTCTATTTCGTCAAGGGCGGCCCGACCCAAAACTATTCCAACATCGCCTATGGCATGATGGCCCTGCAAAACGGCCTCGTCGGTGTCGGCTTTGCCATGATTGCCGATCTGATCTGGTATCTTCCCTACGCCTTCCGCAAGGAGGGAATCAGCGGATACCTCTATAAGGTCTTCCATTCCTATTCCTATGTGACGGGCCTGCTTCTTGTCCTCCTTCTTCCTGTCGGCATGCTCTGGTATGAAGTCGCCATCACGTCCTTCGTCTCCGTCTTCTTCACCAAGCTGATCTTCGGCGGCTTCGGAAGCAATATCCTTAACCCCGCCATCTTCGGCCGTCTCTTCGCCCAGGTCGTCTATTCCACTAGCCTCACCACCTATCTCGGAAACGCACCGGAGGGCAGCTCCTCCATCATCTCCTCCGGCGCCACGATTCCGGGACTTGTCAACGGCGGCAATTTCGTCGCTGCCGATGGCATCTCCTTCTGGAACATGGTCTTGGGCAACTACTATGGAACCCTCGGCGAGACCTTTGCCCTTGTCATCGTCATCCTCGGCCTCTATCTTGCTGCCAGGCGCATCATCGACTGGCGCGTTCCTTTCTTCTATGTCGTCCCGATGTTCTTCAGCTACGGCCTCTGCTTCTATCTGGCCGGCTCCTCTGCCCGCATCGCCTTTGAAGAGGCTGCCAGACAGATCATGATGGGAGGCATCCTCTTTGGTGCCGCCTTCTGCCTGACCGATCCTGTCACCTCCCCGACGAGCAAGTCCGGACGCATCATCTTCGCCCTCGGCGCTTCCATCATCACCCTCTCCATCCGTCTCTTCGCCAACTCCCCGGAGGGCGTCGCCTACTCCATCCTCATCATGAACATCCTCACGCCGCTCATCGACAAGTGCCTTGTCGGACGCACGATCAAGAACTACTGGGAAAGCCTTGCCATCCTTGTCCTGACGGGCTGTGTCCTTGCCATCGGCTGCGTCTATGGCCACGTCTGCTCCGAAGACATCGTCCTCTCCTCCGCTTCCACCGTCTCCGCCTTGAAGGAGGTCTTCTAATATGGCAAACAAAATCGTGAAGACCGTCATCGTCCTCTTCTCCGCCTTCGCCGCGGTGGGTGCCACCGTCGGCGGATACTACGGCCTGAAGGACCAGATCGCCGCCAACTATGCCGCCATCCCCGTTCCTTCAAACATCAAGGAAATGTTCCCGAACTATCGTTCCGCAAGCGAACTTTCCGATCTCTCCTCTCCTTACATCAAGGTCGGCTATGAAGTGACTCTTGCCGATGGTACCGCCTATTACTACGAGCTTGAAAGTGCCAAGGGCTTCTCTGGCACCGTCCAGTTTGCCGTCGGTATCCAGGATGGCAAGGTCACGGCCTACAAGTACATCAGCGACAACGAACATGACTTCGGCCACAACATGGCTTCCGGCGAAAATGCCGCAGGGGCCTTCGTCGGCTATCCTAGTGATGCCACAGGTGTCGTTTCCGGAACGACGGTCACCTCTAATGCCATGACCACAGCCATCGACGCCGCCCTTGAGGATGCAAATGCGAGGTAAAGGATCATGAAAAAGAGAAATGTGTTTCTGACGTTCCTCGACGGCATCTACCTCAAGAACCCCGTCTTCTCCCTCTTCCTCGGATTGACCCTTGCCGTCTTGTGCACAACGTCCTTCCAGACCGCCCTCTATGTTTCCGCCATCGTCTTTGCAGATATGCTCGTCGTCGAGTTTGTCGTCTCCCTCTTCCGCAAGGGGCTTGGAAAGGTTTCCGCCTATGTCGTCTCTGCCCTTCTCTCCGCTGCCGTCGCCGTCGTTTGCAACATGGTCCTTGCCGCCTATTATCCTCTCGTCATCATCGAAGGCCTGAGCCCCTACACCAATGCCATCATCGCTTCCTTCATCCCCTTTGTCGCCACCACTTCCGCCGTCCTCTGCAAGGGACAGGAAGCCTTCGAAAGAAGCGTTCCGCAGGCGATTGCCGATGCCCTCGGATCGGGTATTGGCTTTGCCCTTGCCCTCTGCCTCATCGCCTTCTTCCGTGAGTTCATCGGTACGGCCAAGATCCAGTTCACCATCAGCGAGGACAGCATGAAGGCCATCAAGATCACCAATTGGGATTGGACCCTTCCTGCCATCCTCACTCCCTTCGGCGGCTTCCTGCTGACCGGATTCTTCTCCGGAATCCATGCCAGCATCTGCAAGACCTTCGAGGGACGCAAGGAAAAGCTTGTCGGAGGTATCGAGAAATGAGTTACTTAGCGACATTCTTCACATGCCTTTTTGCCAACAGCCTTTTGCTTGAGGGAAAGGGCGTCAATGCCGTCACCGACTATGCCAAGACGAAGAAGGGAAAGGCCATCCTCTTCCTCTTCTACCTGATTGCCGCCGTCATCATGGGCTTTGTTGCCTATGGCTATACCTACCTCATCGATGCCGTCCCCGGATGGGTCGAAGGAAAGGAAAGCCTCACTTGGCTTTCCGATACCGTGACCTATTGCGAGCCGGTCGTCTTCGTCCTTGCCATGGCGATCATCCTCGGCATCTTCTACGCCCTTGTCCAGCTCTCTCCCAAGATGAAGGACGAGATCAAGCCCGAAAGCTTCAACCTCCTTCTGAACACGTCCCTCTTTGCCATCGCCCTCTCCATCCTCAGCCTTGCCGGTGGCACGGACGACTTCAAGCTCCTCCTCGTCAACATCTTCGGCCTTCCTGCCGGTTATCTGCTCTCCTTCCTCGTCTTTGAACCGATCCTCGACCGTATCAAGGCCTCCAATGCCTCCAAGGGCTTCAAGGGTGTTCCCTTGATGCTGGTCACCATGGCCGGCATGTGCCTTTGCTTTGCCTCCTTGGCTTTCTAAAGAATTTCCGTGGACAGGAAGAAAAGACTCGTTTCCGGGCTCTTTGACGACAATCTCCGCTATCGACCCGTGAAGGATTCGATTCTCATCTTCCTGTCTTTTTTGATGGTCGTCATCATCGTCCTTGTCACCTTCCTGGTCCGTCCCTCCTTGGACAACGTCCATGTCGAGATCCGCTATGGGACGACCTTGCTTTGGGATCCCGAGGACGAGACGCGCAATACCGCCATCCCCTTCCCGGAAAGTGGCGAATACACCATCACCTATACCAGGGAGGATGGGGAAATCTTCCTCGGGGAAGGACAGCAGTTTGATTTCTATGGGGAGGAGGTGGCCATCACCCTCTACTCGGACCGCTCCATCCAGATCACCAAGGAGCAATCCCCCTACAATGTCTGCTCCCGCCTTGGAAGGATCTATGACCCCTACATGCCTTTGGCTTGCCTTCCCAACAACTTCCAGGCGACGATCGTCGCCAGCTATTTCCCGGAGTGGGACGCATGAAGACGAGAAGACTTGTCGCCCTGGCCCTTCTTATCGCTCTCTCCTCGGCCCTTCACTACCTTGAGGGATTCATCCCCATTCCCATGATCCCGGGCTACCATTTGGGATTGAGCAATCTGGTCAACCTCTTTGCCCTTTATTACTATGGGATTCCTTCCTTCCTCATCGTCTCTTTGGTAAGGGTCTTCCTTGTCGCCCTGATCGGCTCGGGCTTTGGGGCATCCTTTTTGATGTCCTTGACCGGGTGTCTATTCGCTATCGCCGGGACCCTTGTCGTCCATCTTCTCTTGCGGGGATCCATTTTCTCGGTCTCGGCCTTTTCCGCCCTCTGCCATTCTATCGGCCAGCTTGTCGCCTATATGGCCTTCTTCGCGACGCCGTATATCTTCGTCTATTTGGCCTTCCTGGGACCGATGAGCATCCTGACGGGCATCGTGATTGCGTTTTTGGACAAAATCGTGGTGTCTCGCCTTCCCAAGGACTTCAGGACGGAGGAAAGCCGGAGAAGAAAACAATGACGCAAGGCATGGACTATGGTATAGTTATTTGATTTGTCAAACGCGATCCGCAAGGAGGCAAGAATGAAAAAATATATCTACTATCCCCAGGGCACATGCTCCGTCAAGATGACCTTCGTTCTCGATGACGACAACAGGATCGAGGACTTTGCCGTGGAAAGGGGATGCAACGGAAACCTCAAGGGTATCCGCAGTCTTATCCTCAACCAGAAGGCGGAGGATATCATCGCCAAGCTTGAGGGCATCACCTGCCACAACAAGCCGACGTCCTGCCCGGACCAGATTGCCAAAGGACTCAGGAAATGCCTGGACGGCAGTCTGAAGGCCGAGGAGGAATGACAATGGCCTATCGACATCTCTTCACGTCGGAATCGGTCTCCGAAGGCCATCCCGACAAGGTCTGCGACCGTATCTCCGATAGCATTCTGGATGCCTGTCTGGAACAGGATCCCAACAGCCGTACCGCCATCGAGGTCATGGCGACCAGAAACCGCATCATCATCTCCGGCGAGGTGACGACCTTGGCCCATGTCGACTATGAGGCTATCGCCAGGAAGGCCGTGCGTGAAATCGGCTATACCGACGAGGAAAGCGGCATCGATCCCGACACCATGGCCGTCGAGCTCTATATCGAAAGGCAAAGCCCGGACATCGCCATGGGCGTGGATGCCAAGGGGGACAAGAAGCTCGGCGCAGGAGACCAGGGCATGATGTTTGGCTATGCGACCGATGAGACGGAAAACCTCATGCCGCTTCCGATCGTCATGGCCCACAAGCTTGTCCGCTATGCCACCACCCTGAGGAAGGAAGGCCTTCTTCCCTTTGCCCGTCCGGACATGAAAAGCCAGGTGACGATCGACTACACGGACAAGAAGCCCAAACTCAACGCCGTCGTTTTCTCCATGCAGCACGACAAGAGCATTGATATCGAGGAACTGCGAAAAATCGTCCGCGAGAAGGTCCTCTTCCCCGTCATCGATTCCTTTGGCATCTCTCGGGAAGGCGTCAACGAGTACTACGTCAATCCGACGGGACGCTTTGAGATCGGTGGCCCCAGGGGCGATACGGGCATGACGGGAAGGAAGATCATCGTCGACACCTATGGCGGAAGCGCTCCCCATGGCGGCGGTGCCTTCTCCGGAAAGGACCCGACCAAGGTCGACAGAAGCGCGGCCTATGCGGCAAGACATGCGGCCAAGAACATCGTCGCTGCCGGCCTGGCTTCCAAGTGCCTCATCCAGCTATCCTATGCCATCGGCGTCAGCGAACCGGTTTCGATTGCCCTTGAGACCTATGGCACGGAAAAAATAAAGAAAGAAAAGATCCTTGCCGCCCTTTGCGACACAAGCATCTTTGATTTCACGCCACAAGGCATCATCGATCGTTTCCATCTGACCGCCCCCTCTTTCCACTACCGGGATCTTTCGGCCTATGGGCATTTCGGAAGACCGGATCTCCTCCTCCCCTATGAGCTTCTCGACAAGGTCGATGCCTTGAAGAAGCTCTTCCAGGAATGAAGAACGATCCGCAGCTGAAGACGCCCTTCCTCGACGCCCTCCTGGAATACGTCCATTCCAAGCCAACTCCCTTTGACGTTCCAGGACATAAGCTGGGGCGTTTCGTGACGGATCTTTCCCGTCGCCTTTCCCCTGTCATCTTGGGGACGGATGCCAATGCCCCGATCGGCCTTGACAACCTCTACAACGCCAAGGGCGTCATCAAGCAGAGCGAGGATCTGATGGCAAAGCTCTGCCATGCCGACCACTGTCTCTTTTCCGTCAACGGGACGACCGGAGGCATCCTTTCGATGTTCCTTGCCGCCTTGGACAACAAGGACAAGGTCATCCTTCCAAGAAACTGCCATAAGTCCGTCATCAATGCCCTCATCATCTCCGGTGCCGTTCCCATCTTCGTCCTTCCGGATATCGACGAGGAACTGGGGATTGCCAATGGCGTCTCCACCAAGGACTACATCCAGGCGATGGACGACCATCCCGATGCCAAGGCCGTCTTCGTCATCAACCCGACGTATTTCGGTATCGCCTGCGACCTTGTGACGATCGCCAGGGAAGCCCATAGGCGGAACATGGTTGTCCTTGTCGATGAGGCCCACGGCTCCTCCTTCTATTTCGGTCAGGGCTTTCCGATTTCGGCCATGGATGCCGGTTGTGACATCAGCTCGGTCTCCATCCACAAGAATTCCGGCTCCCTGACCCAGTCCTCCGTCATCCTGACAAAGGGAGACAGGCTTCCCTTTGATGAGGTCAAGAGGGCCTTTGGCATGCTCTCCTCCACGTCCCCCAATTCCCTACTTATCGCAAGCCTTGATGCGGCAAGGAAGGAGCTCTACGTCCGCGGAAAGGACGTCTATGCCAAGGATATCGCCCTGGCTCTCTATGCCAAGAAGGAAATCGCAAGGATCCCCGGCATTTCCTGCCGGACGAAGGAAGAGATCCTCGGGGACAGGAAGAGCGATGCCATCTTCGACGTCGACGAGACAAAGCTTGTTATCAGCGTGCGCGACCTCGGCCTCTATGGCTATGACGTCTATAAGGAGCTTCGTGCCCAGTCCAACATCCAGCTGGAGCTCGGGGAAGTCTTCGTCGTCCTTGCCCTCATCGGCCCGGGAACAAGAAAGGCCGATGTCGATAGGCTTATCCTTGCCCTTCAGGAGCTTTCCAGAAGACACCAGAAGGACAGGAAGGTCCATCGCCGCTATGCCTATCAATATACCTATCCGAAGATCATCGTCCCTCCTCGGGAAGGCTATGATGCCCCGGTAAAGCTTGTTCCTTTGAAGGATGCTGTCGGCGAGATCTCGGCGGAGACAGTCATGGCCTATCCTCCGGGCATCCCGCTTGTCATCCCCGGCGAGCTTGTCGGTCTTGAGACCTTGCGCCTGATCGAGTTCTACTACCGCGAAAAGGGCGAGGTCCTCAAGGATTCCGCCCCACGGATGATGAAGGTCATCGATAGGAGCCGGTGGTATCTGGCGAATGAATTCGAACAGTCATAGGAAGCGCTTACATAATATTGGATATCGAAATTCAGGACTGTAAATGGTGAAGATGAGGGTGGATGTCCGTCTACAAAGGATGCGGATATTCGCCCTTTTTTGGTGAAAATGGTCAAAGAGAAATGGTTATGTAAGCCCTTTTTGATGGCCTGTGGAAGGCCCTCTCTCCTGTAAGCCCTTTAAAACAGGGCCTTTACGCGCTATACTATAGACGGAAATAAAAGAAAGGAACCCCATAACATGAAAATCCAGTACGTGTGCAAAGATGTCCCTCTTTCGCCGGCAATGCAAGAGGCCGTGGAGGGAAAGCTGGGAAGGTTCGATCGTTATTTCCGGACAACGGACGAAGTCAACTGCACGGTGACCCTCTGCATCCATCAGGACAAGAAGAGCCTTGAAGTCTCCATCGTCTCCACCAACGGCTTCACTCTTCGTGCCAAGGCCATCGATGCCGACTTCTACGCCGCCCTGGACCTTGTCGTCGAGAAGCTCGACGGACAGATGCGCAAGCTGAAGACGCAGTTGGATAGGGCGCACAAGAAAGGATCCTTCGTCGAGAACCTGATGATGGAGAATATCCCCGCGGAGGATAACCTAGATGTCGAGATCGTCCGCAAGAAGAAACTGAGCCTGGCCCCGATGGACCTGGATGAGGCCCTCGCCAGGATGGACGCCCTCGGCCATAGCTTCTTCATCTACCTGGATTCGAGCACCGGACTTGTCAACGTCCTCTACGAAAGAGAGGATCACGGCTATGGCCTGATCGAAATCGAAAGATAGGAACGGGCTGCCTTCGGGCAGCCTTTTCGATTCTCCGCCCATTTCTGCTATAATCCTAGGCATGAAAAGAAAGGCACTCCTTTTTCTGACGGCAATTGTCATTGCCCTCCCGTCCTGCACGATGATTGACCCGTCCAGCCAGGACACTTCAAATGGCACTGCTGGCATCGTGACCCCCTTAAACGTCGGTATCATCGGCACTTCCATTGGCGATATCCGCTTTGTTCCCGAGGAAGGGGACGATACCCTCTCCCGCACGCCATTTAACACTTTTATTCAGGGGAAACTTTACCATTACAAAGACACCTATACAGAAGAAGAACTCGAGTCCCTCAAGGACAACTTCGACCTGGACATGGAATACTACTCCGCCCTCTCCGACCGTCACTATGACTATACCTACAAGGGCGAAAAGATCACCAATCTCAAGACGATCAACGACTCGCCTCGAGGGACACCGATAGAGGTCGATCCTTTCCTCTTTTCCCTGCTCAAGGAAAGCTATGAGTTCTCCCTGAACACGGAAGACGAGGATGGCTACCTTCTCTTCGATATCTTCACGGGAAAGCTCAACGACTATTACGAAGACAAGCTCGATACGCTCGGGAAAAAGACCTCGCTCAATCTGGCCATGTATCTATCAAACAACGCCGAATTCTCGACCGACGTCGACATGAAGACCATACAGTCCCTTGTCGAAGAGACCCCCGTCACGAAGGACGAGGCCGAAGGGCTTCTGGAATTCGACGAGGAAAACAGCACTGTCACCTTCAATAGTTTCGTCAAGGATGGAAAGATAATCGATGACGTCGAGATATCCCTAAGCGCCGTCAGTAAGGGCTTTGCCACCCAATGGGTGTCCGATGCCCTCCTTGAGGAATATCCGGATATCTCCTTGCTCATCGACTCCGGGTCAAGCTCCATCAAGGCCGTCGGACAAAGGCCGGATGGCAAGGCGTGGACGATCCGCTTGACAAACCCTCTCTATTCCGAGGCTCGCGTCAGCCCGGACAATCTCAACCCATACGAGGTTGCCTTTGTCAAGGAGGGGGCCTTCTCCCTTTCCACTTCGGGCTATTACGAGCACTATTTCTATGTCTATGATCCTGAGGAACAATACTATACCCGCCGGGAGCACATCCTCCTTCCGAAGACAGGCCTTTCTACTTCCTTCTTCGACCAGGTCTCCGTCTTCAACGAGGACGCCGGACTTGCCGACATGTACACGACGACGTTGATGCTTGCCGATTCGGTAAAGGAAGCTGTCGACATCGTCAATCGGCTGGATGAAATCTATGGCCTTGATACCGGCATGATCCTCTGCTTCAAATCCCAGGAAGGCAATCCGCTTTCCCTGTACCGATATGGCATTGATGACGTCAGCAATCTTTCCGCTAAAGGTCTCCCCCAGGTCTATCTTACAGAGGACGCCACTTATTCCGGAACGGACGTCCAGGATGTCGATGGAAGGAAGCTCTACGTCGGGGACTATTCTGATCTGGACGTCAAGGATATCGACAGGGACAAGGAAACCGTCAGCCAAAGACAGCGGAAGTGCAATGAGACGTATTGGGTAAGCGCGGATATCTACGATGGCTTTTCCTACCTTGGCAATAAGGACCTCAGCTATCCCGATGAGCGGAAAGCCGTTCTCTACAAAGGAGAATAACGATGATCAAACTGATTGCGACCGACCTGGACGGAACTCTCCTTTATCCCAAGAACCACTTCTTCGGCGTTCCCCGCTGCAACAGGCTCTTCCTGAAGGAGCTGGACAAGTACCACGTCGACATCATCTTCGTCTCGGGAAGAAGCCCGAAGATCTTGCCGCGCCTGGATGCCATCGTCGGAAGGAAGTGCAAGCTTTTGGGATGCAATGGCGCCTATATCTACCAGGACGGAAAGCTTTTCGACAACCATCCGATGGACCGCAAGAAGCTGACTTCCCTCTTCATGGAAATCTATGGCCGCTATGGCATCTTCGCCTACTTCCTCTTCGATGAGCATGCGCCCCTCTATATCTGCTTCCGCAACCTTCCCGATTCCTTCATCGCCACCCTCTGGCTTGGAAACAAGTTCAACGGCGCCTACAAGGAAGACATCATCCACGGGGAGGACAAGTTCCTCAAGAAGCTCCAGGAAGGGGACAGCTACAAGATGATGCTCAACTTCGGCTTCGGCAAGGATGCCCAGAAAAGGGCACGGATGGCCTACTTCCCGATTTCCGAGCTCTACCCGGACGATTTCCAGGTCGTCGTCAGCAATACTGCCCTGGAAGTCACCGCCAAGGATGTCGACAAGGGAAAGGGCCTTGTGGAATACTGCCGGAAGAACGATATCGGCCCGGACGAGGTCATCGTCGTCGGCGACAGCGGAAACGATCTGGCGATGTTTGCCTCCTTCCCCCACTCCTTTGCCATGGAGCATGCCCCCGACTTCGTCAAGAAGAGCGCAAACCACGTCATCTCCCGTGTGAGCGACCTACGGACCTTCCTTGGGAATCCCGCATTGATGGCGGAGGACAGGATCCGGAAAATCGAATTCGAAAAGATACTTTCTTAAACCTTCCCTATCTTCTATAATCTATCCTGTGTCGTGTTGCTATCGAGGTATCAAATATGAACATTGCTGAAAGAAACGTCACGACCATCCTGACCATCGCCAGGATCGTCGAGAACACCTTGGCCTATTGCCTTCCCAGCACCAATCCCGCCGGATTTTCCAAAGAACAGCGCGAGAAGCAGGGCGAGGCCTTAAGGGCCCTTACCGGAAAGGGAAGTCCCTTTGCCGTCAACTGCGCCAACAACGGCGATGTCGGAAAGCAGCTTGCCGAGGACATGAGCTACTTCATCGAGGATGTCTATGGCGATCCCGGCCGCATCGTCACCGTCGACCTCAATGGCCATGTGCGCGTCGAAAGCTCCCTCGTCCTTGAGCTTTATTCCACGATCGTCAAGCTCCGCCTCTATCTGGAAGGCTTTTTGGCTTCCGCCATCAACTACCTAAAGGGACAGGGCCAGCTTGAGGAATCCTTCGAGAAGACCGTCAAGGCCGATATCCGCTTCTACCACGCCCTTGCCGGCAAGATCGGGTCGATCCTCATCTACAACAAGTTCATCGAGATCAACGAGAACGCCAATACCTACATGCAGTCCTATTCCAAGAGCCACAACGGCATCGATCCGCGGAAGGACAGCCATTTCAATGTCGATGACGATCCTTCCGTCCGTATGCTCAAGAACGAGTTCCACGAGCTCAACCAGGCCCTTGTCAATGCCCTCAACTCCTATAACGACGACGAGGACTTCAAGTTCGCGCGCCAATCCCTCTACAGCGACTGCGAGCTCTTCACCGGAAAGAAGAAGCCGACCGACCTCAAGGCCTTCCAGAGCGTCTTCACCTCTTACTTCGACAAGATCATCCGCACCGGCGAGAAACCGACCAACGATCTCTTCCAGGCGCTGACGAAGGAACTGGATGCCTTCAACAAGGAACACGCCGCCAAGAGGGCCGAGGCGGCAAAGGAGGAACAGAACAATGGCTGAGGAAGCAAAGAAGAGACGCACCATCTATCGCACCGAGATCGTCTGGTATGCGATCCTTGGCGCCCTGTGGCTTTTCGGCCTTGTCCTTGCGATCCTTGGCGTCTGCGCCTACAACGTCGGAAGGATCTCCACCAATCCCCTCTATGGCGCCGAGAAAGCCTGGGCGACCTTCTTCGGCATGGCCGAAGGAAGCATCCTTGACTTCCGCATCGCCGGCTCGGTCGTGATGATCGTCAGCATGCTGCTCTTCTTCGTCATCATCTACCTCTTCTCCTCCAAGGCAAACGAAGAGCTCGCTGCCGAGAGAAGACGTCAGGAGAGAATGCGTATCCTGATGGAAAGCCCCCTTCCCCAGACGGAGAAGAAGGACGAGAAGACGGAAAGCAAATAAAAGAAGCCATCCGGAAGCTGTTTGTTTCGCTCTTGATTACAAGACGGAAGACCGTTCCTGGATGGCTTTTTCTGTTGTTAAAATCCGGGCAAGGAAAAAGCCGCCCCGCAGGACGGCCATTCGTTTTTTGCCTTATTCGGCAGCTTCCGTGGCCTTCAGCTCCTTCTTGTGAGCCTTGTTCTTGGCCTCGGACTTCTTCTCGCGGGCAAGCCGCTTCTCACGCCTTTCCTTCCACTGCTGGGCGCAATTGCGGCACTCGAATCTTTTCTTTCCCATGGTTGTTGACCTCTCTTCGGATATTTCGCAATAAGAAATTCTATCCTAACTCGATACCTATTTCAAGTCGGAGTTTCCGCCTGTCCTTGTCGGCACTAACAATATCTATTGTCTCCAGGAATAGTATTCCCTGTCCTTAATAGGATCGACGATATCCTCCTCAAGCGCGTCCTCGACAAGGCGGAAAAAGGAATCCTTGTAGAGATCCAGGAAGACGTAGGGGTCAATGAGGATCGTGTCGTTCTCGCCCTTGAGGATCACCTTTCCCCGGCGATAGGAAATCCGCTTTTCTTCATTGGTCGGGCTTAGGGCATAGCCGGCCTTCAGATAGGAAAGGGCCTGATGAACATCAAGATGCTGTTCCATATGGAGATATGCTAGCAGAGAGGCTTATAATTGTTAAGCCATGAAAATCGATTATTTGCCCTATCTGAGAAAGAAAGTCGGACACGATCTGGTCCTTTCCGTCGGCCTGAGCGTTCTTCTTGTGGATGAGAAAAGAGGCAAGGTCCTCCTTGAGAAACGCTCCGACAATGGCCTTTACTGCCTTCCCGGGGGATCCATCGACCTCGGCGAGAAGGTGCTTGAGGGAACAAGGAGGGAGCTTTTCGAAGAGACGGGGATCAAGGATTGCGGAGAGCTCTCCCTCTTCATGGTCGTCTCCGGGGAGAAGAACCGCATCCACTATCCCAATGGCGACATGACCGAGTACTGTGACCTTGTCTTCTTGGGCACATACGACTCGTCCCGCTATCAGGAAAGACATGACAAGGAATCGACCTTCGTCGGCTTCGTCCCTTTTGAAGACGTCCCTCAGGACAAAGCGTGTCTCGGAAGGACGGCAGACATCATCCGCCGCTATCGGCGCGGCGAAAGAAACGTCCTCATCGACTGAAAGGAGAGGAAAGCATGGAAAAGAAAATCGAGTTCGACGAGTATCAGAAGGAAGCCTATCGCCTCATATCCGAGGAAGGGAAGAAGAACCTCGTCCTCAACGGCGTCTTGGGCCTTGCCGGGGAGAGCGGGGAATGCGCCGACCTCGTCAAGAAGCATCTCTTCCAGGGTCACGACCTGAAGAAGGAGGACCTGGTCAAGGAACTCGGGGATGTCCTCTGGTATATCGCCGAAACGGCAAGCGGCCTTGGTGTCAGCCTGTCGGAAGTGGCAAGGCTCAACCTCGAGAAGCTTCACAAGCGCTATGGCGGAAGTGCCTTCTCCGCGGAAAAAAGCCTCCATCGGACGGATGAATAGAAGGAGCGAGGACAGTTTTTGTACCGGTATCGTCAAGGCCTTGTCTAAGGGTCCCGATTTGATTTGATACCGTCTTTCTGCTAGAATGCCATTGCCGAGGCTTTTCACATGAACATTGGAAAAACGAATCAGTTCGGTAAGATCGAGATCTCCCTCGATGCCATTGCCAATATCGCCGGCGACCAGGCAACCCTTGTCTACGGCGTGGTCGGCCTTGTCAGCAAGAAGGCCATCCTCAATCCCCTTGGCCAATTCCTCAAGAGGGAGGACTATGCCGATGGCGTCTCCGTCAAGAAGGTCAAGGACGGATACGAGGTCTCCCTTTACCTTGTCGTCAGCAAGGACGTCAAGATCAGCGAGGTGACGACCGAGGTCCAGAAGCAGGTCCTTTATGCCCTCGATAGGCAGTTCGGCATGCATTTCAAGGCCATCAACGTCTTCATCCAGGCAGTGAAGTAGTCGCTAGAAATCAGAGGATTACCAACAATGATCAAAATAGACGGCGTTATTCTCAAGCAGATGATCCTCTCGGGCGCCAACAACCTCTACAATTCCTATCCCGAGATCGACAACCTCAACGTCTTCCCCGTTCCCGATGGCGATACCGGAACGAACATGAACCTGACCATGCAGTCGGGCGTCAAGGAAATCGCCAACAAGAACGACAGCTCGATTTACCAGGTCGCCAAGGACTTCGCCCGCGGCCTTCTGATGGGCGCCAGAGGCAATTCCGGTGTCATTCTCTCCCAGATCTTCCGCGGCTTCTCCGAAGGCCTCTCCGGAAAGGACGAGGTCGATGCCATCGGTCTTGCCAACGCCTTCCTCTCCGCCAAGAACGTCGCCTACAAGGCGGTCATGCGCCCGGTCGAGGGAACGATCCTGACCGTCATCCGCGAAGCCAGCCAGGCCCTTTATGACAAAGCCGAGAAGAACATGCCGATCGACGAGTGCCTGGATATCGTCCTGGACGAGGCCAACAAGTCCCTCCAGAGGACACCCGAGCTTCTTCCGGTCCTTAAGGAAGTCGGCGTCGTCGACTCCGGCGGTGCCGGTCTTTGCAAGGTGCTCGAGGGCTTTGCCAAGGCCCTTCACAACGAGATCGTCGAGAAGAGCATGCCTTCCGTCACCGAGACGGCCAGCTATTCCACCGGCAAGCCTTCCGCCCCGCAGGCCGAGGTCGGAAACGTCCAATCCAAGTTCGAGCACAAGGAATTTGGCTATTGCACCCAGTTCCTCATGCAGATCCCCGAGAAGCTTCCCCGCGACAAGAAGGTCTTCAACGAGAAGCGCTTCAAGGCCGTCCTGGAGGCCCATGGCAATTCCATCGTCTGCGTCTGCGACGGCGACCTTGTCAAGGTCCATATCCACACCCTCAAGCCCGGCAACATCCTCACCTATGCCCAGCAGTTCGGCGAGTTCAAGATGATCAAGATCGACAACATGACCGAGCAGCACGAAGAGCTGATGTTCGAGGACAAGGAGATGAAGGAGGAAGCCGGCGTCAAGGACGATCCTTCTCAGCAGAAGATCGCCGTCACCACCTCCGCTCCCGACTTCGACAAGAAAGAGGAAAAGCCTGCCGAAAGGAAGGAATACGCCCTCATCTCCGTCGCCGTCGGCTCCGGCATCGAACGCCTCTTCCGCGACCTCTCCGTGGACTACATCGTCTCCGGCGGCCAGACCATGAATCCCTCGACGGCCGATTTCGTCGAGGCCATCAAGAAGGTCCATGCCAAGAACGTCTTCATCTTCCCCAACAACGGCAACATCCTGATGGCGGCAAACCAGGCCGCGGAGCTGATGAAGGAAGAGTGCAACGTCCTTGTCATTCCGACGAAGACCATCCCCGAAGGCCTTGTCGCCTGCATGGTCTACAATTCCGCCTCCACCCCCGAGGAGAACGTCGAGTCGATGACCGAGAACGTCGCCGCCGTCAAGTCCGGCGAGATCACCTATGCCATCAAGGACACGACAATCGATGGCGTGACGGTCGCCAAGGATCACTTCATGGGCATCACCGGCAAGAAGATCGTCTGCTGCCACAAGCACAAGATCAACACGCTTCTGGACATGCTGGAAAAGATGGTGGACGCGGATAGCCAGATCATCACTATCCTCACCGGTCAGGACGTCACCAAGGACGAGCTAAAGAAGCTCACCGAGGAAGTCAAGGCCCGCTATTCCAGCCGCTGCGATATCTCCATCGAGGAAGGAAACCAGCCCGTCTATTCCTTCTTCGTCTCCGTTGAGTAGAAAAGAACGATTCGATACGAATGGCCGTCCTTCGGGGCGGCCTTTTCCTTTGCCGGATCTGAAACCTCTTTCATCGTGAGATATCTTTTACGGAAAAGATTATCGGACTATAATGGGCCTACGATTTCTCACAGTATGAGACAAGATTTATGGAACAGGAAAAAATCAGAAAGTACGCGATGATGATCGTCCACCTCGTCGGCCAGATGACAAAGCTTCCTGACGACAGGCAATCCCTCGGCTACGGAAAGGGCCAAAGGGTCATTCTCTTCTATCTTGAGCGCAATCCCAATGGCGTCCCTTCCGGCGAGCTCTCCCAAAGATTCCATGTCGGCACCGGCCGCATCGGCAACGCCCTCAAGGAGCTGGAGAAGAAGGGCTACGTCTATCGGAAGAACGACGAGAAGGACAAGAGGAAGGTCTTGGTCTATCCGACCAAGAAGGGCCTTCTCTTCAGCCAGGAGCAGCGCCAGGGATTCTATAGGACGATCGAGAATGCCATCGACGCTGTCGGCGAGGAAAGGTTTGCGGAATTCCTCAAGACGTATCAGGAGATCATGGAAGCCCAGAACGCGGCTTTCGGAAAGGATAGGCAATGTTCAAACTCTACGCACGACTAAGAAAAAGGGACTGGGTCCTTGTCGCCATCATCGTCGGTCTGACCATCCTTCAGGTCTATTGCTCGATGGTCATGGTCGACTACATCAGCGACATCATCCAATCCATCACATACCTGAATTACCACAACAGCTTTGATGCCTTCGCTTCGATCTTCGAGGGAATCGCCCAGCAGGATCCCAGCATGTCCGGGCCTATCAATGCCTTCCTGGGACAGCTTGCCTCTTATCGTGTGGGAACGGACGGGATCGATTGGGAGGGCCTTCTTTCGTCGACTTCCCCGCTTTCGCCCATCCTTTCCATGGTCAGCGCGGAGAGCAAGGCGACCTTTGACGCTATCGCCAACGCCTCGACGGAGGCCATCTGGTTCAACGGCGGCATGATGGTCCTTGTCGCCACCGGCCTTGCGGCGTGCCAGATCGTCATCGAGGTCATGGCTAGCTACATCACCTCCCACTTTGCCACGGACATAAGGAGCCATGTCAACGCCAAGATTTCCTCCTTCTCCCTTGCCGAGATCAATCGCTTCTCCACGGCCTCGCTCATCACCCGTACCACAAACGACATCCAGCAGGTGTCCATGGCGACCTTGATGATGCTGAGGATGATCTTTGCCGCCCCGGTCACGGCCATCTGGGCCATCTGCAAGATCCAGGCCGTCTCCTATCAGCTGACCTTGGCGACAGGTATTGCCATCGTCCTTCTTGTCCTCGTCCTCGTCCTCATCATGGGCCTTGTCCTTCCGCAGTTCAAGATCATGCAGAAGCGCATCGACCGCATCAACTCCCTGACCCAGGAAAACCTCACCGGCATCCGTGTCGTCCGGGCCTTCAATGCGGAAAAATACCAGGAAGGGAAGTTCGAGAAGGCTAACCTCGAATTGACCAAGACACAGCTCTTCACCGGAAGAATGCTCAATCTCATGTCCCCGGCGATGATGATCATCATGAACGGATTGACCCTGGCCGTCTATTGGATCGGTGCCTATTTGATGCAGAAGGGAAACGACTATCTCACCTATGCCAATGTCTCCGCCTTCTCCTCCTTGGCGACGCAGATAGTCATGTCCTTCATGATGCTTCTGATGATGTTCATCCTCTGGCCGAGGGCCTCCGTCTCCGCCAGGCGTATCAACGATGTCCTGGAGACGAAAAACAGCATCGTCGATCCCACGGCGGAAAAGAAGACGACGGAAGTCGGGACGGTGGAATTCAAGGATGTCTCCTTCCGCTATCCCGATGCCGATGCCGACATCCTGGAACACATCTCCTTCAAGGCGAAAAAAGGCGATACCGTCGCTTTCATCGGCTCGACGGGATCGGGAAAGTCGACGCTTGTCAATCTCGTGACAAGGCTTTACGATTGCACGGATGGCGAAGTCCTCATCGATGGCGTCAACATCAAGGATCTCAAGCAGGAGACCCTGCGGAAGAAGATCGGCTTCGTTCCCCAGAAGGGCGTCCTCTTCTCCGGGACCGTCCGCAGCAACGTCGGCTTCGGCCTTCCTACGGAGAATCTTTCCAATGAAGAATGCGACAGGGCCCTTGACATTGCCTGTGCCCATGAATTCGTCGACAAGATGGAAGGAAAGGAGGATGCCTTGATAAGCCAAGGCGGAACAAACGTCTCCGGCGGCCAGAGGCAAAGACTCTGTATCGCCAGGGCCGTCGCCATCCATCCGGAGATCTATGTCTTCGACGATTCCTTCTCGGCCCTGGACTTCAAGACGGACCGCACCGTAAGGGACAACCTGAAGAACGAGGAGAAGGAGGCCACGAAGCTGATCGTCGCCCAGCGTATCGGCACGATCATGGATGCCGACGAGATCCTCGTCCTCCAGGAAGGAAAGGTCGTCGGACAGGGAACGCACAGAGAGCTTTTGGAGAACTGCCCGGTCTACCGGGACATCGCCCTCAGCCAGCTTTCCAAGGAGGAACTCGGACTATGAGAAAGAACGCAATGCACGGCGGAGCCCCGAAACTCCAGAAAGGCGATTTCAGCGCCTCCTTCGTCAAGCTCGGAAAGGATGCCGGGAAATACCTGATCCCGATCGGCATCGCCGCCCTTCTTCTTGTCGTCGGCGTCATCCTGCAGATCCTCGCCCCGAGCTATCTTTCCGACTTCACAAACGAGATTGCCAACAACTATCTCTCCCAGACGATCGACATGAAGAGGCTTCTGGATATCGGCATCATCCTCGTCGTCTTCTATCTTGTCGTCGCCATCACCACCTATGGCGCAAACTTCATCCTGACCACGGCCACGAACCTCTATGCGATGAAGCTGAGAAGGGACATCACCGAGAAGATCAACAAGGTCCCGCTCTCCTATTTCGATGGCCATCAGCATGGCGATATCCTCTCCACGTTGACAAACGACGTCGACCAGATCGGCCAGTCCCTCCAGTCCTCTATCGGCATGGTCGTGCAGTCCCTGTTCATGCTTGTCGGTGTCCTCATCGCGATGTTCTGTACGTCCTGGCAGATGGCTCTTACCGCCCTCATCTCCTTGCCCTTCATGATCCTCTTCGTCATCATCGTCACGAAGTTTGCCATGCCCCAGTTCAAGAACCGTCAGGATTCCCTTGCCGATGTCAACTCCGTCGTCGAGGAAAGCTATAACGGCCAGCTCATCATCACCTGCTTCAATGCCAAGGACAAGATAAGGTCGGCCTTCGAGAAGGAAAACGGAAAGCTGCAGTCGGCCATGTTCAAGGCCCAGTGCTTCGGCGGCCTCTTCCAGCCTCTCATGTCCTTCATCTCCTACTTTGCCTATGCGGCCGTCTATCTTGTCGGTGGACTTCTGATGGATGCCAAGGCCGGCGTCACTTTCGGAACGATCACCGCCTTCACCGTCTATGTCTCGCTCTTCCAGTCGCCCCTTAGCCAATTGGCCCAGGCCATGAACACCTTGCAGATGGCTGCCGCAAGCTCCAAGCGTGTCTTCGACTTCCTCGGCCAGGAGGAGCTTTCTTCGGAGGAAGGAAAGAAGTTCGTCTTCCTGGGAGAAGACGGAAAGGAACATGTCAAGGGCGAGGTCGAGTTCAAGAACGTCTCCTTCTCCTATGACGATACCCGGGAGATCATCCACGACTTCTCCGCCAAGGTCCTTCCCGGCATGAAAGTCGCCATCGTCGGACCCACTGGTGCCGGAAAGACGACCATGGTCAACCTCCTCATGCGCTTCTACGAGGTCAATGGCGGCGACATCCTCATCGATGGCGTCTCCATCAAGGATATGCCTCGACAAGAGATCCACGCCATCTTCGGCATGGTCCTTCAGGACACCTGGATGTTTGAGGGAACAATCCGAGAGAACCTTGCCTACAATACGCCAAACGTCACCGACGAGCAGATCTACGATGCCCTCCATGAAGCCTCCATGCGCCACTATGTCCGTACCCTTCCCGGCGGCTTGGACTATGTTCTTGAGGATGCCTCGACGATCGCCGGCGGACAGAAGCAACTCTTCACGATTGCCCGCGCCATGATCAAGAACGCGCCGCTTCTCATCCTCGATGAGGCGACCAGCAACGTCGATACCCGCACCGAGGAGAAGATCCAGGAAGCGATGGACAAGCTGACAAAGGGAAGGACGAGCTTTGTCATCGCCCACCGTCTCTCCACGATCAAGAACGCCGACCTCATTCTCGTCATGAAGGATGGAAACATCATCGAACAGGGAACACACGATTCCCTGATGGCACAGAACGGATTCTACGCCTCCCTCTACAATTCCCAGTTTGCCTTCGAATAAGGAAAGGAGAGATTTCCTTCACGGCCGTTTCCCGGAAGATGGGAGACGGCCTTTTTCGTGCCGGAAAGCCGATGGGGGAAGGAAACTGCGGGATGGCAGGCATTCTTCGCTAACGTCCCTGTTTCCCAAAGGAATCCGGCTTTGTCCTTGTCCTCCTATTGGATGGCAGAGTACTTTTTCTCCTGGAAAGGCCTATCTGTTTGTGTTCTGGCGTAGAGTTTTCCTCTGATTGCGTTATTCATCGTCCTTCCGAATCTGGCTTTCCTTCTTCTTGCTCTCGTCCTTTTCTATCATGGCCATCTCGGCTGGATCGATTCGCCCTATGTCGCCCACTTCGACGAGTTTACCGGCATCCATGAAAAGTACCAGGACATCGAGGACATGTCCCTTGTCGAGAATATCTACCAGTTCTGCCTGAAATACCAGAAGGAAAATCCGATGACGCTAAAAGAAATGCTGGATAGCCAGTCGCAAATAGCCAAAAGCGAAGGAACGGCTAGTCGACGCTCTTGAGGGAGTTCGTCATGTCGACCTTGAGGATCTTCCTCAATAGCAGGGCATCGGTGACGAGGATGAAGGCAAGGACCAAGGCAAGGGTGAGGAAATAGGTGGAGACAGCAATGCTCCCGAGTCTTCCGAAGTCCAGAAGCCAGAGGATGATGGCCATCAGGCTGACGCCGATAGGAAGGCCGAGGATGAGACCAAGGCCAGCCATGATCATGATCTCGCGGTAGATGTAGAGGACGACTTCCTTGTTGCGATAGCCCAAGACCTTCAATGTCGCGATTTCGCGCTTTCTTTCCTCGATGTTGAGATTGGTAAGGTTATAGATGACAAAGATCGAAAGGAAGATGGCAAAGAGGATGATGACGATGGCGATAGGGACGATGGTATCCGTAAGGCCGGGATAATCCACAGGGGGAAGGGCATTGGCGACATCGATGATGGCAAAGCCGCAGAAGACAAGGGCCGTGCTTCCGGCGACGGAGAGGATCGTCATGATGAGGTTCTTCTTGTAACGGCAGAGGTTGCGGATGGTGGACTTGTAGCGGAAGGGAAGGATACGCCAGAGCGGAAGCCGTTCGAAGAGGATCTTCTTGCCGGACTTCGGGGCCAAGGGCTGGAGCAGGTCGGCCGGGGAAGACTTCAGGAATCCACGGACAACGCGATAGGTCACAAGAAGGACGATGAGGATCATGAGGATGCCGCAGACAAGGCCAAAGAGAGGATTCATCAAATTGACCATTTCCGGGCAGAAGAATGTCGTCTCGAAGGCCGGGTAGATAGCCATCGGGAGGGAATAGACACCGACGATCGTTCCGACGATCAGGGCGAGGATGCCACAGAAGAGGGAGAGGAGCATGTATTTGAGCTTGATGCGGGAATCGGTGACGCCCAAGGAGCGATAGCAGCCGATGATGCTTCTTTCCTCCTCGACCATGCGGGTCATCGTTGTCGAGACGACCAGAGCGGCAACGGCGATGAAGAAGATCGGGAAGAGGAGGGCGATGATGTCGATCTTGTCCGTGTAGTTGACGATATAGGCATAGGACATGTTCTCTTCCAAGGTCAGGTAGTGGATCTCTCCGTACTTGTCTCCCAGAAGGGATTCGATCTTCTCCTGCTCGCCCTTGACGAAATCGATATAGGAACCCGTGAAGTAGGTATATTCGTTGGCTCCCCTAAGGGTGACATAAAGATCGGTGGTCGGGAACTGGACTTCCATGGAGATGCCGGGAACAAGCTCGATTGACATCGCAAGATCCTGCTGGCGCATATAGACGATCTGTTTGATCTCCTCCATGTTGATGAGATCCAGCTCCTCATAGCGGGAGAAATTGAGGGGATTGGAGACAATGCCGACGACGGTCTTCGTCCCCAGGACATCGCCAAGATCGATCGTATCGCCGACCTTGTAGGTGACCATGTCCGAGCGCATCCTCTCAACGGCGACCTCGTTGGACTTGACGGGCATCCTTCCTTCGACGGCGCGGACGGGAGCGATGGTCATGTCATCGGGAATGCCATAGAAGCGGGTCAAGGGCATGTCCGAAGAAAAGCCCATATCATAGCCCATCGAGGAGAACATGCTGGAATCCAGCATCGTCAAACCTTGAGCCGAAGTGGCAAGTCGGGAAGAGAGAAGGTCTTCGACAATATCGATGATTCCATTGTCGTCCTCATCGGCAAATCCCGTCGTCGATGATGATTTCAGGATAAGGTCTGGGACATTCTCCCGGCGGAGCTCATTGCCGAAGGAGTTATCGATCATCGGCGAAAGCGTTCCGAGTCCCGAAACGAAGGCGATGCCCAAAAGCATGATCACGATGATCGAGAAAAGCTTCGATAGATTGGTCCGGATAGACCGGAATATCGTGAGAAGATAGGCGTGCATTTACCACTCGATCTCCTCGATGTCCTTCGGATTGTCGTTGATTTCGATATTCTCCGCGGCGCCGTTCTTGATGTGGACGACCTCATCGGCCATGTCCTTGATGGCGGAGTTGTGGGTGACGATGATGATGGTCTTTCCCTGGTCGCGGGACATGTCCTTGAGAAGCTTCAAAATGGTCTTTCCCGTCTGGTAATCCAAGGCACCAGTCGGCTCGTCGCAAAGAAGGATCTTCGGGTTCTTCGCCAGGGCCCTAGCGATCGAGACACGCTGCTGTTCGCCGCCGGAAAGCTGGGCCGGGAAGTTGTTGATCCTGTCCTGGAGTCCGACCTTGGCAAGGATTTCCTCCGGGGAGAAGGCATCCCGGCACATTTCCGTGGAAAGCTCGACGTTTTCCTTTGCCGTCAGGTTGGGCATCAGGTTGTAGAACTGGAAGACAAAGCCGACGTCGTTGCGCCGATAGTCGCACAGCTGCTTGTTGTTGAAGGCAAGAAGATTCCTCCCGTCGATGAGAAGCTCGCCGGAATCGGCCCTGTCCATGCCTCCGATGAGGTTGAGGGCCGTCGTCTTTCCGGAACCGGAAGGACCCAGGACGATGCAGAACTTCCCTTCCTCGACCTCGAAGCTGAGGTCGTTGACTGCCTTGATTTCGTTGTCGCCCACGTGGAAGGTCTTCATGACGTGGGAGAGTTTCACCATCGTTTTTTTCATGTTTCTCGGGCTTTCTGTCCTATAGGAAAATTATAGGTTCGCCTTCCATTGTTATCAAGCTGAATAGTTAATTCACTTAACTATAAACTGTTGATTAAATCAACAAAAAGGACTAAAATGTTGATGAATAGGGTTTCCTGGAAAAAACATGAGAACGGAAAAAAACGATTTGCGATCCCTCTATTCGAAAGGGGTCATCAAAAGGACGCTTCTGAAGCTTCTGGAGCACAAGCCCCTGAACAAGATTTCGGTCGCCGAGCTGTGCAAGGAGTGCCGTATCAACAGGGGCACCTTCTACAATCATTTCTTTGATATCAACGATGTCTACGAGAGCGTCGAGAGCGATTTCTTCGGGGAGATCCAGAGGCATTTGGATTCCCAGAACATCCTCTCCTTGAACGCGGAATTCTTTTCGGGACTGCTGCGCTTCTTTTTGGACTCTCCCGTCATGTCCCGCCTTTCGGCCATGAAGCTTCCCAATTCCGACCTCATCGACCGAATCCACACAATGATCCTCAACAAGATCGCCAAGGACCTCGGTCAGGAAAGGGTCACTGCCGACAAAGAAAAACTGGACGGTCTCTTCGGCTATGTCATCGGAGGATGCAGCTATCTGATCTTCCGGTGGGCCAAGACGCCATCGGAGAGGGAAATCCCCGCTGTCGCCCGCCAATGCGCCGACTATACCGCCCAGCTTGTCTCAATTCTCAAGCGGACGAAGAAGGGCTAGATCGCCCAGCGTCCGCTCTTGAAAATCGGAATCTCCTTTCCGTCTTTCGTCGTGCCGACGATATCCAGTGTCTCATCCCCGATCATGAAGTCGACATGGGTCGTGGATTCATTTAGAGGATAGGCATCGATCTCCTCCTTGGAGAGGTTTTCGTAGCCCTTGATGAGCATCGTGAAGGCCCTTCCGAAGGCGAGGTGGCAGGAGGCGTTTTCGTCATAGAGCGTCGAGAAGAAGAGCCGTCCTGTCTGGTTGATGGGGGAGTCCACAGGGACCAGGGCGCATTCACCGAGGTAGCAACCGTTCTCGTTGTTGAAGATGGCATCCTTGAGGACTTCCTCGCCCTTTTTGGCGTGGACTTCCACGATCTTGCCTTCATGGAAACGGATAAAGAAATCCTCCACCAGTTCGCCACGGAGACTCAAGGGCTTTGTCGCATAGACGATTCCCTCGGTCTTGAACTTGTTGGGGGAAGTGAAGCATTCCTCAGTCGGCATATTGGGTTGGAAGTGGATGCGTTTTGTCTTGGTATACTCTCCTCCGGCTTCCCAGATGACGTTGTCGACTAGCTCGATGTGAAGATCCGTTCCCTTTTTGGAGGTGTAGTGTAGAGACTTCAGGCCGAGGGCGTTCATCTTGTCCATATGGGAGACGAGGTTTCGATCGTGTTCCTTCCAGTTCTCGATCGGATCGCCCTTGTCGGCACGGCTGACCTTGAGGATGAGCTTGAGGAGTTCTTCCTTGGCCTCTTCGACAGGAAGCTCCGGGAAGACCTTCTTTGCCCAGCCGGCAGAAGGATAGCCGGCGATGAGCCACTGGCATTCGCTGTCCCAGAGGGCGCGGTATTTCCAGATCTCCTTAGTCTTGCTCGCGCTGATGCGGCCGTTCTTGGCCTGGTCGATTCCCTGGAGGGCATCCGGGGCATCGCTTTCGATGAAGATGCGGCAGGGATAGACCTTCAGGAAGTGTTCCTGCTGGGCCTTGTCCATCTCGTTGAGGTGGGCGAAGAGCTCTTCCTTTCCATAGGCGAGGTCGGCCTTGGTCTTCTCGCTATCCGTATAGGTGACATAGACGCGGCTTGCTCCGGCCTTGTAGCATTCCTTGATGAGGATGCGGATGAAGTCGTAGATCTCGACGGAGGCCGTGATGAAGACTTCCTGTCCCTCCAGGATGTTGACTCCGGTGCGGGCGAGAAGCCGTGCGTAGTTTTCGACGATTGTGGAATCCATGTGTTGTTTCTCCTTGGCGATTATTGTATCACTCGACGGGTATGTCCGTTTTATTGTCCTGATTCTCTTTCGGCGTATCCGGAAGGCTGATGGAACGGAGACTGCTTTCGATCATCCTTGTGCGGACGCCGATGAGGTCCTCAAGCCGGTTTCTTGTCTGGTCAAGGCTCTTCAAGGCAGAAGAGAGGACCTCTGCGAACTTTCCGAATTCCTGCTTCACCTTCCCCAAAAGGGCGTGGACTTCACTGGTCTTCCTTTCGATGGCGAGGGTCTTGAAACCCATGGAGAGGGCATTGAGGAAGGCGGAAAGGGTGGAAGGGCCGGAGAGGACGACGTGGTATTTCTGCTGGCAAAGGGAGAGCAGATCCAGGGAGAGGGCTTCCTCGTAGAGGCTTTCCATCGGGAGAAAGAGGACGGCGAAGTCTGTCGTGTTGGGAACGTCGATGTATTTCACTTGGATATCCTTGGCAAAGGAAAGAAGGCGAAGGCGGAGCTGTTTCCGGCACGCCTCCACCTTTTCCTTGTCCCCTTCTTTCCGTGCGGAGAGCACGTCTTCGTAGGCAGAGAGCGGGAACTTGCTATCGATAGGAAGATAGACCTTCTTGTCGTCTTTTCCAGGAAGGAGGATGGCAAATTCCACGTTGTCGCGGCTGTTTCTCTTCGTGGCGACGTTGCATTCGTATTGCTCTGGCGCCAGGATGTCCTTGAGGATGTTTCCAAGCTGGATCTCCCCGAGGATTCCCGTCGTCTTGACGTTGTTCAGGACATGCTTGAGGGAGGAAACGTCCTGCCCGATACGCGTCATTTCGCCGACGGCCTTGTAGACGCCGCTCAATTGGTCGCTGACGCTCTTGAAGGAAGAGGCCAGTCTCTCGTCCAAGGCTTTCTGGAGTTTCTCGTCGACCATGGAACGGATTTCGGAAAGCTTTTCCTCCTGTGTCTTATTAAGGCTCTGAAGGGTCTTATCCAAGGTAGCCAGATTGTCGCGCAATGTCTTGTCGGCATTTTCCAAGGAAAGCCGCTCTTCCTTTTCGAGGTTCTCCAAACGCAGGGAGATCGTCGACTCGAAGGCTTTCAGGTTTTGCGAGATAAGTTCCTGCGTCTTCGTCAAGCTCTCTTTGAGAACGAGAATGTCGGCCGAGCTATCGCTTTTACTCCCCTTCTTTCGTATCGAAACAATAAGAAGGATAAGGGCAAGAAGGGAAAGGAACGAAAGGACAATCGAAAGGATGATCAGGATCGTTTCCATAATGCTTCCTCCTAACCCTCATTATAGTCGGGCGGAAGCGGCTTTTCTCATTTGCCCTTTTCTTCCAATCCTTCCGTGAGGCTATCGTGAAGGCTCTCCTTCCTCCTTCCCATGAGGTCGGAGAAGAACTTGTTGTCCTTCAGGATACGGAAGAAGAGCGTGTTGAAGAGAATCTCGTATAGAGCCAGGATCAAGGCACATTTCAGAAGATTGAACGGAATATAGACGACAAAGATAATGGCAGCATAGCCATAGCTGACGCCAAGCATTTCCCCAAGCATCTCCTCAACGGCAACGACGGCCCCGGAATCAAAGCAGGTCGTATAGCCAAGTCCAAGGTAGCTCGGCGTGATGAAAAGATAGTTCAGCAAGGTCATGACAATGGTGACAAAGAGAGCGATGACAACATAGCCGAGAAGACGGAAAGGGAAACCCTTCTTGAAAAGATGAAGAAGATGGCTTGTCACGAAGATCCCCAAGAGATAAAGCATTGAGGAAATAAAGGCAGCCAAGTCTCCGATATAAAGGGCTGTTCCGACAGTAGAGCTAGTCGGCATGATGAGAAGATGGAGAAGCGTCTTGATGAAACCGACACAGAAAGCGCCCGGAAAGCCAGTCAGAACGTAGGCGATGACGACCGTCAAGTCACTGACCTCGATTTCGCACCAGGCCGCGAAAGGATAGGGAAACTTGACATAGAGCATGAGGACGACACCAAGAGCGGACAAGAGGGCGACGATGGCCATCCTGTAGACGACAAGCGACGACTTTCTTCTCATAAGAAAAGCCTCCTTTCTTCAGGGAGGCCTCGTGTTTTCCAAAAAACGATGCCTGACTTCTTTCATCCAGCCTTTACTGTCGCCTCCGGAATCACACCGGATCGTGGAACCAAGTTCCTCGCGGGGTATACCGCCGAGTGGGAATCTCACCCAACCCTGAAGTCGAAATTATCTTAACAGGAAAGGAGGGTCATGTAAACAGAGGAGTGGAATATGGCTCAAAAAGAGGGCAAAGATTTCTTGGTCATTTTATTGAAGACAAACAATTCCTTTTTTTATTAATGGGTGGTTAAACATAAAATAATTAAATAATAACATAAGGAATAAGATAATTTGAATCTTTAAAGGTTTTCTAAAATGATTGAACTATCTCCCGTACCTTTCTTTGTCCATGCTATGCAGTGTGAAGATTTCCTTCCTTTTATTCGTGAAAAAACTCCTGGAGGAGTGACTCTTTGTAATCAACTTGGCATTAGACTTTTCCCTTCTCTTAGTGCCTGTTCTAGTTGCCGTTAAGGAACCATTTTGGGAAGATGACTTTCCCGGACTTTAAAACCGCATATGGAAAAGATACACAATAGAAGAAATTCGCTATAATGTACCTATCATGAAATCTCTTCGAGAATTGCTTATCCTTGGACCGGGTCCTTCCTCGAGCCATACCATCGGTCCATTCCGCATTTGCAAGGACTTCCTTAAGGAACATGGTAAGGAGGGTCTTTCCCAAGTGGCTGTCACTTTACATGGCTCTCTTGCCTTGACGGGGCGTGGCCATGGAACGGACGAGATCGTCCGGAAGGCCTTTTCCGGCTATCCTGTCGAGGTCCTCTTTGACGATGCCCTTGTCAAGGGAATGCATCCCAATACGATGACAATCGATGCCAAGACCTCGGATGGAAAGACGCTTTCGGAGAGCTATGTCTCTATCGGGGGCGGGGCTTTCCGCAAGGCAGATAGTGTCTATGTGCCGAAGGATATCTACCCCTTCTCCACATTCGATGGGATGAAGGCCTATCTCAAAGAGAAGAAGACCGAGGATATCCTCAGCGTCATCCTTGAAGTCGAAGGAAAAGATATTCTCGACTATACCATGGAGCTTCTTGAACATTCCTTCCATACAATCGAGGAAGGCCTTCGGGAGGAATCCGTCCTTCCGGGACCTCTGCATCTGGATGCCGTCAGCGGTAGGATTCGTAAGCAGGCTCTAAGTACGGAAAGGGTGGAGGATCGGAGGATGCTTCTTTTGGCATCCTATGCCTATGCCACAAGCGAGGAAAACGCCAGGGGCAAGGAAGTCGTCACGGCACCAACATGTGGCGCAAGCGGCGTCGTTCCCTCCGTCCTTTATTATGAATGGCGCTCCCATAGACGGAAAAAGGCGGACTTGGCCAGGGCCTATCTCGTCGGGGGACTGGTCTGCGACTTCATCAAGGAGAATGCTGCCGTTTCGGGAGCGATGTATGGCTGCCAGGCGGAAATCGGATCGGCTGCCTCCTTTGCCGCTTCTTCCCTTGCCTACCTTGATCACCTTTCCATCTTCCAGATCGAATATGCTGCCGAGGTGGCGATGGAGCATTTCCTGGGCTTGACCTGTGATCCTGTTGACGGCTATGTCCAGGTTCCCTGCATCGAAAGGAATGCCATGGCTGCTATCCATGCCTATGCCTCCTATCTTTTCAGCAAGGATATCGCCCCGCACCGGAAGAACCGCGTAAGCTTTGACAACGTCGTCCGGGCCATGAAGGAAACCGGTCAGGAACTGCCTCAGGACCTGAAGGAGACTTCCTTGGGCGGATTGGCCAAGATCCTAAGAAGCTGCTAGTCCCTTTGAAATGACTCCCTTTCTGGCGTATGATAGCCATGAAAAGGAGAAACGTTTATGTGTACAGCAATAAGGATCAAAAGCAAGGACACCTACTTTGGAAGGAATCTGGATCTCTCCTACTCTTTTGGCCAGGAAGTCATCCTGACGCACAGAAATCATCCTTTTTCCTTCACCGACGGGACAAAGGTCGATTCCCATCCGGCCATCCTTGGGATCGGAACCATCGCAAACGGCTATCCGCTCTATGCCGATGCCTTCAACGAAAACGGTCTTGCTATCGCCGGCCTCAACTTCCCGGGGAATGCTTTTTTCTTCAAACCCGTGGAAGGAAAGACGAACGTCTCGCCTTTTGAGTGGATTCCTTATCTTCTTTCCCACGCGTCCACAATCGCTCAAGCCCGAGAAATCCTAAGGAGTCTCAATCTTGTCGACATTCCTTTCTCAAAAAGCCTCCCTTTGGCTCCTCTTCATTGGATTGTAGCCGACGACAAGGAAAGCATTGTTATCGAATCGCAGAAGGATGGTATTCATATTTACGATGATCCATTCGATGTGCTGACCAACAATCCACCTTTTCCTTTCCACAGCGAGAACATGCGCCGATATTTGAATCTCTCCGCCAAGGAAGAAAAGTCCCGCTTTGCCAAGGATCTGGATCTGACGCCCTTCTCCGTCGGTTTTGGTTCCCTTTTCCTTCCTGGGGACTACTCCAGTCCTTCCCGCTTCGTCAAGGCCTGCTTCCTTGCCAAGAACGTTCCTCTTTCCTTTGATGACGAGATTGCTCAACAGCGTCTTTTCTTCCGTATCCTCCAAAGCGTTTCCTTCCTTCCGGGAGCGGTCATCAATCCGGATGGCACGACGGAAAGGACGCTTTATTCCTCGTGCATGAACCTCTCCAAAAAGACCTATGCCTATCAGAGCGAGAACGACGCCACCACGACCCTTGTTTCCATGGATGACTATGACCTGGATGGAAAAGAACTCCTTCATGGTCCCCTTTCTTCCAAAGAATCCCTGGAAAGACAAAGGCTTGTTCTTGCCTAGGAAACGATTTTCCAATCCTGAGAGCGGAAATCCCATCGGCCTTTTGTGGCAATCGAGAGTATGGTAAAATAAAAGCCAAAAAGGGGGCTCAAGGATATATGAACGACGCATTCGTTTGGATCACTCCGGTTCTGGAAGACGCTGCCTCGGCACCCTTTGAGCAATACATGTTCATCGTCTGGCTTGGTATTCTCATCATTGCCGTCATCATCGAGCTTGCGACAACGGAACTTCTTTCCGTCTGGTTTGCTGGTGGTGCTATCTTGGCCCTGATCGTTTCCCTTATTCCGGGAGCTCCCTTCTGGTCGGAAATCATCGTCTTTGCCATCGGTTCTTTGATTCTTCTCCTACTTATCCGTCCCTTTGCCAAGAAGAGACTGATGAAGGACAAGCCCGACATCCGCTTCAACGTCGATGACATGATCGGAAAGAAAGCCACGGTCACCAAGAGGATCACCGAACTGGAACGAGGCGAGATTCTCTACCACGGCGTTCTCTGGACGGCGGAATCGAAGGATGGAAAGACGCTGGAAAAAGATAGCATCGTCGTGATCCTCGGCATCGAAGGCAACAAGGTCCTGGTCGGGAAGGCACCTGAAGACAACAAGGAGGAATAAAGAATATGGAATCCTGGATTATCGCACTGATCGTCGCCGGTATCGTCGTTCTTGTCCTCGTCATCATTCTTGTCTGCTCCATCAAGATCGTTTCCCAGACGGACAAGTACATCATCGAGCGTCTTGGTGCCTACTACAAAACCTGGGACACGGGTATATATGCTCGTCCCCTTCTTTGATCGTGTCGAGCAGGTCGTCTCCATGAAGGAGCAGGTCCATGACTTCGAACCCCAGCCGGTCATCACCAAGGACAATGTCACGATGCAGATCGACTCCGTCGTCTTTTTCACCGTCACCGATCCGAAGCTTTATACCTATGGCGTCGTCGACCCTCTTGGAGCCATCGAAAACCTCGCTTCCACGACCCTGCGCAACATCATCGGTGAGCTCGACCTCGACCAGACCCTCACAAGCCGTGACATCATCAACTCCAAGATGCGGAGCACGCTGGATGAAGCGACCGATGCCTGGGGCATCAAGGTCAACCGCGTCGAAGTCAAGAACATCCTTCCGCCGAAGGACATCCGCGATGCCATGGAAAGACAGATGCGCGCCGAGCGTGAGAAGAGGGAAAAGATCCTTCTTGCCGAAGGCACCAAGCAGTCCGCCATCCTCATCGCCGAAGGTAACAAGGAAGCCAGCATCCTCAACGCCGAAGCCGAAAAGCAGGTCAAGATCAAGAACGCGGAAGGACAGGCCCAAGCCATCCTGAGCATCAAGGAAGCGGAAGCCAAAGGTATCGTCATGACGCGCGAGGCCGAGGCCCAGGGTCTTAGGGCAATCAAGGAAGCGCAGGCCGACAATGCCGTCTTGACCCTCAAGTCCTTTGAAGCTCTCGCCAAGGTCGCAGATGGCAAGGCGACGAAGCTGATCATCCCTTCCAAGGTAAGTGACCTTGCAAGCCTAGCAAACGTCATCAAGGAAAGCCTTACGGACGTCCCTTCTTCTGACGAAAGCACACAAGAAGCAACGACGGAAGAAAAGAAAGCGAAGTGATTCTGGCTTCGCCCTACTTTGTCCAACAAGAGGAGTTCATACAGCAGCTGCCAGATATAGTTGGGTAAATTTTTATCGAGACAACTCATTTTGCTCCGACTTTTTCACCGACATCCGGTTCCTAGACACTTCTAGGAAGCATGAAAGTCTGTTCCACAAGGAACCTTAGCTGTCCATGAACGTTACCCTTGGTGATAAGAAAACCCTGATTCACTGCTACTCCCAGATTTCCTTCTCGCCATGAAAAAAGCCTGACCCCCGTATGTCAGGCTTGATGACGATAATGGTGCCCGAAGCCGGACTCGAACCGGCACGGTATCACTACCATTGGATTTTGAGTCCAACGCGGCTACCGATTACGCCATTCGGGCAAAGATAGGCGTTGGATAGTCTATCATCTTCCGTAAGGGATTTCAAATGGAATCACTCGGCTTCGTCCTTGTCCTCCTCTTCCTTGATGGGGGTGACGAGGATCTTTTCGACGGCGGCGTTCTTGTCGACGGCAAGGACCTTGATTTCGAGGTTCTCAAAGCGGCAGGTATCGCCGACGTTGGCGAAATGGTCATCGAGCAGTTCGATGATATAGCCGCCTATGGTGACATATTCGGTATCGGTCTTCTCGTAGTCGATATGGAAGAGGTCGCAGAAGTCTTCCAAGGTCAAGGAACCATCGACGATATAGGAACCATCCTTACGCCGGATATAGGGGCGCTCGGGATCGTCCTTTTCATCCCAGATCTCGCCGACGATTTCCTCGAGGATGTCTTCCATGGTGATCAGGCCTTCGACACCGCCATACTCATCCATGACGAGGGCAAAATGCCTCTTCTGCTTCTTGAAGGCCTTGAGGATGTCGTTGATCTCCGTCGAGCGGGGGAAACGGAGCGGCTTTTGAAGAAGGTCGACAAGGGTGAATTCCTCGCCCTTGATCTTCTTGGCCATGAGATAGCGGGTCTTGACATAGCCGATGATGTTGTCGATCGTTCCCTGATAGACGGGGACGCGGCTGAACTTGTATGTCTTGGGGTCGTCGAGGATCTCTTCGAGGTCGTCGTCGATGTCGATGGCAAACATGTCCACGCGCGGCGTCATGACCTCGTAGGCCTCGGTATGGGTATAGCGGATGGTCTCATGGAGGAGGGTTGCCTTCTCCTGGTCGACCATGCCCTGCTTCTCGATGCCTTCGACCATTTCATGGAGGTCATCCTCGCTGATCTCGATATCCTTGATGTTGGAAACAAGCGGCTTTGTCACCAGGGTACCGAAACCGGAGACGACATAGGTGATCGGAAGGGTCAGGCGGCTGAGGAAGAGAATGATCCTGGAATAGAGGAGGCTGAGCTTGTAGTTGAAGATCTTGCCGAAGGACTTGGCGACGATCTCGCCGAAGACTATCTTGACCACCAAGCAGATGATGGAGGCAACAAGACCCCAGGTCTCAGCCGTTTGCGTATCCGCACCGACAAAGATTCCGGCCAAGGTAACGCCTAAAAGGGTGGAGACGGAGTCCAAGCCCGCGTTGACCGTGTCGTTGAGAAGGAGGATGGTCGAGATGGTCCGGGAGTAGTCGTCCGTCAGGTGCTTGGCATCCCGAAGCATTTTCCTCTTCGGGTTCTTCTGGAAATCCGAGCCGAGCTTGAGGACGTCGACGCTTCCGTAGGCCATGTCGCTCGAGGAGAAGAAGAAGGAAAGGAGGATGAGGACGACAAGGGCGATGGAATAACCGATGACTAGGCCGATCATTTGACGCCCTCCTGTGCCAGAGGCGGATTGTCCTCGGCGATATCGTCGACAAGCTCCTCGAGGATGTCTTCCATGGCGATGATTCCGACGGGCCTGCCGTTCTTCGTCACGATGCCCAGATGGACATGTTCCCTGTTGAGCTTCTCGAAGGCATCATCGATCGGCTCTTCCCCATCGATGAAGATCGGATCCTCGAGGATGGAGCGGATATTGAGATGCTTGTCCTGGCTGTATTCTTCGAAATACGTCCGGACGACAAGCGTGCCGACGATATTGTCCCTTTTGCCGTCATAGACGGGGAAGCGGGAATAGTTGCAGTCGACGATGATGTTGTTGACCTTTTCGGCCGTCAGGCCATCCAGGTCGATGGCGACGACCTTGTCCATCGGGATGAAGATGTCCTTGGCCTTCAGGGAGTCGAAAGTCAGGACGTTGTCCAGGATTTCCGTCTCGTCCTTCTCAAAGAGCTTCTCCGCCTCCTCTTCCTCGTCCTCGGGGTGTTCTTCCTCGTTGACGGCAACGCTCACGGACTGCAGGAGCTCTTCCTTGGAAAGAAGGGACTGATCCTTGACCTTGAAAATCTTGTGGGCCAAGGCCAAGACGCCCTTGAAAAGGAAGACAACGGGAAAGAGAAGGATTTCCGTGATGAGGACTGGATAGGCAAGGAAGATGGCCATGCGGTTTGGCATCGTCTTGGAGAGGATCTTCGGGGCGGTATCGGAGATGACATAGACAAGGAAGGCCATGACGAGGGTCGAGAGGATGGATTCCAAGCCTTCCGAAAGGCCATAGATGTTGCAGATGTTGTAGAAGAGCATGGCAGAAAGATAGGACATCAAGGTCTGGATGATGTTGTTTCCGACAAGGACGGCAACGAGGGTGTTGTCGAAGTTCTCCACATGGTGGGTGATGACCTTTGCGGTCCGGTTTCCCTTGTTTGCCAGGGACTGGAAATGGTACTTGTTGCAGTTGGTATAGGCGTTCTCGCTGGCGGAGAAAAGACCGCTGACAAGGAGCATGATGGCAATCAAAAGCCAGCATAGCCACATGGGCATGCCCCAAACGGTAATGGAAGTGGAAGGATCGGAAACGGCTTCGGCGAGACTATTCAGCAATATATGACACGAGTCTGGGTCCACTTTGGATTCTGGTTACTCCTGTTCAAAAACATAGATAATGATAGCAAATCCCGCCAGTGAATGGAAGTGGGGGCCTAGGGCAAGGCATTTTAAGGAAGAAGATAAGGAAAACGGAAAAGAAAAATCCGGCACCCTTACGAGTGCCGGAAGAAGTTCAAGCTGGTTGAAGCGATGGGATTTGAACCCATGACCTCTTGGTCCCGAACCAAGCGTGCTACCAAGCTGCACCACGCCTCAATTTAGCTTAGTAATTCTACTCCATGGCGCAGAGCATTTCAAGGATTTTCGGCAAGAAAAAGGGCCATCCCGGAATGGAATGGCCCGATAGGCAACAGAGAACTACTCGGCGTCCTTCTTCTCTTCCTCGGCCTTTTCCTTGGCCTTTCTGGCCTTGACGAGGTCGCGGATGGAAGTGATCTTGGTCGGCGTGGCTTTCTGGCTGAGAGGACGGGTCGGCTTGACGAGTTTGCCCTGGCTGACGTTGAAGTAGCCGGACTTCTTGTTCTCCTCGTCGATCTTCTTCTGCTTCCAGCTGTCGTTTGCGGTTTGGTTGGCGAAGACAGGATTGACAACAGGCTGGACCTTCGTAACACCCTTGAGGAATGCTTCCTCCGGCGTCAGCTCGCCTTCGTAGGTCTTGATCTTGTACTGCTTGAGGTCGAACTTGACCTTGGTCGGGGCGACAAGCTGGATGTCTCTCTTTCTTTCGCGGATCTGATGGAGCGGTCCGGAGATGGCGGAGATTTCCTTCTTTTCTTCGGCCTGTTCGCTAGCGGCTTCGTGCTCAAGCGGATCGACAAGACGGAAGGATCTCTTGGGCTCGACAGGCTTGATCTCGAAAGGTGTCTCTTCGACAGGAGCCTCCGGAACCTCCTGAGTCTTTTCGACCGGCTTTTCTTCCGGTTTGCTCTCTTCCTTGGCAGGGACTTCGACGACCTTGACGATCGTCTTCACCTCTTCTTCGGGAGCGACGAATTCCTTCTCCTCGAATCCAGGGATGGTCCATCCGCTGGTGAGGGTCGTTTCCTTCTTGGCTTCGAGGCTGTTCTTGCAGAGCGTGACTCGCTCTTCATAGCGGGAAGGACCGGTCTCGACTTCATTATCGGGATTGTCCTTCTCCTGCGGCCTTAGGCCATCCTCCGGGATGTGGTTGATGGCGGTAACGGCAGGGGTGCACTCTTCAACCGTCTCTTCCTTTTCTTCTTCAGCCTCTTCGGCCTTCTCTTCGACTTCTTCGGCAGTTTCTTCGGCAGGAACTTCCTCGGAAGCTTCTTCTTTCTCTTCGACCGTCTCGGCTTCCTCTTCTACCGGCTCGGGTTCGGGTTCTTCCTTATCGGGGAAGACGGTCGCGGTGATGGGGGCGGTGGATTCCGGCTCGGGTTCGGGTTCCGGCTGAGGCTCGGGCTCCGGTTCTTTTGTCTCTTCGACAGCTTCGGGGGCCGTTTCCTCGACCTTTTCCTCCACGACAGGAGCGGGTTCTTTGGTCTCTTCTTCAGGAACTTCCGGCGTCTTCTCTTCGACTGTCGGCTCTTCGACAGCTTCCGGAGCGGCGGCTTCCGTCACATCGGACTTCTCGACTTCCTTTTCCTCTTCCCATGGAGCGGCGATGTTGTCATCCAGTCCGGGGAGATAGTCGACGGGGACGTTGTCGGGAGAGAGGGTATCGGCCTTCTTGGCGGCCTCGGCAATCTCGGCGGATTCGGAAGGAAGGCTTTCGATGGGTTCCTTCTCGAAGGGCTCGAGGTTGGAGAGGACGGCTTCGATGTTCGTGTTGCGGATGGCAGGGAGGGTGAGCGTGTCGTTAGGAAGGATGGGCTCAAGGGCATTGAGGATCTTCACCTCGCGATAGGTCGGCTGGATCCAGACCCTTTCAGGTTCCTTCTTCTCTTCGACGACCGGCTTCGGTTCCTTCTTCTCTTCAACGGGGGTTTCCGGAAGCGGAGACTTCGGGACGCTCTTGACGACAGCGACCGGCTTGGTTTCGGGAACGAGCTCCGGCTCAGGAACGGGCATGGTCTTGATGAGGATGGTCTTGGGTTCGGGTTCCGGCGTTACGATTTCGGGGATGGGCTCGACCGGTGTCTCAAGCGGCTTCTCCTCGACCGGCTTTTCCTCGACGGCAGGCTCTTCCTTGACCGGTTCGGGGGCCGGCTTTGTTTCGACGGCGGGCCTATCGGCGGCAGGGACGAGGACCTTTTCGGGTTCCTTCTTCGGCTCGGGCTTGTTGTCTTCGGTGCTGACCGTCACAAGTTCCGGCTTAGGAGAAGGAAGGGTATCGTTGGGGGTAGCGCGTTCGGCGGAAGGGACATAGGAGACAGGAACGACCTTTCTCTGGGGCTCGCTGGGAGCGATGCTCTTGGGGAGGACAGGCTTCTGACCGGGTTCGACGACGATGATATGCTCGGCGGAAGGAATCGGGGCGAGCTTGATGGCACCATAGCCAGCAGGGACCCTTCTTCCAAGGGGATCGAGCTGACGATAGGGCTCGGGCTGCCTTTCGAGCTGATTGACCTTCACGCCATAGTAGTTGTTCTTTCCGACAAGACCGACGATGTTGAGGATGAAGGAGACGACGACGACACCCAAGGCGAGGTAACCCATGGCGAAGAGCTTCGTCGAGATCCTAGCCGTGAAGCAGAGGACGTCCAGCTTTCCATTCGGCTGGAAGAGGGCGACCCAGGGTTCCCACAGCTTCGTGTAGATCCAGTCCGTGGGCTTCTGGAAGCGGGCATTCTCATGAAGGGAGACGACGAGGATGAAGGCGATGAGGCCGAGGATGAGAAGGATGGAGATGACCTGGAGAACAATGCGCCATCCCTTGCCCTTCTTGTTGACGATGCGGTTGTGGCCCATGACGGCGAAGGGGAAGTAGAGGAAGAGGAGGAAGGCCATCATGATTTCATAGAAGACGGAGAGATAAATCATGGCCGACTGCACGGCTCCGAAGTCTTGGATCACGATATAGCGATCGTAAGGGTTGCAGAGATACCTTGTGACATACTCGACGAGACGGTCAAGGATCGGAGCGCCGCGGAAAGTCACTCCCGCCAAGGCTTCCTGAACCATCTTGCTGACCGGCGTGACGAAACTGGCAACAACGGCTGCCAGTCCGATGAGATTGAGCAGGAATAGGATGATGACGAAAATCACCCCGATTCCAAGCGGCTTCTTACGACTGGCTCGTCTGGTTTCTGGTCGTGTCATGATTAGCCTCCATTTCTGATTCCGGAAAACGGTCAGATTCCTAATAATCAAAAACAATATATCACCATAAATCAAAGCGATACAAGAAAATTTAATATAAATCTAGATATTTTCCCCATGGATTTTCAAGAAACAACTTTGCATTAAGCCATAGAGGGCAGAAATTGATACCGAAAAAGGAAAAACCCACCGGTTATTGACTAATCCAGTGGGTTTTGCCTGTGTGCTATTCAATGGGATTGAATTGACATTCCTTCTGGAATAAATGTACCTCTTTTGCAATATAAAATCAACAAAAAGCGAAAGATTTAAAATGGTGCATAATTTGATAATGAAAAGTTGGAACTACGTAAATTTGGCCTTTTCATCCATTATGCCTCGCTTAATCTAACATTTGGCCGGCCTTTAATGATAGAATTCTTATCTATGGAGGTAAGACATGGGCATGGCTAAGCAGAGAGGCGTTCTCTTCGATTGCTGGGATACGGTCATTTCCTTTCGCGAAAAAATCCCAACCTGGAACACCGAACCTTTGAAGAAGCACTGCCGCAATAGGAAGCAGGTGGACTTTTCCGCAATCGAAGCCTTTGCGGATTCTTTCCTTGGAAAGTACCTTGCCCATTCGGGCCTCTACGAGATCACGGCGGAGCAGTTCTTGAACCTTCTTATTGAGCGTTTCCACCTGGAGCTGGATTGCTCCGTTCCCGAATGCGTCCACGAGATTCTTTTCTTTCTCCTACCCGAACCGATGCCCGGGATCGAAAGCTTCCTTTCCGCTCTGGATGCCGACCATATTTCCTACGCCATCCTTTCCAATACGATCTATGGCGAGAAGGAGACTTTCGATATCGTCAAGACACTCCTTCCCAAGGCCAACTTCCGTTTCCTCATCGGCTCTTCCACTTTCGGCATCAAGAAACCCTACGAGCTTTTCTTCGAAACGGGAATGAATCGGCTTAAGACAAGGCCGGAGGATACCATCTATATCGGGGATTCCTTCTTTGCCGATGTCTGGGGTGCCAATAGGGCCAGGATGAACAATGTCGTCTGGCTCAATTCCCGGAGAAAGGACAAGGAAAGGTTCCGCTCTGAAATCGATGCCTTCGACAGCCTTTGCTATCTGGAATGCCGCGACTATGCCGATGTCCTGAATCACTATCATAAGGGGGACCTGTTTCTATGAACGATATTCTCAAGCACACCGCTTCCTTTCTTCCTCAGCGCCTGGATGAATGGAACAATCCGGATATCCATGGCATCTTCCTTTCTTTCCAGGAAGGGGCTGTCGCCCATGCCGAGGAACTGGGAATCGGAAAAGCCTTCTATTTCCCTAACGACCTTCTTTTCGTCCTCTGCCGGATGAAGCTTGTCCTCCTGCGGGATTTTGATTATGCAAGGAAGTATACCTTGACGACCTATGCCCTTCCTCCCGAAAGGATCCAATTCTATCGCGATGCCTCTATCGAGGACGAAAGCGGCTTGCGCTATGCCGCAATCCGCTCGCTTTGGGTCCTCATTTCCGGAGCAAACCGTCGCATAGTCACGACCGATAGCCTCTGTCGGCAGCTTGCTCCGCTAAGCGATGGCCTTAAAACACTTCCTTCTGTCATGGAAGGTCATCTTTCCGCCTTGGAAGAAGTATCGGAAATCCTTCCCTGTGGGGAACATGTCGTCGTTCCCAAAGACATCGACGGCAACGGGCACATGAACAACACGGTCTATATCCGCCTTGCCCAGGAGGTCGGTTTCCCCGGAAAGGTGAAGAGCTTTGAGATCGACTTCGAGAAGGAATGTCTCTTGGGAGAGAAGCTTACTATATATAAAGGAAAAGACGGGTATGTCTGCGGCATGAAGGACGGAAGGCTTTCCTTCAAGTCCAAGACAAAGTTTGGGTTGTGATTTTCCCTCTTTCCACCCAATAAAGGGTGATGGAAGAGTTTGTCTGTCCGCGCTGCGGGAACAAGGATCCCCGCCTTATCGCCTATCGGAATGGAAAGCCCTATTGCCGGGCCTGCCTTTCCTTTGCCGGAAGGGATGCGGATTTCGGATATCATACAAAGCACGGGATCCGTTTGGAACTCAGCTATACACTGAGTCCAAAGCAAAACCTCTGCGCCAAAAAGGCATTGGAAGGCATAAAGGGCGGAAAGAACGTCCTCATCCATGCCGTCACGGGAGCAGGAAAGACGGAACTTGTCTATCCATCCATGGCCTATATCCTCGAAAAAGAAGGACATGTCGGCTTTGCTACGCCACGAAAGGATGTTGTCATCGACTTGCTCCCCAGGATTCAGGAGGCCTTTCCGAAGGCGGACTGCGTGGCCGTCTATGGCGGCCATACCCAGAAGCTGGAGGGGGATATCATCATCTTAACGTCCCATCAGTTTTACCGCTATCCGGACTACTTCGACCTTCTTGTCTTCGATGAGATCGATGCCTTTCCCTACCGTGGTGACAGGATGCTGAAGCACTTCTTCAAAAGGAGCGTCCGGGGAAACTATATCCTCCTTTCGGCAACGCCCTCCCTTTCGGACATCGAGGAAATCCATGCCGCCAATGGCATTGTCATCGAATTGTTTGAGCGATACCACGGCGGTCTTCTTCCTGTCCCGGAGACGTGCATTGTCTATAGCCTCTTTCTTGCCCAAAGGTGTGCCAAGCTTCTTAAAGAACTTCTTTCCCAGGATAAACCCGTCTTTGTCTTTACGCCGACGATAGCCGAAGGGGAAAGGCTCTTTCGTTTCCTCTCTCTCTTTTTCAAGGGAGGGGCCTTTGTCTCCTCCAAGGCCGAGGAGAGGAAAATCGACATCGAACGGTTCAAGAAAGGGGAAAGACGCTATCTGGTCACGACATCGATACTCGAGCGCGGCGTCACCGTCAAGGACCTTCAGGTCATTGTCTATAACAGCGCCTCGGACATTTACGATGCCAAAAGCCTGATCCAGATCGCCGGAAGGGTCGGAAGGAAGATCGATAGCCGCGGGGGAAAGGTCTATTTCCTGGCGGATGAAGTCAACAAAGCCATGGAGGAAGCAATCGATGAAATCAAAGCCTACAACAGAAGAGCCTTTGTGCCGAATCTGTCTCAAACCCATGAAGGTTAAGCCGATTCGCCTTCTTGTGGAGCGGGAACCCCTCTTTTGCGACGACTGCCTTGCACAGATGGCATTCGACTTCAAAATCCGTCGCTTTGCCGGCGTGAACGTCCTCTTTGTCTTTTCCTATTCCGGCTTCATCAAGGACCTTCTTTTGCAGTACAAGGAGCGCCTGGATATCGCCTTGGCACCAATCTTCCTTTCCTTTGTCCGACCCCTTTTGAAGACTCTCTTTCGCAAGCATGTCTTTGTCCCTGTTCCCTCCACTAGGGAAAAGGAGGAAATGCGTGGCTTCTCGCATTTGGAAGAGATGCTCAAGGCGTGGAACATCCCCTTTGTAAACTTCCTTGAGAAAAGAGGAGGTGTGCAGAAAGAAAACGCGTTTCTTGAACGGTATTCATCGAAAATGATAAATAAAAGCGCGAAAGCCGTTTCCCTGGAAAAGAAAAGAATCGTTTTATTTGATGACGTACTGACATCCGGAGAGACCTTTCGCCAATCCCTTGCCATTCTCAAAGGGGAGAAGACCAAGGGAATCTGGGGCCTTGTCCTTATGGACAATCACTTTGACAGGGACCTCCGCCTTAAAAGCTGAAGCGCTCCCTTTCTGTTCTCTACAAAATACAATATAATATAAAACTAGTTGGCGATTTTCCGGAGGCCATATGTATAAACTCATAAAGAAGCACCGCCTGATTCTGGGTATATCCCTCCTTGTCGAGATTCTTGTCCTCACCACACTGGTCCTGACAATGGTTTTCTGCCCGGATTATGGCGCGCATTATATCATCCTGAGCATTTTCTCCGCTCTCTTCATCCTTTACGATGCTTCCCTGGCCCTTGCCTTCTCGATCCTGATCAAGGAGAAGAAGGGACGCGCCGAGATGACAAGTGCCGAGGTTCTCGGAAACGACATGGACGAGGCCTACAACTTCGGCGAGGTCGGCCTTGCCGTCTGCGATGCCCAGGACAACGTTCTCTGGGTCAACGGCTTTCTGGCTTCCCGTATCCCGAATCTTGTCGACACGAATATCTACGCCAGTCTCCCCGGTCTTTCCTCGCCTATCGGAAGCGAAAACTGGAACCGTCTGATCATCAAGGACAATTCCCATATCTTCAAGGTGGAGCTTCTTAAGGAAGCGAGGCTTTTTGTCTTCAAGGAAACGACCGAATTCGAGAACATGGATAGCTATCGGAAGAGAACCGCTCCGGTTGTCGGCTATCTTGCCATCGACAACTATTATGACATCGAACAGGCGATGAGCGACGAAACGAAATTCGCCGGTGCCCTGTTCAAGGCCAAGAGCCTCATCACCGACTATATCGAAAGCAGCGATTCCCTTCTCAGACAAGTCCAGCCCGACCGCTATATCTTCATCTCCACGAAGGAAAAGTTCGATGCCCTTTATGCGGACAAGTTCTCCATCGTCGATAAGGTGAAGAAGGAGACGGAAGGATTCACTCTCTCCATCGGTATCGCCTATGACTTTCCGGATTACTCCAAGCTTTCGGAAATGGCAGCCTCTGCCTTGGATGTCGCTCTCTCCCGCGGCGGCGACCAGACCGTCATCGCGCCTTTCTCCCATTCGATGATCTTCCTCGGCGGAAAGGCCGAGCTCCAGCCGGCGAGAAACCGCGTCAAGATCCGTTCCCTCTCCCGTGCCTTCGTCACCAACCTGCGCGATAGCAAGTACAAGAAGATCCTGGTCATGGGGCATATCAATGCCGACCTGGACGCCCTTGGTGCCGAAGTCGGAGTCTACCTTCTCTGCCAGAAATACAAGGTCAAGTGCCGTCTTGCCTTCGAAGAGCAACTCGTGGACAACGCGACAAGACGCGCCGTCGACACCCTCTATTCGAGCGATGAGAAGAAGAAGGTCTTCATCACCATGAAGGAGGCCTTGGACTATCTTGAGGAGAACACGCTTCTGGTCCTTGTCGACCACAACAGCTTCGAGCTCTCGATGTTCAACGAGGTCGCCCAGAAGGCCGACAACGTCGCCATCATCGACCATCACCGTCCAGGCACGAAGAAAGTCGACAACCCGATCTTCTCCCACGTCGATTCCTCGGCCAGTTCGACAAGCGAGATATTGACGTCCTTCATCACCTATAGCCTTGACGACATCTTCATCGATAGCCGGACGGCAACCTTGCTTCTTGCTGGCATCTCATTGGATACGCGTTTCTTCAAGGAGAAGACTTCCGCTGCGACCTTCGAGGCGTGCAGTCAGCTGAAGTCCTACAGGGCGGATACCGCCAAGGTGGATGATCTCCTTAAGGAAGACCTTGAAAGCTACAACATGAAGAACGAGATCACCCACAACATCGAGGTTCCCAAGACCGATGTCCTTCTTGCCAGCGCTCCCGAGGATGTCTACTTCATGGATGCGACTCTTGCCATTGCGGCAAACGAGCTCTCTTCGCTTAGGGGCATCAAATGCGCGATGGCCGTCGGCAAGACGGACAGCCATACCGTCAAGGTCTCCTGCCGCTCGGATGGCGAAGCCAACTGCCAGCTATTGATGGAGAAGATCGGCGGTGGCGGACACCTGACGATGGCCGGAGCGACGTTCACGGACATGTCGATTCAGGACGTGAAGGACAAGATCAAGGACATGCTCAACGACTACTTCGACGACGCCTTGATCCACAACGACATCAGCATAGGAGGATAGTGTCATGAAAGTCTTGATGAAAAAGGATTTGAACAAGGTCGGAAAACGCGGCGAGATCGTCGATGTTTCCGATGGCTACGGCGCAAACTACCTCATTCCCAGAGGCTATGGCGTCCTCTACACGGAAGCGGCCCGCAAGGAATACGAAAGGGAGCTTGCCAAGGAACGGGAAATCGAAAGGCAAAAGGCCCAGAAGGCCCAGGAAGTTGCCAAGAAGCTTGAAGGCATCACCTTGGAATTCGAGGCCCCGTCCGGTCGGCGTGGCGAGATGATCGGCACGGTCTCCAGCAAGGAAATCGTCGAAACCCTCAAGAAGCGCTATGACATTCTCATCGACAAGAAGATGATCGTCGACAAGAATACCATCGTCAACGGCTTTGGCACGACGACGCTCAAGCTCGAGCTCTACAAGGGCGTTTTCGGAAACGTCAAGATCCACGTTTCCCTGAAAGAGAAGAAGTAATGCCTCAGAATCCTGAAGGAATCGACCTCAACGAGATCACCATCCTCGGCAACATCCTTTACGATGAGACCGGGGATACCTTTCTGACCGTCGCTCCGCAATTGGAGCCCGAGGATTTTCTCGACCCTCGGAATCGGGCCATCTACAAGACATTCCTGGACCTGGGAAAGAAGAACATCCCTGTCGATCCGGCGACCGTCTCCGAAGAGCTGAAGAACAACAAGCTCTATGATGAAGTCGGTGGGGATGCCTACCTGGAACTGATCATGCGGAAGACGACCCGCATCGCCCCCGTCGAGAACTATGTCAACAACGTCAAGGACCGATCCTTGCTCAATACGTTCCTAGGCCGCATCAGCGAGATCCGTGACGATGCAAAGTCCAAGCCCATCAGCGATATCTCCGAATTCATCGGCAAGGCCGAAAGCTCCATCCTCGAGATCACCAAGATGCGCCGCGTCGCCCAGATCGTCAAGATGAAGGACGTCAGCGAAAGCCTCGTCAGCAAACTTGTCATCCAAACCCAGGAGTTCAAGAAGAACGGCCGCAAGGCCAATGGCGTCACGGGACTGGAGACCGGCTTTTCCAACCTGGACTTCTTTACCAAGGGGTGGCAGAAGCAGAACATGATTGTCGTCGGTGCCAGGCCTTCCGTCGGCAAGACCGCCTTTGCCCTGAACCTTCTTTATCAAGTCAGCAAGCGCGGCACGCCTGTCGTCTTCTTCTCCTTGGAAATGAGCGCGGAATCCATCGCCATGCGTCTTCTCTCCCTCACCTCCTCCCTCTCGACGGACGAGATCAATTCCTTGGAATTCCAGCCCGGATCCAGGGCCGACCACGTCATCATCAATGCCCATTCCCCCGAGGAAGCCAGCATGGCCAACAAGCTCCAGCGCGGATTGGAGGAACTCAACCGCCTTCCCTTCTTCATCGACGACAATCCCGGCTCGAAGATGCTGGACATCTCGACGAAGTGCAAGAAGCTCAAGAACCTCATCCCCGATGTCGGACTCATGGCGATCGACTACCTCGGCCTGATCACGACGACCGGAAAGAAGGACAACAGGCAGGCGGAAGTGCAGGATATCTCACGGCAGGTCAAGCAGCTTGCCCGCGATCTGGACATTCCCATCATCGTCCTTTCCCAGCTCAAGAGAGAGTCCGAGGCGCGGGACAACCGTAAGCCGATGATGTCCGACCTCAGGGACTCGGGCGCCATCGAGCAGGATGCCGACATCATCCTCCTTCTCTATCGCCAAGACTATTATTCCAACGTCGGCCTGGACAACAAGGGCCAGGCAAACGATGCCAACGGCAATCCCAGGATGGAAGCCAACAACCCGATCTCGAAGGTCGACATCACCCTTGCCAAGAACCGAAACGGACAGGTCGGCGAGCTCCATTTCATCTTTGACAAGGAACATTGTTCCTTCAATGCCGTGGCCGATGATGGCCAGGAGACGCCTTTCTGATGCTCTATGATGTCATCTCCTCCGGCAGCAAGGGAAACGCAACCCTTGTCCTTTCTTCCAGCAAGGCAATCCTTTTGGATTTCGGGATCAGCAAGAAGCGTGTCGTCGATGCCCTGAAGGGCTATGGCCTCGGCTTTGACGACATAATGGCCTTCTTCCTCGGTCACGGTCATGATGACCACGCCTCCGATGCCTTCCAGGCCCCAAACGACAGACTCTATGCCTCGTTTGAGAAAATCCCCAAATCCGACAAGCCGATCCTTCCTCTTCACCTTCTTAAGCCCTTCTCCCCGATTCATGTCGATCCCTTTACCATCACCCCGCTTCCGTTAAGCCATGACTTCAAGAACACGATGGGCTTTCTTGTCGATGACGGTAAGGAAAGGCTCGTCTATGTGACCGATACGGGCTTTCTTCCGGAAAAGGATTTCCCCTACCTTCAGAACTGCGACTACATCCTCTTGGAATCCAATCACGATGCCCAGATGCTCTTCCAGTCCAAGAGGCCCGATTACCTCATAAAGCGAATCGTCTCCGACAAAGGCCATCTCTCCAACGTGGATTGCGCCTGCTATCTTTCCCTCTTCATCGGCGAGAAAACGAAGGAGTGCTGCCTTCTTCATCTTTCAGAGGAGTGCAACGATCCCCTTCTTGCCAAGGAAACCTATGAGAAGGTGATGATGGAAAGGCTCGGCTATCTTCCCGATGTCATCCTCCGCGTCTCCTCGGCACAAAGGCAGACGCAGGGAGGAACAAGATGAACCTGACCTTCCTCATTCCGGGAAAGGTTCGGGAGAGCTTCCTCTCCCTCGGCTATCAGGAATACCTCAAAAGAATCCAGGGCTATGGAAAGGCCCGCCTTGTCTTCCTTCCGGAGGAAAGGATCTCTTCCCCGACAAAAAGCCTTATCGAAAAGGCCTTGGACAAGGAGGCAGAACGCGCCCTTTCCCTCATCAAGGAAAAGGATATCCTTGTCCTTTTGGATGTCCATGCCGATACGATCGATAGTGCTGCCTTTGCCAAAAAGCTAGGCGACTTATCTTCCAAAAGGGCAAATGTCTTTTTCTATGTCGGATCGTCCTATGGTCTTTCCGACAAGATGCGAAAACGGGCCGACTTTTCCTTTTCCCTCTCGCCGATGACTTTTACCCACTATCTGGCCATGCTCCTTCTTCTGGAACAGGTCTATCGCGCCATGAAGATCCTCGCCGGAGAAACATACGACAAGTGAAAAGCGCTTGACAAAGCCTCTCCGCGCGGGTATAATCCCATCTTGCTATTGGGATATAGTCAAGCGGTAAGACAGCAGTCTCTGAAACTGCGATGCCTTGGTTCGAATCCAAGTATCCCAGCCATATTGTTTTATGAGGCCCCGAAAGGGGCTTTTTCTCATTTCTGTACCGCTTTTTCCGCGTCCTGGAACGCCTTCCTGTAGGTCTCGTCGAGAAGGTCGGCTATCCTCCTCCTCTCCTCTTCCATCTCATGGACGTAGAAGGCGCGCGTGACCTCCTGAGAGCTATGGCCGAGGTATCTCCCTATCACCTCTATCGGGACGCCGAGGGAGGCCAGAAGCGTCGCCTCGCCATGCCTGAAGGAATGCGAGGTGAACGGGATCCCCGAGAGGCAGGAGAGCCTCCTGATCTCCCTGGAAAGGGTATTCTCCCCGATCGGCAGGAGATGAAAGACGTCGTTCCTGGAACGGGCATAGAAGAGGAAGGAATCCTTCCCGATGCCGTTTTCCTTGACATGCCTTTCGATCATTTCCGCAAGGAAGGAGGGGAGAAGATAGCTCCGGACGGAAGCCTTCGTCTTCGGCGTCGTCAGCCGCCAACCCGAGCCATCGCACTTCGACTGCACCTGCTGGAAGACATGAAGCCGCTTTCCGTCGAAGCACTTGCCCTGGAGTCCCCTCGCCTCCGAGATGCGCATCCCCGTGAAGAAGGAGACAAGGAGATAGAGGCGGAAGAAGGGATCCTTTTCCAGGGCATAGACCTTCCCGAACTGATCGAAGGTCAGGAATGCCCTCTCCTTCCTCTCATGGACGGAAAAGTCCCTATAGGGAAGAAGCTTCTCCACCTCCCTGTTGACGATGCCGAAATAGACGTCCGCATGGCGGAAGAGCTTCTTGAGCAGGCCGAGGACGGCGTTCTTCTCCTTGAGGGAGGAGGCACTCATGGACTTCCACCATCCGGAAAGGACGGCATAGGAGCAGGAATCGACGGGAAGGTTCCCAAGGGAAGGGGCGACATGGTTGCGGTACCGGCTCTTGAGGGCCCGGAGGGTCGAGGACTTCAACTGGGTCGACCAGATCTCGAAGAAGTCCTTGGCAACGGCGGAAAGAAGGGGCCCCTTCGGCAACTCCCTGGCAGGCTTTCCCTTCTTCCCAAGGAGGGCCTTCTCGGCCCTGAGTGCCTCCCTTCTCGACGTCAGCCCCTTCTTGACGTATTGCCTTCCATCGACGAAGACCTTCGCCATGTAGCGGAATCCTCTCTTCGTCCTGTAGCGATAGACGGGCATGGGCTTTCCTCCTTTTCCTTTGCCTACTTCAGCGAAACCTTCGTCTTCTTCGCGATATTCTCGAACACAATACGATTTCGCGAGGAAACCTCATACGAATCCGGATACTTGGGTACCCAATATTCGGATGGGTCGCGAACATATACTCGACCAACGACATAGCTCTTCTCGATATTGTCGGGAAGACGATAGACCTTCGCGCCGTTGACCTTCGGCGCATGGGTCACAGACGCCGAAACAAGGCACTTCCCCTTCTTCCCCAAAACGACACGGAAATGGACTTTTGAAGCCGGCTTCGAAATATCGTCCCTGCTCAACATCACATAAGGCTTCGACTTGACGTACTTCATTTTAAAGTCCTCCTGTATATTGACAAATCATGCCATATCGACTAGACTATAGGTTCATCGGATGGCTGAGAGAGAAGGCGGCAATGGTCGCCCAGCCATCCGGCTTTTTTTATGCCCTGATTCATACGTCTATCCCGTCCAGGTCGAACGCGTCGAGCATCGCCTTCTTCCTTCGGTACTCCTCGAGGGTCGGAAGGTCGTCATGGAAATCGTCACCTAGGCTCAATTCCTGCAGGAACCTCTCCGAGGCCCGCATCGCGTCCCTGTCCTTGGAAAGCCTGTCCTCGAAAGCCTTCCGAACGTCCACGTCGCCCCCGAAGGTGTCCACGTAGGACTGGAGCTTGTCCAGGATCTGGTCGACCGTCATCTCCTGCCCAAGGGACCTGGAATAGCTCCGCATCTCGCTGATGACCTGCCACGTCAGGCCACCGTCCCGGATCCAGTCGGAGACCGAGGCGACGACCTCGCCCATGGCGTTCTCCGAGGTGCCAAAAAGCCTCACCAGGGAAGAGCGCCAATAGCCCTTCGCCCATCTCACCGTCCTCGTCACCGTCTGCTCCACCTTCGCCTGGTCCGACGGGACCCTGATCGCGGCCGCACCATGGAGGAACCTACGATACTTCCGCCAAACAGGCAGCTTGTTGATATTTCGAGTCGACATGCTCCGAACATTCCCGTTGGAACCCTTAGGCGCTTCCTTGAACTCGATCAGCCCGCGCATGATGCCCGAGACCGCCTTTCCGAAGGAACCTCTCTCCATCGAGGGATGGACGACATCCCTGACGGCGTGCTGGCACCTTTCCCCGGTAAAGGAGACCTCGAAGCGGATCCATTCGCCGACACCCGGAAGGAGGCCCTTGCTCTGCCTTTCCCGGAGCTTGTCATAGATGTTAAGGCACACGGATCCGGAGTTCCTCGCGCCGAACTGGCACGTATAGCCCTTCCTCGTGTCCTGAATATAAGGCTCGTGTCCTTCCAGGTCGTCGGGCTCGTACCAGGCCACCCTATACCTCTCGTCGCCGAGGCGCCCGTTCTCCTTCCTCGCACGGAAGGCCGAGGAAAAGCACTGGTCGGCTATCTTGCGGCGAAGGGAATCGATGTCCAGCTCGCCGTCGATGTCGTCCAAGGCAAGGTCGACGCGGTTGAAGCGGACCGGAAGCGTCACGAGATAGGAAATGACATCCTTCCAGGAGCCGCCCCTTTCCTCGAAATGGCGACAGGCGCTTCCGGACAGGTCCACGATGAACTGGTCGGCGATGCCGTGGACCTTCGAGCAATCCTTCGGCTCGAGACCGACATGGACGTCCTCGTCAAACGTGACGGTCTTCCCGTACTGAAGCTGCCCGCAGTAGTTTTTCCCAAGGGTGAACCTTTCGGGATCCACCCTGAGAAGGGAAAGGATCTTCCTTGCATCCGGGTCCGGATGGTCGACGTCAAGATGCCAGAGGCACGTGAAGCGGAACCAGTCTATGAGGGCCGTCTGACGGCCCTTGGCATTCCCTTCCATAAAACGGGTCTCCTTTCCCCCTCCGACGGAGGGCCTACCGTTTGACGACACGGACCAAAGACGGCACTTCCGGAACGGCAAGCGACGAGGAGAAAAAAGCAGCATCCAATGTCGGAACCGAATTTCGGAATCCGGCTCTAAAGCAATCGGCATCTTCGAAGGCTAATAGACACTTTCGATACCCAATGTCCATACGCACTAACTAGGGTGTTACATACCCCCTTCCCGTCCCGGCGGGAGGGCCCTTCCGGGCCTTGTTCCCGCCGGGAACAGGGATCCTGCCGGCACGCCAGGTGCCCCGAGGGCGTCAGCGGCGCCTTGAAGGCGCCGAACGCTTGCGGAGCACGGAACGGAAGTACCTCTCGAAGGAGGCGTCGCCCTCGCGGGGGATGGCGTGGTCGCGGGGGTCGTAGAAGTCCGACGAACCGACGGAGGCGGCACTGAGATAGTCGTTGAGGATCGAGAACGCGTACGTGTCCGTCGAGCCATAGCAATAGCGCAGGGGGAAGGTGAGCCTCGGCTCCAGAAGCTGGCCCGTGCATTCCGACCTGGCCTTGCCGACGTCCCCTGCCGAGGTGTAGTAGATTCCCCGATAGGTGACATAGCCCTCGGCAAACGCCTTCTCGCGCATCCTCGTCAGCCTGGAGACGGCCCTCTTCAGCGCCGATCCCTTCTTCGAAGCCAGCGAAGACCATCCATCGACCTTTTCCCGGACCCTTTCGGGGACCTCGATCCCGGCCTTGAGGCACCTTTCCGCCCGCCTTTGCCAGAAGGCATGGCGCTGGAGACAGATGCCGTCCAGGAAGCCCGAGAGGAAGGACTCCCACCGCGTCAGGACGTCATAGGCCATGTCCACCATGATCGAGCGCAGGTCGACGACCGGAAGCTCCGTCCTTTTCAGGATCCGATACACGCCGGTCGCAAGCTCCCTTTCCTGCTTGACGACCCTGTCGAAGTCCTGCGCCGTCGATATGTAGTGGACCGTCCCCTTCCCGAGTTGCCTTATCAGCCTCAGGAACGAGTCGCCGCCGCCATCCTCCCTTGCGACCTCCGCGAAGTTGGTGGAGACCTTTCCGGAAAGGACCTTCTCGTCCTCGAAGATGACCGTATACCTTTGGATCCTCCAGTCCTTCGTCTCGAACCGGTCCTTCATGTCGATCATGTCCGGCGTGTAGTCCATCGCCCACGTGTCCGTCGTCCAGCAATAGAACTTCCGCCTGTTGAAGTAGACGTACCGGTTGCGCTCAAGGGCCACCACGGCGTCGACATAGTCCCGGAGCATGGAGACCTTCGTCCTCGGATAGAGGCCATCGTCGAGGAAGCCGTCACGGACCATTTCATGGATCCCGGGGAAGCGGTCGAAGAGGAAATTCAGGATCGCGTCCGTGTTGGTGAGCTCCGAACGGAAGGCCAGCGATATGACCGCGTCTACCTTGTTGAAATCCACGTCCGGGAAAGCCTCCCTCACATAGGAAGCCATCGCCATCGCCTGCTCCGACTTCGCCTTGGAAAGGACGTTGGCGATCGCCGCCCCGCAGGTCGTCTTCCCGGCCCCGATGTTCCCGCAGATATAGGTCACAAGGCCGAAGGACGGACCCTTGAGGAAGTTCTCCGTCCGGACGCAGGCCCTCGCATACGAGCGGCGCTGCACGTAGGCCATGAGCGGGGAGAGGAGAAGGAAGCCAACAAGGGCATAGACGGGAATCAGGCAGACGAGGAGGATCTGGAGCGGCGTCATGGAAGATCGTCCCCCGAAATGCCGGCTTCGCCTTCCTCGGCGTCCTTCTCGGCATCCCCCTTCCCGGAATCCGAATACCGGACCTCCCTCTTGTCCTCCGATGCCTTCCTCGAATAGAAGGCGACAAGGCTCTTCCTGGAACGCCAGGGAGAGAGGAGAAGGACAAGGAGATAGACGGGAAGATAGACGACGTAGAAGCACAGGAGGAAGACCCACCACAGGGGAAGGAGGACGATGGGAAAGAACTCCGGAACCAGCTTCAGCCTTATCATCACCCCATGCCTCCTTTCCATTGCCCCGGAAGTTGATCCCGCCGGAGAAAACTGCTACAATATCCTCAATCCGGCGCATGTCCGGTTGCGATCTACCCCTCCGGAAACGGGGGGCGTTGCCTGCGGGTCCCAACGGATTCGCAGGCCTTTTTTCATCTTCCGTCACCGAATCACCTTGACCCACCTCTTGGAGACGCTCTCCTTGGAGCAGATCTCCCTTTCCCGAAGATCGGACTCGAAGACGACATGCTCTTCCATGTGGATGCCGCTCCAATGGCAGCTGCCTATATCGGAGACGGGTATCGGAATAATCCGCCCCCTTTTGGCCTGTTCAAGCGCCTTGAAGTCATAATGCATGCGGCCATCATGGCCCCCGTGCTCGAGGCTTGTTATAGTCCTTACCTTGACAGTGCCGGACTTCGCGTCCTCCCCGACGACGACAACATCGTGGCCGAAACGCAATCCAAGCCTTCCTCCGTCCACGCGATATATCTTTCCTATCCTCGACACAATCATCACCTCCCCCTAACCATCGGACCAAAGCGGAGGCCGAGCCTCCTTCCGGAGACCCGGAATATCCTTCCCACGCGCCGCATCTAGGAGCCTCCCCTCCGGAGGGCGAAAAGCCATGCCGGCGGGACGGGCTCCCCCTTCGCCTTCCTGGCGATGGCAAGCCACCACCAGGCAAGGACCAGGTACAGGACCTCCAGCGGAATCGCAACGACCCAGAACGAGCCCTTCAGGAACAGGAGGAGGATCTTCCGGCACGTCCCGAAGACGCAGCACAGGAACCCGAAGACGACGAGGACGGCGGCCACGATCAGGAACGTCATCGCGGCCTCCTTTCCAGGGCCATCGCGACCTGGAGGAAACGCCATTCCGGGACATGCATGAAGCCCCTCGAGGCCACGTCCCTTCCCGACACCTTCCTGTCCTCGACCTCCCTCACGCCCATCCGCCACATGTTCGGCGGGAGCATGGGTGGCGTCCTCTCCGCCCTCGCCAGCCTCGACAGGGCCGCCTCCATCGTCGACAGAATACGGAACGAGAAGCTGTCGCCATGGCACTCGTACACAAGGTATTCCATCGCGATCACCTCCTTCCGAACGGCCACAGCGGAGGGATCTCCTCGCCCTTTGCCTTCCTGACCAGGGCAAGCCACCACCAGACCAGCACGAGGTAGACGAGGTCGAGGACGAACTGCACGACGTACAGCAGGCCCCGCAGGACACCCTTGAGAATCGGGAAGATGATCGACAGGACGACGAGAACGATGACGGCGGCGACGCACGCCAGCAGGATGACGAGCCACCGCGAGAGGCCGCCAGGATTCCCGACCCCCGGCACGTCGGGGTTGCCCACGATGTCGAAGGGGTCGGAGACGGCCGGCAGGACGTAGGTCGCGGACCCGTCGGAGAACGTGAAGTCGATGAACCGGAAGTCGAAAATGGCATCCGTCTTGCTGGCCGAGATGACCTGCGCCGTCCACGTGCCGTCCATCAGCGTCGAGTCCCCGGAGAGGCAGCGATAGGAGTTTGACAGGCCGATGTCGTAGGTGAGGCGGTAGACGTCCCTTCCCACCTGCTCCCCGAGGAAGGCGTCGTAGCCGTCCCGGTACTCCCCGTCCATCCTGGAGACGACCTCGTCGTCCGCGCCGTCCAGGTCCGCCAGGAGCGGGACCGATCCCTCACCGAAGAGCAGGGAGGCGTCCTCCGGGCTCGCCTCTCCAAGCGCGGCGCGGAAGAAGCCGTAGAGATCATCCTGATCGCCATAGACGGAGGAATCGATCACGCTCCCGGACGAATCGAGGAACTTGAAACTGTCGTCGAACAGGACAAACGGCTGACCGAACGGAACCCGGTAGCCGTACCTCTCCGCCATGACGCGGTCGAAGTTGACCGACAGGAGGTCCTCCCTCGAGACACTGTCGTCGACGTGGCCGTACCTGGAGAACAGGCCGTCGCCCGAGTAGGAGGGGATGTAAAAGAGCTCGTTCGACACCGTCCCATTCAGGACCGGCAGGTCGTCCGAGGGGTCCGTGTCCAGGCCATAGGAGTCGGCGTACTGGAGGAGCTGGTCCGACGTGTAGCGGTAGTCCTCCGACGTGTCATCCCCCAACCTGAGGACCCAGGAGGCGTTGTCGACCCTCAGCTCGTGGTGCCCGGCGTCGCCCCTGTTGTTGTAGAAACGTGAAAAGCCGTAATGCGTGTCGTATTTGGCGGCGGGGTCGACATCAAGGTCGTCAGAGTCAAAAGGCGCGGACCATGCGTAGCCGTGCCACGGGACCTTGTCCGGGTCGTAGTCGCCGTTTTCGTCCAGGGCGTCGACCCCGCGGTACTCCAGGGCGGCCTCGTAGTCCTCCGGGTCGTTGTAGCCCATGATCCAGTCCGTCCGGTACTTCCAGTACTCGTAGTGGACCTCCTCCAGCGTCCCCAGTCCCCTCGTCCACGTCGGCAGGGAGAAGGCCACCGAGAAAGCGTCGACGTCGGAGCGGAAGGGGACGCCAATCACCGATCCCCAGGCCATGCCGTACCTGCCGTCGACCCCTCCCATGTCGCTGGTGAAGGGGAAGACCTCGGCCCGGACGTGCTGGAGGCCCGTCTTCGACATGGAGAGGGTGGAAACGTCGTTGCCCTCCCACCTCGGGAAGCCCGTCCAGTCGAACTCCTTGCCCAGGCCGAAGGACAGGGACTCCCCCGTCCTCGCCTCCGTCAGCGTCGCCTGGCCCAGGAGGTATCGCCTCTCGGACTTGGAGACGAGGGGATAGGCCAGCCTCGCGTCGTCGACCTGCCACTTGGAGAAGAGGCCGTCGTCCGACGTGTCCCGGAGAGTCATGCCCATGGACCGGAAGGCGTTGTCGTAGAAGGAGTCGGCCTCCGCGGCGAAGGCCATGGTGACGTTGCCCCTCGGGGCCCACGCCCTCCCCTGCGGGTCGTAGAGGTAGAGGTACAGGCCGAAGCCCTCGGGAGGGTCCTCCTCGCCGGTGAATCCCCACTCGACCATCGTCAGGACCTGGACGTCGCCCCCGTCCGAGGCCGGATAGAGAGACCTCTCGACGCCCATGCCGTCCAGGTCGTCGTCGACGTCCGTCCACAGGGGACAGTCGTCCGGAAGCAGCGCCCGGAGGGAGGCGTCCCCTATGGCCGCGGCCTGGATAGGCGCCACCGAGGGCGACGCCGCCGCAAGCGCCAGCAGCGCGGGAAGCAGGCCCCTCATCGGAGGGCCTCCTCATCGACGCCGCGGACGTCGCTGACATAGATGTTGACGTCGACATAGCCCTGCTCCTCATAGAGCTCGTCCGGGCCGTTGAAATAGACGAAGTCCGGGCCTTCAACGAATCCCTCCTTCTTGTCCTCGTCAAGGAAATCGCCGTCGAGGAGACCGGAGAAGATCCTGAAGTCGGGGTCGTCATCATATACGCAGTCTTCGGCATAGAGATCCGTGAGGTCCGACGGCAGGTCGAGGAGGTTAGAAGAGTGCCAGCCGTCTGAATAGCGGCCTGGGGCATGGAGCGTCGCAAATCCGGAGAATCCGAATTCCAGACGCACCCACCTATGTTCCAAGGCATCGCCGAGCGGGACCTTCGCATGGGCCCCCATCAGGATCGTCCCTCCCAGTTCGTCGATTTCGTTCCTGTCGATAGAGAGGGGCAGGCGAATGGAGCGGGAAAACGTCCAGCCGTCGTCCGTGTACGGGAAAGACAACCCATCCGATCCAACCCAGGGAACCTCGTCATCG
>CASGEC010000005.1 GCA_949300365.1 uncultured Bacillota bacterium
ATTTTTCAACCCAATCAGGATAGACAATTCTGGTTCTCATATGCCTCGAAGTAATACCTTTAAGGTATTATAATTATAACATGAGAAAAGCAAAAACAGCACATGAAAAGCCACTTTTTCAAAATGTGTAATACCTAAAACCAAAAGTTACGGATTAATATATTGTTTTTTAAGAATACCATTAATTCCCAAAGTATAAGTGTTACATTAACTTTGGAAATCAACCTACTAAAAATAAGTTTCTGCCGTATGTAATGGTATTGGATGAGTGGTATTATTAAATTATTCCGTTTGCTTCTCTTGTCCAAAACCAATACTTCTCCTCTAGAGAGTATCAATAGCAAAGTCTATACTTTTCTCCATTTTACAGCTACTCAAGATAAAAGAAGGAGGGAGGCAGAAATCATGATAAAGGCGATTCCTGCAATATAAGAATTAGAAAATGATCCATAGCAAAAGAAACGACGACGTAAAAAAAATTAATTCGATTATAAGATTTTTTAAAAAAACTCTTGGTCTTTCCATATGTTCCGTGATTTTCTGCCTTATTCTCATTTTTTGCTGCTTATATTTATATTACTTCAAATATCTTTTTTATGGTAAGGCGCTAGATGTTATAGCCAACATTCTATTCCAAATATCTATAGGATATCTGGTTAGCTACATTTTTTACATTATTGAAGTGTATGTTCCACAAAAAAACAAGGAGATTATCGCTATCCCTGAAATAAAGAAACACTTAAGAAACATTTTTCAAAATATGCATAGTATGCTAGCTGAACTATGCAAGCGATACGAGCCTAAGCAAACTCCCGAAACCATCACAAACGATGAGCTTTTACAAGTACTGAATAAATTAAATTTGACCGATCCTTCAAGTGTAGCAAACCCAAACAAATTCTTTCTTGCCAATGGCGTCAATAAATATTATTCGATAAAAGAGTTATTGTTGGTTAAAATCGAAAATATTGATGAAGAGATAAACAAAATTTTTACTTACTATAACCAATACTTGTCCCCTCGATTAATGGACATATTGAAATTGCCTCATCTCATATGCATACTAACATGAAAAATGTTTTGCGAATGAACACCATGGTTGTTTTCGAGACAAAAGAAGATATTTTTCTTGCTCCCTATCGTCAATACATGAATCAAATTAAGGAATTAGAGGAAGAATTAATTTAAATCACATATCAAATGAGAAAATCAACTGAAATGTCTTTGTCACTACAGAAAACAAAATCATTGAAAATAAACGCTATCTTCAATGGCTTCTATCAGATATTGACACTAATGGCTCCTCTTTTGACAACCCCTTACATTTCAAGAGTCCTGGGTCCCGAAGTCATCGGGGACTATTCTTATTATTATTCTATCCTTGGCTACTTTACCTTGATTGCGACTTTTGGATTCAATGACTACGGAACAAAGGTCATCGCCCAGTATCGGGATGATCCCCAAAAGAAATCAGATGCCTTTTGGGGAATCCAGATGGCAAAATTCCTATTGTCCTTAGTGTGTCTAGGAGCCTATTTCACTACCTTTTTCGTTCTGTTCTCCAACAATCAGACAGCAATCTACGTTTTCCTTGGAATGAGCCTCTACATCGTTTCGATCATGTTTGATCCGACTTTCTTCTTCCAGGGAAACGAGAACTTTGTCTCAATCAGCATACGAAACGCCATAATTCGTGTATTGACCATCGTATTGACCTTCGTCTTCGTCAAATCGGAAAACGATATTGTCAAGTATACCTTGGTGCTATCCATAGGAAACCTTTTGGCGACGATCATCATGTTCTTCTCGTTCCGCCGAGGCGACGTCAAAAAGCCTACCTCATTCAAGAATCTTCAGCTGTTTTCCCATTTGCGGCTTGCTTTTGCCTATTTCATACCGAACCTGGCCGTTACCCTGTTCACCTCCCTGAACCAAACGATGCTTGGAGCCATGAGTTCCTCGATGGAAAGTGGATATTACAGCCAAGCCTCGAAGATAATCGGACTCCTTTCCACCTTTGCCGGATCGCTAAGCATCATCATGCTCTCACGCATGTCCTTCCTCTTCGCCACAGGAAATGAGGAGCAAATTCGGCAGAAAACACAGAAAACCTTCGAGGCCTTCTGGGCCGTTGCCCTGCCGCTGACTTTTGGCATTGTCGCCATCGCCCCAACGCTTGTCCCCCTCTTCTTCGGCCCCGGATACGAAAAAGTCATTCCGAATATGTATATTCTTGCCGCAATCATTGTTCTATCTCCTCTAAACACCCTTTTTGGGAGTGTCTATTATCGCCCGAAAAACAAGATTTGGATTCAATCGGGAATCATCGTCTTTGCATCTGCCATAAATATATCCGTTTCCTATTTCCTCATCTCCTCTTTCCAAAGCTTAGGCGCTTCTGCCGGAAGATTCATTGCCGAAATAGTGCAGCTTCCTCTCCTAATGTTTTTCTCTAGAAAGAGCCTATCGAAATCAACGATTTTCCATTCCTTTATCAAGCCATTTGACAATAGTTTGATAATGTTTATAGCAGTTATTATCTGCAGCGAATTTCTGCAAAACCTTGGAATCTTCTCCTCTATCATTATGCTTTGTCTAGAAGTCTTCATTGGTGCACTTGTTTATGTGATAATGGAAATCCTAACAAAAGAGACATTCGGATACGGTTTAGTGATGCTTGTAATGGGAAAAATAAAGCAACTTTCTAAGAAATTCCGAAAATAGACATCGGTTTTCTTGAAAATCTGGCCAAGAAAACCGACATCAAACGACTATCTTCAAGCAGTATGTGATGTCATCATTTCTGCCAATAATACAATCGTTAAACATGTGATAATCTATCTGCTTTGTGGCCAATACGAATAGTTGCTGCTTGCTATCGAACAAACAATTTTCCGGCAATCCAGTCTGAAAACTTTGTTTTTGGGACATTTTCTGATTAGTTGTAGCAAGTCCATAAAAGTTTAAAGCTCTAACAAATCCCTGAACTTGACACGATCGAGTTAAAGGAGTAGATTTTTAGCTGAAACGAGGATTAAAAATGAGAAAAAGATTCTTCTTGGCTTTAGTCGGACTAATTTCTGCTTCTGCTTTAGTGTCCTGTTCCACAGCTGAACCTGTTGTTGGCCCTCAGGGCGAAAAGGGCGATAAAGGGGACACTGGCGTGCAAGGTCCAAAAGGCGATAAGGGCGATACTGGAGAACAAGGCCTACAAGGAGAGAAAGGCGATACCGGTGCACCCGGACAAAAAGGCGATACCGGAGCCACCGCATGGTCCAATACAATTCTGCCTATCGATGGGGGTTACATTATTCCTAACAAGGGGAGCTCTTTAGTTGGGGAAGAAGTCGTTTTCAAATTCATTGACACCGATAATACTGATTTTAATTCTGTTGACAACATCGTTTGGCAAGTTAATGGCCAAGATAGCGAGGAAGGCACTGACACGTTGACTTTGACGATGCAAGAAGGCGGTTTTGTTATCGGTGCCCGGTTTACTAGCCCTATTGAAATCACTCAAATATCGGATAGCCTAACTGCAACCATTAGCTTGGGAAGCTTCTTTGATAACACAGACACCGGAAATTTAAAATACGAAATATACAACAGCAAAGACGAACTGGTCTACTCCTATGGAGATCCTCAAGACTCGATGTCTATCACTCTGCCTAGGCATGGGAAGTATGAGTTATATCTTAAGTCCAAAAATGGATTAAATACCTTTTTGTCGGAGGACTTTACTTTAGCTGTTAATGAAATTAATCTTGCCTATCTTCGCGCTACGGCTCCGGTTTCCCTATACTCTTTCTTGGCTTTACAAAATAAATCGACTCAGTCCTATGTAGATCTTGCACGTGGAAATTCATTTAAATGGGATTATCTTCCTGAAACATGGCATCTTGTGCCTGGAATTCGTGATAATTACGATAAAGATGATTTCGGGACTTTCCAATCCGAATATGGAATCGTTCGGAATTTCCTAAAAGATCTAATCTCTGATTTGCCAGATATCAAAGTCAACCTTTACATTTGCGATTGCGAGCCGAGCAATATTGTTATGGATCTTTATAAACTCTTAGATGAATCGCAATTCACCATCAATTTCTTAACAGATGGCACATTAACAAATAGTGCCTTCAACCTCAATTTAACGACGATAGATAGCTATACAAAATATAAAACAGATATCGAGTCCGTTTTGAATAATGTAGAAGAAAATGAGGTTTTAAGCAGTTCGGCTAATATTGAGCCAGCCTTTGCCTTAGCTTCTTTAAAAGAGAATGTGAATTACTATGTCTACAATAAAGGAACGCTTATTGCAAATGCTCAAGACGAAGAACTAAAAAACATTATCGATAACACTATCACACAGCTTTCATATCAAGATATGTATAAGGTCTTCGATTCAAATTCTGAATTAAAAGAGGAATTTGAATATCTATTTGGAACAAGATGGCAATTAGAAGATGGCACAGAAAAATCCGTGGCAGAACTATTCGATGCCTCGGCAAAACCAAACCTTGTAATCTTAGGAACCTCACCCAGCGGCGAAACCGGTTATGACTACAGCTTCGAAGAACTTATGGGCTACGTCATTGATAATTATTCCGATAATTACGACATCTTCTACAAAGGACATCCCGCTTACCCTTCTGACGATGATAGAAAAGCATGGTTTGAGAAAAACAATGTTGTTGAATTGCCTGGCTCAACTCCGGCGGAAATCATGTTGACATTCTATCCCGATGTCTATACGGGGGGGTATTTGTCCACCACATATCTATCAGCATCCGAAGGTCAAATCCTTTGTGTCTTTAGCACAGAAGAAGCGCTGAAAAGCAATTCAAAATATTCTGGCGTTTTGAATTTGTTTGAGAATTCTGTATTTGTGCTTGATGAGCTGGCAAACCAGCAGTAGCCCTATCATCCTTTTCAATATCCTTAAGATCGTCCACTGACAAAAAGAGGTGTTTAAGATGGCGCGAACCAGCCGCATTATAAGCTATATTCGTAATTATGGAGTAAATGCCATTCCGATGATTTGGAAACGCCATCTAGCACATCAAAAGGCCATAAAAGAATTTGATATTTGGCTTCCAAAACTCGAAGAAGAAAACCTTAGGATTTTGTGTGAACCAAATAAAAAAGCTGATCAAAATCCCACCAAAAGAATCTTCTTCTTTTGGTGGGATGGCCTTGAAACAGCCCCCGCATTAGTAAAAATGAATGCCAAACGCATTTCAGATTTATATGGGAAAGATTATGAAATCATTTACATAGATAAAACCAACTACCAAACTATTGTCAGTATTCCAAAAGATCTTCTTTCTCTTTTTCTTAATAAAGAAATCACAATACAGACTTTTAGCGATATTCTTCGGTGCGCTCTCATCTCCACTTTGGGGGGCATCTGGATTGATTCAACGGTATATCTCCCTAAGCGCATTGATTTTGAATACTACCTGAAAACATATAATTATTACACTCTTACAACGAATCAAAACATCAATTTCTTATCGTACAAAGGGAAAAAGTGTCTTTGGTCTTCCTTTTTGATTGGTGCCGGGGCAGAAAATCCTATATTCAACAAAATGATGTTGCTATATCAAAATTACTTCTCACAACATAATGAAAAAAACCCTTATTTTATTACCGATATGTTCTTAATGCTTCTTTCTGTCTACCAATGCGATGAAAACTGCCAAGAAAGATTCGGACAAGACAATATAATGACTGGAGATTTTAGTTATCTCTCCAACCATCTTGCCAGCAAGAGCTTGGAAAAAGATTTGGCTGAAATAGGAAATGTGCCACAAAAGCTCAATTGGAGAATTGATGTTTTGAAATTTGGAAAAAATACCACCATATATCGTCTTTATTCCTCTATAATGGAAGAAAAATATTTTGTTTTATAATATGGACAACATTAAAATTTTAATTATCTGTCATAAACCATCCCGACTTCCTAAAGATGAAATATATTATCCTATAGAAGTTGGAGCCTCAAACCGGAACGAGCACTTTCTCAGTCTGAGGGATGATTTGTCTATCGACAACATTTCCAATAAGAATGCCTCCTATTGTGAGTTGACGGGTCTCTATTATGCCTTTAAAAACATGTCTTACGATATCCTTGGCCTAGTCCACTATCGAAGATATTTTATGCGCTCGTCCCTCTGCCTAAAAAAGAAACTAAATAACATTATCGATAGACCGACTATAGAGAGTTGTTTAAAGCAAGCCGATATCATTCTTCCAAAGAAAAGACATTATTGGATTGAATCAAATTATTCCCATTATGTCCACGCCCATAAAAAAGAAGCTTTAGACAAGACGATCGAAATTATCAAAGAAGGCTATCCAGAGTATTATCCTTCCCTTACAAAGTGTCTAAAACGAACATCTGGGCATTACTTTAATATGTTCATTGCCAAAAAAGAGGTTATAAATGGTTATCTTTCCTTTTTGTTTGAGGTATTGTCAAAGCTGGAAAAGGAAATTGATACCACGCAATACACCGGCTATGACAAACGAGTCTTTGGCTTTATAGGGGAACGCTTACTAGACGTATACGTTGATACCCATAAGCTAAGAATACATGAACAGCATTATCTCTTTATGGAAAAACAGAATTGGCCCAAAAAGATATTTGCTATGCTAATCAGAAGGCTACATAAACCGAAAAAATAATCATGACTCATTCAATGATATATATTGTGGCTCATAAGCCGTTTCCATGGAAAAGAAAGAACGGTTATGCCGTTTTAGGTGTTGGACAAAGTCAAGATTTTGCCGATTTTCATGACAATACCTTGATCAACATTTCAAGTAAAAACAAAAACTATTGTGAACTAACTGGTTTATATTGGATTTGGAAAAATGATGCAAGCGATATCGAAGGATTAGTTCATTATAGAAGGTTCTTCAGCAAGAATATTCTTTCTAGATCTCCTCGCTTCTACTTAGACTCGCAACAAGCTGAAAAGATTCTGAAGAAGTATGACATTATCACAACAAAGTTGTACACTTTTAAAAAAACTATTTTGCAAAATAGAGAGGAGTTTTGCTATAAAGAAGACCTTATGAAATTACGGAAGTCTATTGAAAAGATAGCGCCAGATTACTTGGCCTCATATGATGAGGTAATGTCTGGGCACCAATCGTTTTTGTGCAATATGTTTGTGACAAAAAGACAAACTCTTGCAAAATACTGTAATTGGCTGTTTTCAATACTCTTTGATTTGGAAAAAAGCATTGACTCAACTTCATATTCCGGAAATTGGGCTAGGCTTTACGGATACATGAGCGAGGTGCTACTTACAGTTTTTATTTTTCATAATAAACTTAAGTACAAACCATTTCCAGTTGTCCTGCCCGAGAAAAGCTTCATAAAAAGGCTCAAAGGAAAGATTTCGAATGGTTTCCGGCAATAATATAAACAAGCAAAAAGTTTTTATTTTTCAAAAAGAAAGAATTACTGGCTTCCAACAAATTGCCCTCATTTATTCTTTCTTGGTTTATGGCCTGCTGAATGTATTTAATTATGGCTTGATTTGGCGTGCTGCCTTTTATGGAATTTTACTTTTCTTTGCTCTCGGATCAATAATCGCGAAATGGAGATATACACCAATCCATATACGGCTTTTGTCCACTGCTCTTATTGTAATCGGCGCTGCCATCTATCCTCTAACGGACACATTCTTGCTTCTGCTTCTTTCCGCTTGCGGTGCTTGTTTGATTGGCATTCCCCTTAAAAAAATAATTAAAACTGGCTATCGAACACAAATTGTTTTTTTTGTGGCGATCGTGGTTCTTTCTATGTTTGGCCTAAACAAGAGCAACAATCTAATGCCTATAGATAGCGGAAGAGGATATCGATATGCCTTAGGTTTTTCCCATCCAAATACCGCGGCTTCTTATTTTTTATTTACAATAATGCTTTATTTTTCTTCGTCGAAAAATCAGAAAATACCAAATTTTCTCATTGTAGGAGTACTGAGCATCTTAATATTTGCGCTTACGAATTCTAAGACCATATTGCTTTTTGATATATTGTTTTTTATTATCATCATTTTCTATCGCTATATTGTTTTACCTAAAAAAATAGTCGCTGGATGCGCCTTGTTATTCCCACTTCTATTGATTATATCTCATGTTTTTTGCATCTATTACAATTCTTCTTGGATAAACGAAATGCTTTCTGGTCGCCTGTGGTATGGCATGGAAGCAATAAAGACTGGTGTTTCCTTGTTTGGACACGAGATCGAATATCCTGTGGATATCATGTATATCGATCTTGTTTACAATTATGGAATCAGTCTAACTTTGTTCTATTTCTTTATTTTTACTATTCCCTTCCTCTTTCTTGCAAAAAGATTCAACAATAAATATCGCACGCTTTTTTCTCTTTATGGTGTTTTAATTCTATTGTACTCTCTATCCGAAACCTATGCTCTTAACCTCTTGACACCTTTATCTATTCTATTTTTCTACTTTGTATATAATGAAAAACCGCAATTCGACTTCCCGGAGGATTGTTGCTATCAAAACATAGAAAACTCCCAACTAGTTAAGTTGTGGAAGGCCATTTTTCAATGATCACCATTGCTATTTGTGCGCATAATAGCGAAAAGACAATTCCTGAATTGTTTCGTTCCTTAAAAGAACAAACCAATAAAGATTTTATCATCCTTCTTGTTAATAACAATTCAACAGATAGAACAGTTGACATTGCCAAAAAGAATTCCGATGGACTTTTACTAACAATTGTCAATGAAGAAAAAATTGGAATACAGAATGCTCGAAATAGGGCATTAAAAGAAATTAAAACTCGATATTTTTCATTTGTGGATAGCGATGACATTCTTTCAAAAAAATATGTGAGTCTCCTTATTGAAAACATCCAAACAAATGCCCTTCCTTGTGTTAGCTATATTCCTTTTTCCGATGGCGATAAGATTCCTGTTCCAAAGAAAACAAAAACAAAATATACTCTTTATCCGAGCAAGGGCCAAGGTTATTCGTTTGATACATATAGAGGAATTTACCAAGGCTTTCTATGGAACAAACTTTTCGATAAAAGGATAATCGATACTTATCATATCGATTTTGATCCAAATATCGCTATAGGAGAGGATTCTTTGTTTATTGATAAATATATTTCGCATATCGACAAAGTCATATTGACCAAAGAGCCTTGCTACTTTTATCGCATTCGAAAAGACTCTTTGACAAACGCCGAGCATCTTGACAAAAATCATATCCGCCTTCTTCTTACAGAAAGGCGGCGGTTTGCTTACCTTGACGAAAATCTTGACAAAAATTCTATCGCCTACTCCAAATGGGCAAAAAGAAAATGTTTCTACCTCAAGCGTTTTGCAAGCTATTATAGGGAACTTGGCCAAGAAGATATGATTCCACAACTAAGTAAAGAAGCCTATGAAACACTAAAAAAAGGTCTCTCGGCCAAAAGGAAAAGCTTTCTCGTCACCTTTCAACTTCTTGCACGATATCTTCTTTTCAAATATTACTTCCGATAAAAGTCAGAGAGCAGTGCATCTAAGAAACTTCCCTTCTCGCCCTTAGATCTCCAATTTAATTTTTGGGGAAACTCCATTTCTGAAATGTCAACTTCATTATATGGTTTATTTTCATTTTTTTGCACGAACCCAATATCTTGTGTATGATGAACAATTTTATTTACAGCACCATCATCCAAATCATAAACCATGGCCAATGTCAAAATCATGTCCAGAAGGAAATATGGTGGAAGAGATTTCTTTTCCTTCAACCACTTTAAAAAGGAATCATAAACAAATCCATAAATGACGCTTCCCTTTCGTCCTCCCAAAAATGAAGAAAGGCATGGATTGGTCTTTCCTTTATACTCAATAAGCCTTTTTTCGTTCGGGATAGTAGCAAAGAAACTATCGAAAGATTCGTTTCTCAATTGCGCAAATAGAGGATAATTATCATCCAAAAGAATTGTGGAATCAATCCAATAGCCCCCGTTCTCAAAAAGCAGTCTTACCCTTAAAATATCCGTTAGCGTTTGAATTGATATCTGTCTTTCCTCAAATTTTTTGAGCACAATATTATCTATATTTGCAAATTCCGAATAGTTATGCCTGTCAACCAAATGAATTTGATATTTGCTTCCATAGAACTCTTGCATCTTCTCTAAACAATAACGTACCACTCTTGGGGCTTTATCAAACCCATCCCACCAGCAAACATAAATGTTTTCTTCCTCTTTTTCTAAAGGCACATGGAGTGTCTTCTTGTTCTGATATTCCTTGATTAGGGGAGCAAGGAATTGTTCAAGCTCAGGCATCCTTTTTACTTCTTTAGGACCTATGTGACGACTATATTTTATTTTTCCACAGCGCAAAGCTTGAATTATTCCTTCTTTCCTTGCAATGCCAAGGACTTCTTTTAAATTGGATTTAATTTCCATAAGCTTTTCTCCTTAATTACTATGGCGAAAGTAATAATAGATAGGTGAAAACAAATCGTTCTTCAAGAGAAGAAAATAGATCTTACGCAAAATGCTCTCCCCTTTAATGGAAACAAGCTTTTTTTCTCCCTGATATAACTTATCGTTTTTTAGTCTTTTAAAAAACTCTCTACTTTCCCTCTTGTTATGTCGCAAGCAATATCGAGAAAAATAAAATTTGGAAACGTCAAAATCCATTGTTGCGAATATAGATGAATCCAGATCGTTTTCTTTGCTATATTCCTCCAAGAACTTCCTGAGGTTATTCCTGAGAATCATTAGATTTTCATAGGAATCCTGATGGTTCCTAGAATGCGAGACAGGGTACTGAACATAGTTCAAACCCGCATAGTCGATTATCTTGACACTGTCCGCCTTAGCAATTGCACTCATTGTATATACGAGATCTTCATAAAGAGTCAGATTCATTCCTTTATAAACCGGAAGAATTTTGCGAATGATAGAAGCTTTGATTAAATAGGACCATCGATAAATTTGAACATACTTGAATGCTGAAAACGAATTGTTATCGAAATAAAGTTTGCTTAATAATAGTTTCATATCTTTTTTCTGATAGCTTCTGGGTTCAGCAGTTATTTCAGATAATATATTTCCACTTAGCGAAACTTTTTTGTGTCCAAAGGCCAAAACATCATAGTCTTCGATTTCTTTGGACAAGGTGAAAAGATAATCCCTATCAACATAATCATCGGAATCCAAGCAAAGCAGGTAGTCCCCACGGCTTCTCTCAACAGCCATTTCAATCGCTTTAACAACGCCTTCATTTTCTTTTTGGAACACATAAACGTTGGAAGTTTGATTTGTATCAATGAATTTGTTGATTGCCGTAACGGTTCCGTCCGTTGAACCATCATCTATAAGAATCACTTCAAAATCAGTAAACGTAGTTTGAAATATACTCTGCAAAGCCCTTATTATCGTTTTAGACGAATTATAGCAAGGAATTAAAACACTTATCATAATCGCCTCCTATCAAAAACATAGCACATCAAAAGAAGAAGCAAAAGGCTTTCGCTTTGACAAGTCACTAGTTTGCTAGTACATTAGAAAATGAAATATGAAAATATGAAATTCTTAATAACCGGAGGCGCCGGCTTCATCGGAGGAAACTATCTCCACATCATGACGAGAAAGTTCCCAAAGGATGAATTTGTTTGCCTGGATTCTCTTACCTATGCAGGCAACATGGAAACCTTGAAGCCCATCATGAAACTAACGAACTTCAAGTTCATCAGGGGGGACATTAGAGACAGGGCATTAGTTTGCAAGCTCTTTGAGGAAGAAAAGTTCGATATTGTCATCAACTTTGCTGCTGAGAGTCATGTTGACAGATCCATCGAGAATCCCCAGATATTCTTGGAAACCAACATCATCGGAGTCTCGGTACTAATGGATGCCTGTCGTAAATATGGCATCATGCGATATCACCAAGTATCGACAGATGAGGTCTATGGTGAACTATCCTTGAACAGCTCAGATACTTTTGAAGAAACCAATTCAATCCATGGCTCGTCACCATACGCTGCATCAAAGTCCTCGGCCGACTTGCTTGTGTTAGCCTATCACCGGACATATGGTTTAAATGCGACTATTTCCAGAGCCTCTGATACCTATGGTCCGTATCAATTTCCGGAAAAACTCATCCCCCTTATGATCCAGAAGGCCCGAAAGGGGGAGAAGCTTCCCGTCTACGGGGATGGGAAGAACGTCCGGGATTGGCTCCATGTCTCAGACCACTGCAACGCCATTGACCTGATTGTCAGAAAAGGAAGGAACGGGGAGATTTACAACATCGGCGGTCACAATGAGAGAAGCAATCTCCAGGTTGTCGAAACGATCCTGAAGGCCCTTGGAAAAGATGATTCCTTGATTGAACATGTCAAGGATAGGTTGGGTCATGATAGACGCTATGCCATCTGCCCCGACAAGATCGAGAAAGAGCTTGGCTGGAGACCGGAGTATACCTTCGACACCGGTATCGCAGAAACAATAAGGTGGAACATCGATAACCAGGAATGGCTCAACCACGTCGAAAGCGGCGAATACCTGAAGTGGATGGAACGCTATCAGAAGCTGTAGTTCTTTCAAATGTGGTATTATTAAGTAGTAGTTTTTATGAGTATTTTGGGGAGGATTCCCAATGGATCCAAAGGAGAATAACCAGGTCATCATCTTCAAGAATGATGACGATGACGGAAAAAGGCACTTTACTTGGAGTGACTATTGCCACTTTACCTACATCTTCAAATACTGGGTACTCGGCATTACTTTAATCTTTGCCATCATCGGATATCTTGTGATTTCCCTGTGGTGGAATCCAAACCATTCCGTCAGCACGGCAAGGGTAGCTGTCGAGATGCCTCTCTCCATCATCAAAGACGAAAATGGGAAGACAGCCAACATCTACTTCATGGATGGCTCGACTCGTTATTCGATGTATGAAATCATCTCCAAAGAAAACATTGATGAGGTCATCGAGAACACAAAGGACGAAAACGGCAATCCTGTCTTCTCTTCCGTGGATGTCGATAGCCTTCTCAAGAGCAATGGCATCAGCATCCAAACGCAGACGGAAACCCGCTATGATGGCAGTACCTCCTATGAAATCCCGACAGATGCCGGAGATTTGAAATATGTCATCACTGTCAATGGCAAATATATCAGTGATTCCGATACGACTTCTGACTTTATTGAAGCCCTCATCAACAACGTCATTGATAAGGCTGTCTCTTTGGTTCCAAGCCAGTATCTGGATTTCCAAATACCCGATTACTATCAATCATTGGATTTGGATGTTCTACTAAATCAAATCAGTAATCAATACAACGCCATCAATAGTCTCTATCAAAGTCTCCTCTCCCGGTTCCAGGAAACGGATACCATTACGCTGACCGGTTCCTCTACGGCAACTACCCTTCGTTCCGTCTATTATGACTTCCAGCAGCAGTATCTGGCAGCATCTGGTGCCGAGACCGAATTCGCCTACCTCGAATCCCTCCTCTCCCTGAACCACTATGTTCGCTTCACCATTGGCGAAGAACAGACAGCAATCCAGACATGCATGAACAATGGCGACATTCTCATCGATAGGCTCGAGAAATCGGCAAAACTCGCCAATCAAGCCTCGAAAAACATTGAGAATCTGTTGAAACCATTCAGCCCAGACGTAACCATCGGAGCCCTCGACAGCTCCATTCAAGAGAAGTATGCCATCTATGCCCAGAACCTTAGCGATGCCCTCGCTTCAATTGACAACATCCTTGAGGATCTGAGGGATCTTGGATATCAATGCACACTCACAGATACCGATACCTTCGACTATGTCGTCACTCTTCCCGATTATACGCAAATGGATGAGGCTGACTACGGTACCATCCAGCACCTCCAAAACCCCAACGATGATGAATGGAAGCAGGCTTGCTCTGCGTTCATTGCAAAAGTCGATGCTCTCGTTCCCCAACTCAACGATTCCGTCACGAAGGCCAACGAAGTCTACAAAGGCCTCTATTCCTCCGAAGAGACCGGAATCATCTGGATGGATGCCTCCCATATCGTCACCGATGGTGAAATATCCGCCTTCCTCGGTGCCGCCGCTGGCTTAGTTCTCGGCTTCATCCTCTCCTCCGCTATCCTTGCTGCCTATGGCTACATCAAGGAAAAGAAAGGAATCCCTGTCCTTGCCGATGATTCTGAAACGACATCGACAGCACTCACCCCAACAATGAACAACACTCCTGAGGAAACAAAAGAAGAACCCACACAGGAAGAAACACCAGAGAAGCAAGACAAGGAAACAACCGATTCCGTCACGGAAGAAACCAAAGACCAAAAAGAAGAATCCTCAACAGAGACTTCTGACAACGTCCAGAAAGACGAAACAAAAGAGTAGAAGACCTTCCTCCTTGGTTCAATGAGCCGAGGAGGATTTTTGAATCGATTGCCAAACCAAACATTTCCAAATCATCATTGGTCATCCCATCGGCTATCTTGCAACGCTTTTCTTAGGGCGTTTTCAGTCTCGGAAAGAAAGCTGTTGTATTCATATTTTTCCATAGAGGAATGAGCACCGACATGAGGAAAAAGGTATAATGTTATAGAAAAAATGGAGGGAAGGCTATGCATAAATTGACAATCCACGAGCTTGGACCGATTCATGATTTCTGTGGCGAAGTCAAGGCATTTACCGTCATTACCGGCATACAGTCCGCAGGCAAAAGCACAATCGCGAAAGCTCTCTATTTCTTCCGTTCCATAAAGCGGGATTTCTTGCAGCTAATTCTCAGAAATCAGCAAAAGACCGAAGGATTAGAGCCTATGCCAAACTTCCGGCATTCCTTCTCAGGCTTAGTTCGAGACAAGTTCCTTGGGACCTTCGGTTCCTCCTATGCCATGAACCCAAATATGAGCTTGCGATATGATTATGATAAGAACACTTGGATACAAATACGACTTGTCGAAGACAGGAACAAACTTGCCCCGAATTTTGTCTCAGTCAAATATTCCACAAATATTCAGTCCTTCTTGGACAGCGCGATTCCCGAAGATTCGAACGAACTTCGACAACGGCTTTCCGTATTATTCAACGACCCCTATGAAGCCTTTTATATCCCAGCAGGAAGAAGTCTTCTTACCGTGTTGGGAAGTCAGCTAAACTATATCTATTCGACGATGGATGACAGGCAAAAAAGACAGCTCGATTCCTGCACTCGGGATTATTTGGAGCAGGTTCTTTTGTCCAGGCCTCTTTTTTCAAACGGCATACAGGGTTTGATAGAAGGCATAGTCCTCCCAAACGAAAAGCAAGCCAAAATAAAAACGATTTTTGATTTGACAAAGCAGATACTAAAAGGAAAATACTCCTTTTCCAATGGTGAAGATAAAATACAAATAGACAATGGCCGCTATGTCAAAATGAATTTCGCTTCCTCTGGGCAACAGGAAATCGTTTGGATTCTAAACCTTCTTACCTACTACCTTGTCCAAGAAAAGAAGACGTTTTTCGTAATCGAGGAACCAGAGTCCCATCTCTTCCCGGAATCGCAAAAGCTCGTTGTCGATTTCATTTCCCTATTTGCCGGAGCAGGAAATAGGATTCTTTTGACAACCCATAGTCCCTACGTTCTTGGTGAAATCAACAATCTGCTCTATGCCTATCGCGTCGGTCAAGAAAAGAAAAAGGAAGCCGAAAAAATCATTCCCTCCAATTATTGGATCAATCCTGATGACTTTACGGCCTTGTTTATCGAAGATGGAAAAGCACAGAACCTATTGGATATGGAGATGGCTCAACTCGATGGCGATAGGTTGAATTCGATATCCCATGTCATCAATGCCGATTACGATGCGCTGTTTGAATTGAATCAGCAAGAGGAAAAAGACAAATAATGTCATCGCTAAGAGGCGTAGCCTCCATTTGCCAGCCGAGGCAGAAAATTATCGTAAGTCAGGATAAGGGAAATCCAAGAGTGTCCCATCGTGCAATAAACGAGAATCGTAATCTGGTTACCCAATATCAGATTGACGGTGCAGTCATCAAAACGGGTCTGCGGTGCGACTTTCTTGTCACGAATGAGGAAAGGAAAACAGCCTATCTCATTGAACTGAAGGGATCGGATATTGATCATGCAATTGACCAATTGGAGGCAACGGCACAAGAGCTCAAAAAAGAGCTTTCTTCCTATTCCCTTAATTTTCGGATTGTATGCACCCGAGATATAATGGGCCCGAACAGCTATAAATATAAGAAGTTTAAATCAAAGTACAATGGCAGGGTAGACAAAAAGGAAAGGGTCATCAAGGAAAAGATAAGCTAAGCAATCAAGCACTTTTCGTTGCAAATTAGGTGTGCCTTATATCGTACCGAAAACTTGCTTTTCTCCTATTATCAAAAGTGTGTTGATGGTGCCAAAATCACCATTTCTAGCAATCTTTCTGCTCCCGAGATTTTCCCCGACAGATCTGCGATTTTTGTCCTTCTCCCTTGATTTCTCCAAAGCGAAAGGCTTCTCGTTACAAATCCTATAAGTCATTCTTTTCATAAAAGAAAAGGTTTCGTCTTCTAAACATCTTTGTCCCAATGAAAAAGGGACTGCCTAGCATTCACCGGCAATCCCTTTGGTTTTAACTTTTAGTTGTTGATGATGGAAAGTCCGGAGATGGTGACGACGGAATCCCCTTCCGGATAGACACCGAAACGCTGTCCCATGCCTGAGTTAGAGGAGGGATAGGTATTGGTGAGGACACCATTTTCGTCGACGGAATAGGTTCCACGATCACCTTCGAATGTCTCTCCCTTAAGAACAACGTCTTCCCCATTGATGGCAATCGCGATCGTCAAGGCATCCTTGCTCACTCTTGTCAACGTTATGGAAAGAGTGTTTTCCTCGTTCATCTTGAAGGAACTATCCGCCGTGAAGCGATTTGTGAAATGGTCGCTGTCGGGCCCGGTCAGATCCAAAGAGACCTTTCCGTCCTCGGTGATGCGAAGATAGTGGGCAGCAGCCCCCGAAGTGGAAGGACCATAGGCACCTTTAACACCCAGAATCATCAGCTGGAAGGAACTGGTAGCCTTAAGAGCCATCGTATAGGTCGTGGACTTGCCGACGACCTGATCGATTCCACTCTTGTTGGCGGCATCGCCATAGTGCAGATAGGAGCCATCCTTCTCGGCGCAATGGAAGAGATCGATACGGCTTTGCGTATTCTTCGTGAAGACAAGATTTCCTTTTTCATCGATGATGGATTCATCACGTGGCGTGGCGGCAGAAGTCGTATCGTACCAACTGCTGCTATCGAAGAAATCTTTTCCGTTATAGAGATAATAGGATTTGTCTCCTTGTAGGACCGTTACCTTGCAGCTATCGCTCTTCTGTCCGTCCTTGGTCGTGACGGTGATAGTCGCCTCTCCTTCGCCAACGGGTGTGACAAGACCGGTTTGATCGACCGTGGCGACCTTTTCGTCGCTGCTTGTCCAAGTGACGCTCTTGTCGGTAGCATTCTCAGGAAGGATCGTTGCCGAAAGCTTTTCAGGCTGTCCACCGACAATCAGCTCAAGCGTATCCTTGTCAAGACTTACGGACTCGACAGGGATAGCCTCTTCTGTGACGGTGACAGTGCAGGTGGTCGTGGCAAGACCGACCTTGGCAGTGATCGTGGCTGTTCCGACACCGACGGCCGTGACGTTTCCGTTTTCATCGACCGTAGCGACCTTCTCATTGGAGCTCGCCCAAGAAACGGTCTTGTCGGTGGTGTTCTCAGGCTTGATGGCCGTCACCTCGATTTTCTTGGACTGTCCTTTGACAAGGGACATGGCGGTTTGATCCAGGGTGATTTCGTTAGCCAAGATATCCTTCTCGTTGAGGGACATGTCCTTGGCCTTTCCGAAATAGAGAAGATGGCTCTGAACCGTCCCCGTCTTCTCGAGATCGGGCCTTTCGACATAGCGGAGATTGCTGATCGTGAAGCTCGATGCGCCACCGCATGCCCAAATCTGAATGAGCTGTTCCTCATCTTCACCATCGGCATTCTTATTGGTGACTTCCATGTCGTAGACGAAACGGTAGGTGACGCCGGCCTCAAGCTTCCTGTCGGGATTGTTCTCCTCGGCGCTGTTGAAGCCAAGGAGCTTGTCCTGCCCGGGGAAGGCATCGCCGCCGTAGTCGACGACCTTGGCGCCGATACGGGAGATGGCGACGCCCGCGCCGACGGTGAGGTCGAAGGCAAGCGAAAGACGTCCGGTATAGGCCGTGCCGTCTTCTCCGGGAGCAAAGCGGGTAAAGGAGTTGTTGGCCGTGCTCGATCCGCTGAAGCGGATGTTGATGTCGGAACCGTTGGGGTCGTACTCGACGTCGACAGACCCGTCACTGCTGCCTCTCTGGGTATGGAACGTCATCTTGTTGGCGTGGGTGGAGGCAATCATTTCGTCCTTGTCGCTTCCGGTGTCGCACCAGCCTTCGCCAGCGGTTGCCAGAAGGGGCACCTTGTTCTCCGGCTCAAAAACCTGTCCACCATCGACATTGGGATAACGATAGCTTTCGCATCCATTGACACAGTTCCCGCTCGGCCCGAAGAGATGTTCCTCGACAGGAGCGATGGCAAGATCTTCCTTAGAGACTTCCTTCCCGGCGACAAAATACTTGTGGCAGATCTTGCAGATATCGTGTTCCTTCATGCCGGGAATACAGGTCGGATTCATCTGCGCATAGTGGACAAGATCATGCTCAGCATCCTCCTTGTGCAGGACAAGAAGGTCGCCGATCGTCTCGTCGGTGTAATTGGTCCCATCCAGGACATAGGAGCCGCAGGCATCACAGTATTGATACGCCTTGGTTCCATCCTGAATGCAGGTTGCCGGAACCTCATCGACGCTTCTTAGTTGCTCATGGTTAGCGGGATCGATCGGAAGCGAGACCTCTTCCAAGGTCTTCACTTCACCATTGACTTCGATCTTCTTGCAATAGGGGCATTGCTTGTAGGCGATATTGCCGCCGTGGAGGCAAGTCGGCGTCACGGCCTCGACATCATAGAAGACGCACTCGTGCGGGGCGATGGAACTCGTCTCTGGGGCGCAGGAAGCGATGATAGGAGAGCCAAAGAGGAGGGAAAGGATGACCGCAAAGGCCTTTTTCTTCGTGTTTCTCATGTTCTTGTCCTCACCTTACTTGTCGTCATGGATGCGAAGGCGATGCTCCTCCAAGGTCCGCTTGGAGAGATCGAAGACGAAGACGATGGCAAAGGATGCGATTCCCCAGCCAAAGAGGACCATGGTGACCCTCTGGACGACCGGGACAAGCTTCTCCCACAAAGGCGTGATGGTCTGGAAGGCCGTATCGCCGGTGACGCCGTTCATGGCATTGGAATTGACGACGGTATAGAGGACGTTCTTGATGGCATCCCGCATCTTCCAGGCCAATTCGCCGTATCCGGTCTTGTAGTTCTGGAAGCGGATGTCGTTGCCATCATAGTCATAGCCGCCCTTGGCACCGGCAGGATTGCCATCGGGAAGGTCGTTTCCATAGAGAACGCCCTGGATCGGATTCATGTATGGACGGGAGGAGTTGTAGTCGGAGATGGCATAGCTTGTCATACCAAACTCGGCTCTCAGGACGGTGTTGAGGAAACCCTGTCCACCCGTCCACTTGGCGCCGAGGCGGTTCATGCCGGTCATGACACCGAGGACAGGCATGTGGGTCCTGTTGCCTTCCGCATCGACGGAAAGCTTCCTGTCCAGCTCGATAGCGACTTCCAGGGCTCGGCAATAGATCTCGCGGATGGACTGCTCGTTGGCCCAGACGTTAAGACCGGCCCTGTGCGTCTCCTGATCGTTGAGGACGGCATGCTTGGCAAGGACGAAGACGCCCATGTCATGAAGACCGGCCGCCTCATAGCCGGCGGCGACACCGGTGAGGTATCCATCCTCGGAATAGTATTCGAAGGTTCTTCCGCAATAGGCACCGCGGTGGATGTTGACGCCAAGGCCATAGATGCCGTTGTATCCAGCCCATGCGGCCTCTTCGCCCGTCTGCCTTCCCACCCTATAGATGAGATCCTTGTTGTAGGTCGCGGCAACGGTGCCGTTGGCAAGGAAGATGGTCGGCTTAATATCCGTACCGGACTTCTTCTCCTCGGCAAAGCCGCGGAAGGCATTCTGCTCCGGGATGGCGCCATCGGTCCTCGAGTGGACAGGAGAGATAGCCCCGTTCTGCTGGGAAGTCATCGGCGCGGCGATGGAATCCATGCCCTTGGTATAGCGAAGGGCATCCTGAAGGACGGTGCAGGTCTCATCCCAGGAAACACGGTCAAGAAGCGTCTCCCAGAGCGGATCGTCATAGTCCTTGCCACGCAAATAGATAAGCTTGATCTCGTCGAAGTCCTCGGAACTCTCGTAGAAGCCAAGCTCGTCATAGGTCGGATAGGCGATCTTGTCCTTCTCGACACCCGGATTCTTCTGTGCTTCCACAAGGGCGGAGGTCGCCGTCAGCTTGATGACCTTGCCATAGGTCCCGACCCAGTTGCTGCGGGACAGATAGACCTGGGACGCTTCCTCGTCGGAGAAGTATCCGGCCTTCTGGAAGTCGGTATCGTCAAACTGGTTGGTGATCTTGTCGACACCGAAGTTTGCTTCCTCGCCTTCATAGCGGGGCGTAAAGCCTTCGTTTTCTTCCTCGATATGGTCATTGGTGGAATAGGTCTTGTTGTCGTAGGCAAAATGCTTGGCAAAGACAAGGGAGGAATCTCCTTTGCCGCGCCTATCGTTCTGGGTGATGCCTTCCAAATTGACCGTCTCGCCGTCTTCGGCCTTGTATTGAAGGATGTTGTTGACGGCGTCATGGGCATCCATGGCAACGGTGAAGAGATAGTCGTCCTTTTCATCCTCGGAGCCGATGACATAGGTCTTCTCGACGTTGGCATCATAGGAAGCAAGATACTTCCCTTCGACCTCGATCGTCGCCTGGACGGTCGCCTTGGCCGGGACATCGACCTTGGTGAAGCCGACAAGCTCGACTGAAGCCTTCTCGACACCGTTCTCGATATCCTTCTTGGTATAGGGCTTCTGGACGTAGGCCTGGACGACTTCCTTGCCATCGATCTCCGACTCGTTGGTGACGTCGACGGTCAAGGTATAGGTGTCGTTCTCCTTGTTCTCTTCGACAGCAAAGTTGCTATAGGAGAAGGTGGAATAGCTTAAGCCGTATCCGAAAGGATAGGTGACGGCAGCCTCATAGTCGAACTCCCCGACGTTTTCCCTCTCCAGAAGGACATCCTCATAGCGGGTCTCGCTGTACTTGTATCCGTTGTAGATACCTTCCTGATAGGCGACATAGAACTTGTTGTTGTACTCGCCAAGCGTCGCAAAGTAGTTGGCCAGGGCGCTGCTGTTTCCGTATTCATAGGAACCGAAGTTGTAGTAGACGGGATTGCACTTGCTCTCGGCCCAGAAGGTATCGGCCGTCCTTCCGGAGAAGTTGTACTCGCCGGTAAGAAGCTTGCCGATAGCATTGGCACCGTTGGTGCCGAGGGTTCCAACCCACATCGCGGCATCGACACCGTACTCCTCATCCTCCAGGAAGGAACACTGAAGCGGGGAGGCGGAATTCATGACGACGATGATCTTGGAAATCGTTCCGGAAGCCTTCAGCTGCTTGAGGTGGGAGAGGACATCCTTCTCGTTCTGCGTCAGTGCCAAGGCATCGCCGACGGAGTTGTCCGGATCGCCGTTATGTCTCTTGCTGACGATCGTCCGGGTTTTGCCGTCATCCATCTTCGTATCCATGTAGAGATCGACGGCCTCACCGGAATTCCTGGCAAGGACCATGATGGCGGCATCGGCCTTGCTGGTCTTCTCGCCGGGAAGAGCGTCCCAGGGAGCATCCTCGACGACCGTCTGGACTTCCTGGTCCTCGTAGCCGATGAAGTGACTTCCGGAATCGCCGACATAGTCAAGGCCGTTATCCTGATACCAGGTATCCAAGGTCTCGTTGACCGTCAGTCCGGCATCGGAAAGGCCCTTGGCCAAGGTGACCTTGTCGGCAAAGGGATCCTGGTCGCCGTTTACCTTGAAGCTGGAAGAGCCCATGCCCGTAAGGACGGAGTAGTGGGAGGCAACGCCATAGAGGTTGACGCTGTTTCCCTGGGCAAGGGGAAGGGCGTTGTTGTCGTTCTTAAGAAGGACGGCACCTTCCTTCATCGTCTCCTCGATCAGCTTCTTGCTCTCTTCCTTGACTTCGTCCATCGAATTGAACTTCGTATCGAAGTAGGTATTTCCGCCGGCGCTTCCGCTGCCGGTGGACGTGGCGATATTGAACGTCGTGTTGATGATGCCGGCATTCTCAAGAAGCATCGGTCCTGCGGTCGTGGCAAGGGCAAAAAGGACGAAGCTGAAATGGAAACCGGCCTTGGTCAGCGTGACTGCTGTCTTTCTTTTCATCGGGCTTTACCTCCGCGGTTGAGATTGTCGACAAGACGGTCGAAACGCTTCTCGCCGATCGTTTTCCGTGTCTGGGGCAGATACATCGCGATCGAGGCAAGAAGGAAGGAGAGGACGAAGAAGAGAACGCTCAGATAGACGGGAACCTCCAAGGAGAAGAAGGCCTCGAAGGAGAAACCGCTGAAGAAGGCCGTGGAGAGATAGTCCAGAAGGCCATCCGCCGAAGCGAAGGCGCAGACGCAGAGGAAATTGCAGACCATAAGGGAGACGGGAGAAAGGATCGCCGTCTTCGGAAAGATGGAAAAGAGATGGAAGGCTCCTGCCCCGATAAGACACAGGACAAGGACCCAGACGTTGAAGAGGTTCTCCGGAACATACATGTACAGGACGCCCTGGGCAACGGTCAGAAGGAAGGCAAGGAAGCCGATGAAGTATCCGACGTTCTTGTATCGCAGGAAATCATAAACGTGTCGCATCTCTTGTTCCTCCTATTCTCCAAGGACGATATTGGCCATCGTCCCGAGGATGTCTTCCTCGGCCGCAAGATGGATGGCATCGAAGTTGACCGGAGAGGACGTGCCGACGGCATTGCCGCTTTGGAAGACGAAGTGGTTGACGCCTCTCTGGATATGGACGCTCACCGGAACCATGTCGTAGGTCTCGTAGTACTGGCCCGAGCTTCCGGCAGGAATCTCCTGGCTATCGACATCTGCATAGGTGACGTTGTTCAGGGTGAACTTGTAGAAGGTGTTGAACAGTCCGGCGGAAGGCCTCTTGCAGACCTTGATGGTAAGATTGACATCCGCCGCCTTCTTGGAGACGATCCGGAAGTCGATCTTCATGTTGTTTGAGCCAAAGCTTCTCAAACAGGCACCACCGCTACAATCCGTTCCGGCAATGGTCGAACCCTTGGAGGAGAGGAAAGGCTTGTTGGTATCCGGAAGGGTCGCAAGCTCTTCTTCCGTCAAGAGCGTGTCATCCTTGTAGATATCGGCATTCTCCGCCTCGAAGAGAAGCTCCTTGGCCATTCCCTCTTCGTTGAGCTGGCCCTCGATGACGCTGTAATCGAGGGGAATCATCAGATCCTGATATCTTTTGCTGACAAGGTAAATCGTTCCCATGTCCTTGCTGACGGAGATCTTCTCGGCCTCCTCGACAAAGGAAACGGTATCGACATAGGTATAGATAGGCGCTTCTTCCTCTTCTTCCTCTGTCGGCTCTTCGGTCTCTTCGCTATCGCCTTCCACAGTCTCATCCTCTGCAGACTTGATGCGGAAAGCGGACTTTGCCGTGCTCTCCTCTTCCTTGGGCTTGAGGATGGCATTCTCCTCAATGGTAGAAGGATCGACCATCTTTCCGTTCTCGTCAAAGACCTGACGGACCTTGAAGCCGTATTCGGGTCCGGGAAGATCGTCGATCTTGACGATGGTCTCAATAGACGGATCCTTGGCGACCAAAGTCACCTTGTTGAGGTCCTTGTCGAAGGTAAAGGCATCGCCATCGAAGTATTCCTGTTGATAGTTCGGGGATTCCAGACGGATAAGCCCCTTGGTCCTGTTGTCAACGGCCGGCTTCTCCAAGATTTCTCCGCCGGAAAGAACGGCATAGGCAAGAGACGCAATGAAGAGCAGGGCAAGAATGATGCCAGCGACGATCTTGAAGACCTTGAGGCCCGTATGTCGAGGCTGAGCAGAAGCGAGTTCTTCCATATATCCTCCTTACGATCGGCAGTGGAACCTTCCTGTGAATCCGGCTTGATAAAACCCACAAGACGCTCTGCCGACATCGCAGTCATTTTAGCAAGCGCTTTCAGAAAACGTGATAGCAATATAACCTTTTTTTGATTGCATTTCTTATTCACAGCACAGAGAAGGGATTTTGTCCTAAAATTGACCAAAATATGTGAATATCGACGCTCCTTCAAAACGAAGTGGACAGCCTCCTGATTTCTATGGAAACAGCGTTATCCTCCCATCAAATCAATAAAAATCATACAAAAAGGGAGTATTTTCATCATTTATGAGCCTTTTTCTTCACTGCAAATAGGAAGCCAATCCGTATCCTTTTCCAGTTCCCTCTTGCCCTTAAGAGAGAGCCTTCCGTTCAAAAAAAGGAATTGTATATTTTTCAACTATCGATTCCCTTTACCGCTTTTGAAACAAAGCCATCGGAACAGTACAAAAAACCCGGGTGGCCTATGGGAGGAGAACCACCCGGTGAAAATAGGAGGTATCGGAACTGAAGGAATCCTATCTCTGGACCCTTCCGGACGCATCACCGTTCATCAACGTCTCGACCTCTTCCTTGCTGACGTGGTTGACGTCACCGGGAATGGTCTGCTTGAGGGCACTGGCAGCGACGGCGAATTCCACCGCCTTTCTCTCGTCTCCCTCATAGGCAATAAGGCCATGGATAAGGCCGGCCGAGAAGGAATCGCCACCGCCGACACGATCGACAAGACGGATATCGTACTGCCGGGAATGGTAGAATTCCTTTCCATCGTAGATAAGGGCGGACCAGCCATTGTCGCTTGCGGAGTAGGACTCGCGAAGGGAGGTGGCCATATACTTGAAGCCGAACTTCTCCTTGAGCTTGCGGAAGACATCCTCATAGCCACCCAAGTCAAGCTTTCCCTTGGTGACATCGCTCTTCTCGGCCTTGAAGCCCAGGCACTTCTCGCAATCCTCTTCGTTGCCGATGAGGACATCGACATAGGGCATCAATCCCGTCATGATGGAGATGGCCTTTTCACTGCTCCAGAGCTTCTTGCGGAAGTTGAGGTCGCAGGAGATGGTCAGTCCCTGTCTTTTGGCCGCCTCGCAGGCAAGGCGCGTCAGCCTCTCTCCGTTTTCGGAAATAGCTGGCGTGATACCGGTGAAGTGGAACCAGTCCTTTCCCTTGAAGATCATATCGAAGTCAAAGTCGGAGGGATCGGCCTCGGAAATAGCGGAATGGGCACGGTCATAGATGACCTTGGAAGGCCGCATGCTGTCTCCCGTCTCAAGGTAGTAGATACCAAGCCTCTCGCCACCGCGGGCGATGTACCTGGTATGGACACCGAACTCCCGCAAGGAATTGATGGCGCTCTGGCCGATGTCGTTTTCCGGAACCTTGCTGACGAAGAAGGCATCATGGCCGTAGTTGGCAAGGGAGAGAGCGACATTCGCCTCACCGCCGCCATAGCAGGCATCGAAGCTGTCGGCCTGGACAAAGCGGGTAAAGCCGGGCGTAGAGAGGCGAAGCATGATTTCGCCCATCGTAACGATCTGAGCCATTGTATTGTTTCTCCTTTTTTCTTTTCGATCACAGCCCTTCGTGGATGGCAAGGGACTTACTGACGATTTCCTCTTTGGTTCCCTTCATCATCCAGGATCCGCCGACGGCGACGATCCTCTCGAAGGCAAGATAGTCCTTGTAGCTTGTCTGGTCGATGCCCCCGGTAGGAAGGAAGCGAAGCTTGGGGAAGACACCAGAAAGGCTCTTGATGGTCTTCAGGCCACCGTAGTTGCTAGCCGGGAAGAACTTGACGACCTGATGGCCGAGGTGAATGGCCTTGATGATCTCCGTCGGGGTGACGACACCGGGAAGATAGGGGATGTTCCTTTCCCTGCAGCAAAGGGAGATCTCCTCGACAAGGCCAGGCGAGACGATGAACTTCGCACCGCTCTCGATTGCCTGTTCGCACTGTTTCCTGTCGATGACCGTCCCTGCCCCGATCAAGGCATCGGGATAAAGTTCACAGGCCTTCCTGATAGCCTCGGCGGCACAGGCGGTGCGGAAAGTGATCTCGGCAACGGGAAGCTTTCCCTTCACCAAGGCACCGACCTTTTCCTCGACCTCGTCGACGCTGTTGAGGACGACGACGGGAACGACTTTCAATTCATGAATCCGATCAAAGAAATCCATTTTCCAATCCTTCTTTCAATCCTTCACAAAGAAATTCAGGGCATTTTCGAAACTGATGTCCCGGACCATCTTCTCCAGGCGCTTCTCCTGGAAGGGATATTCCCCGTTCTCGACTGTCTTTCCGACAAGATCGCATAGGATGCGGCGGAAATAGTCGTGCCTGGCATAGCTTAGAAAGCTTCTGGAATCCGTCAGCATGCCGACGAAGTGGGGAAGAAGCCCGTATTCGGCAAGGTCGCGCATCTGCCTTTCCATGCCTTTCTTGTGGTCGTTGAACCACCACGCGGCACCAAACTGGACCTTGGAGGGATAGGGTGCCTTCTGGAAGCATCCGATCAGGGAAAGGACAGTCTCATAGTCCCTACTATCCAATGGATAAATGATTGTCTTGTAGAGGGAATCCTCCTTTTCCAAGCCATCGAGGAAGGAAGAAAGCGGACGGATAAGACTGGAATCGGAGATGGCATCATATCCACTATCACAGCCGAGGGTTTCAAAAGCTCTCGTATTGAGGTTTCTTAAGGCCTTGAGGTGAAGCTGCATGACAAAATGATGTCTCTTGCAGGCCTTGCCGAAGAAGAGAAGAAGGGAAGCCATGTAGATTCCTTTTTCCTTCTCCGTCAGCTTCTTTCCCATCATGGCCTTGAGGAAGGCATCCTCTTCCTCCTCCTTCGACGCCGGGACAAAAAGGAAGTCCTCGAAGGAGACATCAAAGGCCCGACAGCCGTTTTCCTGGAAGTAGGAGAGCCTTTCCTCCAATGCCCTCTTAAGATCCTCCATGCTTTCGATGGAATAGCCGACTGTTGCGCTGAGCATCTGGACCTTCCGCGGGAAATCCGGATGGTAGACCTTGAGGAAATCATCCGCCCGGAAGGCAGGAAGGACATGGACAGGGAAAGAAGGATCGTCCTTGAGAAGCTTATGATAGGAAAGGTCGGAAAGGGGATCGTCTGTCGTATAGAGCGTATGGACGTGGCTCATCAAAAGGAGCGTGCGGACGGAAAGGGAAGGAAGCTTTTCGTTCATCCTTTGATAGATATCCTCGGCATTGTCTTTTCCCAGAGGTTCCTCGATACCGAAGTACTTCTTCATCTCCAGATGGGACCAGTGGTAGAGCGGGTTGAGGAAGGCATTCTCAAGGGTGTCCGCCCAGGCGAGGAATTTCTCCTTCTTGGAGGCCTCTCCGGTGATGAGGTCTTCCTTGACGCCATGGGCGCGCATCAGACGCCACTTGTAGTGATCGCCAAAGGCCTTGCCGTTCCTCTTGTCGACAAGCCAGAGATCGGTGATGGAATCATAGACCCTGTCCTCATAGATCTCCTCGACGGGAAGATGGCAATGGAAGTCGAAAACAGGAAGGCTCTCCGCCTGTCCATGGAAGAGATCTTTTGCCGTCTGATTCGTCAAGAGGAAGTCTCTGTCGTTGAAGGCTTTCATTTCCTAGACTCCCGAATAGCTGGAGAATCCGCCATCGATCGGAAGGACGACACCGGTGATGAAGGAGCTCGCCGCATCGCTTAAAAGGAAGAGCGTCGCACCGACGAGTTCCTCGACCTCGCCGAAACGGCCCATGGGCGTCGCGGCAATGATCTTTCCGGTACGGGGTGTCGGCGTGCCATCTTCATTCCACAGAAGGTTCTTGTTCTGTGCCGTGGAGAAGAAGCCAGGGGCGATGGCATTGACGCGGATACCGACCTTGGAGAAGTGGACGGCAAGCCACTTGGTGAAATTGCTGACGGCAGCCTTGGCTCCGGAATACGCCGGAATCTTCGTCAGTGGCGTGAAGGCGTTCATGCTGGAGATATTGAGGACACTGCATCCCTTCCTTCCCAGCATGTCCTTTGAAAACTCCTGCGTCGGAAGGAGGGTTCCCAGGAAGTTCAGGTTGAAGACAAAGGAAACGCCATTGGGATCCAAATCGAAGAAGGACTTGAGCTCCGGATTGTCGATATCTCCTTCTTCGTAGTATTCCTTGTCGGTATTGGCCCTGGCATTGTTTCCGCCGGCACCATTGATCAGGATGTCGATCTTGCCAAGGTCCCTGTTGATGGCCTCGTGGGCCTTCTTGAGGCTTTCCGCATCCAGGACATTCGCCTCATAGCCATAGGCGACCTGACCCTCGTCCCGGATAGCCTTTGCGGTTCTCTCGGCGCTTTCAAGGCGCAGGTCCAAGACGGCGACCTTGGCTCCGGAAGCCGCCAAAGCCTGGCAGAGCATGGAGCAGATGACGCCTCCGCCACCGGTCACGGCAACGACCTTCCCGTCGAACGTCACGCCCAAGGGCAAATCTTCGAATCTCATAGAAGCCTCCTTTTTCTTTTCTCGGCCATTTCGAACAACCCATTCAGATAGCAGGCACCTAAGGCCCTGTCATAAAGACCATAGCCCGGCTTTTCATCCTCGCCGAAGACGTTCCTTCCATGATCGGGCCTCACATAGCCGTCAAAGCCATTCTCGACAAGTGCCGTGACGATACGCGCCATGTCCAAGGAACCGCCTTCGCTAAGATGGCCCGCCTCGACGAAGGAATCCGCATCGCCGAGATAACGGACATTGCGCAGATGGGCAAAGTGGATGCGCCCTTCCTTGGCATACTTTCCGGCCATATGGACCAGATCGTTCTTCCGTGAGGCACCAAAGGAGCCCGTGCACAATGTCAATCCGTTTCTTGTACTGGGAACGGCGGCAAAGAGCCTATCGAGATCCTCTTCGTTGGAGATGATGCGCGGAAGGGAGAAGACATCCCACGGCGGATCGTCCGGATGGATAGCCATGTTGACGTGGCATTCCTCACAAACGGGAATGATCTTGTTAAGGAAATAGACAAGGTTTTCAAAGAGCATTTCATGGCTGATCGTGGAATAGGCCTTCAATAGCGACTGCAATTCTTCCTGGGAATAGCTTTCATCCCATCCGGGAAGGTGCAGATTATGGGGATCGACCTTGAGGAAATCTTCATGGAGATAAGCCAAGGATGTCGAACCATCTTCATTCTTATAATGCATGGTGGTTCTCAACCAATCGAAGACGGGCATGAAGTTGTAGCAGATGCACTTCACGCCATACTTGGCGACAAGACGGATATTGTGGATATAGTTCTGGATGTGCTCATCGCGCATCTTCGTTCCGAGCTTGATATCCTCGGAGACCGGAATGGATTCGATGACTTCCATCGCCAGTCCGGCTTGGTCGCAAAGTTCCTTCTGCCTTTTCAGGGACTCTTCCTTCCAGGCCATGCCTGGCTTGGTGTCGTAAAGAGCCGTGACGACGCCCGTCATGCCGGGAATCTGTCGAATGTACGCTAAGGGAATGCTGTCCTTCTCCCCATACCAGCGGAATGTCAGCTTCATCGTGGAACTCCTTTTCGATACGTCTCGTCTTACTGCCTTCATTATAGAAAGGGCTACCAGCAAATGAATTGCAATTTTATCTAATTTTGCTTGCAAATCAATTTCTCCACTTTATAATCAAAATAGGAATCATCGAATCAATATGTTTAGTTTTGTTTATAAAGACATCGACTTTACCCACAAGTTGGACAACTCGACCACGCCCAGCGAAAACTTCGAGAGGCACATGCACTATTTCAATGAGATCCTCTATTTCGTCAAGGGCGACGTCGTCTACCACGTGGAGTCGGAAAGCCGACAGCTCCAGCCGGGAAACATCGTCCTCATCCCGAGCGGAAAGTATCATTTTGCCGTCTGCAACCTCCAGGTCCCCTATGAAAGATACGTCCTCAAGTTCCCGGACACGATCCTTCCCCCGTTCCTGACAGAGAGGATCCACAAGCTCTATTCCTTCCATACGGATACGATGAAGTTCTTCCTCAACTTCAATAGCCTGGATGACTATGTCCAGCAGTTCCAGGACCAGGACGAGGTCTATGCGCTCTTCCTTTCGGAACTGATCAAGCTCCTTGTCCTCCTTTCCAAGGAGAGCAGCAACGTTCCTCCGACGACAAGGCAGAACGACATCATCCGCTCCATCATCGACTATATCGATTCCCATCTCCAGGAAAGCATCTCCTTGGAGACCCTTTGCGACCACTTCCATTTCTCCAAGTCCTACCTCTCCAATTGCTTCAAGAAGAACATGAAGACACCCATCATGCAATACGTCCGTTCCAAGAAGATCATCGCCGCCCACCACATGATCCTCAGCGGCGTCAAGAAAACCGTCGCGGCCGACTATTTCGGCTTCGACAACTATTCGACCTTCTATCGCGAATACACGAAAATCATCGGTATCGGAAAGAAGCGCAAGGAATCCGCATAATCCTTTTTGCAAGAACTTTGTGACTTTATTGCAATCGCTTACATTTTCTGCCTCCCTTAGAATAAAGAGGTAAGGAGACTTTCGTATGCGTAAGGTAACGAACATCAATGCCGATTGGATCTTCGTCGATCCCAAAACCCAGAAAGCGGAAAACGTCACCCTTCCCCACACCTGGAACGCCCTTGACGGCCAGGACGGCGGCGGGGACTACTATCGCGGGGAAGCCGTCTACTTCCACAGCTTCTCCTGCCCCGAGATGAAGGAAGGAGAGAGGCTCTATGTCGAATTCAAGGGCGTCAATTCCTCCTGTCGGGTCATCCTCAACGAACAGGAAGTCGGCAAGCACGATGGCGGATATTCCACTTTCCGCATCGATCTCACAAGTGGCCTGAAAAAGGAAAACGTCCTCAAGGTCCTCGTCGACAACAGGGAAAACGACAGGGTCTATCCCCAGAAGGCGGACTTCACCTTCTACGGTGGCATCTATCGTGACGTCAACTTGATCCAGGTTCCCAAGGACCACTTCGACCTCGACTACTTCGGAAGCAAGGGACTGAAGGTCGATGCCACTCCAAAAGACGGCAAGGGAGAAGTCACAGTCCACGCCTTCACGAAAAGCGACAAGAAAGTCGAAATCACGATCCAGGATCAGGAAGGAAACAAGGTCCTTTCCCTCAAGAACAGCGAAACGGGAACAATCGACAATGTCCACCTCTGGGACGGAAGGAAGGATCCCTATCTCTATATAGCCATCGCACGCCTATTGGATGAGGATGGCAGTGTCCTTGATGCGGTTTCCACTCGCTTTGGATTCCGTACCTTTTCCTTCGATAGCAAGAGAGGTTTCTTCCTCAATGGAAGGCCTTATCCCCTGCACGGCGTCTCTAGGCACCAGGACCGCCTTGGAAAGGGAAATGCCATCTCCAGGAAAGACCACATCCAGGACATGGAACTGATCGAGGAAGTCGGCGCCAACACGATCCGCCTTGCCCATTACCAGCACGACGATTTCTTCTATGATCTCTGCGATGAGAAGGGCATGATCGTCTGGGCGGAAATCCCCTATATCTCCAAGCACCTTCAAAACGGGGACGAGAACGCCATCCAGCAGATGAAGGAACTGGTCTATCAGCAGTACAACCACCCCGCCATCGTCGTCTGGGGCGTCTCCAACGAAATCACGATGGTCAACAAGAACCGCAAGGCGATGCTTGCTCTCCACCACCGCCTCAATGACATGCTCCACAAGATCGATCCCGCAAGGAAGACGACCCTTGCCTGCTATGCCATGTGCACGCCCTTTGACAAGACCGCCCATCTCACCGACATCGTCTCCTGGAATCTCTATCTCGGCTGGTATGTTCCCTTCTTCTTCCTCAACGACCTCTGGATTTCCTTCTTCCACTTCCTCTATCCCAAGAGAGTCCTTGGCTATTCCGAATACGGCGCCGAAGGCATGCCAAACCTCCACTCCCCCAAGCCGAAGCGCTTCGACAACACGGAAGAGTACCAGTGTCTCTATCACGAGCATCTTCTGGAATGCTTCAAGAGGCATCCCTACCTTTGGGCCACCCACGTCTGGAACATGTTCGACTTCGGTTCGGACGGAAGGGACCAGGGAGGCGATCCCGGAAAGAACCACAAGGGCCTTGTCACCTTCGACAGAGCCATCAAGAAAGACGCCTTCTATCTCTACAAGGCCTTCTGGAGCGATGAGAAGTTCCTCCATCTCTGCGGCAAGCGTTACGTCAACCGCCACGAAAGAAAGACGGAGATCAAGGTCTACACCACCCTTGGTCAGGTCACCCTCTTCCATGACGGCAAGAAGGTCGAAACCAAAACCGGGGACAAGATCATCGCCTTCCATCTTCCCCTCCATGAAGGCAAAAACGAAATTGCAGTCTCTTCCGGAGACTTCAGGGAAGAGATGACCATCAACAAAGTGGCTGTTCCCGACGATTCCTACAAGGTCCACAGCGGAAACAGCATGAGCTGGGAGAAGAAGAAAAAGTAAGGCAAAGGAAAAAAGTCAGGCTACCGGAAACGGTAGCTTTTCTTTTGGGTTCTCTTTCCTTACAGGGGCATGTCCTTCTGAAGCATCTTTGTAAGGGCCTTCCGGCAAAGGTGGAAGAAAAGGAAGGCAAGGCCAGCATGGAGGAAGAAAGAAAGAAGAGGGCCAACGAAGAGATAGTCGGGAAGATAAAGGGAGACGATGGCAACAAGAAGGATGGAGGGAACGGGAGCAAAGAAGAGGACAAGGGAAACAAGCCTGGGACCCCAGCCCCGATGCAGGATTTCCATGCTGCTATCAAAGGAGAAGACAGCAAAGCGAATACCAAAAAGAAGGCTCACAAGGTTGGATAGGGTGGCATAGGCAAGAAGGCAGAGAAGCGAGACAAGGATTTCCGCAATGCCGATATGCTGAAGGATCGAGAAAGTCAGCATCATCACAAAGCCGACAATGGTAGAGAAGACACTTCCCAAAAAGATCTTGGCAAGAAGATAGGTGTTCCGATTGAAAGGATAGGTCTTCAAAAGCAGAATCGACTGCCCTTCCAAGGAAACGGAGGCAAAGGTGAAATAGGGCTGGAAGATAGACGTCATGACCATCGCAAAAAGGAAGAGGAAGACAAGGTTCTCCGGAAAGGCACCACCCGAATCCAAGGACAGGACCACGGGAATGATGATGACCAGGCTGACGATGAAGGAGACGGAACCGACAAGGGAAGAGACAAAGAGAGAGCCGTGGTTGCGATAGTTATCGATTTCCCTCTTGATCTGGAACAGAAGGGGATGCCGATAGGAAAGAAGGAAGGACCTTTCCGTCTTTTCAAAGATCCCGACTTCATCCTTTTTCTTTCTCTTCTTCCTTCCCCGGTAGACAAGGCTTGGGCGATAGAACCGGTTGCCGACAAAAACGGCAAGGGAAACAGAGAGAAGGGCGATAAGAAGGACAAGGAAGAAGAAAAGAAGGGAGATGCCGTTTCCCACCAAAAGAGAACGGCAGGGAAGATAGGAAATCCAGTTGAGGAAGAAGAAGGTATCGTACATGTTTTCGATCGAACTCGCGATGGCCTCTGTCGTCTCGCCAACAGGCTGAAGGAAACCGATGAGGAAAAGACCGACCATCGCTATCAGGGAAAAGACGGTCGATAGGATGGAAGGCACTCTCCCCTCCTTCCTTATCCGGAAGACAAAGAAGAAGAAGGCGACGAACATAAAGGCAAGGGAGCTGATGGAAAAGGCGCTAAAGAGAGAAACAAGGACGGCGAGGAAAACGGAAACCGGAGGCAAGGAGGAAAGGATGCTTCCTCCAATCATCAAAGCCAGCAAAGGTAGAATGGTATAAAGGAAGCAACGGAACAAGGCAAGGACATATCTTGCCATAAACAGCCTTCCTCCTTTTATCGGAAGTGGAAGGAAGACATCATCCCAGCAGGAGAAGAAGACCGTCACGCTGTTGCAGCATCCCATGAAGAAGCCATAGAAGAGGAAGGACGCGACAAGGCACTGGGTATAGGTAAAAAGAGCATCATTTGGAACACCGGCATCCCGAAAGGCAAGGATGTTAAAAAGCGGCCTTGCAGCAAAGACAAGGATAAGGACGGCAGCCGCAAAGACAAGGGGAAGAAGGGATGAGCGTGAGACAACGGTCTTTCCTTTCTTTTGCCGCACTCGGACGGCGGAATTGGAAGAAATCGCCTTTACAAGAAGGAAGAAGTCTTTCATTTTCTCGTCAGCTCAAGGAAAAGCGTCTCCAAAGAGCTGTTTTCCTCCTGGCGCATCGCCCTCAGCTCGGACAAGGTACCGGAAAAGAGAAGCTTTCCCTTGTCGATGATGCCGATATGGGTGCAAAGCTTTTCGGCGACATCCAAGACATGCGTGGAAATAAGGACGCACTTTCCTTTCATGACGTGTTCCATCATGATGGTCTTGATGACATAGGCCGACTCCGGATCCAGGCCCGTCAAAGGCTCATCCAGGATAAAGGCATCCGGATCATGGAGAAGCGCCCCGAGAAGGAAGATCTTCTGCCGCATGCCATGGGAATAGGTGACGATGTATTCATCAAGGTTCTTGGCGATGTTGAGCTTCTCCGAAAGCGCCTTTGTCCTCTCCAGAGCCGTCGTGCGATCCCCCTTGAAGATCGAGGCGATGAAGGCAAGATAGTCCCTCCCTTTCATGCCGAGGAACATATCCGGACTGTCGGGAACGAATCCGATCTTGGCCTTTGCCTTTTCGGGATCCTCTCTCATGGAGATGTCGGCATAGTAGACATTTCCGCTATCCGGAAGAAGAATGCCTGTCATCATCTTCAAGGTCGTTGATTTTCCAGCCCCGTTTGAGCCAAGAAGGCCATAGATGGCCCCATTGGGCACCTCAAGGTCGAGATTGTCGACAGCGACGAAATCGCCGAAGCGCTTCGTCAGCCCCTGGATTCTTATCACTCGAAAAGATCCTTCCTATCCTTTATGGCGTCTTTCGTCTCATCCAGCGTCCGAATGACACGGCAGGGATTTCCACATGCAAGGCTATGGGGAGGAATCGACCGCGTGACAACACTTCCCGCGCCGATGATGGAGCCTTCACCGATGGTGACGCCACCGCAGATGACAACACTGCCGGCAATCCAGCAGTTCTTCTCGATGACAATCGGCTTGGCGTATTCCTGATCCGTCAAGACGCCATCCTTGCGGACATAACAGTTTCTCTCGGAGGGAAGGAAGGGGTGCATAGGGGGTATAGAGGGAGACATTCGGGCCGACAAAGACATCATCGCCGATCGTGACCGGGGCGCAATCAAGGACCGTGAAATTGAAGTTGGCAAAGAAGTTCTTTCCAAGTCTGGTATTGCAGCCATAGTCAAAATAGATCGGTCCAAGAAGCGTGGCGGAAGGATCCCAACAAGGAAGGAAAGGATTCTTCTTCTTTCCTCTGCCATATGCTCATCCGTGGCATTGTATTGCCGAGAAAGGATATGGGCCCTTTCCCTCTTCATGACGAGGCCGCTCTCGTTAGGGTCATAGATCATCCCGGCCTTCATTTTCTCTTCTTCTGTCATGTTCATTCTATCCTCAATCCAACGATGTCATTATAGAAGAAAAGCTTTCCGAAGAGGTATTTGTTGGATGCCGATTCCATGACCGTCACGACAAGGCCATCATGATAATCCAAATCTTCCGACATCGCCGGTCCACGAAGGTCCATGACCTGGCTGTCCTTGTCCAGGAAGACGACAGGACTTCCTTCCATGTCCGCCTTGGCAAGCTTCTTGACTTCTTCCGTCTCTGTCACGGGGTCCTTGCCAAGATCATAGACGAGATAGTGGGATGCCGAGATGCCATAGGATGTCGAAAGGACGATCCGACCGCTATCGGTCACGCAAAAGCCCTGGACCTTGTTGGGAAGGGAGTAGACAAGAACCGGCGTCATCTCTTCTTTTCCAAGATCGGCAATGCAATATTGGCTGACGATGGCATAATGCATTTCCTCATCGGCCGTCTGGAAAGGATGGTCGGTGACATAGGCACCGCCATCATGGAACTCGCCGACGAAAAGATAGTCTCCCTTGGCAAAGCAGAAGGATGCGCTGTTGTTGACCGATATCTCCTTAATCTGATCGACCCTATCCTTCTCAAGGACATCCTCAAGGGAAAAGAGATGGAGCTTGCTTCCGGAAGAGACATAGACGGTATCCTCGATGACGCACATGCCACCGGCATGCATGGTGGAAATCTTGCCATCGGTATACATTTCGGCATAGTGGACATCTTCCGAATCATCCACGGAATAGATCCGACTCGCCTTGGAAGAGGATGTCATGTATCCGCAAGTAAGATAAAGATCTTTCTCTTTTAGATAGGAAATCCCTTGGGGAATGAAACCATCATTGAGTCCCGGATTGACCCTTTGCGCTTCATAGATGGCATAGAAATCCGCATGGGCCCAGTACTTAAGGCAATTCCAGGAGGCAAACCACAGGAAAAACATGGTTACCAAGGACAGAAGGACAAGGATCAAAAGGCGCAGGATTCTCAAAGGCAAGGAACGTTTCTTCTTTATTGTCGACATGATGCTATCTCTCCTTGAATCAGTATAAGGATAAACAAGTCCCGAACGGATTTCAAATCCCCGGCCAGGTCGTGGCATACCCGGTTTCTAAAGGACCTCATTTGTCTTGATAAGTATCCAAATCACACTTCTTCCTGAGAACCACTCCCCCACTTGAAAGGAACAATCCGGCTTCCTGAAAAGGCATAACCTCCCTTCACCCTTTATTGGATAGGAAGAGGAAATCTGTAAACCGAAACACCTATGGATAAGGCCATAACCCACAATCCCTATTGAAAATCCTTGTATTGTCCGTTTCTTTTCTATATAATTCTTTTTGCCCCATTTGGCTGCGTAGCTCAGTTGGTAGAGCAGCCGGTTCATACCCGGTATGTCGAGAGTTCGACCCTCCCCGCAGCCACCATATGGATCAATAGCTCAATTGGTTAGAGTACGCGGCCCATAACCGCGGCGTTGCAGGTTCAAGTCCTGCTTGGTCCACCATTGAGCCCAATAGAAACCCGGAAGCGGCAATCTCCGGGTTTTTTCTTGTCATGATGTCTTCAATAGACGGCCATTCTCTTTTTGACGCCAAAGGTTGGTCAACGTCCTTCTAGGCTTCTTTGGATGCTTTTATTCTTTTCTTCTGCATCGTCTTCTCGACCATTCTATTGTAACGTGCTTTCTCTTTCTCGGAGATCGTGAAATACCAGATCTTCTTTGCTTTTTCCTCTCTCGGAGGAAGGATTTCCGTCTCTTTCGGATTCCTCTTGGCTACCTTCCAGCGCAGCTTGGTGACACAGCCGATGCAATTGCAGACGCCATAGACAAAGGTGAAAAGAGGAGAGAGGAGAATGCCTTTCCACATGCCGGTAAGACGATCGTCCAATCCGTTCTTCTTCCGATCGAGATAGACGGCAAGGAAGGACTGGAGGACACAGAAGAGATAAAGGCCGATGATGACCTGTGCGGCCATGATAAGAAGGGCGATCATCGACTGCGCTCCGCAATTGGAAAGCCGTGCAAAGCTATTGGCAATGCCCATGTCGATCGTTTCCGGAGCGGTGGCCTCGAAATAGGCGAAACTAAAGACATGGACCCCGGCCGTCTGCATCAACATGCAGATCGCATAGGCGATGTAATAGAGCGGGAACCAGATAAAGCAGATGACCGAGACCGGATTGAAGGCAACCTGGAGGAGCATGTCCAGATACATCGGCTTTCCCGTCTTGAAGAACATCTTGACCATGCGCCAGCCATCGGTGAAGAAGAGGCGGTTGAGGGAATGGCCAAGGCGGACAAGCCTATTGAAGGTATCATGGAAACTGGAAGGCTGATCCTCATAGACGATGGCATCGGTATTGAAATAGATCTTGTAGCCATCCTCCAGGCGGCGGAAGCAGAATTCGGCATCCTCGCAGGCCGTCATGCAGTCCCAGCCATCCATCCCTTCGACGACATCCCTGGTAAAGGTAAGTCCCGGGCTTGTGGACATGGCCGTCGAATTGACGGCTTGGCGGAAGGTGTTCTGGATTCTTGAGTCCTTGTAGTAGAAGATTGCCGACTGCTCCGTCCACAGGTTTTGCCTCAAGTTGCTTGAGGCCTCATAGCCGCGGACGATCTTGCAGCCTTCGACAAGGGCGTCGTTCATCTTTTGGAGATAGTCGGGATGGAGGATATTGTCGGCATCGACGCGGATGAAGGCATCGATATCCTTCTCTTCCGCAAGAAGTTGCCTTAAGGCATAGCGCATCGGATAGCTGACCATGCCATGCTTCGGATCCTTGTCCAGGTATTCATAGACATTGGCCCCGGCCTTTTGGGCTTCCTCTATGGTTCTATCCGTACAGTTATGGGCACAGACGAATACCTTATAGAGGTCCTTGGGATAGTGCATACCATTGAGAAGATGACGGACCGTCCTTCCGATGACTTCTTCCTCATTGTGGGCACAGATCAAAATGGCAAAGCGTTTCTGCGGTGCCGTCGGCTTGAAATGCCTTCTCTTGAGCCAAAAGAAAAAGAAGAAGAGAAACTGTGGAATAAAGGAAACGGTGACGACGACAACCATGACCAGATTGATATAGAAGAGTATCGTAAACGCCAGATCCGCTGGGTTCATTCTATTCGATAGCCTTTCTTGAGGACGGAAATAGTATAGGAAAAGAAGGAAATACTGACAATTACTTTTTATTGTCCTGTGCCTTTCCTTTCCCCGCTTTCCAAGCACGCCGATGCAAAGGAATCCCCCCTGTCCTCTTCCAACAGGGGAAGGACTTGTCTAAAATAGTCCCGTTGAAAACGAGAACTATGGAAAAAGAAAGAATTCAGAGAATCCTTTCGGCCATGGGCTACTGCTCCAGACGCAAGGCCGAAGAACTTATCCGCCAGGGCCGGGTAATGGTCAATGGCGTAAAAGTCCCTTTGGGCTCCTCCTGCTATGAGACGGATGAAATCCTTGTCGATGGCAAGAAGATCCAGAAGAAGGACGAAAAGCACCACTACCTTCTCCTCAACAAGCCTCGGGGCTATATCTGCACCCTGGATGATCCCCAGGGAAGGAAGACGATCCTGGACCTTGTCCCCAAGAAATACGGCCGTGTCTTTCCTGTCGGAAGACTCGACTTGGATTCCTCCGGTCTTCTTTTCCTGACGGATGACGGGGATTTCTCCAATCTTGTCATGCACCCTTCCACCTCTCCCGAAAAGGAATATATCGTCAAGGTGACCGGAAGCTATCACGGCGACGAGATCGAAAAGCTTGCCAAAGGCCTCTACATCACAAGGGAAGGCTATACCGCATCCCCAGCCAAGGCCAAGCTTCTTGAGGAAGAGGAAGATACCTGCACGTTCTCCATCATCATCAACGAAGGCAAGAAAAGGGAAGTCCGCCGCATGATGCAGACTCTCGGCCATCAGGTCCTCACCCTCAATCGCGTCCGCATCGGAAACATCGTTCTCGGAAGGATGCGCGTAGGCGAGATCCGGGAACTGACAAACGAGGAAGTCTCACAGCTGAAGAAGATCTGCACCGAAAACAGGAAAAACAAGAAACGATAAGGATAGTCGTCTGCCAGGAGTTCCATCCTGGCTTTTTTCTTATTTCTCTTGGCTTTGAATTTCCGGGCAGAGAAAAAGGCCGGCAAATCGCCGACCTGTTGGAAACGGATTCGTCTCTTACTTGACTTCGATAGCTCCACCCGGGCAGGAAGCGGCAGCGTTCTCGACAGCTTCCGTATCCGCATCGGTAGGCTCAGCGGCGACTTCGGCAAGACCGGTCGCAGGAGAGATGGTGAAGACAGAGGCGCAGATGCCCGTGCAAGCACCGCAGCCAATGCACTTCGAAGAATCGATTGTAACTTTCTTAGCCATTTTTATGACCTCCAGGAACAAGAGTATTGTATGCTTTCGTGTTTTTTTTATCAAGGCTGGTTTTTCCGATTGACAACTGCCCTTTTCGGCGGTAATATATACCTCGCCTATTCGGGTCTTTAGCTCAGTTGGTTAGAGCGTGCGCTTGATAAGCGCAAGGTCGGTAGTTCAAGCCTACTAAGACCCACCATAATTGCCAAGTTTGCCCGAGCAATCGGGCTTTTTTCATATCCTGTCGCAAGCATTCAAAGTCTCTTTCTGTCTCCTCTTCTTTTTCGTAGGCAGACAAAGAAAAGACTTGACCAATCCAAAGCACTTTACGGACTTCAAACTAGTTGTTCCGTCATTTTATCATTTGGTTATTGCGGTTCAAAAGAGCTGTTTCGTATCGCCAGTCGTCATAGAGATATCTTCTTTAGCGGTGAATTTCTCTACGATGTCCTACCGTCAAGACCAGGACCAAGACATGATCATCCTCTATCAGGCACAGAGCCCGGTAATTGCCAATGCGGTAACGCCATTGCCCGTGAAGATTTCCTTTCAGGGCCTTTCCATGGGCTCTGGGATTATCGCAGCCATCGATGTTCTTCTTGATCCAAGAGAAAATAGCACGGGCTATGCCAACATCCATCTTTTTAAGCTGTGAAAGGGCCGTCTTGGTATATTCCACATGGTAAGCCATCAATCGATATCAAGTTCCTTAGCGACCTCTTCACTGCTATAAGTTCTTTTGTCTTTCAAATATTCGGCATAAGCCTTATCAAAGCACTCCAAATCATAGTTTTCTTCGAGTTTTTCGAAAAAGGCATCCTTAACGGCCTTGTTAAGAGATATACCATTGACAGCAGCATAGGCTTTGAGCGCATCGTATTCCTCATCCGTGAATCGAAGTGACAGAACAGCCATGACAATAACCTCCAACTACAATTGGAGTTGCAAATGCTCAAAAAAGCAAGTTAGCCCATCGATTTCCATTAAATGCATAGCCATTGGACAGCACCTTTATCGAGTTTGCTCGAGAAGGCCATAAAACTCGTCCCCTTCTTCTTCCTAAAGTTTATGGATAGCGTTGTCTCTTTACCATCGAAACAGGAACTTCCACCGAGGCAAATGTCATTGGTTCCATATCCTGGCTTTCTTCTTGTGTGCTATTCTATATCCACCATGAGATTGGACAAATACCTGAAGGTCAGCCGCCTGATCAAGAGAAGAGAGGCGGCAAAGGAATTCATCGAAAAGGGCTTCGTGCGCCTCAACGGAAAGATTGCCAAGCCCTCATCGGAAGTCAAGGTGGACGACATCATCGACATTTCCTCTCCCTTTGGCCATTCCATCAAGGCGAAGGTCACCGAAATCCGGGCCGTCTCGACGATCAAGGATGCTGCCCAGATGTTCGAAGTGTTGCAATAGATGCTTGCAATCGACCCTACTTTCGACAATCGAAAGCACCTCTTAGCCTTTTCCGGTGGCCCGGATTCCGTCTATCTGCTCCGGCAATTGGCAAAGAGATTCCAAGATTCTCTTCCCGATCATGTCCAATTGGCCTATGTCAACTACCACGATTCCCCATACGTCGACGCGGAGGAAAGGATCGTTTTGGACTGTGCCTCTTCCTACAATCTTGTTCTTCATAAAAAGGTCGTCTTTTATAAAAAGGAATTCGGAAACTTCGAAGATTGGGCAAGAAAGATCCGTTATCGTTTCTTTGCGGATATCTGCTCGGGAAATGGCTTGGCAGATGTCCTTACGGCCCACCACAAGGATGATTCCATCGAGACCTTCCTCTTGCAGAAGGAAAGAAACGCCTTGCCAAGCCACTATGGCCTCCGTTACCAAAGCCAGGTGGAAGGCGTCTTAGTCCTCCGTCCCCTTCTTTCCGTTTGGAAAAAGGATATCCAGGAAGAGCTCAAGAAGGAGAAAGCGCCTTACTACGAGGACATCACCAATCACGATGGACACACAAGGCGCAACCTCCTTCGAAGGGAACTGGATGGGGAAACGAAAGTTCGTCTATTGGAAGAGATGACGGAAGCAAACGAGAGGCTCTCTTCTCTTCTTTCTACATTCAAAAAGCTTCCGGAAAGGATTTCCTTCTCTTGCTACGATGCCTTTTCGGAAGAAGAGAAGCAAAGGCTTGCTTTCTTCCTGTTGGATAAAAAGGAAGGTTTCCTGACTCCCTCTCGCAGGGAAGGCCTTGCCCGGGAGATCCTGGAATTCCTCAAAGGGAGAAAGGATGGCCTATTGACTTTGGAAAGGATGGTTCTTTATCGGACGGAGAAAGACTTCTTCATCCACGAAGGCATTCCTTCCGAGGATTATGAATTCCTTATCGATAAGCCAATGGCCATAAAGACTCCCTTCATGGAAATCGATATTCAGGATCCGGATATCTTCAACCATCTTTCCTTTCCCTTTGTCCTAAGGAACCCGAAACCGATGGACAAGATCGGAACGGATCTTTCTTCAAAGGATGTCCATACCTTCCTAAGAAGACAGAAGGTTCCCTTCTATCTGAGAAGGGTCTATCCCATCTTCCTCAAGGATGGCGTCATCCGGTTCGTTCCGTTCTACAAGGATATCCTCGAAAGGAAAGTCCCTATCCGTTTCCTTCTTCCGTGAAGAGTCCCTTCATGGCGATGGCAAGGATCTTGTCCATGTCCATGGAGAGCGGATACTTGCCGATATCCTTCCTGTCCACGAAGAAGACCTCGCCTTCCTTCGAGGAATGGATCGTTCCTTCAAAGTCCTTGCACCGATAGATAAAGGCGATATAGTGATCGATTCCCTCAAAGGGCCATTCCAGAAAGCCACAGAACTCTACTTTTCCAAGCTTCAGCCCGGTCTCCTCAAGGATCTCCCTGCGGACGGATTCCTCGATCGTCTCGTTTCTTTCCACATGGCCGCCGGGGAAAGTCAGGCCTGGCCAATCCTTCTTTTTCCGCATCTGGACCAAGATCCTTCCCTTATCGTCATAGACCATGCACATGTTGCAAAGGACGTCCTGTGATTTCTCGTGCGCCATATGAGCTTCCTATAATTTCCGATGCCAATAGTTTAGAATAGATCCATGTCCAAAAGAAGATATCTTCTTCTCCTTCCCTTCCTCCTTCTTTCTTCCTGTAGCCATGAAGCCTTCCGCCAGTATTTCGGCAACATGGAAGAGGTCTCCTTTTCCTTGCCCTTTTCCGATATCGACCAAAAGGAAATCGTCTCGGAAGACTGGAAGAACGCTATCGAGGCGGAGAGGGAGCAGGAAAATACGGCACCTAGCGGAAACAATCCCCTTCCGCCAAAGGATCCGGTTCTGGAAAAGACATATTATGCCGATATCTTCGTCCTTTCCACGCAGACGGAACTGGATTCCTTCTTTGCCCAGGATGGTCTTATAGCGACCGAGGAAGAAAAAAAGGAATACGGTTTTATGCCGAGCGATCTCTTCTATGTCATCGTCCTTGCCCAGATCCCGGAAGGATACGAAAGCTTCAAGCGGGAAAACATCCAATCCACGGACGATAAGGGAAACATGATCATCATCAGCGACAATTTCTATTCCTTTTCCAGCCGTCCCGAGATCAACTATTTCTTCATCGACCTCAAATATGACACGGAAAAGAAGGAACACGTCTCCGCCTTCCTTTTCGAAGTCTCCAGGAAATATCTTTCAACGATTTCAAGCACGACGATCCGACCCGTCTATTCGTGGGGAAAGAAATAGCTTCTCTGTTCCAACCTAATACAATAGAAAGGATTTGCTTTCTCTTCTTTTAATTGTCTTTGAAGCTCTTGAACCAGTTATCCTTGATGGAATCCAATGTCGCCGGCAAGTCGTCCTCTGCCATGGCGGCGATGGCGAAGAGATAGGATGGCATCGCCAAGGCTTCCGCGGGAGAAAAAAGGACCTTCTCGCCGATATAATCGTCCTTCCGGTCCAAGAGGATATAGTATTGGACGCTGTTGGCAAGGACGAGCGTCTTTGTGCCCCTGACCGAGAGGACGGTTCCCTTTATCTTTTCCTTTTCTTCCATCGTGTTCTTTCCTCACTTCTTATTCACTATACCATATATTGCCTTGATTTTGACGTAGTCCAAAGGGAAGTCCTGTTCTTCTCTTTTCCCTGTCTATGCTCCTATGAATCGAAATACGCCTTTTCCAAAACCCAGGAAGTATAATATTCCTGCCATGAAAAAAGACACAAAGACCTTATCCGAAATCGATGTCCTGTGGCATCTCCAGGAAGATATCGCAGACGATCTAACAAGCCTCTTTGCCGCAAACGTCATTGCCTTGGACAAGGAGGGCATCGTCAAGAATGATGACAAGGAAGACGTCCTCGAGAGGGTCGAAGATCAGATCGAAGCCTTCCATCTCTGTCTCTTTCCGTTCCTCTCCAAGAGGACGATAGCGGAAGATTCTCTCTCCGATGCCTTGGATTCCCTGGATGTCCTTAACGAGAAGACAAAGGATCTGATCCTCTATACCTTCCTCTTCTTCCACTACGACAAGGATCCCCTTGCCTTCCACACGGAAAAGGAAGAAAAGGCCCTGTTCTTGCTTCATGAGCTCGATCTCCGGATCCGCTTGGGATACTATCTGGAAGAGATGGCTAACGGAATGCTGGAATACGGAAAGGCCTTCTACCTTCCGGATGCGGAGGAGTTCCGTCTGATGATGGATCTTCCCTCCGAGGAAAAGAAAGACAAGCGAAGAAAGAAGACCGCTCCTACTCCGGACTGGGATTACTGGGATCCAAAATGGGAAAAGTACTGGCCGTCACCAGATCTCCGGCAAAGGTATCTAAAAGACCTGAAGGATTGGCCAGAGGACTTCCAGACCCTAACCTGTGGAAGAGCCTTGGACGACAAGGAAAGGCTAAGGACAATCAAGGCCTACTTTGACGATCCCAATGCGGATGGCGGGCATTGCCAGAAGAAGGAAATCCGGAGACTTCTGGATTCCCTGAGAAAGGAGATACATTAACATGACAGAAAACGAAAGAATCCTACCCGACCTCGGAACGCCTGAGGAATGCAAGGAGAAGATGTCCGAGGCCTATGCCTCATTCCTGGATGTCGCAAGCAAGTTCCTTGCGCTTGCGGAGTTCTATTCGGGCAAGAAGAACGAAGGACAGCCCTTGGACGACCACTTCCTGGACAGCTACAACAGAAGCCACAAGAAGCTCAAGGACGCAAGCCCGGAGGACTTCTGCTATCAGATGGCCTTCTTTGCCTTGGTCTATCTTTCCTACATCGACGAGATCAAGGACAACCTCATGGAATACAAACGCCTTCTCACAAGCGAAGACAAGACCCTTTCTGCCTATGACCAGTGTTGTGACTATCTGACCGTCCGGGATGAGTTCAAGGACCTGGAGAACATCCTCAAGGCCATCAACAACGACATCGCCGAAAACAGGGAAGCGCCGAGCCACATCGGCGATACCCTCTACGATCCCAACGCCAAGGAAATCGTCAACAACTGATCAGCGCATCGCCGAAAGAAGGACATCCCCGAGGTGCTTCCCGGTGATGATATCCTTGCGTAGCCTATCGACATTCTCCCGCATCGCCCAATAGTCCGAAAGGGAAAGCGTGGAGACGACATCGGCAATCTCATCGAGAGAGGAAACGGAAAAGCCGATTCCTCTCTCTTTCACGATATCCGCAAGCGGGCTTTCCTTCCAGACGATGACCGGCTTGTGGGAAGCCATGTAGAGGGCAAACTTATGGGAGGTATTGATCCGCAGATACTTTCCGAAGTTCCCGTTGCAGGTCTTGGAAGACTTTCCATCCCAGACCAGGCCGAAATAGCCGTCGACCTTGGAAACAATGGCGATGGGATCATATTCCCCGAGGAATTTCCCGCGGTAATCCGACCGCATCCCCTTGCCGTAAAGGGAGACCCCCCTTTGATAAAGGACTTCCGGAATCTGGGAAAGGAAGGAGGACTTGGCGAGGTTTCCGGCAAAGCAGAGCAGATAGTTCCTTTTCTCGTTCTCGACATCCGGGCAGAGATAGTCCCAATAGCGATAGTCGACGATATGGGGCCGATGCGAAACCTTCAGGTCCTCCAGAAGCGTCCTGTCCATCGCCGGGGAAGCCGAAACGAGGGCATAGGCAAGATCGAGACAGGAGGAATCCATCAGGTTGAGGAGCGGATTCTGGAAGCGGACGCCATCCAGGTCGTGGATGAAGAAGACGACCCGGACCTTCTTGGCATAGGCATAGGTCGCGATCTTGGACAGTCCCAAAAACTTGATGGCGAAGGGAAAGTCCATGAAAAGATAGTCTCCCGGATGGCAACGCTCGTCGATAGCCGAGATGATCTCCGACACATAGCCGGAAAGCGCCTTGGAGTTCTTGCGCATGTTCTGGAACTTCTCGTCCTCGACGACGACATCTTCCTTCTTGAGCAACTCAAATCCCAAGGAATCGTAAATCCGGTGGAGATCCACGCGGCTCTTGTTGAGGGCGTTATAGCCCACGCCTTCGACATGAAAGTCCTTGATATAGAAAGCCTTTTTCATTCCTTGTTGACCAGGAGGTAGAATTCCTTGCAGTTTCGATAGACATCCTTAAGCGATGGATAGAGCTTGGTATAGACCTTCTTATAGAGAAGATCATAGATTTCATGGTTCTTCTTGTCCGGATGATAGGAGCGGACGGTCTTCGAGAAGCGCTCTGTTGCCTCCTTGGGTGTCTTGAAGATACCTCGGGCGAGGAAGACGGACATGGCAGCACCGATTGTCGTCATTTCCGTGTTCTCAGCCTGGCGGACTTCCATGCCGAAGATATCGGCAAGGATCTGCATGTAGAGGGAGGACTGGCTTCCGCCGCCGCTGACGACCAAGTAGTCCGGGACGCGGTGTGTCTTTCTGACGATCTCATCCAAGCCTTCCCGAAGGGCAAAGCCGATACCTTCGATGATGGCGCGATAGAGATGGAAACGGGTATGGGCACCGGAGAAGCCGATGATGGATCCTCTTGCATTGGGCCTTTTGAGTCCCGGTCCCCAATAGGGCTGGAGGACAAGGCCATCCGAACCCGGAAGGATCGAGGCGATCTTCTTGTCGAGGAATTCCTCGACGGAGAGGTTTTCCCTCTTTGCCTCGACAAGGTCCGTCTCCCCGAACTGCTCGGAAAACCAGCGGACCATCCACAGGCCGCGATAAATCTGGACTTCATAGTCGAAAAAGCCAGGATAGGGTGTTCCATAGGAGGGAAGGAAGGTCTCCGGTTCCTTGTACTTGTCGCTGACGACATCGATGGAGCAGGCCGTTCCCAAGGAGATGGAACCGACCATGGGATCGATGGCTCCGTTTCCAAAGGTCTCACAGGCCTTGTCCGACCCGGAGGCGATAAGGGGAAGGCCTTCCTGGATGCCGGAGAGTGCGCTGAATTCCTTGCTGATCCTTCCGATGATGGTGCCAGGCTTGACAAGGGGCGGAAGGGCCTTAAGCGGAATGCCGAAGACATCGACCTTCGGATGCCAGGATGGGAACCATGTTCCCTTCTTGAAATTGACGGGATAGTGTCCGATGCAGTCGGCAGAGGAGACGACAAGATTCCCGGTCATGCGATAGTTGAAATAGGCCGTCAGGGGAACATAGTGACGCATCTTCTTCCAGTTCTCGGGCTCGTTTTCCTTGATCCAGAAGGAAGCCGTGCGCATGGAATTGTACTTGACGGCATCATACATGCCGATGGCGCGGAAAAGAAGCTTCTCATACCACTTGAGGTTGTAGAGATTCTTCAGCTTTGCCGTCCTTTGGTCCAGCCAGAGGATGGAAGGCCGGATGGGCTTCTTCTCTTCGTCGAGAATGACCGAGGTGTCGCGGAAGGCGACGACGACCATGGACTTCACGCTCTGGAAATCCTCCGGGGAGTTCCTTTTGAGTTCGTTAGTTGCCTCGATCAGCTTCGTCAGGTAGTAGTCCGGTTCCTGTTCGGCATAGTCCTTGCGGACTGAGAAATAGGGCTGTTCGTATTTTTTCTGGACATGTTCCAGGATTCCCTTTTCGGAATCCACCAGGGATGCCCTCAAGGACTGCGTGCCGATATCGATAACCAGGGTTGTGTCGCTCATGTGTTGCCTCGCGCGTTGTTTACGATTCCTTAATTATAAGACATGATATTGGCCTTTATCTTCCTCTTTTGCCCTTTCTTTTCCACTCCTTTTGACAAACGGCGGATATAATAAACAAGTCATGAAAAACAAAATGAGCGTCTCTCCTTATAAGTCCTTCCTCGCCTTGTCCGGCCTAAGCCTATCCATCGTCCTTGTCCTTTCCCTTTTCCAGTACCTGATTGCCTGGATCGAGGCTTTTCTGGAATGGGGGATCCCGAGTAAGGGATGGGTCATCTTTCTTTATGCCCTTGGTATCCTCTTCCTCAGCCTTCTGGAACTGCGCCTTCTGACACCGACCTTCGGAAAGGGAAACGTCGCAAGCCTCCATGTCCTTCTGGACAAGGGAGAGAAGGTTCCTTTCCTCAAGGGCCTTTCCTCTGTCTTCCTCTGCTGCCTTATCTCCTTTCTGATCGGCGTTCCCCTGGGTGGCGAAGGGCCATCCGTCTTTATCGGTGCCCTCCTTGGGGAAGGACTCTTTTTGTGGACGAGAGACAGAAAGCAGATCTATGATGTCATCGCTATTGGTGCCGCTACCGGCTTTGCTTCCGCCTTCTTAAATCCCCTGAGCGGATTCTTCTATCTTGTCGAGCATCACAAGAAAGAAAGGCTTCCCCTTTCCCTTCTTCTCAAGGGAGCCTATGTCCTTCTTCTTTCCTATTTCGGCATGGTCCTTGTCCGTTTCCTGGAAGGAAGGGAGGATATCTTCCACTACAATCTCTTCCGCAGCACGCTTCTTCCCATGTCGGGATACGAACATAACCTTCTCTTTTTGATCATTCCCTTCCTCGCCTTTGCTTTCGCCCTTCTTTTCAAGCATGCCGTCCTTGCCATGAGGAACACCTATAAACCCGACGAAAGGAAGGTCTTTGTCCTCTCGACCCTCTTTGCCCTGGTCTTTGTCCTCTCCTTGAAGTTCATGGGCCATGCCAACCTTCTTGGCATCGGAACCAATCTCATCCATGAAATGCCTTCCCTTACGATCGAGGATGCTTTTCTCTTCCTCTTCCTGCGCTTTGTCTTCACCGGCTTTGCCTTCGATAGCTTCTATGCCGGAGGACAGGTCCTTCCCACATTGGCCGTCGGCTATCTTTTCGGCCTTCTTCTTTCTTCCCTCCTTGCAAAACCCGTCGGCCTTGATGAGCAGGAACAAACCCTCTTTTCCCTGGTGACGATGCTTGCCTTCTACGCTTCCGTCTCCGATTCCTATTGGACCTCCTTGGCCCTTTCCTTCTCCTTCGGTCCTTTCCAGGTCATGGTCCTTCCAGCCCTTTTTGCAATCCTTGTCGTCTATCTTCTCGACCGCTATCTCTTCGACACGAAATCCCTCAGCGAAATGATCGTCGAGTACGACAGGAAGGTCAACGAAAGCGAACCAAGGCTCGTCTATTGAGCATCGAAAAGACAAGGTTGAAAATCCGCCTTTTCCTCAGTCAAAGGAATTGGCTCTTTTTTGCTCTTCTTGTCGAACCTTGACTAGAAATCCTCGGCCCGCAAGGGGTTGTCCTTGCTGGAGTTCTCCTGGATATATTCGGCAACGACATCGTAGATGATGGCTTCCTTGCCTTCGCCCTCCAAAGGAAGGGCACCGTCCTTGGAGAACATGCCGGAAGTATTGTCCAGAAGGTAGTCGATGACGACGAGGTCGATGGTCTTGCCGACAAAGCCAAGATTGTCATAAGGATAGGTATAGGTCTTTGTCAGTCCACCCGAGGAAACCTTCCTTTGGGGAAGGATGACGACCGTGTTGTCAAAAGGCGAGACGATCTGGATATCGGCCATGGTGATTTCAAGGGAAGCATCCGATTCCGGGAAGGAACCGCGGACGCCGCCGGTATTGTGGATGGCAAGGAGATTCGTCTCGTCGTAGTTCTTCTCCGGATAGTATTTCCTGGCCATATCGAACATCGCCTTGACGACGAGGTTTCCGGATTTGCTCTTGGTCCATTTCCCTTCCAGATAGCCGATGGGCTGGGCCTGCCTCTCCTCAAGAAGCTTCGCGACGGTTTTGGCAAAGCCGCTATCGGCAAGATCCAAATCGCTTCTTTCGACATCCTCATAGCGGATGGAGAGAAGTTCCTTTTGGTTGAGGTCGATACGCATGTAGGAATAGCCCCTGGAATCCGATCCTCCCTGGACATAGGGAACTTTCTCGTCCTTTTCGTTCTGGAACTGATGGGAATGGCCACCGAAGATACCCATGAAGCCGATATCCGACTCCTGGATGCTATTGGTATAGCCCGAGTCCCGATCATCGTGGAGGGAAAGAAGGACGACTTCCGCCCCTTCCTGAACGCAGGCCGTATAGCTCTCCGAAAGGATGTCCAGATCACTGGAGAATTCATATCCCTCCAAGGCCGAAGCCTTGATATCGCCTTCCAATGCCGCACCGATAGCACCGACAATGCCGATCTTGTGGCCTTCCGCCTCCAATACGACATGGTCCTTGATCCAGGATGGCCTTTTCCCGCTTTCCTCTTCCACGAGATTGGCGCACAGGAAAGGAAAATCGGAAACCTCCTGGTTCTTCTGGATCTGCTCCACGCCCCAGTCGAATTCATGGTTTCCAAGCGCCATGGCCGAAAAGGGGAAGGCATTCATCAATTCCGTTATGGATTCGCCTTTGTCATAGCCCGAGACATAGCTTCCCTGCCACATGTCGCCGGCAGAAAGGATCAGGGCCGAGGACTCATAATACAAGTCCGACAGAATGGCGCCCTGCACAGCCAGGATGCCATTGTAGGAATCATCCTGGGCAACCTTCCCATGGAAATCGTTGATGCTATAAAGCGTGACGATGCCATCTGTCTTTCCGACAAAGGGCCGTGACGAGCTCTCGTCGTTCTTGCAGCCACCCAGAACCAAAAGCAGGGAAAGAAGCAAAAGGCTTTTCTTGTTTTTCATGACGTCCTCCACTCAAAGCGATATGGCGCTCATTATAGCATAGCCGCTGGTCCTTATCTTGACTCGTTCCAAGAAAAGGAAGCCGGAGGAAAAGAAGACTTGTCGAAAGCTATCCTTGTCCTAGGCAAAGCCACTTCCTTTTACAAAACGGAGCGTGCAAGGAAATTCCTCGGCTTTCCAGAGCAGAATCCCAACAGCAAAAAGGGCCCTGACATGCAGGACCCAATAGTTTCAAACTGGCGGAGCAAGAGCGATTTGAACGCTCGCAGGGATTACTCCCTCTAAGTCCTTAGCAGGGACTCCTCTTAACCACTTGAGTATTGCTCCAGGAAGCTTATCTATTATCCTTGTTTTTGCCTTTCCAGTCAAGAAAAAGGGGAGATTCCTTATGAACCTCCCCTAGAAAGAGCGTTTGTGAATCGGAACTTAGAGAATGATGCCCTTCATCTGCGGCGTGCCGTTGTATTCATCATAGATAGCCATGATCTTGATGGTATCGCCGATCTTGAGGTTCTTGGTCTTCTCGTTCGTCATGAAGTCCTTGGGGTTCGAGAAATAGTAGACCTTCTCTTGTTTGCTATCGAACTTCAGTGCGGATGCCGTAGCGGTAGCGCCATAGACGGTCACGGCATTGGTGGCGTTGGCGGACTTCAGCATGAAGTTGCCATAGTCGGTGAAGTCGGTGTTCTGGTTGTAGTAAGACTCGATCTTGCCTTCGACGGTGTAGGTCGCATAGGACTTGACGGTCTTGTTGTAGAAGTCATCGGTGGTCGCCGTTCCATTGCTGATGATCCGATCGTTGATGGCAAGGACAACGACGCTGATTTCCTTCGTGTCTTTGTAGTCGGCACGGATAGCAGCAACCTTGATCTTGTCGCCGTTCTTGATGGCCTTGGTATCCTCGTTTGTCTGGAAGTCCTTCGGATTGCTAAAGCTGTACTGCTTCTTTTCCATGTCGAACTCAAGGGCGGAGATGGAAGCGGTCGTGCCATAGACCTGGATCTTGTTGCCGTCGTCATCCATAAGATAGAGGTTTCCATACTGGTCGCCCTTGCTCTCGACGACTTCGCCTTCGGTGATGTAGAGGCACTTGCCGTTGGTATCATCGGCAGCGATGATTTCCTTGAGGCTCTTGAACTGAATATCGGGCTCGCCGACAGCTTCCTGGACGGTGATCTTGCAGGTCTTGATCAAGTCACCGGCTTTGACGGTGATCTCGGCTTCTCCGACCTTCAGCAAGGTGATTTCGGCATCGCCGGTCTTCTTTCCGTCTGTATCCAGAACGTCTTTGACGGTAGCAACACTTTCATCGCTGGAACTGAAGGTGACTTCGGGCTTTTCGGTTCCTTCCGGCGTGACGATACCGGTGGTGAGGGTCAGTTTGTTGCCGACAAAGCCGGACATCTGGGACTTTCCGATCGTGAGCATGGTCGTCGTGACTTCCTTCTCTTCAAGGCCCGTGATATACATCGCGGCATAGGCGTTTCCGCTGCTATAGCCACCGAAGTAGGCTTCGACGTCATAGTACTTGTAGGGCTCGATCTTGAAGAGGTCCTCGTTGGTGTAGGAGTTCTCGAGATCGACATCGGAACCTTCGATGTTCAGCGTCGTATATCCGCCGCTCTGCTTGGAGGAGACGGTCGTCCACTTGTACTTCTTGATGTCCTTCGTCGTCAGCTTGTCGGAGGTGAAGCTGTTGGCGATTTCGGGAGTCAAAGCCGTGGCCTCGGGAACGGTGACACCGGACTTTGAGGAGAGAGGAACGATGTCGGCATCGGCCGTGAACTGCGGAAGGCCGTTGTAGGTGCTGACTCCAGTGACCTTTCCGTCCTTGGTGACCGTGCGGACCTTGACGTGGTCGCCGATTTCATAGGCAGAGGGATCGGCCTTCAGGTAGACATAGATCGCGGCAGGGCCATCGGAAAGAAGGAAGCCCTGGGTCGTCTGGGCGACGACTTCGCCATCGACGGTGATCTCGTTCTGGATGGTGCTGTCATTGACATCGGAGATGGCGGTGATGACCTCGTTGCCTTCGACGACGGTGATCTCATAGGTGCCCTTGTTGACGTCGTTTCCCTTCTCGGTGCAGGTGATGGTGGTCTTTCCGGCCTTAACACCGGTGACGACGCCATCCTTGACCGTGGCGACGGCCGTATCGGAGGAGGTCCAGTCAAAATCGGTCAGGGCGGTCTTCTCGCCGGTGGATTCGATGGCGAAGGAGACGGTCTTGTCGCTGGCGCCGAGGGAGATGACATCGTTTGTCGGAATCAGGGTGATGAGATCGGTGATGGTGATCTCGACGGAATCGCTGGCATCGCCGACGCGGACGGTGACGGTGGCCTTTCCGGCTCCCTGGGCATAGATGGTCGTTCCGGAAACGGTGACGACATTCGTGTCGGAGGATTCGACGACGAGCTTCTTCTGCTGGATCAAGGCCGGAATGTTCTCGACAGGATCCGTGGAGACATCGATGCTTCTGCTCTTTTCGCCGGTGTGCCATGTGGCCGTCAGGTCTTCCTTGTTATTGATGGTGACCTTGTCGACAAGATGCTCGACGACGGAGCAGGACGTGAGGGTTGTGGCAACGGACACGCCCGTCAGAAGGCTGAGCGATGCCAAGAGAACGAACTTCTTTTTCATGTGATAGACCTCCTTGTTCACGTTTTATCACGATAAGAAGAGACGACTCGGATCGGCTACTGATGGAAGGTATCGTTTTGGATATCCTTAAGGAGGGCCTGATACTGCACCTTTTTCAGGATACCTTGGATCGTGAAGAACAGGCCGAATCCAATAAGAACGGCAGCGACGGCAAAGCAGACGACGCAGACATAGAACTCCGGGCAGGTGGTGACGAGCTGGAAGTTGTTGGCCGGCTTTCTCGCAAGAAGGAGGAAGATGATGGCCAGGATCAGGATGATCGTTCCGATGCAGTTGAGGGACATGCCGTTGGCGAAGAAGTTCCTGCCCCTCTGGATCTCGGCATGGGAAGCGGCGGCAAGGGTCTTGATCTCCCTTTCGTCGACGTCATGATGGATGAGATGGCCACACCTTGGGCAGACGTATTCGACCGTGGTGTTCTCGTCGACCTTGCCCTCATAGAGGGCGGAAGAGAATTTCTTGCCTTCGATCTTCCCTTCATCGATTTTCTTTCCGCAATGGCAGCAATACATTCCTATACCTCCTGAAGGACAAGGTCCGCGTCGTTGCGAGGAATGATCTGATAGCTGACGGAGGAAGAAGACTGGGACTTGTGATAGCCATAGATGCCGGAGACCTTGAACGTCTTGCCCTTGAAATCCTCGACGGAATTCCAGATGGTCAGATAGTCATCGGCATCGGGACGGTACATGAAGGTAACGTAGATGGAAGGAAGCCTGTTTCCCAAGGCGTCCTCGACATAGAGGGTGACGGAATCGCCGTCGTCGGAATCATAGCCGCCGGTCACGGTCACCGTATCGGTCAAGGTAACAGGAGAGTAGAGGTAGCGGGTCTTGGATTCGGAAAGCTCCTTTCCGGACATCGCAAACGTCTTCAAGGCATATTCCTCGGTGTTTTCGCTTGCCGGGATCAGGACCTTGGCGTTGTCTTCGTCATCGGAGAAGGAGAGGAACTTGCCGCTGGTCATCTGGAATCCGAAAAGCTCGCTGTCCGTGGCCGTTCCGCAGACTTCAAGATAGGTGCCTGGCTTTGTGAACTTGCTGTCGATAGGAGACATGCCGGTGAAGAAGTTGATGCCGGCCCATTCGCCCTCGTCGTAATTGGCACCCTGCTCCTTGGAATAGTAGTCCTGGATATACAGGATGTGGTCGGCAAAGCCGGCGACGGTTCCCTTAAAGCGCAGCTTGGCGCCGGAATAGGGATTGACGTAGTCGGGATCCTCAAGGGACTTCTCGATTTCCCTCTTGATCTGGAGAAGGGAGACGTCCTGATATCCGCCGTAGTTGTATTCGGGATCTTCCTCACCGCTGAACATGTTCTTCTTCAGCCCCTGGGCCTGTGCTTCGGCTTCATAGAAGGTGTCGGCATAATCCGGCATCTCGTTGACGCCTTTGACATTGCTCCATCCTTCCTGGACAAGCCAAAGATTGAGAAGATAGAGCTGGTCGAAGGGAGCGTTCTCGACTTCGGTATTGATCCAGATGAGGGAGAGATAGCGCGTTCCCGTGGAATCGAAGGAGGGCTTGGAATAGCTCGTGATGGGGGCGGAGACGACGATCGTCCCATGCTCGTCGGCTTCCTGAAGCTTCTCGGCCGTGAACTTGGCCGCTCCTTTTCCATACGGCTGGATCTGGCCGGTGGATTCCGGCGTGTCGATGCCATAGAAGCGGGACTTGATGACGGTGGGGTCATCCTGGTTGCGGACAAGGGGCTCGAAATGGGCCGTGTCGCCATCGATGGCATACTTCAGATCCACCTGGCCGATGCCGTCCTCGAAGAAGTTCTTGTCCTTGTAGTCCAGGGTGAGCTTGACGTTGCTGTCGTGGACATAGTCGACTTCGGAATTGCAGGAGGTAAGAAGGAGGGCCGGGGCAAAGAGGGTGAGGGAGAGAAGGCTTGCAAACAGTTTGCTTTGACTCATAGTGCGTTCCTCGCAATGTTCTCCTGATCGGAGAAGATCTTGTCGAGTGTCTCGTCGGTCGTAAACATCTGGGTGATGATGCCGCTGACGGCCTCTCTGGCCTGGGCCGAGCCCTTGAAGCAAGGGGTATTGAAGTACTTGCCGTTGATCTGCTCCTTGACGATCGTGGCCGTCTTTCCCATGAAGTTGTAGTCCGGACCGCTTTCCCCGGTCTCCATGAACATCTTGTAGAGATCGGTTTCGTAGCAGGATTCGCGGACGGGAATGTAGCCTTCCGAGCCGTTGACGCAGAGATCGGCGTTGACGGCGGTGGAGGTCAGATACTTCAGGAACTTGAAGCCATACTCGGCCTTGAAGCCGTTCTTGTCGTCGCCGCGCTTGAGGATCGTGGCGCTCAGGCCCTGGGAGACGTAGAGCGGGTTATCGGCTTTGAAGGGCGGGACACGGCAGACGCCGACGGTGAAGGAATCGGAATTGGGTGCCTGATAGCCGGCACCGCCGGAAGAGCCGACATCGAAGAGGACGGCCTGCGTGGTGAAGTAGTTCGATCCATACTCGCCTTCCGATCCTTTCGTCGCGATGAGGCCTTGGTCGTGATAGTCCCTCAGCTTCTGGGCCATGGCCTTGGCCTCGGGATTGTTGAAGTCGATCGATCCCTTTCCGGAAGTATCGACGGAGGTATAGGCGATGTCGTTCTGATAGGAGGCGGTGAGATAGAGGTTGTCATCGGAATCGTAGAAGAAGGGGGAGAGGAGGTTCTGGTCCGGATAGTTTTCTTCGTAATACGTCTTGATGAAGGCACAGAAGTCCATCAGCTCATCAAAGTCGATGCTGTTGAGGTAATCCTCGAGCTGATCGGCCGTGCTGATGTTCTTTCCGATTGTTTCCCCATAGGGCTTTGCGCATTGCAAGACCGCTTCCGTGTTGTAGTAGAGAACCTCGGAGGATTTCATCAGCGGGAGAGAGTAAAGGCCTTCCCTACCATAGGAATTGCCTTCCTCATAGAAAGCGGAGACGAAGTCCGATGCCGCTCCATCGCCAAGATAGGATTCCTTTCCAAAGCCGATGGTCTCGTCTTTGGCGTAGTCCTCGATGTTGACGACGTACTTTCCTTGGTCCGTTCCCTCCGCATCGAGGTATTCGGCGACATGGTCGGGATAGGCGATGGCCAAGGTCGGATAGTTTCCAGTGCTGAAGCCTTTGACGATCTTGTCGAGCAGGTCATCGTATCCGCCTTGGTAGGAAACCTCGACATGGACCTCGACGCCTTCGTTCTCAAGGACGAGCTCGGAGAATTTCTCGGCATAGTCGGTCAGCTTGTTGACGATGGTCTGGCCGGAAGGGACCCAGAAGTAGATCGTATTCTTGCTCTCCTCGTTCGAGCAGGAAGACAGCCCACCTAAAAGGGCAATCGTGCTGAGCAAGGCAAGGAATCTTTGTTTCATTTCATGTCCTCCTATGCGGGCTGTCGGATTTCATCAATTCGGAAATCAAAGCGCGTTCTTCGCGGTGTTCTCGGCATCCGTAAAGAGCTTGTCGATCTCGGCATCCGTCAGATCGCTATCGCCAGAAGTGAGGATGGAAGTCATCAGGCCACCGACAGCCTGTCTGGCACCGGAAGAGCCGCGGAAGGCAGGAGAGACGAAGAGGTCATCGGAAACCGTGGTGACGTAGGTGTTGTTAAGGGCCATAAGGTGATCCAAGGTGCGCGGTTCGGCATCGTTGGTGACGCACTTCTCCTTGTAGGCATCGGAATCATAGACGGACTGACGGATACCCATGTAGCCGGTGTTGAGCGTCCAGGCGAGGGCGTTTTCGGTATTGGTCAGATGCTTGTAGAGTCTCCAGGCATTCATCGTCCTGGTTTCGTTGCCGTGGTCGAGGATGGTAAGGGAGGGACCCTGATTGATGACCTTGGGATCCTTGCCTTCGGCATGCGGGATCTTGGCAACGCCGACGTTCATCGGGTTGGTGTCGGAGAACTGATACTTGACACCACCGGTGGAGCCGATGGAGAAGAGCGTGTTCTGGACCGTGAAGAGCTCGTTGGTATAGTTGCCGCCGGAAGAGCCCTTGGAGAGGATGTAGCCTTCGTTGGCATAGTGGTTGAGCTTCTTGGCAAGGGCCTTCATCTCGTTGTTGTTGAAGAGGATCTCGCCCTTTCCTTCCGCGCTGATATCGGTATAGCCATAGCCATACTGCTCGGCGAGGGTGATGAAGAAGTTGTCGTCGGAGTCATAGCCCATGACGGCGTGATATTCCTTGTCATCCTTGAGGATATCCTTTACCGTCTTGTCATATTCAAGGATAGCCGGGGCAAGATGGCCGAAGAACTCTTCCCATGTCAGGTTGTTGAGGTAATTGGCATCAAGGGGCTTTCCGGAGTTGATCTCGGGATCGATGGAAGAGAGGTTGAGACCGATAAGGACATCGGCGTTGTAGTACATGGCCTCGGTCGACTTGCAGTAAGGAAGGGAATAGGTGCCTTCGACGGTGTACTCCTTGCCTTCCTCGAGGAATGTCTGGATGTAGTCCTTCTTGTCGTCTTCGCTTAGGCCATACTCTTCATCATTGATATAAGGGTCGAGATTGACGGCCTTGCCGGCTTCGATATACTCGGCGACGTGGTCGGGATAGCACTGGACGATATCGGGATAGTTGTTTGCCGGGAAGCCCTGGATGACGTTGTCCTTAAGCGTGTTGTAGTCGCCGGAGATGTACTGGACATTGACCTTGATGCCGGTCTCCTCCTTGAAGGATTCGATCTGGCTTTCGAAGACGGGACGGTTGTTCTGTCCGATCGTCGTCCAAATGGTGATGGCGTTGTCACTTTGGTTGGAGCATCCGGGAAGCAACGTCGTGGCGAGAATGGGGAGCAGGAGAAGAAGGTTCTTTTTCATGTCTGTTTTCCTCCTTTTTGAAAACAATGTGACAAGAAGACGGATTTATTTCTATTCTCGAGAAGAGAAATAGAGCCTTGTTTAGCCTTTGATGCCGGCCCTGCCGACACCTTTCATGATGTATTTGCGGAAGAAGACGAAGAGCAGGAAGAGCGGAACGGTAACAAGGACGGTCGCGGCCATCTGGTAGCCGTAGGAGACACGTCCCGTATCCGGATCGGCAAAGGCGGAACCTCTCAAGCCGTTGGAAATAAGGCGGAAGGAATCGTCGTTGCAGATGAGGTTTGGCCAGACGTAGGAGTTCCACGTGCCCATGAACTTGAGGATGGTGATGGAGATCAAGGACGGCATGGCCAAGGGAACCATGACCTTCCAGAGGAAGGACCAGTCGGACTTTCCGTCAACCTTCGCGGCAAGGTAGAGCTCATTGGGAATCTGCTTGAAGTTCTGGCGGAGGAGATAGATATAGAAGACCGAGATCCAGAAGGGCACGATCATGGCGGCATAGGCCTCATAGATCGTCTGACCCGTTCCGATCCAGCCAAAGGAAGCGACCGTGATGTAGTTGGAGATGACCATCATCTCGCCCGGGATCATCATCGTCATCAGGAAGACGAGGAAGAGCGCCTCGCGACCCTTGAATTTCAGTCGGGCAAAGGCGAAGGCGGCGATGACCGTGGTGATGAGGGTACCGATCGTTGAGAAGACGGCGACGACGATGGTGTTGAACATGTACTGACCGAAGTCGAACGTCTGGAAGACATAGACATAGTTGGACCACATGATGATGGTCGGATAGAGCGTCTGGTCGATGGAGATGATCTCGTCGTTGTACTTGAGCGAGGTGATGATCATCCAGTAGAAGGGGAAGATCATCAGCAGGGCAAGGATGCCGATGATGAGATAGAGGAAGACCATGGAGACGATGGAACCGACCTTGCCGGATTTCTGCATCGACTCGACCGTCTTTCCGGAATCGGCCAAGGAAAGGGTGATGTTGTCGTTGACCTTGACGTGGGTGAAGTCGGTATAGGTCTTCTTGAGAGAGCGAATGTTTTCCATTTTCGATTCCTCCATCAGTAGTAGACCCGCTTCTTGGAAACCACCAGCTGGATACCCGTGAAGACGAGGATGACGACAAAGAGGAAGACAGCGGCGGCCGCGGCATAGGAGGTATGGGAGGAAAGGTTGTTGTAGATGTAGAAGACGATCGTATACATGTTGTAGGAACCGTTTGTCGTTCCCGGGCCGTTGAACAAGCCGACGATGGAGGTGTATTCCTTGAAGGCCCCGATAAAGGAGGTCACGACGATATAGAGGATCTGGGGCGACATCAGGGGAACGGTAATCCGCCACAGTGTCTTGGCATGGGATGCCCCGTCGATCTTGGCGGCGTTGTAGTATTGGGCATCGATACCCTGGAGGCCGGAGAGGAAGACGAGGATCTTGAACGGAATCGAGGACCAGATGATGTAGAAGCAAAGGGGCACCATGGCCGTCCATCTGTCGGCACCATAGACCCAGACGGTATCGGTATGGAAGATCCAGTTGATGATGCCGTTGGTATCGAACATGACGGAGAAGACCATGCCGATGGCGATGGCGTTGGTGACATAGGGAAGGAAGAAGACCGTCTGCAGGAACTTCTTGAACCACTTCAGGGAATTGAGGCCGACGGAGATAAGAAGGGCGATCATGGTCGAGATCGGAACGGTCAAGGCGACGAGGATGAACGTATTGGGAATGGCATAGCGGACGAAGTTCGTCTCATATCCGCCGCCATAGGTCTGGGTCAGACCGAAGATGACACCGAAGTTGTCCAGCGTCACGCCATCGAAGCTGCCGTCGATATAGCTGTAGTTGTCCAGGAAGGAGATGAAGATGGTGTTGATCAAGGGATAGAGGAGGAAGACGACAAGAAGAATGAGCACGGGTCCCAGATAGAGCCATGCCTTCCAGTTGTTGTTGCTTGCCGTGTCCTCGATGCCCGTGACCTTGTAGGGCTTGGCGTTCTTTTTCGGCGGGGCGACAAGGCGGATGATGGTGTTCTTCTCTTCAAGGAAGCATTCCTCATGCTCAGGACGCTTCTCGAAGAAGTCGTTGACAGCCGTCACGCTTTTCTGTTCTCTTAAGATTGGTTCTTCCATGTTTCCATCCTCAATCCAAATAAATACGGTTTTCGTTCTTGGTATCGAAGATAAAGAACTTGTCTTTCTTCAGCTGGATGAAGATCCTTCCGTTGGAGACCGGGTTATCCGAGGAGACGATGGCCTTGAACGTCGGCTTCGTGCACTGGCTGTTCTTGGCGACGATGAAGAGATCCCTTCCGAGGACCTGGAGCATGTCGACATCGGCATGGAAGCCAAGAGCGCCTTCTTCCTTCGTCTTGACGATCATGCCTTCGGGACGGATAGCGATATAGAGGTCCTGGTCGGGAATGTCCTTCTCGGTCTCATAGACCGCTTCCTCGCCGAGATAGATCTTCTTGTCCTGAATCCTGCCCTTGAAGACATTGATGGGCGGCGTTCCCAGGAACTGGGCGACGAAGAGGTTGGCCGGATTGTTGTAGACGTTCTGCGGCGTATCGATCTGCTGCTCCTCGCCCAGCTTCATAACGACGATCTTGTCGGAGATGGACATGGCCTCTTCCTGGTCGTGGGTGACGAAGACGGTCGTGATGCCCGTATCCCTTTGGATACGCTTGATCTCTTCCCTTGTCTGGAGACGCAGACGGGCATCGAGGTTGGAAAGTGGCTCGTCCAAAAGCAGGACCTTCGGTTTCTTGACCAAGGCACGGGCGATGGCGATTCTTTGCTGCTGTCCGCCGGAGAGCTGGCTCGGCTTCCTTTCGAGATATTCCTCGACCTGGACAAGCCTGGCGGCCTCATGGACGATGTCGGATCTTTCTTCCTTCGTCAGCTTGCGGTGGGTGACGGCAGTCCGGACATCGGACTTCACCTCAACAAGACCGAGGTTTGCCGTCAAGAGGTCGATGCCTTCCTTTATCCTCTCCTTGGAGGCTTTCTTGAGGATGAGGAAGACCTTGAGCTGTTTCTTTTCATAGTAGAGCTTGAGGTCGGAAAACACGAAGCGGTTCTGACGAAGAAGGTTCCGGATCTCCTTTTCGAAGAGATGGTCCTCGACCTTTGTCGTGGCGACGACAGTAGAGACGAAAGGAAGGACGTTCTTGATCCCTTCCTCGAACTCGGCCATGCGGGTTGCCGGAATGGAAAGGACGCGGGCCAGAAGCTCATATCCGACCTTGGAGCGGATGATGGCGACGGCTTCCGGGTGGCCGAATCCCTTTCCGAATTCGCGGATCTTCTGGATGTATTCATCCATGTGGTCCGTCGTAAAGCTGCTGTCGAGACGTCCCGTGAAATTGACGTCGATCTTCTCGGCCTCACTGACTTTGGTGACATCGGCGCGGATCTTGGCATCGAAGAGGGCATCGGAAGTCTGCTTCTCCTGGATGTCGACATCCGTGAACGAAATGATCTTTCCGAAATTTTCGCGGAAGATATCGCGCACTTCCGGAGAGGTATTAAGAAGGGTGATGACGAGGGTGAGGACCTTGTTTTCGTCGATGGCGTTTTCGATGCGGACGGAGCGCTTGGAAAGGCCGATTTTCCTCGTCAGGGTGCGGATGCTATAGAGGATGCCGTTGAGGTCGTCATCCTCCTTCATCGGATAGTGATAGGTGAAGGTGAAATCGAAGAAGGTGACAAGGGGAACCTCGACCTTCAGGTTGGTCAGAGGGAATTCGATGTTCTTGAAGACGGTCATGTGCGGATAGAGGGCGTAGTTCTGGAAGACAAGGCCGATACCTCTCTTCTCGGGGGGGAGGTTGGTGACTTCCTGGTCACCGAACCAGACCTCGCCGGATGTCGGCTTCAGAAGGCCGGAAATCATGTAGAGGGTCGTGGACTTTCCGCATCCGGAAGGGCCCAAAAGGCCGACAAGCTTTCCGTCCGGAACCTCGAAGTCGAGATTGTTGACGGCGATGGTATCGCGGATGTTCTTCTTCGGATTTCCCGGGAAGACCTTCGTGAGATTCTTCAGCTTGATTTCCATTTTTTTCTCTCCTATTTCGTTCCGTCGTCTTCTTTTTCGAACTCGTTGAGCTTCATCTTCTCGGCCGCCTTCCTCTCCAGGCTATCTCGGATCATGCCGATGAAGAGACGGATGAAGTAGCCGATAAGCAGGATCAGGGCGATGGAGAAGACGACGATATAGTTGTCGAACGGATTGAAGACAGTCAGGGAATTCTGGAAGACCGTCGAGCGATAGACAATGAACAGGATGTCGAAGACAAGGCCGCCGATCGTCAGGTAGGACAATGCGGCAAGCTTCAAGAAGCGCTTGTTATCCATGCGCCGGAACTCGTCGTTCTTGTATTTCTCCTTGAAGTAGAAGTAGATGCCAAGCGTGGCACCGACAAGGATGACGGTGACGACCACAAAGGCGATGACAAGGGAGATGTCGATCGAGGTCTTCGGGACGTTTTTGAAATCATCCTCCGGGGAACGGAAGAAGATCGATCCAAAGCGGGTCGAGTAGGTCGAACCGACGACTTCCTTCTGCGTCGAGGCATACATCAGCCGTACGCTGTAGTTGGCCGAACAGAGACCTATTCCGACAAGATTGTCCAAGCTGATGCCCGCAAAGACGAAACGCAGCGTATCCTCTCCGCTGGTCAGGGAAAGCGTGCTGTCGATAGCGCCTTCGTTGGTCGAGACATCCTTGGAGGAGCCATCCTCATAGTAGAAGCGGAAGAAAGAGGAAGCGATGGACGTGAACTTGTATTCGAAATAGATATCTCCGCTTTCGATTAGCATCTGGTTTGTGGCATAGACGCTTGCCTTCATCTTCTTGTAGAGTTCATCGGAGTTGTTCAAGAAGCGGACGGAGATGGAGGTGAATCCAGAAAACTCGTTCATCGCCACGATTTCGGAATCCAGATATTCGATCAGGCTGAGGTTTTCCTGTGCTGTCGTCGCCCACTGATACTCCGAGACCTTCAAAGGGTGATTCACATCGGGAAGGAATCCGGTCGAGTCGGCAACCTTGGGGAAGATGTTGTAGAGAACGACATGATGGGGGTCGACTCTCTCGCCAGGACTGATGAGGATATCGATCGACAAAGTAAAAGTGTTCGAGCCAATCGTTTTGCCGACGCCATCATAAGGATTGACGCGGCTGCTCTTGGTCCCCGTATATTGCCTTGTTTCCTGCTTCCCCTCGGTTGTCGTAACGACATATTCCGCAGAAAGCGGGTAATCATACTCCTCGGAATAATAGCCCAAGATAAAATCGTTCTCTCCCTTCTCTGTGTCATAGCGAAGGGAAATCGTCAAAGACTGCGATGTCTCCGTATACATCGTCTGGGTCACAGTGGCTTGGAAAGCAGAGTCATAGGTAGAGGCCTCAATGGCATCATCGGAAACGCCTTGAGAGCCGGTAAGAACGGCTTTTCCCTTTTCGGGACGAACCTCGAGAGGCGTGTTGCCCGCGTTCAGGAAGAAGGAAAAAAGGAAGGTAAAGCAGATGACGAGAGAAGCTAAGAGAGACCTTCTTGTTCTGTGAGCCATTGAATATGTCCTCGTATACCACACGGATAGGGTGACAGAAAATAGTAATGGAACACCACGTCTAAAGCCTAATTATTATAGGGCTTTAGAAAAGGAAATACTAGCTGGCCGATAATGGGATAGGCATCAAGAGAGCATGAGTGGATCATTTCCCATCTTCAAACGTGGTGTTTTTAAACTCGATCGGCTTCTTTTGTGTCTTCTCATAGTCGACTTCCAGCTCTTCCAGGGAGAAATAGATCTTGCTGGAAGTGACGTCGACCTCATTGATCTGGAGCATGTATTCCGGAAAGTCCTGATGTCCTTTCGTCACCGCCATCATCGTGACGGAAACAAGAAGCGGAATGCCTAAGGTCAGGAAGGAAAGACAGATGATGCCAAGATCGAATATGGCCGAATAGATCAGGTACTGTTTCAAAGGGACATTGAGCAGATGCGAGTCGATCCGTCCTATCCGATAGGCGAGCATGCCGATCGTCTTCCTTCCCCTCTTGAAGATCAAAGGCGGAAGGAAATAGACCAAAAAGCAGGAAAGGATGACGGCGATGGGAAGCTCGGCAAAGAGAACCATGTTCGACATCAGTCGTGAGCCTTGATAGTAGGATGGGAACAGGGAAAGAAGATAGCCTCTCAGGACATTGTCGATATAGGGAATGTAGAATTCCTGGCTATAGAGCTCATAGGGAGAGCTCTCCTTGGCGATAAAGTCCGGATTGTCGATGACCTCACCGCTTTCGGAAAGAATAAACATATGCGTCCCGTCATAGACGAAGTCCAGTCTTTCCTTGTCGTAGTTATCCTTGGCCTCTTGATAGTCTTCCTCTTTGGCTTCCTCCTTGGCAAAGGCAAGGAAGGTGTCGATTGTCTCCTCATAACGCTCCTTCTTCTGCGACGTGGATAATGAGACATCGTTCGTGTAGTAAGTCACGACATCCTGATAGCCATCATCGACCTCGACATAGATCCCGGAGTTTACCATGACCCGAAGGACTTCCTGCTCCGCCTGGCGATAAAAGGGCATGGTGCGGATGATCTCCCGCGTGCCAAAGAAAAGAAGCAGGCCGACAAGGACGAAGAGCGTCAAGTCGATGAGCCGTGAAAAGACGCGCCGATAGATCTTTGCCCGCGTATAGCGGACATCCATCTTCGGCTTCTTATCTTGACGTCCAACATCATAAGCGCTCATTTCGGACATGTGAGATAACCTCTAGCTTTATAGACTTCATCCATCGTCTCGTTGGTGACGAGGACCGTTCTCGATACGAAGTCGGACAAGGAAACATGCATGGGATGAAAAAGAACGAAGAAGAAGGAAGCCAAGACGAAGAGGAAGGAGATCAAGGTCAGATAGGTCAGATAGGGAAGGGAGAAGAGCTCTCCGAAAGGAACATAGAAAATGGGGACAAACAGGATCAAGGGCAAGGAAAAGACAAAGGAGAAGAAGAAGGAAAGCCAGCGTGTTTTCCGTGGGCGGATGACAAGCCTATCCTTGTCGATGCGAACAACGCGCAAGGCCATCATGCCGATCGTCTTGTCCGAACGGCTCAGAAGCGGAACAAGAAGGAAGGAGACCAAGGTCGCAAGAAGATAGGAAACATAGGTCGCATAGACGACGATATTGTCCTGGCGCTGATCGCATGCCTTCCTTTCCGCAAGAAGAAGGCGATAGGAATAGAGGGGATCGTCCGGTGCGATTTCCTCTGAACTCTCGAGCCTTTGGATAACCAGGGAATAGAGATTCGGAAAGAACGTCCCGACAAAACGCGCATAGTCCTTTTCCTCTTGGGAGGAAAGCTGATCCTTTTCATCCAGAAGGGGCTTGAATTCCTCGACGTATTTCGCATCCAGCTTAGGTAAGCCTTCCTCAAAGGAAAAGAACGCCCATGAATCCATCTCCTTATAGAGGGAGCAAATCCCATCCGTGGAAAGAGAAATGTCATCCCTAAGAAAAGAGACAATCCAGTCTTCCTTGTCCTGGACAAGATCTTTCAGATAAAGGTCGGCGGAATAGGATAGGGAGGAAGTGAAATCGTATTTGGAAACATCCTCCTTCGTCTTGTCATAATAGAGGATATCGTTATCGTAGAGAACATCCATCATCTTTTGCTGATATCCGTTGGATTCCTCGATGATTCCGGAATAGTTTCCAATGACCTGGGAGATCGGAAAAACGGCAACGGAAAAGAAGCCGACGGCAAGAATGAAGGAGAGGAAGAGATCCGCAAGATAGACAAGCATCCTTTTCCCCTTGGAAATCGGAGAAATATCCAGGTATTTGGGATTGACAACGATCTTTTCGTCTTGGCTTTCGTTTGTTTGGTTCATTCGCTCAATTGAAGACAGATTGATTATATCAAGAAGGCTCCCGGCTTAAAAAGGAAAGCAATCCCAAGCCTTCCTAACGGAAAACAGGAAAATCGGGCTTTCTTTCCTTTCGATTCCTTTTCCTCTCTCCGACAAAGGGTTCAACGGGCTTTTCCTATCAAAGCCAGAAGAGAAGGGCGTCGACAAAGCCGTTTTCGGGGAAGAAATGATACATGGTAAGGGCGATAGCGAAGTAGCCGATGACAGCCAAAATCAGGACAATGAAGGCGCGGGTCGGGAAGGTTCTCTTGAAGATGCCCCGGACAAGGAGGACGACAAAAAGCAAGACGCCATAGGGTGGGAGAAGGGCGAAGACATCGGTGACCTTCCAGTTCTTGACATCGTCACACGCCCGATTGTCCTTGCCGATGAAATGGGGATGGGTAGCATCAAAGTCGCCTTCCTTGGCTTTCTCCCTTTCCTCTGTGGAAAGACCCAAGGACTTCGCATCCAGACGAAAGGCTTTGCGGACGACCAAAGCCAGAAGATCGCTCATCAGCCACAGTCCAAGTATGGCAAAGCCGATGACATAGACCTCAACCGGAAGATAAAGATCGGTAAACACCGAGATGAGGGAAAAGATAAGCAAGAAGAGAGCAAGATACACCAAGGGATGAAGGATGCGGACCAGGCCCTGGAAAAGAAGGAAGAAGCCATTCTTCGTATAGGGATTGAGGCGGACATAGAGGGTATAGGCGCGCTTGGAGCCTTCTGCTGCGTGCATATAAGGCGTCGGAATGTTGTCCGGATTCGGCAGTCTTTCCGGATTCCGGATGAAGTCATCCACCTCATCTTTTATCGCCTTGTTGACTTGCTTGAAGTTGTTCTCGAGCTTCGCGATCGTCGTGGTCCATTCCTTGAATGGGAAATAGCCAAGGCAATAGTTGTCGAACTTGGAGAGCAATCCCCACAGAGGAACTTCCCTTACGGAAATAGCGACATCCTCGTTTCCCGACTTCAGGAAGTTCATCTTTGCCTGATTCTTCTTGAAGATCCCGAAGACCGTTCCGATGAGTCTGCCCAGCACGGAGAGAAGAACGGTTCCACCAACGCAGGCACCATAGACGATAAGGACGATGTTGAGAAGGTCCGGAAAGCCGAGGAAGAAAACGACGGCAGCAGCGATAAAGAGGACAGGGGCAAAGAGAGGGGTTCCCGGATGAGATCAAAGAAGCGATAAAGCCATTCGACGACGTTGAAGAGCGGATTCGAGGTGAAGTTGGACGGCCGATGGAAGTCATAGATCTTGTAGACCTTCGTTCTCCTCTGCTCTCCCGTCTTCTTGTCCACCGCCCCTTTCGTGAGGCTTCCGGACAGGTCATAGCACCAGCCGAAATTCTCTTTCTCCCAACGTGTCAAGCCACCGCCAAAGCGGGACACGCGGATCGTCTGCGTCTCGTACTTGAAGCTCTTCATGGAAAATCCGCCGTAACGTTTAAATGCTACCCCCCCCGCAAAAGAACATCAAGCAGAAATTGGCATTATGGGACTATCTTTTTTTCTGTAAAATACCAACGCAAAACATCGTCTCCACAGAAGATGGCAAGGTGCGGAAAGAAGGAAAAAGGGCGGATTTCAGGGAAAGTCATCCCCTTCCCTTTCCAAGAAAGAAGGCATGGAAAAAGCCCACCCCTTTAAGCGCGGTGAGATAAGAAAACAAGCAAAAGCCCTTAAATCATCGCGTTTATGGACAGCGGGCAAACAGGTTACAAGTGAATAACCAAGCAAAAGGGACGTTATCGAGAGATAGCGTCCCTTTCTGCATACCACGCCACAGCTTGAAATAAGTTGTGGCGTTTTTTTATGCTCGCAGGAAAGGAGGCGCAGCCGGAATGTATTTCACAGAGGGCAAGCAGCGGGCGTTTGAACTGCTCATGCAGCAGAAGCCGGGATTTGACCGCTATCAATCCGGCTGTGCCGGAGGTGATGAAGATTGCGGCACTTGCCGTTTCTACCGCCCACAATGGAAATATGAGTTTTGCGTTTTCAAAGAGTGTCCCTACTGCCCCGGCAAGAGGACGCGGAAAACGCCCGCCAGCATGGACAAATAGACGGGTAAAAACCCTTGCGCCATGCAGCTTTGCAGACGCAAAAACGGCAAAGGGCATATTGCAATACTAAAACCGCCGAAAACGGCTTTCTAATATTCCACGCAGACCAAGAGAGGAAGTGATGAAAAATGGCAGTTTTCAGAGTGGAGCGAAATACGGGATATACCGTTATGAGCAACCACCACTTGCGAAACAAGGAACTCACCTTAAAGGCAAAAGGCTTGCTTTCGCAAATGCTGTCCTTGCCGGAGGATTGGGACTATACCCTTGCGGGCTTATCCCATATCAACCGGGAAAAGATCGACGCAATCCGCGAAGCGGTAAAGGAACTCGAAAAAGCCGGGTATATCGTCCGCAGCCGGGAGCGCGACGAGAAAGGACGCTTGCGGGGCGCGGATTATGTCATATACGAGCAGCCGCAGCCGCGAGAGCCGGAAGCAGCTACCAGCGGCGAACAGCCGCCTATATCGGATTACCCTACGTTGGAAAATCCAACATTGGATAATCCAACGTTGGAAAAACCTACGCAGGAAAAGCCTACGTTGGAAAATCCAACGCAATTAAATAAAGATATATCAAGTAAAGAACAATCAATTACTGATTTATCAAGTACCCATTCCATTCCTTTCCATTCCCCAAACCCCTTGCCCTTTGAGCAGGACGAAGCGGCTACGCCGCCGGAAAGGAAAAGAACGGAAGCGAAAAGCAATAGCGCAGTAGAGATTTACAGGGAAATTATCAAGGACAATATCGAATACGACCATCTCATTCAAAACTGCAAAATTGACAAAGACCGTCTGGACGAGATAGTTGACCTTATGCTGGAAACCGTCTGCACAGCGCGAAAGACAATCCGTATTGCCGGGGACGACTACCCCGCCGAACTGGTGAAATCGAAGTTTATGAAGCTGAACAGCAGCCACATTGAGTTTGTTTTGGATTGC
>CASGEC010000006.1 GCA_949300365.1 uncultured Bacillota bacterium
AATATTTTTATGAAATGCCTAATTATTGGAGAACCAATCTTTTTGATAATTCATATTGTTATATTTACTTTATCAGTGGTTTTTTCTTATTTCTTTTTATGGACAATACTTACTATGGTTATAGGACTTATCTATTTTATTCCTATCGTTTTATATATTGAGATATATGGCCGTATAAAATTTAAAAATGATGTAGAGAAGCCTATTGAACCTCTAATAGAAAATGAGCAATCCAAAAAACAAGATATCGATGATTATTGGAAATAAATTCACAATTGTAAATTTGTAGCATTTAAAAGTTGCCGTTGTAAGGGTGTGCAATGTATCAAAAGCGTAGTATGTAGGCATTATCGTAGAGAGCGCCTGATACCTTCCGAGGTGTTCAGGCTTTTTCTTTTTGTGCCGACCACCAAAGACTTTTCAAGCTTGCGCCTTGGAATGCCGGAAGAACTCACGGATCTTTTTAAAGAGCCGTGACAAGAGAATATGAACAACCTCCGTCTCTGCGGAATTCGCCAAGAAGTAACAGGAACTTATGTCTTGCTATGATGAATAAATAACAGGGAAGATCGAAATCGGGATGCCTACGGAATACCCGTACTCAGCTTTTCCTTATTTATCATTTGCTTCTTTAGGCAACCTGTTTGTTAAATCCCCTTCTTATAGGATAAGGAGCTCGATAATCATTGTTTTAGTGTTACAAACTGATAATAATTTTGCTTTTGTGACACATTTTGAAAAGCTTATTTCGTGATGAAAATGAAAGGAAGTTGCGTATAATTGGAAGCCTTGTTGCTATGCCGTATGGCATGACCATCATAAAGGGTGCACGGGCTAAGTTGATCCCATCAAGTACAGAATAATGGAATCTTGTTGGCATCCATCCGAAAGCGGGTCTGCGGACACGACGCTATACATAATTCTTGAAAGTCTCAGCAAATTATTGTTTTTTACACGATTAGAATCATAAAAAAAGAGAGGATTAGTTATGTTCAAGAAAATTTTATTGATTTGCGCAATGGCTACTTCTACTGGATACGGCTAAGTCTGCAACACCAGCCCTAAGGTTACATCGCTTTCTTTGCTTGGCTAGCCAATCAAAGAAAGGGATGTGACATTCTTCTGTGCTTTACCAAGGTACTTCATACATAAATATTGTAACTGCCCGTTTTAGGAATTGGGGTCGCCAATCTGAGATATTCTGGTAATTTTATGATTACACATTATAATTGGTATGGGGAACGTACCGGAAACTATTATGTCGCCGAGGACTACTTTGTTGGCGCAATTTATATGGGGGAAATATGATGAAAAAAGAATGTTTCTTGCTTCTTGCGTTGCTGCTTACCGGATGCCAAAGCCAACTGGCCCTGCCAAGCGAAGTGGAAGTCTGTCAGTATGTTCTCAACGATGGCACAGGAAGCCGCTATAAGGTAAAGTCTGCTTTCTTGGACGAGGAACTCGCTAACAAAGTTCTATCTCTTTACGATTCCCTTTTGAATTACGATGGGGAAAAGAAAGACGTCAGCGACTATGACGGAAACGAGCATCTCAAAGAATACCAATGCCACTGGGAAAAGGACGTCGAGGAGAGAATCTACCTCTCTTCCGATGAGTCGAATCCTTTTGTTTATTACTCCGAAGGTGGCTTCAGTACGAAAGAGGGAAAGCTCTGGTACATTTCCTCCATTGAGAATGAAAAGATGGAGGAGACCGTCCTTTCCTTGCAGGAAAGCTTTTCGCTTATCCTCAAAGACGTCCCTGAAGTCGAGGCATGACAAGAAACCGAGGATAGCCGCAAAAATATCGGGCGTCCATTCCTCTCTCTTTTACTGACAAGATCCTCGCGTTTCAATCCTATATTCAACAGGATTCTTTCTATTTTCCAGTTTATAACCAAAATAGGAAATTTAGAAAGCTCTTCTTAAGGTTGCTTTCTTTTCCAGTAGAGTTTCCCAATGTCTCTCCCCCCCATTGGCAACTAGGAGATCGGCACATATTATCTACTCCTAAGAAACAGCAACCCCATTGCTGATTTATGCCTTTGGAAGAAACATGAAAGCTACCCTAAATTCATATAGGAAATAGGGTGATTTTTTGTATAACAATATTAGTTATTTCACCCTACTGGAGATGCTTCGAAATACATTAAGATCCAAAAACTCTTAGAGAAAAAGCCGACGCAACGGCACGATTCAATTTAATTTCCTATGATGGATCCATAGAGATCAAAGACAAAGATGGACAGGGATGTTTCGGATTTTATAAACCTGAAAGACAAGCATAAGTTTACGAGTCTCATGACGACTCTTGCTTCACTAACTGGTCAGGAACTAATATACGATAATCTAGCAAAAGAAGTTGGCGTGTCTAAAAAACAGTTCAACCATGGATTAGCGTACGCATCGCCGGAAACATCATTCTTCTTTTAGAGCCCTTTCATGAAAACAGTGTGACACAAGCCATCACCAACCGCCTCAAGATATTTTTCCGACACGGGATTGGCCTGATATCTGGCGAGAGTTAATTCTGCCGAAACTTTAAAATACTCCTATTTAAAAGGCTACATGGTTGAAACTGATATCATCAATGAAATCAGGAAATGTTATAAGGACAATCATAAAGGGACAAACGCATCATTTAACTATTAGCAAGATCCGAAAAAGACGAGATTGATTTTAGGCGATGGGAATCACCAACGATTGAATGCAAAGCTGGGGAAGAATACAACAAAAACGACATTAAAGCCTTCGCTAAGTTAAAGAACACGAAATACAAACGAAATAAGGGCGTCATCATTTGTACAACCAATACAATTTACCCCATCGGTAACAATTGTTCTGTCTTGCCAATTTCATCCATTTAGCAGGAATAAAATAAATATACCAAGATTAAACAGTCATCAGGACGCCCCCCGGAATGCAGCTGCCCGATGAGGACAAGGAATTGGTTACGGCAGTTGCTTCAATCATATGCCTGCTTTTTTATACACCTCCCGTTTCAAATTTGAGGTTGGCTTATTAGAAAACGGGTCATTTTTATTTTCTTTTAGAGGTATACAAAGTTCATTATAGCTACACAATCCAAAGTAATTCCCATCTTGGGGAAATCGGCTTTGGGAACTAGGTTAGGCCATGAGCGGCAATATCGGAAACGGTGTTCTATCCACTACGAAGGGGCCTCAAATCTTCTTTCCGATATCCGGGTCGACGGCATAGGGGGACATGATCGTAATCGAAGACATGCGGATACCGAAGGAAACGGCCTCCTGCAATGTCTTTCCTTTGTGGAGGGCATGGATAAGTCCGGCAAAGAGAGCATCGCCGCATCCCATCGTCGAGACGACCTGTTCGGACTTGTGGACGGGGACGAAGGCGATTTTGCCTTCTTCCATGACCAAGACATCTTTTTCGGAGTCGGTGATGACGGCGTTGTGGACGCCTTTTTCATAAAGCCTTCTTCCGCACGCCTCAGGGGTTAGGCTATCGTTTCCAAGAAGATAACGCACCTCCAGAAGGTTGGCCTTCAATAGCCAGAGACGATCCAGTCTATCCTGAAGGCGGACGATCTTGTTGGCGGAGACACCTTCGACGAGGAATCGATGGTCGGAATAGCAATCCAAAAGATAGTCGATGGCTTCCTTGGAGAGATTGGTATCGATGACGATGCTCTCATGGCTTTTTATCGTCTCGTCGAATGGAAGGAAATGTTCCTTCGTCAAGGTTTCCAGGATATCCGAGACGCAGATAGCGACATAGAGATCACCCTTTTCATCATGGATGGCGATATAGTGGCTGGTATCCTTGTCGTCGCGAAGGGAGAGGACATGGCAGCCAAGATCCTCCAGCTGCTTGACAAGTCCCTTGCCATTGGCGTCCTTGCCGACGGCGGTCAAAAAAAGAACGTCGTCATGGAGCCTTAAAAGGTTCTCGACGACGTTCCTTGAAACACCACCATAGGAAACGGAAAGGTCTCCGATATTGGAATCGTGCAGGATCAGCTTGTCATGGGAGGTCGCCTTGATGTCGATGTTGCTTCCTCCGATGATGAGGATGTCCTTCATGTCCCTTTCCTTAGTCAGCGAAATCGGGATTCTCCTGCGCCTTCTCGATCTCAGAGAACTTGGCAACGATGGTCTGGGGACGGCCAAAGAGGGTGATCTGGAGCGTGACCTCGGAATTCTCGGGATCTACCTTGTCGATACGTCCTTCGGCATCGGCAAAGGTTCCGGAAAGGATCTTGATGAGATCGCCGACCTTGTAGTCGGAATACATGTCCGGATCCTCGATGTGCATTCTCTTCAGGACCGGCTCGATCTCCTCACGCGGAATCGGGAAAGGCTTGGCACCCTTACCGGATGAACCGGTAATACCCGAAACGCCGGGCGTGTTACGGACGACGAACCAGGTCTCGTCGGTCATGATCATCTCGACGAAGATATAGCCAGGATAGTAGTTCTTGATCTTGACCTTAGGAACCATCTTGCCCGTCTTTTTGTCCTTGACGATCTTCGGCTTGCCGTTCTCGTCCAGAACAGGTTCCTCGTATTCGGCGCAGATGACACGGAAGATCTTGTCTTCCATGTTCATGGATTTGGCTCTCTTCTCAAGCATGTCCTTGACCTGTCTCTCACGCATGGCAAAGGTATTGATGACATACCAAGCCTTTTCAGGAAGGTCGCCATCATCGTCATCGCTTCCGCCAACGCCGGAATGGACGTGGCCGATACGGGAATTGTATTGCTTCTTGGGCTGTTCGGCAGAAAGGGCCTTCTCAACGGAAGTCCTGTTGTCTTTCTCCTCGACAGTCTCGTTCTGAGTCAATGTTTTCTCTTCGTTCATAATCATCTACCTCCTAAAATGCTACGGATAGCTTCGGCAGCAGAAACACCCGCGTCCGAAGACGATGTCGTTGAAGACGCCTGCGGGAAAGCTTCCTCGACAGCCTTGAGAATCTCACTGACAAGATAGTCGGACAGCAGCATCACCAAAGCAGCGACAATGGCGATGGCCAAGACCTTGGCGACGGAAATGCCCAGGGTTCTCTTGTCAGGCCAGCGGATTCTCCTGGCCTCTTCTCCGACACCGCGGAAGTACTTGCTGATTTTGTGCATGGTTCCTATTTACCTTCCTTGTGTAACGTATACTTGCCGCACTTGGGGCAATACTTCCGGACTTGGATCCGATTGGGATCGTTGGGTTTCTTGGTGGCGTTGTAGTTCCGGGATTCGCACTCTGTGCAGACTAGGGAAACTTTCTCCCGCATGTTATCACCTCTGCTTGTCAAATAAAAAGTCCCTCGAGGGACTGAAACTATTATATATAAGGACACGGGAAATACAAAGTCTTTTCTGCAAAACAAAAGGCTCTCCGAGAAGAGAATCCCGGAAAGCCTATCGTCTTCTTTAATCGCTATTCTGCAACAACGTCGCCAGACTTCTTGAGGAGAAGGCTCGTAACGAGGCTTCCGGCAAGGATAATTCCGCCCAAGATAATCGTCATGATCGGCAAGACAAGTTCAACGTCTGCCGAAGTGAAGAAATAGGGGGCGACGATAAGCGGGAAGACCACCTGAACAACACCAAGAAGGATAGCCATAACTCCGGCAAGGATACCAAACTTGGTCGTGTTCTTCGTGACGCCATAGCCAAAGGAAGAGAGGGAATCCTTGATCATCAGGACGAAGAAAACAAGGAAAGCTCCCGCAAAGACAAACGCCATAATCATATAGACAAAGGATGCAGCAAAATACGGCAGGAACTCCTCCCACACCTCGGTCGTCGCCGTATAGTACAAAGAATTGACCGTCTTGAAAAGGAAATCGGAGAACGACTTGATACCATAAGTGGTGCTGGAACTCATTCCCGAAGCGGAGACAGAAACCGTGAAGAGACCATAGCCGATGAAAGAGAGGACAAGAATGCCAAGAATCATGGTGACTCCGGTAGAAATTCCTTGGATAAGATAAGATCTGAGACCGCCAACAACACGATTGACAATGGCATCCAAAACAACAGAAATCAGCATGAAGATAGCGCCGAGGATGATTCCCGCGACCGTTGCACCGTTGAGGGAATAGCTTGCGGTAACGCCAAGCATTGTTGCACTGCTAGCAGCATTGAGCATGAACACGGAAATGATCGAAAGGTAGACAAAGTAGGAAAGAACGCCGTATTTCGTCAAATTCCACTCTTTGCTCTGGATGGTCTTGATAAGCGCCCGGATAGCAAAGACGAGGACAACAACCAAAAGAACAAGGCCGATGACGACACCTACCGTTCCAAGAAGGGGACCGGCAATACCATAGGCAGCGATATCACTGCCGTCCAAGGACTTATAGGCATCTCCGAAATAGGTAAATAGGTTGAGATCCGCAAGACCGGGAACGTCTACGCCAGCAGCACTAACCACCGCACCGACAAGAAGAGAGAAAACGACGCTCAGAACAACAGTCAAGCAGCTGGAGCCAAAGGAAATAAAGCCAAGAATTCTTGTTACCTTTCCACTTGCTCTTGTCGAAGGAGTCACAACCCTCGGCGAAGACACAGCCTCTGTGCCGTTTGAAACAGCGGGGGCTTGCGTATTTGTAGGACGCGGCTTGGCAAACACTTTCTTTTCCAGGACAGGTGCATTGCGGTTTGCTCCACAATTAATGCAGAACTCACCGTCCGCAGGCGTCAATTGGCCGCAGTGAGGGCACACACCCATTCCATCCAATCTTCTTCCGCATTTCTTGCAGAAAGCTGCCGAAGTCGGATTTTCTGTCCCACAATACGGGCAGGTTCCCCGTTTCAGCTCTGAACTTTGTGATTCGTCCATGACAAACTCCTTTCCATTTATAGGCTTTAGAAAAGCCTACCTTTACTAAATTATAAAGTTTTCTTTTACTAAATACAATGAATATTAAGATTAGGACGAAAGGAAATCACAAATCTTTACAGTAAATATATGAAAATACCGAAGTCATTTGCTGCTCTATTATTTCTTCTTGTACAAAGCCCTAAAGCATAAGCCACCGTCAATAGAAAAAACAAAGGCTGTTCCTTATTGGAAAGGAAAGAAACCGATTGCCAAGCCGTTTTTTGGACAAGACGAACGTCTCGAATCTCTGATTACGATAGGTGCTTTTTTGACTACTCTACCTTCGGCTTGACTTCTTCCTTTGTTGGCTGAAGGCACCGGGAACCATCATCCTTATAACGGGACGTGACGAAGCGATGGATGAAGAAGATATAGGGCATGCCGAGATTGGTCTCGACAAGGGAATTCTGAAGCAGGGTCATGATCTGGCGCATGCTGTCGCCGCCATAGTTCTGGCTGCGGATACCGAAGACAAGGAGAGCGGCCTCCCACAAAAACTGGGCCATGAAGCCGATGACAAAGATCCGGACAAGGGGAACTTTCCTTTCTTTGTTCTGCTGCAGAAGATTGTAGACAATGGCTCCGATATAGCCAACAGCCATGATAAGGCCCATGATGCCGTGGTATTTGCCTGTTCCCCGGGTTGTCATGAAAGCCATGGAATCCGGAAGGAGATTGTCGACAAAGCCAGCCATGAGCGGACAGCAGATCCACCAGACGACGATGAGGAGACTGTATTCGATCCGATGCTCGTCATGAGAAAGCCACAGCCAGATGAAGGCGAAGTCGAGAATGCCATAGCTCATCGACATCCAGAAGAGGATGCCGGCTGTCGGCCCGGCTCCTAAGAGCGTTGTCTTGTCGGGAGCGCTCAGCACATAGGAATAGATCTCGCGCGATCCGCTGGCAAGATAGAAAAGAAGGAAGTCGACAAGGAAGTAGAGGACACCGCCGGCCAAGGCCCAGTAGGCCGTCACGCGTTTCTTCTTGAAAAAGAGGAGAAAGACAAAAAGACAGACGAAGACGGTATCCAAAAGGACATAGGCGAGGGAAAAGTTCCTCGTCGGCTGGACATAGTCCATCATGGCATCCAATGCTGTGTTCATGCTTTGATTGTAAGGAACGGAAAAGCAAAAGGAAAATGTTGTTTTCGGCAATTGTTTCTTCCATGAACCAAGGCGAAGATTTTCGCTTTGCTCTTTGGCTGTCTTATAATCAGTGGCATGGACAACGCCACTGAAAAAAAGATCATCGCCGCTTGCCAGGATTACGTCCGCTCCCTTCTGGATTCGGATTCGTCCGGCCATGGATACGACCATGTCGAAAGGGTCGTTTCCAATGCCAGGAAGATAATGGAAAAGGAAAAGGCCGATTCCTTCGTCGTCCTCCTTGCCTGTCTGCTTCATGACGTCGACGACTACAAGCTCTTCCCTGGACATGAGAATCTCCAAAACGCCGTTTCCTTTTTGAATAGCCACGGTATCGACCCTTCTACCCAGGAGAAGATCCTTTCCTGCATAAGGGATGTCTCCTTCAAGGGAAAGGACACCAAGACGCCAGATACCATGGAAGGAAAGATCGTCCAGGATGCCGACAGGCTGGATGCCATCGGTGCCATCGGTATTGCCAGGGCCTTTGCCTATGGTGGAAAAAACGGACGGCGACTCTACGACCGGAACGAAACCTACCGAACGGACATGTCCTTTGCGGAATATCAGAAGAACAAAAGCTCGACCATCGCCCACTTCCATGAAAAACTCCTTCTTCTCAAGGACATGATGAACACCGCGGAAGGAAAAAGGATAGCCGAGGAAAGACACGCCTATATGCTTTCCTTCCTGGAAGAATTCGCCAAGGAGACCGGATATGGACAATAAGACACAGATTGCCTTCCTCAACGGAAGCAAAAAGAGAGAAAAGGTCCTTGTTTCGGCCTGCCTTTTGGGAATTCCTTGCCGCTATGACGGAAAGAGCAAGAAATGCGTTGAGGTCGAAAAGCTTGAGCGCTATTTCGATTTCGTTCCCGTCTGCCCGGAAGTGCTCGGCGGATTGAAAACGCCCCGGGATCCTTCCGAAATAAAAGACGGAAAGGTCCTGACGAAGAAAGGAAGGGATGTGACGCAGAACTACAAGGATGGGGCCTACTGGGCCCTAGCCGCCTGCAAGGTCAAGGGAATCCATCTTGCCATCCTCAAGGAGAATTCCCCAAGCTGCGGCGTCCATCGTGTCCATGACGGCCTCTTTTCCGGAAAGACGATCGAGGGCCTGGGCATCACGGCAAAGACCCTGCAGAAAAACAACATCGCCATGATCGACGAGGAAGAAGCCAAGGAACTCCTGTCCCTTCTGGAGGAAAAACATGCCTAAGACCTTTTCCATCGCCGGAATCGAGATCAAAAACCGCTATGTCCTGGCTCCCTTGGCTGGCTTTACGGACCATTCCCTCCGGCAGCTTTCTTCGGATATGGGAGCCGGGATGGTCTATACGGAAATGGAGTCCTGCGAATCCCTGATCCACAATAGCTCCGCGACATGGGACGATCTCAAAAACACCTACAAGGATGACTTCTCAAAAAGCGGGACCAAGCTCGCCCTGCAGATTTTCGGAGGGAAGCAGGATAGCATCCTCCAATCGATTCCCTTGTTCGAATCCGGAGCAAGATACGATTTTCTGGATTTCAATGTCGGTTGTCCCGTCCCCAAGGTCATGCGCCAGAAAGCCGGTTCCTATTGGTTAAACAGATTGGATGAGCTTTATTCTTTGCTTGAAAGGATGGTTTCCATATCCAGAAAGCCTGTCATCATCAAAATCCGCATTGGCTTTGATGAAATCATGGACGTCAAGCACGTCTGTCGGAAACTCGAGGCCTGCGGCGTAAAGGCCATTGCCGTCCATGGAAGGACAAGGAAGGAAGGCTTCTCCGGAAGCGTCCACTATGACGTGATAAGGGAAATCAAGGAGAGCGTCTCGATTCCCATCATCGCAAACGGGGCAATCGACGAGACAAACTTCCTGGACGTCCTCGAAAAGACGAAGGCGGATGCCGTCATGGTCGGCCAAAGGGCCGTCGGCTATCCCAAGGTCTTCAAGGACATGCTCGACATCGAAGAAGGAAGGCCCGTGGAAAAGAACACGATCGAAAGCCAGATTGCGCTTTTGAAGCGGCATTTGGACTACATCTTCGACTGCAAGGAGGAGAAGCCCGCAAGCGACATCATGCGCGGTATTTCCGTCCGTTACCTGAAAGGTTTCGACAACACCAAGGCCTTGCGTCTTGCCCTTGTCCAGAGCCATAGCAAGGAAGACTATCTCCGAAACCTGGACGCTTTCCTAACCGACAAGAATTGACCATTTGATTTCGTTTCTTCTTCTCTAACCTTGCCGTTTTCCATGCCATATGAGCGAAACGAGCATATCAATGCTCATTTTGACCGATTTCAATTGAAGTCCCTTTTCGTTTGTCCTATGATTATCACGTTATCATGAGCCTTAAAGACAGAGATGAGGAGATTCTGAAGCTCCTTGAGGAAAGCCCATCGCAATTCGTCTCGGTCGAGTCCCTTGCCGGCTATTTCAAGACTTCGGAGTCGACTATCCGCCGCGACCTGCAGCGCATGGCAAACGAACACCAGCTCCTCCGCGTCCACGGTGGGGCAGCCTCCCTTCACTTCTCGGGAAACTTCAAGCTCGAAAGACTGGACAAGGAGTATCTCGAAAGGGAAAGGACGGAGCCGGACATCAAGAAAACCATCGCCCGCGAAGCTGCCAAGTTCGTCAGGGAAGGGTCTTGCATCTACCTCGATGCCTCCACCACCGTCGCCAGCATGATCAGCTTCCTTCCTGCCTTCCGCAACACTTACTACGTGACAAACTCCCCCTTGCTGGCGCAGAAGCTTGCCGAGAGAGGCCTCACCTGCTATGTGACAGGAGGCGAACTCAAGCTCACAACCAATGCCTTCATCGGTCCCTATGCCTTGGATTTCATCGGACGGTTCAACTTCGACATCGGTTTCTTCGGTACCAATGGCATCCATCCCCAGGCGAAGTTCACCACCCCCGATCCGCAGGAATGCGCCATCAAGTCCGCAGCCCTGGCGAAATGCCGCATGGTCTATGTCCTTGCCGACCACACCAAGTTCGACAGCATCTCCACCGCCACCTTCTCCGACTTCACGCGTCCGACGCTTATCACCGACATGGCCGACGACAAATACCGTTCATTGATAAAGATGATCGAAGTCAAAACGATTGCATAGAAAAGAAAGGACATTATCAAAATGATCTATTCATTAACTATTGCTCCGTGCATCGACTACAATCTCAACCTTGAGGACAAGGAACTCCGCGTCGGTGGAGTCAACCGCCCGAAAGCCGAAGGCTTCTCTCTCGGCGGAAAGGGAATCACGGTCTCCAGGATGCTCAGAAACCTCCACGTCGACAACATCCCCATCGTCGCTGTCGGCGGCAAGATCGGTCGCGACATCAAGACCATCGTCAACAGGGAATTCGCCCATCATGTCTATCTGCAAACGGAATCCAATTCCCGCTTGAACGTCATGATCACCGGCCCGCACCAAGACACCCGCTTCGATCCGAGCGCCCCGAAGGTCAAGGATAAGGAAATCGAAAAGCTCCTCACCTATCTCAAGAGACGCCTCAGGTGGCATGATATCGTCATCCTTTCGGGATCTCTTGGCCAAGAGGACAAGCATCTCTATACCAGAATCATGCAGGAATGCTGCAACCCCGTCGATGCCTACGTCTTCCTGGATACGGTCGATGAAGCCTTGACCAATGCCTTCTGCCAGAAGCCGTTCATGATCAAGCCCAACGATGAGGAACTGGGAGACCTGCTTGGAAAGAAGCTCACCACCGACGAGGAAATCATCGCCGGCGGAGAGGAATTGGTCCACAGAGGTCCGCGCACGGTCATGGTCACCCTTGGAAGAAGGGGTGCCTACTACTTCACCGAGGACGAGCATGTCTATCATTGCTCCAATGCAACCGGAAAGCAGATCTCGGCCGTCGGAGCCGGAGACTCCTCCATCGCCGGATTCATCAAGGGACTCAGCGAAGGAAAGAGCATCGAAGAGACGCTCCAATACTCCATGGCCGCTGGCGGTGCCACTGCCTTCTCGCCGCACCTTGGTACCTACAGGCTCTGGAAAAAGCTTGTCCCTCAGATCAAGGTCACCAAGATCAAGTAAAACTGCCATCTCGCCCTCCTCTGGTTCCATGCCGGAAGAGGGCTTTTTCTTTGGGCTTATGTTGATTTCGAAGCATAGGAAATCCGGAATTCGACAGCATGGCCAGGGGTATTATGGAGCAAGAGAAAACAGTTCTTTTTTGGGGCAATGTCAAAAGATTCAATTCGCCATCCTCACCAGCAAGAATAGAGATGCCTATCTATAAGAATCTCTGTATAAATTTGCTTTCTATTATTTCTCGACCTTCTTCACGAAGTGATTGAAAAGAAGGAAGACCGCTTTGCTGTTTGCTTCCCGAAGCCTTCCGACAAAATCGCCACGGTCGTAGATGACGATGTCGGCCTTGGATAGGTTCTCGACAAGATGCATGCCCCTAACAAGGAAACGATCCCTGTTCTTCAGAAGGTAATCCAGATGGGCATAGAGACAAGTTGGCTTGAAATAGACGTTCTTTCCCCAGAAGAAGGGCGTGTAGTAGGAAAGGGAAGGAAGCGTCTTTCCTTCGAAGAGAGTCATGGAGAGCTTCCTTATCTGTCTCTGTTTCTCCTTCTGCCGTCTTTTTTCCTGGAGTTCCCTGGCAACAGAGAGGCTTTCCCCGTGGATACCAGGATAGCGTTGGATAGCCTGGGACAAGGTCATGTTGTTCTCTTCCAGAAGCCTTTGGAGAACTTCCATCGACATCAGGGCATCGTCATCGGAGCGATGGTAAGTGAACTTAGCCAGGCCAAAGGATTCCACAAGCGTATCCAGGCCGCGGCAGTCCCTTAAGCCATAGAGCGCCTTGTCGAGTTTCTGGATGTCGACGTATTCGAAGGAGAAGAACGGAAGACCATAGCGGGAACAGGTATAGTCCAAGAACCCGATGTCCTGGTGGATGCAGAAACCGAAGCAAAGCGTTTCCGGTGCGGTGAAGACACGCTTGATTTCCTCATAGTAGAAAGGGAAGGTATGGGAATAGCGGAAACGGGAAAGCGGATAGCCCAGCTGTATGCCTTCGCCATTCTTCGCATTGCCCAGAAGGAACGGAGCGCTCGGATCGATGAGGATGTCCTTTTTCCTGAGAATGTTAAATCTTTCGTCCGTCTTGACATAGCCGACGGAACAGATTTTTCCCTCGCCGTGGAGGCAGTTGGCGCATTCCGCATCGAAAAACAGATAAGTCATATCTTCTATATTCTATTTTCCGCCCCGGTTTTAGACAACAGCCGATTGCCCAAGAAGAGCGTTCTCGGATAGAATAGGGCCATGTCCATAAAAGAGAAACTGAAAAAGGCAAAGGCCTGCATCTTCGACCTCGACGGAACGCTCATGGATTCGATGGGTGTCTGGTACCGCGTCGACCAGCAATTCTTCCTTTCCAAGGGCATGGTCCTTCCCGAGGATTACCAGAAATCGATTGCCCATATGTCCTTCTATGATATCGCCCGCTATACCATCGACCGCTTCCATCTTACGGAAACGCCAGAAGAGCTCATGGACATCTGGATGGGCATTGCCCAAAGCGAATACGCCTTCAACATCAAGGCAAAGCCAAACGCAAAGCTTCTTCTTTCCAAGCTCAAGGAAAATGGATTCCGCCTTGGACTGGCGACCTCCAACCAGGAAAAGCTCTATGTCCCCTGTCTTAAGAACAATGGCCTCTATGACTATTTCGACATCCTCGAGAACGTCGATAGCCTCAAGACCAACAAGAGCGAACCGAAGATCTACCTCCACCTTGCCGAGGAATTGGATTTCAAGCCAGAAGAGACCATCGTTTTCGAGGATATCCTGATAGGAACGAAAACAGCCCATGATGCCGGTTTCCTGACCGTTTCCGTCCGCGACGAGGCTTCCAGGAACGATTGGCCGGAAATCGATCGGATTGCGGATATGGTCATCGATGATTTCAAGCAAGTCATTGACGTAATATTTGGATGATTCAGCGATTTTAAAGATGACACCACTTCTTCTCGATTAAATAGGTTGCTTTTCATTCTCCGTCATCGAAGCGCTTTTAGGCTTTCCAAAGCACAAAATGTTGTAACAACATGGATTTATCGATAAAATATTAAAGCTTTTTTACTTGGGGAGTAGTCCAAGCCAACCTCCGACAATCACATCCGGGACGCCGGATCGGAGCGGGCCGAGAAATCGGTGACGAGACCAGTAAAAAGAAAGGATATCCATGGATTCTGAAAAGGAACAGAAGGCTCCCCAGACCAACAAGGAGCCTGAGTTCAAGGCGTATTGCCATACGCCCGAAGAAGTCTGCCAGCATTTCCAGACCGATCCCAACAACGGACTTTCTTCCGAAGAGGTCGCTCGGCGCTTTGCCAAGTACGGCCCCAACAAGCTCGAGGAAGGCAAGAAGGTCCCCTTCATCATCAAGCTTCTGAAGCAGTTCATCGAGCCGATGGTCATCGTCCTCCTCATCGCCGCCCTTATCTCCCTTGGTATCTTCATCTTCCATGCCTCCACTGGTTCGGAATCGGATGAATGGATCGACTGCATCGTCATCCTTGCCATCGTCATCATCAATGCCTTGATCGGAGCCATCCAGGAGCAGAAAGCGGAGCAATCCCTGGAAGCCCTGAAGAAGCTCTCCACGCCGACCTGCACCGTCAAGAGAGACGGAAAGCTTGCTACCGTCAAGGCTGAGGATCTCGTCCCTGGCGATGTCGTCATCCTGGAGGAAGGCGTCATCATCCCTGCTGATCTCCGTCTCATCACTTCCGTCGACATGAAGTCGGACGAATCCTCCCTGACCGGTGAGTCCGTCCCTGCCGAAAAGGATGCCACGGCTGTCCTTGAGGATGGAACGCTTGTCGCCGACCAGTCGACGATCGGTCACATGTCCTGCCCTATCTCCTATGGTCGCGGTAGCGGTGTCGTCATCGGTACCGGCATGAATACCGAAATGGGAAAGATCGCCGGAATGCTGACCAACGCCGACGATGAGGAAACGCCGCTCCAGAAGAAGCTCGCCGTCCTCTCCAAACAGCTCGGTATCATCTGCCTTGTCATCGTTGTCGTCACCTTCCTCGTCGGCGTCATCGCTGCCCTGATCCAGGCCGGCACGAAGAATGCCTGGGAAGACATCGGCATGAATATCCTCGATCTCTTCGAGAATGCCATCGCCCTTGCCGTCGCCGCGATTCCGGAAGGTCTTCCTGCCATCGTCACCATCGCCTTGGCCCTCGGTGTCGGAAAGATGGTCAAGGTCAATACGATCGTCCGCAAGCTTCCTTCCGTCGAGACCCTCGGTTCCGTCACGGTCGTCTGCTCCGATAAGACCGGAACCCTGACCCAAAACCGCATGACGGTCAAGAAGGTCTATCTCGACGGTGTCACCTACGATGCCGACAAGGCCGTCCATCCGGAATTCCTGGCCACAGGCATGATGCTCTGCTCCAATGCCTCCATCAACGGTGACCGCTATGGCGATCCGACCGAGCTTGCCCTTCTCGATTATGCCCACCTGATGGGAATCGAAAAGGAAAAGACGGAAGAGACCACCCAGCCCCGTATCGATGAGCTTCCCTTCGACTCCGTCCGCAAGATGATGTCCACCGAGAACAAGTTCAACGGAAGAAGGATCATCTATACCAAGGGCGCCCTCGACTCCATCCTCAAGCACACGGAATTCATCGACATCAACGGCACTGTCCGTCCCATCACGCAAGAAGACATCGACAACATCAACAAAGCCTCGACCGAGATGGCCTCTCAGGCCTTCCGTGTCCTCGCCTTCGCCTATCGCTACAACGACGATGGCCAGAAGATGGCCGAGGATCACCTTATCTATAAGGGTATGGTCGGCATGATCGATCCGGAAAGACCGGAAGCCGCTCCTGCCGTCAGCACCTTCAAGAGGGCCGGCATCCGCACCGTCATGATCACCGGCGACCACAAGGACACGGCCTTCGCCATCGCCAAGAACCTCGGTATCGCCGACAACATCAGCCAGTGCATGAGCGGTGACGAGATCAATGCCCTCGACGAAAAGGGTCTCCAGGAGAAGGTCGAGACGACAAACGTCTTCGCCCGTGTCTCCCCGGAGAACAAGGTCCAGATCGTCAAGGCCCTCAAGGCCAACGGCAACATCGTCTCGATGACCGGTGATGGCGTCAACGATGCCCCGTCCCTCAAGGCGGCCGATATCGGTATCGCCATGGGTATCACGGGAACGGACGTTGCCAAGAGCGCGGCCGACATGGTCCTGACCGACGATAACTTCGCTTCCATCGAAAAGGCCGTCGAGGAAGGAAGAGGAATCTTCTCCAACGTCAAGAAGGCTATCTTCTACCTCCTCTCCTCCAACTTCGCCGAAGTCCTCGTCATGTTCTTCTTCACCATCCTGACCGCCTTCTCCAACTACGGTGTCATCCTGCCTCTTGCTACCCTCCACATCCTCTGGATCAACCTCATCACCGACTCCCTTCCTGCCATCGCCCTAGGCATGGATGACAAGGAAAAGGGCATCATGGATCAGAAGCCCAGGAATCCAAAGGATGGCGTCTTCGCTCACGGCGGACTCAAGTTCACTCTGTTCTATGGCCTTATCATCTTCGTCATCACGGCAATCGCCTTCTTCCTCCCCGTTCTCCAGCACATGGGCGATACCGAATTCTGGAATTGGTCTTGGGACGGCTTCTTCAACTGCATGGCCTCCCAGGACGGACAAGGCAACTTCGTCGGTATCCGCTACGAGAATGGTGCCTATATCCATGAGCTCTTCGAGTCGGAAGAAGCTCTCAATGCCGCCCAGTTCGATGGCGGATGGCTCAGCGTCCATGAGCAGGCCCAGACCTTTGCCTTCACCGTCCTTGCCATGGCCCAGGTCTTCCACATGGTCGGCATGACCGATATCAAGCATTCCTTCATCAACGTCTTCAAGGGCAAGAACTGGATGCTCCTTGTCTCCTTCGTCTTTGGATTCGCGATGCAGGTCCTCGTCACCGAAGTCGATGGCATGAACCTTGTCTTCGGAACGACGCATCTCCAGTGGTTCGAATGGTTCGAGCTTGTCGCCTTCGCCATCATCCCGCTTGTCGTCCACGAAATCTGCGCACCGATCTTTAGAGCCAAAAACTTCCAGATCATCTAGCATTCAAAAAGGGTCGCTCTCGGGCGGCCCTTTTCGTTGTTCAAAAGAGTGATCGGCACCGGCTAGAACGGTGCCTTTTGTCTTCCTAAATCACTTCCCGTGCCCAGAGACGGGTGAGGTATTCCTGTTGGAGCCTGAGGACGAAGAGGGCGATGAAGTCGTAGACGAAGTCCATGGGAAGGAGCGTATCCAGCTCGGGGATAGAGAATCCCTGCAAGGCCTTCTTCACCTTCTTCTTGAAGTTCCCGTCGAAATGGATGGCATTGACGGCCTTGGCGAAGAACGTCCTATCCTTGCCATAGAGATAGTCCATGGCCTCCCTTGCATAGAAGAGGAAGTCGGAGCTGAGGCTTGTCTTGGAAAAGTCGTGGATGAAGTCCTCAAGGATGGTCTCAAAGAGCCTTCTATTGGGATGGAAGATCTGGGCATTGAGGCTCTTGTCATCCCTTTCGTCCAGATAGATGAGAGTCGACTGCATCTCGTCATAGGACGCATTGAGATCCGTGGAAAGGTTTTTGGCATCCCTTAGTTCCGTGGAAAGGATGTTCTTGTCGGAGAAAAGGACGTAACCTTCGCTGAGGGCCTTTCTTCGGAGGTATGTGGAGCGGAAGGGGTCGCGGCAGATCGGTGTCAGGTTCATCAACCCTTCCGTGCATCCGCAGGTGATTTCCGTTTTCGGGAAGTCCTCGAACCGCTTCTGGTCCCTCTTGATGCGGATCTTGTTTTTTATCGACTGGATGGCCATGGGCGGATTCCTGAAGAAATCCCTGAGGATAGCGTCCATTGCTCCCTGCACACCCTTGAGAGGAATCTTTTGGATGACCTTCTCCAAAAACAGGACGTCCTTCTGGTCTTCCTTCAGATAGCGGAAGGGGAGGACCTGCGGAATGGAGCAATAGGCATAGAAGAAGCGGCCTGCCGATACGCCGTGTTCGCCTCTTCCTTCGCCGTATTCCAAGAAGAACGGATCCTGGGCTGTCGGCAAGGGGCGGATTTTGGGATCGGTCTTGGCGCGGATGACGTCATCGAGGGTGTAGATCGAGAGGGCCTTGGTAAACTCCGAAGGCTCGGCAAGGTCGTCGAAGCAATAGCGGTAATAGGCGCTGCGGAGGGTGGCGTCGTTGGCATTGGCGACATACTCCTCGCTCTCCCATGGGAACTTGTCGTATACCACGTTGCCGAGGATGGCATCCAGCTGGACCGCAAGGAAATCCGTTAACGTCATCTTCTTGTCGTATTGGAAAGGGAACTGGGTCCTGGAAAGTTCGCTGAAGAGGATATCCGGGCTGATGAAGGCACCGCCATAGAGGCTTAAGCCCGGCTGGGCGATGACCGGTGCTGGATCCTTGCCTTCCCCGGTGACATAGGTCTTGTCCATCATGAGTTCCCTGCGGATAAGGCAGGAAATGAGGGCGGGCGAGGATCTTCTGGCATTCCAGTACTCAATCTTATTCTCTTGGCTCAATTCGACACCCAAGGCGACCTGGTTGGAGATCGAGTGCTTGAAATCCACGGGGAAGTTCTTGAGGCTCTCCTCATCCAGTCCGGTGACGAACATCGCCTCGGCATAGGGAGAGTAGATCCAGCGGTTCTGCTCTTCATGGAAGAAGGAGACGGCCGCAAAGAATCCGCCTTTCTTCCGGAAATGGGCCTGGTAGAGAAGCTGGGCAAAAAGGAAGAGAAGACTGTCCTCATCCTCATAGGAGACAAGCTTTCCATTCTCAAGGCGCCTATAGGGACCATAAAGGCCGAGAACGCCTTTCTCCTTGCCATCGCCAAAGACAATCGGCATCCTTTCGCAGGCGGCAAGGGGATGGATCTTGCAGCGGTTATCGAATTCCGCCTTGAATTCCTTGTTCTTCTTCAGGAAAAAGTGTCCCATGACATCATAGAGGAAGGCGCTCAGGGTCGAGAGGATGGCGGAATCCTTTCCCAGAAGGGAGCGGAGGATATCCATGGAATATTCCCCTTTCTGAAGGCGCTGGAAGAACTTCTGGACCTGGGGATAGTTTCCCTTGTAGTCGCAAGTCAAAAAGGTATCGTCGGAGGAAAGGGCCTCCTTGATGCCGGGAATCGTGGAATCGACATGACGCATCGCCTCCTTGACAAGCCCCGCATTGTCCGCCATCGAAGGGAAGCATTCCTTCCCCTCCTCATCAAGGCCGACGGTGTAGTTGATCTGATAGGGAACGATGTTCTCGAAGAGGACAAAGATACCATGCCGCGCCATGCAATAGTGGAGGGAAGAAAACTCCTCGGGATCGCTAAACAGGATTTCGCCATAGTCGCCGAGCGTCACATTGGGGAAGGCCATGGAGAAGTAGTCGAAGTCCTGATAGTCCAGCAAGGCGGCAAAGCTCTCCCCGTCTCCTTCCTCGAAATCGAAGTAGGCAACCTTTTCATAGGCCGGGAAGGGAAGTCCCATCTGCCGAAGGAAGAGGGCCGGATAGATCTTCTCGCCCGTGGCCTTGAAATGGGCCTTGACCGTCTCGAAGGCAAGGGCAACGGCTTTCCTGTCCTTCGTAGAAAGGCAGTATTTTCCGATGACTTCGCCATCGCTCAGGTTTTCCTCCATGCCCACGCCGGTATCGCAAAGTGACATATCCAAGGTCACCTTGGCCGCCATGACGAAGTTCGATCCGAAATAGAAGTAACGCATCGCCAAGGGATAGAAGCGGCTATCGTGGTCCATGACAGTGGTCGGGAAGATCTTTTCGATACCATATTCGCGGTAGAAGAAATCGTTGACCAAGGGCTTCATCAAGGCACAGAAGTAATCCCGAAGGGCCATCCTGGCGACCTGGACAGGGTTTTCCGAGCTGGTTTCGTTCTGGAAGGCAAAGCGGAAGCTCTCCTCCGGACTCATGCTCCGAATAAGGCTGCAATAGGCCTCGAATTCCTTAGGCTCCAAGTCGGTGTTCGGAATGCGGAAGGCGATGTAAAGCTCGACAGGATCGATCGGCTTGGTGAATTCCTCGGGGGCGACATCCTTGTCCAAAAAGACCGGGTAGTCGGGAAAGCTATCGGTTTCGTCCGAAAGGATCTTCTCGATGTTCGGAAAGAGGATGCCCTTCCCGGCAAGGTCGTTGATCAGACGATAAAGGCACGGTTCATCGCTTTGAAGAAGCTCGGGCTTGAAGTAGTCGGCAGAGGTGCTGTCCTTGGGACAGAAGTGCATGTAGTCGGGCTTGACGAGGATCCGCATCTGCTCCAGGAAGATCTCGTCGACCTCCTTGGGAAGAGGCCTGCCAAGCTTGCCAAATACCTTGAAGACCGGAAAGCCCGTGAACTGCTGGAAGCACTCCATGCTTGTCGGCTTGGCAGGATAGATTCCCAAGAATCCGAAGACGGGATAGGACTTTTCCTTGAGGATCTTTTCCCGATAGATCTTCAGCCTTTCGAAATAAGCCTCCGCCTGTCCCTCAAGAAGGATGGGATATTCCTTTCCCGGTTCTGCCTCCAAGGGAAAGAAGACATCGAAGAACGCCGACGAGATGCAATCGTACTGCGGATATTCCGGAACCTTCTTCTTGACCCCTTCGAACAAGTCCATGCGGTATTCCATTTTTGCTACCTCCCTATCGTTTCTTCTCGTCGGATGTAGGCCCGTACCATTTTCTCCGTCAGGAACGTCATGAATCCCAGGATGCGGTTCATCACGCCTTCCTGTAAGGAAGAATCGACATCGCTGAGCTTGGGGAAGAAGGAAAGGAGCATTTCCCGGAGGATCTTCGTGACCCCGATGCCATCCTGGAAGCGGCAGAGGATGCTGTTGTCCTTCTCGTAGGCTTCCCTGAGGATCTGCACGGCCTTGCTGGTCGCCTTGTCATTGCCGGAAATGGTGGCAAACTCCTTCAGATAGCTATCGAAGAGTCCCATCGAAGGCGAGTAGTAGGAAGCGAGGATCGGCGGCATGGCAATAGTGATATAGAAGAAGAAAGGAAGCTTCCGGTCCATGATGGAATCCTTGTTGTATTCATGATTGGGATCGTAGTGCAGATCATCCGGACGAACATAATATGGAAGGAGAAAGCCATCCTTTACCATCGGATTGCGGATGGCGGAGAACTCGGCCAAGTTGTCCTCCTTGTGCGGCAGAACATACATCAAGGGGAAGTAGGGACTCATCGCCGGAGCGGAAACATTGGCGCAGCGGTAGTCGATGTTGTCCTCAAAGTGCATGTTCTCCATCAGAAGGTCGACGTTCGAGGGATTGAGCGGGAAGTGCCGCAGACGGTAGACTTCCGCAAACGGCAGGCCGGCAAGGGAGAGGATGATGGGGCAGAGGAAGGAGGGCTTGCGGGTATCGAACTGGCGGATGAAAAAGTCGATCAGGTTCCGCATGGCCTTCTTGTCGCAGGAGCAGAAAGTCAGCTCTCCCCCTTCCTTCTCCGCATAGGCGTTGAAGACGCGACCGGGATAGACATAGGGTTTCTTCAAACCTGGGACATAAATGGCATCGACATAGGTATCTGTCTCAAGGCCCGGGATTTCCTTCTGGGCTTCCTTGTAGGCATAAGAGACGGCAAGACGGTTATAGAAGAAGGCGCAGTGGGAGAAAAGCCATGGGTTGTCCAGGATCATCTTCTCGTTTCCGGGTCGATAGGAGAAAAGCATGTCCTTGATGCTGGCGATGTCGTTTGAAAGCAAGGGGTAGAAGAGATTGATGCCTTCGGAGGGATTGAAGACCTCGGTGAAGAAGCTGGCGATGATGGCGACGAAGGCCTCCGCATCGGTAGGGATGTATTTCCGGAAGTACTCCTCGACCTTGTCCTCATCGATGTCGATGATGCCTTGATAGGTGCCCTTGGAAACCTGCTCGAAGAGATGCTGGGCCAGGAAGTTCTCGTTGTGGATGGATTGCAAATGGACGCCCTTCTTCGAGCCAATAGCCCGGACATAGGTGAACAGGGCATTCCTCTTGCCCAAGGGATTGTCGAAGATGACATCATGGTATAAAGGCAATGTCCCGTTGCAGAGATGGCAGACCTTGTCGGCATAGGGAATCTGGGGCGCGATATCCTCCCGGCAATCGATGCGGTGATAGACGTTCTCCGGAAGGCCGAGCTTTTCAAGGACATAAACGTTCCTTTCCACGATGGCCTTGTGCGAGGGCTTTGCTCCCGTGGGGTGAAGAAGATTGTAGCGTCTTTCAAAGTGCCTTATCCGGGCCTCGATCGCATCCTTTTGGCAGGAGCAGAGCACGGGCGTCCCAAAATACTTGTCCCGGAAGGAATAGGCCGCAATGCCATAGGTGACATAGGGAAGGGGAAGATCAAACTCGTAGGTCTCCGTTTCCTTGGGCATGCCATCGATCTGGGTCAGGATCTGCGTCTCCCTCTGCTTGAGACATTCGGCCCGGAAATCGTCCTGCGCAATGACAAGGAACTGACCTAGAAGATAGACGAAGAAATCCTCGATCCGGTCCTTGGAGGAAGAAGGTATGGCGATATGGAAGTAGCTTGTGACTTCATGGATGGCCTCCGTCAGGGTGGAATCGGAAAAGACGGAGAAGAAGTAAGAGGCCGCGGTCTTTTTGGAAACCCGATCGAGCTTGCGAAGGAAAGCGGCAAGCTTTTGGTTTCCGGAGATTTCCCTGCTTTGGCAATAGGAAAGATAGAGGCCATCGTAAAGGGAGAAGGTCGGATCGTCGATGAGCTTTTTTAGCTCTGGGGAGCGGTGTGCCGGGAAGGTCTTGATCGTGATGCGCTCCTCGCCATCCTCGTCCATGTGGGAGAAATAGAAGATACCCTGGTCCCGAAGCCTGCGGGTAAGGCAGGTGCTCGTATGCTGGAAGTTTCCCGGGGAATAGCAATAGCTATCGTCATACCGTTTGATGGAAAGGAAGAGGACCCTGTTGGGAATGTCCTTGCGGAAGGGAAGCTTTGCCACCATGTTGGCCGTCGTAAGCGTCGGATCGTCCTTTATCTTCCGATAGCCTTCATAGGGAAGGCCAAGCCTAGAATAGAAAAGCACGAGAGGCAGACGATGCTCCCCGCGCCGGACATCCTTGGCAAGGAGGGCAATCCGATTCCTGTCCTGCTCGGCAAAGGAGAAATCCTTGCCATCGTCCGAATACATCTCACCATTGAAGGAAGAAATCGCATAGAGAGACGTTTCCTCGACTTTCCTCTTGGTGAAGAAGGAAAGCTTGGTCGTATTGATGTTGAGCCTTGTGCGGAAGAACTCATCGTAGGCGGCATTGACCATGCCGACGACATAGCGCCTTATCTTATCCGCGTAGATCCTGTTCTTGCCGACATCGTCAGCCAAAGCGGCGATCTTTGGATTCTCGATGCCGTTGACGAAATAATCGAGCTGCTCCTGGAGGCCGAAGGCGTTGAAGCGGAGGATGTATTTCAAAAAGGATGGATCGCATTCGCCGTGCATGAGGTCGATGACAACCCGCTCGGCACAGAAATCCTCCGCCAGTCCCATGAAGGAAATCTGTCCTTCCTTTGCCTTAAGAAAGACAGGGAAGAAGACATCCTTTCCGGAGAGGAAGGACTTCGTCTCGTCATAGAGGAAGAAGATCCCCTGCTCGATCAGATAGGACTTGAACTCATCGACGATCCATCTTTTCCCGACCCTGGAAAACAATTCCGTATAGCTATCGCGCTTGAGCGGGGAAAGGCCCTTGCGGAAATGAAGCTGGGAGAGGATGTCTTCCTTGAGGTCCAAAAAATCGAAGACTTCGCTAGGAAGGCCAAGAACCTGCTTGAAGACACGGGTCTCGCTTCCTGGAACATATTCCGCCTTGTTCTTTGTCAGATACGGATAGGAAGGCATCCTGCTGATTCTGTCCCGGTAGAAGGCAAGGGCCATCGCAAGGCTTTCCTTCTCGCCCTCATCGAGATAGAACAGACCATCGTCGGCCAAAAAGGCGACGCGATAGAACCCGAAGTAGGCGCCGCTATAACCGCAGACTGTGTTGAGCTCGATCTTCGTGCCTTGGGGAAAGAAAATGCTCATTGTGCCTCCTGGAAATAAAGGACGCAGGACGAGTCGTTGCTCTCCTGGACCGTGAAACCGAACTGGGGAAGACTTCCGTCATCGAAGGCGAAATCCTGGAAACGGCCACCGGAAACAAAGAAGCCGTCACCTTCCTGGAAGAGGGAGCGGTTGCCCGCCATCGTCGATGTGGATTCGAAGTAGGTCTTCTTCTCATCGGCGGAGAGAAGGGAAATCAAGCGGCCACGATAGTAGCTCTTGGCATCCTCGTCGATCGTATCGTCCAGGCTGTAGGAGCGCGTGTTGGAATAGAGGTAGTAGAAAAGATAGTTCGTCGCGGAATCCTCAAGGGCATCGGAAATAGCATCATAGCAATAGCCATCCCAGCTCACGCCCGTTTCCGACATCCTGTCGGCGACCATCTTTCCGATACGGGAGTTGACGTGGTAGACAAGAAGGCCCGGCTCTCCGAACATCTTCAGGTTCTCATAGCGCGTCGTGGCATCCTGTTCATTGAGGCCATCGGGCGTATAGTATTCCAAGATGAGATACTCATCGAAGGGCGTTCCGTTGTAGTCCACATTGCCATCCTTGTAAATCGGAAGGATGAGGGCATCTCCGGTTTTGCCGAAGGAATCCAAGGAAATCGTATAGTCATTCTCCTCAAGATAGTCCTTGGTTATGACAGTCGGGTCAATCCAGCCCAAAACGAACTTGGAATAGGCATCATGATCCCCGATGTTGTAATCCATCATCATCGTTCCGCCGGTCGGGGAGTCCTGGTTTCCATCCGTTCCGTTGTCATAGGAATAATAGTCATCCAGTCCCAGAAGATGGCCTGTCTCATGGATATAGGTATGGGCATCGCCATTGAGGGCGGAGAAATAGGGTTTATAGCGCCCTTTCTCCAAGAAATCCACCGAGGCCCAGGAATAGGATGAAGGCACATAGCCACCATAATTCTTCTCTTCCGTCGTCCAAGTCGTGAACGCCCAATAGAAATCAGATGTCGTGCTATAGCTAGCCGAATAGACAAGCCAGACGGCATCCAGGATTCCATCGCCGTTTTGATCGTAGGGGCTAAAGTCGAATCCGGCATCATCAAGCCGCTCCAAGGCCGCGAAGAGGATCTTCTGGACATAGGTATTGTCCTTGTCGTAGCCCTTCTGGGCATCCTGGGTCGTGATATCGAAATGGACGGGATCGGTCACGTCGCCGACGATATGAAGCTTATTGTAGCTTGCCTTTTCGTAATAGGAAGCGACCGATTCCCAGCCCGTGTCCTCACTTTCCCCAAAGAAGGAATTGTCGATCCTTTCCAGTTCCATCTCCGAGAACGGGTCGTTTGAAAACTCGATTGGGATGACAAGGATCGCGCTTGTCCCCTGAGAAGGCATGAAGACCTGGCCGTTCCAATAGCCGAGATTGGTAAGGTTCAGGTTTTTCTTGTCATAGCCTTTGGGATAGGAAGAAGGTTCCTTGTAGACGGCGAGGTTATCGTTTTCACTGCTGTGCCTATCCGGATGCAAGAAAAGACAGGATGTCAAAGAGGGCACAAGGGCGAAGACGACGAGGGCTATTTTCTTGCTTTTCTTCAATTCGCTTTCCTCCTTCAGTCGCCGTAATCCGAACCGCGGCTCTTGTCCTCGACAAGGACCCTGGCCTGGTCTGCGACATCAATGGCCGTCAGATAGATGGCGTGGTCGGTCTCGACGAGCGGATTGTCCTCCTGCCCGATGAAGACGACCTTCCTGTTCTTGTGGACAATCTCGTCCATCTTGTCGAGGATGGATTGATAGCTCTCGGGGCGCAGCATCTTGTATCCCTGCAGATAGGTATAGAACTGGGGTTCGACATAGAAGATCGATCCGTCCTTGTTCCGATAGCAGGTCGCAAAGCGATTCCTCAGGTCGATAAGGACTTCCCTATCCTGCCATTCTTCATATCTTTTCATGTTCTTTTCCTCCTCATGGCGATAACAGTCGATAGCACAGCCAATCGTCTCTCCGATCCAGTTGAAGTCGGCCTTGAGGGATTTCATCCGGACTTCTTCCATGGCAAGGCGACAGGTTTGGGCCATTTCCGTCAATGTTTCCATGATAGCACAAACGTCCAAGGAACCCTGAAGGAAGAAGGCCTCTATCCTCTCTCGGGCTTTTGGGATTTCGGCAATCCTTCTTGGACAATCCAGTTCTTCGGAGAAGGGTCTTTTCCCGCAGGCCTTGCGCACCATCAGCTTCTCAAGCATGGCCAAGGCAGGAAGGGTAGCCAGAAGGACTCTCTCGGAATCCAGCCATTTTTTCCGTACAAGATTTCCGTAGATATCCATCATATCGCCACCTCCAACGTTTGCGCAAGGGATTCCAGGAAGAGCCTGTCGGTGTGGATTTTGGCTTTCAGGAAGGAAGAAAGCTTCTTTTCCTCCAGGGATTTGAGCCATGCGATGATCTTCTGATACCCATCCCTTGTCCTTTCAAGGATAGTGGAAGCATCCTCTATCTCGCCCCTGCTAGCCTTGAAGGCAAGACAATCAAGCCGGGCAAGGCTCTTTATTTCCGCTTCCATCCTCTTTGCCTTTTCCTCCTCTTCCAAGGTGCAGAAAGCAAGAAGAGAGGCAAAGCAGGCACTGCCGCAGAAGCTATCGCTGTCCTTGGAAGAAAGTTCCTCGAGGATCGTCATGCCTTCATGCCTCCAAAGAGGACCCCTGCCTTGTGGTGGATGACAAGGCTTGCCCTGTCGTAAGTGCTCTTGGGATCCGAGTTGATGTAGACGATATCCTTTTTATTGTAGAGCTTGAGGAGCGTCGCTGCCGGATAGACCTGAAGGGAGGTGCCACAGATGATAAGGAGGTCGGCATCCAGGAGCGCTTTTGCCGTGAAGACGACGGATCTATCGTCGATCTGTTCGCCATAGAGGACGACATCCGGCTTGATGATGCCACCGCAATACGGACAATGGGGGACGATGTCCGGCGCATTCTTGACAAACCCCGCGTCAAAGAAGTGATAGCAGGACAAACAGTGGTTCCGGTGGATGGAGCCATGCAATTCGAGGACGTTCTTGCTTCCGGCCATCTGATGGAGACCGTCGATGTTCTGCGTCACGATGGCCTTGAGCTTTCCCTTCTTTTCCAGTTCGGCCAAGTAGTAGTGGCAGGGATTGGGCTTCTTGTCCAGGACGAGCATCTTGTCTCGATAGAAGCGATAGAACTCCGCCGGATACTTTTCGAAGAAGGCGTGGGAAAGGATGATCTCGGGATCGTAGAGGTACTTCTGGTGGTAGAGTCCGTCCTTGCTCCTGAAATCGGGAATGCCGGATTCGGTCGATACGCCGGCGCCGCCGAAGAAGACGATATTGCTGCTCTTGTCGATGAGACGCTCTAAGGCGTCCCGGTCCTGTTGAATTGTGGCCATGTTTTTTTCCTCCCTCTAGTTTTAATGCATACTATGTCCATTCGGCAATCTAAAAGAGGTTTTGAAAATATTTTCAAAAATTCCGGAAGTCCATCTGTTTTCTGGGGATGTGCATTTTTGGGCGTTTTTTCGTTGGTTTTCCTGTTTTTTGGCTATTTTTTATAAAAATCCCCGCCTTTTCAAGCGGGGATCCAAACATTTTCGGAGGGGTCGGTTTTAGAGGGAAATTCCGCCGTACCGCAGGATGTCCTGATATCTCTGCTCCGCAAGCTTCTCGCTCTTGGTGAGAAGTTCATCGGCGTGGTCGGGGTTGACGCGGAAGAGCTGAGAGTAACGGGTCTGGGTCATGACGAAGTCGCGGAACTTGCTGAAGTCCGGCTTGCAGGACATGGTCAGCGGGGACTTGCCCTGTTCCTTCAGACGCGGATCGTAGGTGTAGGTGAGGAAGTATCCGCAATCGACGGCCATCTTCTCCTGCTTGATGGAGTTTCCAAGGCCGCCCTTGATGCCGTGCTCCTGGCAAGGCGCATAGCAGATGATGAGGGAAGGACCGTTGTAGCTTTCGGCTTCGGTCATAGCCTTGATGGCCTGCATCGGGTTGCTTCCGAGAGCGATCTGGGCGACATAGACATGGTCATAGGCCATGGCGATGAGGCCGAGGTTCTTCTTGGCCGTCTTCTTGCCGGAAGCGGCGAACTTCGCGATCTGTCCGGTCTGAGAGGACTTACTGGCCTGGCCGCCGGTGTTGGAGTAGACCTCGGTATCCAGGACGAGGATGTTGACATCGTCATCCGTGGCAATGATGTGATCCAATCCGCCAAAGCCGATATCGTAGGCCCAGCCATCGCCACCGACGATCCAGATGGACTTGTCGAGGAGGTCGTTCTTCATGGCCAACAGGGCCTTGATGTCGCTGTTGGAAGAGGTCTGGACAAGATTGAGGAGCTTCGGAAGGATCTCGCGGACATGCTTCCTGTTCTTGATGTTGTTGAGGTAGTCGACGAGGATGTCCTTGAGTTCGGGTTCGACCTTGTCAAGGGCGCCGTTGATGATGTTGACGATCTTGCCGAGCTTGAAGTCCGTGGCGACTCGCATGCCATAGCCGTATTCGGCGTTGTCCTCGAAGAGGGAGTTGGCCCAAGCCGGTCCGTTGCCGTTCTTGTCGCAGACAAACGGAGTCATCGGGGTGGAACCATTGTAGATGGAGGAGCAGCCCGTCGCGTTGGCGATGAGCATATCCTGGCCGAAGAGCTGGGAAGCAAGACGATAGTAAGGCGTCTCGCCGCAGCCGGCGCAGGCACCAGAGACTTCCTGATAAGGACGATGGAGAGCGACTTCCTTGACCGTTCCGGCAGGGAAGAGACCCGTGCGCGGCTCGATCTCCTTGTAGAGGATCTTGGCGGCTTCTTCATGGACGAACTGGCTCTTGGCCTCGACAAGGCTCAAGGCCTTGTGCTGCTCGAAGACGGTCTTTCCGTTCTCGTCCTTGACCTCGTTGCCGTTCTCATCCTTCTTGGCAACACGCTTGCCAGGGCACTGGTTGACGCAAAGGCCGCAGCCGACGCAGTTCATCGGAGAGACCTGGATGCGGAAGTAAAGTCCCTTGACGTTGGGGCCACCCATGGCCGGAAGGACATCGAGCCTCTCGCTTTCGGGAAGCTTTTCGATCTCCTCGTCGGAAAGGAGGAACGGACGGATGGTGGCATGCGGGCAGACGAAGGCGCACTGGGCGCACTGGATGCAGTTTTCCTTGTTCCAGACAGGGACTCTGTCGGCGATGGAACGATCCTCACGGAAGGTGACGTTGGGCTCCATCGTGCCATCCTCGAGCTCCCACTTGCGGAAGGTCGAGACAGGGATGTCATAGCCTTCGAGATTGCCGATGAGGGCAACATAGCTATCCCAATAGTCATCGCCGGTGAGCTTGACGGTGTTGCTGACAGGGAGGTTGGACCAAGAAAGATCGACAGCGACCTCGCGGAGGCCTTCCGTACCCTGGTCGATGGCCTTGTAGTTGAGCTCGACGACGTCCTGACCCTTCTTTCCATAGGTCTTGGCGGCGAACTTCTTCATCCAGGCATTGGCCTCTTCATAAGGCATGATCTGCTGGTTGAGGTAGAAGAAGGAAGCCTGGAGAATGGTGTTGGTATGACGGCCCATGCCGATGGCAAGGGCGATCTTGTTGGCATCGATGACGTAGAACTTGGCATGCTTGTCGGCGAGCTGCTTCTTCATCCTGTTGGGCATGCTGTTGAAGAGCTGCTCATCGGTCATGTCGGTATTGAGAAGGAAGGTTCCGCCATCCTTCAAATTCTTGAGCATATCGAACTTGAAGATGTAGGAATCCAAGGAGCAGGAGACGAAGTCGGCGTTCTCGACATAATAAGTAGAATGGATCGGCGTCTTGCCAAAGCGCAGATGGGAGCGGGTGACACCGCCGGCCTTTCTGGAGTCATAGGCGAAGTAGGCCTGGGCATACTGATGGGTCTCGTCGCCGATGATCTTGACGGAAGACTTGTTGGCAGAGACGGTACCATCGGAGCCCAATCCATAGAAGAGGCAGGAAGTGTAGTCATGGGGAACGGTGTAGGTCTCGTCGACAGGAAGGGAGAGATGGGTGACATCATCATCGATACCGATGGTGAAGCCAGTCCAGGTCTTCTTGGCATCCAGGAAGTCATAGACAGCCTTGATCTGATTGGGCTGGGTATCCTTGGAGGAAATACCATAGCGGCCACCGAGGACTTCGATATCGGTCCTTCCACCCTGCTTGAGGGCAGCGACGACATCGAGATAGAGCGGCTCGCCATCGCTTCCGGGTTCCTTCGTCCTGTCGAGGACGGCGATCTTCTTGACGGAAGCCGGAATGGTGGCAAGGAGATGCTTGACGGAGAAAGGACGATAGAGGTGGACCTTCACAAGGCCGACCTTCTCACCCTTCTTGAGCAGATCGTCGATGACTTCGATGCAGGTCTCCGTGACCGAACCCATGGCGATGATGATCTTGGTGGCTTCGGGATCGCCATAGTAGACAAACGGAGCATAGGGACGGCCCGTGGCATCGGTGATCTTCTGGAAGTAGTTGCAGGCGACATTGATGATGTTTTCCTCGTGGAGGTTCTGGGCTTCACGACCCTGGAAGCAGATATCATCGTTCTCGGCTCCGCCCCTGGTGACGGCATGGCCGTGGGGGTTGAGGGCTCTCTTCTTGAACTCGGCAACCTTCTCGGTGTTCAGAAGGGACTTCCAGAAATCATCGTTGACGAACTCGACGTTCTGAATCTCATGAGAGGTACGGAAGCCGTCGAAGAAGTGGATGACCGGAGAGGAGGCCTCGATAGCGATCAGATGGGCAAGCGGAGCAAGATCGGCAACTTCCTGGACGGAGTGGGAGCAGATCATGCAGGCACCGGTCTGACGGACGGCGTAGATATCGCCCTGATCGCCGAAGATGGAAAGGGAGCGGGAGGCAAGGGCTCTGGCAGCGACATGCAGGACGGCAGGAAGTTCCTCACCGACCCACTTGTAGATGTTCGGAATCATGAGGAGCAAGCCCTGGGAAGCCGTATAGGTGGTCGCAAGGCTTCCACCCTGGAGGGCACCATGGACGGCACCGGAAGCACCGGCTTCGGATTGCATCTCGACGACCTTCACGACATCTCCGAAAACATTCTTCATGCCTTGGGAGGCGTAGACATCCACGTTCTCCGCCATCGGGCTGGAAGGAGTAATCGGATAAATGGCAGCGACTTCGGTGAATTTGTAGGATCCAAGAGCGGCAGCGGTATTGCCGTCGACGGACTTGAATGTGAACTTCTCTTTTTCCATACACATCCTCCAATGTTTGTGTTGTTAAAGCAATTTATTATAGAACAAAGAAAAAGAAGCAAGGTATAGAAAAAGGGGCAGAAAGCCCCTATTTTGGTTAATATCAGTTAACTTTGTTCTTTTTCCACGAACAAAAGCAGTCCTCTCTCGATCACGATTCTTCGTCAGGGTGTTGCGTCTATCATAAATTCCAACATAAATTCCAAATGCACGGACGTCCCTGATGGCCGGCGATACCGAAGATGCGCCAAACCTCATCCATTATATCTTCCAAATAGTTCGAAAATCTATGTAAGTGCTTTCATTTTTTCTGTTTTTTGCTTATGGATAAGGAATATTCCATTTGTAAAGGCTTCCACTTTTTGTTCAATCTTTTCAAAAAAGGAAACGAAAGAAAGGAAGATAAATTCCTTCTTTATCCGCCTTTGCCTTGGAAAGCAAGAAAAACATTGCAATCATAATATGAAAGTTCTATCATATGAGCGTAAATTCATATGTAAGGAGGCTCCTATGGACTGCCATTGCCATGACCATGATCATTGCAAAAACAATACCGAGCGTGACGAAAAAAAGGAACGGATCCAGAGCATCGCCTTTCTTGTCGGGGGTGCTCTTCTTCTCCTAGTCGCTTTCCTTCTTTCCCATTTTGATGCTTCTTCCTTCAAGGAAATGGCCTGGGAGAACTTCTCCAATCCCGCCTTCTATACCTCTTTGACTTTCTTTTCCTTTCTTATCTATACCATCGACTACCTTGTCCTTTCCTACACCCTCGTCAGCAAGATGATCGAGGAAATACGGGAAAGGAACTACATCAACGAATTTACTTTGATGTTGGTGGCTACGATCGGTGCTTTTGCAATCTGCGAATTCCCCGAGGCGATCCTTGTGGTCCTCTTTGGAATCCTCGGCGAACTGCTGGAGGATTTTGCAACCGAGAAGTCCACCCGTTCCATCAAGGGCCTTATCAATGACATGCCTCTCTATGCCCATCTTGTAAAGGATGACGCGATCCTTGATTGCGACCCCAAGGAAATCCCGATCGGTTCCGTCCTTGAAATCCGCCCCGGGGAAAAGGTCGCCATCGACGGTGTTGTCCTTCAGGGGCAGTCGAGCATGGACCTTTCCTCCCTCAACGGCGAATCCCTTCCAAGGGATGTCAAGGAAGGCGAGGCCGTCTACTCCGGTTCCATCAACCTCTCTTCGGCAATACGGATCCAAACGACGAAGGCCTATTTCGATTCCACCCTTTCCAAGATCATGGCCCTTGTCGAATCCGAGCAGGAAAAGAAGGCAAAAAGCGAGAAGTTCATCACCCGCTTCAGCAAATTCTATACGCCCGTCGTCGTCCTTGTTTCCATCATCGTCTTCCTAGTAGGCTATGGCCTTGCTGGCTTTAATTGGCAAGGAGAAAACGGCGGGGAGGAATGGCTCTACCGATCCCTCTCTATTCTTCTAGTCTCCTGCCCTTGTGCCCTTGTCATCTCCGTCCCTATCTCCTTCTTTTCCGGAATCGGTGTCGCAAGTCGATTCGGCGTTCTCATCAAAGGCTCTTTGCCTCTTGAGAATCTTTCCAAGAGCAAGGTCTTTTTCTTCGATAAGACAGGAACCCTCACAAATGGCAACTTCGTTCTCAAGAACAAGGTTTCCGAATCCTTCTTGACCATTGCTGCCTCTTTGGAAAGCAAGTCGACCCATCCTCTTGGAAAGGCGATCGTCAAGGCGAGTGACACGCCTGTTCTTCCCGTCGAGAACTTCCTCAACGTCCCCGGAAACGGCATCATGGGAGACATCGAGGGGAAGACCTATCTCATCGGAAACAGGAAGTTCCTATTGGCTAACGGCGTCGCGGACTTTGCCGAAGAGAAGACGCCCTACAAGGTACTTTACCTCGGGGAAAAGAATGGCCCTCTTCTTTCTTCCTTCATCGTCGTCGACCAGGTCAAGAAGGATGCCAAGGATGCCATTTCCTATCTCAAGGAGCAGAAAGTGAAACGGACGATGATGCTCTCCGGGGATGATGAGAATATCGCCAGAGCCGTCAAGGACGAGATCGGTCTGGATGATTGCCACGGGGTGCTTCTTCCCGAACAAAAACTCAGCCATATCAAGGAAACGATGCAGAAGGAGACGGTCGCCTATGTCGGCGATGGCATCAACGATTCCCCGAGTCTTCTTGCAAGCAGTGTCGGTATTGCCATGGGTGCCCTGGGAAGCGATGCTGCCATCGAGGCGAGCGATATCGTCGTCATGGATGATGACCTGCGCAAGGTTGCCGAAGGAAGGCGTTTGGCAAGAAGGACGATGCTCAACGTCATCGTCGGTGTCAGCTTCGCTATCGGCGTGAAGGTTCTGGTGATGATCCTTGTGGCTTTGGGATTCTGTGGTGACTTTGCCATGGTCCTTGGAACATTCTCGGATACCGGCATCATGGCTATCTGCGTCCTCCATGCCATGTCCCTTATGCTCTATCGGCCAAAATACATTCCTGCCCCGAAGAAGGCAAAATAACAGGGTCTTCTTACCCATTTCTTTCCTGAATGAAAAAGGTGATTGCCATAGTTTCCGGAATCACCTTTTTATTTTCATTATTTACGTTATTGTCGTCTCTTTATTCAGAAACAATCTCGCGTTTTCTTACTGGCTTTTTTGTTCTTTTTGGAATCAATAGCCTTTCTTTTTCCTTTCGTCGTAGAGTTTCTCGTCCTTCTCGGAAGAATGCTCGAGTCCGGTGCGGAACAAGTCCTTGATGTGGTTGTCCGTCAGCGTATAGAGAACCTGTTTTCCGGAGCGATAGTAGGTGACGACGTCATGCTTTCGCAGGACCTGCAATTGATGCGACACCCGGCTTTGGGAGAGGGAGAGGATCTCGGCGATATCATTGACGCACAGCTCGTTTTCCAGAAGAAGGGAGACAATGGAAAGCCTTGTCGAATCCGCGAATATGGAATAGAAGGAGGCGAGGGTGTCGATGGATTCCGCAGAGAGGAGCCTTTTCTGGATGTCTTCGATCTTTTTGTCTTTTTCCATGTTTTCCATTATAAGCCCGCTTGGTTCCTTGCGACACTATTTTCCTCCTGGGAAGGGGTAAATACATAAGGGGATTCTAGCTTTTATATATATAAATATATATAATGTATTTTGTTTGATACATTTGTGGAAGGAGAACCCCTATGGATTCCAAGAGCCATACGATTCCGATAAAGGGCGACTATATCACCCTGGGTCAGTTCCTCAAGAAGGTCGACCTCATCCAAACGGGTGGTCAGGAGCGGGCGTTTCTTGCCATGCATGCCATCCTGGTAAACGATGAAAAGGAAATCCGGCGCGGGAGGAAGCTTCGCCCCGGGGACAAGGTATCCATCGACGGTTCGCTTTACGAAATATGTTCGTAAGGAAGCTTGTCCTGAACCATTTCCGTTCCTATTCCCATCTCGATGTCGACTTTCCCGAAAAGGATATCTACATCACGGGGAACAACGGACAAGGCAAGACGAACATCCTGGAGGCCCTGCATTATCTGACCCTCGGAAGAAGCTTCCGCAAGGCCGAAGACAAGGAATTGATCCAGGGCGAGGAAAAGGAAGCCTCCATCTATATCGACTACCACGACGAGAGCGATGGCTTGGATCATAGCCTCTCCTGCATCATCAGACGGGGATACAAGATCTTCTCCTATGATGGCGAAAAGGCCAAGACCCTCTCCGGAATGCTCGGAAAGCTTCTTGCGGTCTGCTATGACCCCGGCCAGGTGTTCTTCTTCAAGGATGACCCGAGCGAAAGAAGGAAGCTTCTTGACGAGACGCTGAGCCAGCTCGATAGCAAATACCTCTATGCCATCGGCCGCTACAAGAAGCTGCTCAAGGAGCGGAACACGGGCCTTGCCCAGAACTACGACATCGATGTCCTGGATGTCCTCAGGGATCAGCTCATCAATCTCTCCTATCGCATCGTCCTAGAGCGGAAAAGGCTTGTCGCCCTTCTCTCCAAGAAGATGGACAGGATCTACAGGGAACTTTTCGGCAAGGAAAGGGAGCTCTTCCTTCTCTACAAGACGAACTGCCCCTTGGACGATGACCAGGAAAGCTTCGTTAGCAACGCCAAGGAGAGCTATCGTTCCAATCAGTCCATCGAGAACCTCAGGAAGATGACCCTCATCGGTCCCCACCGCGACAATCTCATCGCTCTCTTGGACGAAAAGGATGTCTCCCGATACGGAAGCCAAGGCGAGAACAGGCTCTCCTCCTTGAGCCTGAGGCTAGCGATAAGGGAGCTCTTCAAGGAGAAGACCGGAAAGGAACCCTTGCTTCTTCTCGATGACGTCGCTTCCGACTTGGACGAAATACGCTGCCGCAATCTTCTCGGAAGCATCAAGGGACAGGGCCAGGCGTTTGTGACCGGAACCCAGATACGGGATGGATTCGACGATTACCAGATATACGTTGCCATGGAGCACAGCCTACGGAGGAAACAGAATGACTGACGAAGAAAAGAAGAAGGCGATGGAAGAACTGACGGAGAAGCAGAGGCGGAAGGTTGAGGAAGTCGCCAAGGCGGAATCCCGTGCCCCCGTCGAACAGCACAAGGTCGAGGAAGCTCCGGAAGAGACCTTCGACGAGGAACACGTCGAGCACAACGATCTTTCGGAAGACCAGGAAGAGAAGGCCCTCAAGGCCAAGGAAGAATACACCGGCAAGGACATCGAAATCCTCCAGGGACTGGAAGCCGTTCGCCAGAGGCCGGGAATGTACATCGGAACGACGTCGGCAAGGGGCCTCCATCACCTCGTCCGCGAAGCCGTCGACAATGGCATCGATGAGGCCTTGGCGGGCTATTGCAAGCATATCCATGTCACCCTCCTTCCCGGCACGAAGAACAATCCCGTCAACCGCGTCCGCATCGAGGACGATGGCCGTGGCATCCCCTGCGACATCAATGCCCAGACCGGGCTTTCCACCGTCGAGACGGTCTATACCGTCCTCCACGCCGGTGGCAAGTTCAACGACAAGACCGGATACAAGATCTCCGGCGGTCTCCACGGCGTCGGCGTCAAGGCTGTCAATGCCCTTTCCACGAACGTTGAAGTCACGATCTACAGGGACGGAAAGATCCACCGCATCCGCTTCCAAAACGGCGGCAAGACCGTTGCCCCGGGTTTGGAAATAATCGGTGACTGCCCTGCGGACAAGACCGGAACGGCCGTGGAATTCACCCCGGACCCGACGATCTTCAAGGAAACCGTCACCTTCGACTTCAACACGATCAATACCTATCTCCGCCAGACGGCCTATCTGACAAAGGGCCTCGACCTAACTTTGGATGATCTGCGCAATCCCGAGAACCCTCTCCATTCCCACTACTGCTTCGAGGGCGGCATCAAGGAATACGTCGCCTATATCAACCAGGAGAAGGAGAAGATCTTCGAGGCTATCCCCTATGTCGTCGGCGGTTCGAAGGTTCCTGTCGGCGAAAGCACGACGACCATCATTGTCGAATGCGCCCTCCAGCCGACAAGGGGCGGCATCCTCTCCATGAACTCCTTCTGCAACAACATCCGCACCACCGGTGGCGGAACCCATGAGGAAGGGTTCCGTCTTGCCATCGGAAGAGAGCTCAACAACTACTTCCGCGCCAAGGAATGGCTCAAGGACAGCGATCAGAACTTCAAGTCCGAGGACTGCCTGGAAGGCTTGACCGTGGTCCTTTCCATCAAACACTCCAACCCGCAATACGAAGGCCAGGTCAAGGACAAGCTCGGAAACGACGAGGTCCGCAAGGTCGTCTCCTCCATCGTTGGCGACTATCTCAAGGAATGGCTGATGGAAAACCCCAAGGAAGGACGGCTGTGGTATGAAAGGGTCGTCCTCGCCTTCAAGAGCCGCCGCGCTGCCGAAAACGCCCGCGCCAAGGCCCAGGGAAAGCTCTCCGCAGGTGCCGGCATGCCCGACAAGCTCACGGACTGCATCTCCAAGGATCCTGCCGAAAGGGAGCTCTTCATCGTCGAGGGTAACTCCGCAGGCGGCTCCGCAATCCAGGGTAGGGATGCCCGAACCCAGGCCATCCTGCCGCTGAGAGGCAAGATCCTCAATGTCGAGAAAGCCCCTGCGATGCGCATCGAGAAGAACGCCGAGATCTACAACATGGTCACGGCCATCGGCGCCGGACAGGGCGAGAACTTCGATGTCAGCAAGATTCGCTACGACAAGGTCATCATCATGACCGATGCCGATGTCGACGGAAGCCATATCCGCATCCTGCTGATGACGTTCTTCTACCGCTTCATGCGTCCCCTTGTCGAAAACGGCCATCTCTATATCGCCCAACCGCCTCTCTACCGCGTTGCCTACCAGGGCCATTACTATTATGCCTTCAACGACGACGAGCTGGAGAACATCAAGAACAAGCTTCCCAAGAATGCCCGCTTTGGTCTCCAACGCTACAAGGGTCTTGGTGAAATGGATCCCGATCAGCTGGACAGCACGACGATGGACAAGAACCACAGAAGGATGTATCGGGTCACCATCGACGATGCCCAAGCCGCAAACGATGCCCTCATCGACCTGATGGGCGAAAACGTCGAGCCGAGAAAGGACTACATCACCGCCAACGCCAAGTTCGTCAAGAACCTGGACATCTAAGGGAGGCAATAGACAATGGTTGACAACGAAAACGAAGAGAAGAAGATTGACGAAACGGCCGACAAGCCGACCGACAAAGGTGTCGAAGGCCTCCAGGAAGGTATCGTCCCGGGCATCTCTCCCGATGAGTTTGCTACCGAGATCAAGAACTCCTTCCTCGACTATGCCGTCTCGACCTTGACAAGCCGTGCCATCCCCGATGCCAGGGACGGCCTCAAGCCGGTCCAAAGACGTATCATCTACGATATGTGGGACATGGGCGTCACGCCGGACAAGCCCTTCAAGAAATCCGCCCGTGTCGTCGGCGACGTCATGGGTAAATACCATCCGCACGGCAACTCCGCCATCTACCTTGCCATGTGCCGTCTGGCCCAGGATTTCGCCATGCGCTACACCCTCGTCCAGGGACATGGTAACTTCGGTTCTCCCGATGGCGATGAGCCGGCCGCGGAACGTTATACGGAAGCAAGATTGAGCAAGATCGCCCTTGAAATGACAAGGGATATCGAAAAGAACACCGTCAGCTTCATGGACACCTATGACGGCGAAGGAAAGGAACCGACCGTCCTTCCCTCCCGTTTCCCTAACCTCCTGTGCAACGAGTCCTCCGGCATTGCCGTCGGTATGGCGACATCCATCCCGCCGCACAATCTCCGCGAGACCATCTCCGGTATCCAGGAAGTCATTCGCAATCCCAACATCACAACGGAACAGCTGATGAGCATCATCAAGGGACCCGACTTCCCCGGCGGTGGCATCATCATGGGCCGCAGCGGCATCAAGAAGTATTTCGAGACGGGTCGCGGTTCGGTCAAGGTCCGTGCCAAGTACGAGATCGAGGAGAAGAACGGCCATCAGGAAATCATCTTCTCCGAACTGCCGTACATGGTCAATAAGCGTGACTTGGCAAAGAAGATCGTCGACCTTGCCGATTCCAAGACGATTGAAGGAATCGCTTCCGTTGCCGACTACTCTTCCAAGAAGATGGGCACGTATTTCGTCGTCGCCTTGAAAAAGAACGCCAATGCCGAGCTTGTCCTCAACCACCTCTTCCGCTACACCGCCCTCCAATCCTCCTTTGCCGTCAACATGCTCGCTTTGGATAACGGCACGCCGAAAGTCCTCTCGATGCGCCAGGCCTTGGATATCTACATCCAGTTCCAGGAAGAGATCATCACCAACAGGACGAAGTTCAACCTCAAGAAAGCCCAGGACAGGATCCACATCCTGGATGCCTTCCTCCTTGTTGCCGATGCCATCGACGAGACCATCCACATCATCCGCTCCTCCGAGACGGACGAGGAAGTCATCGGCAAGCTCTTCGACCGCTTCGGCCTGGACGAGATCCAATCCAGAAGCATCCTCGAACTCCAGCTCAAGCGTCTCAAGAAGCTCGACCAGAGGAAGTATGCCGACGAGAAGGCCGCCTTGGAAAAGGATTGCCAGCACTACAACGACATTCTCTCCAACAAGGCCGTCTTGGAAGAGACGCTCATCGGCGAGCTTGAGGAAATCAAGAAGACCTATGGCGATGACAGAAGGACCCTCATCACCGACTTCGACTACGACGAGAGCGACGAAGACCTCATCCCCAACAAGGAAGTCCTCGTCATCCTGACCAAAGGCGGCTATATCAAGCGAATCGATCCGACCGAATTCAAGGTCCAGAGAAGGGGAGGCGTCGGTGTCCAAGGCATGAAGACGAAGGAGGACGACGATGTCGATATCCTCGTCCACTCCCGCACCAAGACGGACGTCCTCTTCTTCACCGACTTCGGCAAGGTCTACCGCTGCCGCGGATACCAGATCCAGGAAGGAAGCCGGACAAGCAAGGGCCTTCCGATCGTCAACTTCCTCAGGCTCAATCCGGGAGAGAAGGTCACTTCCATCGTCTCCATGGATAGCTATTCCGAGGACAATTACCTCTTCTTCGCCACGGAGCAGGGTGTCGTCAAGCGCTGCAAGGCCTCGGATTTCGAAAGCATCAACTCCAACGGCAAGATCGCACTCGCCCTGCGTGACGGCGACAAGCTTATCGATGTCAAGCACACCGATGGCAAGGCCTTGATCTCCCTGGGCTCCAGCGAGGGCAAGGTCTGCACCTTCCGTGAGGAGGAGGTCCGCTGCATGGGACGCGTCGCCACAGGCGTCAGGGGCATGGACCTTCCTACCGGCGCGAAGATCGTCGGCGTGATCACCTCCCTTGAAGGCGACAAGATCTTCTCCCTCTCCGCAAACGGCTATGGCAAGATCACGCCGATCAGCGAATACCGTATCACCGCCAGGGGCGGAAAGGGCGTGAAGACGATGCGCGTGGCCGACAAGAACGGCTCCCTGATCGCCATCAAGACGGTCAAGGGCGACGAGGATATCATCATCATCACCGACCATGGCACGACCATCCGCACGACCCTGACGCAGGTCAACAACATGTCCCGCAACACTATCGGCGTCAAGATGATCACCCTCCGCGACAAGGAAAGCATCAGCTCCTGCTCCATCGAGCCGAGCGAATCCGACTATGAGGCCCAGCAGGAAAACACCGTCGAGGACAATACGCCCAAGGCGGAAGAATCCTCCGAAACCGATCCCGCCCTTCAGGAACTCCTCCGCCGTGCGGAAAAGGAGCAGGATGACGACGGAACCGATGAAGGCTCCGGAAGCGAAGGCTAGCCATGGAAGACGTCCAGAAGGTCTATCTGGGATTTGACCACTATCGCCTGCAGAGGACTTTCTCCTATGCCATGCGCGAGAATCTGGTCCAAAACCTGCACCGCGCCGACATCCGCTACACCTTCCATGCCGAGGATGATTTCGACCTTGCCGTCTTTGCCTCGGCCGAGGACATGATCTCCCAGCTCCCGAAGATCGAGGGGAAGAATGTCCGCAAGTGCCTTCTTGCCGGCTTCGACGTGGACGACTTCAACGACGATCCGGCGGCCAGCAAGTTCCTCTCCGATGCCAGCATCAACTGCGCCAACAAGGCCGACTATCTTGTGACCTTCTTCGAGTCGCAGATGCGTGCCCTTCTCCGCATGGGTATCCGCAAGGAAATCCGCCTCGTCCAGCCAAAGCCCACCTTCCTGGATGATGATATCCCGCAGGCGGAGAAAGACGCCTTCCGTTCCTACTACCGCATACCGAAGGGAAGGAAGGTCATCGTATCCTTTGGCTTTCAAAGGGACATGGATAGCGTTGCCATCCTCGACAACCTCTCCCGGGTTTTACCAGACTACGAGTTTCTCTGCTTCGGCTACCAGGAAAAGGATTTCCTTCGCCAGAAGATGCAGGAGCGGCTCTCCCACCAGACCAATATCCGCTATGTCGAAAGCCTTCCCGAGGAGCTCTACCATTCCGCCCTTGTCAGCGTCGATGCCCTCTTCTTCCCCCAGATATTCCTCACCTATCCGATCGTCATCCTCGACTTTATCGCCCACAACGTCCCCATCGTCTCCTACAGGGCCATCGACCTTCCGGAGCTTGTCAACGAAAACACAGCCCTTCATCCCACAAGCTTTGCCGAGCTCTACAAGGCACTTCGCGACATCCAGGACGTAAACAAGGCGAAAAACGCGAAAGCGCATCTTCTCCCGTACATGCTTTGATCAAGTTGCTATAATAGTTTGATTCATATCAAGGAGATAACGAACATGCTCGATGTCAAATACGTAATCGACCATCTCGATGAGGTCATCGCCCGACTGACGACCCGCACTGGCGACTATAGCTATCTTCGTGAGCTTCCAGCCCTAGAAGAGAAGAGGAAGGACCTGATCGTCAAGGCCGACAAGCTCAAGGCCGAAAGGAACAGCCAATCCAAGGAAATTGGAAAGCTCAAGGCCCAGAAGAAGGAAGAAGAAGCCGCAGCCCTTCTTGCCAAGCTCAACTTCGACAGGGACGAGATCGCCCGTCTGGACAAGGAAAGGACGGAAGTCGAGGACAAGATCCACGAAATCATGCTCAAGACCCCGAACCTTCCCGACGCCTCCCTTCCTATCGGAACCGACGACAGCTTCAACAGGCCCGAGAAGTACTGGGGCGAGCCGACCGTCTTCTCCTTCAAGCCCAAGGCCCATTGGGATTTGGGACAGATGCTTGGCTACTTCGACTTCGACCGTGCGGCCAAGGTTTCCGGTACCCGCTTCACCTTCTATCTGGGTGCCTTTGCCCGTCTGGAGCGCTCCTTGGCTTCCTTGATGCTGGATACCCACACCAAGGCCGGCTATACCGAAGTCCTTCCGCCCTACATGGTCAATACCGCATCCCTGACGGGATCGGGCCAGCTTCCGAAGTTCGCCGACCAGGCCTACAACACGACGCCCGGCGATTTCTGGCTGATCCCGACCGCCGAGGTACCTGTCACCAACTACTATCGCGACGAGATCCTCTCCGCCGATGACCTTCCCAAGTGGTTCTGCGCCTATTCCTCCTGCTTCCGCGCCGAGGCCGGTGCCGCCGGAAGGGATACCAGGGGCATCATCCGTCAGCATCAGTTCCAGAAGGTCGAGCTTGTCAAGTACTGCCTGCCCGAGAAATCCTTCGAGGAACTGGAAAGCCTGACCGAGGAAGCCGAAAAGATCCTCGAGCTGCTCAAGCTTCCTTACCGCCGTGTCTGCCTCTCCACGGGCGATGTCGGTTTCTCCTCCGCAAAGACCTATGATCTGGAAGTCTGGCTTCCTTCCTACAACACCTACGAGGAGAAGGACGGCAAGTGGGTTCCCACGACCAAGAACTACAAGGAGATCTCCTCCTGCTCCAACGATACCGACTATCAGGCAAGGCGCATGAACATCCGCTTCAAGAGGACCAAGGACAGCAAGACGGAATACGTCCACATGCTCAACGGCTCCGGACTGGCCGTCGGAAGGACCGTCGCTGCCGTCATCGAGAACTACCAGAACGAGGATGGCTCCATCACCGTTCCGGAAGTCCTTCGTCCCTACATGGGAACGGACATCATCAAGTAGATTCCTAAAGCGTATCGAACAAGGCCGCCACAGAAAGACGGCCTTTTCTTGTGGAAATGGGTTTGAAATTCAATTATCTGTGGATTTGGAGCAAAAGTGTGCGAATTCCACAGATGTTTCATAAACGGGGCTTTGCCCAAAACAGAAAAAGCCGCCTCAATCCTTATAGGACCAAGACGGCTTGTTTTCTTCTCTTTTATTTGGATTTACTGGATACTGCTGGAGATAGCTGTTGCGAAGGCATCGTCGACAAGCTTTTCAATCTCGGCATCGGTCGTGGCCGTGGAGTTGAAGACATAGTTGACGAGTTCTCCGACAGCACTTCTGGTGGAGGCGGAGTACTTGTTGACCGGGGCGGCGAAGTAGTCACCGGCGCTGACATACTGCGAATTGACCTTGGCGCTGAGACCCTTGTACTTGTCGGTCTTCTTGGTCAGGTCTTCCGTCTTTGTGACATGCTCCGGGACATCGCTATCGGCGGCATCGAGGATCTTCTTGTAGGAGCTGACGTTATCGGAGGACTTGCGGATCGGGAAGTATCCGGTGGTGGCGGCAAGATCGGCGGAGTTCTGGCTGTTGGTCAGGAACTTGTAGAAGAGGAAGGTCGCCTTCTTGGTGTTCTCGTCCTTGTTCTCGAAGAGCGCGAGGGAAGGTCCCTGGCTGATGGCGTAGTGCTTGCCGCTAGTGGCATTGCTTGCCGGGTTATCGTAGTCATCGGTTCCGAAGGTCGGGGTAGGATAGACATCGATGTTGTAGCCATCGACACCAAGATACATGCCGGACGTCGTGGAGGAGACGAGCATGAAGACCTGGCCGTAGTTGACCATCGAGGTGGAATAGGAATGGTATTCCGGAGCGGTGCGACTCCAGGTGAGCTGGTCGGCAGTGCAGAGAAGGCCTTCGTTGTTCCACTTCTTCAGCTGGATCATCATCTGCTTGGCGGCATCGTTGTTGAAGAGAGGCTTTTCCTGATCGGCATAATCGATGCCGGCCATCTTGGAGAAGGAGATGAAGAGGTTGTCTCCCGAATCGTAGCAGATCGGGACATTGATGAACCAACCATCCTGGTCTCTCTGGTTGGCATCGCTGAAGATGGAGAAGTCCTTCTTCATCTGCCGGGCAAGGCTGATCATTTCCTTCCAGTCCTTCGGGACGGAATACTTCTTCTTGGAGGCATTGGCAGTCGGAGCGACATACTCTTCCTGACCGGCCATGACTTCATGATCGCTGTCCTGTCCGCACTTTCCTTCGCCTTCCTTGTCGAAGACGGTCTTGTTGATGAAGAGGGCCTCGGAGGAACGGGAATAAGGAAGGCTCAGAAGGTCTCCGGAGCCATAGGCGGCTTTCTCGGACTCGATGTTGGCCTGGATATCCGCATAGACCGTGGAATTATCCTCGATGAAAGTGCCCTTGTCATCCATGCTGACACCAAAGCCGAGCTTGTAGTCATCGAAATACTGTTCGGCGTGAAGGATGGCACCATCCGTGTCCCAGGAAAGGACATTGTCCGGATAGGTCGAGGCGATGTTGGGGATATTGCCGCCGGCAAGGCCATTATCGACCGCCTTCGCAATTTCGGAATAGCTGGCGTATTCGACCTGCTTGACGCTGATGTTCGGATAGATCTTGTTGAATTCCTTGATGACGTTCTGGGCGTAGTCATAACGCTGGGTTGCGGCTGCGCTACCCGTCTGGGCATAGTCGTTCCACCAGACAAGGTCCGCCTTTATGTTCTTGAGGTCGGTATCGACGGTTCCGATATAAGGGTTCTTGTTGCTGCATCCCGTGACGGAGAAGCCAATCATGACGAGAGCAAACAGGGAACAAACGGATTTCTTCATGTGAATGATCTCCTTTGGTATGGAGGCCAGATCGATAGGATTCTGGCGTCACATAAGTTTATCCTTTAATGCCAGCCCTGGCAATACCTCGCATAATGTGCTTTCTAAAGATAATGAAAAGAACCAGTAAAGGAACCGTTGTCAGCACGGTCGCTGCCATCTGCCAGGTATACATGGGCCGGAAAGCCTCGTGTTCATAGTACTGGAACGTGGTTCCCCTGAGGGCGACGGAGAGGACTGAGAGGGTCGGATCCTTGTTGATGATGATGGTGTTGGGCCAGACATAGGAATTCCAGGATTCGATGAGGTTCAGGATGAAGATGGTGATGATCGTCGGGCTTGCCATCGGCACCATCACCTTCCACAGATACTGCCAATCGCTCTTGCCATCGACCTTGGCGGCCAGGTAGAGCTCGTTTGGGATCTGCATGAAGTTCTGCCGCAGAAGATAGATATAGAAAACGTTGCATAGGAAAGGAAGGATAAGGGTGAGATAGATCTGGAACTGGTTCTGCTGGGCATAGGCCAAACCGAGATTGGACATCGTTATGTAGTTGGTGATGACCATCATCTCGCCCGGGATCATCATCGTGGAGAGGAAGATGGTGAAGAGGACTTCCTTGCCCTTGAAGTTCAGCTTGGAGAAGGCAAAGGCCGAGAGGATCGTGATGACAAGGCTTCCGCATGTCGTCGATAGGCCGACAATCAGGGTGTTCCTAACAAGGTCAAAGTACGGGAAGCCATCGCTATGGATGGTATGCGAATAGTTGAAGGCGATATTCTCGAGGATGTTTCCTTCCGTCGGGAAGAAGCCGCCGGCATTGAGCTGCTCTTCCGTCATGAAAGACGCGGCGATCATATAGTAGAAAGGAAGAAGGACAACGAAAGCAGCAATGCCAAGAAAGCAATAGGCGATGACAAGGCCGATGACATGGAGGATCCTGTCCCTTTTCTCCGTCTCCTTGATCCCCTTCTTTCTGCCGGGAATGATAAGGGTCAGATGGGTCTGTATCGATTCGTTTTCCATGATCAGTAATGCACCCTCTTCTTGGAAACCCACATCTGCAAAAGCGTGAACGCGAAGATGATGAGGAAAAGGATCACGGCGCCGGCGGCAGCATACTCCAAATGCCTGTTGCTTCCGGATCCCTGGATCTGGTCGTAGATATAGTAGACGACCGTATAGAGGTCATGGGCATTTCCGTTTGTCGTATAGGAACGGTTGAACAAGCCGATGATGGCATTGTATTCCTTGAAGCCGGAGATGAAAGAGGTGACGGAAACATAGAGGATCTGTGGGGAAATCAAAGGCAGGACGATCTTGAGATCCGTCTTCCATTTCGGCGTCGCGTCGATCCTTGCGGCATCATAGTACTGCTGGTCCACGTTCTGGAGACCGGAGGAGAAGACGAGGATCTTGAAAGGCAAGCCTGTCCAGATGACATAAAGACAGGTGACGAACATCGCCTTTCCCCATGTGGTCCCGACGTTCATCCAGTTGAGGTTGCCAAGACCGAAGAAGTTATTGAAGATACCTGTATTGTCGAAGATCAAGGCAAAGACCATGCCAACAGCGATCGTGTTGGTGACATAGGGCAGGAAGAAGACCGTCTGGAAGAAGCTCCTAACGGCCTTGATGCGGTTCAAGCCGATAGCGATGCCAAGGGAAACAAGGATCGAAAGCGGCACCGTGACGAAGGTGATAAGAAGCGTGTTGGGAAGGGCGTAGCGGATGAATTCGGTCATCTTCGATTCCGGCATGCCGGGAATGCGCTCGGTAATGCCAAGGACGATGCCGTAATTGTCGAAGGTAAAGCCCTCGTTTGCTCCCGTGGCATAGCGATACTCCTTCAAGAAGGAGATGACGAAAGTATTGATGATCGGGAAAATGGTAAAGAGGGTGATCAGAATCAGAGCCGGGGCCAGATACAGCCACCCCTTCCAGTTGTTCTTTCTTTCCATGGCTAGATGCGGATCCTCTCCTCCGTCTTCCGATCAAAGAGATAGACCTTCGTCGGCTTGAGCAGGAAGGATTCCGAGACCTCGGAAACGCTCGCGTCCGAATCCAAAGTGATCTTCAGCTGATCGCCGATGAAATCCGGATGCGTGCCGATGAGGGAGAGATCCTTTCCGTTTGCCTGGACATGGTCGATGTCGATCGTCAGAAGGCCTGTCTCATCCGGATGGATACCAGAAAGAAGACCTTCCTTAAGACTCTCTTCCCCATGGTAAGGAAGGAAGCCTTCGGGACGGATACCGACATAGATTTCCCGATAGTCCGAGAAAGGAACGGGAAGGATCTTGGTCTTACCGATATAGGCAAAGCCATCTTTGGTATAGCCGTTAAAGACATTGATAGGGGGATTACCAAGGAACTTGGCAACAAAGAGATCGTTGGGATCCTTGTAGACATCCTGGGGCTTACCGATCTGCCTTGCCCTTCCATCCTTCATGACGACGATCCTGTCGCAGATGGACATGGCCTCGTCCTGGTCGTGGGTAACAAAGACGGTCGTGATCCCGGTTTCCTTCTGGATGCGGCGGATTTCCTCGCGCGTCTTCAAACGCAGGCGGGCATCGAGGTTACTCAAGGGCTCATCCAGAAGAAGAAGTTTCGGCTTCTTGACCAGAGCCCGAGCGATAGCGACCCTTTGCTGCTGACCGCCGGAGAGCTCGGCAGGCTTCCTTGAGAGGAGCGTGTCGATCTGAACAAGGCGGGCGACTTCCCGGACCAGGCAGTCGATTTCCTCCTTGGAAAGAGCGCGTGTCTCATCGATTCTCTTGCCCTCGGAATCAAGATAGAAATAGTCGGCGTCGAGTCTCTTTCCCTTGGCGGAGAGGCGTTTGAGGAGAGCCTCAAGCCTCATCTCGTATTTATTTTTTTGATTTTTGGTAGCGCTTTCATCGATTTTCAACAACTCACTGCCGGCGTCGAAGACATCCTTGGCAACGAATTTTGATACCTTAAAAGCGCTCGCAAGATAGCGAATGGCCGATTCTTTCTTGATTTTGCCATCCACGCGGCTTTCGAGGATGGTGCTTTTTATCTTCTCGGGCTGGTCAAGGATTTCCAATATCTTCTTGAAGCGGACGGCTTTTTCACATCGCTTTTCTTTGTATATCTTTAAGTTGGTAAGTGGGAAAGCGATATTTTTATAGACTGTCATATGCGGATAGAGGGCATAGTTTTGGAAGACCAATCCGATTCCCCTTTTTTCGGCTTCGAGGTTGGTGACTTCTTCGTCATCGAACCAGATTTCGCCCGATGTGGGTTCCTTGAGACCAGCAAGCATGTACAAAGTTGTCGATTTTCCGCATCCGGACGGGCCTAAAAGTCCCAAAAGCATGCCGTTTTCGATCATTAGGCTCAAAGAGTCGACTGCTTTTGTCTCATGCGTACCCTTTTTCTCATCGCCAGGATATGTCTTCGTCAACTTGACAAGTTTGATTTCCATGTCTTGTTACCTGCCGTTCTTTTGCCGAACATCCTCGGCCTTGCTTATTATAATTGAACGTCTCGTTCCATTGAAAGAATATATGTCCGGCACTAAAATGAGCTTGCTTTGCTTAGGTGCAAAAGCGGACTCCAGGGGGACGCAAAGTGAAAGTATCCGTGAGTAATTTCCGCAAGAACCTGAAGGAATATCTGAGGCTGTCGAACGACGAGCCCCTTGAGGTCTACAGCGGCAAGACCCACATCGCCACGATCTATGGCGAAAGAAGTGCAGACATGAAGAAACTCTCCGATATCCAAAGGAGACTCTTCTACAAGAAAAGCAGTTACACGTTGTCCTGATCCACGCCGGAAACAGGGCGATACTTCGGATCCTCGAGGGCGATAGAGCCCTCTTTTTCTTTGCGTGAAAGGCGGTATTCTGCCTCGTCTTTGTAGATTTCGCCTTTGTCCAGGAATATGCAATAGGTATTAAGGACGTAGTCGTGAAGGCTTTGGTGTGTCTTGGAAAGAACCATCATTCCCAAGGAGACGAAGAAGGGAATCAAGAAGGATGCCAGGGACAGGACAACCTCGATAAGGAAGAGAAAGAGGAAGCGTCCTAGAAACCTTCCCGTGGAAAGGGCAAGACCATCGGCTGAGACCAAGGCAAGATGGGTCATCTTCATGCCAAGGGTCTGTTTTGTCTTCCCAAAAAGCAGAGGGACAATGAGGAAGAAGACAAGGATGGCAAAGAGGAAATCCCCGATGATGGAAAAGGTATAGATAAGAATGATGGCCTTGCTTGAAGAGGCGTAGTCCTCGTTCTGGAAAAGATATCCCAAGGCAATCTCATAGCTCTCCTTGTAGAACTGAAGATAGTCTCCATCATAGTCATCGTTTGTAAGACAGCGCTTGCCATTCTCAAAAAGGGACATTCCATCCTCGGTCTTGGCTTCCTCCTTGTATTGAAGATAGATAGCCGTGCCATCATTCTTAGGAAAGAACGTCTCCATGGCATAGAAAGCCTCAAGACAGGAATCCATCTCCTCCGACTGGTTATCGACGGCGCTTTCATCCTCCAGGACAAGATCCAGGTATCGCCTTGTCTTGCCTTCTTCCTGGACATAGAGACCGGAGGACAGGGAAAGATCCTCCCGGATTGTCCTCTGCGCCTTGATGATCGGAGAAGAATCAAGAAGGAAAAGGACAAGGACAAGAAGAAGGAAGCCCAAAAGGAAGGAGCAGAAGACATCCAAAAGAAGGGAAGAGAGCCTCCTTCCCGTTGCCGCCCGTTCATAGTAGAGCTCCTGGACTTCCTTAGCCATCCTTTTCCTCCGATACCATGAATTCCTTCCCATCACGCATCACGGCCATGGCAAGAAGCTCCGTCAACGTCTGATGGATGCCTTGCCTTTTCCAGAGGTCGAAGAGTCCCGAGACAAGAAGATAGAGAAGGGAGACGATCGCCCCGGCAAAGACGTTATAGAAGGAAAAGACATTGATATCCATGAAGGCAATGCCCGCCCCTCCAAAAAGCAGGATCGTCAACAGGAAGGGAACGACAAGATAGCTGATAAGGGAAAGAAGAAGACGGACGATGATTGCCAATGCCCCGACATCCTTTCCTTCGATATCCGTCAAGCCGATATCCAGGATTTTGTCCGACAAGGTCCTTCCGCTTCCGAAAAGAAGGGGAAAGAGAAGGAAAACGACAAGGATGCCAAGAAGATAGCAGGTTAAAAGGACAATCAAGCGAAGGGAGAGGACCTCTTTCCGCGCCTTGTCAAACGTCTCCATTTCCATGACATAGGGAGCATAGTTATCCGTAAGATCCTCTTGTGCCATCCTGTTTCCATCGGCATAAATGGAAAAGAGAGCGGAATAAACCTTCTCTCCTGCGGATGTCGCGGAGACATAGTAGTCATTGATGGCTTCGGCCGTCTTGACGTTCAAAAAGGGATAGCCCTCGGAAAGATCGAAATAGGTCTGAGCATCCTTGCCCAAGACGGAGGTGACATAGTATTCCCTCCCCATCTTTTCCTGGCTCTCGGATGAAAAGCTTTCCTTGTTTCTCGTCTTGAAGTCGACATAGTAGGAATAAAGGCCATCCGTCTTGGGGGTGATGGGATCGACATCCTTATAGACACTGGTGCTGATATCCTCAGGATCCTTCTGTTTTTGAAGTGTATAAAGGACGCTCGCCTTCAGATATTCCTCCGTCAAGGTATCCACCGAAAGAAGCTTTCCTTCTTCCCTTTCGGAAAGGTGGCTCTCCTCGACGATCTGATAAAGCCGCTCCTGGGAATCCAAGACGGCATTCTGGCTTTCCTTATAGGGTGCTGTCGAAGTTAAAATCCCATCGCCGATAGCAAAGCAAAGGGCGGTAAGGATCAGGACAAAGAGGAAATCGATAAAGACCGCCGCAAACTTCCTCGGCCTCTTGGCAAGGACGGCCTTGGCATAGCCTGGAACCTGTTGGGGACTCACTTCTTCTTCCTGAGCATCCCTTCGAAGTATTTCTTCCGGGAAAGGGATGGGACAAGCATCAAAGAGGCATAGACGACGGAAAACAAGAACAGGGCGAGGAAAAAGACACAGAAGAAGAACTCCGCCGAAAGGGGCGTGAAGACACGGACGCGGATGACATTGTAGCGGAAGCTGAGGACAAGAAAGACAAGGCCGAGGATAAGGGCGATTCCGGAAATGACATAGAAGGCTAGGGCCCTGTTCTTCCTTTCCCGGCAAGAGGTCAGGTTTCCATAGCACAATTGCTTGTAGGCATGGATATCCATCGCCTCGAGCGTCTGCTCCTTGTTTTCGAAATGGCATTTTCCGCAGCAGGCCTCTCCCTTTTTCAAAGGATGGCCGCATTTCAGGCAATAGCGTTCTTTCATGGTCTTCTTATTTTAGCAAACGCCCCGTCCTTGTGGGTAATGACGAGCCCTCTTTTCGCTGTGGTAAAATAGAGCGTTATATCCTCCTAGGAGGCACAGAGTGGAAAGCAATACCGAAAAGAAACGTCTCCCCCGCATCGGCCTTATCGGCATCGGCATCATCACCATCGTCTCTCTCCTTGTCGGTGGAATCGGCGGATTTCTCATCTATCGGTCGATCGAAGGCCTAAACGACGACGAACGGAAAATCATCGACGAATACCGGATTCTGGAAGACGAATGGCTTTTCGGGGATGAGGACATCATAACGGATGCCCTATCCGGTCTTGCTAGTGGCATCGCTTCCGAAGATAGCTTCACCTTCTATACCTCGACGATGGAAGAACAAAACCTTTCCGTAAGGCATCTCGGCTTCGGCTTTAGCTCCCGGACATACGATGGCGGACTCTATCTTTCGGAAATCCACGATGGCACGGCAAAAAAGGCCGGTCTCCGAGAAGGGGATGTCCTCTATGGCGTTCAAAGAAACAATGAGGAATACTACGATTTCAGGGAGCATAAGCCCGATGCCGTCCAGGCCTACCTTCAGGAAGATGGCCATGATGAGGACAACTACACGTTCCATTACGTCCGCAATGGCGAGGAAGGAGAGGTCACTCTGAAGAAGGGAAGCTACGAAGAGAACATCGTCACGATCGAAGAAGAACCGACTCTCCTCAACCAGTACACCCTCGCCCTCCGCATCGCGATATTCCTCGGCTCCCCGACCAAGGAAGTCAAAAGGATACTGGATACCTATCTCAGCCAAGGAAAGAAGATCCAAAGGCTTGTCATCGACCTGAGAGGAAATGGGGGCGGCAAGGTCAATGAATGCGATGCCATGGCGCGTCTCTTCGTCAAGAAGGGAACCCTCATCTATGAGCTTCACGACCAGAACGACAACGTCATCGAAAGAAGCACCCAGCAAACCGATCCGACATACGACATCCCGAAGTTCGACATCCTCTTGGACAAGAACTCCGCCTCGGCATCGGAAACCTTCACCTTGGCCATGCGGGCCGGAACAGACTGCGCCATCCACGGCTTCACCTCCTATGGAAAAGGGATTGCCCAGAAATTCCACACCTTCGACGATGGTTCCGTCATCCGCTATACCTATGCCTATGTCTATGGCCCGGAGAAGGAAAACGAGACCCTCTATGACGAAGCCCAGGATGACGATAAGATCCTCTGCATCCAAGGGAAAGGCATTGTCCCGGACGTTGTATGGACACCCGACTATCAATGGCTTGCCACCGTCCCGAACCTTTTGGATTCCCTTGCCATTTCCGAAAGTGGGCAAAACTATGTCCTCAACCTTCTCAATGAAGTCCTTGACGAAGATAAGACCTATCGTTCCGATTACCATTTTGTCGATGCCATCAAGGATTTCTCCGCATATGCCTATGACATCTACAAGGAAGAAGCTCTCCTTCAACCCTTCGATAGCAAAGGGAGAGTCAGCCTTCCTCTGTTCAACAAGATAACGAAGATCAGCTACGATCTCTACGTCCGGCAGTCGGATGCGCTTTTGGAGGATACCATCGATGACCGATAAGGACCATCCCTTCGAATTGGTCTCGCCCTACAAGCCGACAGGAGACCAACCCCAAGCCATTGAAAAGCTCTGCAAGGGCCTTGACGAAAACAAGAAGTGGCAGGTCCTTTTGGGTGCGACCGGCACGGGAAAGACCTTCACCATGGCAAACATCATCGCCCACGCCCAAAGAACGACCATGGTCCTAGTCCACAACAAGACTCTGGCCGCCCAGCTCTATGGCGAGTTCAAGGAACTCTTCCCCCACAATAGGGTCGAGTACTTCATTTCCAATTTCGATTTCTATCAGCCGGAAGCCTACATTCCCAAGACCGATACCTATATCGACAAGGAAGTCGTCATGAACGACGAGATCGAGATGATGCGGGCCAGCGCCGTCAATTCCCTTTTGGAAAGGAAGGATACGATCGTCGTCTGCTCCGTCGCCTCCATCTATGGCCTCTCCGACCCGAACGAGTACCGCGACTTGGCCTTCACCCTCCATGTCGGGGAGCCTTTCAATCCCCAGGCCGTCGCCAAGAAGCTTGTCATCTCCCAATACAAGCGAAACGATATCGATTTCTCTCCCGGCACCTTCCGCATCCGGGGCGAGGTGATGGATATCTATCCCCCTTCGGGAGACAATTTCTTCATCCGTATCTTCTCCGACTTCGATGAGATCTCCGAAATCGACCAGGTCAACCCCGTCACCGGCGAAGTCCTCCATACGCTCGACTACTTCCCGATCTTCCCGGCCCATGAGCATGCCTCCGGCACGGCTCGTATCCAAAGGGCCTGCAAGACCATCCGCGAAGAACTGGTCCAGCGCCTGAAGTTCTTTGACGAACAAGGCAAGTTCCTGGAATCGGAAAGACTCAAAATGAGGACCGAGCATGATCTGGACTCCCTGGAGGAATTCGGCATGTGCGCCGGAATCGAAAACTACGCCAGGCACTTCGATGGCAGGAAGGAAGGGGAGACACCCTATACCCTCTTTGACTATTTCCCGAAGGACTTCCTCCTTTTCATCGACGAAAGCCATGTCACGATCCCGCAGATCGGCGGCATGTACAATGGTGACCGCTCCCGAAAGCAGACCCTTGTCGACTATGGCTTCCGTCTCCCTTCGGCTCTCGACAACAGGCCTCTGCGCTTTGAGGAATTCGAAAAGAAAATCAACAACGTCATCTGCACCTCGGCAACGCCCGGAGACTATGAACTGAAGCAGTGCGACAAAAAGGTCGTGGAACAGATCATCCGTCCGACTGGCCTTCTCGACCCCCTTATCGAAGTGCGGTACAACACCAACAACCCCATCTATGATCTGATGGAAGAGATCAAGAAACGCGTCGAAAAGGACGAAAGGGTCCTTGTCGTCACCTTGACGGTCAAGGATGCCGAAAACCTCACCGACTTCCTCAAGGAACACGACTTCAAGGTCGCCTATCTCCAACACGAGATCCTCACCCTCCAAAGAAGCGAGATCATCTACAAACTCCGAAAGGGAATCTATCAGGTCGTTGTCGGCATCAACCTCCTGAGGGAAGGCCTGGACATCCCCGAAGTCTCCCTCATCGCCATCCTCGACGCCGACAGGGAAGGCTTCCTGAGATCGACGCGTTCCCTCACACAAATCGTCGGCAGGGCGGCCAGGAACAGCAACGGGCATGTCATCATGTATTGTGACAGGATTTCCGACGCCATGGCCGCGACCATCAAGGAGACCAAGAGAAGGCGTTCCATCCAGGAAGAATACAACCGGGAACACGACATCACGCCAAAGACCATCGTCAAGCCCATCCAGGCGCCTTTGAAGATGATCGACGACGACAGCAAGATCCGGAAGCGACAGGAGGGAAAACTCACCCGCAAGGAGACGGAGCAACTCGTCAAGAAGCTGACCAAGGAGATGAACCAGGCCGCCAAGGAGCTCGACTTCGAAAAGGCCGCCCAACTGCGAGACCAGCTGCTGGAACTGAAGGCAATGCTTTGATTACATTCAAAATTTGTAAAAGCTATTTCTTTTCAATATCATTTTTAAGTTTCTGTTTCTTGCAAGAAAAAACTTCTGCTATCTTTAAAGAAAGATGGCAGAAGTTCCGCAAGGAGATGAAAGGGATTGTCGATCAGGCTTCGGCAGGGGTCAGGACACCCAGACGATAGTTGGAAAGGGTGATATCATTCGTTCCCGTGTCGCCCCACATGATGGCGGAATCCAGGAAGATGAGGAAGTCAGTGAACGCCCCTTCGTAGTAGACCTCGAGGGTGCTTTTCGCACCGGCCTTGACGCTGAAGCTAACCTGGTTTCCGCTGACGGACAGGGCCAATCCATCCAGCCGCGCCGCGCAATTGCTCGTCCCACTTAGGTCCAGTCTCGCGCTCAGGTCGGCCTCGCCATCGACTTGAATGTCGAGAGCGAAGACGTCGTAGCCGTCCTGCATATCCTCGGGAATGGCGGCGACGACGTTGGACCAGCCCTCCGGCTTTTCGTATGTAATCTGCGCCGAGGTGTTGTCCGCGGAATTGACGATGGTGTACTGATCGGCATGGTCCGCCGCATTGGCGAAGGATGTCGTGAAGGACGTGTATTCGATCTCCCCCTGCGGGAAGGTTCCGCTCGGCTCCGGTTCCGGACCGGGATTGGGCGTCTGGGCGGCCTTCACGTCGACCTCGAAGGTCGTCTTGGCGCCAAGGAACTTGGCCGTGACCGTCTGCTTCCCTTCCTTGGTGGAGTCGAATCCGGAATAGCGCACGCGCTCGTTGTGGATTGTCTCCTCAGTCCCGTCGCCGCGAACGCAAGTGAAGGTAACACCGAAGTCATCGTTCAAGGCGAACTGGGAGAGCGGATCGCCCACATGGAATTCCTTCATGTGGCTCGTGTCGGCCGTCAGGCTCTTGGCCGGAGTATAGGGCTGTCCGTAGATGTTGATGGTACGGCTCATGCCGCCACCATAGAGTGGGAAGGCGACGCCGGCCGAATAGGTATAGGACCCATGGTTGGATTCGGGGAAGCAGATGATGTCCGCCTGGCTTTCCGGCCAATTGACCTTCATGCCTCCCCACGCCGGGATGGTGCAGCCGGTGACGTGGATCATGAACTGCTCTTCGCCATCGGAAGTGACGTTGTACCAGTAGCCATAGAGCTGCTCGCCGGAAGCCGTGGAGGTCGTCAATCCGACGTTGTAGCCATAGAACATGCCGTCCGTGCAAAGGTAGAGGTCCAGGTAGCAGGGGTCGAGACTCGCCCCGAAACCTTCGGTATACTGCCCCTCGAAGAAATAGGCGACCTCTCCCTTGTCCTCCTTCTCCTGATACTCCTCAAAGGGCGTCTTCAGGAATTCGTCGATGGTCCAATCGGCATATTTGTTCTCATCCTGACGGATGACGATGTCCTGTCCACCCGGTTCCTCACCGGTCGAAGAACTCTCCTTCGGTTGGCACGACGTCATCGTGCCGATCGAGAGGATGGCACAAAGGGATAGGACGGAAAGCAATCTTTTCCTCATGTTTTTGACTCCTTTAGATGAGCTCACTCTGATCCCTGGTCTGCGGGAAGAAGCAGGCGACAACGCAGAAAACGGCGGCGATCAGGGAACCGATAAGGTAGAAAAGGCAGAGACCGGCCTCGCCACCGGCATACGTGACGCCGTTGATGATGTCGGCGAAGAAGTAGTAGATCTTGGTGAGGATGGTCGTGAAGGAAACGATGTAGAGAACGGCACCGACCAAGGCGCCGAAACGAACGGGGAAGAAATAGAGGGCAATCATGGCAAGGGAGGCGATGATCAGAAGGATTCCTCCGGTGGGTCCGGCAATGTGGCCGACAGGGGAGGCCGCCTCCTGGGTGGCGAGGAAGACAATGGCCGTGACGAGGCCAAGAAGGGCGGCGGCCAGGCAAAGGAAGGCTCCGATTCCCTTGTTTCTAAGGTACTTGTCGATCATTCGTTTTCACCTTCAACTTTCTTGTTCTTGAAGACATAGGTCGTCAGGACGAACATGACGAGGGCGCCGGCGGCGAGGACACCAATGACGACATCGGCGACGATGATGATGACCTGCCACGTCTCCAAGGCGTCCGTGACGACGATGTCCTCGGAGATGCCGGCCATGGAGGACTGAAGCATGATGTAGTAGATGTAATGGTTGGAGTCGATAACCTTCTGGGCGAGATAACCGTCATCCGTGGATTTGATCAGCTCCTCCAAGGCGACGGGACGGGCCGTGTCCAAACAAAAGACGTTCGTACCAGCCACCAGCATTTCCGGAGCGGAGGAATAGGCCGAGGCGGAAAGGGCGTCATCGATGATGTATCCGCCGTAGTTCCACTCGTCCCGGAGAACGGTCTGGATGGACGTGTCGGCCGCGGCATACATGAGGCCGATGCGGTTGTAGGAAGTCATGACGCCAAGGCCTTCGCCGACAGTGAGGGCTCCCTCGAAAGGCTTGAGGTAGATTTCCCGGATGGCCTGTTCGTTGGCGAAAGTGGCGATTCCCTGCCTTCCGGATTCCTGCTCATTGAGGAACATGTGCTTCATCGTCCCGATGAGTCCCTTGGTGCGCATGCCATTGATGACGTTGGTCGACGCCCAATAGGACAGCATGGCATCCTCGGAATAGTATTCGGAAGTTCTTCCGGAATAGGGGGAGCGGACGATATCGGTTCCGGGGGCATAGGCGATCGGGATCGAGGCATAGAGGGCATCTTCGCCATACATCTCGCCATAGCGGCGCATGATGGCTTTGTCCCAGGAAGCGGCGACGATGGTCGGCGTCGCCCAACCCGTGCAATTTCTTCTATCGCCGAACTTGAACTGACCGTTCATGCCTTCCGGACCATCGACGATGGCGCAGGACGGCTTCTGGACGGAGACGATGGCCTGAATGCCCTTGGAATCGCCCATGTTGGTCAGAAGGTCCTTAAGGGAGAGCTGGGAGAGGAAGTCGTCCCATTTGGGATCGTCGAAATCAACGCCTTTCATGTCGAGGAAGTTGATCTTCTCCTCGAGCTTGACGCCGAGATTGAGATCGTCCAGGCTCGGGGCATCGCTGGGCTTTTCGTAGAACTGCATGTTCAGCCCATCGTACATCTTGTCGTTGACGGTCAGGGTGTCGATGGTTTCGGGATACGTTCCCTCCCAATCCTTGCGGGTCAGATAGGTGATCTTCTCGTCCTCGTTGACCCAGTTGTTGATGTCAGCGTGATCGAACTGGTTCGTGACGGCGAAGTCCTCGTCGCCCTCCTTGTAGCGGGAGTTCTTGTAGGTCGTGGCGTCGACTTCGGTGAGATTTGGCGTCCACTTCCTAGCGCAATCGGTATTGCCGGTGACAGTGTTTCCATCCTGATCGTAAAGCCCCGTGACGCCCTGAAGGGCCAGAATGTTGTTGAGGGCCTCATGGGCACCGTTGCCGACCCCGAAATAGTAGTCACCCGGCTCGAAGATATAGCTCTTGTTGACCTTGGAGTCATAGGAGGCGAGGAGATAGCGATCGAAGGTGATGGTCGTCTCTTTGGTCTCGCCGGCCGGAACGTCGATTTTGTCGAAATCGACAAGCTGGATGGCCGACTTCTCGATGCCGTTCTCCTTGTCGAAGTCGGTGTAGGGAAGGGAGGCATAGATCTGGACGGAGGCCTTTCCATCGACCTTTCCCGTATTGGTGACGGAGACCTTGGCCGTGAACTGATCCTTCCCTTCGTTGTAGGAAAGATCCGTCAGGCTGTAGTCGTAGGTGGTGTAGCTTAAGCCATAGCCGAAGGGATAGCACACCTCGTCGGCGTAGTTCCAGGCGCCGTCGGAGGCATAGGTTCCGACGGTGGAGCTTGCCCCGCCCTGGTTGAGAAGCGTATCGGCATACCGTGTCTCGTAGTATTTGTATCCGACGTAGATGCCTTCGTTGTAGGAAACGAAATCCGTTCCGAGATAGCGCGCCTCCTTTCCCTGATAGTCGAATTTGTGAAGGCCGAAGTTCATCGCCGAAGGGGCCGAAAGCGAATTCGCGGCATAGGTCGCCTGAAGGTGTCCGGACGGATTGGCCTCGCCGGTGAGGACGCGGACCGCACCGGGCATTCCATAGAATCCGGGATTGCCAATCCAAAGGACGCCGTCGATGTCATAGTCCTCCAGCCAATCCAGCTCCATGGCGAAGACGGAATTGAGGACGAGGACAATCTTCTTGAAGCCGCCATTCTTGACGACATCCAGCATCGCCTTCTCGTTGTCGTCCAGCTCGAGCATCCTCTTGCCCTTGTTGTTCACCATGGCGAGATCCTGCCCCTCGGTGGCGAATCTCGAAAGCGTCACGAAGGCCACGTCGTTGTGGCCGGCGAAGGAATTCTTGACTTCCGTGGAATAGACGGAAGGGGCATACTCGCCAACGGAGCTGACGCTCCTTTCCTCCGGGGTGGCGCTGGAATAGGCGTCCAGAAGAGTCTGGTTCACGTCGAATCCGGCACTCTTCAGGGACGTGATGAGGGTCTGCTCATACTTTTTGTTGGTGGAGGATCCGCCGGCCGTGCTGCGGAAGACGGGATCGACGCTTCCGCGACCGAAGACCGTCACCTTCCTTTCGGTGGACGTCAGGGGGAGAGCATTGTCCTTGTTGTAAAGAAGGACGCTCCCTTCTTCTTCCTCCTGCTCGCAATAGTCGTAGGCGGCCTCAATATATTTGTTGAAGCCTTCGTTCGTCAGTGAACCATCTTCCGTGAATTCGGTTCCTTGGAACGTTCCCTTGGAATTGAGACCCAGAAAGTTGTTGATTTCCCCTTTCTGTTCCCAAGCGATGGTTGTTCCGGCCATGGCGACCCCCATCAGCAATGCGCCGATGCCGGTGAGACCAGACCAGAGACGACTTTTCGTCGGACTTTTTCGTTCGTTGGTCATGTTTCCCTCCTATTTAAAAGTCTCGCTCGATTTTAGTGAAGCGGTTTCAACCGAAAAAGAGGAAAACCATATATCACGCAAAGAGATACACAAAAAGCACATAGCCGAGCACGAACGGGCGATTTTTAAGCATGATCTTTATACGAAATTTAAAAAAATAAAATTTGTCTTTTTTATTTATTTCATCGGCTTGTTTTGGCTCCTATACCTTCCTACAATAGACTTTACATGAGCTTTATCGGTTACTTAAAGATCCTTTTTGTCTATCGTCTGTTTGGATGGAACGGAGTCCTCTCACCCTTTATCTTTTGCTTATCTCTGGGAGCGCTTTTTATCGACACAAAGAAATCTATCAGAACGATCGTCATCTATCTCGTGAGCGTTCTCTGCCTCTCCTTTCTCAATATCATCATCGGCTATCTTATCTCCTTTTCCTCCTATGCGGCAAACGTGCTTCTGACCCGTTTCTTCACGCCGGCCGTCCTCTGCCTCGTCAACGCCCTCTTCTACATCTTCCAGAAGAGGGACTGGTATACGCTTTGCATCACGTCCTTGGCCTTCCTGACGTGTTCCGCCCTTTCCAACGAAATGACGAACATCATCGGCGAGATCTTCGGGCTTTGGGATTCCGCCCTCGCCTTGACATTCTTCTTCGCCATCCTCTCCCTTATCGTCTGCAAGTTTCTCATCCCGAAGACACAGGAAATCCCGGACATTCCGCACTTCACGCTTCAAGTCGTCATCGATATCGCCGCCCTCGTCGCGGCCGGTGCCGTCGAATATGTCTTCAATATGGGCTACCGGGACCGGATTCCGGTCCCCCTCCTGCTCGTCTCCATCGGCATCTACTTCGTCACAATCTGCAGCTATGTCCTCTATTCCAAGGTCACGAGAGACAAGGAAAGGGCCATCGAAAGCCAAGGCCTCTTCTTCAAGAAGCACAATGGGGAGGCCCTGGCCAAGCTGACGGAAGAGAACATCGAGGACATCCGAAAGATACGCCACGACCTGAAGGCCCAATATCAGCTCATGCAGTATTTTCTGGAAAAGAAGGACTACAAAAAGCTTCAAGAGTATTTTGCCGAAATGACGCACGACAACTTCCTCCCGCTCCACTTCCTCGACTGTGGAAACGACACCATCAGTGGCGTCGTCAACGTCGAGATGAAAAAGGCGCAGGGAAAAGGATTTCTCATCCACCATGAGATTGCCGTCCCGAAGACCCTCTCCCTTTCCGACTACGATCTCTCGCACCTGCTGTTCAACCTTCTGGACAACGCCATCGAGGCCGTCGAGAGGGAAAGGCCGAAGGACAAGACGATAGGCCTTTCCATCTTCCTCAAGAACGACTATCTCTTCATCCAGGTTAAAAACGGCATCGACGGAAGAAATCGGGGCCGGAAAGGCGACACCACGTCCAAGAACGACAAGATCTTCCATGGCTATGGCTTGAAGATCATCAAGCAGATCGTCAAAAAGGACAATGGCATCTATACCAAGACCGCGACCGACGACGAGTATCGCGTCGAAATCGGCATCCCATGCCACGAGAAAAAGGAGGTTCCTCTATGACGGATAATCGAATCGTCATCGCCATCGTCGACGACGATAGCATCGCCTTGGCGACCATCAAAAGCTTCGTCCAATCCTTCTTCCGGCAAAAACGGATCCTGACGGAAATCCGAACCTATGCTTCCGGCGAGCTCCTTTTTCAGGAAAGGACTCCTTTCGATCTCATCCTCTGCGACATCCTTTTGCCCGGGGAAAACGGGATCGAAATCGTCAAGAAATACCTTTCCGGGAATCCCGAGACGCAGATCGTCTTCGTCTCCAACCGGGAGGACAAGATATTCGACTCCATGAAGATCCATCCACTCAGCTTCGTTCGCAAGGAGCACTTCTTCGAGGACATCACTAATGCCTTGTCCTATTATCTGACGAAAATACGGGATGCCAGTCCGGAACATGCCCTCATCGTCAAGTGTGGCATGGCCACGAAACGAATTCCGATTTCCCACATCCTTTATATCGAGGCTAAGCAACACAACCAAATCATCCACACGGATACCAAGGAAGGACAGATCGTCGCCAAGGAAAACATGAAGTTCTTCATCCAGGAGCTGGCGAAATACGGTTTCATCCACTGTCACAAATCCTTCTTGGTCAATTTTCTTTTCATCCGTGCCATAGAGAACAACACAATCGTCCTCACAAACGATGATGTCATCTACGTTTCGAAAAGAAGAATTCGAGATGTCAAAAAGGAATTTCTCAAAAGGAACATGGAGGATTTTAACTGAGATATCGTTATCTCTTTTTCTTGATGACGACAAACAATCCCGCCGTCCCCATACCGACGAAGGTGACAAGGGCGACGAAGGACAAAGGAAGGAAGAAGAGAGGCCATTCCAGGCAATTCCCAAAAATGGGAACGGCCCTCAGAATCGCCATCGGAACAAGAAAGGCCAAATAGCCCAAAAGGCCGTAACCGCAGGTGGAAATCGTCTCAATTCCGACGAATGTCGAATCCGCCATTCCCAAGGCCTCCAGGTTCCCAATCATCTGGGACCGCTTCCGATATAGCAGGAACTGAGAAAGGGACCAGGAGAAAACGAAGGCGATTGTCAGAAACACGACAAGAAGAACGAGCGTTTCCGACAGCGTGACATAGAGGGTATTATAGACATACATGTCCCGATAGGGCTCGTAGCACTGCGTGAACTTCCGCGGCAACCCATAGACGGTGTAGCGCTCGAGGAAACAGCCATCCTCAATCGTCAGTTCGTCTTTCAGATGGACATCGAAGACGAAACCTTGGACCTCCAAGTCCTCCTTCTGCCTTTCGACGAGGGCCCAGTCGGAAAAGATGACCGTCGGATTCACGAAAAGATATTTTCCCGGCTCTTCGTCCAACGAGTAGGAATGGAAACGATATCCGAGGAAGGTGTTTCCCAAGTCGGGACTCGTCTCTTGGCGGAAATAGAAGACGTCCTTCTCATCCCTTGTCCCCGAATGGATCTCCCCGAAGTCGTTGATGTTCTGTTCCACGGGAATGTAAACCATCTTGATGAACTGCCGACTCGAACGGAAGACGAGTCCAGTCTCATGGCTTTCGATCCGTCCGGAGAACCCGCTTTCCTCCATCTTCTCCTCGAAGATCCGCTCCCCCTCCGAAAGCCCGTTCTCTAGGTAGATCGGTTCATCCGTCACGGTCACGACGAAGGAATTCGCGCTCATGAAGGAATGGTCCGACAACGCCTTTTGGGCAGGATAGATTCGCACGACGGATACCATCACAGACAGCAGCGAAAGAAGAAGGACAAAGGCGAAGGAGGAAAAGCCGTGCTGACCACGATGGAAAAGAAGCCGAAAGAGGATCCTAGTTCTCTTCATAAGGGGCAATCTGCCGTTTTCGGATCTGATAGACCTCATCGAAAAGGGAAAGATTGGAGAAATCATGGAGGGCAATCAGGACCGTCTTGTGCAGTTTATGGGCGATGGTATGGAAGAGCTCGATGATCTTCTTCGCATTCTCCCTGTCGAGATGGGCTGTCGGCTCATCGCAAATCAGATACTTCCGGTCCGTCATCAAGGCCCGGAGGATGGCGACCCGCTGTTGTTCTCCGGCAGAAAGATTGGTTACGTCGTTACGCTCGAGCGGACGCAGATTCAGAAAGTCCAGAAGCCTCTCCTCCCGCGCTCGATCGACTTCCTGCCCGATGAGAAAGGAGGAGAGCTCCGCATTCTCGCGCAGATCGAGATATTCCAAGAGGTTGGCATCGGAAAAAACATAGGAAAACCGGGCCGTCCTTTCCTTTTCCCTTTCCTTTCTTTTCAGCTTTTCAAAGGAAAGACCGTCAACGATGAAACTTCCGTCATAAGACGTGTCCAACTGGGAAAGATTTCTCAGGAACGTCGTCTTCCCGCTTCCCGATTCCCCAACGAGAGCATAAAGCCTGTCCGACAGGAAATCGATGGTGATATCCTCGAGAATCGTTCTATCCCCGAAGGACTTTCCGTAACGAAGAACCTGAATCATCGCTTCCGTCCTCCTTTCGAAACATAGATGGACCGGACCGTCACATTCGAATACCATAGGCAATAGCACAGCACATAGAAAGCGGCGAAGAAGGACAGGAAGAGCGATATCGCTATCCGGCTTCGGAAAAGGAAATAGAAGATGGGGATGAAGATGGCATCTGACAGAGCAAGGCAGGGCAGCATCAAAAGAAGATTCTCGGTGAGGAACATACCAAAGGCCTTTCCCCGAGGATAGCCGAAGCTTCGGAAAAGTTCCAACTCTCTCCTGGAAATGATGTCGGTCGTCCGAATTAGCGTTGTCCAAAAGACTAGGGCAAAGAAATAAACGATTCCAAATACGGCATACACGAGTGTGGAAATCCCACCAAGGGAAACATCGTAGGAGGCATTCAGATCTTTGCCGAGCTTGAAGTCCATCCGTTCCAAAGCCGCACTCTTCGAAGAATGGACGGAACAAAACTCCGGTATCCCATCTGTCTCATTCTCCCGTTCCACCATGACGAATTCCATTCTCTCGACCCCCATGGCGGAAAACTCCCTAGAAAGATAATTCGGCAAGGAAAACCGGGTTTTATAGGTTATCGGAAGGGTCTTCCCCTCCCAAACAACGCTATCATCAGGAAAATTCTCGGAAACGATGACGATGGGTCTATCTGTTTGTTCTGTTTTCTGGATGGAGTCTTGAATTGGAACGGCATATAAATCCTCGTATCCGAAGCCGAATCTCAGCGCATTTCCCTCGAAATTGACAGTAAATCTTAGACAATTCCCCTCTCGTTTAGTGTCAACAGAGAAAGCCAGACAATAGTCCTCTTCTTCATAGTTGTCGCGGATGAAGGCCATTCCCTGATTATTGAGAATGGTCCATCGTGTCGAGTAATAAACATCGGAAATATAGTTTCCGGAAGCGTGATAGTTTTGGGAGGCAAAAGAAGCGGCAAACAATCCGATGACATGGATGCTGACGAAAAGGAGGAAAAAAACAATCGTCTTGATGCCATATTGTTTTCTATAGTGAGAGATTTTTCTAAAAAAAAGACTAATCATTATTTAGAATAAGTAGACAAATAATATTCTGGACCTCCGGACGCCCCTTCCTTTTTTATTCCGATAGTCAAGAAAAAAGAAGATTCATCATATTTTAGAAGCCGTCCATCTTCGACATTCTCGGAAGGCAAAGTAGAAGGAACGTCACTAATCCAATAATCATTGTATATACAATAGTCGTATACAAACTCTTCAGCCGAACATATAAAACATGGCGTAAACACATAGCCATCCGGTACCTGTGAAGCATCAAAAGTATATTCTTCTTTTATTGTTTCTGTCTGTCCAAAAGCAAACGTATATGTCTCCTGGACTGAATCCGAAAACGATATTTCGGTCGAATTAGTCACTTTTACAACCGGCAAATCCAGTTCCTCAGTTATTTTATTGCTGATATCCCATGTTGTTTCGTGTGAGTAACTATAGGAAAACTCTTGAGAATATGTCACTTCAAAAGTTAAGGTATAGTCTTTTATTGCTTGTTTATTAATAAAATTCGGATTATAGCTATAAACGAAGCCATTTTGAATAGAGGCATCATATTTTTTGTATTCTTTCAACTCAAATTTAAGATATTGACCAATAATGCCAGCATTTCGTCTTCCCATATCAAATTGATACTCTTTTCCAACACTTATTGACCCAGAATAATTTGTAGTAAACTGATTAGCTTTCACAAATGAATCGGGGACTTCTGTAGAAGATGAAGTAAAAGAACATAATGACAACAATAGAGGTAATTTAAATGCGGAACGGATTTTTTTCATGATACATTTTCTGGTTATCATTATATATGGCCAAAAGGCGCAAAACAAGAACCTCTATTCAACCATTGTGTTTACCCTTTTTATTGGCTTAAACCGACACTTCAGCAATTTCCTTTGCCAGCTCCGCGATTTCCTCAGGTTCCATTTGCCGTGCCCTAAAGGCAAGTCGTTCGTCTCCCTTTTCCTTCAAAGCATTCAAGGCTTTCTGGTAACAATCAAATTGTCTTAGGCAATTAGAAATGGTTTTATTCGGATCCTTGAAGAGCGCCTTGAAGACGGGATAGAGGGAAAAAGGTATCGGATGCGTCAAATCGATTTTCAGAAAGGCCGAGTCGACCTTCGGGGAGGGATCGAAGCAGGAACGATCGACAAGGGTGACAAGGTTCAAGGTGCCGCTCGCCTTGATGAAGGCACCGAGGGGACTGTTTTCCTTCCTTCCCGCTTGATAGTCCAGCTTCTCGAAGACTTCCTTCTGAACCATGAAGCCGGCCGAGGAGAAGCCTTTGTCGAGCATGTATTCCAAAAGCCGTGAGGTGATGTTGTAGGGAAGGTTACCGATGAATTGACGGTTCTCCTTCCGACTGACGCTATCCGGATCAAAGCGCAGGAAGTCCGATTGGACGATCGTGACATTCTCCGTCTTCTGGAACAGGTCCCTAAGGACCCTGACCATGTCCCTATCGGCATCCACAAGGATGAGTTTCTTGGCAACCTTGGAAAGTGGAAGGGAAAGGGCGCCAAGTCCCGGACCGATCTCGATCACCGTTTCCGAAGAAGACGCCTCCATTCCTGAGACGATGCGCCGGATGATGCCCTCGTCCACCAGAAAGTTTTGGCCGAAGGATTTCTTGGCCGCAAAGCCGTATTCCCGTAACAGTGTTCTTGTTCTTTCCCGTTCAGTCATCCGTCAATATCTCCTTGATTTCACTCTTCCCGACAGAGAGCATCAGAAGGCAATCCTCGACTCTTTTTCCCGAAGTATAGGGGATGGAATACTGTTCCACAAGCTTCATCCTCTTTGCCTTGCTTCCTTGGCCGACAAGTCCCAGATCCAGGAAATCCTCTTCCTCAAGGGAGAGTCTCTCGTCGGTGAAGAGATCATGCGAGACAAAGGCGCGGAGATAGTCCTTCAGGACTTGGATGTCCATCTCGGCAACGCCGACTTTCCCTTTCTTGATGGCCTTCTTCTTGGGGACGTTTATGTGGAGGCAAGGTCCGATCCGACCCTCGACCAAGGAAGCGATCTTCCTTCCTGGTCCATCCGGATCCAAGACAAGGACGATATCCCGCACATCCTTGCACTTGTCAAGGAAGTCGAGGATCTCACGGCGGATAAAGACCCCTTCCGTCGGAATGACGAAAAGGCATCCGAGCTTCTTCAGCTTGTCTTCGTCGGTGATGCCTTCGCAGACATAGAGATATCGCTTGTCCGGATGTCTTTCTTCAATTTTCGATTCCATAGAATTTCTCCGCGTTTTCAAATAACCTCTCGGCACAGTCTTCCTCGTCAAGTCCCTTTAGGGAACTGATTTCCTTGAGGACAAGAGGAAGGTAGGAAGGATCGTTTCTCTTACCGCGATAGGGCGTCGGGGTCAGATAGGGGGAGTCCGTCTCGGTAAGAAGGATGGAAAGAGGTGCCTTTAAGACGACCTCCTTGAGGACACGGGCATTCTTGAAGGTCAGGACTCCGCCGATTCCGATATGGAAATCCAGTCCCAGACGCAGATAGTTCTCCATCATCTCACAGGATCCCGAATAGCAATGGAGATCCAAGACAGGCGGTCTTTCCTGACGGATGATGTCATAGGTGTCCTTGTCGGCATCCCGACTATGGATCACGACAGGAAGGGAGAGCTCCTTGGCTAGGCGAAGTTGACGGATAAAGACTTCCTTCTGCCTTTCCTTCGTCTCTTCGCTTCTGTCGAAATGATAGTCCAGGCCGATTTCCCCGATGGCCTTGATTGCGTTTCGATGTTGCTTGATGAACAAGAAGGCCTCATCGAAATAGGAATCCTTTTCCTTGGCGAATTCCGGATGGATTCCAAGGACGGAGAAGAAGAAACCAGGATAGGCTTTTGCAAGGGAGAGGATCTTTTCAAAGGAGGGAAGAGAGTCAGCCGTATTGAAGCAGACCCTGACCCCGACCTTTTGACATTTCTCCAGGACTTCCTGCAAGTCTTCCGCATAGGAGACATCGTTGAGATGACAATGCGTATCGATGATTTTCATAACCTATTTCCCAAGACAGAAACGCGAAAAGAGCGTCTGATAGATATCTTCCATCGTCTGGGAGACATTCTCTCCCATCAAGGCATTGAGAAGATCGATGGCCTGGCGCAACGTATCGGAAGCGATGTCGATCTGATGGATTTCCCGGATGGCCTTTCTTGTCTCCTCAAGCTTAGCAAGGATATCGGAAAGGAATTTCTCCTCCCGTTTTCCAAGGAAGGAGGATTCCTCCTTGGTATCCAGATCCAGTCTTTCAAAGAGGATACGGATCAAAGGCTGAAGGTCGTCCTTCAGGGAAGAAAGGAAGATATCGGCATCCTTTCCATCCCCGCCGAGGTCCCTCTTCGTCGCGACCTTGACAAGGGGCTTGTTGCCGATAGCCTCCATGAGATCCTTCTCCTTTTCTAGGAAGGAAAATCCGCTATCGGATGCCAGGATGACAATATCGCTATCTCTTATGGTCTTGAAGGATTTGGCAATGCCGATATTCTCGATCTCATCCGATGTTGTACGGATTCCGGCCGTGTCCTTGAATTGGAAGCGGATGCCTTCGATTTCCCTTTCTCCTTCCACCACGTCCCGAGTCGTTCCGGGGGTAGATGAAACAATCGCCTTGTCTTCCTGGATGAGGGCATTGAGCAGAGTGGATTTCCCGACATTGGGTTCCCCGGCGATAGCGACACGGACACCTTCGTATTCCCTGTTGTTCCGCCTTGTCCTTTCCAAGGTCTTCGTCCAGGAAAGGATATCCTCGTCCAGAAGGGAAGCGACCTCCTCGAGCTCTTCGTCGTAGTCGTCCTTCTCATCCGAATACTGGTCTTCGACATAGTATTCCAGCTTGGCGATATCCTCCAGAAGCCTCTCTTTCAAAACCTTGACGGCCTTGGTATTCTCGCCGCTGACCGTGTTGTTGGCTATCTGCATCGCCCTTGTCGACGTCGCATGGATGAGGTCGTTGATTCCCTGTGCCTTCAGCAAATCCATCTTTCCGTTGAAATAGGCCTGGGCGGAAAACTCCCCTCTTTCTGCCCGCCGTGCCCCGTTTTTTTCCAATGCGGAAAGGAAGGCCTCGGCAATAAGGGGGGAGCCATGGATCGAGAAGTCGACGGAATCAAAGCCGGTATAGGATTTCGGTCCTTTGTAAAGGACCATCAGGCATTCATCGATATAGGTCTTCTCGTCTTCCTTTCGGGCATAGATCTTCGTCAGATAGGCATGGTCCATCAATAGTTTTGAGACATTCCTCCGCGTCATTTTGGAAAGGACTTCGAAAGCCTTGGGTCCCGAAAGACGGATCAAGGCCAATGCGCTTCGATAAGGCGGTGTCGCCAAGGCACAGATAGTATCAAAGACAAGCATGCCATCATTATACCAATTTGCCTTTCCATCTTCTTTATGCAAGAGATTTGAAATTCCCTCCTTTCCCCTTCACAATAAAGGAAAAACAAGGAGGCAGAGCATGACGATAGAGGAATATATCGAAGAGATCCAAAAGAATCCCAAAATAAAAGCTGGTTCCCCAATGCATGAAGTCATGCATCTTCAAGCCCAGGAAGCCCAGAAAATCACGGCCATTATCAATGGCGGATATCACGATGCCAACGAGATACGGAAGCTCTTTTCAAGGCTTATCGGCACGGAAGTCGATGAGGGATTCCGTCTCTTCCCGCCCTTCTACACGGACTTCGGAAGAAACATCCACCTCGGAAAGAAGGTCTTCATCAATTCCGGCTGCTGCTTCCAGGACCAAGGCGGCATTTCCATCGGGGACAACGTTCTCATCGGACATCAATGTGTCCTGGCGACCATCAACCACGATCTCGATCCCGAAAGGCGGGGTGACATGGAAATGAAAAGGATCGTCATCGAAAGAAATGTCTGGATCGGCTCCCATGCCACGATCCTCCCTGGCGTCACAATTGGAGAAGGAAGCGTTGTTGCCGCCGGGGCTGTCGTCACCAAAGATGTCCCTCCCTTTACCATCGTCGCCGGAATACCGGCAAAGCCGATAAGGAAAATCGGAAAGTAGAACTTGAAAGGAATGACCTCATCCGGAAGGGACGTCTTCCACAAGGTGAGGAAAGGTCTTTTCTTTCCCTCTCTTTTGCACTCCAATTGGGAGATTGCGAAAATTTTCTCCATATGTTTCCATTTTTGCTAAAATAGGTGCGTCATTATAGGAGATATAACAAATGGCAAAGATTGAGTATGTCCATGGTCGTGAAGTTCTGGATTCCCGCGGAAATCCGACGGTCGAAGTCGAAGTCCATCTCGATGATGGTGTCCGCGCCCGCGCTATCGTTCCTTCCGGTGCTTCCACTGGCGAGAACGAAGCTCTTGAGCTCAGGGACGGCGACAAGTCGAGATACTGCGGAAAGGGCGTCCTGAAGGCTGTCGAAAACGTCAACAAGGTCATTGCCCCGGCTGTCATCGGCAGAGATGCCTATGATCAGGTCGGTCTCGACAAGGCGATGCTTGCCCTTGACGGAACCCCCTTCAAGAAGAATCTCGGCGCCAACGCTATTCTCGGCGTTTCCCTTGCCGTTGCCCATGCTGCCAGCCAGAGCCTTCACCTCCCTCTCTATAGATATATCGGCGGAACCAATGCCAAGGTCCTTCCGACTCCCTGCATGAACGTCATCAACGGTGGTGCCCATGCCGAGTCCACGGTCGACTTCCAGGAATACTTCATCATTCCTGCCGGATTCGATACCTTCCATGAGGCTCTCCGCGCCGGTGTCGAGTGCTTCCACGCCCTGAAGAAGGTCGTCAAGAGCCACGGCTATGAGACCGGTGTCGGCGACGAAGGCGGATTCGCTCCTTCCTGCAAGAAGGGCAACGAAGAGCCCCTTGAGCTCATCGAAGAAGCTGTCAAGGCCGCTGGATACAAGCTCGGCGAGCAGATCTTCCTCGGTATGGATGTCGCTTCCTCCGAATTCTATGATCCCGAGACCAAGACCTACACCCTCTCCCGTTCTGGCGAAGGCAAGAACTGGACGTCCGATGATATGATCCACTATCTCGAGAAGCTCGTCACGGATCATCCGGAAATCATCACCATCGAGGATGGCCTTGCCGAAAGCGATTGGGAAGGCTGGAAGAAGCTCACGAAGGAACTCGGAAGCAAGATCCAGCTTGTCGGCGACGATCTCTTCGTCACCAACACCACCTTCCTCACCAAGGGCATCCAGAACAACGTTGCCAACTCGATCCTGATCAAGGTCAACCAGATCGGAACCCTGACCGAGACGCTTGATGCCATCCGTCTTGCCCACACCAACGGCTATACCACGATGATCAGCCATCGTTCCGGCGAAACCGAAGATGCTACCATCGCCGATCTTGCCGTTGCCGTCAATGCCGGCCAGATCAAGACGGGTTCTGCCTCCAGAACCGATCGTATGGCCAAGTACAACCAGCTCCTCCGCATCGAGGAAGAGCTCGGCGACGAAGCCATCTACCTCGGTCTCAAGGCCTTCAAGAAGCATCAGTTCTAAACAAGACGAACGTCAACAGGCTATGGAATCGAAAGGTTCCATAGCTTTTTTGTTTCTCGTCGATCCTATGAAGAAGAGGTCAAAATAGGTCGGAAAGCGTTTTCACACACGGTGTGCGATAATTTCGTCGGGCAAAATGAGGCAATAGTGTTTATTTTTCTCTTGCAGATAAATAATAATTTCCGAGAATTTTGCGCAATTTCTGCAACTTTTCCCATCAACGGACCGCTTTGTTTTTGCATTTGAGTATAATTCTTGAAAATTGATATTCCTTTCCATATATTTAATGTAGCCACGCTATGCATCCGCCTACATTATGGAGGTAATTCAATGAATCAAACCCACAAGAAGGGCAGAAGCGTTTTGCCCATCTCCTCCCCATACGAGATGGCCTTCTCCGACGACAACAACCAAAACGATAAGCATCCGCAAAACAGACAGAACCGGGCCGGCCATGGTAACAACGGCCGTGGCTATATTTCGGTCATCCTTTTGGCTGTCGTCCTGACCCTCATCATCAGCCTGATGCTCTACTTCTTCGTCTTCCGCAGCAACAGCATCAACTTCAGCTACACGGCAACGGATCTCAATTATCAGGTCGACACGAACCGGGACAACAAGCCCGATGTCACGCAAGATGGCTATCCCGACCTCTCCGGATTTGACGAAAGCACGATGGAATTTTCCGTCTATGATCCCATCGAGAATCCCGATGGCATCATCGTCCCCAAGGATGTCGATTCCAGCAAGCCCTACCTTGTCGATGTCCTCACCTCTCCGGGCGAGTATGGCGTCCTCCTCCAGGTCATCAACTCCAACGTCAACGCGAATGTCATCTATGTCCAGGGACAGTTCGCGATTCCTATCAACAACAAGCAGACGACGGCTACCTTCAGCCTGACCATCGACCAACTCACCTGGGATAGGTATCTCCGTCCCATCACAATGTACGTCACCTATGACTATACGGATCCCACGACCAACGAAAAGGTCACGGATATGCCTTACTACACTGCCAGCCACTATCAGGAAGGCTTGGAATCCACATCCTCCATCGGTTCCTGGCTTGTCCCTCTCCTCATGTTCCTCTTCTTCATCGGCATCATCGTCTACTTCTACAACCGCATGAGCCGTTCCATGGGTGGGGGTTCCGGTGGCCCGATGTCCGGCTTCGTCAACAACATCGCCCGCAAGGAAACCACCTCCAAGGTCCGCTTCTCCGATGTCGCCGGATGCGATGAGGCCAAGGCCGAACTGGTCGAGCTTGTCGACTACTTCCATTCGACGGACAAATATACCCGCTTGGGTGCCAAACTGCCGCATGGTGTTCTCCTTGTTGGCCCTCCGGGTACCGGTAAGACCCTTCTTGCCAAGGCCGTTGCCGGAGAGGCGAGCGTTCCCTTCTATTCCATCTCCGGTTCCGACTTCGTCGAGATGTATGTCGGTGTCGGTGCTTCCCGTGTCCGCTCCCTCTTCAAGACTGCCAAGGCCAATGCCCCGTGCCTTATCTTCATCGACGAAATCGATGCCGTCGGCCGTCAGAGAGGTGCCGGATTGGGCGGCGGAAACGATGAAAGGGAACAGACCCTGAACGAGCTTCTCGTCGAGATGGATGGCTTCGAGGACAACTCGGGAATCATCGTCATCGCCGCAACCAACCGTTCGGACGTCCTCGATCCCGCCTTGACAAGACCCGGCCGCTTCGATAGGACCATCACGGTCGACCTTCCGGACAAGAACGGAAGAGCGGCCATCCTCAAGGTCCACTCCCGCAACAAGAAACTGGCTTCCGATGTCGACCTCAACGAAATCGCCAGCCGTACTGTCGGCTTCTCCGGCGCAGACCTTGCCAACATCATGAACGATGCCGCCATCCTTGCCGTCCGCGCCAACAGGAATGCCATCACGACAGCGGATATCGACGAAGCCATCGACAGGGCCATCTCCGGACCGGCGAAGAAATCCCATCTGGAGCCCAACGAGAAAAAGCAGGTCGCCTACCACGAATCCGGCCATGCGGTCATCGGTATCTTCCTCCCCTACTCCGATGTCGTCCAGAAGATCACCATCGTCCCCAGGGGCCGTACCGGAGGCCATGTCCTCATGACACCGGCACAGGATCACTTCCTCCTGACGAAGAACCAGCTAATGGCCAGGATCACGGGCTATCTCGGTGGACGGACTTCCGAGGAAATCTTCTTCGGGGATGTCTCTACCGGCGCCTCAAACGATATCGAGATCGCCACGCAGCTTGCCCGTTCGATGGTCACGCAATACGGTATGTCGGAGCTCGGCCCGATCCAATACGAAAGGCCTGGCGGTTCCGTCTTCCTAGGTAGGGACTACAACTCCACCCAGGCAAACTACTCCACCCAGATCGCCTACGAGATCGACAAGGCCGTCCGCGACATCATCGACCAATGCCATGAACAGGCAAAGAAGCTCCTCACCGAGCACAAGGACGATGTCACATTGATCGCCAAGACACTCATCGAGCACGAGACGATCACGGCCGACCAGATCCAATACCTGCTCAAGAACAGGAAGCTTCCGCCCGTCGACGAGCATAAGCTCCAGACACAGGAAGGCCTCCATCCGAAGAACCCGAACAACATCATCCTCTATCCCGGATACGAGAACTACTACATCACGGCCGACAGGATCATGGAAGGCAAGCCCTCGCGCTTCGTCCTGGTTGTCGCAAAGGGCGATGGCACTCCCATCGGAAACAGCGAATTCAAATCCGTCTGCGTCCGCGGGGCAAGCGATCCTTCGCGCATCGGAATGATGTTCCTGGACTACAGCCAATCCATGTCGATCTCCCTCTCCCTTGAGACCTTCGCAAGCCACATCGAGTCCTATGTCGGAACAAACGTCCTCCTCATCAAGACGGACGACGATTCCGTCAAGGCCTTGAAGGCCATCTACGAGCCCAAAGCCGCACCGGCAAAGCCGGAAGAAAAAGACGTCCCCACTTCCACGGAAAGTAGGCCGGGTGTCGTCAAGGAGATTCTGCCGGACGAGAAGAAAGCAGAAGACGAGAAGAAGGATTCCGATGAGACTCCGGATAACACGGATTCGAATAACGATTCACAGCAAGGAGGAAATTAACCATGTCGTCCAAACCCTTCACCAAGCATGCCCAGCGCGTGCTCAACAAAAATCCGAACGTCGTCAAGTGCACGGTCGCCAAGATCGTCTTCAAGGAGGAATTCGCCCTGAAGGTCTGCGATGCCCTGAAGAACGGGGAAGATCCCTACAAGGTCTTCACGGATAACGGCCTCTCCTTGAGGGTTCTTGGAAAGAGCCGCGTCAACGGTGTCATCGGCCTCTGGAAGTCCAAATACAACCTCGAGAACCTTCCCAGGAGAAAGCCGCCTGTCAAACCCAAGCCGCATGTCGAAACCGCCAAGGAAAGGAAGGAGAGAAACCTCCGCGAGGCTGTCGCCCTCTGCGATTCCTTTATCGCCGATCCGACAAAACTCGGCCTGACCCCGGAGACGGACAGTGACACGATCCACTTTGCCGCCATCAAGAAGGTCTTCGATTCCGACCAGCCGGTCGTCGTCAAGGATCTCTGCGCCCACTATGGCTATCCCTACTCCAAGTACTACGGCTATCTGACCTCCCTCCGTCCCAACGAGGATACCTTCGTCAACATCCTCAATCCTCACAGAAAGAGATAAAAAGCCATGTTTCTGATTGCCATAGGAGGCATCATCGGCCTCGTCATCGGTGGCATCTTCCTCCTCTTTATCCTCTCCTTCCTCTTCTGGGCCATCAGTAAGCACAACGCCTTCCGGAGGATGGAAGTCAAGATCGACGAATCGGCAAGCGACATCGACGTCGCCCTCAACAGACGCTATGACCTCCTGACGAAGGAATACGAAATCTGCAAGGGCTATGCCAAGCAGGAAAGCAGCGTCCTTGAGGAAGTCTCCCGTCTAAGAAGTCTCGCCGGCAAAAGTGCAAAGGCGGATATCGACACGCTCTCGAAGATGAATGCCGGCCTCGACCGCCTGCAGAACGCCATCCAGGTCACCTTGGAGCAGTATCCGACGCTAAAAAGCGACCAGGTCTTCCTCCACCTGATGGATTCCTGCCGGGACGTCGAGGATCACCTCGAAGCCTCCCGCCGTCTCTACAATTCCAACGTCTCGATCTATAACCAGGAAATCGTCGTCTTCCCCTCTTCCCTCATCGCCTCGCTCTCCCACTGCCAAAAAAGGGAGCTCTTCCGGGTCGAGGAAGGAAAGGAAAAGGACGTTCCTATGGCCTTCTGATGGACATCATCGCTTTCGACGACGAAAGGGCAGTAAAGACCCTTTTGGATCACAGGATCCTCGCCATCCCGACCGAGACCGTCTATGGCCTTGCCGTCATGTGGGATGATCCTCTTGCCTACGAAAGGCTTGTCGCCAGCAAAAGAAGAAGACCGGACAAGGCGATCGCCTGCATGTGCAGTGAAGACTTCGACTTCCAAAAATACTTCCAGATCGACGAAAGGATAGAAAGGGTGATGAAAGCCTTCCTTCCTGGTCCCTTGACCGTTCTGGTCCGGGCAAAGGAAACGACGCCCTTCCAGAGCCATCTGGGAACGAATGTCTGCGGTATCCGCGTCCCGGGAAAGGAAGACCTCCTCGCCTTCCTCAGGAAGGTCAGGAAACCTCTCCAGGTCACGAGCGCGAACATCTCCGGACATCCTCCGCTTCATGAATGGAAGGACGTCTACGACCAGTTCCACGAAGACGAAAGCATTCCCTGCCTCGTGAAGGGAAATTGCGACAGCGACATTCCGACGACCGTCGTTGATCTGACCGGAGATGAACCCGTCTTGATCCGGCAAGGCGAAATTCGATTGGATTCAATCAAGGAGATCTATTATGGACAACATTAAGACCGTCAGCTTCGGCTGCGACCACGGCGGCTATCCCTTCAAGGAGGATATCGTCAACCACCTCAAGGAGATGGGCTTCGAGGTCATTGACTGCGGAACCTATTCCAAGGAAAGCTGCAACTACCCCGATCCCGCCTTCAAGGCCGCCACTGCCGTCGCGGAAGGAAAGGCCCAGGCCGGCATCCTTGTCTGCTCATCGGGCGAAGGCGTATCCATCTGCGCCAACAAGGTCAAGGGCGTCATCTGCGGCATCGGCTACAACGACGACGTCAGCCATCTCATCGTCACCCACAACCACGCCAACATGATCGCCTTCGGCGGTGCCTACATGACCTTGGAGGACATCCTGCGCCGCATCGACATCTTCTTCCATTCCGTTCCCCACGAAGGAAGGCATCAAAGAAGGGTCGATATCATTAGGGATTACGAGGAAAAGCACTTCAAGTAAGCTTATCCTTCCCTTTCCAGCTTTCCAATCGTCACGTTGATCTCATCGAGGACCTTTTTCAGGTCCTCTTTTATTTCATGCTCCCAGAAGCGGAGGACGACATAACCAAGCTCCATGAGTTCCTCGTCCACCTTCCTGTCCCGACTCCTGTTCCTTTCGATCTTCTGACTCCAGAATTCCTTGTTCGTCTTCAGCTGGCCTTCGATCCTTTTCAAATCATAGCCATGGAAAAAATCGCCATCGCAGAAGATGCAGACCGGATATTTCCTCAGGACAATATCCGGATGCCCGGGAAGGGAAGCGACATTCTTGCGATAGCGATAGCCTTCGTGATAAAGAGCCTTCCGCAAAGCCCGTTCGATGGACGTGTCCTTTCCCCGGATGGCGGCCATCATGGCTTTTGTCTTCGAAGGATCCCTTTTCATAAATCCTCAGCGTCTGCTTAGACGGGTCAGATAGCGGTCAATAGAAACAATGGTTTCCTTGTCGGCGTCATAGGTCAAGATAGACAATGCCTCGTCCAAAGTCATGAAGGAAGCAGAGACGACTTCTTCCATCTGGGGCGTGATGTTTCCGCTGAGGAACTTGGCCGGATAGAAAGTGACGTCCTTCTGGATTCCTTCCTTAGGGGAATAGGAGATGGTGTGGCTGAAGTTGGAGTCGATTGCGATCTTCAGTCCTGTTTCCTCAAGGATTTCGCGCAGGGCGCATTCCCGTGGTGTCTCCCCTTTTTCGATATGGCCCTTGGGGAGAGAAACATGGCCAAGACGCATCTTTTCGATAAGGTAGGTCCTTGTGCCTTGTTCATCCTCTTTGTAGACGACGGCACCATAGCTATATTCCTGCTTCATGTGCGCTCCTTTCCGATAATCGATTGCGTTTTGTACAAACAAAAACTCCCCTCCGTGTTCCAGAGGGGAGAGAGCAAAAGGAATTTTTATGTTGGAATTTATTATCGTTATCATTGCCCAAGAAAGCAGTGCCTCTTAAGCATTTATAACTATAAGGGATGTACCACAAATTGTCAAGGAAGGATCTTTTTGAAAGCGGTTTAGTGACAGCAACTGCCGCCATCCCTATGGAAGAAGGATTTCTTCTTTCCGCAGCAGGAGGGATTCACGCCGGCCGTGGCGACATCGATCCGGTTCTCGATGAACTGGGCATTCTTGTCCTCGACGACGAAGGGAACGAGATGGATGGGATGATGCTTCTTCCGGATATAGAAGTGGTTGCAGACGACAAGGGCGACAAGGCCGCAGAGAAGGATGATGGCAAGGATACCGTCGACAAGCTCAAGCGTTCCATAGGAATCCGTCCCGACAAGGGAGAAGGAACCAAGGCCATAGGTGATAAGGGAGAGGAGATAGGACGTCAGGACCCAGAAGACGAGGACGAAGCGGAAGTTCTTCTTGCTCTTGAGTTCTGCCTTGGCCGCCGACATGGCCGCGACGCAAGGAAGGGTGAAGAGGTTGAAGACAAGGAAGGAGAAGGCGCCCGGGACATTGATGCCAGCCGTTTCGACCGTGTAGATGTTCAAGCTTTCCATGGTACCGACGACCTGCTCCTTGGCGACAAGGCCGGTGATGGCGGAAACGACGTATTTCCAGCCATCGCTTCCGTGGGCAAAGCCAAGAGGATAGAAGATCGGCTGGATGAAGGCGCCGATCGATGCCAGGATGGATTGACTCAGATCCGAGACATTGTTTCCTTCGTCATCGACGATGGTCGGCATGGTCCAGTTCCAGGAGAAGGTCTGAAGGAACCACAGCAAGGCCGACATGAGGGCAATGACCGTACCGGCTCTCTTGATGAAGCGTTTCGTCTCTTCCCAAAGGGCAATGCCGGTCGCCTTGGCCTGAGGAACCATATAGGGAGGGAATTCCATGATGAACGGGGAGCTCTTTCCCTGGATGATGAACTCATTGGAGAAGAAGCCGGCGATGATGGCACCAAGAATACCGACGGCATACATGATGAAGGCGACAATACCACCCTGCAAGGCGCCACCGGTCAAACCTTGGATGATCTCCGTTCCGATACCCATGAAGATAGGAAGCTTGGCACCGCAGGCAAAGAAAGGCGTCAAAGAGATGGTCAAGACCCTTTCCCTCTGGCTATCGACCGTCCTTGCTCCCATGATGCCCGGAACGGCACAACCGAAGCAGGAAATAAGAGGAACGACGCACTTTCCGGAAATGCCAAAGCGTCTTAGGAGTCGATCGAAGACGAAAGCGACGCGGGCCATGTAACCGGAATTCTCAAGGATCTGAATGAAGAGGGTAAGAAGGACGATGAGCGGTAGGAAGGTCAAGACGGCAAAGACGGAAGCCAGGATACCATCGCACAAAAGCGAATTCAGCCAGACCGGGCAATTGATGCTCTCAAGTCCCTGGGCGAGGTTTCCCAAGATCAGGGTGTTGAGAAACCAGTCCAGGAAATCCTGAAGGAAGATACCCAAAGACGGCATACCGTTCTCGGCTGGATCCTCGAAGAAGGGACGGACAGGTCCCAATCCCATCGCACCCATGAAGAGGAAGTCGGAGTTGAAGACGATGCAGAAGACGAGGAACATGACGATAGCGAATATCGGTAAGCCCAGCCACCTATTGGTCAGGATCTTGTCGACGCGATCGGTGAAGGAGATCTTCGGAGCGAGGATGCCTCTCTTGTAGAAAGGATAGAGCGTCTTGTCGATGAACTCATAGCGGTCATCGGCAACTCTTTCCTCGATGTTTTCTTCTTTGGAGGCGAGGTTGCTTTCGGCAAGGATATCCTGCGCCTTTTCAAAGACTTCCGGATATTTCGTCTCGATGAGCTGATCGTTTTCCATCACCTTTCCGGCGACGAACATCGGCGAAGAAACCTTGTTTTCCTCGGCGACCTTGGCGATTTCCTCTTCCGCCTTCCGCAAGGCCGGGTCCTGAAGCTGGCTTTTTCCGATGCGGACAGCACCCTTCTGCCGATAGACGATGTTCATGAGGTCCTTCATGCCTGTGCCCTTCAGGGCGGAGACGGGAACGACCGGAACGCCTAGCGTATTGGAAAGGCCATCGATATCGATCTCGTCGCCCCGTTTTTCGATGACATCCATCAGGTTCAGGGCTACGACGACAGGGATGTCCATTTCCAGAAGCTGGCTTGTCAGGTACAGGTTCCGGGAGAGGTTTGTCGCATCCACGACATTGATGACGACATCCGGATCCCCATCGAGGATATAGTTCCGGGAGACGACTTCTTCCGGCGTATAGGGAGAGAGGGAGTAGATGCCAGGGAGATCCACGATCTGGATTTCCTCCGGAAAGTCCTTCTTCTTGCGATAAAGGCCTTCTCTTCTTTCGACCGTGACGCCCGGCCAGTTGCCGACGTGTGCCTGGGATCCCGTCAGGTTGTTGAAGAGCGTCGTCTTTCCGCAGTTGGGATTGCCGCACAAGGCTACCTTAAGCATGTTCTTCCTCCTTGGCCTTCCTGTTTTCCCGGATTTCCTTGAGTCGTGCCTTGTTCTTCTTTTCCTCGGCAATCATCTTGGCATCCTCTTGACGGAAACGCATTCTGGCTTCCTCTGTCGGTCGGCGCAATGTGATGGAATGTCTCTTGCTTCCGATTCCGACTTCCTTCGTATACGTCTCGAAATCCTCGGGGTTGAGGGATTCCACCTCGATCTGGCAGGCGAATTCCCGATTGATGGCGATCCGCCCGTCCTTGACCTTGATGACGATGTCTCCCGTCCTGTTGCAAAGACAGGTGACCGTTTCCCCTTTCAATATGGAGAGATTCTCGAGATGGCGCTTGTGTCGATAGTCGGTATTGACCGCCACGATCTTGAGATCCTCCCTTTCGCAGGCTTGCGTTAGAAGCATAGCGTGCCTCCTTGTTAACTAACATTAACTACTATACGCAATCCTTTTCTTTTTTCAAGAGAAATTTACTGGGATTTCTATCGAAGATTCAGAATTCGCTATAAGGCAGGCTTTCCCCGTAGGCATAGTCCTGGTAGAAAGCATCGTGGACGATGAATTCATCCGGACGATCGGTGATCTGATAGCAGGAATAGCCCAAAAGGGAGAAAAGAAGGACAATGAGGTTATAGATGGTATTGTCCATCAGTCCGATCACTTCCAGGATGAGAAGGAAAAGGACAAAGAGCCATTTCTCCTTGGCCTTCTTCCTTAGGACCGTGGAATAGAGCAGGACTTCATAGACGGCAAAGAAGAAAAGACCGACAACGCCACCCATGGCCATGGTGGTAATGACCGTATTGGAGCAGAAGGTGACCGTTCCCCCGAAGGAGTCGCTCATGACGGAGATCGAGGAACCAAAGGCAGGGAAGGCAAGGAAGGCGTCGATGCCTTTTTGGAATTGGGCAAAACGATCCGGATTCCCGCTCTCGGAAAGATCCAGGCTCGCCAAGGCATTGATGACCCTTTCCCGGAAGGAATCGTTGACAAGCATCAGGATGAGAAGACAGAGTCCAAGAAGGGCAAGGATCGTGATGACGATATAGGGATAGGCCCTCCCATAGGAGCGGAAGGAAAGAAGGACAAGCGGAATGATGGCAAGGACAAGGACGACAAGACCGGAATCCACGGAAAGGGAAATGATGCCATAGATGGCAAAAAGCTCCAGGATTCCCCACCATACCTTCTTTCGGGCGATCAGCATGGAGAAGAAAGGAAGGGAAAGGCAGAGAATGGTCGATGTGCTTTGGTTCGTATAGGCCCAGCCGAGGTTGATTCCCGAATCCCCGATCCGGAAGCCGAAACGAAGTTGATAGAGAATGATCTCGGCAGAGACGGCAAGGGCAAGGATGGAGGCGGTCCTGGCAAAATAAAGGATCGTATCCTCTCTCTTAAGGCAGGTGTTGAAAAGAATATAGGTAAGAAGGATACCGAAAAGGGAGACGATGAAAAGAATACCCGTCGTATCGAACGTCTCCACCTGGACAAGATGGATAAGGTAGGAAACAAGGAAAGTCAGAAAGAGAAAGGTCAAAGGTATGGCAAGCTCGCCTTTCCGGAAGGGAAGCCTCTTGATGACAAGGAAAAGGATGATGGACACAAACGTGGAACCGCCGATGGCATACAGATAGACAGGAAGGTTCTGGAAGCTGATGGTGGAATCGACCGTGATCGTGATGAAGAAGATCAAGGGAATATAGCTACGGCCATCGGAAGAGAAGAGAGGGAGGAAGCTCAAGAGAATATAAAAGGATGCGGAAATCCACACAAAATTCCCGGGCAACATCCATATCAGGACAGACAGGACGGCAATCGCTATCTGATAAAAGACGGAACTCGTGAATTCTTTGAGCCGCCTATTCAGGGCAATGAGTTGCATGCGATTAGTATAGCAAATCGCGCATTCCTTGTTTCCGGCTAAAGATAGAAATAGAAAGACAATAATGTTTAAATATACGTTAGGTAAAAAACATGGACAAAGCACGACTCATCCCAACCGCGCTCTATCTGAAGGCCGACTACACCGTGGCCTCCCTGACGACACGCCTTGTCGGCTTTTTCCGTCATCCGTCCGAAAGGACGAAGACCTGCCTGCTTCTTGTCATCGTCGGTATCGCCTGCTTCATCCATAGCTGGATCGTCAATTCGCTGACTGTCCCCCTTGGTGGCGACTATACGCTCCAGGAGATGACCTTCCTCTACAACGGCTATGACGATTGGCACGCCTTCTTTCAAACCGGGAAATTCCCCTTCTGGGACCGTTCGGTATTTTTGGGTATCGACAACATCGGCGGAAACGCCTTCTACTATCTCTTTGATCCCTTCTTCCTCATTTACCTGATTTTTCCAAGGGATTGGCTTATCTATGTCCAGGGATTCATGTTTGTTCCAAAGCTTGTCCTGTCGGGAATGCTCTTCTATTGGTATCTTGGCTCGTTTGCCATTTCGGATAGAAATAGAAGAATCGGAGCTTTGTGCTTCGGCTTTTGCGGCTATTGCTTCTGCTATCTATGGTTCCATTTCATCGACTCGGTCGTCTTCCTTCCCTTGACCTTCCTTGGAATCGAAAGAATCATCCAGAGAAAGGATCCGAGGATTTTCCTTGTCGGTTTCCTGCTCAACGCCATGGCGAGCTATTTCTTCTTCGTCGTCTTCACCATCGGTGCCTTCTTCTATGCCGTCTTTCGCTTCTTCCAGACAATCAAGGAAAGAAATGCCTATGAGCAGTGGACCGTCCTGGGTATCGGCATGTTCGCCTTCATCTTCGGTATCTTCCTGGGTGGATTTACTTTGCTTCCGGGCATGTATACGGCCATGTCCATGCCCAGGGTCGCCAATAACGAGTCCTGGCTGACGACCGTCCTGAACTCCGACTCCCTTTCGCAGCTTCTGGAAAATCTCTTCACGTTCTCCTCGACAACGGAGCACAACCAAATCACGCCTCTTCTCAACTTCCTCTTCATGCCCGATGGCTGCTATTATTCCAACCTTCTCAATGTCTCCTGGTATGACAACCTCGCTTCTTCCATCTATGCCACGACACCTCTCCTCCTTCTTTTCTTCGTCGGTATCATCGATGCCTTCAAAAAGAAAAGGTTCTCCTATCTTTTCGGCATGGCGTTCACGCTTTTCTTGATCTTCACCCCCATCGGCTTCTATCTTTTCTCGGGCTTTACCGTCGCCTATGCCCGTTACTTCATCCTTCCGACAAGCTGGATGATCGTCTTCGATATCCTCACCCTGGAAAGAAGAAGGGACCTTCCGCGTTCCCATCTGGACCTCGCCTTTGCCTGTGTCATGGTTCTGGATGTCGTTGCGGCCTTCCTTGTCATCTATGGCGTCAATCAGAATCCTGGAAACTTCCCGGATTCCACCATGTGGGATACGCGCATGATCCTCATCCCCTTGTCCATGGCTTGGGTCCTTGTCTGCTATCTTGTCATGCGTCCTCTCTTCCACAAGTCGAAGCTTTCCAAGGCAATGGTCGCCCTCTGTTCCTTGGATATCGCCGTCATGGGAAACGTGACGATCATCTTCCAGGGCACGGCCAACATAAACACCATGGCCGGCGGTCCTGCAAACATCGCCGAGGAATCCCACATCGTCAGCCTTCTTGAAGGGAGCGAAGGAAACGATTTCTATCGTCTTTTCTCCCCGACGGCCGACAGGAACAACATCAACATCTCCATGCGCGTCGGATACAATGGACTTGGTGCCTTCCATTCCGTCTATGCCTTTTCCGCCCAGGACTTCCTCGACAGGAGCCGGATTCCCTACACCTATGGAAACTGGTCCATGGGCGTCCACAACCGCAGGGAGAACATGGAGACCTTCCTAGGAACGAAATACTATCTCCTTCCGAAAGTCGATTGGGAGAGCTATGTTCCCGGAAAGCCGATTCCCTTTTCGGACTACGACGTTCCCTATGGCTATGTCGATATCCTCACCCTCAGCCAAGAGGAAAGAGAGGAACTGGGCGTCGATTATTCCAAGGAGCTTCTCGAATACCTCGCTAGCGATTCCTGCAGCAAGTCCCTTTATGTCAACACCAACTTCGTCGATTTCGCCTTTGCCTTCGATACCGTCATTTCCACCCGCTGGCTATCGACAGGCACCTATACCGATGGCCGCTATGCCTGGGGACGGTATGAGGACGTCAATGAATATCCCCTCCTCCGCTTTGCCATGCTCGACGATGAAGACTTCAAGGATTTCCAGGAAAAGGGAAAGTTCAATGCCGGCTCCTATTGGGTGAACGGCCATGAGAACACGATTTCCTCGACGAATACCAATCCGGGAACGAACTTCTACAACAGCCTTGTCACGACGGACTACGAGGAAGGAAAATCCGCCCCGATCGAGCGCCTCTTCTCTTCCCGCATCAATGTCGACGTCTTTGCCGCAAACTGGCCGGCGACAGCAGCCGTTCCAAGCGGCGAGTATGCCTATATGAATCCTCTTGATCCCCATGACAACCAAGGGAGGGAAGAGTGGGACGAAAGCCATCCGCTCTATGCCGAGAACGGAATCGGAAAGGCCGATACCAAATACAACTACGATACCTTAAGGGATGATAACGGCGAGACAAGCGAGCTTTATACCAACGAGGTCCTCTATAATTCCAAGCTCTATCTGACCTTCAAGAAGGGTGGAAAGCAGACCGTCCTTGTCCCCGAAGCCGATCCCGACGATCCTTCGACAGGAGCCTATATCTCCATCGATTCCACCAACAACATCTCCTGGCGCTTCTATGACGAGAACGACCGTCTCATCACCATCGCCCAGCATTCCTACTCCAATTACCAAAGGGCGCGCGGATACTATGTCGACCGCCCGGTCAAGACCATCGTGGGCGTCATCCTGGAAGGAAACAAGGACGAGCCCTGCGTCATCGATAGGCCGGATATCTACATCATCCGCAACAAGGACTATCAGGAAGCAATCGATGCCCTTAAGGAAGAACCTGTCGATATCACCTACCGCAACGAGGACGAGGTCCACTTCTCAACAAACTACTCCGAGAGCAAGTTCGTGGTCCTCAACTATCCCCGTGCCGATGGCTGGACGCTTTACGAGCTTTCCAAGGACGATGACGGAAACACCGTCAAAGAGGAAGTGACGACCTACAAGGCCCAAGGCGGATTCATCGGCTTTGAGGCTTCAAGAGGAGAGCACGACTATATCCTGGAATACGAATCCCCGTGGTTCCGTATCGGCCTTCTCTTCACGACGATTGGACTTTTGGCAACGCTTCTTTCCCTCCACGGCTTTGGTATCCTGGCCAAGAAGGAAAAGTTCCGCCAGGAAGAGCTTAGAAGAATGCATTGGATCCGTGAGACGGCCTTGAAACGCCTGGAATTCCGCTACGACGATTGCGAGGACTGATGCCATGAGAAAGATCGTTTATCTGCAGGGTGGTGGACCGACCGCCGTCATCAACAACTCCTTCCTTGGCGTACTGAATGCCGCAAGGAAAGAAAATGCCCGTCTCTTCTGCTCCCGCTATGGCTTGGAAGGTCTTATCGACGGAAGGCTTGAGGAAATCATAAAAGACAAAGACTATTTCTTCCTAGATCAATACCCCGGTTCCTACTTTGGATCGGCGCGGATAAGCCTGAAGAAAAACCCGGAACATCTTTCTTCGATTCTAAAGACGTTGAAGGAAAACAAGATCGACGTCCTCCTTCTCAATGGCGGTAACGACACCATGGATAGCGCCGATAGGATTGCCAATGCCGTCAAAGAGGAAGGCCTATGCTGTCATGTTTTAGGTATCCCCAAGACGATCGACAACGATATCCAAGGAACCGATCGCTGCCCGGGATTCCTCTCCGCGGCAAAGTACGTCATCAACGCCATTTCATCGATCATCGTCGACGATCTTTCCTATCGAAAGGGAAGGATCAACGTCATCGAAGTCATGGGACGGGACAACGGAAGCCTAGCCGCATCCACAAGCATCGAATTGCATCCGGGAATCCATCCCGACTTCATCTACGTTCCAGAAGTCCCATTTGACTTGGACGCTTTCCTTCATAAGGCCGAGGAATGTTATCGGAACAACGGCCGCTGCAACGTCGTCGTCTCCGAAGGTATCCATGACATGGAAGGAAAGCCTATCGCTTCCTTTAAGCAGAAGGACAGCTTTGGCAATATCCAGCTTGGTGGTGTCTCTTCCTACCTCTCCTCCCTTTTCCAGAAAGACGGATACAAGACAAGGGCTATCGAGCTTTCCGTTCCCCAGAGAGCGGCTTTCTATCTCAAGTCGGACTATGACAAGAGGGATGCCTATCTCTGCGGAGAAATGGCCGTGACGGAAAGTCTTTTGAATTCCGGCTTCATGATCGGCATCAAGAAAACAGACGACCTTTCCTTCAAGCACACCCTTGTCCCTCTTTCCATCGCTTCCGGAAAAGCCGTCTTGCTTCCTCCGGAATACGTTTCAGAGTCAGGGGATTCCATCCTTCCTTCCTTTGCCAAGGACTATGAAAGACTGATCTTCGGGACACCAGATCCTGAAATCCAAAGATAGCTAAGACAACAAGAATTTATCCTTTATGGAACCCTCTCTGGATAGGACTTTATAAATCTTCTTTTATGTGCTCTCTTCGTTGGAGCAATGGTTTTTGAATTCACGTACAATTTGATTGTTCTTTTTACTATTCTTCGCATATTATTTGTACTAAAATTATTTCGGTTTGTACTTTTCTTCTTCTTCTTTTTTTCCTTTTTGTCGCTTTATCAACAAGAAAGGAATGAACATGATTAGACTTGTCAGTCTCAATTTGAGCAATATAAAAAACACCAGCCTAGGGACTATTGTCTTCGATGAGAAAAAAGCCTACGACAGGAAGGCCTTCCGCAGGGAGAGACCCGGCCTCATCGGCATATTTGGCGAGAACGGTTCCGGAAAGAGCACCGTCATCGAAAGCCTTGCCTTATTGAAGGCCTTCGTTTCCGGACATGGCCTTTCCGAGACGAACGCTTTCGACTTCATCGCCAACAGGGAAAAAGGAAAAGGAAGCATCGAGGCCGAATTGCTGATGAGTACGGATTCCGGCATTCACAAGATCGTCTACAAGATCGATTTGAGAATCTTGGACGAGGATTCTCTTGTCCCAGTCTGGGAATCTCTCCGCTGCTCTGTCCTTCCCAAAGGAAAGAACCGCTTCTATGTCCTGATTCCTCCTATCTGCATCCCCTTGCTTGGGATCGTATCCGACTCCCTTCTTTCCGACATGAAGATGCTCTCTGTCTCGGAGCTTTTCAAAAGCAAGAAAAACCCTGCCTATTTGGCGAAAGCCCGGGAAAGACTGAAAGCAATTTTGGAGACATGCCATACGCAAAAGTCCTCTTTCCTCTTCCATAAAGACTTCCTTGCCCTTCTTAAGGAATCCGGACATGCCTTCTGCAAGGATCTCTACACCATCCTTTCCATCCTCCAGGAATACTTCCGGAAAAAGGTCCATGTCCTTCCCGATCCGTTCCTGATGATAGACGACGCCATGGATCAGCACCGGGACAAGGAAAGCCTTCCTTTCTTCCCCTTCGAAAAGCTACCGCGGGAGATACACAAGCCCAACTACCGCTTCTGGAAGCAGATGCAGTCGCCGATAAACGCCTTCCTCTCCTCCTGCAACCAGGATTTCCGCATCACGATCGACTCGAGGGATTCCCACCTCCTTCCGGATGGAAAGGTCGGCATGTATGTCGATGTCTATAGCACGAAAGGAAAAAGAAGCCTTCCGCTTATGGAAGAAAGCAGTGGCAAGAGAAAACTGGCACGGTTTGCCTACGCCATCCTCAGCGTGACAAGCGACCCTGGCGTCCTTCTTGCCATCGACGAGTTCGACTCCGATATCTTCGAACCGCTTTTCCAAAAGATAATCGAAGTGCTTACCCATGAGACAAAAAGACAATTCATCTTCACAGCCAGCAGTCTCAAGGCCCTGGAAGCCATGAACAACCACAATGTCTACGTGACGACGGCCAATCCGGACAATCGCTTCACCCAGTTGGAACACGTCACCCGCTCGAACAACCTGCGGGATTTCTACATCAAGGCCCTGAGGGATGAAAGCCGGCAGAAGGAAAGGCTTGTCGGAAAGGCGCGCACCGACAAGCTCAAAGATGTGCTTTTACCCCCCCCATATCTTGAACTTCGTTTTCTAACCGTATTCTTATCTTCCCCTTTCAAGCAAAAACTTGTTTCCATAAGAAAAGCCATCACCCGCAATCGAGTGATGGCCTTTTTGTTTGCTTAGTCTGGATTAGTAATCCATTCCGCCTTCGTTTCCGCCATTGTTGGCAGGAGCAACCGGCTTCGGGATATCCGTGACAACGGCTTCGGTCGTGACATAGAGGGCAGTTATGGAAGCGGCGTTGAGGACAGCGGTCCTGGTGACCTTGGTCGGATCGATGATACCGGCCTCGATCATGTTGACCCACTTTCCGGTCTTGGCATCGAAGCCATAGTCGCCCTTGGCAGACTTCATCTCTTCGACGATATCGCTTCCTTCATAGCCAGCGTTGACAGCGATCTGGTTGATCGGAGCGCTGAGGGCAGAGAGAACGACATCGATACCCTTCTGGATATCCGGATTCTCGCTCGTCAGCTTGCCCTTGAGTTCACGGTAGACTTCCATGAGGGCGGTTCCACCACCGGCAACGACACCTTCGTCGACGGCAGCGGCCGTGGCGTTGATGGCATCCTCAAGACGGAGCTTCTTCTCCTTGAGCTCGGTCTCGGTCGTGGCACCGACACGGATGACGGCAACACCGCCAGCGAGCTTGGCAACACGCTTCTGGAGGTTCTTCTTGTCGTAATCGGACTTGGTCTGTTCGATCTGGCCCTTGAGTTCACGGACACGATCCTTGACGGCAGCCTCATCGCCGTTTCCGCCGATGATGGTCGTGCTGTCCTTGGTGACCTTGATCTTCTTGGCAGAGCCGAGGTCATTGACAGTGATATCCTTCAGGCTCATGGAGAGATCCTTGGAGTAGAAGTTCGCACCCGTGACAATGGCGATATCCTGGAGCATGTTCTTCTGGTTGTCACCGAATTCCGGAGCCTTGACAGCAACAACGTTGAAGGTGCCTCTGAGCTTGTTGACGATCAGAGTGGAAGCGACATCATTGTCGACATCATCGGCAATGATGAGGAGAGGACGATGGCTCTCGACAACGCCCTGGAGCATCGGAAGGATGTCCTGGATGTTGCTGACCTTCTGATCCGTGACCATGACATAGGCATTCTCAAGCTCGGCGACCATCTTCTCGGAATCCGTGACCATATAAGGAGAGATGTAGCCCTTGTCGAACTGCATACCCTGGACGACTTCAAGAGTCGTGTCGAATCCCTTGGACTCATCGACGGTGATGACACCATCCTTGCCGACCTTGTCCATGGCCTCGGCAATGGTCTTGCCGATTTCCTCGTCGCCGGCAGAGATAGCGGCAACGTTGGCGATTTCATCGGACGTGGAGATCTTCTTGGAGATCTTGAGAAGCTCATCGCTGACGGCCTTGCTTCCCTGTTCGATACCGGAACGGACAAAGACCGGATTGGCGCCCTTGTCGACAGCCTCGAATCCCTTGTGGATCATGGCCTGGGCAAGGCAAGTGGCAGTGGTCGTACCATCGCCGGCGACATCGTTCGTCTTGTTGGCGACTTCATAGACAAGCTTGGCACCGAGATTCTGTTCCTTGTCGGAGAGCTCGATTTCACGGGCAATGGTAACACCATCGTTGACGATGATAGGAGAACCATAGCCTCTGTCGAGAGCGACGTTCCTTCCCTTTGGACCAAGGGTCAATTTGACCGTGTTGGCAAGGGCATCGACGCCGAGAAGCATGTTGTCCCTAGCGGACTTTCCGTAAGTGATTTTCTTAGCCATTTTTCAATACCTCTGATGAATTTTCCTTATTCAACAATCGCAAGGATATCCTTATCCTGGATGAGCATAAGCTTCTTGCCGTTCTCTTCGTAGTCGGTCGTGGAATACTTCTTGTAGATGACACGATCGCCAACCTTGGCCTGGACCTTGATCTCATGGCCTTCTTCGTTGGTATAGCCGGGACCGACAGCGATGACATTGGCAACCGCGGATTCGTTTTCGTGGCTTGTGGCAATGATGATGCCGCCGATCTTCTTTTCTTCGGGAATCTTTTCCAATACAACGTAGTCTCTTAAGGGTTTGATCATTTTTCTTTCCTCCTAAGCGGTCCTGCTTTTCTCAAGACCGAACTTATTATAACCGCCAAGTTAGCAAATTCAAGTCGGAAGTGCTAATTCTTTTCTGACTCCTCTTTCGCCCTTTGAAGAAAAACCACTATTTTTCGCTGATTTCCCGTCTTTTGTCCAAGAAAACCGTCATCCATCGCTTCGGCAGGAGGTGGGAGAAAAGGTGAGCGAGCTTCATTTCCAACCCCGGAACGATCGTCAGCTTCCCCTTCAGGCATCCCGAAACGGCTTTTCCGGCGATCTTCTCAACGGGCATAGTATGGCGCAAGAAACACATTCCCGCCCTTTTCTCAAACCCGCTATGGAAGGGACCCGGGCAGAGCTGGGAGATAGTGACTTCGCTTTTCCGGTTTCTAAGTTCCCTATGATAGCCATGGACAAGATAGGTGACAAAGGCCTTGCTGGCATGGTAGACAGCCATGTAGGGTGCCGGCGAAAAAGAGGCCGCCGAGGAGACAACAAGGACACGGCCCTTTCCTTTTTCAAGAAAGCGGGAAAGAAAAGACTTCACAAGGATCAGGGTAGCGACATCGTTGAGATTCACTATGTCGATTTCCTTATCCAGGGAAGTCCTTTCCAAAGGTCCGATAGCACTAAATCCGGCATTGCAGACAAGAAGGGACACGTTCCTGTCCTTGGTCTTTTCAAGAAGATCGAGGCAATTTTCCCGCACCGAAAGATCCATCGACAGGAATTCGATCTTCCTCTCCGGATGCTTCTGGCGAAGAAGTGGAATGTCGCCTCCTGTCCGTGAAACGGCAAGGATGTCATATCCCCGTCTGGCAAGTTCGTCGGCAATGGCAAAGCCAAGGCCAGAACCGGCACCCGTAACAAGGGCGAGCATCAATCCTTCAGCTTATTAAGCTCCCTTGCGATCTCGCCGCCGACACGGGCATTGTTCCGGATGAGGGCGATATTCGTCTCAAGGGATTTTCCGCCGGTAAGTCCGACAAGCTTGTCCAAAAGATAGGGGGTGACCCGCTTTCCATGGATGCCGTCCTTCTCCATCATCAAAAGCGCCTCGTGGATCTTCTCCTCGACGAATTTCGGATCCAGGGAGTATTCCTCAGGAACGGGATTGACGAAGAGGGAGCCTTGGTGAAGGCCGAGCTGGTCGCTGATATGGACAAGACGGGCCGCATCCTTGGCATCCTTGGCAACGATATCCAAGGTAACATCCGATTCTCTTGTATAGAAGAGCGGAAGGGTCTTTGTCTGATAGCCGATGACGGGAATGCCTTTGGTCTCAAGGTATTCCATCGTCCTTGGGATATCCAGGATTGCCTTCGGTCCGGCGCAGACGACATTGACAGGGGTCTTGGAGAACTCCTCAAGGTCACTAGACACATCCATCGTTTCCTCAAAGCCACGATGGACACCGCCGATACCACCCGTGGCGAAGACGCGGATACCGGCCATATGGGCAAGGATCATCGTCGCGGCGACAGTCGTCGATCCGGTCAATCCTTCCGCAAGGCAATAAGGGAGATCCCTTCTTGAGACCTTGATGGCCGTCGTGCTCTTTCCGAGGTTCTTGATCTCGTCTTCCGTCAGGCCGATACGGATGACGCCATCGATGATACCGATGGTGTAAGGCTTTGCTCCGGCCTTGCGGATTTCCTCTTCGCAGGCGAGGGCGCACTCGACATTCTGGGGATAGGGCATGCCATGCGTCAGAACGGTCGTCTCCAAAGCGACGGCCGGTTCATTGGAGAGGTCGGGAAGGTTGTGGATCATTTCCTTGATGTCCATGATTTCTTTCCTTTCTTGTTTCTTATCTATTCTATTGCTTTTCGATGATGCGATAGCGAATCTCGTGCCGATAGGTCTTTCCGGGAACGAGGATCCTGTCGTCAAGCGGGAAGCATTGCGGTTCGATGGCGATGGCCCTGCGGTCATGAAGCTCACCGTTATCGAAGGCGACAGGGGAGTTCGTGTTGTCGACATAGAGATTGACGCCATCGTAATCGGTATAGCACTCGATCCGCGCCTTGGGGGATTCAACGATGACCTGCGGCGTGGAAGGATCGACACGGTCGAAGAGGAAGGCGTGGTCAAGGGTCTTGATTTCCCCTTCCTGTTTTTGAATCTCATCGAGGGAATCTTTCAGAAGAAGGCCTTCCCTGTAGTCGAGATACTTCGGGACCGGCTTGGAATCGACGATGAGCTCCGTTCCCTCCTTGAAAACGCCAACGCGGGAGGCATGAACGGTCAAACGATAGCCATTTGCGTTTTCATCGGAGAAGATGTTCCAATATATATGGTTGCTTATTGAAACAATAGTCTCCTTTGTCGTCGTAGCTTCGTAGCGGATGATGAGTTCATTGGAATCCTTCGGGATGAGATAGGTGACTTTCGTCGTCAGCGCTCCCGGGAAGCCGCATTCGCCATCGGGAGAGACATAGACAAACTCGACGCCGACTGCGTTTCCTTCGGAGATGACGATGCCGTGGAAATCCTTAAAGGCAAAGTCCTTGTCTCCTCCGCCATGAAGGCAGATGCCGTCTCCGCTGGAAAGCAGATCATATTCCTTGTGAAGGATGAAGATATGGCTGGGAAGCCGTCCGATGACACGGCCGACAGTCTTTCCGAAATACTGGGGAGAGGTGAGGAAGACCTTCTTGTCCGTCGGTTGGAGGATAAGCTTCTTCCCATGGACGGAAAGAGAATAGACGCCGGCACCGACCGTGCTGAAAACACCTCTCAGTCCCTTGTCGTTTTCAATCGCAAGAAAGCCCGAGGAAATCGTTCTTTTCTTTGTCATGGCTTAAAGCGCCTGGAAATGGTTCGTTATTTTCCTTCGCTTTCGTTGGTGGTAGGAGCGGTTGCTGGCTTGAGCTTGCCGTCCTTGAAGGCCTTGTAGCGGAAATCGAGGTCATCGGCGAAGAAGTTTGTGACGTTCTTGTGGAACTCGTCCGGATTGTTCTTCATCAATTCGCGGATTCTCTCGGAAGCCTTGCGCTGCTCTTCGGTCCAGCCAGGAGCAAGGGTCAGCTTGTTGTTGTCGAGGATGTCCTGCGTCATGATGACGCCCTGCTTGGTGTCGTCGTTTCTCTGGAAGAAGGCAAAGCGGGTCTGGGTCTCGGGATCATCATAAACGAACTGGCAGGTGAACTCGACCTTGTTTCCATCCTTGTCGTTGAGGGTGACATGGGCCTTCGCCTCACCGGTGAGGACCTTGGCGGCATCGGCGATTGTCCGATAGGAAGGAAGGAGACGATTCATGAGAAGCTCGTTGATCATTTCGACCCTGGAGCGGATTTCCTGCGTATGGTTGATGACAAGGCGGAGATGCTTGGAATCGGGAGTGACGGAGAAGAGGTACTGTCCGGGGAAGGAAAGACCGATGCAGGAGACGAAGAAGATCTTGGAGCGGAAGTCGAAGTAACGATAGACCTCGACCATCGTGATATCCCTTCCGACAGAAGAGCGGAGCTTGACCTCGACGCCGTTGTTCTCAAGACGATTCTCGAGGATGATCTCGTATTCGCCAGTCTCCTCGATTGCCGGAGGAACAAGGGTCATGGTCGGCTTGATGTCCCTGTTGAAGTGGGTCGTCAGCTTGGCCGTCTCCTTGATGTCCTTCTCTTCCGTAATCTGACCTTCGGGATCGACGTGGAAGATGCGGAAGATGAGATGGGGCATGTCCGAGCCAAGGCAGTAGACGTCTTTTCCGCCATCGCTCTTGTCCTCGATGTGGATGAGGGTCAACTCAGCCGGCCGAATGTAGTGACGCTCGGTAACGGTCTGGTCGGCAAGCGCCTGAATCTTGGCCATCAATTCGTTGTTATCCATGTTTGTCTCCTTTGAGATAGCAACCTTAATTATAGTTTCTCCGATAAAGCAATTCTATACTTCGGATTCTCATTCATCGGAAATACGAAAATCAATGGGATCCATTTGCCGGGAAAGGAGATAGTCATTGCAGCGGATGAAGCAATCCGAGCAGAAGAATCCCTTGCTGGCAGAAAGCGGGGAAGGATGGGCCGTGTGGATGATCTTGGCCTTCTTGCTGTGGATGAGCGAAGCCTTCTTGAAGGCATAGTTTCCCCAGAGCAGGTAGACGATCGGCCGGTCCTTCTTGTCCAGATACTCGATAGCCATGTCCGTGATCTTGTCCCATCCATACCGGGAATGGCTGTTGGCTTCTCCTTGGCGCACCGTAAGGGAGGCGTTAAGAAGCAGAACCCCTTGCTTTGCCCATGGCGTCAAATCCCCGTTCTTCTTCGGAATCGGATAGTGGTACTCATAGGAAAGCTCCTTGTAGATGTTGACAAGGGAGGGAGGCAAAGTTACGCCCTTTCCTACCGAAAAGGCAAGACCGTTTGCCTGGTTGGGATTGAAGTAGGGATCCTGTCCGATGATGACGACCTTGACCTCCTTTTCTGGGGTCAGCGAGAAAGCGCGATAGACATCCTCCAAAGGAGGATAGACGGTCTCCTCACAGGCTTCCTTGCTGACCTTTTCAACGACGGAAAGGAAGCTTTCGCTCTCCTTGATGCCATCGAAAAAATCCTTCCAACCTTCGGGAAAGGTCAGAAGCTTTTCTTTATTCTCCTCGTAGGTCATTGTTTTCCTTCTCCTGTGCTTCTTTTTTCTTCTTGAGGAAAAGCTTCAGATCATAGACGAAAGAGTAGGTCAAAAAGGCACACGCCAATGCGGAAAGGACAACCAGGACAATGCCGGGAACGGACCAGTTCAGGAAACAGGAGAGCGTGATGGATCCTGCAAGAAGGACATAGGCAAGAATGACGCTGAGCAGAACCATGTGTTCCTTGAGTTTGTATTTCATGAAGCCTCCTAAAACGAAATGTCTTGCGTTTTTATATAGAAATTATAAATTGGTTAGTTTTTGCTTCTCTCAATGAACGAACCAGTTTCCGTGGATGAAATCCAGGGTCTCATCCAGATTTTCCTCTTCCATTGCCGCAACGGCGAACATATAGGAAGGCATCGACAAGGCCTTGTCGGAATCGAATTCGATGACATCGCCACAATTGGCCGATCCCTTTGAAATAAAGTATTTGTTGTTGGCAAGAAGAAGGATCTTGTCGTCCTTTGTCATAAGCACCGTGCCTTTGATCATAATCGTTTCTCCTCGTGCCTTCATTATACAATTCAAGACCATGGCAAGCAAAACGCGCCACAAGGTGTCACCGTTCGTCCGCGTAACCCCTTTTATTTATGGAAATGTATGTCTTTTCCTATAATGTAGTTTATATTATTATTTAGCTTCGTTTTCTCTTACTTATAAAAAGGAGCCCCTTATGGCAAACAAACTTTGCATTGTCTTTCCCGGGCGTCGCTACAGTGCCGATCGCTCGTTGTTATATTTCCCTTCAAGAATGATGGAAAACCGCGGGTTCGAAGTCATCGATCTCCACTACGACATTCCTCGGGAAGTCGCAGAGACGGAACCTCTTGAGAAGAACATCCGCGATGCCGCTAGCTATGCCGTCAACCATACCGATGACGTCGACTGGAAGAAGTACGACCAGATCGTCTTTATCTCCAAGTCCATCGGTACCGTTGTCTCGGGCAACATCAAGAAGTTCATCGGCGAATACGGAGAGAAAGTACATCAGATTCTTTTGACTCCGCTTGAGGAGACCCTTCCCTTCATCGACAAGAAGGACCTCGTCATCGTCGGTGACCACGACCGCTTCTTCACCGAACCCAAAAAGAAGCTGGCCCAGTTCCCCAACGCCTATATCTTCCCTGCCTTTACCCATTCCTTGGAATCCAAGGACAACTATCGTCTGAGCCTGAAGACCCTCAATGACATCTGTGGCATCATCGACAGCTATTTGGACAGCATAGGAGCATAGGAAAATGACCAATAAACCGAATTCACCTCAGGAACTTGGCCAAAACACGCTGGAGATCCAGAAGATCGAAGCCACGGTCGACAGCGCCTACTACTTTAGGAAGAAGCCGTTCTATTCCTTCTTCAAGCGTTTCTTCGATATCCTCATCTCCGGTCTCTTCCTCATCGTCTTCTGCTGGCTCTATCTGATCCTGGCCATCCTTGTCAAATGCACTTCCAAGGGTCCTGTCTTCTATCGCCATCGGCGTATCGGCAAGAACGGCAAGCCTTTCAGCATGTATAAGTTCCGTACGATGAAGGACGACAAGCGCCCCATCGAACAGCAGCTTACCCCGGAACAGCTCAAGCAGTTCTATACGGAATTCAAGGTCGACAACGATCCCCGTGTCACCAAGCTCGGAAAACTGCTGCGAAAGACTTCCCTGGATGAGCTTCCGCAGGTCCTGAACGTCTTCCTTGGCGACATGTCCATCGTCGGTCCGCGTCCTATCATCGACATCGAGACGGACAAATACGGCCTGACCCGCAAGGTCCTTCTCTCCGTGAGGCCGGGCATCACTTCCTATTGGGCCTGCCATGGAAGAAGCGATGTCGACTACACCGAAAGAATCAACATGGAACTTTACTACATCAAGCATCGCTCCCTTTGGTTTGACACCAAAATCCTTTTCCGGACATTCCTGAAAGTGTTCCAAAGCGAGGGAGCGAAGTAAACGATGATTGTCTTTGCAAACGGACGAGAACGCAAAAACAGGGAAATCCTGGATATTTTCGTCTTTTCCCTTCTCACCCTTCTTCTTCCTCTCTTCACCATCGGAAAGATCATCAAGGAAGGCACAGGAGAGAATCCTTATCGGTTTGATGGCTTTCTTCCGACCAATTCTGTCCTTTTCTTCCCTTTGGTTGTTCTTTTCGTCCTTCTTGCCGTCTTCTTCATCTTCCGCAGGACACCCTATCTGGAAAAGACAAGGAAAAGAAACGTCGTTCTCCTTCTTTTCGTCGCCTTCGTCATCAGCAGGCTCTTTGGCATTCTCCTCTTTCCGGAAGGATTGACGGAGTTTACCTTCACTTCCAAGATTTACAAGATGACGGCAACCGTCTCCTATGACTTCCTTCCCTTGACGCGGACGATCACCTTCTTCCAGGACTTCTGCCTCGGCTTCTATTTCTTCCTTCTCTTTGGCTATACCAACACCCTCGGAAGGAAATTCTCGATCCTAGCCAATATCATCCTCGTCTGTTTGATCCTCATCGCCTTCCTCACCTTTGCCTATGCGATGGTCAAGCAAAGAGACATCGTCACCAATAACTTCTATGCCCTCATCGGAAAGGAAGGCTACCAGGTCTTGAACCTGGAAAGCTTCACAGGCCACAAGAACACCTATGGCTTTTTGATGACGCTCGCCTGCTTTGCCTGCTTCCTCTTCTTTGCCAAGAAACCCAATCCCCTCCTTCCTTTGATCGTCCTCTTCTGCTTCTTCAACACCTTGCTCTGCGGAAGCCGGACGGCCACCTATCTCTGCTTTTCCGGAATCGTCGCCTATTGCTTCCTCTATCCCTTCCTCGGCTTTAAGACGAACAAGATATCGGCCGGCTGCTTCATCGTGGTCGATGTCGCCGTTTTAGCCTTTGTCACCTACTCCCTAACCCGTCCGGAAACCCATCCCATCCGCGTCTATTTCGACAACCTGTTGCGGAAACTGACCGACCTTGACACAGTCAACGCCCGCATCAACCATTGGGAGACGGGCCTGGCGATGATGAACGAAGGCTTCTTCCAGCTTTTCGGCTATGGCCGCTATCCCTTCCTTTCCCTCTACCGGGACTTCCAGATTGCCATTCACGCCGAAATCAACGTCGTCACCAGCCACAACGGCTATCTCCAGACCTATATCGAATTCGGTGTCATGGGCGCTCTCTGCTCCGCCTTGCTTGTCCTTTACATGATCTACATGGTTCTGCGCCTTTTTACCAAGAACCAGAAAGTCGCCTTCGCCCATCTCCTCGTCACCGTTTTGACACTTGTCCATTGCTATGTCGAGCCGCGCTTCTTCCTTTTGGACGAAGGTTCCAATATCCTGCTTCTCTTCGCTTGCCTCCTTCCCTTGATGCGGGAATACCATGACCAGGTGTTGGTGAAGAAGGGCTGCTGACGGACAGAGGAAAGAAAAATGTATCAAGAACTTCAAAAAGGTTGGATAGAAGTCATCACGGGTCCGATGTTTGCCGGAAAGAGCGAAGAATTGATTCGTCGTCTTCGTACCCTTTCCTATGCCCATAAGAAAATCGTTTCCTTCAAGCCGGCGATTGACGATCGCTATGACAAGACCAAGATCGCAAGCCATGACGGGGAAATGTTTGAGGCCTATGCCATCAAGAAGGCCAAGGATGTCTATTCCTTTTTGGAAGAGGACACGGAAGTCGTCGCCATTGACGAAGTCCAGTTCTTCGGCATGGAAGTCGTCGATGTCATCGAGAACCTGGCCGACAAGGGGGTTCGTGTCATCTGCGCCGGACTCGACCTGGATTTCCGCGGAGAGCCCTTTGGCCCGATGCCGATCCTTCTAAGCAAGGCGGAGTTTGTCACAAAGCTATCCGCCGCCTGCACCATCTGCGGCTGTGCGGCAACAAGGACACAAAGGCTCATCGACGGCAAGCCGGCAAACTATGACGATCCCGTCATCATGGTCGGTGCCAAGGAGTCCTATCAGGCCCGCTGTCGGAAACACCATTGCGTTCCCAACAAACCCGTGAGGAAATGAAAATGCTTCGATTTTCGAAAAAGGCGAATACGGAAAAGGAAGCCGAGGATAAGCTCATCGAGCAGCGGAAAGGCCAAGCCTTGACGGAACAACAGTCGAGTGAGAAATCCGCCCCCATGAAAAAGAAGGGCTTTTCCCTTCCCTTTGGCAAGAAGAAAGACGTCCGGCCGACGACAATCCCCGATGATCTTGAGCGTTTCCGTCCTGCGACGAGCGATGGTCTTTCCTCTGCCCAGGTCGGAAAGAGAATGGAGCAGGGCTATCAGAACATCTCAAGGAGCGTCTCCGAGAAGTCCGTCCTCAAGATCATCTGGACAAACGTCTTCACTTTCTTCAACATGCTCCTTCTTGCCATCGCCATCGCTTTGATCGTCTTTGGACGCTTTACCTCGACCTATTTCCTTCTTGTCGCCATCTTCAATACCATCATCGGTATCGTCCAGGAAATCAAGGCGAAGAACACGATCGACAAGCTCCGTCTCGTCACCTCCCAGTCCGTCCGTGTCCGCCGCGACAGGAAGACATATACCATCCCGACGGACGAACTTGTCCTGGATGACATCTACTATCTTTCCAATGGCGACCAGATTCCGACGGATTCCATCGTCCTGGAAGGCACGATCGAAGTCAACGAGTCCCTTTTGACAGGCGAATCCCTGCCGATCAAGAAGGAAGTCGGGGACAAGATCTTCGCCGGTTCCTTTGTCGTTTCCGGTTCCTGCACCGTCCAGGCCGAGGAGATCGGAGACTACAACTATGCTTCCGGAATCCAGGCCAAGGCCAAGGAATATTCCAAGCCCAAGTCCGAACTTCTCCGTTCCCTCAACCTCCTCATCAAGGTCATTTCGATCATCATCGTTCCTTTGGGCATCGGAACCTTCTGCACCCAATGGCTCCAGGCTGCCCAGTCCGGGAACTTCGCGACCAACTGGGAAATCGCCTCGGAAGCGATGCGCTACACGGCCGGAAGCGTCGTCGGCATGATCCCTTCGGGTATGTATCTTCTGACATCCGTTGCCTTGGCCGCCGGCGTCATCAACCTCGCCAAGAAGAAGACCCTCGTCCAGGATCTCTACTGCATCGAGATGCTCGCCCGAGTCAACGTCCTCTGTCTGGATAAGACAGGAACGCTTACCGATGGCACGATGAAGGTCGATGAAGTCCTCGTCGTCGATTCCTCTGTCGAGCTCTACAAGCTGATGGGATCCTATCTCAATGCCTTCAAGGAATCCAACCAGACATCGATCGCCCTTTCCCAGCGTTATCCTTTGAGAAACGACTACAAGGTCAAGAACAGCATACCCTTCTCCTCGGCCAGGAAGTTCTCGGCCGTCAGTCTCTATGACATGGGTGCCTTTGTCCTCGGTGCTCCCGAGTACGTCTATACCAAGAACAGGGATCGGACCATCGTCAAATACATCTCCGACAAGCAGGCGAGCGGCTATCGTGTCGTCATGCTCTGCCGCTGCGAGCGGGATATCGAGAACAACGACATCAAGGGAAGGATGTTCCCGGTCGCCATCTTCACCTTGGAAGACCACATCCGTCCGGAAGCCCCCGATACCATCAAGTGGTTCACGGAAAACGGTGTCCAGATCAAGATCATTTCCGGGGACAACCCCCTTACCGCCTCCGAGATTGCCAAGAAATGCAACGTTCCCAATGCGGAGAAGTGCGTCTCCCTGGAGGGCCTTTCCCTGCGCGAGGTCGCCGAAATCGTGGATCAGTACACCGTCTTCGGCCGTGTCTCCCCAGAGCAGAAGGCCGCTATCGTCAAGGAGCTCAAGAACAGGAAGAACAGCGTCGGCATGACCGGCGATGGCGTCAACGACATCCTCGCCATGAAGAATTCCGACTGCTCGATCGCCATGGCCAATGGTGCCTCTGCCGCCAGGAATGCCGCCCATCTTGTCCTTCTGGATTCCAACTTCGCCTCGATGCCGGCCGTGGTCGAGGAAGGAAGAAGGGTCATCAACAACATCCAGCGCTCCTCCTCCCTCTTCCTGATGAAGACCATCTTCACCATCGCCTTCACCGTCATCGTCCTTCTGACTTTCCTCAACGGTGGACATGGTATCAAGTATCCCTTCGAGACCAACAACATCATGGTCATGGAGATCGTCGGCATCGGCGTTCCTTCCTTCTTCCTTGCCCTGCAGAAGAACAAGCAATTGATTACGGGTCACTTCCTGAGGAACACGTTCTCGAGAGCGATTCCGGCAGCGTTGATCCTCATCATGGCGATCGGACTCAACTATATCCTCTATATCCAGGCCGAGGACTTCCTCGAACCGGTAAAAGGCATCGAGGAGAAGAGCTTTGTCACCTTCTGTTCCCTGACGATGTCTGTTATCTCCTTGGCCATGGTCTTTAATTGCTGCTCACCGTTTAATCTCTATCGCTCCTGTCTTTATGTCGGCGTCATCGTCCTCTTCTGCATCATGGTCTTCGTCCTTCCCTATATCCCGGCCGTATCGGACAATCCGGAATCCAGCAACCTCTCCATTCAGCTCACCGGCATCGACTTCCGCGACATGAGCAAGACGATGTGGCTCATGCTTGTCATCTACGGAACGATATCGACCGGCATTCTCAATGTCCTTCTCAAGCTCTTCGCCTTCCTCCTGAACAAGCCCATCCTTCTTAAGCCGACAGAGGAAAAGGACAACAAGAGCGAGGATCAGGAAGGAAAAAGAGATACCCTGACCATGCCGGCCATCAAGGCTCAGCAAGAAGAAGAGACGACGGACATAAAGCCGACAAACTGAAGTCAATCAAAATCAAAGACGGCATGGCTTACAAGGTCATGCCGTTTTCCTTCCACGAAAAAAGGCTGCCCGGATCGTTTCCTTTCCGAACAGCCTTGGTCTTTTAGATGTTTTCGAGGAGTTCCTTGAAGGATTCGCTCTTCAGGGAAGCACCACCGACAAGGGCGCCGTCGACATCGGCCTGGAGGAGATAGTCGTGGATGTTGTTGGGCTTGACCGATCCACCATAGAGGATGAGGATCTTGCTGGCCGTGACCTTTCCGTAGAGTTCCTCGAGAAGTCCGCGGATATAGCCGCAGACATCCTCGGCGATCTCGGCAGAGGCGTTCTTTCCGGTACCGATGGACCAAACCGGTTCATAGGCGATGACGATCTTGCCGATATCTTCCTTGGAAACGTTCATGAGTCCGACGAGGACCTGCTCCTTGACGACATCCTTGGTCAGACCCTGCTCGTATTCCTTGAGGGTCTCGCCGACGCAATAGATGGCGTGGAATCCATGCTTGAGAAGCGTATGGATCTTGCGGTTGCAGACGAAGGAAGTCTCGTTGTCGTAGGTCCTTCTCTCGGAATGGCCGATGATGGACCAGTTGACACCGATTTCCTCGAGCATGCCGCAGGAGACAGAGGAGGTATAGGCTCCGCTTTCCTCATAGTGGCAGTCCTGGCTGGCAACGATGAGGCCATGGGCATGTCTCTTGACCTGATAGAGGGAGAGATAGCTCGGAGCAACACCAAGGATAACACCCTTGGAGCGGGCAATCTTGAGCAAGGAATCATTCTTCACGTCCTCGCAGAAGCGGACGGCCTCCGCGATGGTGTGATTCATCTTCCAGTTGCCCATCAAAAACTTTTTGCGGGCCATTTTTCGTTACTTCTCTTCGATGTCGTCGATGCCAGGAAGGTGGCCATCGAACTGGATGAGCTCAAGGGAAGCTCCGCCACCCGTGGAGACGTGGCTGAAGTCCTTGGCATAGCCAAACTGCTTGGCGGCAGAGGCGGAATCGCCACCACCGATGGCAGAGAAGGCACCGGCCTTGGTCGCCTCGGCGCAAGCAGCGCAGACAGCCTTTGTTCCGGCAGCGAACTTCTCATTCTCGAAGACACCCATCGGGCCGTTCCAGAAGATGGTCTTGGCAGAGAGGATTTCCTTGTGGAAGAGTTCGACGGTCTTCGGGCCGATATCAAGTCCCAAGAAGCTATCGGGGATCTCGTCGCCAACGGTCTTGATGTCCTTAGGATCATCGAAGCTATCGGCAACGACGTTGTCGACCGGAACAAGGACCTTGCCCGTGGCGAGGCACTTCTTCGCATAGTCAACCTGGTCGGCCTCGAAGAGGGAGTTGCCGATCTTGTGTCCCTGGGCAGCAAGGAAGGTATAGGCCATTCCGCCGCCGATGAGGATCTTGTCGCACTTCTTCAGAAGGGAATCGATGACCTGGATCTTGTCGGAAACCTTGCTTCCGCCGAGGATGGCGACATAAGGATGGCCATTCTCAGGGCAGTTGACGCAACGGCCGAGGTTATTGATTTCCTTCTCGACAAGATAGCCGACAGCCGTTTCCTTTCCTTCCTTGGCAAGGATGGTCGGAACGCCGACCGTGGAAGAGTGGGCTCTATGGGCAGAACCGAAGGCATCCATGACATAGGCATCGCAAAGGGAAGCCCATTCCGCGGAAAGCTCCGGATTGTTCTTCGTCTCGCCCTTCTCATAACGGGTGTTCTGGACAAGGAGGACTTCACCGTCCTTGAGTTCATCGGCAGCCTTCTTCAGGCCTTCGCCATGGGTATCCTCGGAGAAGCTGACGGAAACTTCATGGCCGAGAGCCTCGGCAAGGTGGGCCTTGAGAGCAGGAAGGGCGATCTTGAGGTCGTTCTTCTTCTTCTCGTTCTCGATTTCGGCATCATCGACCTTGCCCCACTTGATCTTGCCAAGATGGGACATGAGGATGACTCTGGCACCCTTCTTGAGAAGGTCGGCTATCGTCGGGATGGCGGCCTTGATACGATTGTCGTCGGTGACAGTCTCACCCTTGTGCGGGACATTGAAGTCGACGCGGACAAGAACCTTCTTTCCGGCAACGGAGAGATCGGAAACTAACTTTTTCATAGGGTAAATCTCCTTTTTTCCTTTACTAGACAAATGGCGGCAGGGTCATCCCCTACCGCCAATGGTTTGCATGATGAGCGATGACTTAGGCAGCGAGCTTCTGGCCGAAGAGCTTGGCAAGACGGACATACTGGCAGGTGTAGGAGTATTCGTTGTCGTACCAAGCAAAGACCTTGACAAGCTGGGTTCCCTCAGGAGAGGTGAAGACCTTGGTCTGATCGCCGTTGTAGATACCGCCTTCGGTTCTGCCGAGGATATCACGGCTGACGATCGGATCATCGGTATAGCCAAGAACACCCTTGAGAGTGGTCTCGGAAGCCTTCTTCATGGCAGCATTGATCTCAGCAGCATCCTTGACTTCCTTCTTGAGGTGAAGGGTGACATCGATCAAGGAACCATCGAGAACAGGAACACGGATGGCTCCACCCTGCATTCTGCCCTTAAGGGAAGGAATGACAAGGTTGATGGCCTTGGCGGCACCAGTGGAGGTCGGAACGATGTTCTGGGCAGCGGCACGGCCTCTGCGGAAGTCCTTCTCCTTGATGAGGTCGAGGTTGGTCTGATCGTTGGTATAGGCATGGACCGTGGTCATGAAGCCGCAGTCGATTCCCCAGGTGTCCTCAACAACCTTGAGAACAGGTCCGAGGCAGTTGGTGGTGCAGGAAGCGCCGGAGATGATCTTGCAATCGGCAGTGAGCTTATCGGTGTTGACACCATAGGCATAGGTCGGGGTGGCATCCTTGGCAGGAGCGGACATGACAAGTCCCTTGGCTCCGCTCTTGATGTGCCACTGGGCCGTTTCCTGAGTCAGGTAGTGGCCGGTGCACTCGAGAACGACATCGACACCGAGTTCCTTCCAAGGGAAGAGGCAATCATCGGAAGGAGTCTTGATCTTGTAGACAGGAATCTTCTTGGTTCCGTCGACGATGATGCTGGAATCATCGTGGCTGACTTCGTGGCTCCAGGTTCCGTGGGCAGAATCGTACTTCAGAAGGTAGGCAAGGTTGGCCGTGGAAGAGAGATCGTTGATGGCAACAATCTCGAAATCCGGATCATCATACGCTCTTCTGAAAGCGAGACGTCCGATACGACCGAATCCGTTAATCGCAACTTTAATAGACATTCTATGTCCTCCTAGTTACGTTTTGTATTATAGCCAACGTAATAGTCATTTTAAAGAGAGTTTTTATTGCTTTTTCGTTAAAATAGCGTTTTCATTTCATGATTTGCAACTTTTTTACTATTGCCAGCGAAGACGCCCTAGCAACTGCGCACGCAGTGTGCAAATATATCCTTTTCGAAACTTTTGTTTCTATAATATCGATTCATAAACGCTAATTTGCCATATGCTTCTATAATTGTTTCTATAAATATAAAACTTTTTTTACTTTTTCAGCTTTTCGATTTCATCCCGCAATGCCGCAATGATGTGGACGACACCGGACTTGGATATCGCTGTCCCGTGGGCGGTCATGGACTCGGCAATCTCGCGGTAGTTGAAGTCCTCGTGCTCCAAGCGGGTCGTGATGACTTCCTGGGTCTTCTTGTCGAAAAGGGCAAGGGGCTTTACCTTAAGAAGCCTCTTGATGCCGTCGATATCCTTCCTGGCCGTCGATAGCGTCTTTCCATAGTTGGCGGAGTCGCAGATGGAAAGCCTGTTGTTGATGTTGATGTCCTCCTTGAGGATCCTTGCGTTCTCAAAGGAAAACATCGCCGATGTCGCCCCGATGAAGGAAAGAAAGACGGAGATCTGGTCGCTTCTTTTCAGATAGAGGACCTGCTTTTCCCTTCTCTTGATCATCTTGAAGTTCATCGTCTTCTCTTCCTTGAAGGAGAGGAGCTTTCTTTTTATCGCCAAGGCGTCGTTCTTGTTGTTGAAGGACATCTCCAGGAAGTAGGACGTCTTGCTCGTGGTCGGATTGTTGACGCTGCCGCTGGAGAGGAAGACCCCGATGAGAAGGAAGCGGAAGTTCCCTTTCTTCAGCCCTTCCTTGGGAGCCATTCTTTCGATGCCGTCCTGAAGGACTTCCAAGTCTTCCATGATCTTGTAGAGGTCCGGAGAGGAAACGACGACCTGATAGGCGATACCCTTCCTAAAGCGCGTCACCTGTTCATAGGCGATCTTCGGAGAGAGGCCATAGCACTCCTTGAGGGCCTGGTAAAGAAGCTTGGCGACCTTGGCCAGCTCCGTGCGCAGATGAAGCGTCGGATTCTTTCCAAAGGAAAACACGCCTCCGTTGCGGGCAAAGCCAGAAAGGATGTATTTCAGCTCTTCCTTTCCATAGGCATAGGAGGCCAGCTCGTTCTTGACGCTGCGGGTGAAGTTCTCCTTTCTTTCCATCGCCTCATTTCTTCCTGGATCGGAGATAGTCGAAGTGGATCTGCGTCGCGGCAAGGGAACCATCGGCAACGGCCGTGGTGATCTGGCGAAGGGGCGTGTTGCGGCAATCGCCGACGGCATAGAGATTGGGAACGCTTGTCTTCATCGACGTCGGGTCGACCTTGAGGAAGCCCTTGTCATCGCAAAGGCCGGGAATCTGAGGGAAGCCCGTGACGGGAATGGAGCCGACATAGACGAACATGCCCTGGACTGCCAACTCGATTTCCTCTTCCGTCTTCGAATTGCGGACAGTCACGGCCTCAAGGGAGGTCTTGCCACGGCAGGACACGCACTGATAGGGAGCGAGGATCTTGCTGTTGGGGAAGCTTCTGAAACGCTCGACGGATTCCTCCTGGGCCCGGAACTCTTCCCTTCTGGCGACGAGGGTGACGCTGTGGCAGATGGTGCAGAGATAGCACGCCTCCTCAAAGGCCGCATTTCCGGAACCGATGACAAGGACGTCCTTTCCCTTGTAGAAAGGGCCATCGCAGACGGCACAGGTGCTGATGCCCTTGCGCTTGAACGTCTCTTCGCCCGGAACATGGTAAGGCCTGTCGGCAAGGCCGTTGGCAAGGATGACATAGCGGAACGCGTTCTCTTCCGTGCCATAGGTCACCAAAAAGGTCCCGTCCGCGTTTTGATAGACACCGTTGATTTCGCGATAGATCGGATGGATATCAAGCTTTTCAAGCTGTTGGGCCATCTGCAGTCCAAGCTGGGCACCCTTTTCGCCGAGATAGCCCAGATAGTTCTCGATCTTCTCGGTATAGTTTGTCTTTCCGCCGATCAGGTCCTTTTCGAAGACGATCGGTTCCATGCCATAGCGCTTCAGATAGATGGCGGCAGTGGCACCGGCAGGACCGCAGCCGATGATACAGACTTCCTTTTCGTTCATAGTACGAAGCTCCTTTCGATATCGGCATAACTTCCATAACGCTCGTCCGCATCAATGCCATCGGTCTTCTTCAGGCCGAAGGTGACAAGACCTGTCCGGATATGGGCGTTTCTTCCGCATTGGATGTCGGAGAGGGAATCCCCGATGATGAAGGCTTTGTCCCGGTCGACTTTGCTTCTGTCAAGAAGAATATCGATACCGCAGGGATCGGGCTTGGGACGAGGATAGTCCTCCAAGGCGAGGATGTCATCGAAATACTTCACAAGGTCGAAGTGGGAGAGGTTGTCCATGGTCGGCCTTCTCCTCTTGCTCGTCAGGATGGCAAGGCGATAGCCGACTTTCTTCAGCTTTGAGAGAACCTCGATTTCCCCATCATAGAGGGAAGAGAAGCGATTGGAATTGCGCAGAGAGAATTCCTCGAATTCCTTGAGGAGACCCTCTTTGGGAATTCCCGGAAGATAACGATCGAAGATCTCGACAAGAGGCGGACCGGAAAAATAGACGAAGTCGGTAAGGGAAGGCATCTTCACATGGTATTTCTCAAAGAGGGTAACGTAGTTGAGGACGATGTAAAGCGCCGTATCCAGGACGGTCCCATCCAGATCGAAGACGATGAGATCGACATCATTTCTCTTCTTCATCTTTTTTCCTCGAGAGTTCCTTGATGCGATCCATATCCAAGCCATCCAAAGAAGCGGATGCAGAGGAGACGGATACTTCCTGGATATCGCCAGCCCTTTCCTTCAGATAGAGGATAGCCTTGTGGAGGAAGGGAACGTTGTCAAAGAGATGTTTCCTGTTATCAAGATAGCGGAGAAGGTGATTCATGAAGATAAGGAAGACGCCAAGGACAATGAAGGCAATCGCCATCGCCTGGGAGTGGGGATCCTCGCTTCCACCCATGATGAAATACGCATTGCGCAAAGGCTCCAGGATGACGCGGATGATGCCATAGGAGATGAAGTAGGCGAACGTAGAATCCCCGTTCTTGTAGTGTTTCCCTTCCACGGCTTCCAAGCCCGTCGTCATCAGAAAATAGAAGGCGATATTGATAACACCTTCCACAAGGAACAAGGGAGCGGCTATCATGCCTTCCGGTATGGTAACGCCATTTCCTCCAAGCATCGGGAGTCCTCCGTTTTGCATGTTATTGGTAATAAAACCGGGGAGGAAACTCCACGCATCTTCCAAAACGGCCTGGCCGAAGACTTCCTGATTGAAGAAGTTTCCCCAGCGGCCGATAGCCTGGGCGACGATGATCGTCGGGACGGCAAAATCCGTGCACTGGAGGAGCGGCGTTCCCTTGCGCCTGAAGAAGGCGACAAGAGCTCCGGCAAGAACACCACCGATCGCCCCGCCCTGGATGGCAAGGCCTCCTTTCCAGATGTAGAAGATGCTAACGGGATCATTTGCAAACTCCGACCACGAGGCGATGACATACCAGATCCTCGCGCCGATGATGCCGCAGGGAAAGGCGACGACGAAGATGGTCAGGAAGAAAGACCAGTCGAATCCTTTCTTATGGGCGCGATAGCTGGAAAGAAACAAGGCGAGCAAGGCTCCGACGAGAATGAAGATGGCATAGAAATGGATGATGGGTTTATCTTTGGGAATGCCTTGCCAATATGCGAGCATGTCCATCCTACTTTCCTTCCTTGAGGATTTTCTCGTCGTCGACGATCATTCTTTTCCGCTCTTCCTCGGGATAGTTCGACTCCGGATTGATGAGACCGACCTGGATATTTTCCCTGTTGTCCTTGGCTTCGATTTCTTCGTCCTGTCCATGGAAGACAAGCATCTCGGCTTCCCTCTTCTCCATCTGTTTCTTTTCCTGGAGCTCGACAAGCCTTCTTTGGAACTCATAGCCCGTATCATAGCCGAAGTCCTTGAGCTTGAAGTTGGTGACGGCGGCCTCGATGATGTCGGACATGGAGCGGGCAGCCGAGACAGGGAGCTTGACCATCGGGACGAATTCGCCAAGGATCTCGTAGCGGTCTGTCTTCATTCCGACTCTTTCCAAAGGTTCGTTCCGATTGAAGGAGACCAGATTGACGACAAAGGAAATCTTGGCGCTCTTGGAGAGGGAGTTGATGCCGAACATCCTGGCGACGTCGATGATGCCGATACCGCGGACTTCCATCATGCCATAGATGGATTCCGGACAGGTTCCGATGAGCTTGCCGCGGACATCCCGGATATCGACCCTGTCATCGGCTATAAGCCGGTGCCCCTTCTTGATCAGGTCCAAGGAGATTTCGGATTTTCCGATGCCGGATTCGCCCAAAATCAAGACACCGATGCCATAGATCTCCATAAGTCCAGCATGGACAGCTGTCTTGGGAGCCAGGGCTTCCGCCAGGTAGACATACATATCCGCGGAAAGACGGGACGTGTCGGCATCCGAGGAGAAGATGGGGCAGTTTGTTTCCTTGGCCGCCCGCATGATAGGTTCCGGGCAATCGTCTCCGTGGGTGATGATGATGCAGGGGCATTCCTTGGAGCAGATCTTGAGCGCGTTCAAATAGACGAAGTTCGGATCGGAATCCTTGATCAGGGCCATCTCCTTGTGGCCGATGATCATGATGCGGTCCTTTTCGTGGAACTGGAAGATTCCCAAAAGCTCGACACCTGGGCGATCCAACTCGGCGACGGTAATGCGGCGCTTCAGGCTCTCGAGATTGCCGTTGAGCAGGCGAAGGCCGAAGTGGTTTGCCAAATCCAGACTGGTAAGCATAAGGTATACCTCAGATAATCTTTTCCATTATACCGAATAACGGTCCTACTTTTCCTCCTGGGACTGGCGTCGGTATTTTTCCTTTTCCAATTCCCGGCGGAGGTACTGACCCGTATAGCTCTTCTCGCAATTGATGATATCTTCCGGACGTCCCTCAAAGAGAAGCGTTCCGCCCCTGTCACCACCTTCCGGCCCAAGGTCGATGATCCAGTCGGCGCACTTGATGACATCGAGATTGTGCTCGATGACGACGACGGAATTCCCGGAATCGACAAGCCTATCCAAGACGGCGATGAGCTTGCTGATGTCATAGGGATGAAGGCCGGTCGTCGGTTCGTCGAGGATATAGAGCGTCCTGCCATCGCTGACCTTTTCCAGCTCATAGGCAAGCTTGACTCTCTGCGCCTCGCCACCGGAAATCGTGGTCGAGGACTGGCCGAGCTTCATATAGCCAAGACCGACATCGACAAGGGTCTTCAGCTTCCGGCGGATCTGCGGATTGGCGCTGAAGAAATCCAAGGCTTCCTCCGCCGTCATCTCCAGGACATCGGCGATGTTCTTTCCCTTGTAGCGGATCTGGAGGACATCGTCCGTATAGCGTTTTCCGTTGCAGACATCGCAGGTGACATAGACATCTGGCAGGAAGTTCATCGAGATCCGCTTCACGCCGGCTCCTTGGCAGGCCTCGCATCGTCCCCCTGGCATGTTGAAGGAGAACATGGACTTTCCCATACCCCGGATCTTGGCATCGGGAGTCGAGGCGAAGACATCGCGGATATCATCAAAAACCTTGATATAGGTTGCCGGATTGGAACGTGGTGTCCTTCCGATAGGTTCCTGAGAAACATTGATGACTTTCGACAGCATCTTGACGTTATCGATTCCATCGCATTCCCCTTTGTCCGTCTCCTTGAAGCCCAAGGCGATACGGACGTTGCGGTAGAGGACCTCATCGATCAAGGAGGATTTTCCGGAACCGGAAACACCCGTGACGACGACGAAGTTTCCCATGGGAATATCCACGTCGATGTTCTTGAGGTTGTGGCAATGGGCGTTGTGGATCTTCAGGCATTTCGAGAAGGAGCGCCTTCTTGTCGGCGAGGCGATGAGCCTTCTTCCGGAAAGATAGTCTCCAGTCAGGGATTCCTTGCATTGGACAAGGCCTTCCGGCTTTCCGGAATAGACGATCCTTCCTCCGTGCTCGCCGGCTCCCCTGCCGATATCGACGACATAGTCCGAAGCCAGGATGGTGTCTTCGTCGTGTTCGACGACAATCAGGGAATTCCCAAGGTCGCGCATCTCCTTCAAGGTGGCGATGAGCTTGTCGTTGTCCCGTTGGTGAAGACCGATCGAGGGTTCATCAAGGACATAGAGGACGCCCGTCAGCTTGGATCCGATCTGCGTTGCCAAACGGATGCGCTGGCTCTCTCCTCCCGAAAGGGTGGAGGCAGTTCTTGAAAGGGTGAGATAATCCAGGCCGACATCGATAAGGAACTTCAGGCGATTCTTGATTTCGTTGATGATCATGCTGGCAATCGTCTTCTGCATGTCCGAAAGGACGAGCGTGTCGAAGAAGTGGTAGATCTTTTCCAGGCTCATCGAGCAGAGTTCGAAGATGTTAAGACCACCGACGCGGACGGAAAGGACCGTCTTCGACAACCGGGCGCCATGGCATGTCGGGCATTCCTTCTCCGACATGAAGGAACCATAGTATTCCTTCATGAATTCGCTCTTTGTCGTCATGTAGAGCCTATCGATCCTTGCCTTGAGACCTTCAATGACCGTCTTGCGGATCATGGAACCGTTCTGGGAACGATAGGTATAGTTCACGGGTTCCGGCGGGCCATAGATGATGATGTTCTTCTGCCTTTCGGAAAGGCGGTTGAAGGGCGTCTTCGTGGAGATGTTGTATTTGTCGAGGACGGCATAGAAATCGTTCCATTCGATCGTCTCGTGGTTCCTTTTCGGAAGGCAGGCGATTGCCCCGTCATCGATAGAGAGGGTCGGATCCGCAATCATCAGTGCCGGATCGGCTTCGATCTTGACGCCAAGGCCATTGCAGTCCGGGCAGCAACCCAGAGGATTGTTGAAGGAGAAAAGCCGAGGCTCAAGAGGTGGGACGGAAAAGCCGCAGATAGGGCAGGACTGATGCTCGGAATAGAGCTTTTCCTGTCCATTGACATCAATTAGGACAAATCCGTTTGCAAAGTCCAAGGCCGTCCTCAGGGAATCAAAAAGCCTGCCCTCATTCTCCTTGTTGAGAAGAAGGCGGTCGATAGCAAAGGAAATCGTATGCTTGTTGTTCTTTTCCAGAAGCGGAATCTCGTCATACCGAGTCAGGTTTCCGCCATCGATCTTGGCACGCATGAATCCAGCATCGAAGAACTTGCGCATCGTCTGCATATGCGTTCCCTTTTCGTTCTGGACGACAGGGGCATAGACGGTGACACGGCTCCCATCGGGATTCTTGCGGATGGCATTGAATATCTGCTGAAGGGAAGAGGCCTGGATGGGAAGGTTGTGCTCCGGGCAATAGGCAACGCCGATACGGGCATAGAGAAGACGGAGATAGTCATAGATTTCCGTCACGGTTCCGACGGTCGAACGCGGGTTGTGCGACGTCGTTTTCTGATCGATGGAAATGGCCGGGGAAAGACCGTCGATGGAATCGACATCCGGCTTGGAGAAGTCTCCCAGAAATTGCCTGGCATAGCTTGAAAGGGATTCGACATAACGCCTTTGGCCTTCGGCAAATATCGTATCGAAGGCCAGCGTCGACTTTCCCGATCCGGAAACGCCGGAAAACACGACGAGGGAGTTTTTCGGTATCTCGACATCGACGTCCTTCAGGTTGTTCTCCCTGGCTCCCTTGACGACGATATAGTCCTTATAGTTTTCTGTCATAGGTCAAAGTACTCCGAACCATAATTATAAAACATCCCCTTGGGAAGATTGTGTCGTATGCGTAAATTTATGGACTTGTTTTCTTCCTTCTCTCTTTCTTTCCGTTCACCGAAAAAGGAAGGATCACCGAAACGACCCTTCCTGTACTTAAAGAGAACCCGTCACGACCTGCTTCTTTTCTTGTCGGCTTTGGATCAATCCTTTATTCCAGAATGATGGATTGTCCGTCCATCCTTGTTCCCGTATCGTAGAATGCCTTGACGAAGGATATCATGTATCCGATGTCTTTGATGGCACATAGCTCGTTCGAGGAATGCATGGCAAGCTGAGCAATGCCGATATCGCAGGAAAGGAGGGAGACTTCGGAATTGGAGATGTTTCCAAGCGTGGATCCACCGCGCAGATCGCTCCGATCCGTGTATTCCTGAACAGGAATGTCATGATTTTTCGCAATGGCCTTCACGATGGCGCAAGAGAGTGCGTCGGTCGTATAGGATTGCCGTGCGCTGTGCTTGATGACAACGCCCTTTCCAAGAAGGACCTTCGTCGTCGAATCCGAAATCTCGGGATGGTTGGGGTGATTGGCATGGGCATTATCGATGCTCAGGGACAGAGAGGAGGCGATGCTTTGCTCGTATTCCCATCCCATCTGGCGGCACAGGCGGGTCAGGCTGTCCTTGAGGAAGGTGGAGTTTGCCCCTTGCCGGGTCAGGCTTCCGACTTCCTCGTTGTCAAAGGCGGCAAAGACCGGAGCAACCTTTGTGGCATCCGCCTCAAGGAAGGCCATAAACGCCGCATGGCAGGAGGCGAGGTCGTCCAGTTTCGGGGAGGAGAGGAATTCCTCGTTGATTTCGACTTTCCTTGGCTTGTCGCGATTAGTCAGGAAGAGATCGAAAGAAAAGACTTCTTCCTTCTTCACGGATAAACTTTCCGCAAGGAAGGCCTTGAAGTCGATGTTCTCCATTCCGATCAAGGGGAGCATGTCCTTGGCGGCGTTGAACTTCATCCCCTCGTTCACGGTTCGATTCATATGGATGCAGAGGTTCGGTATGAAAAGAAGATCCTTGTCCGGTGAGAAGAGAAGGCTTCTTATCTTTCCTTCCTTCATGACGATAACACGTCCAGACAGGGTCAATGGCCTATCCATCCATGTGGAGTCGATCATTCCGCCATAGGGCTCGACATTGAGAACATAGCCATCTCCCGTTTGGATGACAGGATTGGGCTTGACCTTGAAGGTCGGGGAATCCGTATGGACGCAGGAGAGGTGAAACCCTTTGGAAGCTCCAACAGGGAGACGGAAGGCAATCAGGCTTGAGCCATTTCGGGTGACGAAGTACCTTCCGCCTTCCTTAAGGGACCATTCCTTTTCTTCCCGCAATTCCTCATAGCCTTCTTCCTTTAGCCTTTCGGAAAGCAGAGCGACGACATGGAAGGGAGAGTGAGACCTTTTAAGATACTCGATGACCTTTTCGACTTGTTCCATTTCTTTATCCTTTCCCAAAAAGCGGCCCGGAAGCCGCTCTTTCTATTTTTCCTTGTCTTCCTTGCGGAAGATGTAGTCGATGCAGTATGTCGGCCTGTCCCTGGTATTGATGACGACATTGTGGAGATAGAGGGCAAGGATGCCGATGAAGAAGAGGAGGATGGAGACGCCTAAGAAGATACCAGCGAGGATGAGGAAGAGAACAAGCGGCTGGATATCAAACGTCAGCACCTGGAAATGCCCCAGGAAGTAGAAAAGCAACAGCATGACGAAAGCGAAAGAGAAGAAGGCAGTCAGGATGGCACCGGCCTTGATGGGGAGGTAAAGCGGCTTTGTCGTTCCCGAGGAGATGATGTCGAAGGCGTAGTTGACCATCTTCTTGACGTTGTACTTGCTCTTGCCGGCTCTTCTCTTTTCTCTTTCGAAGTCGATCTGGCACGTCTTGAATCCGACCAAGGGAATCTCGTTGACAAGAAGCCTGTCCTTTTCCGGAAGGGCCATGATGCGATCGACTGCCCTTCTTGAAAGGCCGCGGAAGCAATTGACGTTCGAGGGCAGGACTTCCTTCCCCTCCAAGGAATTGGTGAAGCGATAGAAGAAAGCGGCCGAATTCCTCTTGAAACGCGTGTCCGTCTTCCTGGAGGCGCGGTGGGGATTGACGACATCATAGCCTTGGGCGAACTTGTCGCAGATCTTGGAAATCATCGTGATGGGATCCTGAAGATCGGCATCCATCATGATGACGTAATCGGATTTGGAAGAGGCAAGGCCAGCCGTCAAGGCCGGGTTCTGCCCGAAGTTCCTCGACAGGTTGACGATATTGATATCGTTTCTTTCCTGGTAGAGCTTCTCCATGGTCTCGAGGGTCTTGTCCTTGGAACCGTCGTTGACCAGGATGAAATCGAAGGAAAAGCCCTCGATCGTCGGAAGGACCTTGTCGACAGCCTCGAAATAGTAGGGAAGGACCGTCTCTTCGTTATAGCACGGAAGAATAATGCTGACCGTTTTCATAGTCTTGGCTCCTTTGATGCCGACTTGAATTGTATCACAGCTTCTCTTCTTTGTCCCGATACTCGGGATTCTTCTCGCCGCAGTTCGGACAGTTGTCCAAGTCCTTCGAATAAAGCGTCCCACAGCGCGGACAATGGACGCCCTTCTGGACTTCCGGAAGTCTTTCCTTCGTCAGGAAGGAGTAGAAAAGAAGGAAAAGGAAGATGATCAGAAATGCAATGGCAAGACCCAAGGAAAAGGAATGCCAATAGCCCGTCTTGTCGAGGTTTTCCGGAAGGACGCCATAAAGGACAAAGAGGGTCAACGAGAGAGAGGGAAGGACGGCAATAAGAATCAGGAAGGTCTTGTTTTTCATCCGATCATCAGCTCGCGGACGACTTCGACCATCTTTTCCATCTCGAAGAGATCGACGTATTCATACTGGCCATGGCAGTTGTAGTCCCCGGTTCCGATATTCGGGCAGGGAAGGCCCTTGAAGGAAAGCTGGCTTCCTGTCGTTCCACCGCGGATGGCTTCATAGCTATAGGGGATGGAAAGCCTGAAATAGACACTCTCCATTTCCTTGGAGACGAGAGGATACTTGTCGAGGACGTTCTTCATGTTGTGGTACTGCTCATGGATATCCAGATGAATCGCCTCATAGCCTAGAAGCTCGTTGATCCTCTTGGCAGTGAATCGGGCCAACTCGATCAGCTTCTTCATCTCCTCTTCGTCAAAGGAGCGGATGATGTATTCCGCTTTGGCGTTGTCCTCGCATCCACTGATGCCACAGAGATGATAGAAAGGTTCCTTTCCGGTCGTGTGTTCCGGACGGAGCATATGGGGAAGGCTATCATGGAAATCCATCAGCACCTCGCTGGCGTTGACAAGCTTGTCCTTGGCCGATCCAGGATGAATGGACTTGCCCTTGACGGAAACGTTCATGGCATAGGCAGTAAAGGACTCGATGGAAATGAGGCGATAGTCTCCGCCATCGACGGTGTAGCCATATTCGCTGTCCACGATCTCCATCGAGACATGCTCGGCATCGGCGCCGATTTCCTCATCTGTCGTGAAGATGATTTCAAGCGGTCTGTGGTCTTTGTTGGAGAGAATATCGTTGAGTGCCGTCATGATGATAGCGATACCAGCCTTATCGTCTCCACCAAGAAGGGTCGTTCCATCGGTGATGACGATTTTGTGGTTGAGCGCCCTCGAAAGATGGGGGAAGTCCTTTTCGGAGAGGACCCTTTCCTCGGAAAGAGGTATGTCCTTTCCTTCATAAGTGACAACGCGTGCCTTGACGTCCTTTCCGGATGCCTGGGGAGAGGTATCCATATGGGCGAGGAAGGCGACTTTCTTCTTTTCCGGATTGCCGTGGAACTTGCAGTCGATCACGCCGAAGCGGTTGATGCTGATTTCGTCGGGATGAAGGGAAAAGAGTTCCTTCATCATCTCATCGGCAAGAAGCATCATCTTCTCGTTGGAGCAGCGGTCGTTCTTCTCTTCGCCGGCTGTTGTTTCGTAGGATACGTATTTCAGAAATCGATCGAGGACAGTCATGTTGTTTCTCCTTTGTTATCGGTCGTTAGTCGTTCTCCGCCTCGTCTGCCTTGCGGGACAGATCGAAGACGAAGTTGCATTCCATGTAGCTCTTTCCGAAGCCGAAGAGGTCGGAGAAGGTGCCCATGCCAAGACGGGATGTCTTAAGCCGTGCCTTTTCGATCGGAACCTTGTCGAGGATCTCGGGGCCGATATGGACCGTCCTCTTGATGGTCGAGTTGATGACCGTCGTCAGGTTCAGGTCATAGCGGATGGCATTGAGATCGACATCCTTCGTCTCGGAATAGAGGCGTTCGAAGGAATAGTGGCGCAGCGAGAAGGGAACATCGACCTCGTCCAAGACAACGATGGCATCCATGCCGCCCCTCTTCTTGAACTGCACACGATAGGAATTCAAAAGGATGGCATAGTCGAAGGCTTCCTTATAGGCATTGGGCTTGTTGCCATCGAAGGTGAGGAAGATATAGTCGCTATTGGAACCGTTGTGCGCCTGCATTTCCAGGAAGGATTCCGGAGCACAGCGCTTCACGGTGCGATCGACGATATCGAAGAACGCGCTTACTTCCTTCCTTTCCGGAATGGAGGAAGAGACGCCGCAGACCTTCACGTAGATATAGACAAGGGGCATCTTCTTGGTCATGTTCGCCTGGGAGACAGTGATGGCATCGGCAAAGTCGAAGGGATCGGCAATCGTATCCTGGGAGACAAAGACTTTCCTTCCGCCCTTTTCGACGACGCGGAACTCGTGACCGTTGGCATAGAAGCGGCCATCGGGAGAGTATTCGGCGATGGTCTTGAGGTTGGCGACGAAGACACTGCCTTCCTCGGGAGCGTTGGGATCGAACTTCGCATAGTCCCAGCCGAAGGGACTATCCTCACGACGATAATGCCTCTCCTTGATTTCACGGGAGGCAAAGTCGGTCGCATCCAGCTTTCCTTCGCCGATAAGCTCTTCGTAGTAGCGATAGGCCTTCCTTTCCCTTTCGTCGTCCTGGAAGGAGAACGAAGGCAAAGACATTGTCTCGACCTTCTCCGTCGTTTCCGTCGTTGCTTCCGGAGCCGGATAGAGATGCTTGTCAGAAGGCTTGAGGAAGAGCGGGTTTGCCAAGAGGATCTTTTCGACGTTTTCCTTGTCGAAGGCATTTCCGGAATCCTGGATTCTTTCCTTGATTTCTAAATAGCATTCCTTCTTTCCGCCAAGTTCCAGAAGAAGGCAGAGCTGTTCTTTCTCGTCCTTCTCCGATTGAAGCGTTTCGACTTCTTTCTGCAAGCTTTCTTTCTCGGAAACAAGGCCAACTTCCTTTTCTTTTTGCCCATCAAGCTGGGTGGTAAGTTCCTGGAGCGCTTTCTCTTTCTCGTTCAGAAGGGATTCGTTTGCCATGCCCTTCTCGTTGATCTGGGAAATCTCTCCGCGCAACTGTTCGACTTCCTTGGCGAGGCTTTCCTTTTCTTCGCTAAGCTGTTCCTTGTCCTTCAGGAGCCTTTCGTTTTCCGCCTTTTGCTCTTCCAAAAGCGCCGCCTTCTTTTCGCCTTCTTCCTGACGGTTCTTTTCCTTTTCCTGGCTTTCCTCGGCGGTTCTCTTTCTTTCTTCCTCGATCTGGGAAAGAAGCATCGTCTTCTCTTCCTCAAGGTCCTGGATTCGGGAATCTTTTGCGGTCGCGCTTTCCTTGGCTTTCTCTTCGGCTTCCGCCATGGCCGTCATAAGGCTGGCCTTTTCCTGCTCCTTTGCTTCGAGTTCTCTTTGGAGCGATTGAAGTCTTTGGTTAAGCTCCTCGACTTTCTTTTCCTGCTCGCTCTTTTCGGTTTCAAGGGCGGCGATTCTTACAAGAAGGCTTTCCTTTTCCTGACTCAGTCTTTCTTTTTCGTGGCTTTTCTGATCCTTTTCGCTTTCCTGTTCATGGCTTCTTCTTTCCCAATCGGAAAGCTCTGCTTCCAGTTTCTGGATCTTTTCTTCACGTGTCGAAAGGGAGAGGCGGATACCTTCGCTCTCGCCTTTCATTCTTTCGATATCCTGGTCTTTCCTTAGGCTTTCTTCTTGGGCCTTCTTCAGCTCTTCCTCGACCTGTCTTTCCTTTTCCTCGAGTGTCCTTATTCTCTCCTCGAGTTCCTTCTGCTTTTCTCTTTCTTCCGCAAGCAGACGCTCGCTTTCTTCCTTCTCGGAAAGGAGTCTTTGTCTCTCCTCGTTGAAAGCATCTTCTTGGACTGTTGTCGTCTGAGGAACGGGAGCTTCTTCCATGGCAGGTGCTTCCACTTCTGTTGCTGCTGTCTCGGCACTTTCGACAGGGGCTGATTCTTCTGCTACTGAAGCTTTCTCTTCTTCCACGAGAGGTATGCTTTCAGCAACCGTTTCCTCTTTTGGAAGTGCCTCTTCTTGTTTTTCTTCCTGGATTTCCTTTTCTTCTTCCGTCTTTTCCTTTTCGATGTCGGCCTTGAAGAGCGTGTTCCTTAAAGGCGTATCGAAATCGATCTTCTTTTCTCCGCTTTCCTGTTCTTTCTGTTCGTGCCGTCCAAGGCTCTTGTTCATCCGTGTTTCGTTGAAGAAGGGATCCTGTGTCTTGTCCGAGGGTGTCAAATCAAGAGGATGCACCTTGTCTGTCGTGTCATAGATAGCAAACTGGCCATAGCGCCGTCCTCTTCTTACCTCATAAAAAAGGCTTCCGATACTGAAGGAACTTCTGCCATTTCTCAAAGCAATCGTCGTCAGGCTTGCCGGAAGGAGATTCTCCATCTGGTATGTTCCGCCTGCGCTGCGGGGCTTGATCATGTCGACGTCCCATGCGAATTCGGATTCGTCTTTTTGGAAGTCATCCTTCCTTATCTTGTGGGAAGCGTAGTCATAGGCTTCCGTTTTGCCTGGGAAGAGCCTCTCCCAGAGCCGCAATGCCATTTCTTTTTCCATAGCCGCCACCTATTCAATCCATATTGTCTAAATTATAGCATTTATAGGGCTCTTTTCCGCTTGCTTCCGCTCTTTTTTCGCAAAGAAAAAGGCCAGGGAAAGCACCTGGCCCCATGGCTATTTTCCTTATCTTCGGACTAGAAGGAAGAGATGCGGATAGGCGTGATGATCTGGATATTCTCCGGATCGTCGTTCTTGACCATGAACATGCGCGTCGGGGCGGAGAAGACGAAGGTGAAGCGATCGCTCTTGAGCGCCTTGACGGCCTCGATGGCAAAGTCGACGTTGAAGCCGATCTCGAAGACTTCCTCGCCCTCGGAAAGGACATAGGTCGCCTTGCGCAGGACTTCCTCGGAGTTGCCATAGTTGGTGCTCTTGGCATAAAGGACAACGCCGTTTGCCCTAGAGACGGTCAGACGGACCTGGGAATTCTTGTCCTCGGCCGAGGAGATGATCTTGACTCTGTCGGCAGCGGCCAAAAACTCACTGGTCTCGACGGTCACGGAATAGGGGAACTGGGGAGGAATAAGCCTTTCGGCATCGGGGAAATCGCCGCGGAGAAGACGCGTGGAAATGAGGATTCCGCCAGCGGAGAAGAGGGCACGCTGTTCGTCGAGATAGATCGTGCATCCGGAATCGACATCGATGTTGCTGACCATGGACAGGGCCTTGACGGGGCAGGTAAAGGAAATGTTCTCCTCGCCTCCCTTGGCCTCGACGGCATAGCGGGCCATGCGATAGGAATCGGTCGTCAGGAAGTAGAGCTTTCCGTTGCGGACGGAGACATTGATGCCATAGTAGATCTCCTTGGGACCTTTCGTGGCAACGGCATAGGCCGTCGTCTCGAAGAGCTTGCGCAGATCCTTGAGCGGGACACTAAAGCCTTGGCTTCCTTCGGGAATGTTGAGATCGATGTCCGGATATTCCCGTCCGTCCTTCGTGACAAGGTTGAAGTTCGTGGCATCATCGGAGATGTTGAGGTAGTTGGTGTCGACCATGTTGAGGGTGACGACATCGCCACCGAGCTTGGAGACGATGTCCAGAAGGTATTTCGCCGGAACCTGGATCATGCCGTCCTCTTCGTTGAGGATGACCTCTCCGCCCTTCTCGTCCTTGGCCGCCTGTTCGACCTTTGTCGAAAGGGTGCCATCACTTGCGACGATCGAGACTTTCTCTGCCGTAACGATGATAAGGAAGTTCAGGAACTGATTCTCGGCCGACTTGGCGGGGATAGCCTGATTGGCATAGTTAAGCATCTTAAGCAACGTCTGCCTCTTGATGGTAAGCTTCATGATCCGTGGCTCCTATAAAAGTATATTTAAGCTTTCATATTATAGATTATTGGCCCTTCCTTTTAAAGCCGTGTCCCGCTTTCGTAGGTCGAAGAAAGGCGATGTTTTCTTATTATGTTTCTGTATACGGATAATGATAATAATAAGGGGCGGTGGAAAAGTGGATAAGTCCATCGTTTTATAAAACGAAGCAAATTCAACAGGAGAGAAAATAGCGAATATCAAGCTCAAATAAAGAAAGCACAACTTCAATAAATAAAACAATTGTTTCTTCTTGTTTATCCCCTAAGACTGTGCATAAGTCGCAAGTTATCGACACCGAATGTGGATAACCAAGGACAAGGAAAGGAAACGAGAGGAAAGCCAGCACTTCTCACCTTATTTTCAAGTGCCCTTATCGCCCTGTTTTTGCAAGCTTCAAAAGCCGTATCAAGACAGGAATCAGGAGGGCAAGAAGTGGAAGAAGAAGGACAAGGACAGAGGACAAGGTAATGGGAGGAAAGTCGCTAAGCGGCGGATCGAATGTGCCGATGCCATAGATGTAGGAACGGGTCGGGAAGAAGATGGCGATGCCACCGACGAGCTCAAGAAGGACCATCGGCAGAAAGAGGAAGAGGAACAAGGAGGTCAAGGAGACTCCCTTGGCAAAGAGGAGCCTTGCATCGTTTTGCCGCCTTTCCAAGATGAAGGAAGCATAGAGAAGGGATATCAGGAACTCGCAAATCGGGAAGACGATGAGGAAGGAAAGATAGGCGGCCTTGTTCTGGGGATTTTCACGGAAACGGAGGAAGTTGCAATAGATGTCATAGCTATCGGAGAGGATCATGTCGCTTAGGAAATAGGTGTACTTGGAAGCCAATGAGAGCATCGCATGGCGATTCTTCCTGAGATCCAGGAAGACATCAAAGTGCTTGGCTTCCTCGGCATACATTCGATCGAAGGTCTTCTCGTTGACGACGGCAACAACTTCAGCGAGTAGACCTTCCGTCAAATCAAAAGAGGAATAGAGTTCTACGGATACCCCTTTTGGAAAGACGGAATTGATATCGAAGGATGGACTGGCATTGTCATTCGGATCGTAGTCCATGAAATTCGTCTTGCCATCAACGGCAAAGTCTTTGTCGAACACATAGAGTGTATCGTCTTCGAGGTCTTCCGTTATCTGGAAGTCGTAGGTGGCGTTGAAGGTGTCCTTCGTCATGAAGCAGACACCTTTGATGGAGTGGCTCTGTTTGTTGTAGTAGTAGGCGTTGTGTTCCTTTGTGTCCCAGTAGCCATTGGATTCGGTGAAAGACTTGTCGATGGAAGATAGATCCGGTATGTCGCTCCGTCCAATGAAGACGCCATCGTTCGGAAGGTCTTGATCGACCACCAGCGGAAAGTCTTTGTTCCTGTAGGCGATGGAGGAGCGACCGTCCTCATGGAGCTTGTCGTAAATCTCCTGAGAACAATAGGCAGAGGCGGTGCCATTGTATTTTTCGCTTGCGCAAACCGAATAGATGCCATCATTTTGCCCGGAACGGAATACCGAACAAATCGCAAAGGCACTATCCGGAAATCTTTCGAGGAATTCCACGTCTTTGTCTCGGGAGGAAAGGGTGACGGAATCCCTGTTCTCTATTGATTACTCAAGGTATTTGGTAGGATTCGTGTCGATGGCCAGACTTCCAAAGAAGCCAAAGAAGCAGAAGAAGCATGTCAACACGACATAGAGGAAATGGATTTGAAGAAGGTTCAGGAACGACTTTAGATGAAGGGAAAAGGGAAGACGAAGCTTCGGCTCCTGGTCAGGTGGGATGGATTCATCGGAAGAAACAACGCCGCTTCGGAGGATCGTCAATTTACCTTTGTCCAGATGAAGGAGGATATCTGCCTGTTCCCGTGCCCGTGGATCATGGCTGACGAGGATGACCAGACTTGTCTTTGATAGTTCCTGAAGACGAACGAGAAGTTCCTCCGTCTTCCTATCGTCAAGATCGGCTGTCACCTCATCAAGGAGATAGAGGCTCCTCTTCTTGGCAAGCTCCCTCTCGAGGATCGTGATCGTCTTCTGGCCTTGGGAAAGAGAGGGAGAGGACAGGTGATGATGTTTCTCTTTCTTCTTTCCTTCCAAGGCATCGTCAAGGAAACGATTGGAGGAAGCAGCGACGAAGGAGAGGAAGTTGTCCTTCTGGAAGACGATGGCGATTTGGTTTCTTCGAATCCTCCTTCTTTCCCTTTCGGATAGATTATGGACATCCTTGCCATCAAGGAGATAGGTACCCTCGTAGGTCGTATCCAGAAGGGCAAGGATCGAAAGGAGCGTCGACTTTCCGGAACCGTTCTCGCCAGTCAAAAGGACAAGGCCCGTATCGGGAAGCCGGAAGGATGCCTTGTCGAGAAGGATCTTCCTTCCGAAGGCCTTTCCAAGGAATCGTGTTTCGATCATCAGTTGTTCTCCCTGAGAAGCCTTAAAAGGCGCTTTTTCCGAAAGCCGATCTTGTAGGCGACGTAGTTGACGAGAAGAAAGCAGACAAGGAGGATGACGAAGAGGACGATCAGAAACGGCCATTCCTTTCGGAGCAGATGAAGAAAGGCCTTTGGCAGTCGCTTTTCCGGCATGCGTCCATTATAAACCGGCCAAAGCAAAAAGGAGGCACTTGCCTCCTAGCTGCCACTCTTGATGATGTCCGTCAGCTTGTCGACGACCTTCCTTAGGCCGGCGTCCGTCTTGAGGTTGGTCTCGATCTTGACGACGTTTGAGAGGACGGTCGTATGGTCCTTGGAGAACGTTCTTCCGATGACCTGGTAGGTAAGGCCGAGGATCTCCCGAGCAAGATACATCGCGATCTGCCTTGCCAAGGCGATCTGGCTTGTCCGGACGTTGGACTTGATCTGGGCATCGGTCAGGGAATAGTAGTCCGCGACCACGCTGATGATGCGGTCGACGTCGATCTTGCCCTTCTTGGAACGGCGCTGTTCGTCATCGTCGAAGACCTTCTTGCAAAAAGGGAGGGTGATGTTGCCCTGCGGCTTCTCGATGGTGATGGCAAAGAGAAGCTTCGTGAAGGCACCCTCAAGCTCACGGACGTTCTTGGCATAGTTGAAGGCCAGATAGTCGAGGACCTTGTCATCGAAATAGTTTTCCGGAAGGGAGTTTATCTGCATCTTCTTCCTCAGGATGGCGATCAGCGTTTCCTTGTTCGGGTTGACGATGTGGACGGAAAGGCCGCCCGAGAAACGGCTGACAAGCCTATCCTGGAGACCCTTGAGTTCATAGGGACTCCTATCGGACGTCAAAACGATCTGCTTTCCCTGGGAGACAAGGAGATTGAAGACGTTGAAGAACATGATCTGCGTGTCTTCCTTGCCGGCAAGGAACTGGATATCATCGACAAGAAGAAGATCGACCGTGTTGAAGAAGTCCTTGAGGTTCTCGCTGTCCTTCCTTCCCTTGATGAAGCGGACGAATTCGGAGAGGAAGTCTTCGCTGGTGATATAGAGGACCTTGGCCTCCGGATGCTTGACCCGATAGTCGTTTCCCGTCGCCTGAAGGAGGTGCGTCTTTCCAAGGCCCGACTTCGAATAGATAAAGACCGGATTGCTCTTTGCCGGATTCTGGACGGCGAACATGCACGCGAGAAAGGCATCCCTGTTGGAAGGGCCGGCAACGAAATTGTCGAAGGTGTATTGCGGAAGCAGACGGGAGTTGCGGAAGAAGGAAGTCGTCGCCCCTTCGACAGCCTCCTTTCTTTTGAGGAAGGAAGAGCGGTCGGTGATCTCGACATCATAGTGATGGCCGGTGATTTCCTCAAGTTCCCTCTGGAGGAAGGGAAGGTAGGCCGCCTTGATCATGGTGGCATTGGAAGAGGAATCGGCAACGAAAAGCGCCTTGTTGTCGTCGAGGGTTTTCAGCTCAAAGCTATCCTGCGAGAACATCGTATCGAAAAGCTTGCTGGTCGTCTTCTCGCGGATCTTGTCCAGCAGTTCTTGGTAAATGTCGGAGACTCGTCTGTCGTTTAGGGTTTCGCGCATGGTGTTTGCCTATTTCTTTGTTTTCTTGCCAGTCAATTATAGGGCAAAGAAGACGGATTGAGAAGGGCCAAAAGACGGAGGCGAAAAGTTATCCACAAAGAAAAGAAAGGCGAAAGGACAATAAGAATAGGAAGGAAGAGAGTTATCCACCAGCATCGTATTGTGGATAACTTGGGGATAACGTTCCGGTGGATAACTTCTTGGTGGATAAGTGGATAACTATCCACAATCCAAAGACTTATCCACAGAGAAATTTATCGATGATTTCGGCAAAATAAGCCAATATCCACCGCCTTGAAAGACGTTATCCACAAGCGGTTGATAACCCTGTTTTCCGGTGGATAAGCAGTGGATAAGTCGGAAAAGTTATCGACAATGGAATTTCTTTTTCAACAAAGTATACACAAGGACAAGAAGGGAAAACGAAAGGCGGACAAACAGCAAAAAACAAAAAGATGCACCGTATTTTCCTTTTGTGGATAAGCTCTTTCACGCTTCCCCTATATAGGATATAGGAAAGGACTAAGGTATAATTCTCCATGCTTTCAAGGAGAAAGAAATGAACACAGAAAACGAACCTCTGGAAAAGGAAGAGGAAAAAAGCAACGAGAAAGGAAAGGAAGAAGCCGTCTTCCCACTTGAGAAATACGACTCCAAGAGCTGGATGAAGAGTCTGCTTCTCGGCGCCTTCCTCGGCCTTGCCATCGTCGTCCCGGGCATCTCGGGATCGGCTGTCGCCATCATCTTCCGCCTCTATGACAAGTTGATCTATGCCTTCGCCAACATCCTCAAGCGCTTCAAGGCCTGCTTCCTCTTCCTGCTCCCGATTGCCATCGGTGCCATCATCGGCTTTGCCATCGGCTTCATCCTCGTCAAGGTCCTCTTGGAACTGATACCCTTTGGCATCATCGGCTACTTTGCCGGCTTGATGATCGGAGCCCTGCCGACGGTCCTTGCCGAAGTCAAGGAAGACAAGGTGACGCCGGTCAAGCGAGTGCTCATGGCTATCGGTATCATCATTCCTTTGATCGTCGGTGCCTTTGCCGTCACGATGACCTGGCTTAGCGTCGAAGGGGTGGATCTGACCTACGGCATCGCCAACAGCGCCGCCTCGAATCCCACCCAGGAGGGAACGATCGATACCGGAATCTTTGGAAACTTCCCCTGGTGGATCTATGTCGTCGCCATTCCGATCGGTCTCTTCCTCGGCTTCAGTCAGGTCATTCCCGGACTCTCGGCAACGGCCTTCCTGATGCTCATCGGCTTCTTCACGCCCCTTGTCGATTCCGTCGATCCCGACTTCTGGACCCAGTATCCGCAGATCTTCGCCTTCTATGTCATCATGGGTGTTTCCCTCATCGCCGGCTTCATCCTCACCTCGAAGCTGATGACGAAGCTCTTTGCCTGGAACAGGAACGTCGTCTACCGCGTCATCGTCGGCATGTCCGTCGGCTCCATCCTGGCCATGTTCCTCAACCCCGATACGCTCAGTGTCTATCAGAGCTGGGCTGTCGGATTCAGCCAAGGCGGCAATGGAATGATCTCCTTCTTCGGCATGCACTTCACGGTTCCGCTTAAGCCCTTGATGATTTCCGATATCGTCCTCTGCCTCCCGCTTCTTGTCGGTGGCTACTTCTCCTCCAACCTTCTGGTCAAGTACGGCGCAAAGCACTAGATAACAAAAAGAGGCTCCTTCTGATGTCCTGATACGACACGATGAGAGCCTCTTTTGTTTGCTGATCAAAGGCGAAAGAATCAGTGTATCGTCTCTTCCTGTTTCCGATGGATGTCGTCATCCGGTTCGATGATGACGTAGACGTCCTTGAGATCGTCAAAGGAAGAGAAGAGCAGTCTTTTGATATTGTCGGAGAGATCGTCGGCTTCCTTTAGGGAAGTCTTGGGATCAAGAAGGACGAAGATATCCAGATAGAACTTCTCGGAATAGATACGGGAGCGAATCAGCTTGATCCTTTCCGGAGGCAGGATCCGGGCAAGGACTTCCTGGACCTTCTTCAACTTTTCGGCATCGATAGCATGGTCGGTCAGCTCGCGCGCGGACTTGACGAAGGTCTTGACGCCGATGACGATGACCATGAAGGCGATGGGAAGGGAGAAGATCGGATCGAGGATGTTGTTTTCCGGAAGCCAGTAGTATCCGCTCAGTGCGATGATTGCCGCGATCGAGGAGAGGGCGTCGACCCTTTGATGCCATGCATCGGCCTTCATGGCAGTGGAATGGGCCTTTCTTGCACCATAGTAGGTGACGTAGAACATGATCTCCTTAAGGACGACAGAGGCGATCGACAAGCCCATCGAGACCCAGAAGAGGGGCGTACCGGCGACGATTCCTTCCGTCTCCGCTCCATGGCGCAGGGTAGGAGAGGAAGGAACAAGGCTTGTGATGGCCTCGGTGATGATCGTTATCGAGGTGACAAAGAGGATGATGGCCAAGACGATTCCGGCAATCGAGGACCACCTTTCATAGCCATAGTTGTATTTGTCGTTCTTCTTCCTTGCCGCGATCCAGATGGAGATGACGGCGATGATGGTAGTCAGGACATCGCCCGTTCCATGGACGCCATCGGAAAAGACGGAGTGGAACCCCATGATCTGTCCGATCGTTATCTTGGACAGGCCGAGGACGAGGTTGAGGACGATGGAGACGATTCCGACGATGGTTGCCGTTCTGACCGGCTCTTTTTCCTTTTCTTCGATGCTACTGGTATTCATGGCACTCCTTCACGATAAGTATTTTTCCGCCGTGGACGCGGAGAGTCGCCTTCTTTCCTTTTAGGAACTCGTTGGAGACGCCCAAAGGGACGAAGGGGTCTAGATTATAATCCGAAATCTCGTATTTCAATCCGGATTCGCTTACGATCGTTCCTTTTTCCTGGCTGAAGACAGAGAGGAAACCGGACTCGTTTTCAAACGTCATTTCCTCATCCTTGAGGACGAAGAGGACTTGTGAAAGATCGTTTGTATACATCCGTGCCCGGGCTTTTTGCTCCTTGAGATAGGAGAGGATCTCGATGTTGGCAATGGAATGCTCGATCCTTTTCCCGCCGAGGCAGCCGAAGAAGAGGAAGTCGTCATAGCCTTCCTGCAAGAGCCACTTCACGGCGAAGAACACGTCCGTGTCATCCTTGATGGGATTGAGGACGATCGTCTTTCTGGGCTTTTGAATCCTTTTCCTATCCAGGGTATCAAAGTCCCCGACAAGAAGGTCGGGTTCGATTCCCTCTTCAAGGAAGACCTCGTATCCCTTGTCGCAGGCGACAAGAAAGCCGTTGACCTTCTTCAGGAAGGAAGTCTTTAGGGGTGAGGAAGCTCCGACAAGGATCGCCCTTTTCATTCGACGACTCCCGGAAGGACATAGCCGTCTTCCTTTGCCTTCTGATAGTCTTCCTCCGCCTTCTTCTTGTTTCCGAGGATCGTATCGACAAGGAGAAGATAGTAATGACCTTCTTTCTTTCCGGAAAGGACGGCCCTCTTGAAACAGGCATAGGCAAAAGAGAGATCCTTCGGAAAGAGCGTCCCATCGATCGATTCCTGTCCCATGGCGATATAGGCATCGGGAAGGCCGAGATCGTAGCTGATGCGGAGGTAGTTTCGGGCCTTTGTGGCGTTTCCAAGCTGCTTATGGAAGAGATAGAAGAAATAGTAGGCAGCCTTGTTTCCTTCCTTGAGGGCGAGGGAAATCTGTCTTTCCGCCTCCTTTTCGTCGATCCGGAAAAGGGAACGGTCGTTTTTCAGAAAGAGGTCGGCAAGGAAAAGGTGGTTGAGTCCATTGAAGGTATCGGACTGAAAAAGGATCGTCTGGATATCGTTATACTTTTCAGGGGAACAGAAAGGATCCTGAAGCTGGTTGATGAGGTTTTCAAGAAGCTCTTCCCGAGTCAGTCTTTTTTCCATGACTCTAGTTTATCACGAGGCCTTTTTTCGGGACAGGACACTTTTGGACAGGTGGAAACCTATAAGGAACACAGTCTTCCTAAAAACGCTTCGCAAGCCTTCCGGCTGTCTTGAAAGACTATCCCATGGCCATTACAATATTCCCAAAAAAAGAAAATGAACACGACAGTGATTAAAGCCTTGGCGAAAGTCAATCTGGCCATCGACGTTCTCGACAGAAGAGAGGATGGCTATCACGACATCGACATGCTGACGGTTCCGCTGATGCTTCACGATTCCATCGAGATTACCCCTCTTTCCGCTGCCTATGAGACCTATCTGTTCTGCGACGATCCGACCATCGTCTGCGATGAATCCAATCTTGCCTACAAGGCCTTGGACAAGATGCGCAAGGAATTCGACGTCAAGAAGGAATTCAAGATCTTCATCTACAAGAAGATACCGGTCGAAGCGGGTTTGGGAGGCGGATCTGCCGATGCTGCCGCCATCATCAAGGCCTTCGCCCACTATCTTCCCCAGGACGAGGAAACGAAAAGAAGGCTGGAGGATGTCGCTATCCATATCGGGTCGGACGTTCCTTTCTGCCTCTATGACAAGCCGGCCAGAGTCCAGGGCAAGGGAGAGAAGATGACTCCGATCAAGATTGCCTATCCCTATCATGTCCTGATCGTCAAGCCGGAGTTTGGCCTTTCCACGAAGAGCGTCTATGAAGCCTTCGACCAGGTCAAGGAAAAGGTCACCCGTCCCAACATCCCGGCCCTGATCGACGCATTGGGCAAGGATGATGTCGAAGCAATCCGCAGCAACATGGCCAATGTCCTCTCCGTCCCGGCCATCAAGGCCCTTCCTCTGATTGGTGACCTTCTGGAAGAGATGGACATGATGAACCTGACGCTTAACGGCATGTCCGGAACGGGATCGGCCTGCTTTGCCCTCTCCAAGGACAAGAAGCTTCTTGAAAGGGCTGGACACGTCTTCGAGAAGGAAGGACACAAGGCCTACATCACGCAGTTTGCCATATGAGCCTGTTTTACAAGAACGCCTTCAAGACCGTCTTCTTTTTAACGGGATTGAAGGACAAAAAGAGCCACAAAAGAAACAAGGCAAGACCGGATGTCGAGGTCCGGTCTTTTTCCGTGTGCGACGGCTTGAGGATGAATATCCTCTCTTCCAAGGACAAGAAGGAAGAAACGCAACCCCTCTTGGTCGATATTCACGGCGGCGGATGGATGTATGGGGACGAAAACCTCAATCTCGACTTCGGGAAATGGTTCTCCAAAAGAGGATTCAAGGTCGCCTTGCCGAATTACTCCTTGATCTATGACAAGAACATCAGAGAGATAATCCAACAGCTTCATAAACAGCTCTCCTTTTTGAAGGAAAAAAAGAAGGAATGCCATCTGGATCTCGACAATGCCGTCCTTGTCGGCGACAGCGCCGGAGCATCCTTGGCCATGCAGCTTGTCGCTATCGATTCCAGCCCGAAACTAAAAGAGATCTATGGCGTCGAAAACCTTCCTTTCTCCTTCAAGGCTCTGGCTCTTTATCATTCCGCCTGCTATCCCAAGAGGATGCGCTTTGTCCAATGGCCAAACTTCATGGACAAGGGAGCAAGGAAGACCTTCCTTTCGATGTATTGCGGAAAGGAAAAGGAACTTCTTTCCCATATCGACTTTTCGGACATGGTCGAAGATATTGCGCACCTTCCTCCTCTTTATGTCCTTACTTCCGATGGCGATACCTTCCTCAAATACGAGACGGACTGTCTCATGGCGGATCTTGACCGGCATCATTTCCCTTATGTGTATCACTGCGTGCCGGACAAAAGCTTCGGGCATGTTGCCAGCGTCACCAACGTGGATGGAAAGAAATACGAGGACGTCAACGATCAGGTTCTTCAGTTTCTGAAAAGCGCACTTTGCTCCTCGAAAGGATAAAAAGACAAGTTGTAAATAATAATTTTGTAGAATTCTTCAGTCAAAGAGAAGCACATTTTATTTTTTGAAATGCAATTACCCGTCTCACGAGAAATTGTTTTGCCGTTGTGTCGAAGCAAAAGGAAAAAGCAAAAGAAGAAGCTAATTTTTTAAGATCCTAAAAACAATTTGTGCTTTACATAAAGTTTTGTAGTTATATTATAAAATCAAAAAAGTCAAAGGAGGAGAAAACGCATAATTTAGTTTTATCGCTTTCCTTGCTCCCCCGGCGTTATATCTTTTGTTTATAGTGATGCCCCAAAGAACGCTCCAGTCGAAAATGTGGTTTGCAGAAAGACACTCTTTTCCAAAGATTTTGAACGAACATACTAGGGAAAGAAGAGGTTTACAGAAGAATTTGTCGACCATTTAGTAGATATTGAAAAAGCATTATGGATTGGAAATGGTACGACGGTTTTTTCTATAAAAGATATTATGGAAAAATATTGTGAAGAAATTGGAATTAAAACGAACCATTTCGCCATGCTTCTTTCAACGCAAGCAAATATTGACATGTGTCTTAGGGACAATAAACCTGTGATACTTTTTGGAAATTTCAGAAGACCCAACTCTGACGAGACCGGCAATCATGCTGTTGTTTGCTACGGACTTTGGAATGATGTCTTTGATATGAGTACAAAAAATTCTTTATTTTGTTGTAAATTATTGGTGGACAGATTATTCGACTGTATATTTGGTCGACAATATTTTTGCAAATCCCATTGGCAGCATGTACAACAGGAATTATTGAAAAATGAAAAAAGGAATTATCTTATTTGTCACGACGATGCTATTGCCTTCCTGTGGCGGATTCGAACCCTATCATTCCGACACATTGTTTTGCCTTACGCAAAACCAGGAAAAAACAATCAATCTCGATTTTCCGGTCACGATTCTTTTCCATACAGCGGACTATTTTGTGAATTTCCGTTTGGAGAACGATCAAGGATCCGACGATTTCAGAACATTTCTTGAAGATGAGGAAATTCCTTATCAGGAGAGGAAGGTAGAAAGCGAAGATGAGAGAGTCAATGTCTATTTCTTTTTTAGGATCTTTGATGACAAGGATGCGGTCTATGATTCTTTTGCTGTGTCTATAAATGATGCAAAGGGGAAGGCGTCATATCCAACTGCACGGTTTATGGACTCCCTGCCCTCAATATATTGCTTCCTCTTGCGATGACGAACATTGTGGAAATGGAAGGTCTTAGCCGTTCATGGAATGATTATCTTAATGTTCCCTTTGAGACCTCCTGTGTCTATGAGGATTTCAAGGCCTTTTATGAGCAGAGCCGTCAAGAGTGGGCAAAATACGATGATGAGAAATCTACGATTGCTTTTTCCAATCAAATTCTTCTGACTGTTTCAAATGGTAGCGCGACCTTTAGCCGATGGTCCGAAAAGCAATGAAGATTGCTTTGTTTTTCCTTCCTGGATGGGAAAAACGAGAGAAGAGCGGAAAACTTCGGGAAAAGCCAGAAAACCTGTAAGGAATCCGCAAAAATCGTGTAGAATAATTCTCGTTATCAATCGAGGGGGAAATATCCGTGCTTAAGAAAAACGCCGTTGTCTATGCTCTCTCCGCCAACGTCGAACTTGCCAAGAAGGTAGCAGACATCCTAGGCGTCACGCTTGGGAAGGTTCGTCTTTCCCACTTCCCGTCCGGAGAAGTCATCGCCTGCCCGGAAGAGACCGTCCGCGGCAAGCAAGTCTTCATCATTCAGTCCACCTGCCCGCCTGTCAACGACAATCTTATGGAGGTTCTTATTTTTATTGATGCCCTAAGAAGATCCTCCGCCAAGGAAATCAACGTCATCGTCCCGTATTTCGGATATGCCAGGCAGGACAGAAAGTCCAAGCCCCGTGAACCTATCTCCGCGAAACTGGTCGCCGATCTCTTTGCCACTGCCGGAGCCGACAGAATCGTCACGTTCGATCTCCATGCTGCCCAGATCCAAGGCTTCTTCTCCTGCATCGAGGACGATCTTAGCGCCGTTCCCTTCCTCGGCCATGTCATCCTGCACGATGAGACCATCGACAAGACAAACCTCGTCACGGTCAGCCCGGATCACGGCGGCGTCAACAGAGCCAGAAGGATTGCCGAGAAGCTCAATACACCGATTGCCATCATCGACAAGAGAAGAAACGCCGCCTATCAGCCCGAGGTCATGAACATCATCGGCGATGTCCGCGGCAAGGATTGCCTTGTCGTCGACGACATGGTCGATACGGCGGGATCCATCACGGCTGCGGCCAAGGCCCTCAAGGAAAACGGAGCTAAGAGCGTCATCCTTGTCTGCACCCATCCTGTTCTCTCCGACCCTGCCTATGAGAGACTGACCAAGGAACACTTGTTCAACAAGTTCTTCGTCACGGATTCCATTCCTCTCCCCAAGAAGTTCGTCGAGGACAAGAGCCTAAACATCCACGTCTGCTCCTTGGCCCCTCTTATCGCCAGTGCCATCACCGCCATCAGCAACGACTCTTCCGTCTCCCACGCATACGATCTCTACAACAAGTAAGCAAAACAAAAAACCGTCGGACAACGGCTTCGATATCCGGCGGTTTTTCTTTGCTAGAATTCCTTGAGTTTTTCGGTGGCTTCGACAACACCCATCTTTGAAGCTTCCGAGAGAAGTTTCTCTGCTATCTTGACGTCTTTCTCAACGCCATCGCCGGAGAGGTAGAGGAGGGCCATTTCATATTTGGCATGGGCGATTTGGTTATCCGCGGCAAGCTTGAAGCAGAGGAAGGCCTTTTCGGAATCCTTGATGGTTCCCCGTCCGTCCCGATAGAGCTGACCGAGATAGTAATAGGAAAGGGGATAGTTCTTGCCAGCGGATTTTTTCAGTAGCTCGAACGCCTTTCCATCGTTCTGGTCGACGATCGTTCCCTGGAGGTAGAAGAGGGCCAGATGATAAAGGCTCGGGGCATAGTTGAGGCTGGCTCCCTTTTGGTAGTATTCCAAGGCTTTCTGAAGGTTCTTCTCGACACCCAAGCCTCTTTCGTAGTAGAGGCCGACATTGTTGATGCTGAAGGCATCCTCCTCCTTGGCGGCCTTTTCGAAATAGGCGAAGGATTTTTGATAGTCCTGCTTGACGCCTTCTCCATACTTATAGGCCTTTCCGAGGTGGGAAATGGCTTCGATCGATCCCATGTCGGCGGCTTTCTGGAAGTAGGATACGGCCAAGGTGTTGTCATGCTCCTTGAAGCGCGGGTTGGAATATAGGACACCCAAGGAATACAAGGCGACGGGATGGCCCTGCTCTCCGGCTTTCTTAAAACAGGAGGCAGCCTTTTCGATGTCCTGTTCGGTTCCAAAGCCATAGGTATAGCTGATGCCAAGACGAGTCAATGCCATGGGGTCGTTCTCTTTTGCGGAGAGTTCATAGAGATGGATGGCCTTGGCGATGTCCTTGTGGACGACATAGCCGTTGAGATAGCATTCGCCCAGGAGATAGAGGGCTTTTGGATCGTTGTTCTTGGCCATGTCATCCAGGATGAGGATCGCTTCTTCGGATTCCTTCTGGAGCAGGAGGAAGGCAAGAAGGAAACGGTTTGTGGAAGAAGGCGTTTCATCAACCAGCAAACGGGCTTTCTTTATGAGCTCCTCGAGAATAGCCGAGGGATAGGTGATCGATTCCAACACATGGTCCTTTTCAAGATAGAGGGTAAGGAAACTGGCTGCATCATCGACGTGCGTCTTTCTGTAGTCCATGGGTTATCTCCTCTTAATTGTAAAATATCTTAGCATAGAATGACCGGCCTTGTTTATATGGTAGAATCGGAGACAGCATGAAAAAACTAATCGCACAAGGACTGCGCAAGACTTTCCGCCTCAATGCCAAGCAAAGGCATGAAAGAAAGGACGGAAGCCACTGTATCGTCGCCGTCGATGATGTCTCCCTCTCTTTGGAGGCGGGAGAAATCTATGGTCTTTTGGGCCCCAACGGTGCCGGAAAGACAACGACGCTGAGGATGATGGCCACGCTTCTCAAGCCGGAAAGCGGAAGGATACTTGCCGACGGGAAGGATATCCGGGACGATATCACCGACTACAAGAAACGGATCGGCTTTCTGACTTCCGAACTCAAGCTCGACGACTTCTTTTCGGCAGACTACACCTTCTCCTATATGGGCAAGCTTTACGGCATGACGGAAGAGAAGATCAAGGAAAGAAAGGAAAGCCTGTTTCGGCAATTTGGCATCTTCGAATTCAAGGACACGAAGATCCACGACCTATCCACGGGTATGCGGCAGAAGGCAAGCCTTGCCATTTCCCTTGCCCATGATCCCGAGATCATCATCTTCGACGAACCCACCAATGGCCTGGACATTGTCGCATCGAAGGAAGTCGAGGACTATCTCAAGACGCTCAAGGATCAAGGCAAGATCATCCTTATCTCGACCCACATCTTTTCCTTGGTCGAGAAGCTGTGCGATAGGGTCGGAATCATCATCCGTGGCCATATGGCCGTCGAAGGGAATCTAAACGAGCTGACGAAAGAAAAGAGCCTCGAATCCCTTTTCTTCGATCTCTATCGGGGAGGTGAAGAATGAAAGACATCCTGACGGTATTCTTCAAGGAAATGCGCCGCTTCTTCACCGACAGGCGCACATTGGCCGCCCTTTTCCTTCCGGGAATCGTGATTTTCGTTTTCTATACCATCCTGGGACGCATCATTTCCGATCAGATCGTCTCCGCCAATGCCGCTCCGAAAGAGACGGAAATCATCGTTGCCTATACGGAAAACTTCGGATCAAAAGAAGAACCGGAACTCGTGATGCAAATCGAGGCCGGAATCCTTTTGGCTGATAAAAGCAACACCATCAAGAAAGAGAAAATCGCTCCGACTGATGTCACGGAGTTCAAGGACAAGGTCAAAAACGAGGAGATCGACCTTCTTGTCGTCTATTCCGATGACTTCGAGGAAAGGCTCAACCAGGAAGGCGCGACAGAAAATAGCGTCTCCTTGTTCTACAACGCCGAGGATTCCGTTTCCTCCTATGTCTATTCCTTGGCGTCCAGCCTGATTTCCGTCTGCTACAACAACTATTTCGTCAATATCGTCGACAACGAATACCAGGAACCCAACCTCAGCGAAGGAAACTATATCACGACCCAGATGCTTTCCTTCGTCTTCCCCATGGTTACTATCGCCCTTCTCTTCTCCACGATCCTCACCATCTGTCCTGAGTCCATCGCCGGCGAGAAGGAAAGGGGAACGATCGCAAGCCTTCTTCTTACCCCGGTCAAGAGAAGCCATATTGCCTTGGGAAAGATCCTTGCCCTTTCCGCCACGGCCTGTGCCTCCGGAGCCATCTCCTTCCTTGGAATCCTTCTTTCCCTTCCGGAGCTATTCGGAGGCGATATCAATTTCTTCTCCGTCTTCACCCCAGGTGCTGTCGTTGTCCTCTTCTTCCTTGTCGTCACCGCGCTCTTCCTGTTCGTGACCATGGGCCTTTTTGTCTCCGCCTACGCCAAGACGATCAAGGAAGCAAACGCCTATCTCTCCCCGTTGATGATCGTCTTCATGATCCTTGCCATCGTTCCTGCCGTCATCGACATGTCGAACATCGGCTTTGCCTTCGTCCCCATCCTGGACCTTGTGGTGTCGATGAATCTCATCCTGACAGGTGCCGCTTCTGCTGTCCTCGTTCCTTTTGTCGCCGTGACGATCGTCATGAACGTTGTTCTTTCCAGCCTTTTCATCTTCCTGATAACGAAGATCTTCGGAAACGAAAACGTCATGTTCTCTCGTTGATAAAAAACACTTGCTTTGACAAGGGCTGAGTAGTAGAATCATTAAGCTTCTCATGGATCATTAGCTCAGATGGTAGAGCAACTGACTCTTAATCAGTGGGCCTAGGGTTCGAGTCCCTAATGATCCACCAGCCTGAAAAAACGCCTCTGACGCCTCTGCGTCGGGGGTTATTTTTTTATCAAAAGGGAAGTCTTCAGGATTGCACTTCACAACTCCCTGGAGACCATGAACGCACTCCGAAAACACCATTGGAAATAAAGAAAAAGACTCCGTTCCTGTTCTGATCGCGGAGCCTTATTCCCGATAGCTTTCGTATTGGGCGGTGAAGACCATGTCGCACTGGATGTTCGTCAGAGGCTTGTCCCAGCCGACGAAGCGGAACTTCCTTCCAAAGCGGGGTTTCCGTGTCGGTGTCTTTCCGTGATAGGAGGCGTCTTCGCCGACAGGGACGAGCTGGTGATAGAGGAAGGAGCCGTCGTAGTTGAGGAAGATGACATCGAAATGGCTGTGGTATTCCTTCTCCTTCTCTTTTTCGTCTTCTCTTTCCCGGCGGTTCTTGTTCTTGCGGCTTTCCTTTTCCCGCTCGTTTTCCTTTTCGTCCTCGGCCTGTTTCTCCTTCTCCTTGGCTTTCTTTTCCTTTTCTTCCTTGTCCTCTTCCTTCTCGACCTTCTGAATGGCAAAGTCGTCTCTCGGGACTTCCCGGAGAAGGGATTCGGACGTTGGTACCACAAGCATGACGGAAGAGAGCAGCGTTAAAAAGAAATGGGATTTCTTCATCTTTCGTTCCTGAGGACTATTCTAAGCGACCATCGGATAAATGAAAAGCCCTTCCGGAGAAGGGCACGTCAATCGACGATTTTCTTGATGAACGCTCGCCGTCTTTTGTGAAGCTTGTTCTCGAAGCGATCCCAGTTGTTCTGGATGGAGAGATTGTCCTCGAGATTGAGGTTTGTCTCGCAGTATTCGACCTTGCCGGACTTGAGCATCTTCATGATCTCCAAGAGGATGGCCCAGGAGACACCGGAATTGCGGTATTTCTCCGTGACGCCGATAAGGCCGAGGTCGATGATTTCCGGATCCTTCTTGGCCTTGAGGATGCGGAGGATCGTCGGGATGGTCAGATGGCCACCGGATTTCTGGACGGCGTGGGAGATGGAAGGGAAGCAGAGGCCGAAGGCAGCAAGCTTGTCGTTCTCATCGACGATAAGGCGGATATAGTAGGGAGAGAGAAGAAGCTTGAAGCCGGTGATGATATCCTTCCTCTGGCCCTCGATGAAAGGCACGGTGCCATAGAGATCCTTGTAGGTATCGTCGACGAGGTCGAAGAACTGATCGGCATAGCGATCGATGATTTCCTGAATGCTGTTGGACTGGACGAGATGGAGCCTTTCCCGTTTCATGATCAAGGGGACGATCCTTTCGATCCGCGGGTCGATTTCCTTTGGCGCATAGATCTTCCGCTCCACCCAGTCGACATCCTTTTGATAGCCTTGCGCCTCGATCAGTTTCTGATAATAGGCGTGGTTATACTGCTCCTCGAAGGTGGAAAGCTCATCGAAACCCTCGATCAGAAGGCCTTCCTTTTCCATGTCGGAATAGCCAAGCGGTCCGACGACTTCCTCCATGCCCTTTTCCTTTGCCCACTTCTCGACCGCATCAAAAAGAGCCTTGGCGACTGCGACATCATTGATGCAGTCAAAGCGGGTGAAGCGGACCCGTTTCTGGTTCCATTTCTCGTTTGCGGCCTTTTGCAGGATGCCGGATATTCGTCCAGCAAGCTTTCCATCCTTGTAGGCGAGGAAGAAAACGGATTCCGATGTCTGATTGTAGAAGTAGTTCTTCCTGAAGATCTTCTTTTCGTCGATATAAAGCGGAGGAACGTAGTAGGGATTGTTCTTGTAGAGCTTCAATGGGAAGTCGAGGAAGGCTTTCCTGTCCCAATAGGAACGAACTGGACGGACGTCGATCATAACACCCTACCTTTGCTGTGGAAGGCAACGCCGAGGCAGTCTGGTCCGGCGTGGATTCCGGCGGTCGGATTGACGACGGCGACGGAAAGATCGAGGTCCTTTCCGAACTTGTCGTGGATCATCGCCGTGATCCTCTTGACGAGCTCCGGCGTATCGGAGTGGACGACGATGATCGGATGGTTGGCGACATCGTCTCCCAGCTTGACCATGTAGTCCAGGATCTTCCTTAACGCCTGGAAGCGGCCGAGGACCTTGCCGATCGCATCCATCTTGCCTTCATCGTCGATGGAGATGATGGGCTTGACGGAGATGATGGAACCCAAGGTCGCCGAGAGTCCTGTAAGCCTTCCGGAAGCCTTGAAGAAGCGGAGATCGTCGGCAAAGGCAAAGAAAGCGTAGTGCTTGGTGAAATCCTCCAGAGCCTTCAAAAGCTCCTCAAGGCTTTTTCCTTCCTGATAGAGTTTCCCGGTTTCGATAAGAATGACAAGGGCAAGGGAAGTGATGGCCTTGGTGTCGAAGGTATGGATCGTTCTCTCCGGATACTTCTCCTTGAGGACCTCGATGGCAAGGCGCATCGCGTTGAACGTTCCGGAGAGTTTGCTGGAGAAGTGGATATAGAGGACGTCGTTTCCTTTCTGGAGTTCCGGTTCGAAATAGGAGATATATTTTTCCGGGGAGAGACCAGCCGTCTTGGGAATCTCTCCGTGCCGCAATCTTTCATAGAAAGCGTGGGGATCGAAAGTCTTTTCCGTTTCATAGGGGAAGACCTCTTTGCCATTCATGGTGTAGGGCATCGAAATGAGACGATAGCCGTATTTTTCCGCGATTTCGGGCGTGATGTCGCAATCCGAATCCGCGAAAAGCGTGAGATTCTTTGTAGCCATTGGAAGCTCCTTTTTTCGTTTCTCAGAATAGCACTCCTATTTTAAGCCATGGAAAGGGGCAGAAAGAGACGAAAAACAAAAAAGGCGAAATATAGGTACAAAATGTATTGTTTGTATATCTCTTTCGGAAGGAAAATTCATGGAAAGGAAAAAGGCCATCGCCGTGGCGACAGCCTCGCTTTTTAGTTCTCGGGACCCGTGTATTGGATGGTGATATGTCTCTTGTGTCCGGTTCCAAGGGACTTGGTCTCGATATTCGGGTAATCTGTCAAGGCCTGATGGATGACCCTTCTTTCGTCCGAAGTCATCGGATCCATGACGACGGTGATGTGCGTCCTGCTGACTTCGTCGGCATAGCGGCGGGCAAGGGCGATGAACTTGTCGTACTTGTTTTCCTTGTAGCCGTCGCAGTTGAGGAGGATGCGATAGTGGCCACCAAAGCGGTTGAAGCAGGCGGAGCGGGTGAGTTCGTTGATGCTTCTGAGCGTGTCGCCATTCCTGCCGATGACGTTCTTGTTCCTGTTGCAGACGATGTTCAGCTTGATGACGCCATCATCGTACTTGGCTTCGGTAACGCCATTCAGGCCCAAGGCCTTGAGGCAGCGTCGGATATAGTCGTCGGCAAAGACGATGACATCCGTCACGGTGTAGATACCGATGGTGACAGTGGTGCTGAAGAGGGATTTCTTGACCGAAATGACCTGATAGTTGAGTTTCTTCGGATCGTCGATACCGAATTCCTCACAGGCCTTCTTGACGGCTTCTGCCTCGGTCTTTCCTTCGAACTTGTTCATATATCACCTCCAAAGTGGTTTATCGGATTTGTTCTTCTTGTCCTTGCCGTTCTTCTTTCCGCCGGGCTGGTGATGGGCGCTGCGGCGAATGGCGGCTAAGGTCGAACCATCGCCTGTTTCCTTGGCGAGGCGATGTCTGGTGTGGGACTGGATGCCCTCGGTGAGAAGGGACTGGAGGATGGAGATGAGGGATCCGAGAATCCAGTAGATACCCATGGCGGCCGGCAAGGAGAAGCCCATGAAGAGGACGACGACCATCATGATGATCGTGAAGGTCTTCATCGTCTTGTTGGGATCCATTCCCTGGGCTGTTGCGGCGACGTTCTGCGCACCGAAGTTCTTCGTTCTCCAGGTCGAGAAGAGAAGGCCGGTCGAAGAGGAGAGGATATTGGCGATGGCCATGAAGAGGAAGATCATGATGCCGACGATGGCACCCGGCGTGTTGGCAAAGTTCGTGAAGCATTCACTGACAGGTGTCGTCAGGGCCAAGCCCAGGAAGGAACCGCTGGCAAGGGCGGCACTGCCCTGAAGGGCGGACCAGACGCAGATGAAGATCGGGAACTGGATGATGAGGAAGATCAACGGAAGGAAAGGATGGACTTTCGCCCGACGCATGAGGCTTGCCTGTTCCATGGCAAGGGCCTGTTTCTGCTCCCTGTCGTTTGCGGAATTGGGGTATTTGGCCTGGAGGGCATTGAGCATCGGCTGGATTTTCTGCTGCTTGGCTTGCGTGCGTGACTGGAAGAGGGTCGAAAGGACGGTGATGATACGGGCGATGAGGGTGACGACGAGAATGGCGAGGAACTGTGCCGCTCCGGTCGATCCAAGGCCCGTGGAGATGGCGTGGATGATATAGGCGAAGGGGTAGACGAGAAGCCCTTCGAGGAATCCGTAATCGGCGAAGGCTTCTCCCCATGTCTTTCCGGAAACATAGATGACTGAGCCGTTCTGCTCAAAGGCCTGGTCGCTCGGGGAGATACAAGCCGTCTGTCCGGAGATGAGCGTTTGGGCCTGGGATTGGAAGACGGAAACGAAGGAGGAGCTGGGGGCAAGGGCAAGACCGATGCTTGCATCATCCAAGGCGGCGTCATACCATTCGTTGTAGTTGGACCACAGCGCATCGACGACGATCGATCCGTCATCGGAAGAGGTCAGACCGGCATAGATAGCGACATGGAGGGCGATTTCCTGGGCCTGTTCTTCGTTCCATTCTCCCAACGTGCCATCGGTCCAATAGACGGCCGTTTTCTCGGCTTCTTCCTGAGCCTTGGTGTTCATGTAGGCGTTGAAGGCCTTGGTCGGAAGGCTATAGCCGGCGTTTTGCAGGGCGGTAAACAGCGCAATCCTGTTCTCGTTCTGTGTCTTTACTTCCGCTTCGCTATCGGTCGAGTCTTTGACCTCGACGGAATCGGAAAAGATATTGCCGAGATAGGCATACATCTGGTTTGCCTTATCTTGGTTGGAACAGAAAGACGCCGTACAGCTGGACATGAAAAAAACAGCTACGAGGGTCGAGAAGACCGCCGCCAACCGTTTTATCCATCTGTTCGTGTGTTTTCTCATTGATTTTCCCCTCTTGAGGATTTTTTCAGATTTCGAAAGGCTTTTTCCAATGTCTGAAGGTTTTCCTGAAAAGAATGGCTCAGGTAACCGCTTCTGACAAGAATAACGATATCGTAGGATGCAGAGAGGACGTCCGTAAGATTGACTTGGGCACGTATCTGTCTTCGAATGCGGGCACGAACGACGGCATTGCCGAGCTTTGTGGATGTCGAGATTCCAATCCGGGCATGACCGAGGTCGTTTTCCTTGACGAAGACAGATACGGCGTCGCTCCTAAGAGCGGCCTGCCGATGGTCCAGAACCTTTTTGAAGTCTTCCGATTTCCTCAATCGGTAGAGCTTGACCATTGTGCTTCGGTTTAGGCCTGGGTAAGACGGGCTCTGCCCTTGGCTCTTCTTCTGTTGAGGACCTTTCTGCCACCCTTCGTGGCCATTCTGGCTCTGAAGCCGCAGGTATGGGCTCTCTTGATCTTGCTGGGCTGATAAGTACGTTTCATAAAGATGAAATCCTCCGTTGTTACCAATGCGCATTAAAAACGCAGGTAGGGATATTATATTGACGGCCCATCATCAAATCAACAAAGTTCACGGAAAATATAAATAATAAATATATATAAGCTACATAGATTTTTTCTTATTCTTATGGCTTTCGGAAAGCAAAAAAGAACAAACCAAGAACATAGGAACACCCCATAAGAGTGTAAAGAAATGACACCGAATAAAACAACCTTTGTCAGATAGAGAAGGTGGAAGCAAAGTAACAAGTAAGGAAACAAAAGCTTTGATGAAATCATCACAAAAAGTGAAATGTCGTAAAACTAAAATAAAGCAATTGTTATCCTCTTTCTTGCGCGCGAGGAATTCTTACTAAAAATAAAGGAAATAACCTCTCTGTACCAAAATTTTTACTATAATAATTTATTGAGGTCATACGAAATGAAATCTATCGACGAAGGGACTATCGATCAGTACAAATGGCTGAAGGTTGCTCAGGCTGCAATCCTGATCGTCTTGGGCTTTATTTTCATAATTACGGGATGGCTTTCCGAGGAAGGAATCAACGATGCCTTGAGCTATTGCCTGGGTGTTGTCTTTGCTGCCTATGGCACGATGAATATCGTCGCGGGCTATCTCTTGCAGCGGACGGCGCTGAATTCCACGATCTGCATCGGTATCCTCGCCCTCGGCTTTGCCGTTATCTTTTTCTTCCGGGCCGAACTTCTCCAGCAGATCCTTTCGCCTTTCCTGACAACGATTCTTTTCGGTATCAGCGGTATGCTTATCGTCAACGGAATCGATAGGATCCTTCAGGGAAAGAAGAAGAACAAGGGCATCGCGGAAGAGCAGACCAAGGAAGACAACAAGGATTTCGATAAGCTCAAAAGGTTGAAGAGCGAGAAGAAAGAAGCCTACAAAGACGCCGCGCTTGTCTTTGTCCTCGCCTTCTTCGTTCTTGCCATCGGCATTGCCTATCTGGTCTTCTATCTCCTGCAGAAGGCCCAGGTGGAGCGATACCTTGTCATCTTCGTCGGCGTGATGACCTTCGTTTTCGGTGTTTTCTCCTTGATGACGACATTGAAGCAGATCCGCAACACCAAGGACATGATGATGGAAGAGAAGATGAAGGAACAGGCACCGACCTATAACGATTCCAACGAAGTCCGGAACAAGGACGTCCGCATCATCGATATTTCCGAGCTCAAGAGCCGTAAGAGAAAGAGAAAGACGCTTCAGAAACCAAAGCCCAACCAGATCGAAGACACGGAAAAGAAGGAGGAATTCCCGTCCCTTACCACCGGAAAGAAAGCTGACGACAAAGAACAGGACGGCGAATGACTTTTTCCCGTATTCTGAAGGCTATCTATCGCGAATACAATTTGGACGGACATGTTCTTAGCCATAGGCTTTCCGTTTCCGAGGCAGAGATCAAGGCTTGGGAAGAAGGCCGTTCCTTTCCCAAAGAGAAAACAATGAGAGACTTTTCGGCGATGTTTGCGATACCTCTAGCGACCTTAGAGAAGAGCTGTCATGAAGAGGAAAGCCTATAGAAAGAGAGGCTGTGGAAAATGAAACAGAAAAGACTGTTGACCATACAGGACTATAGTTGCCTGGGCCGGTGCTCCTTGACGGAAGCGTTGCCGGTCATTTCCGCCTGCGGTATCGAGTGTGTCGGCATTCCGACAGCCGTCTTGTCCAACCACACGGCCGGATTCAAGAGCTGGACCTACGCCGATCTGACCGATTACCTCATGCCGACGATCGAGCATTGGAAGGACTACAACCATCAGTTCGATGCTATCTATACGGGGTATCTTGGAACGAACCAGGTCCCGATCGTCATGAAGATCATTGACGAACTGAGGAAAGAGGATACCATCGTCATGGTCGATCCGGCCTTTGCCGATGGCGGAAAGCTCTACCTCGGCTTTGACAACAGCCATATCGAAGCCATGCGGGAACTGGTCCGGAAAAGCGACATCATCGTCCCCAACCTGACGGAAGCCTGCTTCCTTCTTGGCCTTTCGCCGGAGAAGGTGTGGTCGCGTCTGCAGATCGAGAACATGCTTGTCCATCTCTCCCACATGGGACCAAGCGGCGTTGTCATCTCCGGCCTTTCCTTCCAGGAAGGAAGAGTCGGTTGTCTTGTCTATGAGAAGGAAAGAAACAGGATGCTTCTCATCGAGACGGAAAGCTATCGCGGACAATACCATGGAACCGGAGACCTTTTTGCCTCGGCCCTTATCGGTGCCAAGATCAATGGCTTCTCCCTTCCCGGAGCCGTCCGTATCGCCCATGATTTCGTCCATGTCGCTATCGGCAAGACGCTTCAGGACAAGGAACCGGACCTGTTCTATGGCGTGGAGTTCGAAAAGGCCATCCCGAGCCTTATCGACGCCCTGTTTAGGAAGAAGGAACTCATCGGATAGAAAAAGCCTTCTGTTTGAAGAAGGCCTTTAGTCCTTAAAAAAGGATAAAACAACTTTTGCGGAAAGAGAAAAGCCAGCCCGAAGGCTGGCCTTTTTTAGTTGTCTCTTCTTGCAAAGAGGATGAGGACGTAATAGAGGACGCGGATGAAGATGTTGATGAAGTCGACATAGAGGGTGAAGGCGCAGTAGATGGTCATGCTGTAGGATGAATCGAACTGGCGGCTTTCGACAAGCTTCTTTACGTGGTTCATGTCCACGGCGGTGAAGATGAGGATGACGCCGAAGATGACGAAGTCCGCAATCCAGAAGAGAAGATCGCTCTGTAAGAAGATGTTGACAAGGGAGAGGATCAGGACACCGATGAGGAAGGTGGAGAGGAAGGGCAGGATTCCGCCTAGGCTCTTCTTCGTCAGGGCACCGACACCGCCCATCAGAAGGAAGCAGCCGGCCGTGATGAAGAAGGCAAGGGAGATCATGCGCATGGCGTTGTTCGGCTCGATGGCTAGGATCTGCATGAAGATGGTCGATAATAGCATGCCGATAGCGATCGAGTAGAGGAAGTAGGCGATCGTGATGCCGACCTTCTTGTTGGAGAAGGCCTTGAAGCTGACGACGAGGGCGCAGGGGAGCATGATCAGGACGGAGAGGACATAGATGGTGATGTAGCCGGCATAGAGGCTTCCGGCATCCCCGCCGGTGATCGCCCAGAGCAGATCCGGCAGGCAAAGAGAGACGACGGCGGTGACCAAGAGTCCAAGTCCCATCCAGAGAAGGACTTTCGTCATCGAGAAGGTCGTCTTGATGGCTTGTGTCTTGACTTCACGGACTTCGACATGGTCAGGAGAATAGGATTCCATTGGTATTCCTCCTTTCAAAGGATGACAAAATTAGTATAGCGGAAAAAAGCAGGAAAAAAAGGTCTATGCCCCAAAATATGACACATTGTGAGATAAATTGGGTATGAAACCTCTTTCACACCAATGGGAGCGACAGATTATGGCAGTTATAAGTGGGAGGAGAATTCTTTTGCGAGTTCTTAATGGTCTGTTCATTGCTTCCCCCTTCCTACTGGCTTAAAATCAATGTATTCATGAAACAGGAAAAAGAGCTAAGAAACCGGATTATCGAAAGGGTGGATGGCGCTGAGGAATTCCTTTCGAAGGCCCAAAAGGAAAAGAAGGAAAGCCGGCGGAACGTTCTTATCGCCTCTGCCTGCTCCAATATGCGCGTTGCCTTGGAGATGTTCATCAACGCGCTTTACCAAGAAGAGAATCCCGGTGGGAAGGATACCCTTCTCTATGAAAAGATCGGCTTTCTCAAGCAGCATCGTGCCATCAGCCAAGGACAGCTCTACAAGATAGACAGGATCCGTTCCATCGGAAACCTTTCCGTCCATGATGCCGAAAGGAAGATTTCGATCGATCAGGCGCTCTCCTGCCTGATGGACCTTAAGGAAATCCTCTCCTTCTTCTTCCCGAAGGATGGAAGGCTTTTGATTCGGAAGCACTATGCCCTCTATGGCGTATTGGCCTTCCTTCTCTTTGCCTTTATCGTTGCCGTCCCTGGCCTTGTCTTCTTCTTTCCGGAGCAGGACAAGGTTGTCTTTTCCCTTTCCTGTGTCGTCTATGGCCTTATCGTTCTCTTCCTTCTTTTTGCCTATCCGACCAAGAAGGGTTTCCTCATCTATCGCCATCCGAAGGGGAAGACCTTTCTTCTTCCCTTCTATATGGCCTTGGTCTGTGCCTTTTCCTTCTTTATATTCGATGTCCTTCTTCCAGAACGTCTCTATCTAACCCTCTCCCTTTCCTTCTCCGTCTCCTATCTCATCCTTTTCTTTGTCCTGATCCATTGCTACAACGGCAAGGAAAAGAAGGAAGGGAAGTAAGGGACACAAAGGATAGGATATGGAAATCCGGGAACAAGACATTCCCTTTCGGGGATATCGGACGAATTGTCGGATCATTTCCTCTAAAAGCGGAAAGATTCCTTTGATCTTGGTCCATGGCGGGCCGGGAAGCGGACGGGATTCCTTCGAGCTTCTCGATGACCTTGCCTATCAGGACGATAGGACCCTTCTTTCCTATTACCAGTTAGGCTGCGGAAAGTCCTCCGACGAGACGATTCCCGACGAATTGCTCTGCTCTCGGACGTGGGTCGATGAACTCAGCAACCTTCTGGACTCTCTTAAATGGCCGAAAGTCTTCCTCCTGGGACATTCCTGGGGAGGGATGCTCCTTTTGAAGTATCTGACGGAAAGAAACGACGATCGTATCCAAGGCGTGATTCTTTCAAGTACCCTTCCTTCCTCTGCGCTGTGGGCAAAGGAGGCAAAAAGGCTTGTCTCCTATCTTTCCGAGGCGGATAGAGAAGCAATTGAGGAGGCAATCAAGAGCAAGGATTTCTCTTCCCTGGAGTTTCAAAACGCCCTATCCCACTATTCCAGGCTTTACATCTCGCCGGAGAAGGACAATACGGTCCCCGAATGCCTGCGACGAAAGGAGCCAGAGCAGGGAAAGAAGGCTTACAATAGAGCGTGGGGACCCTGCGAGTTTTTGCCTATGGGCGAACTTAAGGACTTCGATGTAACAAAGGATCTGGGAAAGATCAGTGTTCCTGTCCTTCTTGTCAGCGGGACCGATGATGAGTCCACGCCCCTTATCAACAAGACGATCTTCGATGGACTTCGCTGCGAAAAGAAGTGGGTTCTTCTGGAAGGGGCACGCCATCTTTCCTATTATGATAGGAAGGAAGAATACCAGAAAGCCGTGGTGTCGTTCATGCACCAGGAGGAAAAGAGGAATGGGGAGAGATGAACTGATCCGCCTTTTGGCGGAGGGGAAGGATGAGACGTCGCGGATGCCGTGCCGTTCTTTTTCCGACTTGTTCAGGATCTTCTTTTCCAAGACGCTTCCGGAAACGCTTTCGCCAACCTCCTTCAAGGATATCCGCTTCCAGTTAAGTGGATACAATCATTTCAAGCTGATCAAGGAAGGCCACAAGAGACTGGTCTCCCGTCTTCTTCTTGCCTATCCGGACAGAAGCAAGGCGGATATCAAGAAAGTCGCCACTTCCGCCCTTCTCGTCTCGAAGTATTTTGCCCATTTCCACGCCTTTTCCGACCTGGAGATGCAATACCGCGACTCGGCCAAGGATGATGACAGCCTGATTGGATTCATCGATGACTTCCGGAAGAAGTCGGGAATCTTCGGCATGTACTTCCTCAAGACAAGCCAGGTTCTTATGGAAAGCGAGATCATCGACATTCCGGCATTGGATTCCAAGGTAAAGGAATTCTTGATGCACACCTTGTCCCTTCCGGACGACAACAAGCTCATCTACAAGGAGGAACTGCGCTTGAAAAGACGTTCCGGACACACGGGAATCGGCTTCTATGAAAGACTAAGGACGCTTGCGGATGATTCGGATTGAGCACCTCGTCAAGGACTATATTGGGAAGAAGGCGTCCTACCGCGCCCTCAAAGGCATAAGCCTGACCCTTCCGGATGTCCAGTTCGTTTCCATCCTCGGCCCTTCCGGATGCGGAAAGACGACCCTTCTCAATCTTTTGGGAGGACTCGACAGCATCACGGAGGGCGATATCCAGATCGATGGAAGATCCCTCAAGACGATGACTTCAAGGGAACTGGATGCCTATCGAAACGACAGCGTCGGATTCATCTTCCAGGACTACTTCCTCATTCCACAGCTGAACGTTCTGGAAAACGTCAAGATTGGCCTGCAGGTTCGGGGCGTCAAGGATGACGAAGCCCAAGAAAAAGCCAAGGCAATCCTGGAACGGCTTGGAATCGATGAACTTTCCAGAAAGAAACCAAACGAGCTTTCCGGAGGACAGACGCAGAGAGTCGCTATCGCCAGGGCCTTGGCAACCGATCCCAAGATCATCCTTGCCGATGAACCCACGGGTGCCCTCGACAGCAAAAACTCGGAAAGCATCATGGCCCTTCTCAAGGAAGAGAGCAAGCGAAGGCTTGTCGTCCTTGTGACCCACAACGAAGATCTCGCCAAGCGCTATAGCGATAGGATCGTTCGCATCAAGGACGGAAGACTGGAATCCGATAGCCTTCCAATGGGGGAAGAGAAGAAACAAACTACGGAAGAAAAAGCGGAAGGAAAGAGTCATCTTCCATTCCTAACGACAATTAAACTTGCTTTCAAGAACCTCTTCAAGAAAAAGGTCAAGACCGCATTGACTTGCGTTGCCAATTCCTTCGGTATGGTCGGAATCGGGTTTTTCTTGGCATTGAATACCGGATTCTCGGACTATTCCATGGAAATGAGCCGGATCACGGCTTCCTCTCTTCCTGTCATCCTGACAAGCTATACTACCGTCTCGGATTCGGAAGCCTATGGTGACGTCAACAACGATGTCCTCTATCCGGATGTCGACGAGATTTATCCTATCGTCAGCACCAATTCCACTTCTTCCTATGTCTTCAACAATTTCACGGACAAGTTCTTCTCCTACTTGGATACGCTTAAGGAGGAGGGCCTTGTCAGCGAATACGTCATCAATTACGGTAATTCCTATAGCCTGAACCTGACCACGGAATATCCTTCTTCCCTCGACGGGACAAAGGACGCCTATGTCGGGACAGTCAACACGACACAGACCTCAAGCAACTCCATCACCTCAACGACCGGTCTTCCGACGAGTGTCTTCCATCCCCTTTATGGCGGATTGGAAGACTATGATTGCCTCGCTGGAAAGGCTCCTGAAAACGACCACGAGATTATTCTTGTCGTCGATAAATACAATTCCGTTAGCTTTAGTATCCTCAAGAATCTTGGATTCTACAATTCCTCTGATAGTAAAGAAGATGTTCGCTCCCAAGGAGAGGATGGGAAAGTCCGTCCGATTGCCTTCTCCGACATTCTCGGAAAGGAATACAAGATCTTCGAAAACGATGCCTTTTTCCAAGAGACCGGGACGAAGGACTTCACCGATGCCTTTGGAAACACAAGGAAGGCCAAGACCTTTACGACCAAGGATCTCTCTTCTCTTTATCAGGATTCCTCTTCCGGCGAAACTTTAAGGATCGTTGGCATCTATCGTGCAAAGAAGGACAATGAATTCGGTCTTCTCTCACCCTCCCTTTGCTATCTCTCCTCGCTTCAGGAAGGCATTGTTCAGGAAAACCTTCAAAGCGATTTGGCTTCCGCCTTCCAGGATAATGTCGTCTTCGCACCTGGGAAAAGCGTTCTCCAGTTTGCCTCTTTCCTTAAGGAGATGAACGACACCATTGAACCTTTCGTCAGTGGGGAGTCGACTGTCTTGCCGACGAGTTCGGTCAAGAGCATTCTCGATCGCTATTTTGCCTATGTGGACTATCGCTCTTCGGAGAATCTCTACACCATCTCGAGCATGGTCAGCCAAGCCAAAAAGCTTGGAATCGAGCTTATTCCGGATAGCCTTAAGGGATTGACCCTTTCGGATTCCAAGAAGGTTGTCGGAATCCTTGAGGATATTCAGGCGGCCATAAACAAAAAAGACTTTTCGACCTTCTATCAGATGGTGATTGGGCTTTGTGCCTATGTCAATGCCTACTCCTTTATCGACTATGTCACGATCCTTCCGACAAGCTTGGCAACAAGGGCAACGATCTTGGAAAGGCTTGATTCCTTCAATGACATTGTGGAGAATTCTACCTCGCACGCTTCCTCCACCAAGGAACAGGTCTTCTACTCCTCCATGAATGCCAGCCACGCCCTTGAGCAGGTTGCCGAGGTTATCGACATGGCTTCCCTTATCCTGATTGTCTTTGCCGTGATCTCCTTGACGGTCTCGGCCGCGATGACGGCTGTCCTGACGACGAACAACGTTCTGGAAAGAAGAAAGGAAATCGGTCTTCTTCGTTCCTTGGGTTCCCGAAAGCTGGATATTCTTATTCTCTTTGAGCTGGAGACGCTTTTCATCGGTGTGTTCACGGGACTCTTCGGTGCCCTTGCGACCTATGTTTTGACTTTCCCCGTCAATCTCATGATCAATTCCTACTTCCCGGCCTATGGTGCTACCCATATCGCCCAGTTCCTTTTCCCGCATGTCTTGATCCTCTTGGCCTTCTCCCTTGTCGTCAGTTTCCTCTCGGCTTTCATCCCTTCCCTCAAGGCGGCAAAGGAAGATCCGGTCAAATGCCTTCGCAGCGACTGATCGGGTCTGGTGGGGGCTGCTTTCCCCTTGTATATGAAAGAGTCCTGCTACTATAATGGATGCATCGATATTCACAACTTTTTTGTTGTCGAAACTATCATGGAAAAGAGGTAAAACTATGGGAAGAGCACACGAAGTCCGCGCCGCCAAAATCGCCAAGACGAACGCTGCCAAATCGGCGCTTTACAACAGAGCCAGCAAGGAAATCTACATGGCTGCCAAATCGGGTGTGCCCGATCCCAACGACAATCTTGCCCTGCGTTCCGCCATCGAAAAGTGGAAGGCCCAGCATGTCACCAGGGATGTCATCGATAGGGCCATCAAGAAGGCCCAGTCCAAGGATTCGGCTTCCTATGTCGCCGGAAGGTATGAGGGCTTTGGCCCCGGCGGTGTCGCCATCATCGTCGATACTCTGACCGACAACGAGAAGAGAGCCTTCGCTGCCGTCCGTGCCGCCTTCAACCATCACGGCGGAAACCTCGGAAACAGCGGTTGTGCTTCCTTCAACTTCTCTCGCATGGGCGTCATCGAGTTCGAGTCCGACAAGTCCGTCGAGGAGATCGAGGATGACCTCATCCTCAATGACATCGATGTCCAGAAGGTCACCAAGGACGAAAATACCGTCGAGGTCCAGGTGACTCCCGAGAGCTTCGAGAAAGCCAAGGAGCAGATCCTTGCCGACTTCGGCGTCAGCGAATTCACGGAAGCCAGCGTCACTCTTGTCCCCACCTCTGGCCTTGTCAAAGTCTCCGATGAGGATAAGGCGACCATCGAGAACCTTCTCGACACACTCGACGAAATCGAGGACGTCCAGGACGTCTTTCACAACGCCGATCTGTAAGATGGATAGAATCCGGAACTACTTCCAGAATCGTTTTCGGAACATCAAACGTGACGAATGGGTTGTCATCATCGCTCTTTTCGCGGTGATGGCAATCCTTCTTTGGTTTTCAATCGGTATGAGCGTCTCGCTCGGAAAGGGACTGACTCTCTTCGGGGAGAGGGCCACTAGCGCAGGCTCCTCTGATGAAGTCACCGGTCCGACAAGTGCGGATATCACGGTATTGACCCTGTTCTGGATCCTGACGGTGCTCATTCTTGCCCTTTTTGTCTATCGGCTCTTTGTCTATACGCCCAAGAAAACGACTGTCGTACGCAAGGAAATCGTCAACGGAAAGACGATTATCGTGAAAGAAGATAAAGAAGATGACAAAGGAAATACTTCAGGAGAATCTCGCTAAGATAAAGGAATGCGACTTCATCCGTTGCCTTCAGGATGGCGATAATGCCGTCCTTTATTTCGTCGGTGACAATGAACCCTGCTCTGATCACGATCACGACCACGAACATGACCACGATGACGATGAGGAAGAGGAAGAAGACGAGGACGATGATTGCTGCTGCGGCATGAACGGGCATCTCTTCAAGATCGTCTTCCATGGTGTCGCGGACTATTCTTCCGTGGGTGAGGAGGGGGATAGCTATCGGTATCAGGAAACCGATATCCAGAAGAATTCCCTCCGCCTTGTCCTGAACGGGATGTCCTTTGCGGGAAGTTCTGGACCTCTTTCGATCTCCTTCTCCTTCAAGGATTATTCCGTTGAGGACTTGGGAAAGATCGAAAGCCCGGAAGCATAGAAAAGAAAGATAGCGTCCAAAGAAAAACGATGGCCCAATGGTAGACCATCGCTTTTTGCTTATCAATAGGAATCAGTCCTTCTTTTTCCGGTGGCGGTCGTTGACGTCCTTCCGGATTCCGGTCAGGGCCTCATAGACTTCCCTATCCGTCGCGTTGGGGTGTTCCCGGACGTAGGCATCGAATTCGCCGATGATGTCACCCATGTAGGGTTCTTCCGCTTCTTCCTCTTGCTCTTCTTCGTCATGGCTATCGGCCTTGACGACATTGCTCTCCGTCATGAAGGCAGGATAGTCCTTGTCGAAGAAGACATGCTCGTGTTCCGGGTCGAAATACGTAAAGAGGATGCGGACATGGATGGCCAGTTCCTTGAAGGCGTCCTTGAGATAGTCCGTTACGGCCTCTTCCCTGTCCTGAAGGTCATAGGGTGCCTCAATGCGGACATTGAGATGATAGGATGTCTGCTCCATGCCGTTGTGGATGATAAACGATTCGGGAGCGAAGAATTCCAGGTCGTTATCGTCGACGCCATAGATTTCCGTCAGTCCTTTGTGGATGCGCTTGGTATAGTCAATGGCGTTATAGGGGTCTGTGCCCAAAAGGGAGACAATGATCATTTTAGATACCTTCCGTTTCAGGATCGACGTCGACGAGCACTTCCACGTCCTTGTTGGCCATGCGATAGACCTTGAGGAGGGAAAGCAGTTTGGACGCCTCTTCCTTGACTTTATATTTTAGCAGGATGTTGCGGTAATATCTGCCATTGATATGGGGAATGTAGGGCGAAGAGGGACCATAGATGTTGATCCGCATCGTCGAGACCTTGGAGAGAAGAAGGTTCTTGATATCGAGGCTTGCATCCCGGCAGCGCTCGTCATCCATCGCCTTGACGATGATGAGGGCAAGGTAGACAAAGGGTGGGTATTGGAACTTTTTTCTTTCCTTCATCTCCATCTGATAGAAGCCTTCGTAATTCTGCTTGGAAGCCAAGGCGATGACTTCGTTGTCCGGACAGTAGGTCTGGACAAGGACCCTTCCCTTCTTGTTTCCCCTTCCGGAGCGACCGACGAACTGGCTGATCAGATCGAAGGTCTCCTCGTTTGCCATGAAGGAAGGAAGACGGAGGGAACTATCGGCATCCAGCATGGCGGCAAGGGTGACGTTCTTGAAGTCATGGCCCTTGGCGATGACCTGCGTTCCGATGAGGATATCGGCCTCTCCCAAGGAGAAGGATTCCAGGATGTCGTGTCGTCTTTCGTTGCCGGTGATATCGGAATCCAGACGAAGGGTCTTTGCTTCCGGGAAGAAGGTCCTGAGGTCTTCATAGGCGCGCTCGGTCCCATATCCCAAAGGCATGAAGTCCTTTCCCCCGCAGGAACATTGATAGGTGCTTGCCAAGACGCGGTAGTCGCAATGGTGGCAGAGAAGCTCGTTTGTTCTTTTGTGGTAGCTTAGGGGGATGCCACAGTTTGGACACCTTGCGACCTCATGGCAGTCCCGGCAGAGGAACATCGGAGCATAACCACGCCGATTGATAAGAACCATTGCCTGCTCATGATTGGAAAGCGTCTTTCCGATTTCCTCGAAGAGCCGCTTTGATATCAAAGAGGACTTCGCTGGGTCATAGGAGTTAGGAAGATTCATGTCGACAAGGATGAGATCCTTTTCTTGGCTGGCGGCAAAGCGGGTGGAAAGGACGACAGGAAGATAGAGGCCCTTTTCGGCCCTGGCATTGTCGATGACGCGCGGTGTTGCCGAGCCTAGGACAAGCTGCACCTTTTCGATTTCCTTTCGCATCAAGGCGACCTGGATGGCATCGTAGAAGGGCGTCGTATCCTGTTTGTAGGTGTTGGAATGCTCTTCGTCGATGATGATCAGGCCCAGGTTCTGGACCGGGGCGAAGATGGCCGAGCGCGTTCCAAGGACGATCTTGCTTTCTCCATTGACGATGCGGCGATACTCCTCATAGCGCCGACTGTCGGAGAGGGAGGAATTGAGGATGGCGATCGTATCCTGGAAGAAGGAATAGAAGCGGTTGGACATCTGGTCCGTCAGGGCGATTTCCGGAATCAGGACCAGGACACCTTTCCCTTCCTTGAGGGCCTTCTTGGCGAGGCTGAGATAGATCTCCGTCTTTCCCGATCCGGTCACGCCTTTAAGCAAGCAGACCTTGTCGGGATTGTCGACGATGGTGTTGTAGGCTTCCTCCTGGCTTTTTGTCAGGGCGAAGTCTTTTAGGGAAGAAGAGACCATCTCCGGAATCCGGCTTGCCGGGATTTTCCTGACTTCCAGATAGCCTTCATCGAGAAGCTGCTTCAGGCTTTTCTTGGCCGTGATCGAGGATAGGCGGACACCCTCTTTTATCGGCTCCAGCTTGAGGAAGAGCTTCTCGGCATTCGTTCCCTTTCTTCCAACATAGGCCTTTCCTGTCGGGAAGACAAAGTCGATGAAGCGGCCTTGGCTTTTCTTCAGGGCGGAATCCTTCGGCTTGAGGGACGGAGGCAAAAAGGCGTTGAGGACCTTGATCAGGTCCGTGGCATAGTAGGAAGCCATTTCCTTTGCCAATTGGATCAGTTCCGGGCTTAATAACGGCTGATTGTCGATGACCTTCTGGATTTGGGAAAGGCGGATTTTCCTTTCCTTCTGGTAGTCTTCAAGGGATGTGGAAACCTTGATTGGCTCCTCAAGGACGAAACCGACGGTTTTCTCGGAATGGCCAAAGGAAACCAAGACCCGCATGCCGGCGTGGATTCCTTCTTCCGTGGTGTAGTAATCAAAAGGGCGGTCCAAGGAAACAACCGCCCTTCCGATCAAAACCTTGACGAGAAAGAACATTTCCCCCTAAGGTCTCTTGATGACGTATTCGGGATCCGTCGGTTGGTTGTTCTCGACGGCCTCGCAGTACTTGATTCTGTTGAGCACGGACTGCTTGAAGCGGAGCGCCGTCTTGTTGACGGTGTAGTTTGTCAGGCAGACATCGTATTCGACGCGCTTGGCGATTTCTTCCTTGCTCTTCTGGATACGCTCGCTGATCTCCTCTTCGCTTTCCGATCCTCTGAGCTTGATTCTTCTTTCGAGCTCTTCAAGGGAGGGTGGCATGAGGAAAATGGCCAAGGTATACATGCCCCGATATTGCGCCATGACCTTTTCGGCTCCGGTGACCTCGATCTCAAGAAGGACATTGCGTCCGGCCTTGAGGTTTTCATCGACGAAGTCCCGAGGCGTTCCGTAATAGTTCTCGCAATATTCCACGTGTTCGATGAAGCCATTGCGGGCAAGAAGGTTGCGGAAGGCATCCTTGCTTACGAAGAGATAGTCCTTTCCGTTCTGCTCCTTCGGCCTCTTCTGTCTTGTCGTCATGGAAACGGAGAAGACGAGGTTGAGATCCTTGTCCTTCATCAGCTTCCTTCTCAAGACACCCTTTCCCACTCCGGAGGGGCCGGAGAGGATAATCAACAAACCCTGTTTCATGCTTTCATCCTTTCTGATGCAAACAAACCGACGTCTTTCTCTAATATTCTACCACCTGGGATTAGAAACCCTTATGCCGAAAGGGAGGAAAATCCTCGCTTTCTTCTTTCTACAGGAAGAAAAGAAGGATACCCGTAAACTGGAGGACGGTCCCGGCCAGACAGAAGATATGGAAGATGAAGTGGAAGTAGCGCCGATAGCGGCCGATGGCATAGAGAATCGCACCGATGGTATAGGAAATGCCGCCGAAGAGGAATAAGAGACATTTTGTCATGCCGACAGCTTCCCAGAGCTGCGGGAAGAAGCAGATGATGAGCCAACCTATAACGATATAAAGCAGATGGGAAATAACCTTAACGGGTTTCTTCCGCATCATTGTCGCATTTAAGACTACTCCGAGAATGGCAAGGAAACAGACAACGCCGACCACGCTATAGCCAATGGCGGGATAGATTGGAGCAAGCATCAATACGCAGACTGGGATGTAGGTGCCGGCGATGAGGACATAGATCGTGCAATGGTCCAAAACCTGGAAGACCGACTTTGCCTTGTTGAGTCCCAGGAAGTGGTAAATGGAAGACATGGCATAGAGGAAGATCATCGAGAAGCCATAGACCGCCATGCAGAGGATGGCCGCAATCCGATTGTCGGAAACGACAGGGCTTACGGCAGCAAAATAGATGCCCAGGATCGTGGCGACGATACCGAAGGCTCCCCCGACGATATGGGAGATGGCGTTCATCAGTTCTTCGCCCTGGGTATAGGTCGGAAGGCGGAGTTCCTTTCTCTTCTTGGCGATGAGCTGGGCCTTTCTTTCCTTCATCGCCTCTTTCTCTTCCTTTGTCAGGCCACCGCTTCTTTCTTCTCGGCGTATCGCCTTGATTTCTTCCTTGATCTGCTTGAGGAAGGCCTTTCTTTCCTGAACGAGGGAGCGCTTGAGCTTGCGAAATTCGAGTTCCTTGTCCCGTATCTGCTCTTTGTAGGAGAGGATCCTTTCCTCAGGCCTTTGAATGTCTTTTTGTTCGTTTTCCATGATTTGTGTTGCATTATTATACACTTCGAAAGGGAATGCTGAAGGCCTCTTCTTTTCTTTCACGAAACAAAAAGGGAAAAGACTGAGCATTCGGCCTGTGATTTCCTGTTGTAAAAACGGGGCTTGGAATGGATAATATTAAAGCTTTAATAACACGCCATTCATAAAGGTGAAAACACAATGGGAAATATCGCTTATCTGCTGAAGTCGCTTTATAGCAACCAGGTCATTCTCGAAGGACGGAAGAAGCCGTGGTACTTTACCCTCGTCTTTTTCGTCATCGGCATCTTCCTGCCCTGGATTCCGCTTCTCTCTTCTGGCTACACTTCCGATTCCTCGACCTTCATCACGGCAACCCAGAATTTCGAGATCGACAAGGGCCTGCTCATGCTTTCCGGGGAGAAGAGCTTCAACCAGGTCACCATCGGCAAAGACGGCGAGGAATATTTCCTGGATATGTCCGGTCTTTCCGAAGAAAACGCGGATACTTCCGCCACTTCCTGGCAGAACGAATACGACGGCCTCAACGAAAAGGAAATGGCTGTCGGTTACTATTCCGACAGTACGACTGCCCCGAGCGATGTCAAGGGTCAAGTCTTCACGGCCTGCTCCTATATCCAGGCCAATCCGGATTCCATCACGGGCCAAGGACAGAAATTCTATTTCGATGCCCTCATGATCGACAATGCAGAGTATCCGACGATCGATCCTTCCACGTCCTCTTCTTCCTCTTCCTCCTCAAACACGGAAATCGAATACGAGAATAACGGAAAAACGTATTTCCTTCTTGCCTATTACCTGCCGGATTTGGATACCACAAAGGATGATGGAGCCCAACTCCTTGTCAACTTCATCTATTCGGTTGTCCTCGGTGTCGATTCCTCCGATGGCAAGACCATTTCCCACTTCCCGCACTCCTATATCGTTTTCACCAAGGATTCCTTCAATCTCGTGACTTATTCCCTGCGTTCCGCCAAGACCAACAGCTATGGTACTTCCTACATGGATGGCCGCTTCAATGATGCTGTTTCGGAACAGGCTCCTGCTATTGGTACAGGACTTAAGGACTTCTTCTATCGCGACAATGCCGACAGGGATCAGGCCCTTGTGAACATCAAGGCCTTCTTCAATGCCGGACATCGTCAGAACGTCATCCGGAGCACCTGGATCAACTGCGGAATCCTTGCTGCCATCTATGCCGGACTTGCCCTCCTCTCTTCGGGCATCGTCATGTTCCTCGTCAAGAGAAAGACGTCCATCTATCGTGAGACCAACTATTGGGAAGCCATCAAGATCTCTGTCACCCTCTGCTTCACGCCGGCCCTGCTTTCCATGATCGTTGGCTTCATGTCCTTCGAATACGGCGTTGGTGCCCTTGTCCTCTGCATCCTCTTCCGTGTCATCTGGATGAACAACAAGATCTGCCCGCCTGCCCCGACGGACAACAAACCTCTCTATCAGGCTCGACAGTAGTCTTCCTTTTGACCCTAACGGCAAAACCGCTTATCGGCCAACCGAGGCTAGAAGGGGAGGAAAGGAGGTAAGACCATGACCATGGGACGGGAATTCCTGAGCAAGCTGAAAGAATCCTGTGTTTCCATCCTTCCTATCATTCTTCTGATCATCATCCTCAATTTCGCTTCGGCAAGTTTTCGCTTGGACGAAGGCACCATGGCTGGACCGACCTTCGTTTCCTTTGTCGTCTCCGCAATCCCATTGCTTCTTGGCATGACCCTATTCAACATGGGCGCCGAAAAGGCCATGGGAAAGATCGGCGAAGTCGTCGGTACGACCCTCACGAAGAGAAAGTCCTTGGCCCTTCTTGTCGTCATCGCCATTCTTCTGGGAACGTTGATGACCGTTGCCGAACCCGACCTCACCGTCCTCTCGCAAAGGCTTCTCCCGTCCGGACCGAACTGGCTTCTTGTCGCCGTCGCTGCTTTAGGCGTTGGCATCATGCTGGCCGTTGCCGTCATCCGCGTCATTCTCCAGAAATCCCTGAAGATCTGGGTCGTCATCGCCTATGGCCTTGTCTTTGCCCTCGGTTGCATGGCCGATCCCGACTTCTTCCCCATCGTCTTTGATTCCGGAGGCGCCACGACAAGCGCCATCTCCTCGCCTTTCATCATCGCCTTCGGCGTCGGTATCGCCTCTGTTCGCGGCGGCCGCAATTCCGAGGATGATTCCTTCGGCTATGCCGGCATCTGCTCCCTCGGGCCTTTGATCACGGTCATGCTCCTTGGCATCTTCTTGGACAAGGGCTTCATCCTTGGCAACTTGACCACGGAGATCGATGCCATGACCAGCGACTCCCTGACTGTCTTTGCGGATATCGGACCTTTCTATGCCAACCAGATCGTATCGGCCATCACCGACGTCAGCATCTCGATTTCGCCGATCGTCGTTTTCTTCTTCATCTACAACATCTTCCTCAAGCTTCGAAGCAAGGAGCTTCTCTCCATCATCGTCGGATTGGTCTATACCTATGTCGGTTTGGTTATCTTCCTCTTTGGTGCCAATGCCGGCTTCATTCCTGTCGCCACGGCCTTGGGAAGCAATTTCGTCCATGTCGATGAATGGATCTTCCTGGTCTTCGGTGCCGTCATCGGCTGCTTGATCGTCATCGCCGAACCGGCTGTCCATGTCTTGGCAGACCAGGTTGCCGAAGTCACAAGAGGCACGATTCGGAAGGGTCAGGTCTTTGTCTCCCTTGCCATCGGTACCGGCCTTGCCGTCCTCTTCAATGTCATTCGCGTCGTCTACAACATCAACATGATCTACTTCGTGATCCCAATCTATATCTGCGGCTTTGTCCTGGCCTTCCTTGTCCCGGAGATCTATGTCGCCATCGCCTTTGATTCCACCGGCGTTGCTACCGGTACCCTTTCCTCCTGCTTCCTTCTTCCCCTCTTCATCGGCTATGTCAATCTCTCCTCCAACGGAGATGCCGACACGGTCTTGAAGGAAGGCTTTGGTATCATCGGCATGATCTCGACCATGCCCATCATCGCTATCGAGGCCTTGGGCCTTTATGGCGTCATCAAGAACAAGGTCGAGTACAGGAGAGCTCTTAAGAGAGTCATGGAGGTCGACGATGATCAGGTCATCCACCTGCCTCTTGGCGAAGGCGAAGTGAAGGAGAAAGAATATGGAATGGCTCAGTAAATTGCTCACGGGCCTGCGGAAAAAGGAAGAGAAGGCCCGGCGAAAGGCGGAAACAAGGCCGGACAAGCCCTTTGACCAGAGGGAGAAGGTCCAGCCCCTTTCCCTTGTCGTGACGATCGTCAACAGGCATCAGGCGTCCTATTTCCTGGACAACTACCAGGAGATCGGAGCCTCGCTGAACATGATCCTCTATGCCTACTCGATGCCACCGGAGGAGATCGTCAAGCTTCTGGGGGCCGATGCGACCAAGAAGGACATCATCCTGACCGTCACCCGGAACGAATACGTCCCCGAGATGCTCAAAAGGGCAAAAGAGCGCTTTGCCATATCCAAGGCCAGCAAGGGCATTGCCTTTGCCTGCCCCATCGATTCCGTCTACGGCATTGCCGTCTACAAGTTCCTCTCCGATCAGAACAAGAATGCGAGGACCAGCGAAAATGGAAAACAGGACCGATAAATACGACCTCATCATCGCCATCGTCAACAAGGGAACGACCGACCTTGTCATGAATGCCGCCAGGAAGGCCGGATCGACAGGCGGCACCATCACCGTTGCCAGAGGAACGGGAAACCCTGACCTTGCCAAGTTCTATGGCCTTGCCATCCAACCGGAGAAGGAAATGGTCTTTATCGTCATCAAGCAGGAACTCAAGGAAAAGGTGATGAAGGCCATCTATGACGAAGCCGGCCTTGAGACTGCCGGACAGGGAATCCTTTTCACCCTTCCCATCACCGATGCCGTCGGCTTGGAACCTCTGGGAATACACGAAGAATAGGACGACTCTTAAAGGAGCAAAAGGGAGGGGGCAGTTTCTGGCATGAATCCTGTTTTTAAAAATGAAAGCGATTTCATGAAAAAATAAATAAAACAGAAGGGATTGTTTTCCTCCAAATTCCTTTTGTTTTGGAAGCAGTTTTATCAAAAATTGAAGTGTACATTCGACAACAAAAAGGCGAAAGAATAGCTTTTTAAAATTTTTAAGAGGTTGTTTATATATATTTTAAGTTAATTAAGAGATAATAATTTTTCCTTGATTTTTGCGTTTTCTCCTTAAAAACAGGCCTTTTTGTCGCCTTTTTTGAAATTGGGGGGCTTGCATATAATAGACGGGCTTTTGATTAAGGAGGGAATCTATGAAACAAAGATTTTCTGTATTGGCTTTAGCACTGTTTTCCGTTTTCGGTCTTTCTTTGGCCTCATGCCAAAATTCTGGTGGAGCTTCCACAACGACCCCGGCTGGCGGCGAATCCACTCAAGGAACGACCACCCCAGCTGCCGGAACCGAAATCAAGTCGATGACCTTCAAGAAGTATGAAGGCAATCCGGCTGTCGGCGAAGCTATCGATTTGGACGACTACATTCAGTTCACGGACACGAATGATCAAACAGTCGATCCTTCGACAATCGAATACGAAGTCACGATCCCTGAGAGCGCAAAGGAAATCGCCACTCTTGAAGGACATGTTCTGACGTTCAAGAAAGAAGGCGAAGTCACTGCCCGTGCCACCTATGGCAGCATGACGGCAAACTTCTCCGTGGCGGCCTATTCCGAAGTAAAGAGCCGCTATGTCGACTACGTCAAGAACGTCACGAAGGACTATCTCCTCTCGCCTATTGGCACGATGCAGTATCAAGACGGATCCATTTATTTTGGTGCCCTTCCTACCGGCGTCATGCATAACACGAATTACTTCGCCTATAACTTCAGTGCTGAGATTCAAGGTGCCCCGGATGATTGGGAAGGTCTCTTCCAGGCTGGCGATGGCACGTCCTATCAGTTCGTTGCCCCGACCCTGGGATCCGAACAGGACGAAATCCAGTTCGTGGGCGGAAGCACGGGTTACCCGATCAACCTCTACTACCTGAACATGGACTACCCGATTACCGGCTCCACTGTCACGACCCAGGAAAGCGTCATTCCCGAGGTTTGGAACGAAGCCTTCGGTGTCACCGGCGACGTCCTCTTCTTCGACGCAACGACACTGGATACCTTCCTCTCCAATTCTCTCGGCCTGAGCTTCAACGCTGGCTATGAACTCTATGGCGGTGAAATCGCCTTCGTCGATAATGCCAACTACCTTATCAACTATGGAACGAAAGTGACGACGGGAAGCTATCCTATCATCAACCTCCTCATTAAGGAGACCCTGACAGGGGAGATCTATACCGGCGGCACCTATGCGCTCATCACCGATCCGGAAGCCCTGGGCATCAAAGGCATCGACACGGCCGTCCAGAACAAGTTCACTCCTGAGGCGGTCAAGGATCCGGGTGTCTCCACGATGTTTAGCAAAGCCGTCTCCGGCAAGAACTTCACCTTCGAAGTGGAGGGCTTCTGGTGCGACTGGTCGACTGGAGAGCCTATCGCCGATGAAGAGATTGCCACGATCGATGGCGCGGATAGCCTTCCTGGTAACTTCAGCACGAAGAGCCTCTACACCGAGGATGGAATCCTTATCTCCGCGGGAGATGGCGATATCTTCACCGCTGGTTCCGGAGAAAATACTGTCTCCTTTGCCAACAAGGGCCAGGTTCTCTATCGTCCGACAGCCGATGGAACGGCGAGCGAAAGCTACAGCAATATGGTCACTGACGCTCAGGGAAGCATCACTGGCGTGAGCGACAAATTCACTGCCGAAACCATCGAAAACACCACCGGCGACATCTGGGCAGACTTCAGCGACATCACCCTTGATACCTGCGCCAAGGGCTTCGACAACGTCGTCATCTACATGGCTCAGCAGGCCTCTGCGGAAGAAGGCGGTTACTGGATGGTTCAGATCAGTCAGAATCCGGATGCCTTCCTCGGCGGACTCTTCAAGGCCATTCCGTTCATTGGAACGGGACTCGACCAGCAATTCTCCACTGTTCTGTCCGATGGCTCGTCCATGTACTCCATCACTTCGACAACCATTCTGTTCGATGAAGAGGTCATGGAAGTCCAAGTCAGTCTTAACTGGGATGGCGTCTATGGCTATACCTTCGACTTCAGAATCTCCGACATCGGAGAAACCGTCCTCCCTTCCATTGAATAAATAAAGATTATGCGGGCAAAAGGGGAAGTTCGAAAGAGTTTCCCCTTTGCTTGCGTAAGGAAAGGATATCGTAAATGAAAAAAAGATTCTCAACCGCATTTGCTCTTCTAGCCGCTCTCGGCGTTCTGGCTTCCTGCAATCCGGAAACCGGAAGCGATCCGACCACCAGCTACACCTACAACACCTACCTTGAGACAAACCCCAAGACATGGAACGTCCACAACTGGCAGACCAATGACGAGGCCTATGTCAACTCCTTCACCGAAATCGGCCTCTATGATGTCATCCTCAACCAAACGAAGGATGGCTACGAGTTCATGCCGGAGATGGCAAGCGACCTCCCTGTCGAAATGAAGAACCCGAGCACGGAGCTTTCCGACGAAGAGTTGGATGCCTATTATGGCGACAACAACCCCGCTGCCGGCATGGTCTGGGATATCCCTCTTAACCAGAATGCCAAGTGGCAAAACGGCGATGCCATCACCTCTACCGACTATGTTGAATCCATGAAGAGACTTCTCGATCCTGAACTGGTCAACTATCGTGCCGATGGTTACTACAATGGCAACATGGTCATCGCCAACGCCGAAACCTACTACAAGCAGGGCCGTACCACGGTCGAGGCTGCCTATTCCTACATCGACTTGAACACCGGCGACCTGGATTCCAAGGCCGGTCAGGATGGAAAGTGGTACATCAATCTCGGTAAATACACCCCGTATGCCGGCACCGTCTTCAGCAACGCCGATGACACGACGACGTTCTATACCGTTCTCAACAACCGCTCCAACAAGGAAAGCGACGCCATTGAACTCGCCGCCAAGAGAATCACGACTTCCGTCGCCTACTACCTCCTCAATTGCGTCGATCGGACGGATGGAAAGTACAGTGCCTTCTTCGACAACAACAAGGCCGACTGGGAAAAGGCCGAGACACCGGCGGATGTCACCTCGACGATGCTTGAGAACCATCCGGATATCGAAATCACGGAATTCGACTATAGCGTCGTCAAGGTTCCTACCTCGCTGACGGATTCCACGGCTACCGAGACCTATTCTTCCAGCATGCTCAAGAAGGATCTTCAGACCTTCGTCTCCGGCATCGGCCGCGGATCGGGTGCTACCAGCAAGGATTTCGCTTGGGAACTCCCGCTCTTCTGCTCCGTCTACAATGACGACAAGATGGATTGGAACAACGTTGGCATTCGCGCCATCGATGACTACACCATCCGTCTCTATCTCTCCAAGGAAATCACCGAACTCAACCTCAAGTTCGCCCTTTCCTCCAACTGGCTCGTCCGCGTGGATCTCTATGACCAGCTGACGCAGAGCACCGGTGCCTCCACCAAGGCGACCAGCTATGCTACTTCCTCCATCAACAACTACATGTCCTATGGCCCCTACAAGCTGACGGCCTATGAAGCCGGAAAGACCATCACGATTGAGAGAAACGATCAGTGGTACGGATACACCGACGGCAAGCATGACGGTCAGTTCCAGATGACCAAGATCTATACGCAGATCATCACCGACCACAATACGGCGATGACCCTCTTCAAGCAGGGCAAACTCGATGACATCACCCTCAACGCCACCGACATGAAGGAATTCGGATCTTCTTCCAGAAGGACCACGACCTATGAGTCCTACACGCAGAAGATCACCTTCAACACCAATTGGGCCAAGCTACAGTCGCGCCAGGCCAGTGGCGGAAACAAGACCGTCCTGAGCAACATCAACTTCCGTAAGGGTCTCTCGCTTGGCATCGATAGAAATACACTTGCCGCTACCACAACCGCGGGATCCAAGGCCTTTACCGGATTGCTCAATGACCTCTACCTTGCCGATGTCGAGAAGGGCACCTCCTTCCGCTCCACGGAACAGGGCAAATCCGTCTACAACGCCGTCTATGGAACCCTTGGCGGAGATGGCCAAAGCAACACGGCCCTTGCCGAAAGCGAGAACGGATACAATGCCACGGCTGCCCGCTACTATGCTGCCCTCGGTGTCAAGGAAGAGCTTGAAAGCACGAAGGAAGGCCACCTCAAGAAAGGCGACAAGATCTCGATCGAGCTTCGTGTCTACGATAGTGAATCCGAAACGACCGTCGCTCTCCGCAACTTCCTCAACACCTCCTTCACTTCCGTCATCAATGCGGTCAACGAAGAGCTCGGCCTCACCGGAAAGGATGCCTTGTCCATCGAGCTGAAACTCCAGAAGGATGAGAACTACTATGAGACCGCCAAGCAGGGCAACTTCGACATGATCTTCTCCATCTGGGGCGGTGCCGCTATCGATCCCTATCACATGATGCAGGTCTATTGCGATTCCACCTACGACTCCTGCTGCGAATACGGATTCAAGGGACAGCAGGACAAGGTCTATATCGGCATCGATGCCAATGGCGACGGAAAGATCGACGCTGTCGATTCCAACAACGATGGCCAAATCGACTCCGGAACCGAGTGGAAGTCCTTCAACGCTTGGTACACCGAAATGGCCGACAACCTCACGGGCGAAGAGGATACCGAAAGAAGGCTCAACATCCTCGCCGGATTGGAAGCCGGAATCATCAACCGCTTCGAGGCCATCCCGCTTGTTGCCAGAGGCACGTCCTCTCTGACCTCCTTCAAGGTCGAGAACGCCACGGATGTCTATGTCTCCATGGTCGGCTACGGCGGTGTCCGCTTCATGACCTTCAACTACAACGATGCCGAGTGGGAAGCCTTCATCAAGGAGCAGGGAACCAATCTCGAAAACCTCTATAAGGCCTAATCCACATTTTGCGAAACGCGAACATAGTGACGACATCGGGACGCCTGGTGTCGTTGCTATGTCTTTGTTTCTTCCTACGATTGCCGTTAGACGACGAAAGAACATCTGAGAGAGAACAATATGCGCAATTCAAAACAGATGCTGTCCTACATCCTTCAACGTCTTCTCCTCATGGTCGTGACCTTCCTCATAATTTTCTTTTTGTGCTTTATCTTGATCCGACTTCTGCCGATCGATCCGGCTACCGGTGCCGGAAAGGATCCAGAGGTCTTTTACATGATGCAGGTCAACATGGGAAGGATGTACAAGGGTGAGGATGGCCAATATTATGCCGTCCCGGTTCTTGAGCAGCTGGTGACGTTTCTTTCCAACCTCATCAATCCGGCTTCCTATATCGATGCCAGCGGAAACATCCAGTACGTTTCCCGCTGGGGCTATTCCTGGCAGATCAGCTGGCTTTCCTCCCCGATCGAGATTCTCGGAAGGCAGCTTCCGCCGACGGTCCTTATCAATGTCTATTCCATCATCCTCTCCATTCCGATCGGTATCGGACTTGGCATCTACATGGCCTTAAGGAAGAACAAGTGGCAGGATAGCACGCTCAGCGTCCTCGTCATGCTTTTCATCTCCGTCCCGAGCTTTGTCTACGCCTTCCTCCTCCAGTATCTCTTCGCCTACGTCTGGAATGTCCTTCCGCCAATCCGCGCGAACTTCGATGGTTCCTGGTTTACTTGGGACATGTTCAAATCCATGATCCTTCCCGTCCTTGCCATGTCCTTTGGATCCATCGCCGGCTTTGCCCGCTACACCCGCGCCGAGCTGACGGAGGTGTTGACCTCGGATTTCATGCTTCTTGCCAGAACGAAGGGTCTTTCCCGCTCCCAGGCGACTTTCCGCCATGCCTTCCGCAATTCCCTTGTCCCGATCTTCCCGATGATCCTGGGCCAGTTCATTTCCGTTCTCTCCGGCTCGATCATCATCGAACAGATCTTCAGCGTCAATGGCGTCGGCGCCCTCTTCCTCCAGTCCATTCAGATGCGCGACTATGACGTCTTCCAGTTCGTCGGTATGTTCTATGTCCTCATCGGCCTTGTCGGAACGCTTGTCGTCGATGTCTCCTATGGCCTTGTCGATCCTCGAATCCGTATGGGAGGGAAAAAGTAAATGAACGAGAACAGAATCGTCCTCGCCAACGCGGACGAGGAAGAAGGCAAGCTGGTCTCCTCCCTCACCAAGGATGACTTCCAGTTCGTCCAGGAAAAGAGCGAGATCCACGACCAGGCTTTCGAGACGAAGCCGATCAGTTACCTGCACGACTGCTGGCGCCGCTTTGCCAAGAACAAGAGCTCCATCGTCGGCGGCATCATCATCCTTCTCATCATCCTCTATGCCATCATCGTTCCCTTCGTCGAGCCGAAGGCCCACGTCAGCCAGAAGGACTTCCCCAACGGCTACCAGGACATCAACTTCCGCTATGCCACGCCGTATCTTTCCATCTTCAATGGCACGGGCTTCTGGGATGGCTCGACTGTCCGGACCGTTTCCGAAAACGATTACCTTATCTATCAGTACGACGATGGTAACCACCCTCGCGCCGAGCTGATCTCGAAGAACGAGACGAAGCAGACAATCGGCTCCACCACCTTGACGACGGTCACCTACACCATCCGCGAGGACACCTATGCCATCGGCTGCAAGAACATCACCATCAGCCAGAGCGAATACCAGAAGCTGACCGAATACGAACAGGAGCAAGGCATCTACCATACTGAGAATTCCATCTCCAAGCCCTTCGTCGATGCCTCGACCTACCTTAAGGAATATCAGGCCCAGCTCGAGAAGGAGATGGAAGAAGGTGCCAACCTCACCCAGCCTCTCATCACGGGCATCATCGACTACATGTCCAACTACTACAACCAGAATCCGAACGTCTACTTCGCCCTGACGGCCAAGAACCCGACGACGGGCCAGTATTCCCAAAACCGCTACTTCCCGGTCCTGGATGCTAACGGAGAGCCTGTTTCCATCTATGCCACCGACGAGAACGGCGATGAAGTCTACTATCGTCCGACGACCGATGAAGTCACCATCCGCGTCGATTACTTCGATTGGTTCGTCTACCGCTACGGCTTCTTGCCTTATTCCCTCTTCGGTACCAACGCCCAGGGACAGGATATCTTCCTCCGTCTTGCCGAAGGTGCCCGCTTCTCCCTCATCCTTGGCGTCTGCATTTCCCTTGTCAACTTTGTCATCGGCCTTGTCTGGGGTGCCGTTTCCGGCTATTACGGCGGAAAGGTCGACCTCTTCATGGAACGCTGCACCGACATCATCGCCAACATCCCCTCGATCATCATCCTGACTATCTGCCAGATTCAATTCCTGAACAACAATGAACTCATCGCCGCTGTCGGAAGCGGAGGCATGGTCATCCTGGCTATCCTCGTCGCCTTTGTCTACAACGGGTGGACAGGCGTCGCATCGACAACGCGTATGCAGTTCTATCGCTTCAAGAGCCAGGAGTATGTCCTTGCCAGCCGTACCTTGGGCGCTCGCGACAGAAGGCTTATCTTCCGCCACATCCTCCCCAACGCCGTCGGAACCCTGGTCACCTCTTCCGTCCTCATGGTCCCGAGCGTCATCTTCTCCGAATCCTCCCTGTCGTACCTCGGCATCATCGACTTTGCCTCCTCGGGTCTCTCCTCGATCGGTACATTGCTCAACGAAGGACAGCAAGCAGGCCTTGCCAACTATCCGCATATGCTTCTCTTCCCCTGCATCGTCATCTCGCTCTTGATGATCTGCTTCAATCTCTTCGGAAACGGCCTGAGAGATGCCTTCAATACATCCCTGAAAGGTAGCGAGGACTAGAACATGGAAACCTCGAGAAACGAAAAGAACAAGATTCTTGAAGTCAAGAACCTCCGCATCTCCTTCAAGACCAACGGCGGCACCGTCAAGGCTGTCCGCGGTATCGACTTTGCCCTTTATCGCGGAAAGGTCCTGGCGATTGTCGGCGAATCCGGTTCCGGAAAGTCCGTCACGTCCAAGGCGATTTTGGGCATCCTTGCCAACAACAAGATCATCGAGGATGGCCAGATCATCTTCGACGGAAAGGATCTTCTCAAGCTCAGCGAAGACGAGTTCACCAAGATCCGCGGCGTGAAGATTTCCATGATCTTCCAGGATCCTCTCTCCTCGCTTGACCCGATCATCACCGTCGGCAAGCAGCTGACCGAAGCCATGGTTTTGAAGAACAAGGCCTCTCGGAAGGAAGCCTCTGCCTTTATCCGTCGCATCGACTCAGCCATGAAGCATATTCTTCCCGAGGAAGCCAACAGGATCCAGGAATTCGGAAAGACCCTTTCCAAGGAAGGAACGGCCGAGGAAGGCGACATTCCTCTCCTCTTCCAGAAGGCCTATGTCCTTGCCCAGGAAAAGAGAAAGGAAAACGTCAACCGCCTCATCCCTGAGGTCCAAGCCATTCTCGATGGCTGGGAGAAGAAGGATATCCTGTCGATCCGAAGCGCGGTTAGAAGCATCTACCATCAGCTTCCGGGCCTTTCTTCTGCCTTGTCCTATCAAAGCGACAATGTCGTCGATGTCTTCAAGGCCGTCTGTGAGGATTACTTCGCAGCCATCGAACGCTCCAAAAAGCTCCTCCGCAGGAGGAAAGCCATCCTCAAGCGTTTTGGAAAGGATGAAATCTTCGACCTCCCGCCGACCCAAAGGGCCAACATGCAGGAAGTCGTTATCGAACCGGAGGAATACCTCAAGGATATCCGCAAGACGATCGAGAACTTCCTCGTCCGCCTTCGTGAAATCGCCGCCATGGACAAGGAGCATGCCGAGAAGAGAGGAAGAGGACTCTTTGAAGCCTACAAACAGAACGCCATCGAGCGGGTCCACGTCCTCAGCGCCGGCGAGGCCAAGGAAAGGGCATTGGCCCTTCTGAAGGATGTCGGCATCCCCGAACCCGAAAGACGCTTCAACCAATATCCCTTCGAGTTCTCCGGCGGTATGCGTCAGAGAATCGTCATCGCCATCGCCCTTTCCTCCAATCCCGATATCCTCATCTGCGATGAACCGACGACGGCCCTCGACGTCACCATCCAGGCTCAGATCCTCGAGCTTATCAAGAGGCTCAAGGAGGAGAAGAACCTCTCCATCATCTTCATCACCCACGACCTCGGCGTCGTTGCCAACATGGCCGATGACATCGCCGTCATGTATGCCGGAAAGATCGTCGAGTATGGAACGGTCTATGACATCTTCTACGATCCCCGTCACCCCTATACCTGGGCGCTTCTGGGATCGATGCCGGATTTGAAGACGAAGGAGAAGCTCAACGCCATCCCCGGCACCCCGCCCAACATGCTCCTTCCTCCCAAGGGCGATGCCTTTGCTGCCAGAAACAAGTTCGCCGTCAAGGAAGACTTCCTCAGGCAACCGCCCTATTTCCAAGTCAGTTCGACCCATTATGCCGCGACATGGCTTCTCCATCCGGAGGCACCGGACGTGAAGGCGCCGGCCATCGTCAGCAAGCGTATTGCCGAATCCCTTGCCGCCAACAACAAGAACCGGCCGGAGCCGGACAATACCAAGAACTCCATCCTCAACTACATCGGAGGTGAAGACAATGAGTGATAGCAAGAAGAAGACAGAAGCCGTTTCCACCTTCGACTACGAAAACGCAAAGGAAGTTCTCAAGGTCAAGCATCTGAAGCAGTACTTCCGCTTCAAGAATGCCGGCTCGAAGTATCTCAAGGCCGTCCACGACGTTTCCTTCACCGTCTACAAGGGAGAGGTCTTCGGCCTTGTCGGCGAGTCCGGATGCGGAAAGACGACGACCGGAAGAGACATCCTCAAGCTCTACAAGATCACCTCCGGCGATATCTGGCTGGATGGCGTCCGCATCGCCGCCGGCACACGGTGGAACGAGAAGGAAATCAAGTTCACCAACATCCGCCTAAGGAAATACCTCCGCGAATTCCCCAAGAAGAAGGCCTCGGCCATCGCCGCGTTGGCGGAAAGCTATGCCAGTGAGTTCGACGAGGACTTCAACCCGTCACGCCTGGCGTCCCTGAAGGCTTCCGACAAAGACAACGACAATGACGTCAGCATCATCCAGGCCAAGAAAGCCTATCTTGAGCGCTACGAGAAACTCCTCTCGGACCTCGAGAAGGAAAGGGAAGAGAAGATCCGCTCCGCCCAGGAGATCTGCAAGACCCAAAGGGAGGCGATCGCAAAGGCGCGCAAGGACGACAAGGACTATGCCAAGCGCATCTCCGACATCGCCGTGAAGGAGTACATCGAATCCCACAAGGACGACAAGGACGTCATCAAGGCCTACGAGGAGAAATTGGCCAAGGAAACGGACGAAAGGAAGAAGGCGTTCCTTGAGACGTGGATCGCGGACAAAAAGGAAAGCTATGACCAAGGCCTTGCTAAGGCTAAGGCGACAAGCCTCCCCAACAAGGTCCAGATGATCTTCCAGGATCCGATTGCTTCCCTCGACCCGAGAATGACCGTCCGCAACATCATCTCCGAAGGTCTTGTCATCCAAGGCGTCCACGACCAGAAGTACATCAACGACGAGGTCAGCCGCGTCCTGAAGCTTGTCGGCCTGGTCCCCGAGCACGCCAACCGCTATCCCCATGAGTTCTCCGGCGGACAGAGACAGAGAATCGGTATCGCCAGGGCCATCATCATGAAGCCGGAACTGATCGTTGCCGATGAGCCGGTCTCCGCCCTCGACGTCTCCATCCAGGCACAGGTCATCAACCTTCTCAACGATCTGAGGAAGAACCTGGGTCTGACCATCATCTTCATCGCCCACAACCTCTCCGTCGTCAAGTACTTCTGCGACCGTATCGCCGTCATGTACTTCGGCAATCTCGTCGAGCTTGCCACCTCCGACGAACTCTTCGCCCATCCGCTCCATCCCTATACCAAGTCCCTTCTCTCCGCCGTCCCCTATCCGGACCCCAACATCGAATCGGAAAGAAAGAGAATCCTCTACAATCCGGCCCAATCCCACGACTACTCCAAGCAGAAGCCGACTCTGAGGGAACTGGAAAAGGGACACTTCGTCCTCTGCAACGATGCGGAGGAAGAGCAGTACCGGAAGGAACTTCTCGAGCAGAAATCCATCTATGCCAAATAACGAAGAAAAGGACGATGGCATCTTCCCGGAAGGGGAGAAGGAGAAAAAGCCTCTCTTCACCAAGTCCTTCTTCATCGGCCTTGCCGTCTCGCTTGGCGTCAGCGGTCTTATCGCCGCCATCATCGCCATCATCGAGATCTATGGCCTGGGAAGGAAAGCCGATCCCTACCTCTACCTCATACTCGTGGATTCCTTCTCCGTCAGCGGCCTCCTGATGATCCTCTTCTATCTCTTCGTCATCATCAGCCGCAAGGGTGCCTTCGATGCGCTCGTCTATGGCGTCAAGGTCGCCTTCTACACGATCTTCTTCAAGGACCTGAGGGATTCCAAGCTCCCTCGGACCTACGCCGACTACAAGGCAATGAAGGCCGACAAGGAACATGCCGGCGTCAGCTATGTCTTCTTTGCCGGAATCCTCTTCCTTGTCATCGCCCTCATCCTCCTCATCCCGTATTACCAGACTCGACCCTGAGTCCACAAAGATAAAAGGAGAACAGACATGAAAAGCAAAAAGTTTCGTTTCCTTGCCGCACTGCTGATGCTCGGATTTGTCTCCGGATGCACAAACGGCAATACCGGAACCGGCGAAACCACATCCACCACGCCAGGCAATACCGGTGACACGACCATCAACACGACGACTCCTGCCCAAACCGAGGCCGACATCACAAACGAGGACCTCGAGAAGGCCCAGACGACCTATATCGACGAAAATGGGGAAGAGCAGCCGCTCAACATGAACACCCTCTATTCCAACCAGAACGCTCCCCATCTCAACCCTCTTGGCGACCAGCACGTCTTCGTCGCTCCCTTCTGCTTCGTCGATAATCCCAACGATCCCAAGGATACCATCACCCCGACCGACGAGCTTCTTAGCCACATCCGTCTGACCTTCAATGGAACGGAGGAAGAGCTTAAGGCTGCCGGAGCCGAGGGCATCTATTCGGTTTCGGAATTCTATCAGCAATCCAGCTACGGCAAGGCAAACTTCGAGGCCTATGTCATGCCGACTTGGATCCAGTACGATGGCACGGCCAAGGACTTTGAAGCCTATGCCGGACAGAACGCCGGTATCGCCGCCGCCCAGTACTGCCGCGACTGGTATATCAAGGAATACAACAAGGCCGGACACGGCGCTTTGGGCGAGGATGCGGAAAGCATCGACTTCTTCGATGCCGACAAGGATGGCTTCATCGATCTGATGTGGGTTGTCTACGCTTATCCTTACACGTCCAACGACACAAGCTTCTGGTGGGCCTATGTCACCTACACCAGCTCCCTTGCCAATCCGTCCACGCCGAATGTCAAGACGCTCGGTTGGGCTTCGACACAGTTCATGACGGAATCCTTCTCCGGCTATGACTCCCACACGTTCATCCACGAGACCGGCCATACCTTCGGTCTTGACGACTACTACGACTACAACGGCACCTGGAAACCGGTCGCCAGCGTCGACTACATGGACCAGAACCTCGGCGATCACAACGCCTTCTCCAAGTTCTCCTTGGGTTGGGCACAGCCGTGGGTCCTTAAGGAAGAGGATCTCGAAGGAGACAAGACGGCCGTCATCACTCTCCGCGCCTTCACCAATTCCGGCGATTGCCTCGTCCTTGCCTCTCCTAACTACAACAACACGGCCTTCGACGAATACTTCATCCTGGAGCTTGTCGGTCCGACCGGACTTGCCGAAAGAGACTATCTCAACGGCTACCAGAACACTACGGGATTCACCGAGCCCGGCATCCGCGTCTTCCATGTCGATGCAAGAGCCTTCGGCGGCACCGTCACGCACGATAGCTACTATACCGACGCCGACAAACTTGGACAGAGCGCTACGGACATGCGCGTTGGCAACACCTGGGGCGGAAGACAGGGCCTCCAGTACGACGGCGACTACTTCCCCATCGAGAAGAATGGCAACGTCTCTCCGAGCTATATGCCTCTTCTTTCCATCATCGAGGCTTCCGTCAAGGATACCAACTGGACCAACAGCAGCAACTACAATGCCACCAACAGCTCTCTCTTCACTACGGGTACGAGACTCAACATGACCGAATCGTCCACTTGGTGCACGACCTACATGCCTTCCAAGACCAATCTCTGGAACAAAGCCTGCACGACGACGGGATGGTCCGGAAACACCAAGCAGTACGAAATCGATGAAGACTGCACTGCCAACTTCCGTATGCGCGTCCTGGATATCCAGAAAGATGCGGAATACGGCTATGTCGCCCGGGTCCAGATCACTCTCTAAAGAATAGACACAAAGGCAAAGACCCCTCCCCTGAAAAAGGAGGGGTTTTCTTTGTGTTTTCTTCTACCATCAAAAAGATTTCTTTCCTGAGGATGACGAAGGCTTCCTAGTGAAAGCTTCCCATCGATGGCAAAGAATCTAGAACAGGGATTCCATAGGGAATGACAAATTCCGGCATAGAACGCAGCCAATGATAGAAGCGCTTTCACAATGTTTTGATTTCCCATAAAAACACGACCGGAGCGGATTACAGTGATAATTTCAGTACATATCATTTCCCTCCGAAAATGTTTTTTTGTGGGATGCCTCTACCCTAAAATCCATGCATTCAAAGAAAGGAACACACGACTATGAAAGCACAAAGACTACTTCCGCTTTTGTCTATCTGTCTTTTGGCCTCCTGCCAGGGAACCGGAGCTCCCACGCCAGGAGGGGAATCCACATCGACACCATCAGAGGCGATAACGACGCCGGCCGAGGGCAGTCCCACCACACCCCAGGAGCCGATCACACCTACCGTGGATCTGGCCAAGGATTCGCTGGAAGACCTTCTGTCGACAGACCTTCTTGACTACACCTATATGGTAAGGAAATATCAGGACAGCTATCTTGATGGCCGTATCGCTGAGAACGCCAGACAGACTTTAAAGGGACATAGCTATGTCGATGCCTTTGAGGCCGAAGTCACCTATGAGGAACTTTCCGGCGTCATGGAACCGGAAACGGTTTCTTCCTCAACAGGACGGATGGCTTCCTACAATCTGGATGAGACTTCGTATATTTATGGTCTCGTGAGCGAAATGCCATCGGACAATGACTTTGTCCAGATTCTCGAGCTCAATCGCTATAGCACCGTCAATCAGACAGAGGAGATGATCTACTCCACGCTTATCGATAGTGCCATTACCGGATTCACGGATTTGGACGCGCTTTATCCTACCTCTTATGGCTATACCCTTCAGGATCCGGCCATCGTCGAAGAGGAGGATGGATTCCTCATCACTCTGTTGGCAACGGCAGAAGAATCCGGGTATTATGCCAAGGAAGAGCAGTCCGTCTCCGTTCTTCTCGACAAGTATTCCGGAGCCGTCAAGGAGATATCCTCTTTCTCCTTCCTCTACGACATGGGCTATGAGGGCGATAGCCGTGAGGAAGGCGCCAATAGCTACAATGTGGCAACCCTGGTCATCGAAAGGACAGGAACAAGGACGGAAACGGAAATCGAGCCTTTGGACACTTCTTCCGTGCCAGAGGGGCAAATCCAATCCTTCGTCTATGAGGTTCCGGAAGTCGCTGCGGGCGATATTCCCGAAGACAAGGTCCTTGAAATCTTTGCCAACATCAAGGCCTACACCAAGGGAACGAACAAGGATAGCTTCACCGTCGATACCAGCGCCTTGGTGGATACGACGACCTTCGAAACAATGCCTCCTGCCAAGGGTGTCGGCGAAGCCATCCTCTATGAGGATGATCTCTATGCCAGTACCGTCGATTATACCTTCGAGGAAAGCAGCGGTCTTCAACCCCTGACCCAAGTGACAACAAACGAGGCCGAAGACGATGGCATCCACTCCTCTTCCAATGGCTACGAAAGCGTCATACCGCCGGAATACGTGACGGAATGGGCGACCTATTTCACGCCTGGCCCATTCACGGCGACAATGGGAACGGGAATCTACGCCGTTCAGGAAATCGCCGCCTCCGGCTTTGGAAAAACGGAGACCGAATTCTCCGTCAGTGAAAGCGAGCTTCTTGAAGCCAAGAAGGAAGGCAATACCATCACCATCCACTTCACTTCCTCCAGCGTCGGAATGTTCTCCAACTCCTCCTACGACATCACCATCACGATCGTCGACGACTTCCTGACGAAATACGAGGTGGACAATGAAAACGGGGCGACGGAATATTCCGAAGCCTCCTATACCTATGAAGTCCACAACCTCTCCAAAGGCGATCCTCTTCCTAGAGAAGAGTAAAAAAAGGACATTGGCCCTGCTTAGAAGTCTTTCTTGGCAGGGCTTTTTCTTGCTTCAAGGGTGGATGATTCCTCAAAGAAGCCCAAGCGTTATCAGACGACACAACATTTACGTAACTCTACTATTGTTTAGAAAGCCGTTCTTCACGAAGAGCATCTCCATCTATTTCGAGATCGGATGGAATGGTTCCGACAAGGCTTTTCAGGATTTCGGTTCTGTTTGCTTTTGGACTTGTAATAGGCACGATGGGCTTTCCGTTTTGCATAATGCTGATTTCTCGGCTTGCAGCCATTCCAAGACATCGATCAAGGTTATGTTTGAGTTCTGTCATGGTGATGGGCATGTTCCTCTCCTTTGTATCGAAATGCCTTTACCTACTCCAATACCTTCGACCGGTCATCAAGTGTTTTGGCCATAGGTAAGGGAATAACCATCATCCGTCTCACAAAGCGTGCCGGCATAGATGTCGCGAACATAGACATAATCCCTTCTCAAGAGAGACATTTGCTTGTCCTCTTTCTTTCCCGGGACTGCTTCCATGCCAAACATGGAAAGGGCGACATTGACCTTGTCCATTCGGACTGTTTCCTTACCCTGTTCGAGTTCACGGACAAAGCGCAGGCCCAGGCCACTGCGGATGGCGAACTCTTCTTGCGCCAGTCCAGCGGCTTTTCTGTTTTCTTTGATAAATTTTGCTATTTTGTTCCTCTCTCTTTGCAATTGACGCCTATAAAAGCGAAGAAAGATTTCACGACGGATACACCCGTATCGTGTAAAGGCTGGGCAGGAGAAGCTATCGTCTATGGTTGAACTTCTCGAGCCGATCGATCAGGATGAGGTCGTGCTTCTTGGCGAACTGGACAGCTTCGAAGTTTGCCGAGCGATAGCCTAACTGCTCCGGGGCATGGGCATCCGCGCCGAAGATGCACTTGGCCTTGTATTTGCTGACGAGGTTGAAGAAATCATCCGTTGGATAGATCCACCGTTTTTCATCCCCAATCTGTTTCTTTCCGTTGCGGATACCGGCGATGTTGATCTCAATTGGAATGCCGTAGGCGATACAGCATTCGATGAGATCCCTGGAAACCTTTTTGCAATCGGCATCGAAGTTGTCAATTGATGAAAGGAAGTAGTCCGGATGGGCAAAGATGGAGAACATGCCTGTCGAGAGAGCCTTTAAGGCAAGGTCGCGGTAGAGGAAGAGCTGGCTGGGATTGGTGATATGGGAAAAGTGGGCGTAGATCTTCTTGTCCGTTCCCAAGGCGGAATGGTTTCCGAGGATCAGATAGTCGAGAATGCCGCCATCGAGGAGTTCCTTGTAGTAGGGGAAATAGTCCGGGAAGCTTTCGGCTTCAAAGCCGATATGGATTTCTATCTGTTTCTCGTATTTCTTCTTCAAGGAGCCAATGGAATCGCAATAGTCCTGGAAGAGGGAATAGTCTCCGCGCTTGTAGGGCTCAGAGAAATCCGGAAGCATGGCGTGATCGGAAAAGCCGAGGATTTGAAAACCGCAGCCGATGGCCTCAAGGACATAATCCTCATCTTCGCCGCTGGCATGGCCGCATCTCTTGGTGTGCGTGTGGTAATTGCATGTAAACATAAGATGACAATAGTATAAGACCTTTTCTTCGGGAAATGGAAAGGCAACGGGCGTATAATGAAAAGAAAAGGAGGGGGATTGATGAAGAAAGGTGTTTTCGTTGCGATACCGCTTCTTCTTTCCTCGTCCCTGTTTTATGCTTCCTGCACGAACGAAGAAAAGTATGAGCTTCATACCATCGACCAGAACGATTTGCTTGTGAAGGATGTCGCTGGATCGTATCGCCCGGGAACCTCTATTGAAGTCATCCTTGCCTTTCGTTCCGGACCCAAGGTCAGCTGTCTTATCGACGGAGTGGAATATGAAGGAAGGCTCAATGCGGATGGAGAGGAATCCTTCGTCTATACGATGCCGGCCAAGGATGTCACGCTCTATACCATGCTCAATGGCTTTACCGGCCTTGAGGAAACGATGGACCTTCCGGTTTCCTACGACTATGGCCAGTATCTTCCAAATGTCGCGACAAAGCTTCTCGGATTAAGCCTCATGAATCCTGACGAGAAAATCGTCGATAAGGCAATCGCCGGGGATGTGCTTCGCCTTTACTATCGCGGTGAGCTTCTTATCCAGGAGACATACCCAGGCCAGGCTGTCTACGGGGAGGACTTCTCTTTTGTTTCCTTGACCTTCCTCAAGAAGGCGGAGTTCGTGGAACTTTCCTTGAAGGACATAGTCGTCGATCCTCAAAAGCCGGCGTATGTCCTTTTGGATGCGGAAGGACATTTCGAAAGCCTGGAAGACTATCTCTCCACAGGGGAGAGAATTTATGCCGCAAAAGATCCATCGACTGGTGAAATCTTTGCCTACTATGGCTATCAAGCCCGGGAAAGAGAAGAGACACCTAAGGAAGAATCCGATTGAAGAAGGGAAAGGGAAAATCCATTTCTTCTAGCCTTTGACAGCCCATGGAATGCCAGGTCTTGTCCCTAGGAAAAACAAAGGCACGACAAGGCTTTCTTTTGCTTTGGATATCGGCATTTTTGACTACAAAGGAAAGCGAACAAAAGTTTATAATAAAGACATATGTGTATTGGGGGATTTCAACATGGATACTCCGACAAGCGAACAGACAATTCGAATCAAGGCGAGGATGGCACCGGGCATTTCCCTGCTCTCCGTTGTCAATGAGCCTTTGCCATGCATCGTTTCCTTGGCTATCGAGAACCTTTCCGACAAGGGCATAAAGGACCTTCGTCTGGAGATTTCCTTTGATCCGGCTATCGGCAAGGATCATACGATTACCTTCAACTATATCGGCTCGAAGTCGACGTCCTTGGTCAGTCCGAACGAACTGAAGAAACTTGTCCTCGACAAGGCCTATTTTGCTTCCCTTTCGGAGAAGGCAGAAGGCACGATCCATCTTAAGGCCTATGCCGAAGAAAGCACGGAACCGCTGAGCGAAGAGAACATCACCATTCCTCTTCTTCCATTTGGAACATGGGGAGGAATCGGCGAAATCAAGTATTCCCACTTGGCAAGTTTCGTTATGCCGACCATGCCTGTCGTCAAGAAGATGGCGATAAAGGCCGGCGATATCCTGCGCAACGAGAAGAAAGGAACGGCCTGTGGCTACCAGGAAGACACGCAAGGTGTCCTCGACCAAACGGAGTCGGTTTTCAAGGCGCTTCAGGGCCAGCAGCTGGAATATGTCGACCAAGATCGAAATCCTCAAGTAGGAGAGATTGTCCGCCTTCCGGAGCAGACCTATCGAGAGAAAAAGGGGACAGCGATCGATCTGGCTGTTCTCTTCGCCTCTGTCTTGGAGGATATCGGTCTCCACTCTGTCCTCTGCCTATGGGAAAGCACGGCCCTTGTCGGCTGTTTCCTCGAGGAGGACTTCTTCCTTGCCAACTCGATTGAGGACGGCTACAGCCATGTCCAAAGCCTCGAGCAGCAGGGAAAGCTTGTCCTTGTGGAAGTCAAAAGCCTTTCCAATCCCATCCTCTCCTTCAAGGAAGCCGTGGAGAAGGCAAAGGCCATTCTCGTCAAGCCCAAAGAATTCTTCCGGGCCATCGATGTCTCCATCTGCCGCGATAGCGGTATTTTCCCCCTTCCGCTCAACTACGATACGGAGACGGGAGCGATAACCCTCGGGGACATCAACCAGTACCAGCGCACGCATGCCCATGACAGCTTCGATGAAACGATCCTCGCGCCGCGGGAAAGTCCGGCATCCGGCTTTGATATCTGGGAGAGGGAACTGCTCGACCTTTCCATGAACAATCCGCTCCTCAACGACCGAATCAAGCGCTCGATTTCCTTCCTCTGCAACGACACCGACTTCTTCACGAAATCCTTCAAGGACGACGACAAGTTCTCGATCGCCCAGAAACCCGTGACGATGACCGGCGAAATCGATCCGCTTCTTGTCTCCTCCGATAGCAAATACCAGGCTCTAAGCGAAAGTGCCATCAAGAGCAAGAAACTGATTTCGACGCAGAGCGATAGCGATCTTCAGGACAGGCTCAAGAGGATCTACAGGAAATACCGGGACAACCTCAACGAGACTGGTTCCAATACGCTTTATCTTACGGTCGGACTTCTGAAATACTACGAGATCCAGAACCAGGACAACCTCGGCGCCTATCGTCTTGCTCCTATCGTCCTCATTCCGGTCGATATCGTAAGGGACGTGAAGGGAAAGAGCTATAACCTCCGCCTCCGGGACGAGGACTGGCTCTTGAACACGACCTTGATCGAATTCCTGAAGAAGGAAAGGAATCTGGACCTCTATGCCATCGAGAGCGTCCAGCCCGATAGCGACGGCCATCTGGATGTCCAGAAGATCCTGACGGCCTTTTCCAAGGCAATCCACGGCATCTCGGGCTGGTATTGCTATCGCAACTATCTCGGCCTTGGCTCTTTTGACTTCACCCACTACTGCATGTGGAGCGACCTACGAAACCGCCGGGACCAGATGGAAAGAAACCAGATCGTCAAATCCCTTGCGACTGGAAGGAAGGAGTGGTCGGAAAGCACATCCACCAACCCGATCAAGGAAAGCGACTGCTGCATCCCGCTTGTTGCCGACTCCAGCCAGATCGAGGCCATCAAGAAATGCGCCGATTCCAAGTCCTTCATCCTCTTTGGCCCTCCGGGAACGGGAAAGAGCCAGACGATCGTCAACATGATCGCCAACTCCCTCTTCCACGGAAAGAAAGTCCTCTTCGTCTCCGAGAAGCAGGCGGCCCTGGATGTCGTCTATAACCGTCTCAAGCGCATCGGACTGGATCCCTTCTGCCTCCAGCTTCATTCCGCAAAGGCCAGCAAGGGAAGCGTCCTTTCCCAGTTCTCCAATGCCTTCAAGCACGCCCAGCTGGGATCGCCGGCGGAATATGAAAGGACGAAGGAAGATATCGTCAACCTGCGCGCGAAACTGGAGTATGACATCGAGGTCTTCAATAGGAAGGCGCCCTGTTTCCTTTCCATCAACGATGCCCTCATCGGCTATGAATCGGTCAAGGCCTTCCGCTCCATTCCTTCCTTCACGGACGATTTCATCCGTTCCATGACCGAAGAGAAGTTCAAGAAGATAAACGACGTCACCGAAAGGATCGCCTACTTGGAAGCCTATGGCCACTTCGGCGAATTCTACAACAACGATCTTGTCCCCTTAAGAGGACATGCCTATGGCTTGGAGAAAAGGGAGCAGGTCGGAAGCGCCGTCAAGGAACTGCTTAGGAAGGCCGTTTCCCTCTCCGGCGCCGTTAACAAGATCAAGAATACCTTCCGCCCTGTCTTTTCCCTCACTCGGGAGAACACCGACGTCCTTGTCGCCTACTTGAATGCCTATCTTGTCCCTGAGGCGCCCCATCCTCTTTCCAATGCCATCCAGGATCTCTCCATCCGGGAAAGCGAGAAGGACATCAGGACATTCCTTGAAAAGCTACGGGAATACCAGGAGAAAAGGCGCGAAAAGATCCTTCCCTTCCTCTCCCCGCAGGCTTTGGATGACATCACCCTCAAGGATTGCTATGCCGAGGTCAAGACGATCGACTTGGCCGGCAAGCTTTTCCATAAGTCCAAGAGTTCCAAGAGAGCCAAGAAAGGCCTGCGGAAGTATCTCAACGTCAAGATCCGGAACAAGGATGCCGTCGACCTTCTCGCCACCTGCATCGAACTTCAGAACCTGAGAAACGATCTCGACACTTTCATGCCAATCGTAAGAAACGTCTTCCGGGAAGAATTCAAGTCCTACGATGAAAGCGATGCCGATGACTTGATGCGTCAGTTCAACTACTCCATCAGCCTTGCCAACAGCGTCCTCCCCATCGGCGAGATCACCCAGCAGAAGATGATGATCTCCTCCCTTCTGAGCTTCTCCCGCTCCATCTCCAACATCAACGTCAACATGATCAATGTCTTCCGCTCCGTCCATGCCGACTTCTGGAAACTCGCTCAGGAATACCGCGAGAAGCTCGAGCTCGACCTCTCCTATCTTCCCGACCGCTATGACTTCTATTCGACCTTGCCGACGAGCCTGAACAAGATCCAGGAAAAGCTGCTCTTTGCTGCCGAATGGGCGAACATGAACTCGGCTATCGACGAACTGAAGGCTTTGGATCTCCAGAGCGCTGCCGATTGTCTGATGGAAGGAAAGGTCAGCTGCCGCGACTTGGGACGGGCCATCGATTGCAATATCTATCTTGGTATCGCCCTCCTTTCCATCCGCGAGAACAATCTGGAATCCTTCTCAGGCCTTAGCGAAGAGGCGACCATCAGCAAGTACAACGAGGAATGCCGCCGCTTCCGCGAGCTTTCCATTGCCCAGCTTCTTTCCCAGTTGAGCGAGAACATCCCCAACGACAACAGCAATGCCTCGCCGACATCCGAACTGGGCTTCCTGAAGAAAGCCATCGCCTCCAATGGCCATGGCAAGTCCATCCGCAAGATCCTCGATGGGGCCATCAACCTCATCCGGACCCTTTGCCCGTGCTTCCTCATGTCCCCGATGTCCGCCGCGACCTATCTCAGCCCCGACATGGCACCCTTTGATGTCGTCATCTTCGACGAGGCTTCCCAGATTCCGACTGCCGAGGCCGTCGGTCCCATCAGCCGTGGCAAGAGCCTTGTTGTCTGCGGCGATAGCAACCAGCTTCCTCCGACGTCCTTCTTCAAGCGGGACAATTCGTCCGAGAATGCCGACTTCCTGACTTCCTCCCTTCCTTCCATCCTCGAGGAATGCAAGGCCATCATGCTGCCCGAACAGGAACTGAGATGGCATTACCGCAGCCGTTCGGAATCCCTTATCGCCTTCTCCAACCACGAGTTCTATTACGATTCCCTCTATACCTTCCCCTCCATCGACGACCAGGTTTCCATGGTCAAGTACTGCCGTGTGGATTCTTCCTATGACCGTTCCCATTCCCGCACCAACGAGGAGGAGGCAAAGGCCATCGTCAAGGAAGTCCTCCGCCGCAAGAACGATCCCAAGCTCAAGAAGGATTCCATCGGTATCGTCGCCTTCTCCCAGGCGCAGAAGGATCTCATCGAAGACAAGCTCGACGATGCCTTGACCGGTGCCTTGAAGGACGAGGACGATGAGGCCCTTGAGCCGATCTTCGTCAAGAACCTGGAAAACGTCCAGGGTGACGAAAGAGACATCATCATCTTCTCCATCGGCTATGGCATGGACCGCAGCGGACGCATGACGATGAACTTCGGCCCCATCAACGGCATCAACGGCTTCCGCAGACTCAACGTCGCCATTTCCAGGGCGAGGAAGGAAATGCTCATCTATACCAACATCGATCCGGACCGCTATCATGACGAGGATATCGACAATCCGGGTGCCCAATACCTCTTCCGCTTCCTTCGCTATGCCAAGCATGGACGGACGGCCCTTGCCAATTCCACAAGGACCACGGCCAAGGACGATGAAGTCCTGTCCGAATCCATCGCCAGCGAGCTCAGGAAGAAGGGCTATACCGTCCATACCGGTGTCGGTGATTCCTCCTTCCACCTGAACCTTGCCATCGTCGACAAGGACCATCCGGAAGACTATCTCCTGGGTGTCATGGTCGAGGGCGAGAAGGGAACGAACTATCACCTGACGGACAAGCTGCAGATCCAGCCCCAGGTTCTCAAGTCCCTCGGCTGGAAGACTATCCGCGTCTACGCCTTGGACTGGATCAACTCCCCCTCGAGCGTCATCACCGAGATCGAGATCGCCTACAAAAAGGCACAGGACAACAAGAGAGCCTCTTCCTATCGGGACGTCTATGAGAAGAAAGAGGATAGAAAGAACGTCCCCCAGCCACCTGTCCTCAAGGAGAACAAAAAACGGGTCGGCAAGGGAAGAAACTACATGGTTCCCGACTACAGGACCCTGGATGCCTCCAAGATGAACCATGAGCAGATCCTCGAACAGATCGGCATCGTCATCCGCAATGAGGCCCCGATCAGCGAAAGGCTGCTCCAGAAACGGATCACGAAGATCTTCGGCCTGACCCGCCTTGCCAATCGCAACAAGGACGAGTACGACATCGCCATTTCCCAGGCCATGAAGAAGTATCCTCTGACGCACAACAAGGACGGAAGCCTCTTCTTCTGGAACGAGGGAAGCAATCCCAAGAAGCTGGACTTCTACCGCAACCGCAACGGCAATACGGAAAGAAGCATCAACGATATCGCCAAGGAGGAAATCGCCGTCGCTATCTATGATGTCCTGATGGATCAGTTTGGTATCGACAAGGAAGGCTTGGAAAGACAGCTTCTTGCCTACTTCTCCATGTCCCGGGATACCGGAAAGTATCACGACATCCTTGAGGAAGCCATCGACTGGGCCATCGAAAACAGGACGGATTTCCTGACGACGGGAGAAAACGGAACCTTGATCCTGAAGTAGCTAAGGAGACGCATCCGATATGGGAAAGCTTCTGGACCTTTTCGATGCCATGACGGAGGATCGTGACAAGAAGGTCCTCCTTCAGGCGGTCAACATCACGACCACATTGAACTATTCCCTTTTTCGGGAAGAAGGAACAAATGTCTTTGTCCTGGACGGAAAAAGATACGAGATCCCCGACAACGCCACCCTCTATGTCCTGGAGGACCAGGTCTATGTCAACAACAGGACAGCCTTTCCCGTGTCCGAAAGCGAGGAGACGGACAACACCCCGACGGCAGTCGATCGCTTTCCGACGCTCCTTCTTCCCGAAAAAGCCCCTTCCGGAACAGGCCTTACCATCCTGAAGGCATGGCAGGCGGAAGAGAAGGATAGGCTTGATAAGCGCATCCCGATCTACATCTATCGCATCCGGTGCGGCAACCACATCCTCCGGGTCGAGTACTTTCGGCGGGAGAACAAGATGCAAAGGCGTTCAATCGTCAACTACGGCATGATCGAGATCTATGGGCGGAAGGAGGACGGGGACAGGGAAATCCTCGGCTTTGTCCGCAACACCATCGAACGGGCCACCAAGAGGGTCTACTTCCTGCCTTTCTATGACGGGGACAGTCTCTTCTTCTTCGGAAAGAGAAGAAAGATAACAAACGACAGGGACAAGCTCGGCGATCCAAAGTATTTCTTCGTCGAAAAAGGAATCCATCCCATCAAAAAATACAAAGAGTTGTTTTTCACCTATCTTCGCAAGAGGATTCCCGAAATCGGATCACAGATGGGCTTGAACATGAACAAGTGGGAAATCAAGGTCTCCAACTATCGGAGCATTTACGCCAGCAATGCCTACTATCAGAAGATCCTGCGGTTTGATTATCGGAACGCGGCCTACAGGCAAGCCATCATCGATGCCCTTATCGTCCATGAGCTCTGCCATTGCTATCATCATAACCACGGCAAGGCTTTCTATGCCCTGTGCGAGCGCTATTGGCCGAACTACGCCTATTACGATGCCCTGCTTGACGCCGGTGTCTTCAACGAAAAATGCCTCTCCCCGGAAGAGAGGGGCATTTATCTGCCTCCGGAGTACAAAAACCTCTGGGATGACGGGAAAAACGGATAGCCATTCACAGAAACCCTAGCGAATCCGGTTTCGGAGCAGGTAGAGGACGAAGCTTTCTGGTTTCTTGGGATCGGCATTAGTCCTTCTTCTCTTTGGCAATGAAGAAGGTTTTCTTTTTCCTGTCATAGGAAATGGGCTGATTGAGGTAGTCCTGGAGATAACTGCGCACGTTCTTGATGTAGCGGATGGCGGTGCGACGGCTGCAGTCGCAGGTCTCGCACAACTCGCTAATCGTCAGGGGCTTCTCATTGGTGAGGGTATCATAGATGAATAGCACTGCCGTTGATTTATCCATGCTTGGAATCCTCCTTTGTTTGGCGATTTCAGTCTCTCACTTCTTCTTCTAAATATGTATCAACAATCTAGAAAATGTCTACACCGAAATAGAAAAATATCGCGTTTTTCGTTGTTTAATGACATAAAATGACACCAAAACTAAATTTTCCCGTCTTTGCGCCGAACTTTGGCCTTGAAGAAAAAAGGAACACTGCCAAATCGGAATTTCAGGTTTTGCGAAGTGTTGACTCCTTCCTGGGCAGGAAAAGAAGGCAGGAAAGACGTTTGGAAGGGAAGGAGAAAAGAATCTTTCTTTGAAATGCACGCGGACAGAATATGACACTCTCTGTAAAAGAGCTGTCTTTTTCAAGAACCGCTTTATTATGATAATAACAAGGATGGCTTGGACTTCTCCTTTGGCTGTCAGGATTCTTGTTTCGGAGACGGGTTTTGTCTCTCTAGTAGGAAAGAACCTGTGAGAAAGGCAAATTTTACGTAGAACAAACGCTTTTTCGCTGGTTCGACACTCTCTTTTTCACCCTGAAACCCTCTATAATTAAGCCATGGCAATGAAAACTTCCTACGGTGAGTTCATTCGCAACCGCCGGAAAGACTTGCACATCTCCCAGCACAACCTGTCGGAAGCCTTGGAATGCACGCCGCAGGCAGTCAGCAAGTATGAGAACGACAAGTCCACGATCTATCTTGGGATGTTGGGGAAGCTTTCCCGGCTTCTTCAGGTCGACATCACCAGTTTACTTCACGGCGTCGCCGAGAAGAACAACGATCTTGCCGATAGGATGGACTTCGACAGGAAGGCGTTCCAGGAAAGGCTTCTCTTCCTGAGGGAAAAGCGCAACCTGACCCAGAAGGCCTTCTCCTCCCAGATAGGAATCCCTGTCTTCAAGATCACCAAATGGGAGACGGGCAAGAGCTTGCCTAGCCTTGAGGAATTCATGCGCCTTGCCGAGTTCTATTCCCTACCCTATGAGGAACTTTATTTCGGACAGGGTTTGGAAACGAAAGAACTCCCGGCGGTCAAGGAAGAAACACCCTCGACCGAAAAGCGGAAGCAAACCATGCGCCGTATTCTTCCGTGGGTCTTCGTCGGGTTTGCTATCGCTATCTTCATCATCCTCATCGTCGTCCTCTCCTTGCTCTTTGCCCCCTCCTCGGAAACGAATGCTTCCTCGTCCTCCACGTCTTCCTCAAGCGAGCCTTCGTCAACGACTTCATCAAACGTCGTTTCCTCATCCTCTCCTTCCTCGTCTGCACAAACGGATTCCGGTCGACCGCCCGTTATCATCTCGGTCGACATATCCGCGGAATAAAAGGAGATTCTTGTCATGAAAAAACTAGCGCTGCTTTCTGCCCTCTTCACCACTACCACAATGCTTCTTACCTCATGCTCGGTTTTATCGATCGAAAGCCCGACTTCCAGCACGACCCCATCGGTTTCCAATCCATCGCAACCGGATCCTTCTACGCCTTCTTCATCCTCAAGCGCGGACTCGTCTTTATCCTCTTCCAGTAACAGCAGCCAATCCTCATCGTCTGTCTCTTCTTCCAACACTTCCTCAAGCTCTTCCTCCAATTCCTCATCGAGTTCTTCCTCCTCCGATACTTCCTCCTCTGCTCCGGAAGAAGAGCACAGCGTTCCGGAATACCGCGGCATGACGATCCACCGGGATCCTTCGATGGCCAGACAGGCGACGCTCAATCTTTCCTATGCCAATAGCAACGGCCTTTCCACAAGCGGGGTGGAGGATCTTTCCGAACTTGTCGATTATCCTGTCGAAAAGACGGATGAGGTTCGCTATTTCGTCGAGGCCGGGGAGTGGTTCTATCTCAACATCTATCTTTCCAACCCCGATTCCTACGAAATCCAGTCCTTTACCCTCAACGGCAAGAAATACGCCAACTACATGTTCGAGGAAGGATCGAACCTGGAAAAGATCGTCCTCCATCTCCAGGCGACACAAGAGCCAGGATACTTCACCTTCCACATCCAGGAGATGAAATACATCGATAACCACGAGATACGCGACGTCGTCATGAACACCAACACCACGATCTATGTCGGCGTTCCCTATGAAGACCAGCCGACCTGCCTTGCAACGACCCAGATCTATTCCGATGGCGCGAAGTTCAGCCTCCAGGTGGAAGATCCTGAGAACCTTGCCAAGGATTACCCCATCCTTTTCTATCTTTCCGATGGAAAAGACATTCTCAAAAAGCAGCAGCTGGATCTCGGAGAGAACGAGGTCGATGTCCAGAATCTCAATGTCCAGCAGACCTACCAATATGGCGTCATCACCGCCTTCGACAAGGCCGATGGTCGCTATGACCATTCCGAATGGCTGGTAAAGGAAACCTTCACGACAAAGCCGCCGATCGCCTTCTCCTATCTGACGGCCAAGGAATCCTCGGTCGAGTTTGCCCTTCATACCGACAAAGAATACATGACCCAAGTCAAGGATATCCTTCTTTATGATGGCCTGGATGTCGTCAAGGAATTCAGTCCCTCCCTTGGACAGGAGATCTTCGTCATCGACGGCCTTCTTTCCAACCACAACTACGGCCTTGAGATCCGCTATGAATACTTTCGTGACGAAAAGGCCTATTCCGATGTCCACAAGACGACCTTCCGGACATTGGAAAGCCAACCGCCGGAAGTCTCCTTTGAGGTCTATGGCAAGGCCCAGACATCCCTCTCCTTCCGTCTCAATGTCCGCGACGAGGACAATGTCTTCACTTTGGGAGAGGTCATCCTCAGCGATGAAAAAGGCGATATTGCCGTTGTCAAGGAAAGGAAGGACATCTATACCTTTGATGACCTGCTTTCCAACCACACCTATTTCATCCGCGCAACCTATTATTACAATCTCAATGACGAGACGGGCACAAAGCTTGGAAAGACCGCCAGCGTATCGGCAACGACCCTCTCCTTCGAGGCGCCGACCGTCCAGGAAAAAGAAGTCGTTCTCGACGAGACGGGATTCTTTGTCTTCTACGCTATGGATGGCAATAGTGATTCCGGAATCGATTCCATCACCCTCCTTAAAGATGGCCAAGAGTTGGAGACTGTCGATAGCGCGCAGGCAGACTTTGAGAATCTCTCTCCCGAAACGAAGTACGACGTCCGTGTCCAATATCATTACGACCTCAAGGACGGCAACGGCGTTCACAAGGAAAGCATCCTCTTCTCCTATGAGACCTATCCGAAGTTCGAGATCACGGAATTCCGCATCGAGAACAATCAAGTCGTCCAGTATGGCGAAGCCCTTTTCTTCTCCATCCTCCTTCAGAACGAAAGGAAGCTTGAAGTCACGAAGGTTCGTATCAATGGCATGGACTATCCCGTGAATGCTCTTTCCACGCCCGAAAGGATCCTGGTCCAGGTCGTCAACGATGGAAAGCTTGGCGATGGCGAGGTCTCCTTCCGTCTGGAAGGTATCTATTTCCTGAAGGATGGCGAAGAGAACTTCCTGAGTACGGAGTTCGAAACGACAAGGTTCTTCGTCAACGGCGCCATGAAGCTTCTGGATGCCGTCGTCGTGAACGAGAATCTCGAGAAGCAGAACTATGCCTTCCCGGGTGAACAGCTCTATGTCCTCATGACCTTCCAAAACGATTCCAACTATGAAATCGAGGCTATCGACGATATACCCTTCTCGGAACTTCCCTTGAAAAAGCTCGACAATTCCCACTATCTCTATGCCCTTTCCGGAACGCCGGGAGAGAGCAACCAGATTTGCATCGACAAAATCCACTATCGAAACACCTATGTCGAAAGCGTGATCGATGCCAACATCAATCTCTCCTATGTCTTGCTCGCTGACGATACCGTCGTTGAGATCGACAGCGTCGAAGACCTGCAGGATGTCGACGATTTCCACTACTACCGTCTGACCAAGGATATCGACCTTTCCGGGGTAGAGGACTATGAGGCGACGACCATGAACGGGTACTTCGACGGCAATGGCCATACGATTTCAAACCTGAAGATTTTCAGGGACATCAAGGGAAGCACACGCCTTGGTCTTTTCAGCTACGCCAGCGGTGTCATCTCATCCCTCCATCTTGACAACTTCTTCTTCAATATTACTTTCAACGACGATAGGGATTTGAACAATCGTTTGTGCATAGGACTCCTTGCTGGCGAAGGAAGTAACCTCACCATCCAAGACTGCACCACCGATAGCGACAGCGTCCTCATCTTCTGTTCGAATCTCGTCTTCAATTTTAGTATCGGTGGCTTCCTTGGCCTTGCCAGCGGAAGTGTCTCCCTATACGATTGCATCAACAACGGCAGCATTTCCGGAGAGAAAAACGTTGGTGGCTTTATCGGCACTTCCGAGGAAATGATGGACGTACCCTATGAGATCACCATGCGCCAGTGCGTCAACAACGGAACGATTGTCGGAAAATCCAATCTCGGTGGCTTCATCGGCCTTGTCTATTGGCAGGGCAGGGTTCACATGACGGATATCCTCAACACGGGAGACATAATCGTTGACCCGACTTCACAGAACCCCAACGCTCCCGCAGGCGCCATTACCGGCTCTGCCTACTATTCCTGCGAAATATTCCTGACGAACGCAATCAATGTTGGCGATATTGATTGCCTCATTGACGAGTATTCCGGCCTTGTCCAAATGGAAAGTTGCCTCAATCTTGTCCCAGGCTCCGTTCTCGCGAATAATCAAGGCGACCAGACGCAGCATCTGTTCAATTGCCTGAGAAGCTATGCCCTGCTTTCCCCAAGGAAGGAAGAGGCCTGCACGAAGGAGCAGGTTTTGGACCCTGCCTTCTATGAGGTCATGGGATTCTCTTCGGATCTTTGGTCTTTCGAGTTTGTCGGGGACGAGGAAAAAGAAGTCGTCGTGTCCCTCAACGTTCCCTCCAAGGAACTTTAATCACTTCGCGCCGTTTTGGGAAGATAGCCATTCCATTTTGGAAAGCCTGCATCCAAAAAGACGAATGCCTTCGAAAAGGCTTGATGAGACAACCTTCTATGTTCCATCAGCGATTGGAGGAAACGTTTGAGCGATCCTATCCTCTTTGAAAGCCCGTTTTCGGAGCGGACAAGACGCAGCCGCAGACAATAGTCGAGGATATAGGCTTCCAAAAGAGAGGGCTTTGCCGCATCGGCAATCGACTGGAACCGCTGGTCGCAGAGAAAATCGATGGCGTAGCTTTTTGCTACCTGCATGTGGAAGGTCGTCTCTTCCATCGAAAAGCCTTGGAAGAGGAGGTCTTCCTTGTAGAGGGAAAGATAATGCTCGGCAGAAGAACGGTTCGACGACGTCATTTCAGGAAGAAGCGAAGCAGTCTTTCGTAAAGACGGGACTTGTAGGGTTGATAGCGCATCGGAAGGTCGATGATCCGTTTCTTGTCGACGATGCTCTTCTGATGGGAGAAGGTATCGAAGCCGACCTTTCCGTGATAGGCACCCATTCCGCTATTCCCGATGCCGCCAAAGCCCATCTCGCTGTTGGCAAGATGGATGACGACGTCGTTGACGCACCCGCCGCCAAAGGCGACCTTCCTCAATGTTGTGCGGATGATCTTCTTGTCGCAGGAGAAGATATAGAGGGCAAGAGGAGTTGGGTTTTTGTCGATGATATCGAAGACTTCGTCATAGTTCTCGTAGGTCAGAATCGGAAGGATGGGGCCGAAGATCTCCTCGCCCATGATGCTGCTTTCCAGTGTGACATCATCGAGGATCGTCGGCTCGATCTTCTCGTCTTCCCTATCCCCTTTTCCGCCGAAGGCGACCTTTCCCTTCTGGATGTGCGCCATGAGACGGTCATAGTGCTTGGCGTTGATGATCTTTCCGTAGTCCGGATTGGAAAGGGGATCCTCTCCGTACTGACGGAGGATTTCCTTCTTCAGGGCTTCAAGCAGGGCCGGCTTAATTGCCTTGTCGCAGAGGATATAATCCGGAGCGACACAGGTCTGTCCGCAATTGAGGTATTTTCCAAAGACGATCCTTCTTGCGGCAAGAGGGATGTCTGCTGTTTTCTCGACGATGCACGGGCTCTTTCCACCCAGTTCCAGAACACAGGGCGTCAGGTTTGCGGCGGCTCTCTCCAGAATCATCTGTCCCACTCTCTTCGATCCGGTGAAGAAGATGAAGTCCAGCTTCTGCTCGAGCAGTCTTGTGGCCAAGGCGTGATCTCCGCGGACCATGGCCACATAGTTTTCATCGAAGGCTTCCTTGAGCATTTCTTCCATGGCGGCACTGACTTCCGGTGTCGATTCGCTCGGCTTGAGGATGATGGTGTTTCCGGCGGCGATGGCATCGGCAAGGGGTTCGATCGTCAGCATGAAAGGATAGTTCCACGGGCTGAGGATGAGGCATGTTCCACGCGGCGAAGGAAGGACAAAGCTTCTGGACAGGAACTGAGAGAGAGGCGTATGAACCCGTTTTTCCTTGCTGAAGGATTTGACGTGGCGGATGAGATAGCTGATTTCGGCCTTGCTGAGTCCGACTTCGCACATATAGGATTCGTAGACGCTCTTTCCGAGGTCCTTCTGCATGGCCTTGTTGATCCTGTCCTCGTGCTTGTCGATGACTTCATAGAGCCTTTTCAGCATCCGGATACGGAAGTCGACGTCAAGGGTCTTTCCGCTCCGGAAGAATTCCTTCTGGCTTTCGACGATTCTTTCGATATCAGGCATCTTTTTCTCCTTTCAGGACGTAATAGAATTTCTCCAGTTCCTTGGCGTTCATCAGCTTCGGGACAGGATAGAGAGGATTGGCTTCCTTGGCGGCATGCTTTGCCATCACCGGGATGTCCTTTTCCTGGATCTGTGGGAAAGTGGTCGGGATGTTCATCTTCCTGTTGAGCTCCTCGATGGCGGCGATGTATTTCCTTGCGCCGGATTCGACGGTGTCCGTCTTTTCAAGGATGCCGGCAGCCTGGGCCAGAAGATAGAGTCTCTTCTCCGCCTTCTTCCCATAGGCCTTGAGGATATAGGGCATGATGGCGGCGTTGGCTAGGCCATGGGGGATGTTGTATTCTCCACCGAGGGAGTGGGCGATGGCGTGGATATAGCCGACATAGGATTTGGAGAAGGCGATGCCGGCCTTGTAGGAAGCCATGAGCATGTTCTTTCTGGCTTCTAAGTCCTCTGGATGCTCATAGACCTTAAGGATATTGTCGAAGATAAGTCTTACGGCTTCCTTGGAAAGGCGTTCTGTCTCCTTGCTGGTCGATCTTCCGATGAAGGCTTCCGTCGCATGGGTCAGGGCATCCATTCCGGTCGTAGATGTCATGTGCGGCGGAAGGGAGAGGGTGACCTTCGGATCGAGGATGGCATAGGAGGGAATCAAGGAGAAGCTGTTGATGGTGTATTTGTATTTCGTCTCCGAATCGGTGATGACGGACGTGATCGTGACTTCGCTTCCCGTGCCGGCTGTCGTCGGAATGGCAATAAGCGGTGGGATCTTCCTTAGGACCTTGAGAAGACCTTTCATTTGCTGGATTGTCTTCTTGGGGTAGGCAATCAAGGAGCCGACACCCTTGGCACAGTCCATCGGCGAGCCACCGCCATAGGCGATCAAGGCTTCGCAATGGTTGTCAAGATAGCTTTTCTTTGCGGCATTGACGTTGTTGACGGTCGGATTGGCGTTGGTTTCATCATAGATGGCAAGAAGGACGCCGCTTTGCTGGACCTCCTCGACAAGCGTTTTGAAGCCGGCGGTCGAGGCAAGGCCCTTGTCGGTGACCAAGAGGACAGATTTGACACCGAGGTCCTTGAGAATCGACTTAACGTCCTCAAGGCTGTGATAGACCTTCGGCTCCCGATAGGGTAGCAGAGGAAGCACCAGATGGAAGCAGGCTTGATAGATTCGGCAAAACGCCTTTGCAAATGGGTTCATAAGATCCCCTCCTTGTTCATTCGACTGAGATTCCGGACAATGCTATCAAGGGACTTATAGAGACTATCCCTTTCCGCATCGCTTAAATCGGCCCCGGCTTTGTCGACAGCTGTTTCCGCCTTCCTGGAGACGATATCGGATATCTCCTTTCCTTCCTTTGTCAGGACATAGAGCCCCCGATATTCCCCGTCCTTGAGAACCAAGCCTCTTTTTTCGAGGATGGCCATCATCCTGGAGATATCGGCCTTGTCCTTTCCGAGAAGCTTCGAAAGATCCGGGCCGGTCAATCCTTCCGGATGATTGTTCAAGGCAACCAAGTAAATGGCATGAGGGCCCTTGAGATGGAAACGGGAAAGCTCCTTGGCAGCGATTCGATGCCAGTAGCGATCGATTTCCGACATCGCCAGCATGAATTTTCCGAAACGGTCCATAGGGCTCTCCTGAAAGTTGAAATATCAACATATTCATTATATTCCCAACCCCAGCGATTGCCAAACGGCAAAAGGAAACAGCAAGCTTGTTTCTTCTACGATCAAGACACAACCCCTCGGCATGGATCGAAAAAGAAAGGCAGCCCTTAAAAGCAGCCAATTCAGTAATTTTGAAGCAGGTTTGAACAGCAGAAGATGCAGCTTATTCCAGTTCAATCGTTGACGGCGGTTTGGATGTGTAGTCGAAGAGGACTCTGTTGACACCCTTGACTTCGTTGACGATCCTGTCGGCGACCGTGGAGAGGAATTCGTATGTCAGGCAAGAAGGTCTTGCGGTCATGAAGTCATCGGTTTCGACAGCCCTGAGGACAACGGCATAGTCATAGGTCCTGAAATCGCCCATGACGCCGACGGAGCGCATATTGGAAAGGGCGGCAAAGTATTGGCTCAGTTTGAATTCCAGGCCGGCTTTCCGGACTTCTTCGCGGAAGATGGCATCGGCTTCCTGGACGATGTGGATCTTTTCCTTGGTGACTTCACCGATGATGCGGATGCCAAGGCCCGGTCCTGGGAAGGGTTGACGATAGACAAGTTCCTTAGGAAGACCTAACTGCAGGCCGACTTCTCGAACCTCGTCCTTGAAGAGATAGGAAAGAGGCTCGATCAATCCCTTGAAGCCGATGTCCTTGGGGAGTCCGCCGACATTGTGGTGGGACTTGATCGTTGCCGAGATGCCAAGGCCGGACTCGATGCGGTCGGGATAGATCGTTCCCTGGGCAAGATAGTCCATCTGGCCGAGCTTCTTCTTTTCCTCGTTGAAGACTTCGATAAAGGTGCTGCCGATGATCTTTCTTTTCTTTTCCGGCTCGGTGACGCCTTTCAGGCGGGAATAGAAGAGTTCGCTGGCATCGAAAGGGACGAAATTGAGATCGAATTTGCCGTTGGGGCCAAAGACCTCTTCGACCTGCTTGGCCTCATCCTTTCTCAGAAGGCCGTGATCCACGAAGACGCAGGTGAGGTTCTTTCCGATGGCCTTGGCAAGAAGGGCTGCCGTGACGGAAGAATCAACACCTCCCGAGAGGGCGCAGAGAACCTTTCCATCTCCGACTTCGGCACGGATCTTCTCTATCTGGTCCTGGATAAAGGAAGACTTGACGAACGTTTGATGACAATGGCAGATATTGACGGCAAAGTTCTCAAGCATCTTCTGTCCTTCCACGGAATGCTCGACTTCCGGATGGAACTGGGTGGCATAGACCTGTCTTTCGACGTTTTCGAAGGAGCCTGTCGGGCAGACATCGGTATGGGACGTCAGGACGAAGCCCTCGGGAATCCTTGCGATATAGTCCGTATGGGACATGAAGACGTTCGTTTCCTTGTGGACGCCCTTAAGAAGAAGGGAGCCATCATGGACGTGAAGGAGCGTGTTTCCGTACTCGCTTGTCGGCGCTGTCTTGACCTCTCCGCCAAGAAGATAGGCAATCATCTGGGCGCCATAGCAGATGCCCAGAATCGGCTTTCCAAGCGTGAAGACCTTCTTGTCGATCTTGGGGGAAGAATCCAGGTAGACGGAATTGGGACCGCCCGTGAAAATGATGCCCTTGACTTCTTCCTTGGCCAGTTCGTCCAAAGAGATGGTATAGGGAACGACTTCCGAGTAGATGTTCAACTGGCGGATACGTCTGGCGATGAGCTGGTTATATTGGCCACCGAAGTCGACGACGACGATTTTTTCTTCTGCCATTGTTTTCACCTCGACAAGAATTATAGAGGAGAAGACCTCGGAATGGAAACAGGGGGACGGAAAAGTGTCCGCTGTTGTGCTATAATTCCCTCAACATGGACAGATCCACGCTTATCGAGAACATCCGATCGATCGACAGGGAAGAAGCCTTTTCCTTTTTCGAGGGTGGCAAGCCGATTTCAAGCCGTTTCAACCTTCAGGAGGGAAAGACCTTCAACAAGGGATCCAAGAGCACGGACCTGGCCAAGGCGCTCTATGCCATCGTTTCCAACCTCTCCATCTTCCGCGCCCAGGGAAAGGACCGCGCCAAGGTCGGACTTGAAAGCTTTGACGTCTTCTTCCGGAAGATAATCGAAAGGACGACGGATGCCGCAATCGTCCCTTCCCTTGCCGATGAGAAGAAAAAGGCGATGCTTGTCTATGAGTCCTTTCTCTATGGCACAGAAAAGGTGACGATGGCCGACATCCTGGCAAGGACGTTCCCGCTTCTTTCAATCAAGCTTTCCCTTGGGGAAGAGGGAATCGACAGGAAGACGTTCCAGGGACTTTCCAAGAACAGGGAAGTCATCTTCAACCAAGCGGCCCTTTTCGTCCGTTCCCTTTTCCACTCCTTCTTGACTCTTGAGACGACGGATCCCTTCAAGATAAAGACGGATCTCGAGAATCCGGACATGCCCTATTTCATTTATGAAAACACGCTTTTTGTCGGCACGGATAAAGACGCCTTTACCTTGAATTTGCTCAAGGAAGAAATCATTGGCAATCTCGAAAAGATAGCAAAGAATTTCTCACTCAAAGACGTTCATAGCATCGCTACGATATTCCTCTTGAGGGAAATCTTTGCCGTGCATGTTCTTTGAGAATCACACCCAAAAAGAGAGAACCCCTGTCGATGCGGATTCATCAGCGCTCCACAAAGGAGACCTTTTTCCGAGGAAGGCTTCATAGATTCTGAGCACGGCGCCAAAGCCGATGGACACTCCGAAAACGTATTTCAGGATAGGCAAAGGAAAAGCCCCTTTTGGGGCTGAGTCTACTTTCCTTCTCCCTTCTCGAGGTTTTCCTTGGCGATGGAGAGCATCAGCTTGATGCGGTTTTCCTGGTTGACCTTCGGGGCGCCGGCATCATAGTCGACGGCGACGATGTTGGCCTTGGGGAAGGTTTCGACGACGCGGCGGATCATGCCTTTTCCGGAGATGTGGTTGGGAAGGCAACCGAAGGGTTGGGTGCAGACGATGTTCTCATAGCCGGATTCGGCAAGCTCGAGCATCTCGCCGGTCAAGAGCCAGCCTTCGCCCATCTTGTTGCCATAGCCGTTGATGCCGTTGCAGAGTTCCTTGACATGGCTGTACTTTGCCGGGACCTGGAAGGAGGAGTTGTTCTTGATGGCATCGCAGAAGAGGTTCTGGATCTTCGTGCAGTAGTCGAAGAGCTTCTCGCAGACGAACTTCTTCAGGCGATGGCCGCCATAGAGCTTGCAGTCGTCGATGCGGTTGTCGATCTTGAAGAGGACGAAGTTGAGCATTCCCGGAAGGTTGACTTCGCAGTCCTGTTCGCGGAGGAAGCGTTCGAGGTTGTTGTTTCCCAAGGCGGCGTATTTGACGTAGATCTCGCCGACGATGCCGACCTTGACGCGTCTCTTCCCGTCCCTTTCGATGCTGTCGAAGTCCTTGGCGATCTTGGTCAGGTTTCTTTCGACGACCTTTATCTTGTAGCCGTCCTTGTGGAGCATCTCGTCGGAGAGGCTTTCGATCCATTGCTGGACCTTCTTCTCGGTCTCGCCTTTGTGGACCTCATAGGGTTCGGCCTGGTTCTTCAGGCACATCAGCATGTCGCCGTAGATGACGGCAGCGACGGCCCTGCGGATCATCGGAAGCGTGATCTTGAGTCCGGGATTGGGTTCCAGGCCGGAGAGGTTGAGGGAGATGACGGGGATGTAGTCCATGCCTGCCCTCTTAAGACCCTTCCTTAAGAGCATGATGTAGTTGGAAGCTCGGCATCCGCCACCGGTCTGGGTGATCATCAAGGCGACCTTGTGGAGGTCGTACTTTCCTGTCATCAGGGCGTGGATCATCTGTCCGCAGCTGAGGATGGCCGGGTAGCACATGTCATTCTGGATGAACTTCAGGCCGGTCTGGGCGATCTCGGGAGAGGTGTCGGTCAGAAGTTCCGTCTTGTAGCCGTAGTGGGTGAAGACCCTCTGCAGGATGGAAAAGTGGATCGGGGCCATCATGGGGAAGAGGATGGTGTAGTCCTTCTTCATCTCCGGGGTGAAGATGACACGTCCGGTCTTCTTGTCCCGTTTGAGTTCTTTTTCTTTCATCGCTTGTCGAGCTCCCTTCTTCTCAGCGCCTCCAGCAGGGACCGGATACGGATCTTGACGGCGCCGAGATTCGTGATTTCGTCGATCTTGACCTGGGTATAGATCTTTCCGTGCCTTTCCAGGATGTCGCGGACCTCATCGGAGGTGATGGCATCGACACCGCAGCCAAAGGAGACGAGCTGGATAAGCTGCATGTCCTTCTGGTTGACGATATAGTTCGCCGCCTTGTAGAGACGGGAATGGTAGGTCCACTGGTTGAGGACGTGGCTCGGCTCGGGATTCTTCTCCAATTTGCTGACGACATCTTCCGTGACGATAGCGCAGTTGTAGCCGAGGATCAATTTGTCGATGTCATGGCAGATGAGGGGATCGACATGATAGGGACGTCCGGAGAGGACGATGATGGTCTTCTTTTCCTTGCGCGCGGAATCGATGATCTCCAGGGCCTTGTTCATGACGACCTTCTCGAACTTCTCGTATTCCTGGTAGGCCTTGTCGCTTGCCTTCCTGACCTGCAAAGGCGAGAGGTCCGGATAGGTGGAGACGAGGTATTCGTACATCTTGTCCGGGAAGAAACGTCTCTCGGAAAGGTTGACGTAGGGATTGAGATAGTGGACACCTTCCTCGCGCAGGGAGCGGACGTTTGCCTTGATGACCTCGGAATAATAGGCAACGACCGGGCAGTTGTAGTGGTTGTCGGTATGGCTTTCCTCCACGTTGTAGGACATGCAGGGATAGAAGATCGTCTTGACGCCCTTGTTGAGAAGGTCGATGACATGGCCGTGGAGGAGCTTTGCCGGATAGCAGACGGTATCGGAAGGAATCGTCATCTGGCCCTTGCGATAGAGCTTTGCCGAGGAAGGCGAGCTGAGGACCACCTGGAAGCCCAAAGCGGTGAAGAAGCTGTACCAGAAGGGAGCCAGTTCATAGAAGTTGAGTCCCATCGGAAGGCCGATCTTGCCCCGCGGGAACTTGCTTTCGTCCTCGTTTTCGCTGTCATAGCTTCTCAAGAGCCGGTACTTGAAGTCATAGAGGTCCAATCGGACGTCGTTTGCCTTCTTGGTCACCGGCTTCTCGCAGCGGTTTCCGCCGATAAAGACGCGCTTGTCATCGAAGATGGAGATGGTCAGTCGGCATTTGTTGTTGCAGCCTTGGCAAATGGAGGAGACGACTTTCCTGTTGAAGGTCTCCAGCCTTTCCTTGGAGAGGATATTGGATCTTTCCAGATGGAGATCCATGGCATCCAAGGCCGCGCCATAGGCACCCATCAGTCCGGCGATGTTGGAGCGGATGACCCGGACGCCGAGCTCCTTCTCAAAGGCCCTGAGGACGGCATCGTTGAGGAAGGTTCCGCCCTGGACGACGATCTTCTTTCCCAACTCGTCCTTGGAAGAGCAGCGGATAACCTTGTAGAGCGCGTTCTTGACGACGGAGATGGCAAGGCCGGCGGCGATATCGTTGACCGTCGCGCCATCCTTCTGTGCCTGCTTGACGGAGGAGTTCATGAAGACCGTGCAGCGGGAACCGAGGTTGACCGGCCTTTTGGCAAAGAGGGAGAGCTTGGCAAAGTCGGCGATGTCATAGCCAAGGGATGAGGCGAAGGTCTGGAGGAAGGATCCGCAGCCGGAGGAGCAGGCCTCGTTGAGGAAGATGTCGTCGATGACACCGTTGCGGATGCGGAAGCACTTGATGTCCTGGCCACCGATATCGATGACGAATTCCACGTCCGGAAGGAAGTGCTTCGCGGCCTGGAAGTGGGCCATCGTCTCCACGATGCCGTGGTCGAAGGAGAAGGCGTTCTTGGCCAGGTCCTCGCCATAGCCCGTGGAAGAGGAGCCGGCGATATAGGCCCCTTCCGACATCTGGGAATAGATATCCAGAAGCATGTCCTTAAGAAGGGCGATCGGATCGCCTTGGTTGGAGACATAGTGGGTATAGCGGATGTTGCAGTCCTTGTCGATGAGGACGGCCTTGAGCGTCGTCGAGCCGGAATCCACGCCGAGATAAAGCGGACCCTGATACCCCGTCAAGGGAAGGCTATCGACATGGTCCTTGGCATGGTCCTGGATGAAGTCGTCGTATTCCTTCTCGTCCCGGAAAAGGGGCTCGATGTAGGAGAAGTTCTCGTTGTTGCGATAGTTCTGGACTTTTTCCAGGATGGAATCCAAGGCGATGGGCTCGTCCTTCTTGGCAAGCAGGGCCGAACCGATGGCGACATAGTAGAGGGAATCCTCGGGAAGGACACCATGGACGTGAAGGGAATCGTCAAAGGCATTCCTCAATTCCGACATGAAGGTCAGAGGACCGCCCAGATACATGACGTTGTTCTTGATCTCGCGTCCCTGGGCCAAGCCGGCGATCGTCTGGTTGACGACGGCATAGAAGATACTCTCGGCGATATCTTCCTTTCGGGCACCCTGGTTAAGCAGGGGCTGGATGTCGCTTTTGGCAAAGACGCCGCAACGGGAAGCGATGGTATAGATCCTTTCATGGGACTTGGCGAGGTCGTTGACTTTCTCCACGGGGACGTTCAACAGGGAAGCCATCTGGTCGATAAAGGCGCCCGTACCGCCGGCACAGGTTCCGTTCATGCGGACCTCCACGCCATCCGTCAAGAAGAGGATCTTGGCATCCTCACCACCGAGCTCGATGATGCAGTCTGTCTTGGGATAGCGGACCTTCGTCGTCTCCCTTGTGGCGTAGACTTCCTGGTAGAAGGGGAAGTGGCAGCCTTCGGCAATGCCCATGCCGGCCGATCCGGAGAAGGCCAAGGGGACTTTGTCCATGCCCTTGAGCGGTCCTTCCTTGAGGGCCTTGAGGACCTCTCCGAGCTTTTCGGCAATGCGGGAGTAATGTCTTTCGTAGGTCTTGAAAAGGACCTTGTTTTCGTCATCCAGAACGACGGCCTTGATCGTCGTCGATCCGATATCGATGCCGGCGGAAATCATTTCGTGTTGTCCTCCTTGTCCTTCTCGTCGCTTAAATCGATCACGACACCGGTCGGTGCCTCTGTGGGTTTGCTATTGGTTTGTGCATCATCCGCGTTTTCCGTCCGTCTTTCCTCGAAGGAAGAAGGTTGTCCCTCTTGCGACGGCGTTGAGGAATAAGGCGTATTGGCAAAGGGAGAGGAGAAGGGATGTTCCTGATGGTATGTCGGAGCCGGGACGAAGCATCCCCTGGCGGCGGATTCCTCGCCGTGGATGTAGTTCGGGCTGCAATAGGTCTGGTAGACGGAGAAACGCATCTGCTCAGGCATACGGGAGAGAAGGAGGGACTGACTTTCCTCAAGGACGCAGTATTCGTTCATCAGGCAGAAGTAGTCCAGAAGGAAGCCATAGAAGAGGGAAAGGGCAGGGGCAAGAAGGGCGACGATAGGGAGGACCATAAGGTTTGTCGTCGTAATGAACGTGCAGGCATAGAGGATGATGCCATAGAGGAAGGTGAAGACAAGATAGTAGGGCCAGTTCTGCAGGAGGCTTTCCTTAAGCCGGTGTCCTTGGATGAGACGGCCAAACTGGATCTTGGAGATGCCGCGGGCCTGGCTGGCGGAGACGTTCTTGTCGATGTCGGGAAGGACGATGGTCGAGAGGTAATGCATCGAAAGGTTGTTGTTGAAGAAGTAGAAGACAAGAAGGAACATCGGGATGAAGGCCGAAACGCCGATCAGGACGGTCGCCGGCTGGGTGAGAAGATAGCCGTTCTTGAGAAGGTAGTCGGTCAAGGCATCCATGTCCACCTGCTTTTCGGAATAGATGGCGCTCACTTTCTCCACGACCTCACCGGCACCGGGGAAGCAATGGGCAATGGCGGGGAAGGCGTATTCGAGGATGAAGAGGAGGAAGATGAAGACGAGGATCGCAAGCAGGATGGCACCGATCGCCCCGAAGACACCACCCATGTTCTTGGTGAAGAAGGCCTTGTAGCCATCGGCATAGGTGAAGTTGGGCTTGCCGATTCCCGTCAGGTCATAGCGCAGTCTTTTGTCGACGGTGTAGAACATCGGCAGGACGAAATAGATCAGGAAAAGGGAGAGGATGTAGGTGTTGATGGCGGTGATGAAGATCACGATCGTCAGAAGGATAGGGAGGATCAACAGGGCAAGGTTGACAAGGAGGTTCTTGCGGAATCCTCTTTTGCGGCGCTCGGCCACCTTCTGGCGCAGTTCTTTATTGGTCATTTCTTTGTTCCTTGAATAGGCAAAAAGCGTTCCGGATAGGACATCCTTATTTTAATACAAGAGTCTTTTTCATTCGAAGGAAAACACACCTCTTCCGAAGAAGATGCCGTTTTCTTTCACATATCGACTTTAAATGCTCAAAGGCTTGGCGTGTATCCGGCCTTGCGAATGGTCTCGATGGCCCTTTCCGCATCCCCGTCATCGACTTCGACGGTCTTCGTTTCCAGAAGGACCTTTCCGGCGATGCGATTGAGCTTGAGCGCCTTCTGGATCTTCTCCTGGCAGTGGATGCACTTCATGTCCTCAACGTGGATTTCCTTCATGTCTTCTTTCCTCCTTTTCGGGTTTGTAGTAACGGATCCTGAGGCTATTGATCGTCAGCGTCAGGTTGGAAACGATCATCAGTCCACCGCAGAGATACATCGGAAGGATGCCCAGTATCGCCAATGGAATCATGACAAGATTGTAAGCGATGGCCCAGAGAAAGTTCTCGATGATGTTCAGATAGGTCTTGCGCGAGATGTCCAGGGCATAGACGAGGATGAAGAGGTTCGGCTTCAGAAGAAGGCCATCCGCGCTCGTGCAGGCGACAGCGCTTGCCTTGTAGGAAGCAAAGGAGAGATCGGCTTTCTTGAGGGCCAAGGTATCGTTGATGCCATCGCCGACATAGGAGATGACGCCTTCCTTTTCTTTGATTTCCGCAAGGACTGTTGCCTTGTCTCCGGGATTGAGCTCGTAGCGCACGTTTTCCTCTGGGATGCCAAGGCTTTTTGCGATCTTCATGGCATATTCCTTCCGATCGCCGGTCAGCATGTAGCTTTCGATGCCTTCTTCCTTGAGACGCCTTATCGTTTTTTCCGCATCCTCGACAAGCTCGTCGACAAGGCTGATGACAAGAAGGACCTTTTCCGCGTCGGAGAGATAGACGAGGGTCGTTTCGGCGTTCTCCTTGGCAAAGTCGAGAATATCCGGATCCTTTTCCTTTCCGATCGTGGTCTTCTCGTTTCCTAGGAAGTAGGTGCCAGAGCGAAGTCCCTGTCCGGGAATCTCCTCGATCCCAGGAATCGTTATGTCCTTATCCTTTTCCAGATAGGCAAGAAGCGAGGAAGCAATCGGATGGAGGGAATTCTTCTCCATCGCCTTGACCAAGGGAAGGAAAGAGGTATCGCCGACGATTTTCCTGACCTTCATCCTTCCTGTGGAGAGCGTTCCCGTCTTGTCAAAGAGGACGGCCTGGACCTTGCGCACCTTCTCGAAGGTATCCCCGCTCTTGAAGAGAATGCCTCTTAAGAGAGCGCAGTCATATCCCGACATGGCGGAAATCGGAACGGCAAGACCAAAGGCACAAGGGCAGGAGACAGAGAGGACAGAGCAGGCCCGGACGAGGCTTTCCTCAATGGAGAGAGCCATTCCGAAGCGGCAGACAAGGAAGGCGACAAGGGCGACAAGAAGGATGGCCGGCGTGAAGATCGAGGCGATGCGGTCGGAGAGCTTGGAAAGCTTTCCCTTTCTCTGGTCGAGGGCATAGCTTTCGTTGATGATGGCGGAATAAAGCGACTCCAAGGCGATCTTGTCGACGCGGACGACGATGGGCCCAGTAGAAAGGAGAGTGCCGCCCATGACCTTGTCCCCAGGCTGCACTCTTCTCGGCCTGCTTTCTCCTGTCAGGGAGCTTTCGTCGACAAGGGCCGTTCCGGAAAGGACCGTGCCATCACAGGCGATCTGCTCCCCGGAAAGGACGCGGAATTCGTTGCCGACATCGAGGCTATCGCAATCGACCTGCTCTGTCGAACCGTCCGGATAAAGAAGGGTCGCAAACTTCGGCGGCTCGATCGCGGCTTTCCGATAGTTCTTGTCCGCCTTGATCTTGATCCTGTCGGTCATCAGATGGCCCAAGGTAATGATGGAAAGGACCATGCATGTCCCATCGAAGTAGGTCATTCGATAGTTGTCCATGTGATGGGCGTGAAAATCAAGAGGTGATATTCCGCTTTGAATATTCGTTATGAAGATGTATAAGGAAAGGACATAGCTTGTAAGGGCAGAAAGGGCGATGAGGAAATCCATGCCGATGTTCTTGAAACGAATGCCTTTGACAGCGCGGATGATAAAGGGTGTGCCAAGGACGAAGAGGGCCAAGGTGGCGATTACAAGGAAGGTGACGTCGTTTCCGAAGAAGAAGAAAAAGGCGTTGTCGATCCCGGCGTGGTAGAGGATTCCGAGGAAGGCGAAAAGAAGGACAAGAAGGCTTGTCGGAATCAAAACGAGATTGATGTTGAAGCGTTTCTTGTCGTCGGTGACAAGTTCGTAGCCAGCCCTTTTGACCAGTCTTCGCAGGTAGTCGAGACTGATCTTTTCCTCGTCATAGGCGAATTCGACCCGGTTGTGGGACAGATCGACATGGGAAAAGACGCCGGCCTTTTCCAAGGCATTCTCCACCGCCTTGGAGCAGTGGGCGCAATACATCCCCCTGACTTCAAGGTTGACCTTCTTCATTTTGCCTTGGCTTGGAGTTCGCTCTTGATGCGCTCCGACCTTTCCTTGAAAAGATTGATCAAACGTTCGCTCTTCTCGTGGCTGATGGCCTGGACGTTGTCCTGCTCGGCGGCTTCGATCGTCTTCTCCAGCTCGTTGACGGGAAGGAAGAAGAGACCTTGCTCCTTTGTCTTCATGCCGTTTTGGACGATGAGGGATTTGTTGTAGCAGACGACGTTGACGAAGAGCTTGGCATCGGGTTCGACGTTGACCATCTTTTCCAGCTTGCGGATCCGCTCGGCATTGACGAAGACGGGGTTAGGGATCTTCTCGACCTGTTTGCGCAGATCCTCGTGGAAGAGGCTGGGGTCGTTGAGGTTTCCGTAGATGCCGCCTTCATAGTAGATATCCTTGATGACATAGACGTATTTGTCGGCAAGGAGGATGTGGTCGAAGATGACGGGGGCCTTTTCACCGGGGAAGATGATCATCGCGTTGTTGAGAAGGAGCTGATCCTTTTCCTCGGCATAGTAATGGAGGACCTTGTAGACTTTCCGCCGATAGGTCCTTTTGGAGACGAAGCGCTCGATTTGGGGGTAGAAAAGCCCGAGGAGGGAGGCAAAGAGGACAAGGAAGGCAAGCGTGACGACGATGATCTTGACTGGCATCTTATTCCTTGATGCAATCCAAGGCGACCTGCATCATGTTCGTGAAGGATTTCACGCGCTCGTCGCTTGTCGTCTCTTTGTGCGTGATGAGGCTATCGGAGATGGTAAGGATCGCCAGGGCTTCCTTCTTGCACTTGGCGGCCGTGGCAAAAAGGGCGTAGCTTTCCATCTCGGCGCAGAGGACGCCCATGTCGGCCCATTTCTTCCACACTTCCGGCGGATTGTTGTAGAAGTTGTCCGCGGACATGACCTGACCGACCATGTGGCGGAAGCCATGCCTTTCGGCGGATTCGACAGCCTGCTTCAGGACGGGGTAGGAAGAGATGGCGGAATACGTGCCGCTAGGCATGCCGTATTGATGCATCCAGTTGGAATTGGTGGAAGCAGCCTGGGCGATGACGATGTCGAAAAGGTCCAGCTCGGGAACCATGGCACCGGCCGATCCGATGCGGATGATTCTCTCGACGCCATAGAAGTTGTAGAGCTCATAGCTGTAGATGCCGATAGAGGGCATACCCATGCCCGAACCCATGACGGTGACTTTCTTTCCTTTGTAGGTACCCGTGTAGGCGAGCATGTTGCGGACGCTGTTGACGAGCTTGTAGTCCTCTAGAAAGGTCTCGGCGATGAACTTGGCGCGGAGAGGGTCTCCCGGCATGAGGACGGTCTTTGCGATTTCGCCTTCCTTGGCTTCATTGTGTGGTGTTGGCATATCTTTCTCCTTTGTTGTCTATCGTTACTAAAATCATAGCATAAAGCGGAAAACGCGGCTCGGAAATGATTTCCTTCGGGTTATTTCGTAGCAGGAAAGCCTACTTTGTCGGTATCGCCTCGGGGACGTAGTGGAAGACGCCAAGGCCCCTTTCCTTGGAGAGGACGGAAATTTCCTGGCCGTCGACCTCGACAACCCGATCGGTTCCCCAGGCGCCCTTGCTGAAGCTTTCGTACCAATAGCCGTAGGTCGAGACCAGCTTGTCGAGGAAGTTTTCCCTCTTGAGCATGTTTTCATCGTCGATGGTCATGAAATAGAAGGGCATCGTATCGTCGATGACGATCCATTCCGGACGCTGGAAATGGATATAGTCCTCCAGCTCGACATAGACTCTTGGATCGGTCATGTTCTGCCATGTCTGGAAGGCAAAATGCCTCTCCTGGGGCAGGCGGTCCGTCAAAAGGTAGAAGGCCGAGTTGACATCGATGGCTAGGATATCCCCTTCTTCGCCGTCCTCTTTGTCCGTCTCCTCGATATGGTCAATGATTTCTTCCATCACCAGCTTCTTCCGCTGGCCGTCAGGAAGGAAGCTGTAGTAGCCGCTGCAGCAGTAGAGGAAGTTGGCAAGAAGGGCCAAGGGGATGATGGCGCGTGTGACAAAAAGGACACGGCGGGGAACCTTCATTGCGGAATCCGCAGCCTTCCTTTGCAAAAGCCATTCGATAGCGAGGGAGATAACCGTGACAAGAAGCGGATAGGTCACGATGTAGTAGTGGGGATAGTGGGAAGTATAGGCGAAGATGCAGCCCGTTCCGATCATGTCGATGAGGAAGAGAAGGAGGACGTCCTTGTCAAAGAGCTCTTTCTTGCGGAAGCGAAGAAGCATGATGGAAAAGCCGACCGTCGAAAGGATGTCGATGGTCATGAGGATGATCCGCTCCGCATCGAAATGGTCGGTCGAGTATTCGGCATTCATCAGGAAGGTCTGCCACAGCATATCGTGAAGATAGCCGCCGGCATAGGAGACGAGAATGGGGATGAGGCAGAAGAGGGCAAAGGGGAAAAGACAGGCGAGGAAATTGAAAGCCAGATCCTTGAATGCCTTGTCCCGGATGGTTTTCACCGCATAGAAGATGACGGCAAAGAAAAGGATGGCGGTGTTGTTCGCCCTTGTGAAAAGAAGGATGCCGGCGCTCATTCCGGTGATGGCATTGGCCAAAAGGAATGTTTTCCGGTCGTTTCTTTTCGTCGCCCGGACATAGAGATAGAAGGAAGGGAAAAGGAAGAGAAGGGAGAAATCCTCCGTCAGGTTCCCCTCGCGCACGAAGCAGGTAAAGAAAAGGAAGAAAAGAAGGCCAGACCAAATCGTTGCCGAGGAAAGGTTGATCTCCTTCAGGATATGGAAGAGGCAGAAAAGGGAGATGGCATAGATAAGGACTTCCATCACGAAGAAGCCGTTGAGTGGCGAAGGGAAGAGGGCACAGAAGGCCTCATACCAGAAGAAATAGATGCCCTTGTGGTCGAAGATATCCCGATAGGGCTTCTTTCCGGCGATGATCATCCGCCCGACTTCCTGGAAGAAGTTGGAATCGGTGAAGATGGTGGGGATGGTATCGTAGATGTAGGTCGTGGTGACGGAAAGAAGGCTCAAGGCCACGAAGCTGACAAGGAGGAAGAAAGCCCCTTGGATGAGAAGAGAGCGGACAGGATGGTCTTTCGTGCCTTTCAGCCAATCAAAAAACCGGGAAATCCTGTCCCCCTCCAAAGACGAGAACAATCTCTCCCAGCGCGAAACGCTAACGTCTTTCTCTTTTTCCATGGACACCGTTGAAGTCTCAGGCCGCAATCTGATTGCGGAGGACGCTTTCAAACTCGTCCGACTTGACGTTGTCCAGAATGCCCGTGTGGGCGATGGAGATGCGACCGGTCTCTTCCGAGACGACGACGGTCACGGAATCCGTGATCTTGCTGATGCCGATGGCAGCGCGATGCCGGGCACCTAGCTTTCCCTCGTATTCGTCCGTGGAGTTGTCGTACATGACGGCAGCGGCGATGATCACGCCGTTCTTGACGACGATGGCTCCATCGTGAAGCCTTGTCTTGTCAAAGAAGATCGTCTCGACGAGCTCGGGGACGAAAGGAGCGTTCAGGACAGTTCCATTTTTGATGAAATCATCCAAAGGTGTTTTTTTTTCAATGGTAATCAAAGCACCGACTTTGTTTCTGCTGAGCCAGCGGACAGCGATGCAGACATCGGCAATGAACTTCTCCTTGTCGTAGGTGGTCGATTCGGCGACCTTGTACTTGGTCTTGGTGTTCTTGAGTGGGATAGCGATGTATTTCCTCAGGAACCCGGAGTTGATGAAGCAGAAGACGATGGAGCCGGCCGTGATGAAGAGGGCCGTGACGATGCAGAGGATATCGATGCCGAAGAGGAAGGCGATGACGAAGATGACGTCGCTGATACCGTAATAGGCCCAAACCGTCGGCCTGTTGATCTTGCAGGCGATAAAGAGGGTGAGGAAAAGGATGATGAGGGAAGAAATGATGAAGTCGACCAAAAAGGCAGGATTCTGCAGGTTTTCCTGAGGGAGGTTGGAGTAGCTCGACAATATCATGAAGTTCATCGCTGTGTATCTTTTTTCAAAAATAGTATATGACTTTCTGTTGCCCTAACAAAGGAAAAGCGTGAAAAAAGCGTCCGGAGTCGGACCGGACGCAGTGGATCAGAGACTTTCCTTGATTTCCTTGGCGAGGGAAGCAAGTTCCTTGAGCTTTTCCTCGTCAAGGCTCGAGCGGACGGTGAGATCGTGCGGCGTGAAGCGGAAGGCGGGTTCCTTGAGCTTTTCCCTCAAAAGGCGGTTTGCCATCGGGGCCCAGGTTCCGTTCTCGATCAGGGTCAACGTCCTGTTCTTCAGTCCCATGCGGAGAAGGTCGTCGACGAAGATCTCGATGGCAGGATAGATGGTCATGTTGTATGTCGGGGTGACGAAGACGATGTTGGAAAGGCGGAAGGCCTCGCTGACAAGGACGGAAGGGGTCGTCTTGGAGGCATCATAGACGCGGACATCATGGACGCCTTCTTCCGAAAGGAGGGTAGCCAGGCATTCGGCGACGTTCTCGTTGTCGCCATACATCGATCCATAGACGATCATGACACCCTTCTCTTCGGGGGTATAGGTGGACCAGTGCTGGTATTTGTCCATCAGATAGGCGATATCCTTCCTCCAGACGGGTCCGTGGAGGGAGCAGACAAGCTGGATATCGACGCTGGCAAGCTTCTTGAGGGCCATTTGGACCTGCACGCCGTACTTTCCGACGATGTTGGTGTAGTATCTTCTGGCATCGTCCAGGAAGTCCCTGTCGAAGTTGACCTCGTCGGCAAAGAGGTTACCGTTGAGGGCACCGAAGGTGCCAAAGGCATCCGCGGAGAAGAGGACCTTGTCATAGGGATCATAGGAGACCATGACTTCCGGCCAGTGGACCATCGGAGCCATGAAGAAATGAAGCTCGTGCTTTCCAAGCTTGAGGACATCCCCTTCCTTGACGACAAGCTTTCTTCCTTCCAGATCCAGATCGGGATAGAACTGACGGATGAAGGCGAAGGTCTTGTCGTTTCCGACGACGGTCGTTTCCGGATGGCGGACGAGGATTTCCTCGATGTTGGCGCAGTGATCCGGTTCCATGTGGTGGACGACAAGATAGTCCAGCTTTCTTCCGGAAAGGACATGCTTGACGTTTTCAAGATAAAGCCTTGTTATCGAACTGTCGACCGTATCCAGAAGGCAGGTCTTTTCGTCCAGGAAGAGATAGGAATTGTAGGAGACGCCTCTCTCGATCGGGAACAGGTTCTCGAACTTCTCGAGCCTTCTGTCGCTGCCGCCGACATAATAGAGATCGTCCGTGATCTTTCTTGTGCAATGCATTTCAAACCTCCAATATCGCCCCTCCATTATAGACGGGGAAGGGCATTGATGTTGTTAAACGCTTGTTAAAGGGAGAGGAAGGAAAGGACTTCCTGCGGGATCTTTCTGAAGTCGTGGATGACAAGGTCGGCGATTCCGTTGAGGTCGGGATGGTCCTTGCGCTTCTTGTCGTCCACCTCGACGATCCGTCCTGCCCCGGCCCTCTTGGCGCTGATAGCTCCCGATAGGGCATCCTCAAAGACGATGGCATCCTTTCCCTCAACGTGAAGGCGGTCAAAGGCGCGGTGATAGATCATCGGGTCGGGCTTTCCCTTCGTCAAGGTTCCATCATCATAGATGATGTTCTCCAGATCGAAGAAGTCGAGCAGGTGGAAAGTCTTGATATACCAGTCCACGTTCGGTTTCATCGATGCCGTGGCGATGGCCATCTTGATATGGTTCTTCTTCAGGAGGGAGAGGAAATCCACAAGGCCATCGACAAGATGGAGGCTCTCCTTATCCGCTTCGCAAAGCTTCTGATAGTAGAGTTCCTTCTCCCTGGCAAAGCCGAGGACTTCCTCCGGAGAGAAATCCTTCCCGGTGATGAAACGGAGGATGGCCTTGTTGGAATGCCCGTGGATATGGTCGATGAAATCCTCGTCCTTGAGGGTGAATCCGAAGCGGGAGAGGGCATAGTCCTTCCAGGAGACGATGTGCTTGTCTTCGTCGAAGAACATCGTTCCGTTGAAGTCGAATACAACCGCTTTTTCCATGCGTCTTTCCTCCTTTGCAATGGTATCCGGGAAGCATTTTTCGTAAGTCTTCCGCAAGTCTTCGTAGGTCACGTGGGTATAGATGCTGGTCGTGTTGATGCTGCTATGTCCCATCAGGTCCTGGATGATCCTTAAGTCGGCCCCGTTATCCAAAAGCTCGGTGGCGAAGGTGTGGCGGAGCATGTGCGGATGGATCCTGAGGGTGAATCCGGCCTTCTGGGCAGCGTTCTGGACGAGGAATTCCAATCCGCGGACGGTAAGTCTTTCCCCGTTTCTGTTGAGGAAGACATAGCCTTCGTCCTTTCCCTTGTCCGTCTTTCTTTTGGCAAGAAGGAGAGGCCGAGAAAGGGATAGATAGTCTGACAGGGCCTTTTGTGCCGTTTCCGAGAAGGGCACGATCCTTTCCTTGTCTCCCTTTCCGATGACATGGACGATCCTCTCTGTAAGATCGAGCTGCTCCTTCTTCAGGGTGATGGCTTCCTGGGCACGAAGTCCCGCGGCAAAGAGCAGTTCCAGGATGGCCTGATCCCTTTTGGCGTAGTCGTCCGTTCTTTTTGCCATCGCATTGAGGAGGTCGTTGATCTCCTCGTGGCTGAGGAAGTCGGGAAGCTTGCGTTGGGCCTTGGGCGAGAGGATGGTCTCGAAGGGATTTGTCGGATAGCCTTTCTGCTCGTAGAGGAAAAGATAGAAATGCCTTAAGGCGGAAAGGGCCCTTTTGACGGAGGACCTTCCAAGGCCGTTGACATTGCACTCCAGAAGGTAGGTGCGGATCGTATCCTTGTCGACGTCCTTCTTGTCGATTTTGGCCGTGCTTAGGAAATTGAGGAAGGAAGCGACATCAAAGCCATAGGACGTGGACGTTCTTTTGGAATAGCCGAGGACCTTTTCCAGGTATTGCCGGAAGTCCATAAGGTCCTGGTCCGGACAGTTGTCGAGGATATTGCCTATCTTTTTCATGGATACGAAAACATTCTATCGCAAAGGACAAGGGGGAAAAAGAAAACGGCCTCCCGTCTTAGGGAAGACCGCTCTTGTCCTTACTTCTTTTTCTTCTCGTCCTTCTTTTCGTCCTTCTGGATATAGCGGCACTTGGGATAGTTGGAGCAGCCGATGAAGGTCTTTCCCCAGCGGCTCTTCTTTTCGATCAGGTGGCCGGTGTGGCACCGCGGGCAGAGAGGGGCATCCGGGGGAATGACGACTTCCTTCTTCTCCGTGGCAATGGGCTTGCCATCGAGGGTTTCCATGTACTTGCACCGCGGATAGTCCGAGCAGCCGATGAAGGGACCCTTCCGTCCCATTCTCTTGACAAGGGGCTTGCCGCACTTGGGACATTTCCTTTCGGGAATCTCTTCCGGCTTCTGCTTCTCGATATAGTCGCACTTGGGGTAGTTGGAGCAGCCGACGAACTCGCCATAGCGTCCCTTGCGGAGGACAAGCGGGGCACCGCACTTGGGGCAGGTGCGCCCGACTTCCTTGGGAGGGATCTTCTCCATGTTCTTTTCCGCGGAAGCGAAGTACTTCTGGAACTCTTCCCAGAAGGAGGAGAGCAGCTTCTGCTCATCGATCTTGCCTTCCGCGATCTCATCCAGGTTGGTCTCCATCTTCGCGGTATAGGAAACATCCATGTACTTGGGGAAGTATTCGTTGAGCTTGTCGACGGTCAAGTCGCCCTGCTCGGTCGGGATGAGGGATCCCTTCTGGTTCTCGACATAGCCGTGGTCGAGGAGGTTGGTTATGGTCGGGGAATAGGTCGACGGCCTTCCGATGCCGTTTTCCTGCATCATCTTGACGAGCTTTCCCTCGTTGTAGTGGGCAGGGGCCTTGGTGAAGTGCTGTACCTTCTCGATCTTGTCCTTGTGGACGACCTCGCCTTCCGTAAGGGAAGGAAGGTTGAACTTGCTCTCCTTCTCCTCGTACTTTCCATAGATCTTGGAATAGCCGTCGAAGATCTTGACGGAGCCGGAGCAGGAGAAGGTGTATTCGTTTCCCGTCAGCTGGATCGTCGTCACGCTGTCTTTCCTTCCGGCCATGAGCGAGGCGATGGCCCGTTCATAGATCAGGGAGTAGAGCTGGTTTTCGTCCTTGGTCAGATAGCCGTGGATTTTCTCCGGGGTCAGGCTGATGTCCGTCGGTCGAATGGCTTCGTGGGCATCCTGGACGTTTTTGCTGGCCTTCTGCATATGGATGCGGCCGAGGTATTCCTTGCCGAAGTTCTCCGTGATGAACTGGCTTCCGGCTTGGATGAACTCATTGGAAAGACGGGTGGAATCGGTTCTCATATACGTGATAAGACCGGTCGGGACGCCTTCGATCTCGATACCCTCATAAAGCCTCTGGGCAATCGTGCTCGTCTTCTTCGTGGAGAAGTGGAACTGGCTGAAGGCTTCCTGCTGGAGGGTGGAGGTGATGAATGGGGGCTTAGGCTCCCTGGTCCTTGTCTCCTTCTTGATGGAAGAGACGACGAATTCTTCCGGAAGGGCCTTTTCGATGCTTTCGGCTTCCTGTTGGTTGTTGATCTTGATCGCCTTTCCCTTGTAGCTATTCAGTTCGGCCGTGAACTTGTTGTCCTTGTCGGAGAAGAAACCGGTGATGGTCCAATACTCGACGGGGACGAAGGCCTTGATCTCGTTTTCCCTGTCGACGACGAACTTGAGGACGACGGATTGAACGCGGCCGGCGGAACGGGACTTGATCTTCTTCTGGAGGATGTTGGAAAGGCGGAAGCCCATGATGCGGTCGATGATACGGCGCGTTTCCTGGGACTTGACGAGCTTGAGGTCGATCGTCCTTGGGTTTTCCAGAGCCTTGATGACGGCAGGCTTGGTGACCTCATGGAACTCCAGACGCTTTGTCGTATGAACGTCCAGCCCGAGAATCCGTGCCAAATGATAGGAAATAGCCTCTCCTTCGCGATCCGGATCGGTTGCCAGATAGACGTCCTCGGCGTTCTTGACGGCGGCCTTGAGGTCCCTGACGACGCCTTCCTTGTCTTTGGTGATAATGTACTTCGGCGTGAAATCATGATCGATGTCAACGCCCAAACCCATTTTTCCATTGGAGGCAAGATCGCAGATATGGCCCTTGGACGCCATGACCTTGTAGTCTTTTCCGAGGAAGCGTCCGATCGTGACACACTTATGAGGGGATTCCACAATAATCAGTTTCATGCGCACACTCCTAAAAGTACTCCCTATTATTCAAAGGGTCAAAACCTTTGTCAAGGTACGTTTTCCCCTTAGCTAAAGCTAAGAATTTTCTTTCAGGGATTGAATGATGTCCGCGGAATCCAATACGCAATGGGCCCCATCCTTGATAAGGGAATTGGTCAGATCGTCCCCGCTGATATCGCATGGAATGGCAAGGATATCCTTGCCAAGCTCCAAGGCCTGCCGTGCCGTCGATGACGTGCCGGAGCGGACTTTCCCGCCGCCGATGAAGCAGACGTCGCCGATTGCCGCGATCAAACGGTTGCGGAAAGTGAAGTGACGGGCAAGGGGTTCGATCATTCCCGGATATTCCGAAAGGACAAGACCCTTCCCGTCTTTGCAATAGTCATAGATGTCCTTGTTGTTTTCGGGATAGGGATTGTCGATACCGGAACCGAGAACGGCAATGATCGGAGAACCTCGCCGCATCGCCTGACGCATCGCGATGGAGTCCAGGCCATTGGCCATCCCCGAGACGATGACCGCATCACCTTCGAAATGGTCGAGCGTTTCCCCGATAAGCTTTTTCGTCATCTGCTCCTGATAGTCGCTCGGGACGCGGGTGCCGACGGCAGTGAGCTTCCTCTTTCGGGATAGGAGACGAAAGTTGCCATAGTAATATAAAAGGAAAGGGGGCTGATAGACGGACTTGACACAATCCGGGAAGCCATCGTCGGTGATGCAGACAAAGGAGGATTCTGGTCGCTTATCGCATTCTGGATCTCCTCGTCCGCGATTCTCTTCTTCTTTTCGATGATGTCGTAGATGTCCTTCCATTCGCCTTGGCACTTCACCGAGAGGGCCAGGACGATGTCACGAGCTCTGAAATTTGTCATTTGGGTTCCTCCACCTACTATTGGGTGGCAAGAGCCAAAAAACAAAGCGATCAGAAAAGCTTGAGCTGCTCTATGCCGTGGGACATGCTCTTTATCGGCTCGAAGGAAGTGCGGTGGACACCCTTTATGTAGCCGTGTTCCTTTAAAGCCGCAAGGTGCGCCTTCGTGCCATAGCCTTTGTTCTTGGCAAAGCCGTATTCCGGATATTTCTTGTCCAATTGGATCATGTAATCGTCCCTTGTGACCTTTGCCAAGATCGATGCGGCAGCGACACAGGCCGACGTGGCATCGCCTTTGGGAATGGAAAGAAGAGGAATCTTGGTATGCAAAGCCATGTAGTCGGTGATGATATAGTCGACGCGCGTCTTGGCAAGAATGTTGCGAAGACAGATTTCCATACCAAATCGATCTGCTTCCAGGATATTCATTCTATCAATCGTTTCCACATCGACAAGGTCGACATAATAAGCTAAGGCAACCTCTTTTATTTCGACAAAGAGTTTTCTTCTTTCCTTGTCCGTGAGCTTCTTGGAATCATTGATTGCGTCATTGTGGTAGGTCAAAGGAAGGACAACGCCTGCCGTTGCCACAGGACCAGCAAGAGGACCTCTTCCGGCCTCGTCGAAACCCGCGATATAAAGAACCCCCTGTTCGTCCCGGATTTTCTGGTCGAAGGGGAAAAGACCTTTTCTAGCGGTCAAGGGAAATCCTCCCGAGCGCACCGGAGCGGAGGTCTGTCAGGACTAGCTTCCTGGCCCTTTCGGAATCCGGCTGTCCCTTTTGTAGGAGAAGGTTTCTTTTCAGTGCGATCTGCTGGAATATTTCATCGTGCGTCCCTTCAACGAGGATGCCATAGCGCTCCTCCAGGTTGTTCCTATAGTATCTTGTCAAGAGGTCCAGCATATAGTCCGTCAAGGCGATGAGGGGCAAGATATCCATGCGCACGGAGCCCAGTATGGCAAGGCGGGCGATCTCCTCCTTGTTCTCATAGTTCGGTTCAAGGATTCCGGGCGTGTCATGGATGTAGATCTTTTCCGACACTTTCAGAAGGGGTTCGTCCCTTGTCTTTCCCGGACGGTTTTCTACGGGAGCCTTCTTCTTTCCGGAAAGGATGTTGATCAAGGTCGACTTTCCAACGTTGGGAATGCCGATGACCATGAAGCGCTTGGAGGGCGCAGGAAAGCCAAGGCGAGCATATTTCTCGTCTTGCTTTGTCTTTACCTTGGAAAGATAGGAAAGAAGGACTTTTCCATTCTTCCTGTCCCGGATATCGAAGGCAAAAGGCTCGATTCCACGACTGCGGAACTCATCCATGTGCTTTTTCAGGACGACCGGATCGGCAAGATCGGCCTTGGAAAGGATAAAGACCTTTGCCTTGTTCTCCGTCAGTCTGTCCAGATAACCTGGGAAAGAGGAATGCGGTGCCCGGGCATCGCCGATTTCGATAATGCCATCGCAAAGACTGAGCTTTTGCTGTATCTTCCCGATGGCTTTTTTCATATGGCCAGGAAACCAATTGATTTCGCGTAGTTCGTGCATGACTTTATTTTGCGTCATTTTCCCTCTCGATGCAAAGGATATGTCCAAGAGGAGAGGAAGAGAGAAGGAATGGAAGGCAAATAGAGGACACTATGCCAGACTTTATCGGCAGCAAGGAAGGGGCATCGCCTTGTTTGGCTTATGTTTTTCGAATTGCATCCAAATTAAGGGTGAAGGCTAGCAATACTGGTCTTCCGAAGGGACTCGCCATCGGACAAGAAGGAAAAAAGAGCCGGAATGATCACCAGCCCGACAAGTTAGTTGATCTAGAGGCAGAGCCTCCGCCGGTCTCTTTGTTGTTATTGTAGGTGGCAGATTTTGTACTTTCAAGGACGCTAGGCCCATTCTTAGGGGAGAAAAGAAAATGCCCGGCGTTTCTGCCGGGCAGAAGATTCTTTGTCAGGAGAAGAGAGGAACTTCGGATTTCGTCTCGATGTAATGGGCGACCTCATCCTGTGTCATTCCGAAGACGATGGACATCTCATCCTGGAAGAATGACGTCAAGGTTTTGAGGAGACGATTGTCAAAGTCGGAGAAGGGCTTGTTGAGCTTCCTTCTTTCGGTCCGATAGTCCAAAAGAGTGAGAATGACTTGAAGGATATCCCTCCGATTTCCTGTAGCGACAATGGCTTGGAACTTTGCCTTTCTTTCGTGAGGACCGATATCTTTAAGAACGGGTATGTTCTTAATTTCAAGGAGAAGCTTATCGGCCTCTTCCCTGTTCATCAGCGGGCGGAGAAGGACGTCTGCCCGATCGACGGGAATGAAGCATTGGTATCCCGGGTTGAAATCATAGGGAAAGCAAGGGCTCATGGCGAAATAAGGAGTCGGTCCTTGGCCGAAATCCTTGTCGACGACACAGTCGATTCGGAAAATCTTTCCGCTTTTGTCGATGGCCCTGTCACCAATTGAAAACATCGATATCCTCCTTGACAAAATTAAGCAAATAAGCGGTAGATGGTAACCAGTCGGTGCTTTGAAGCCTAATGAATAGCGACTTTATTTTATCACGTTTTTGGCCGATTTGTTGAATATGGGTAAAAAAGGGGAGTCTTATTCAGACTATTGATTTTATCATAAACAGCAAAATGGCAAAAGACAGCCGAGGTATAGAATATAAAAGGTATTTGTCATACAATAAGCGCGATGAGTCGGCTTCATTCTGTTTCTTTTTGGAATCAATTCGCTTTGCCTCTAAGGAGTGAAAAATGAAAGAAGAAGACATCAAGAAAATCATCCATGCCTATCCTCGCAATGTCTATGGAGAACTGGGAACACGCGCCCAGGGATTGACGGATGAGGAAATCAAGGAAAGAGAAAAGAAATATGGAAAGAACGAGATAACCAAGGAGAAAAAGACCCCTCTTTGGAAGATCTTTATCGAGAATTTCATTTCGCCCATGGCCATCATGCTGTGGGTGGCCGGAATCCTCGCTTTGATTTCCGCCTTCATCAGCGAAGAAACTCCGCAGCATTTCGGACCTTTCAACGATCCGCAGATGTTCTATCTCTCCATCGCCATCTGGCTGGTCAACATCGTCAACGGCATTTTCTCCTTCATGCAGCAGTTCAAGGCCGGAAAGATGACCGATGCCTTGGCCAAGATGCTTCCCCAATATGCCAGAGTCATTCGCAACGGGGAGGAAAACCGCATTTCCGCAAGCGATCTGGTTCCCGGCGATATCATGATCCTTGCCGAGGGAGATCGTATCTCTGCCGATGCCAGGATTCTGATGTGCGATGATTTGACCTGCACCCAGTCGGCCTTGGATGGCGAAGCGACGCCTTCGAGAAAGACGCACGAGCCCTTGAAGGAGGAACCCGACTCCCTTGTCGGTGCGAAGAATCTGGTCTTTGCCGGAACGAGCGTCTCGACCGGTTCGGCCCGCTGTGTCGTCATTGCCACGGGCATGGACACGGAATTCGGAAAGATCGCTTCCCTGACCCAGAACATCAAGCCCAAGAAATCCCCTTTGCAGAAGGAAATCGACCATACGACCAAGACGATTTCCACGATCGCATTGACCGTCGGTGCCATCGTTTTCATTTTGGGAATCCTTGTCAACGGCATACAGAAGGAAATCTTCAACCAGCCGAGTCTTTATCTGACGCAGTTTGTCTTTGCCTTGGGCATGATCGTTGCCTTCATTCCGGAAGGTCTTTCTCCTACGGTCACCCTGTCCTTGGCCAAGGCCGTTCAGCGAATTGCCAAGGATGGCGCCTTGATCAAGTCCCTGACCTCCGTGGAAACCCTCGGCTCGGCGACTGTCATCTGCTCCGACAAGACCGGAACCTTGACGAAGAACGAAATGACCGTCAAGAGTCTTTATCTTCCGACAGGAGTCCTTACCGTGACGGGAAACGGCTATAGCCCGGAAGGCCATATCGTCGATGCGACGGGAAAGGAGCATACCGGCCAGAACGACAAGGCGCTGAAGAAGCTTCTTACTATCGGTGGCCTCTGCTCCGATGCCCGTCTCATTCCACCCGATCCCGATAGCGAGAACAAGCACTACACCGTCCTTGGCGATCCGACGGAAGCCTGCCTTGGCGTCGCTGCCGAAAAGGGCCTTGTCAGCCCCGGAAACCAATTGAACCTCATGCCGCGTATCCGCGAGCTGAATTTCGATTCCGTCCGCAAGATGATGTCGACGATCCACCAGCTGGACCAGACGATCGATGGTGCCCAAAGGGTTTCCATGACCAAGGGCGCACCCAAGGAAGTCCTTGAAAAATGCAACTATATCCTCGATGGCGAGACTGTCCGTCCCATCACCGACGAGGATAGGAAGAAGGCCATGGCCCAGAACGACAGCTATGCCAGGGATGGCCTTCGTGTCCTTGCGATGGCCTACCGTCTTCTGAAGAAGGAGGGCGAAGGCATTCCGATCGCCCTTTCCGACTACACACCCGAGATCATCGAGAAGAACATGGTCTTCGTCGGTCTGGAAGCCATGCAGGATCCGCCGCGCGAAGGTATCAAGGAAGCCATTGCCCAATGCCACAGGGCGGGTATCAAGGTCATCATGGTGACGGGCGACTACGGCCTGACGGCCCTTGCCATCGCCAAGAAGATCGGCATCGTTCAGTCCGGAAAGGACGTTTCCATCATCACCGGCGTGGAACTGAGCCATATGGATGATGATACCCTCAAGGAGAAGCTGAAAGGCGAAGTCATCTTTGCCCGTATGGCACCGGAGCAGAAATACCGTGTCGTCACCTGCCTGCAGGAACTCGGCGAGATCGTTGCCGTCACCGGCGATGGCGTCAATGATGCCCCGGCCCTGAAGAAGGCGGACATCGGCGTCGCCATGGGCATTACGGGCACGGACGTTGCCAAGGATGCCGCCGACATGATCCTGACGGACGACAACTTCGCTTCCATCGTCAAGGCCATCATGGAGGGAAGGACGGTCTACGACAACATCAAGAAGTTCATTACCTATATCTTCAATTCCAACGTTCCGGAAGCTATCCCCTTCCTCCTTCCGACGCTCACCGGAAACCTTGTCCCGCAGCCACTTACGATCATGGAGGTTCTCTTCATCGATCTTGGTACGGACCTTGTTCCGGCCCTGGGCCTTGGCTCCGAGCTTCCAAGCGATGCCGTCATGGACCAGAAGCCACGATCACGGGATTCCCACATCATCGACAAGAAGCTTCTCGGCCGTGCCGGAATCTACGGCCTGACGACTTCCGTCCTGGCGATGACGGCCTACTTCCTCTTCAACCTCTTTGTCAGCCAGGCCAATGGCCTTCCTTACACCCTCTTTGCAAACACGGGAAACATCAACGATCCTGAGACAAAGCTCTGGATGCAGTCGACGGCCGTTGTCCTGACCTCCATCGTCTTCTGCCAGATCGGCATGGGATTCACCTGCCGCACCGACAGGGAGTCGGTCTTCAAGCTTGGGCTCTTCTCCAATCGCCTCCTTCTCATCGGACAGATATTGGAAGTCGTCCTGGTCCTTGCCATCACCTTCATCCCGTGGATCAATGCCGAGATCTTCCAGGCCCAAATGATCACGTCCTGGCAGACATGGCTCATCCTCGTCACCTTCCCCTTCATCGTCTTCTTCCTGGATGAGGGACGAAAGAAACTGTTGCGCAGCAAAGAACTAAAAAACGAAAGGAGAAGATACAATGAAAGCAATCGTCATCGGCTGTGGAAGATTGGGATCTGCTATCGCCCTGGAACTCTACCGCAAGGGAAACGAAGTGACCGTCATCGACAAGGACGTCGATAGCTTCGCCCTTCTGGGAAGCGAGTTCAATGGCAACACCATCGTCGGCATCGGCTTTGACAAGGCCATCATGGAGGAAGCGGGTATCCAGTTCCAGGATGCCGTCATCTGCACGACCGACTCCGACGAGGTCAATGTCCTCATCGGCAAGATCGCCAAGGATATCTTCATGGTCCCGCTTGTCGTGGCAAGGCTTTACGATCCCAGGAAGGCCAAGATCTTCGAAAGCCTCGGCATCAAGACCATTTCGACGACAGGCTATGGTGTCGATCGCGCCATCGAGCTGCTCAGCTATGACAAGATGGATTCCGTCTCCCTGCTGGGCGCCAAGGGCGACACGGAGTTTGTCCGCATCCATGCCACGGCCAACGTCGAAGGGGCCAGCGCCGCGGAACTGACTTCCGTCGGAGACTATGAACTCATCGCCATCGTCCGCGGCAAGACATCCTTCCTTCCCAAGCCGGAGGAAATCATCCGGACGGACGATATCCTCTATTTTGCCGTCGACGTCACGAAGAAACCCAAGCTCAAGGTGTTCCTTGGAATCTAGGAGGTCAGGAAAATGAAAGTCATCATCATTGGCGGCGGGCAGGTCGGTATGTATATGGCCGACCTTCTGGAACGGAACAAGTGCGAATACGTCATCATCGAGGAAAACCGCAACCGGGCCAAGAAGCTTAAGGAGAAGTACGGCGACAAGCATGTCATCCTGGGAAACGGAACCTCGCCGACGATTCTCGAATCCGCCGAATGCGACAAAGCCGATGTCGTAACCTGCGTCACGGGAGCCGATGAAGTCAATCTCGTCGCCTCGACCATCGCCAAGTTCGAGTTCCAGGCACCCCGGGTCATCGCCAGGGTCAACAATCCGATCAATTCCTGGCTGTTCAACCTCGGCATGGGTGTCGATGCCTCCGTCAACCAAGCCGACATCATCTCGCACATGGTCGTCGAGGAAATGTCGATGAAGTCGCTCATGACCCTGATGCAGCTTTCCAGAGGCGGCTATTCCATCATCCAGCTCACCGTCCAGGAAACGAGCCAGACCGTCGGCAAGGCCATCAAGGACATCCGTCTTCCTTCCTCCTGCCTCATGATCGCCATCTATCGTGGCGAGACCATGCTCATCCCGCATGGAAACACGACGATCTTCCCTGGAGACAAGATCATGCTCTTCTCGGATAGCAAGGCTCACGAGAAACTAAACGACCTCTTCGGAAGCACAAGGGTTGGATAAAAAACGGGCGGCGAGACCGCCCTTTTCTTTTGATTCGACAAGTTCCATACGAAGAAGTCTTCTGACTATTCTTTTGTCTCGGTCTCTTCTGTCTTCCCTTCATAGATGTTCCTAAGGGTCGTGACAAGGAACAGGAGATCCTGGAGGTATTCCTTCGTCTTGGTCAGGGTGAACTCAAAGCGCCGCTGGTTTATCTTTACGCGCAGCTTGACATACATCGGCCTGAGGAGTGCTTCCATGGCTTTGTAGATGGAGGGACGAGAGGAGAAGGTGTCGCTTGTCGTGATGGTATAGACGCCAAGGCCTTCGACAAAGCCGGAATAGAGGTCGCTGTTGAGCTCGATTTCGATCTTTCTCTTAAGGAGCAGATTGGCGACCTCTTCAGGATAGGGGCCATAGACATCCCGTATCTTCTTGGAGAAGGCGGCAAGCATCTCGCCTGTCCTGCAGTCGGAGAGTTCACGATACATCGTAATCCGCTGCTCCTCGTTTCCATAGTCTGAGGGAATATGGGCATCCAGGGAGAAGGAGAGCTCGAAGCGATAGGGATTGAGCCTTTCCTTGGTGGCGTTTTGGGCGAATTCCTTTTCCTTGACCACCTCCGTCAACAGTTCCATATAGGCATCGTAGCCCAAAGTATCGACAAAGCCGGCCTGCTCCGAGCCGAGGATGTCGCCAGCCCCGCGGATGTTGAGGTCCTGCATGGCGATCTTGTAGCCACTTCCAAGCTCGGTGAAATCCTTCAGGGCCTTGAGCCTCTTACGCGCTTCGTCGGTCAGCTTTCCGGAATCCCGGAAGAAGAAGTAGGCATAGGCAAGGCGGTCGCTTCTTCCGACGCGTCCCTTGATCTGGTAAAGCTGGGAGAGACCGAAATGGTCGGCGTTTTCCACGATGATGGTGTTGACGTTTGGGATGTCCAGGCCGGATTCGATGATGGAGGTGCAGACGAGGATGTCGATGTCCGCGCTGTAGAAGGCGTTCATCGTCTGTTCGATTTCCTCTTGGTCCATCCGTGCATGGACGGCCTCGATTCTCTTGCCTGGGAACTTTTTCCGCAGCTTGTCGCGAGGCGTGAAGATCGACTTGATGTCGTTGTGGAGGAAATAGACCTGGCCTTTTCTCTGAAGTTCCTTGTCGATGACTTCGTCGATCAGTTCCCAGTCCATCTTGGCGACATAGGTCTTGACCGGCATCCTGTTGATCGGTGGCTCCTCAAGAAGGGAAAGGGAACGGACATTGAGCAAGGACATCTGCATCGTCCGCGGAATAGGCGTTGCCGTCAAGGTGAGGCAGTCGATGTTCTTGGCCTTTTCCTTGATCTTCTCCTTGTGGGCGACACCGAACTTCTGCTCTTCGTCGATGATCAGAAGGCCGAGGTCCTTGAAGACGATATCGTCCGACAAGAGACGGTGGGTGCCGATGACGAGGTCGATCTCGCCTTTCTTGATCTTCTCGATGTTGGCTTCCTGCTCCTTCTTGGAGACGAAGCGGGAGAAGCAGCAGATGCGGACGCCGAAGGTCGAAAGGCGGGCCTTTGCCACCTTGAAGTGCTGGTCGCAGAGAATCGTCGTCGGGCAGAGGAAGGCGACCTGCTTGTGGGCGAGGATGGCCTTGAAGGCAGCATAGAAGGCTATTTCCGTTTTGCCGAAGCCGACATCCCCGGCGATGAGACGGTCCATGGGGTAAGGAGACTCCATATCCTTCTTGACATCGTCCATGGCCGCAAGCTGGGAATGGGTATAGGGATAGGGGAAGGTGCGGAAGAAGGCATCCTCCAATTCCTTTTCTGATGGGAAGGAAAAGCCGACCCGGGCCTTTCTTTCCGAATAGAGGGAGAGAAGCTGATCGGCAAGGTAGGAAATCTTGCTCCTTATCCGGGCTTTCTTTCGGGACCACGTCGAGCCGCCGATCTTGTCTAGGGATGGGGCATAGCCTTCCCTGGAAGCGTATTTGCGGATGAGGCGGTATTGGCTTAAGGGCAGATAGAAGATGGCATCGTTGGCATAGAGGATCTTCAGGTATTCCAGACCATCGACGGTCGTCACACCGACATATTTTCCGACACCGTGGATTTCATGGACGACATAGTCGCCTTCCTTGAGATCCTCATAGCGGCGGATGATCTTGCTTTCCTTGTAGCGGGAAAGGAAACGGGATTTCTGGTCGGATACGCCATAGATTTCCTTTGCGGAGAGATAGACGTGCTTCTCTTCCGGAATCTCAAAGCCGTGCGTCAGCTTGCCTTCGATGAGCATGAGGAAAGTGTGCTTGGGGAAGAGGGAATAGGCAATGCCCTTCTCGGAAAGGAAGTTCTGGAAATTGGAAAGGTTGGGTTCGGGTAGGACGATGCGGACCTTGTCGCCTTCCTGAAGGTACTGAAGGATCATCCGGTCGCTTTCGGCATAGGAAAGGGCTCTGTAGCTGTTTTCCCTGAGGAGGAAACTCTCGCCCTCGACGTAATTGGCCTGGTGATAGTGAGTGAGATCCAGCCTGTTTTCGCAATAGACGCGCTCTTCCTTAAGGGAGAGGCCGGAGCGGGTGCTCTTGCTGAAGTAGGCCTTTTCCTTCTTGAGGATGTCCCTCTGGCTTTCCAGACAGGATTTCGGGAAATAGGAATAGAGGCAATACGAATCCAGATAATCCAAAAGGCAGCTTTCCTCAGGATGGAAGAAGGGGTAGAAGCGCTGGTCGATTGCGGAAAGGTAGCCTCTCTCAGAATCGACAGCGAGGTTTCGCATCCGCTCCTTGAGGTCATCATAGGACAAGCGGTCAAGACTCGCTTCGACCTGGGACAGAGAAGAAAGGATGTTTTTCTTTCCTTCCTCCTTTTCCGCATCGGAGATCAAAAACAGGGAACTTGGATGGATTTTCAGCTCGTCGGCATGCCGATAGGAGAGTTCGTCGTTGGCCTTGAAGAAGCGGATGTCCTCGATCTCGTCGCCGAAGAATTCGATACGGGCAGGATCGGGATAGGCAGGATCGAAGATGTCGACAATCCCTCCGCGGTGGGCAAACTGTCCTGCCTGGCTGACACGGTCGACAAGGGTATAGCCGATTGCGGCAATCCGCTTTAATGTATCCGATAGATTTGTAAAATCCCCTTTCTTGAAAGAAAGAATGTTTCGTTGATAACGTTCCTTAGGAAGAATTCGCATTGTCGCCGATGAGACATGGGAGACAAGGATGGATGGCTTATCCGAGAAAATGGAGGACAGGGCCAGAAGCCGCTCCTCGTTCATCTCCGGGGAAACGCCGATTGCGGACGTGCGGAAGATCTCGTCATAGGGGAAGAAGTAGCACGCATCCTCGTTGACGTAGTCTCCTAGGAACTGATAGAACTTCTCTGCCTCGTAAATCGTCGGGAAGAGGAAGAACATCTTTCTCGGGACATCGTTAAAGGAGAGGGCGGCAAGCATGGCCAAGGCTTCCGGAGAGGAGACTAGGACATCCTTGTCATCGTTGATCTTCTTGAAGTTCTCGTTTCCGAGGAGATAGGCGAAAAGGGAAAGCTTGTTCAGGACGGCCATCAGTGGTTATAGACGTTCATCGCCTTGTCGAAGGAGAACTTGAGGGAGTATTCCAAGGCTTCTGTCGCCTTTGAGATGCCATCCTTCCAGGCTTCATAGACTTCCTTGTCCTTGGGTGCGGAAAGGACGAAGTCGGCCGTGTTTGGAATGTCTGGCCTTCCGATACCGATGCGGATGCGCTTGAAGACATCCGTTCCCAAAACCTGGATGATGGACTTGAGTCCGTTATGTCCTCCTGCGGAACCTTTCAGACGCAGGCGGATATGGCCGGGATCGGTATCCATGTCATCCACAAGGATGGTGATGTCTTCCTTTGGGATCTTGTAGAAGTTCATGGCCTGGATCAAGGCCTCGCCCGAGAGATTGACATAGGTCAGGGGCTTAAGAAGGAGGACATCCTTGCCGAAGGCCTTTCCCTTGCCGACAAGAGACTTGAAATCCTTTTTCCTTATGTCGATTCCGAGATCCTGGGCAAAGAGGTCGATGGCCTGGAATCCCGAATTGTGTCTCGTGTCCTTGTAGATATCGCCGTAATTACCGATTCCCAGTATCAGTTCCATTGTCCGTGCCTCCGAGGAAGGAAACGACTTGCCGTAGGGCCCGTCCGCGATGGGAGACGGAATTCTTCTCATCCTCACCGGCTTCGCCATAGGTCTTCTTGAGGGCGAGGGAATAGAAGATGGGGTCATAGCCAAAGCCGTGCTGTTCTCCCGACGGGAGGCTTTCGATGATGAGACCGTCATCCTTTCCGAGGAATGTCCTTTCGATGGTCCGATCGGCGGAGATGTAGGTCATGGCCGTGACGAATGCGGCTCTTCTATCCTTCATTCCCTTCATCTTCTCGAGGATGGCCTTGTTCTTTTCCGTATAGGGCATGCCTTCCATGAAGCGGGCCGAATGGACGCCGGGGAAGCCATTCAGGGCTTCGATGCAGAGCCCGGAATCGTCCGACAGGACGGCATAGTCGCACTGGCTTGCGATGTCCTCGGCCTTGATGCGGCTGTTGCCTTCGAAAGTCTCGGCCGTTTCTTCCTTCGTCTGCTTCAGATGGACGTCCGCAAGGGTCAAAACCGCAATACCGAGCGGGGAAAGCATCTCCTCGACTTCCCGTGCCTTTTCCTTGTTATGGCTAGCAAATACGATTTTCTTTTCCATGATTTCTATATGTGACAGAGTCCTCTTATTCTACCAAGAAAGAAAAGAGTAGAATACACCCGAGGGAAAAAACATGAATCTCAAGGAAAAGAAACTGTCTTCCAAGGAAATCTACAAGGGAAAGATCATCAATCTCTATGTCGATGACGTGCTCCTTCCCAATGGCCAGGAGAGCAAAAGGGAAGTCGTCCGCCATTGCCGTGCCAGCGCCATTCTCGCCTTCAACGACAAAGGGGAGGTTCTCTTGGAAAAGCAATACCGCTACCCCTATGACGAAGTGATTACGGAGATACCGGCCGGAAAGTGCGATGGGAACGAAGACCCGATGGACACGGCACGCCGTGAACTGGAGGAAGAGACGGGCTATCAAGCCGGAAGCCTGACCTATCTTGGAAAGATCTATCCGACCTGTGCCTATACCGATGAGATCATCCATATCTTCCTGGCAAAGGATCTTGTCAAGACGCACCAGCATCTCGACGCGGATGAGTCTTTGGAATACGGTTTCATTCCTTTCCATGAGCTTATCAAGGCCATTTCGGAAGACAAGATTCCGGATGCCAAGACGCTTGCTGCCGTAAGCTTCTATCTAGCCTCGGAAGCGAAGAAGAGCGGGAAATGATCGGTGCTATCGTCGGGGATATCATCGGCTCCGTCTACGAATGGAACAACGTTTTCGATACCGATTTTCCGATTCCCGACCCCAGAGGCCATATCACGGATGACTCCGTCATGACGACTGCCGTTGCCTCGGCCCTTTGCAAATCCTGTCCCAAAGATTTTTCAAAGAAGGAACTGGAAACCTTCCAATCCACATTGATAAAGGAATTCCGTCTTTGGTATCAACGCTATCCCGATGTGGGATATGGAGAAAGGTTCCTCTCCTGGCTGAAGGGCAGTAATGGCTATCGTCCCTATGGCTCCTATGGCAATGGTTCTGCCATGCGAATCTCCCCTGTTAGCTTTGTATGTCAGAGTGAAAGGGAGGTCCTCCTTCTTGCCGATGCCACGACAAGGATCACCCATGACCACGTAGATGCCCTTCTGGGAGGGAAGGCTCTTGCCCTTGGCACATTCCTTGCCCTTCATGGCAATAGGAAGGAGGAAATCCAGAAGAGGCTCTCCTTGTATTATCCGGAACTTTCCGATGTGGACCTTGTCCTGGAAAAAGGAAAGGGGAAAGGATTCGACTTCTCCTGTCGGGGAACCGTCCCTCTTGCCATCGCCTCGTTCCTGAAAGGAAGAAACGAGGAGGAAGTCTTCCGCCTTGCCGTTTCCTTGGGCGGGGATAGCGATACGATTGCAAGCATGGCGGGTGCTCTTGCCGAGGCGTTTTATTTCCCGGATTGTCTTTCTTCCTTGGAAAAGAGTGTTCTTATTTCTGTCCCGAAGGTGATGCTGGAGAGGATATTGGACTTCCATCTGTGTTTCAAGACTAGGAAAGCGGAAGACATAGGACTTTATTTGAAAAGGGCCCGTTAGGGCCCTATCTCTTATTGGTGAATGTTGTATCGACAGGATTTTGGCTGGTCGATATCGATTTCGCACGTATCCGACGTCGTGAAGTCGATGTCCTTGGGATTGTAGATGGAGAGAGGAAGGGTCTTGAGGGTTCCTTTTGCCGTCGTCTGCTCGAAGGCGCGGTCGGCGTTCTTGACGAAGGTGCAGTCGACGAAAGTCAGGTTCCGGGATTGGACGAAGGGCTGTGTTCCTTCGATGGTGCAGTTGATGAAGGTGAGATCCTGAGCATACCAGGCGATGTATTCTCCCTTGAGATAGCTGTTCTTGATGGTGATGTCATGGCTGTGCCAGAAGGCATCCTTGGTATCCAGGCGGCTTTCCTCGATGAGGATGTTCCGACAATGCTGGAAGGAATACTTTCCGACCATGTCCATGTTTTTTATCGTGCCATTGCAGCACTCCAAGAAGGGATAGTAGCTTTTGAAGCGGAAGTTGTCGATATCGAATTTCCGCACCTGCCAGAAGGACTCGATGCCGCTGAGGGACGTATCCTTGATGGTGATGTTGTCGCATTCCCGCAATGTCTTTGGCGAGGCCATACGGCAGGAAAGGAGGGTGGCGTTTTTGACATACCACAAAGGCGCCCTGTCCGTATTGGCAAAGGCGCATTTCTCGATATGGGCGTTATGGCATTCCCAAAAGGCGTATCGGGCCTTGAAGTGGCAGTTGTAGCTGACGATATCGTGGCATTCCTTGACGGGGCTTTCGCCGGGTCCTTCAAAGACGCAGTTCTTCAGGACGATATTCCTCTGGCGGAAGACCTCCCTTTCCCCGTTTCCATGGTAGCCGACAAGTGCCTTGCGAATCGGGCGCCTGAGATCTTCCTGGGCCTTATGTATTAAGACATCATTGTTTTTCACTGGAATTTCCTTCCTTCCATTGTTCGTTCACGGCTTTCAGGATGAGCTGGTCGATTTCTTCCTGGGAGATCGGCTTTGTCTTATCCTTTCCCCTGGAGAAGCCGTATCCGACGACATCCTGAGCCTTTATGACCGTCATGAACGCCTTGGGATCGATTTTGTGGACGGTCCTCTCCAGAAGAGTATAGTCCCTTCTATCAAAGGAGACCTGGATGACCATCGTGTCCAGACGGCTATAGCCGCCCTGCGCCTTGACCAAGGTCGTTCCCCTTCCGACCGTCTTGTTGATGGCATCGTTGAGATAGATCCATTTGTTGGAGACGATCAAGGCCATGTAGGACCGGTCCTTGCTGGAGAAGACGATATCGATCATGATGGAGCAGAGGACGGAACCGCAAACACCGACGATGGTCGCCAAAAGGTTGCAGTCGTTGGTCACGAAGAAGCCGATAGTCATGATGACGACATCGCAGCAGAGAGAGGACGTTCCGACTTTCACGTGGAGGTATTTGTGCACGGTCACGTTGATGATGTCGGTGCCACCGCTGGATCCGCCACCAATCAGCGTGAATCCGATTCCGCAGCCCATGATGGCTCCACCCAAGGCGGCTCCGACAAGGTAGGCGATAGGATCCAGCTGTTCCGGCGAGAGAATGAAGTTTTCGTTGACGACAATCGTCCTTAATTCCGTGATATCGAAGATATAGACCATTTCTCCGCCGATATCAAAGGAAACATTCTTGATGATATAGGAGAAGAGCATGATGAAAAGCGGATTGAAAATCGTGAAGACAAGGGTCTTGAGCGAGTACTTGATTCCAAGAATGAAGAGACTCAGGATGAAGATGAACCAGTTGAGCAAGAGGATATAGGTGTCGACGTCGAGGCCGTGGAACTGCTTTTCGAGGATGATGGCCAAGGAGGCGATGCCACCGGAGATGACGTTGAGTGGGACGGTGAAAAATGCCGCACCCATGGCATAGATGAAGGCACCGAGGATGATATAGAGGTTGTTCTTGAGAAGCGATTGCCAGGTCTCGCCGGCAAACTCTTCCTTGAACTGGGTTGCGATGTGCTTGGGCAGGTTCTTGATTTTGCTTCCCAGGGAAGCGAAAAAGGCGCGCGTCTTCTCCATTCTAGGCGACATCCTTGGCTTTCTGCTGACGCATGAAGTCCCAGCGGAGGTAGGAGTCGATGAAATTCTGGATGTTGCCATCCATGACGGACTGGACGTTTGTTTCGGAGTATTCCGTGCGCAGGTCCTTGACCAGCGTATAGGGACAGAAGACATAGGAGCGGATCTGGCTGGAGAAGGAGATGTCCTTCTTGACGCCTCCGATCTGATCCATCTTTTCCTGACGTTTCTTTTCCTCGAGCTGGAAGAGCTTGGAGCGGAGCATGTTCATCGCCAGTTCCTTGTTCTGCATCTGGCTTCTTTCGACCTGGCAGGAGACGACGATTCCCGTCGGCTTGTGCGTGATGCGGACGGCCGATTCGGTCTTGTTCACGTTCTGTCCGCCGGCACCCGAGGAATGGTAGGTATCGATCGAAAGGTCGGCGGGATTGATGTCGATGTTGATCGATTCGTCGAATTCCGGCATGACGTTGACCGAGGCAAAGGAAGTATGCCTTCCACCAGAGGCGTCAAACGGGGAAAAGCGGACAAGACGATGGACGCCGTTTTCCGAGCGAAGATTGCCATAGGCATTCTTTCCGGAGATAAGAAGGGTGGCAGAGCTGATTCCGGCTTCGTCCCCTTCCAGGATATCCAAGAGCTTGAAGGTGAATCCGCCGATTTCCGCATAGCGCTCGTACATCCTCAAAAGCATGCTGGCCCAGTCATGGGCTTCCGTTCCGCCGGCTCCGGGATGGAATTCCAGAATGGCGTTATTGGCATCATAGGGCCCGCTATAGAAGAGGGCCTTCTGGAATTTCGTCATTTCCTTATCCAGCTGGGCGCAGGCGATTTCGCATTCCTTGTGGATGTCCGGATCGTCTTCTTCCTTCAGGAATTCCAGGTATTCCTTGATCGTGGCAAGCTTTTTTCCAAAGGCGGCTTCGGTGTTGATCTTGTCGTTGACTTCGCTCAGCCGACGGTTGATTTCCTTGGCTTGGAAGGGATCCTTCCAGAAGCTTGGGTCGGCTGTCTTTGCGCTGAGCTCGTCGCTATCCTTCTTGAGCTGATCGAGGTCAAAGACAGCCTCGCAAGTCCAGAAGCCGGCTTTCCAATCCCTTGCTGAGACTGGTGAGTTCCGAGAGTTCTTTCATTGTTCGGCTCTCCTTTCTTTTCGGCAGTCTCCATTTTATCAAATCGAAGGCGAAAAGATAGCCGTGCCATGATTTTGTGTCCCAGGAAGGGAAGGCGAAATGATATAGTTCTTTTCGGAGGTTCGAATATGGATAAGGAACTGTCATTCCGTCTTGCCGAAAGGAAGGACACGGCGACGATATTTGCCTTTATCAAAAGGATGGCCGAATACGAGAAGCTGGAAAACGAAGTCCGCGGGGATGAAAAGACCCTGGAGGAATGGATTTTCGATAGGAAGGCTTGCGAAGTCCTTTTCCTTATGGTGGATGGAAAGGAGATCGGCTTTGCCCTCTTCTTCCAGAACTTCTCGACCTTCATGTGCCGGGGTGGCCTCTATCTTGAGGACATCTTCATCCTTCCGGAATATCGGCACCGGGGATATGGGAAAAGGACCTTCCATGAACTGGCTCGGATTGCCTATGAGAGAGGCTATGGACGCATGGAATGGACCTGTCTTGATTGGAACGAGAACAGCATTCGCTTCTATCTCTCCCTGGGTGCCAAGCCGATGGACGAATGGACAAACTATCGCCTCACTCGCGATAAGATCGAAAAGCTTGCCCAAAGCGATTGACTTTGCTTTCCGAAGAAACTAAAACAAGGAAAAAGCCGTCAAAAGGAGGAAAGGCTATGGCCGAAAACGAAAAGAAAGCCGCTCAAGGCGGTGAACACTATGTTTCCTATTCCGAAAGGACAGGCGCGGAATCCGTCGTCTATTTCACAAGAGACCTATCGGCAGCGGGTCTGCTGAAGATCTTCGAGCGTGTCAAGGCACCCCTTACCGGAAAGATAGCCATCAAGCTTCATACAGGCGAGCCCCATGGTCCCAACATCATTCCTCGGCCGTGGGTGAAGGAGCTTATGGAAAAGGAGCTTCCCGGAGGAACGATCGTCGAGACGAACACCTATTACGAAGGCGATCGCTACACGACAGAGCAACACCGGAAGACATTGGAAATCAACGGATGGACGTTCTGCCCCTTGACATTATGGACGAGAAAGAAACGGCGATGCTCCCGGTCAAGGGTGGCAAGTGGTTCACGGAAATGTCCGTCGGCAAGGACCTCCTCAATTACGACTCCCTCTTTGTCCTCACCCACTTCAAGGGACATACCCAAGGCGGATTTGGCGGCTCCAACAAGAACATCGGAATCGGCTGTGCGGATGGCCGTATCGGAAAGGCCATGATCCATACCACTCCGGGATCGAGCGACATGTGGGATATCCGCAAGGAAGAGTTCATGGAGAGGATGACCGAATCGACCAAGTCCGTCATCGACCATTTCCAGAACCATATCAGCTATGTCAACGTGATGCGCAACATGTCCGTCTCTTGCGATTGCGAAGGAACATCGGCAGCCCCTGTCGTCACGCCGAACGTCGGTATCTTGGCTTCCTTGGACATCCTTGCCGTCGATCAGGCCTGCGTCGATTTGGTCTATGCCATGAAGGAAGAGGATCATCATGACCTTGTCGAGAGGATCGAAAGCCGCCATGGCCTAAGACAGCTTAGCTACATGAAGGAACTTGGCATGGGAAACGACAAGTATCACCTCATCGACATCGACAATGGCGACAAGGAGATCCTTCCTTGCGATGCCGTCAAGCACGTCGTTCCGTTCAAGGCCGAAGACTGATTGGAAATAGAGGGTCTGGCTGTTGCTGGCTGGACCCTTTTTTGTGACTAAAAGAGCGAAGTAAAGAAAAACTACCTTTCAAATTGAAAAGAGGTTGGTTCTTTAGGTTTCGATTAAAAGCGCAAGCTGAAATCCACATCCTTTTTGTGCGAGCCATTATGAAGAACGACACGTCTTTTATGGAATCCGGATACAAAAATGCCATCCCGGATTGCGGGATGGCAGTGTCGTCTTAATTGATCTTGGCGGTCGGATTGCTTCTGTCGATACCGTCCTCGTCCGGGGTGATGTTGGCGTTGGCGGCAGGATCGTACTTGACCGGGCTCGGTGCGGCGACCTGAGGCTTGACGGCATTGATGGGCGTGGGGACGGGCTGCTGGGCCTGCGGGTTCTTGCGGAAGGTGACGTGGAGAAGGGTACGGACGACATCGGTGGCGATGTTCTCGTTCATTCTCTCGAACATGTCGAAGCCTTCGTTGGTATAGGCCTGGAGAGGGTCGGTCTGGGCGTAGGATCTAAGCCAGATGGCGTCGCGGAGCTTGGACATCTGGTCGATGTGCTTTGTCCAGCGTCTATCGATGCAATCCAGGGTGACGGTCTTTTCGGCGAAGTTGCGCATGTCCTCGTTCCAGTCCTTGCTGTGCTGGGCATAGACCTTCTGCAGCTGGGCCGAGAGGACATCCAGGCAATCGGCATAGGCCATCTGGTCGAAGGCCTTTTCGGGAATGAGGGCCGGATCGATGGAGAGGAGCTTGCTTGTGTTGGCGGCAAGCTTGGCACCGTCGATGAGCTTTTCCTGGTCCTTGAGGAAGAAGGAATTGTCGGAGATGTGCTTGGCGATGAGATCGAAGTAGGAAGGGATCGTTTCGGAGACGGACTTGGAGTAGAGGATCTGGTCTCTTCTGGCGTACATGATCTTTCTTTGACGGGAGAGGACGTCATCGTAGTTGAGAAGCTGCTTACGGGTATCGAAGTTCTGGCCTTCGACGCGCTTCTGGGCCTGGGTGATGGCGTTGGACATCATGCGCGACTGGAAGGAATCGTCGCCGAGCTTTTCATAGAGGCTCTTGTAGGATGCCGGGGCAAAGCGGACGAAGATCTCGTCTTCCATGGAGACGTAGAACTTGGAATAGCCGGGGTCTCCCTGACGGCCGGAACGTCCCTTGAGCTGGTTGTCGATACGGCGGGACTCGTTTCTTTCCGTGGCAAGGACGGCAAGACCGCCCAATTCCTTGACGCCTTCGCCGAGCTTGATATCCGTACCTCTACCGGCCATGTTCGTGGCGATGGTGACGGCGTTCTTCTGACCGGCCTGGGCGATGATGAGGGCTTCCCTGGCGTTGTTCTTGGCGTTGAGGACTTCATGCGGGATGCCGATCTCGGTGAGCATCTTGTCGACGATTTCGGATTTCTCGACCGACGGGGTGCCGATCAGGATAGGCTGTCCCTTGGCATGGCGCTCCTTGACGTCCTCGATGATGGCACGATACTTGGCCTTGGCATTGCCGAAGATGGAATCGACGTCATCGATTCTCTGGATGGGACGGTTGGTCGGGATGGAGACGACACGCATGTTGTAGACCTTGCGGAACTCTTCCTCTTCGGTCTTGGCGGTACCGGTCATGCCGGCCAGCTTGTCGTAGAGACGGAAGAAGTTCTGGTAGGTGATGGTTGCCAGCGTGACGGTCTCAGGCTTGATGGTGACGTGTTCCTTGGCTTGGATGGCCTGCTGGAGACCATCGGAATACTCTCTTCCCTTCATGACACGGCCGGTGAAGCCATCGATCAGAAGGATTTCGTCATCCTGGACCATGTATTCCGTATCGCGCTTCATGATGTAGTTTGCCTTGAGGGCCTGCTGGATGCGGTGCGTCAGGTCCGCCCACTGGGCATCAAAGAGGTTGTCGATGGAGAAGGCCTTTTGGACGAGCTCGACGCCGTGGTCGGTAAGGGAGCAGGTCTTCTTTTCGATATCGATGGTGTAGTCCCTGTCCTTGCGGAGTCCCTTGACGGCTCTGTCTGCCGTGACGTAGGAAGAAGCGGTGATGCCAGAACCGCCGGAGATGATCAAAGGGGTACGGGATTCATCGATGAGGATGGAGTCGGCTTCATCGATGATGGCATAGTGGAGTCCCCTGAGAACACGGTTCTGGACGGTCTTGGCCATGTTGTCCCTCAGGTAGTCGAAGCCGAGCTCGGAGTTGGTGGAATAGGTGATGTCGCACTTGAAGGCATCCTGCTTTTCCTTGGTGTTCTTCTCGCGGAGGTTGACACCGACGGTCAAACCGAGGAAGCGGTAGACGTTTCCCATCCATTCCGCGTCTCTGCCGGCGAGGTATTCGTTGACGGTGACGACATGGACGCCCTTTCCTTCCAGGGCATTGAGATAGACGGCCATCGTGGCGGTAAGGGTCTTTCCTTCGCCGGTCTTCATTTCGGCAACGTCACCCTCGTTGAGAACGGTGGCACCGAAGACCTGGACGGGGTAGGGGAATTGGTGGAGGACTCTCTTGGCCGCTTCCCTTGCCGTGGCAAAGGCCTCGGGAAGGATGTCATCGACCGTTTCGCCGTCCTGGAGTCTCTTCTTGAGGATTGGGGTCATTCCCTTGAGATCCTCATCGCTCATCTTGCTGAAGCGATCTTCGAACTCAAAGACTCTCTTCGCCTTCTTTTCGATCTTCTTGAAGGCTCGGGCATCGATACGGAATAGTTTGTCGAGAAAACTCATGGTGTTCTCCTTTCGGTAGGGACAGATGATTTCTTGCAAGGGTTCCTTGCATTATTGAATAGCTTTCGAGCAACTTTATTAATATATATCAAAGAAGTATTTATTCCAAAGCAAAATCGGTCAAAGGCACTCGAACAGAGGGGACAATCTGTCCGCTTGCGACCGGGCGATGATGAAAAAACCGCGAAAACAAGTATAATATCTTTATAAGGGCATGCCCCCGACTCAGGAAACAAGCACATGAAATATAAGATTATCTGCGACAGCTCGGCCAATCTTCTTCCCGGAATGTTTGCCGAAGAGGAGAATATCTCCTTTGCCAACGTCCCCCTCTCCATCTTCATCGGCGACAAGGAATATCGGGACGATGGAACGGCGGACATCAAGGACATGATGGACAAGATCTGCAACACCAATCTCAAGGCGACATCCTCCTGTCCTTCGCCAAGCGAATACCTCGCCGCCATGACCGGGGCGGACTACTACATCGTCATCACGATTTCCTCGAAGCTTTCCGGTTCCTATAATTCCGCTTATTTGGCAAAGAACGGCTATGAGAAGCCGGAGAATGTCTTCGTTCTGGATTCCCTTTTGACGGCAGGAGCGATGGAATTGATGGCAAAAGAGGCAAAAAGATTGATTCATCAGAATATCCCGTTTGATGAAATATGCTCAAAGCTAACGGAATATCGTAAGAGTGTCAACTTACTTTTCGTACTTGACAAGTTCGATAATCTCATAAAGATGGGACGTGTTAGCAAGGTCGTCGGCTTCATTGCCGAAAAGTTCAAGATCAAGCCTTTGTGTTGTGGCGAGAACGGCGAAATCAAGATTCGGGAGAAGGTTCGGACAATCCAAGGCGTTCTCAAGAGGCTGATCGTCAACATCGGACTGCTTTGCCCGAGCCAGAAGGGACGTACGTGCATTATCACGCATACGGATGCCCAGAAGAGCGCCGACTATCTTCAGGACGAAATCAAGAAGAATTATCAATTCGACAATATTATCGTAAGGAAAAACCAGGCCCTCTGTTCCTTTTATGCCATGGAGGGCGGCCTCATCGTTTCCTTCTAGGACTCTCTTGAAGTCTTTTGCGGGATGCGTTTCTTGGCGCGTCCTTTTTTCTTGTCGGTTTTCCTTTGCGGCATGGGATTTTAGGTGGATTCGGGTTAAAATAAGGGTATGGAACGCGATTTTCTTTGCCGGTATGGCGTCTATCAGATCTACCCCATCTCCTTTTGCGATGCCGACGGCGATGGAAAAGGGGACCTTAAGGGAATCCTGGGAAAGCTTGACTACCTTCAAAGCCTCGGCATAAGGACTTTGTGGCTTTCGCCTGTCTATCCTTCTCCGATGTGGGACATGGGATATGACATCGCCGATTATTTCAATATCAATCCCATCTTCGGGACGATGGATGATTTCGATAGGCTGATGGAAGAGACGAAGAAGCGCGGCATGCGGATTGTCATGGACCTTGTCGTCAACCATACCTCCGATCGCCACCCTTGGTTCTTGAAGGCCCTTGGGGATCCTTCCTCGCCCTATCGGGATTACTATATCTTCCGCCCCGGAAAGGGAAAGGAAAGGAAAACCCCGCCCAACAACTGGACGAGCACCTTCTTTGGCTCGGCATGGAAGGAAGTCCCCAACGAGAAGGGAATGTATTATCTCCACCTCTATTCGGAACATCAGCCGGATCTCAACTGGAAGAACGAGGCGGTCTATCAGTCTGTCAAGAAGATCATGGAATATTGGATGGACAAGGGCGTCTACGGCTTTCGCTGCGACGTCATTTCCGAAATCTACAAGGATAGCCTTGAGGACGGAAAGAAGGGATCCTTGTCCAAGCCCATCGGAAGCGAACACTATATTGCCAAAAGAGGCTGCCATCAGATTCTCAAGAGGCTCAGAAAGGAAGTCATCGAACCGCAAAACGGCGTTCTCATCGGGGAGTGCTATGGCGTGGACAGAAATCAGGCGAAGGACTTCCTTGGGGACGAGCTGGATACGCTCTTCGGTTTTGAAATCACCGATCCCGGCCTTCTTAGAAGGCACATGCGTCCCAAGGATCTCAAAAGGATCCTGATTTCCTGGCAGGACCTCTCCTGTAACGGCAACTATTTCGAGAACCATGACCAGCACCGGGCCATCGGGAAATACGTCCGGGAAGGGCCTTTCGAAAAGGAAGGGGCGAAGATGCTTATCGCTCTTCTCTGTTCCTTGAAGGGAATTCCCTTCTTCTATCAGGGCGAGGAGATCGGCATGAAGGACTACCGCTCTCTTTCCCTATCCGATAGCCATGATGTCGTCAGGAAATTCCTCGATGCCTTCCTGAAAGGATATTTCGTTCCCAAGCCGCTTCGGGAGTATCTTAGCCGTAAATACGGAAGGGATGATGCTCGTGCCCCGATGGCCTTCACCAGCCAGGAAGGACATGGCTTTACAAAGCCCAACGTCCAGCCGTGGCAGAAATTCAATGAGCTTTCCGACAGGATAAACGTCGCCGTCCAAGAAAAGGATGAGACCTCTCTCCTGAACTTTTTCCGTCAATGCCTTTCTCTCCGTCAGAGCGATGACGCGCTCTCCTTGGGAAATATCCATTTCCTGAAGAGCGATCCGGAAGTCCTTCTCTTTTTGCGACTGAAGGGAGAAGAGAAGAGACTTTGCGTATTCAACCTATCCGAAAAGGAAAAGGTTGTTCCGGATGTCATTATCGAAAACAACACGAAAACGCTTCTTTTATCCAATTACTATCAAAAGGAGATAGAGGAATCCTTGCTCCCCTATGAGTGCCGAATCTACAAGGTTGTCTGAGAGTCTTCTTTTCCGCGGAAGGTTGTTCCCTTTTTGTCGCGGAAATTGATGTAGACCAGGATAAAGGCAAAGGCGAAGACAAGCGTCAGGGAAGGAATGAGGTAGGAGCCAAAGGAAGGCGTGATGTTCGTCTCTGTCTTTCCGAAGAGAATCGTGACGGCGATTTCGACAAGGAGCTTCACGATCAGGACGGCAAGGGCTGAGAAAGCGGCCTTTGCCAGGAAACGTTCCTCTCCCAGCAATCCGACAAGGGAAGGGATAAGAAGGCAACAGGAAAGGATGAGGGAGGCGATCAGTAGGCCGGCACCATAGTGGATGAGGCTTTCGGAATCCTGGAAGAGCGAAAAGGCTTGATAGCCGCTGATATAGCGGATGTTCCCATCGATATTCGTGCTGAGGAAGGGGACGAGATAGAAAAGAAGAAAGGCAGGGACAAAAAAGAGGGGGATATAGAAGGGAATACGGTTTTTGGCGTTGAGCCGTCCTAAGGCGACCTTTGCTTTTTCCTTTATTGTCATAATTCGACAAAGACGGGCTTGAGTTCCCGCTCCTCGCCCCGGGCCAGGGTACCCATAACCTCGACGAATTCGCCGATGACGTTCCTTTCGATATAGTTGACCGTGGAGAAAAGGTTTCTTTCAACGGTCGTCTCGCCTTGGCGGTGGAGACTGCATTGCGGGAGATAGAAGCGGACGTTCTTGTCCTTGAGCCCTCTTTCGCCTTTCAGGAAGCCGAGGAACATCAGCTTTTCGACGATGCTGTGGAAATGGGCGCTCACCTGTGGGAAGAGATCCTCGGGGAGACGTTCTCTTTTCATTTCTTCGCGAATTCTTTCCTCGTAGGACAGGACAGGTATGGAAGAGAGCGGAATGGGCGTCCTTTTGGCATCGAAGATATCGATCAGGAAGATGTTGCTTCCCAGATGGCCGACAAGGTCGAAAGTCATTTTCCTTTCCTTTTTATAAGGGAAAAGAAGGGCATAGTCGCTTCTGACGATCGTCTTTTCGGATTCGCTCAGTCCTGGGATGACATCCAGAAAACACAGCTCTTCATCGGGATTGTCTAGGAATGCCGTCTTTCCTGGCAGGGATTCTAGGCCATTGAATTGCTTGATGGTCTGACCGATAGCATCCAACGTATGGGAATCATATTTATTCGTCATGCCTCTATTTTACCCCATCGGGCCTATAGGAAAGGAGATAATTCGTCTTTACAGGTTCTTTACAATTATTAACAGAATCAAGATATATCGCTTTTTGGCGGCAAAGTAGATTAAGGGCGTTTCAAAAAGAGGTAAAAACCATGAAAAAGATTCTTATGAGCACGATCGCCCTTGCTTCCCTCTCCCTGCTTGCCGGCTGCAGTGGCACAAGCACCGAAAAGCCGGTTGAGACCACGACTCCTACCGTCAGTAAGGACGAGTTCGACAAGACCAAGGACATTAAGCCCTATACCAGAGACACCACTTCCGGAACGCGTGATGGCTTCTGCACGAAGATCGGTATCGAGGCTGCCAAGTCCAAGGATTCCCTCCTGACTTCTTCTGTCTCCCAGACCACTGGTAACGGCGATATGATGACGAAGGTTGCCCAGGATGTCTACGGCATTGGATACAGCTCGCTTGCCAGTGTTTCCACCGAGAAGAACATCAAGGCCCTGACCGTCGAAGGCGTCACTGCCACGGCCAAGACCGTTGTCGATGGCAGCTACACCCTCCAGCGTAACTTCAACATGGCCTATGCCACGAAGGTTGACGATAAGCGTGATGAAACCAAGATTGCCTTGATTAAGTCCTATGTTGCCTTTGCTTCTTCTACGGAAGGACAGGCCATCATCATCGATGCTGAGGGTGGCATTGTCGATCCTGAGGATGACTTCGCTTCTGGTAAGTCCTTTGCCGATATGCTCAATGATACCAGCCTTGATTGGGTCAAGACCCTCGGTGTCAGCGAAAACGGCAACAAGATTGCCGGTGACTATTCCAAGATTCAGGTGAACTTCGTCGGTTCCACTTCCGTCGAAGCCATGTCCGAGGCTCTCTCCGACCAGTGGACGACCTACTTTGAACATGCCCCTGAGGCTGCCCACAACCACACGGGTTCCGGCGATGCCTTCAAGAAGCTTGGAGATTACACTGGCGATATCGGCTTTGCCTCCCGTGACTTCAACGACTCCGAAAAGAGCACGGCCGCGGCCAATGGCTACACCATGGTCGAGCTCTGCAAGGATGCCATCTGCCCCATCGTCAACGTCAAGAATCCGCTGAAGGACATCAAGGTCCAGCAGCTCCGCGATATCTTCGTCAACCCGGATGCCATCAAGGACAAGGCCACTTCCGAAGAGAACTTCGGCGCCGACTACTCTTCCGAAAAGGCCATCACCAAGTGGAGTGATCTCCTTGCCTAAGTCCTTTGTTGACAATCATTAGATAATTCCAACGGGAACCGTTCCTTTGGGGGATGGTTCCCTTTGTTGGTGAAATAAGGAGAAAAACATGGAACCGGAACAGAACGCGAACACCGTCCCCAACGTTGACCTTACCCGACAGGCCGAAACGAAAAAGAAGGTCGATCTTGTCGTCAAGGGAATCTTCTTCTTTCTCGCTCTTTTGTGCGCAAGCGTCATCATCTTTGTCGTCGTCTTCGTCCTGGTCAAGGGAATCCAGCCCTTCATCACGGAATACCATTCGGCTATCGGCGATGGCAAGGGAACGCAGGATTTCGGAAAGTTCTTCACGAACACGACCTGGAATGGCGGTGAATTCAACCATGGCGCCGGCTATCTTATCCTCAACACGCTTTATATCACGCTCTTCTCCCTTATCATCTCCATCCCCGTCTCGATCCTTACCGCGCTCTTGATCACAAGGATTGCCCCGAAGCCTGTCGCGAGCGTGTTTCAAACCGGTATCGAACTCTTGGCTTCCATCCCTTCCGTCATCTTCGGCTTGTTCGGCATGGGCATCATCACGAGTATCGTCAATGCCTTTGCCAATGCGGTCGGCTACCAGACGGCAGGTGGATCCTCGATGCTCTCCGGTGTCCTTGTTCTCGCCATGATGTCCATTCCGACGATGACCTCAATGTCGATTACGGCGATGAAGTCCGTCAATCCTTCCCTCATCAACGCTTCCTTGGCCCTGGGAGCCTCCAAGAGCCAAACCGACTTCAAAATCGTTATCAAGGATGCCCAATCCGGTATCTTTGCCGGCATCATTCTTGGTATCGGACGCGCCCTAGGTGAAGCTACGGCCATGCAGATGGTCATCGGAAATGCGACGGGAGGACCGACTTGGAATCCGCTGGATACTTCCGCGACATTGACCACGCAGATGCTCATGGGCATTGGCGAAGCCACCCCTGGAACGATGGGCTACGATATCCGTTTCTCTGCCGGCATCCTGCTGATGATCGTCATCCTTCTTGTCGACGTCGTCCTCAATTCGGCCAAGGATTCCATCTATGCCAAGTCCGTCGGACAGCCCAATAATGCCCTCATGGCAAGGCTCTATCGTCGTTTCTTCCCCGAGGGCATCATCAAGTCGCTCAAGAGGAAGGAGGCTATCGAAAATGGAAGACAATAACATGAAAGAAGAGATGGAATCCATGCCTTCTTCTTTGGAAACAAAAGCGAAAGACGAAGAAACACGTTCCACCAATGGAAGAAAGAAGCTTCCTTCCTGGGTCATCAAGGCCTGTGCCCTGTTCCAAAAAGGGTGGAAGAGAGTCAAGGCGCCTTTTGCCCATTCCGATATCGGCGTTGGCATGATTCCCGTCCCTGAGGAAAGCGAACTTTCGGACACGAACGAAGGCGACTTCCACTACACGGCCAAGGAAAAGGTCGAGTCGATCAAGAAAATAAACGCCGAGAGGGAGAAAAAGTTCAAGATCCGCGCCCTCTTTGATGTCCTTCGCTCCTCGATAACCTATATTCTTTCCTGCCTTTCCCTGCTTGTCCTTATCGGAATCATCGTCTATTGCTTCTCTACCGGCTGGGATACCTTCTCCTGGGACTTCGTCACGGGAAACTACAATTCGATCAACTACAATGTCCGTACGCCCGACGATTTCTCTCTCGATCCGAACACCACCTTTCAAGAACCGCATCTTGACGAAGGGGAATACTTCTCCCAGAGATGGGGTATCGTCTTCGCCGATTCCTTCAAGACCGACGGCACCGAGGATGTTATCGTCACCTATGTCGATGCCAATTCCCCGATTTCCAAGGTGCATGACCTTTCCGAGCAGCCTTTCCATCTTGCCAACGGCTATTCCGTGACGATGATTATCGGCAAGGACGAAAACGGGGCAAGCGTGACGGCTGTTTCCAGAAACGGAGCCGAGGCCGTCGCGGAAAACCTGGATCGGATGGTCAGCATCAGTTCCGGCTTCTTCGCTTCCGGAGGCTTTGGTATCCGCGGTCCCCTTGTGGCGACTCTCTATATGATCCTTTTCTCTCTCATCATCGCTTTGCCTTTGGGTATCGGCGGTGCCGTCTATCTCAGCTACTACGCCAAGAAGGGCACCATAACGAAGCTGATACAATCCCTTATCGACATGATCTCCGGCATTCCTTCCATCATCTTCGGTCTTGCCGGTGCCATCCTCTTCATTCCGATCTTCAACTGGACGGGAGCGACAGGCAATATCCTCTCGGGCTCGGCGACCTTGGCCTGCATAGTCCTTCCGACCATCATGAAGGCAACCCAAGAGGCCATCAACGCCATTCCTAAGAGCCTCAAGAACGCTTCCCTTGCTTTGGGAGCCTCACAGACGCAGACGGTCTTCCGCATCATCATTCCCAATTCCGTCCCGGGCATCCTGACAGGCACGCTTCTTGCCATCGGTAGGATCATCGGCGAGTCCGCGGCCTTGGTCTTTGCAACCGGAACCTTTATCTCCGATACTCCATCGCCGACGAATACGGCTGCCTCCCTTGCCGTCTACATCTGGAAGATCATGTCCGGCGAGGCGCCAAACTACAAGGCTGCCGCGGCTGCTGCCATCCTGATCCTCCTTGTCGTCTTGATTCTCAACATCGCCGTCAAGCTCATCGCCGCCAAGCTCGACAAGTTCCGTCCTGTCGGACCCAAGCCGTGGTATAGGAAGCTTTACGAGAAGACGAAGAAGAAATATCTCGCCCGGAAGGAAGTGCGGGCTTCCATCATGGGTAAGGACAGACCCGCCATCGAAGGAGGACAGGAGAAATGACCCTTGAAGAGGAAGAGACCATCAAGACCCTAGAGGAACTGAATTCGAAGAAACCGTCGGAAGAGCCTGCCTTGGGAGCTCCGGCCGCGGCACGGCGGGAAGAGGCCGAGGAGACAAAGGACAACGTCGTTTTCGAGGCAAGGCATCTGAATCTCTTCTATGACGAAAAGCAGGCCCTGAAGGATATCAACATCAAGATCTACAAGAACAAGGTCACGGCCTTTATCGGCCCTTCCGGATGCGGAAAGTCCACCTTCCTCAGGTGCTTCAACCGCATGAACGATCTGATCGATGGCTGCCGCGTGACGGGAGAGCTTCTCTTCAACGGGACGGATATCCACACGATCAACCCGATCCTTCTGCGCTCCCGTGTCGGCATGGTCTTCCAGCAACCCAACCCCTTCCCGATGTCCATCCGCGACAACATCACCTATGGTCCGCGTTGCCAAGGCATTCGGGATCACAAGTATCTCCGTCAGCTTGTCGAGGATTCCCTCAAGGAAGGTGCCCTCTACGATGAGGTCAAGGACCGTCTCAAGGAATCCGGCATGGCCCTCTCCGGCGGACAGCAGCAAAGACTCTGCATTGCCCGGTGCGTCGCCATGCGTCCGGACGTCATCCTGATGGACGAGCCTACCTCTGCCCTGGATCCTATTGCCACGAAGAAGATCGAGGACCTTATCCAGAAACTGAAAGAGAAGTATACTATTGTTATCGTAACGCACAACATGCAACAGGCGACCCGTGTCAGTGACTATACGGCTTTCTTCATGCTCGGGGAACTTGTCGAATTCAACGCCACCGATGCCTTCTTCTCCCATCCGAAGGAGAAGCGGAGCAACGACTACATCACGGGACGCTTCAGTTGATACAGGGAGGAAACGGAAAATGCAAATCGAACAGGAAATACAGCATATCGACAGCAAGGTCTACGAAATGCTCGATGCCGTCATCGACTCGTGCAAGCAGGCTTTTTCCTACTATGTCGACAAGAAGAGAGGCTATGATGCGGCCTTTGTCATCGACGATGACAAGATCAATCTCTATGAGCGTGAGACGGAATCCCTGTGCATGCAGATCCTTCTCCGCGAGAAGGTCTACTCCGGGGATCTCCGGGATATCATCGGCAACTTCCGCCTTGTCGAGGACGTCGAGCGTATCGGCGACCAGGCCTATGACATCAAGTCCACGACGGATCTCATCAAGAAGCTTCCGGACAACATCAAGGTCATCGATGGCATGGAAGAACTTGCTGCCTTCGTCCTGAAGATGGTTCAGGATTCTTTGTATTGCTGCGTCAAGATGAATGTCAGCCAGGCCCAGGACATCCTCGATCGGGATGATTACGTCGACAACAAGTTCTGGGAAATCGTCAAGATCATCATCGAGCTGGACAAGGAGAAGAAGATCTCTTCCGAAAACACGGTCTATCAGACCATGATCCTGAAGTATCTCGAAAGGATTGCCGACCACGCCACAAACATCGCCGAATGGGTCGTCTTCATGGTCAACGGCTATCACAAGGACCACGTCATCATCTAAGGAAAGGAGGAGGACTATGGCAAATCTGATCTATTCCGTCGAGGACGATGCCAACATCAGCAAAATCATCGCCATCACGCTTCGGAAGCAGGGATACGAAGTCATTTCGTTTCCGGATGGCCAGTCCTTCCTGGACGCCTTTTCCAAATGCCGTCCGGACCTCGTTCTCCTCGACCTCATGCTTCCCGACATCGATGGCTTTGACATCATCCGGAAGATCCGCGAGGACAAGGAGAACGACGATGTCGAGATCATGATCGTCTCCGCGAAAAGCCAGATCGTCGACAAGGTCGACGGCCTCGATCTTGGCGCGGATGACTATCTGGAAAAGCCTTTCGACATCCTGGAACTTATCTCCAGAGTGAATGCCAAGTTCCGCCGGAGCAAGAAGGCATCAAGAATCCTTATCGATCAGGTTATCATCGATGTCGACAGAAGAACCTGTAACGTCGAAGGAAAAGATGTTTCCTTGACGAATGCGGAATTCACTATCCTTTATGAGCTGATGAAGGCTTCGGACAAAGTCGTCTCCCGCGATTCCCTTCTCAATGTTCTCTGGGGCGAGCAGGACAGCTATGAAAGCCGGACCATCGACGTCCATATCAAATCCTTGCGGACGAAGCTTGGGGGACAGGGAAAGCATATTGTCTCTGTCTATGGTATCGGCTATCGCTACATCCGATGACAAAAAGGAAGATCATCCTCGAAGCCGTTATCTTCTGTCTTGTCCTCCTCGTTCTTTTCCTGTCTGCCTTTTTGACCTTCTTCCTCGTCAGTGAGAACGTTTTGGAGGAGAACATCCGCTCCGTTTCCAATGTGGCGGAGAAGGTTTTCGATGGCAATGATCCTTCCACGGGAGAGAAGACGGTCTCCTATTTCGACGATGCCGGCGAATACCGCATCTCCATCATCACGAAGACTGCCGACGGCTATCAGATCCTCTATGATTCGGAGGACATGCTCCAGTCGGATGCCATGGCCGAGGAGCTTCAACCCGAGAACGTCGGGAAGTTCATCACCCGCAAGTCCAGCTATGGATACAACATGGTCTACTATGCCGTCCACGACAAGGAGAACCCCACCTACTTCATCCGCGTCTCCGTTTCCGAAAGCGCGGCGACCAGCGTCTCCAGGAATTTCCTGATCTACGGTTCTCTTGTCATGGCGATCCTGATGGGTTCCTATATCGTCTTCAAGTATCGGGACTACAACCGTTCCGTCAAGCCTTTGCGGGATCAGGTAGAAAGGCTTCTTTATCTTGCTGGCTATCCTTCCGATCGCCTCGGGGAAGGCGAGGACCTTTCCTTGATTGCCGATGCCATCGACGAAGTCTCTTCCGAGCTGGACAAGAAGATCACCGATCTCCAGAACGAGAAGGAAAAGACGAAGATGATTCTCGATTCCATGAGCCAGGCATTCCTGGCCGTTTCCGGCAATGGCCAGATCGTCCTGTTCAACCGCAAGGCCAGCGAGATGTTCGGCTATTCCGAAAAGGAGGCTCTCCGCAAGGACTACCACATTCTTTCCGCCGGAGAGGACTTCTCCGCCCACGTCGAGAAATGCCTCAAGGAAAGAAAGGACGGAAGACACTTTGACATCCAGATGAAGGGAAGGACCTATCAATGCAATGTCATGGCGCTGAACTTCCCCTGGATCGACCATCTCAAAAGCGGTGCAGCCATCCTCGTCATGGATGTCACCGAGGAGAGAAACCTGGTCAAGATCAAGACGGACTTCTTTGCCAACGCCAGTCATGAGCTCAAGACACCACTGACGGCAATTCTCGGCTATCAGGAAATGCTCGACAACGGCCTCTTGACGACGCCGGAGGAAAAGCAGGAAGCGGTCCGGATGACGATCAAGGAAGCCAAGAAGATGCGGGAGATGCTCTCCGACATGCTGACGATCTCACGGCTTGAAAACGGAACGCAGACCCAGGCCTCGGATGTCGAGATCTCCGCCCTTATCCAGTCCATTCTGGAGGACATGCAGCCCAAGATATTGGAAAACCATATCTCCATCGACCTGAAGCTTGAGGAATACCATGTCCATGCCGACCGCGGCGATATCGAGAAAATCTTCTCCAACCTCATCGACAATGCCATCAAGTACAACAAGCCAAACGGCATGATATCGATCGAGATGAATCCTCGGGATGGCTATATCACCGTCTCCGATACCGGAATCGGAATCAAGGAAGAACACCTGTCGCGTATCTTCGAAAGGTTCTATCGCGTCGACAATTCCAAGACGCTGAAGAACGTCGAAGGCACGGGACTTGGCCTTGCCATCATCAAGCATATCTGCCAGAAGTACGGCTACCGCATCGAAGTGCGATCCACTTTCGGTCAGGGAACGACATTCATCCTGAGGACATAAAGGCCTCGGATTGGTCGACGACGGTGTTCAGTACCCAATAGAGTTCGAAATCGACCACCTTGTATTTTGAGAGGTCCCTGTTGTCGAAGACGTGGTCATAGTTCTTGCAGAGAATATAGACATTTCCTTCCTCGATACGGCTGGGGATTCCCCGGAAGTCGAAGTTCAGGAAGGAACGAATGTGCTCGAAGGCTGCCGTGTTGGGTTCCTCGGCGATTTCCACCGTCTCAAGATAGCTATAGGGATCTATCTCCTCATAGAAAAGCGTATAGATGGCACCTTCACCGGCTTGCTTTGTCACGTAGCAGGTGTCATAGCCCTGGATGGAGGTGGCATAGTCGATAGCTTCCCCAAGGGAGACGCGGAAGCTATTAAGGCCATTGTCCTGGTTCCATTTCGTGGAATAGGTAGCAAGGAAAAAGGCAAAGGATCCGGTGTAGAGCGCTGTTGTGGCGATAGCTATCTGCCTTCTCTTCTGGAGGATATCGTAAAGCCCGATGCCCGTCAGGATGATAAGGGACGGGAAGAGGAAGTTGACGCGATTGATGTTCGGCGAGACGACGAAAAGCATCAGCACGCTTACTGCAATCCACGTCCGGAGGAGAAGCATCATATTCTTGTCGTTCTCGTCGGCGTCTTTATGAAAAAGGCCGAAGATGGCAAATGGTGTTGAGAAGACATAAATCGTTCCATAGAAGTCGATGCCATTGAAGCTAAGACCGTCTGTTTGGACAAAGAGAATCTTTAGGCCTTGGCCGAAATTGTTCAACGCAGACTTAAAGAAATCCGAAGAGAAGAGGTTTGTTGTCGCCTGGAACCGGTTCTGGTTCAGCTTGGGTATCGTGAAGCCGAGGAAACGGAAGGCTTCACCGCCGAAAAGATTGATCCAGATGAAGAGGATGATCGGGAGGGCGACAAGGACAGCAAGGACGAGGAAGGAAAGGACTTCCCAAAGAGCAATTCTCCTTTTGAGGAGAAGGAAGACAAGGCCGATACCAAGATAGAGAGGAAGGAAGAGATAGGCCGTTCCATAGGAATAGGCCGAAAGGCCAAACACGATGGCCGAAAGGAGAAGAAGAACAAGTCTCTTTGGACTTATTCTCTTGCCTTCTTCGGGATGGAAGGAAATGCTTGTCAGAAGGAGATAGGTTCCGCAGACAAGAAGGGACGGGAAGGCATTGGATTCCAGTGCCCATCGGCTGCGCATGATATCCCACGGGGAAATCGCAAAGACGGCCAAAACGATGATGGCCATGTTTTCCTTGCCGGTCTTCCGGACCATTCTGTAGACAAGAAACAGGGAAAGGCAACTGAGGATTCCCATCGGCAGACGGACGCTTAGCTCGTTCAAGCCAAGGAGGGCGATAGACGGGATGATGAAGTAGGCATAGAAGGCGTTTTGGCCACTGCCCCAGGAGATCAGGTGGACGGGAAGGAAGTTTCCTTTCCTATCGATGCCATAGTGGAGGATCGACCACGCCTCATAGCCGATGGAAGCCTCATCCTGGTTGAAACCTCGGGGAAGGCGGTCGACGAAACTGACACGCAAGGCAAAGGCCACGGCCAGAAGAAAGGAGACAAGGAAGATCTTCGGGTTCTTCCGTGCAAAGGAAAGAAGACCGGAAGGTTCCGAGCGGAGGGATTTGGCATAGTGGACGACGAAATAAAGGCTTCCAACGAAAAGGGAAAGGCAAAGAAGGATCCAGTCGGCGATGAGCATGCCCTCTTTCGTTAGGTTCAGCACTTTTTCACCTCATTTCCCTTCTATTTTAAAAAGGTTCTTTCAAAACAGATAGGAAGAAATCGAAATAGGAAAACTTCGGGAAAGAAAAAGTAATTATCCGACCCTCTTTTGGGACATGAAAGGGCGGGCATTCGGTTATAATGTTTAAGTCTATGGAAAGAAAAGCCTTGCCTATTGTTCCTTATATCGGTCGCTGTGTGACTCGCCTTTTCCTGGGTGCGATTTCCGGATTCTTTTCCGCCATTCCTTTCTTCAACAACCATCTCTTTTCGGAAACGTTCCGGATGGATGGAAGATCCCTTCGGGGAAAGGCCTATTTCCTCAAGCGATGGTCCTATCTTTTGGGAGGCCTGATCGGCTTTGTCTTTTTCTTCCTTGTTCCTGTCCGTTATCTTGCCGAAGGCTATCCTCTGGCCCTGTCCTGTCTTTTCATGGGTCTGTCCCTGACATTCGGAATCCATGAGATCTATTGCTGCTATCGATACCGGGACAAGAAGCACGCCGTTTCAACGATCCTTCTTCTTGTCGTGGGATTGGCGATACCCTTTGTCCTTCGTTTCTATCCCATCGACCTTCCATCTTTGGATACCAAGACAGGCCTTGTTGTCCTCTTTGCCGTTCTTCTTGTCGGCACGTTCCTTGTTCTTTTCTTTGGTCTCTCAATCGGGACGGTCCTTTATTTCTCTTCCATCTATCTTCCTTTTTCGGATGAGATGGCTTCTATTGCACGGCTAGACAATCTTTGGGATGGCCATAGGTTGTTTGTCATTGTCCTTCTTTTAGGCATCCTTGTCGGTGCCTTGATTGCCCATGCCGTTCGGCGCTTTAAGCTCGTGACGGAGAAATCCGGTTTCAATGCCGGAATCCATGTCTGCACGCTTATTGTGATTGCTGCCTTCGATATCAAGGAGCCCTACTTCACGGATATCTCCACTTCCTGGGAAGCCCAGCTGTTTGTCTTTCTTGCCGTCAGCATTGCCGCCCTTGGCATCGGTATTGCCTTTACCTGCCATGGCTATCGCTCCCTTGCCGATGAGGAACTTCCTGTCGAAAGGCCGTCCATCAAGCCGGAACCAGAAGCCGAGGACAAGACTGTCCTTTCCTCCCACTATCGCGATCTTCTGGTGAAGGATATCTTCCTTCCCTATCCGGATGAGGAAGACAAAGAGCCTGCAGAGAGTGTTAAGCAAGAAAAGAAGGTCTCCGGAATCGATCTGGACAAGCTTCGGAAGATACAGGAAGAGATGCGCAGCAAATGAGACTGGATCGTTTTCTATCCATGCGGGGAATCGATAGCCGCAAGTCCATCAAGAAAGTCATCCGCAGCGGTCGGGTCGAGGTGGATGGCAAGCCCGTCTATGATTTCGCAATGGAGATCAACGGCAACAACCGCATTGTCCTGGATGGCAAGGAAGTCGAGAACGAGCCCTACGTTACCCTGATGATGAACAAGCCGGAAGGCTATATGTCCTCCATGGTCGATGAGCGCTATCCTTCCGTCATGAATCTTGTCCCGGATTGTTATCGAAAAAGGGCTCGGCTTGTGGGAAGGCTAGACAATGACACGACGGGATTGCTCCTTTTGACCGACAACGGCATCCTCAACGCGCGTCTAGCCAATCCGAAGTATGGGATTCCGAAGACCTACCGGGTCGAGGTGAACCACCTTCTCACGCCTTCTTTCGAGGAAGCGGTGAAATCGCCGATCGACATCGGAAAGGGCGAAATCGCCAATGTCGACAATCTCAGGATACTGGATGAATACCACGCCGAAATCACGGTCCATGAAGGCAAGTACCATGAGATCAAGAGGATCTTCGGCAAGTTCTCCTACGATGTCATCAAGCTGGAAAGGATCGCCTTTGGAGGCCTAGTATTGGGCGATCTGAGACAGGGTGAATGCCGACTCTTGTCCAAGGACGAATACGTTCTTCTTCTGGAGAGTGTCCATATGAAGTTCGAGGAACAACTATAGCGAGGGTAAACGATGAAACAGAGCGAAATTCAATACGTGGATTTCTGGCATCGCATGCCGGATGCCGTCGATCGGATTGAAAAGTGTCATATCGATTTCCTGGAAGGGAAGTGGAAGGTCAAGACGGACAAGTGCGAGAAGGAAGGCCTTCTCCAGATGGACGAACTGAAGGACGTTTTCGTTTTCCTCAACGACACGATCCATATCGAGACGGACCTCAAGGACTTCCGTGCCTTCGACTATGAAAACGACCCCAGCCAGTATGCCCTCTCCTTCTTCCTCAAAATCCTTTTCCGGAACAAGGTCTATTTTGCCGTCAAGGGATGCTCGCCCCGCAAGGAAAAGCACTTCCGCGAAATCCTGGATTTCTTTAGCAAGTTCATCCAAGAGAAGAAAACAGCGTAGCCTTCAGGAAACAAAGGCGATTTCCAAAAATCAAACGCCGAGTCGTCACGTTTTCACGAGGTCACCTTTATTTCTGCGTGAATGTTTATCCATCGAAAAAGCCCCTCTTCCTGGGCTTGGGTCAGGTTGATGGGAAGGAACATGTTCCTTCCTATCAAACCCGTTTGGTCCAATAAGAGGGGCTAATTTAGGGTTATGCCTTAAGCTTCCTTAGGCTCTTCGGTCGTGTCCTTGAGGTAGAGCTCATCGAAGAAGGCCGAGACGCAGACGCCGATGAAGGAGAGGAGGAAGAAGACGGCACCGACGATGGAGATGTTCAATGCCGTTTCTTCGCTGGCGGGATAGTTGACCGGGATGAACCAGACATCCGCTGCCAAGGTGACGCGGTCCCAGATGAGGGCACATGTCGCAACGGCGATCAGGGCACCGGCAACGACAAGGAGGATATCGGTAGGAATCCTTCCGATCCTGTTGCTGACAAAGGGGATGGCTACCAGGATGATGAAGGCGATGATGGGAAAGGCGACGATCAATCCACTGACGCTTCTTCCGGCCATATAGCCAGTCGTTCCGCTGATGACGGCGATGAGGAAGGCGATGAGGAGCAAGAGGGCCGAGGCGAGGATCAACCACGTGTTCTTCGTGAATTTCTTTAGGATTGCCATATCAGTTGCTCTCCTTCTTCTTGTTCAGGACAAGAGTGGTGACATAGCCAGCAACGCCGGCGACTGTCGTGACGGAGAAGACCGTGATGAGGGTGATGTAGAGGATACGCCAGCTCGTCATCAGCTCAACCCTGTGGGAAGTGGAGTTGATGCCGCTCAGGGCGTTGGAATTCGCCAAGGAATAGAGGGCGTAGTGGAGATTATCCTTGATGGCCTTGCAGGCATCCTTGCTGTGGGCAAAGTAGTCGGCGTTCCAATAGTCGATGGACGTTCCGAAGCCGCAGAAGTTTGTCGTTCCGGCAAGGATGGATTCCTTCGGAGCGGCATGCGGGGCAACGCCGGTGAAGTCGGTGACGTTGTAGCCCTTGAAGCCCCACTCGCTGCGCATGATGTCGACCATGACGGCCTTGTTGGCACTGGAGGCGACGGCACCGATTCTGTTGTAGGAGGACATGACGCCCAGCGCGCCTTCGGTGTAGGCATCGGCATATTCTTCGTTGTCCGGAAGCTTGCGGGCTTTCCTTTTCCTTCGAAGGCCTGCTGGAGGTTTCTCAGCTCGAGCTCTCTGGCTTTCTGCTCGTTCATGAAGACGGCAACGCCGGAACGATCGATTTCCGCATCGTTGAAGGCGGCGTGCTTGATGTTGACGAGGCAGCCTTTCGACTGGGCGCCCTGGATGGTGGCCGAGCCGATATAGCCGGAAAGGATAGGATCTTCCGAATAGTATTCTCCGCCTCTGCCGTTGTATCCGTTTCTGTGGATATTCATACCGGGGCCGATCATGATCGGAAGGTTGAAGATGAGGGAGGTTTCGCCAAGGATGATTTCGCCGTTTTCATAGGCGAGTTCCTTGTTCCAGGTATAGGCAAGGTTGATCTGTCCCTGACCGACTCTGGTTCCGTATTCGGCATAGTCTTCGGCATCTTCCCAATCCTTGCCTTGGTAGGTTCCCTCGCCGAGGTAGTGGGAATCCGAACCACCCGGGCCGTCATCGGCATCATAGGGGAGGAAGCCGACGGACTCGATTCCTTCGATGTGATGGAAAGAGTTGGCGGCATAGTTGAGGAACTCGTCGATGGTGACCTTGTTGAGGAGCTCTTCCCATCTTTCGTCATCGAAATCGGCTCCCTTGAGATCGTTGATCGTCAACTTGGAGGTTGTGTCTCCCCAGACGTATTCGGACGTGTCTTCGTCCTGCTTGATTTCGATGAAGTCGTTGTTAAGAAGGGTGGCAAGTCTTCCGGTGGCGCTGAGATTGGCATAGGTTTCAGGGAAGGTTCCGTCCCAGTCGCTTCTGGAAAGATAGGTGACCGTTCCAGGGAGGAAGTTGTTGAGATCCATGGCATAATCGCCTTCGGTGAGCTTGTTGGTGATTTCGATGCCCGTGTCGCTGACGGAGAAGGTGTCGGCATCGAAGTCGGAATTGGTCCAAGCCCGGACTTTGTTGGCGTTTCCGATGGCATCCATTCCGTCGTCTTCGTTGTAACCCTGATAGGTCAGGACGTTGTTGACGGCCTCATGGGAACCATTGCCGATAGTGAACAGATATTCTCCTTCATCGAGGATATAGGTCTTGGCGCCCGTGTAGTCATAGGAAGCAAGATTGGCCATATCGATGTCCATCTCGATGGTCTGGCTTTCGTCCGGATCCAGTTCCTCGGTCTTCTCGAAGTCCATAAGCTGGACGGCGCTCTTCTCGACATGGTTCTGGCGATCGTAATCGGTGTAGGGGGAGTGGGCATAGACCTGGACGACATCCTTTCCAGCCCTGTCGCCCGTGTTCTTGACGGTGACGGAAACGTGGGCCGTCTTCTTGTCGCCATCGACGGAGACGCTGTTGAGTGTCTGCTCAAAGGTGGTATAGCTCTGTCCATAGCCGAAGGGATAGATGACTTCGTGCTCGTAATCCCATGTTCCACTGGTCGTTGCCGGCTTGTAGTCGCTTCCGGTATAGGTTCCGGCAGAGGCACTTGCCGCATTGTCATCGCCTTTGCCCGTGACGATATCGTAGTAGCGGGTTTCATAATAGCGATAGCCGGAATAAATACCCTCGGCTTCGACGGTATAGGAATTGACATGGGCCGTGGCATCGAAGGTGTCTGCATTGGCCCAGTCGGACGTTCCGCCAGCACTCTGCATGGAAGGGGCGACGGCGCTGTTGGTCGGGAAGGTATCGCCAAGATGTCCGGAAGGATTGACCTCTCCGAGGAGACCTTCGCAAACGCCATAAAGGCCATACGGTCCAGGATAGCCAATCCAGACAATGGCATCGATATCCGGATCCTCGACAAGGCTCTTGAATTCCATCGTCGCCGAAGAGTTGATCAGGACGATGACCTTGTCGGAGATCTTCTTGGCTTCATCGAGGATTTCCTGCTCCTTGGTGGAGATGCCCATGATGTTTCCGGTTTCGGTGACGGAACCATCCTTGATGCCTTCGGCACCGGCGCGGAATTCCTTGGATTCACCGCCGGGACGGCCGAGGACGACAATGGCAGCATCGTCATACTGGTCGTTTACGGAAGCATAATCCGGGTTTTCCTGGGCCAATTCCGCCAAGGAGAGTTCCGGGATGGCCGTTGCGTCGGCAAAGCCGGAATATTCTGGCGGCGTGGCTCCAAATCCCTGTCCACCCCATTTCTGGTCGGCGAAGTAGTTCTTGTAGGCTTCCAGCATTTCGGGGTTGAGATTGAAGTAATCTTCAAAAACATCATAAATATAGTTCTGCTCGACCGTGTACTTGTCCGCGATGGAACCGCCGCTGTTTCCATAGACAGGGGCATAGCTTCTCAGTCCCATCATGGTGATGCTGGAATCCCGTGCGATAGGAAGGGCATTGGGAGAATTCTTCAGAAGAACGAATGACTCCTTGCTTTCCTTAAGCGCATAGTCACGATAACCCTCAAAGGCTTCCTTTGCGGTCTTGAATTCGGATTTGAAATTCCAGGCATCTTCGGAATTCTCGTATTCTTCTGTGACGATAGTCGAACTTTGTGTTCTAAGCAAATCATCCAAAGGATCCCGATAGAGCTCCATGATCATGGAAGCTGTAACGGAAACCGCCAGGAACATACTGGAGACAACAGTTAAACCACGCCAAAACTTTGGCTTGATCATGCAATTAGCACTCCTTTGTGTTGATGGAATAAAAGCGCTTTCATCAAAAAGTAAGTCTAAAGCGGGGGGGGGTAATTGCAAGAGAAAAAATGACAATTTCAACAAATGCGCGAAAATAGTCTAGACAGTGAATTGCAATTCAAAGGAAGCAAACAAGACAGGGAAAAGAAGGCAGGAACGATTAGGGACGGTATTTTCTTTTTTTCCTGAGAGCCGAAACGGCTTTTGTCGCCAAGGCCTTGATTTTTGGAAAGTCCCTATCGGCAATTTGATAATCCTTCATAAGAATGGCATTGCCATCGATAAGAACAGGTGTTTTCTCGTCCGCTTTTGCCTCTTGGAATTCGATAGCCATGTCCAAGTCGAAATCCTCAGGGAGGGAGAGGCAAGTGACGCGGAAAAGGGCCGAGGAGGGATTGCGGATGATGACGTTTCTAAGGCATTCCTGCTCCAGGACATGATAATGCTCGGTGGAATAGCCGTATAGGGATTCCTGCTCGTCCTTGCGCGTGATATAGACGTCCTCTCCAAAGACGAAGGAGAATTGATAGTCGTCCTGACAGTCTTCCGCAACAAGGGAGGAATAGAGAAGAAGGGCGATATCAAAAAGGGAGTCCGTCATCGAGCAGACGATTTTGCGGAAGAGAGTTCCGTTTTGGAAGGTCAGCGTGCAGGAGTAGTCCATAGCCTTAAATATAGACGGGGAAGGATTCGAGGACAAGAAAAAAGACCCAGTTTCACAATTCAACAATTGCGGCTGGGTCTTTCATCCGATGGAACTATTTGGATTGATGATAGTAGAATCTCCCTTCTTGACCTAAGTCTAACAACTTTGGTCAGCAATGTTGGACATCCCGTCTTGACTACTCGATGTTGGTGAATCCGTTCTGCTAAGAAACAGTTCGTCTTGACTCGCCTATCGTCTCATACCTGATCGAAAGATTTATCTTCCCTTATCGTCTCGTCATTAGGACAAAAGTTTGGGTTCCAATCGGATTTCTTCCCTTCCCATCTCGTCTTGTCCCGTCTTGTCCCATATCATCCCTTTCAGGCACTTCCCTTCTCGTCCCATCTCTTCCCTTCTTGTCTTGCAGCTCTCATGCCATGGCACAAAACCCCGTGAGGCTGCTTTCTGCCGTGCGTCCTGGAATTGCCGGATTACCGTTTTCGTCTGTCACACGCCTCTGTCTTTTTGCATCGTCGACATTGTCTTGTGATTTTGGAGCGAAAGTGAACGTCTTGGCGGTTCTCAGCCCGTCAAGGATCTTCTTTCGTCCGCTCGGCAACTTAGCCGAAGGGACAGCGAATGTGCCAAAAGTTTTGGCGAACGGCTTTTCCCCCAATTGCTCAGGATTCTGGAAGAAGGTTTGTCGACACTTCCCATCTCGTAAGAAAGGGTGAAGTACCGGCTCGACTATATCATGGCCAATGATATACGGAATCAGGTCACGAAACGTTTAGACGTTCGACTCGGCGGATTATGGACTTCTGGATAGTTCGTGGACTATTAGAAGCTATATTCTTGGCAAAGTTTTTCGAAGCCTTCGACGGCTTTCTGTTCATCCTCTCCTTCGCATTCGATGGTGAGGACAGCTCCGCAGTTGATGGGGGCGAGTCCGAAAACATTCATGATGGACTTGAGATCGCACTCATCTCCATTCTCCAACTTGAGCTTGATGTTGCACTTGTGGTGATTGGCTTCCTCAACAAGTTCGGCGCTCGAACGAGATGTCAATCCACCCATGTCTGCGACTTTGATCTTGTAGCTTGTCATAGAACTCTTTCTTAGCACCCCTATATTAGCAAAACGTGTAAGCGATTACAAGAGCTTTCGGAAATCTTCTGCAAAAACAGGATTTTTGTAATTGGGCAAGTATTTGCCCTAAAACATCGGAAAGGGTTTCTTGTAAGCACTACCTTGAAAAATATATCACGTTTAAGCGCTGTCAATCATTAAATTTTGTCTCTTTTCGCATATTTTACAGATTTTCTTTCATAGGATTACCTTTTGACTTCCCCGGTCCTTTGTTTTGTCTTCGGCATTCTCTTTGGCAGCAGGAGATAGCTTTAACCGAAAGTGGTATAATCAACCATATAAAATTGGAGGAACGTCAATGAAAAAGATCACGAAGGCTGTCATTCCGGCGGCGGGCATGGGCACGCGTTTTCTTCCTGCCACGAAGGCCCTTCCGAAGGAAATGCTCCCTATTATCGATACGCCGAACATCCACTATATCGTCAAGGAAGCGGTCGAGGCTGGAATCAAGGATATTCTCATCATCGTTTCTTCGGCCAAGGAAGCCATCGAGGATTACTTCGATGTCAACTATGAGCTTGAGACGAGACTTCATGAAAACGGAAAGGATGAGCAGGTTCGCCAGATCCGCGAAATCGCCAATATGGCCAACATCTGCTTTGTCCGTCAGAAGGAGCCCAAGGGCCTTGGCGATGCCATCAAGTATGCCAGGACCTTTGTCGGTGACGAGCCTTTTGCCGTCATGCTCGGTGACGATCTGATCGATGACAGTGAAAAGCCTGCCATCGGTGAGCTGATCGATGCCTACTATGAGACGGAAGGAACGATTCTCGGCTGCCACAGGGTTCCGCAGAACCTTTTGAAGAAATACGGTGTCGTCAAGCCCTTTGACAAGGCGGACGGAAAGGTGTTCCAGGTGACCGACATGGTCGAGAAGCCCAAAGATCCTTCCCTTGCCCCGTCGGACGTTGCCGTTCTTGGCCGCTATGTGCTTCCTCCGGAAATCTTCGATGTTCTTGATCGTACGCCCAAGGGCGTCGGCGGGGAAATCCAGCTGACGGATGCCATCAAGCTCAGCCTTGAGCAGAGGAAGTGCTATGCCTGCATCTTCACTGGCGAGAGATACGATATCGGCGACAAGTTCGGCTATATCAAGGCAACGTTGGATTTCGCGCTCCGCCGCAATGATCTGAAGGACAACGTCCGCGACTATATTCTCAAATTGGCCAAGGAGCTTTGATGAAAACATTTCGTCTTCGAATCGGCTACCTCCCTTTTCCGGATTGTCTCTATCGTGAACTGAGCGTGCCAGAGAATGTCAGCCTGGATTCTTTGGGCTATGCCATTCTTCTGGCTTTCGAGGCGCGCTGCAATAAGCTATACTCCTATCGGTTCGGCAATCGAAAGGTCGTTTCCCGGATCGACTATCCCTTGGCCAAGTCCTTGGATGACAGCTATGAGCTGGATTCCGAGTGCATGCTTTCTTCCTTTGGCCTTGAGAAGGGAACGCACTTTTCCTTTTTCTATGGCAGGGGCTCAAGCATTCAGTTCGATGTCCTCGTCGAAGCCGTGGAAGAAGGAGAGAGCGATGGAAAGATCCACATCCTTTCCGGAAAGGGAGCCGGCATCATCGAAGATAACCGACATATCCTGGACTACTATCTGGAAAACGAAAAGGACGACTATCTCTATTCCCCGATGATCGGAAGGAAAGTGAAGAAAGAAGATTTCTTCGGCCTTGACTTCTCCAATTATGATGCCAAGGCCGGGGAAAGAAGGATGGTGGCGCTTTTCGAGGAAGTCCAACGGAACTATCGGGAGGCGACGCCCATGCTTCCCTGCAACTAAGGAGACCATCACCCATGGAACAGAAGAAGATCTTCATGACTGGCGACAGACCGACAGGCAAACTTCATATCGGACACTATGTCGGAGCCTTGCGCAGGCGCGTCGAACTGCAAAACTCCGGCCTTTACGATGAGTGCTATGTCATGATCGCCGACACCCAGGCCCTGACCGACTATTATGACAATCCGGACAGAATCCGCGAGAGCGTCATTGAAGTCGCCTTGGACTATCTCAGCTGCGGCGTGGATCCTTCCCGTTCCACCATTTTCGTGCAGTCGCGCATTCCCGAGCTTTTTGAATTGACGTGCTACTATCTCGACCTTGTGACCCTCTCCCGTCTGGAGAGAAACCCGACGGTCAAAAGCGAGATGCGGCAGAAGGGCATGGAGGATTCCATCCCGGTCGGCTTTCTCTGCTACCCTGTCAGCCAGGCTGCCGATATCACGGCCTTCGATGCCGATACCGTCCCGGCCGGCGAGGATCAGGCGCCGATGGTGGAGCAATGCCAGGAGATCGTCCACAAGTTCAATTCCCTCTATGGGGAAACCTTGGTCATGCCTCATCTTCTCCTTCCCGAAAACGACTCCTGCAAGAGGCTTCCTGGCCTTGATGGAAAGGCCAAGATGAGCAAGTCCCTCAACAACTGCATCTATCTTTCCGACGATGAGCAGACCGTCAACAAGAAAGTCATGACGATGTTCACCGATCCGATGCATCTGAATATCAACGACAAGGGTCATACCAAAGACAACCCTGTTTTTATCTACCTGGATGCCTTTGCCACGGATGACCATTTCCGCCGCTTCTATTCCCAATATGAGAACCTCGAAGCCCTGAAGAGAAAATACGAGGATGGCGGTCTTGGCGATGTCGAGGTCAAGCGCTTCTTGGCCAGGGTCATCAACGATGTCCTTGAGCCGATTAGGCAGAAGAGACACGAGTATGAGAACGACATTCCCGGCGTCTACCGCATCCTTGAGGAAGGCACCGAAAAAGCAAGGGCAAAGGCCATGGCGACCATCCATCGTGTCCGCCGTGCCATCAAGATCAATTACTTCGAGGATCGGAAGCTGATCGAGAAGCAGGTCAAGCGCTTCAAGAAACAGCATCAGGACGAAGAGAACCTCAAGGCCTATCTCGCCAAGCAGAAAAAGGCCTGAAGACCTTTCGTTTTAAGGTTGCAAGCGGTATAATCTTCTCACCATCGCGACTGTATTCGTCGAACCTGGTCAGGGCCGGAAGGCAGCAGCCATAAGATTGGATCCAGGGTGCGGTGGCTTTTTTCATAACATGAAAACCCAGGAACTGTCCTCTTTTCTCGATTTGCTTTATCAAAAGGCCGAGACGGGCGCCAAAAAGGGCGAAATCCCGATTTCGGCAATCCTTGTCTTTCCTGACGGCACCTACTTCGTGGACGGCAATGCCGTCGAGGAGAAGAACGATGCCTTGGAGCATGCCGAGATGCGTGTCATCCGCAAGGCCATGAAAGAAAAGGGACGGTATCTTAAGGACGCTCTCCTGATAGTGTCCCTGGAGCCGTGTCTGATGTGCATGGGGGCCATACTGAAGGCAGGGATTCCCGACCTTTACTATGTCCTTGACGATGAAAGGCTAGGCGCTCTCTCCCATTACCATGCCTTCGTCGACGACAGGATCCATGTCCATAGGATAAAGGACGACCGCTTCCGCCCGTTGATGGATAGCTTCTTTGCCGAACTTCGAAGATAGAATAAATGCAATCAACGGATCCGTTTGGGGGTTCTTGATAAGATCCTCTTCCTTTGACTTCCTTAAAACCTGAAGCAGATAGAGAAAGGGGGGCGAAAACAAAGCTTCTTCGATTTCGTCCTCCGAATAAAAACGTCATGAACATGGCGTGATCCTTGAGGTGCTATATCTTAGGCTGCAATCCTTGTGCTGCCCAAACGATGCCCCATTGCACTTCTTCCGCCTAAGGAGAATCTTTTCTATTGAAGGAATCCGGTTTGATCTTCTCTCCTTCCGACCGCGCTGCTGTTTTCTGAAAATTAGTCAGCATAGTTTCAAAGACAAATTACGAATGCGATTAAATCTTTAAAAAAGGACATAAACAACTATAGCAAACCTATTTAAAGGATTTAGATTGGCTTTAAACTTTGCCCATACTCAAGCCAAAAAATAGGTATCTCATATCTTCCAGCCTTTTGTGGTTGGCCAATCAAAGGGCGTTGTACGCATGTTGTACGCCAAGTCTGCCATAGTGGTTCTTCGAGCCGCTAAGCCTTTCTGGTTTCATTGACCTGCAGTGCCTCCAGTTCAGTCCCAGGCAGAACCTCTCCTTAAGTAGAATCTCGTGCTAGGAGTATCTGAGGCTTGCTCGAAAAAGGGATGGTGTCTTAAGGACGACTGCTTCCGATCGTTGTTGGAAGGCTTCTTTGTTGGGCTTCGAAGATAAGGGAAAACAATCAATGGATTTGTTCGTGGTTCTTGATGAGATCCTCGTCTTTTGGCTTCCTTAGAGTCGGAAGAAGGTAGAGGAAGGGGGAGAATCTTTATAAGAATCGAGGAAGTGTCAGAAAAGTTCCCTCTCGTCGTCCTCGTAGAAGGACATGTCCATCATCTTCTCGTCCAGGACGATGCGACTCATCTCCAGGGATCTCTTGACATCGATGCACCGCTGGTTCCGGCTTCCGCGGTTGTTGATCTCAATCGAGCGAAGCGCCATGATGAAACGGCCGTCGACAAGGGAGTCGATATAGGAGAGCAGGACGAGATAGCGCATGTCCTTCTTCGCCTTTTCCAGGATCTCCTCGAAGGTGAAGCCGGTGAAGCAGATGACGTTGAGATGGTATTTTTCCTTCGCGAGGCGGGCGACAAGGATTGCGTCGTCGAGATTGCAGAAGGGATCGCCGCCGGAGAGGGTGATACCGCTTGTCGTGTCCTTGTTCTTCTCAAGGACGGGGTCGAGCTGGCTGATATCGATCTCGGTTCCGGCATCAAAAGGCCAGGTCGTGGGATTCTGGCAGAAGGGGCAGTGATGGATGCAGCCCTGGAAAAAGACGACGATGCGGACACCGGGGCCATCGACGATGGATTCTTCCGCGAAACCGGCAAGTCTCATGTTCTCTCCTTTATGCGGAAAAGCCTGCGCTGGGCAGGCTTTTGTTGGCTTTAGTCTTCGAATTTCTTTCCGAGCTCGGAAGCATCGGAATAGCGGTTGTGCTTGACGCGGTCCTTGACCTCGGCCTTCTTGGCGTTGTTGAAGCGGTCGAGCGTTCCGACAAGGTAGCCCGTGATACGGCGGATCCTTTCGAATCCGACGCCCTCTTCGCCTTCATGCCGTCCGCACTTGGGGCAGACATCGTTGATGATGCCGTTGTAGCCGCAGCAGGGATCCCGGTCGATCGGATGGTTGATGGCACCATAGCCGATTCCCTTCTCCTTCATGTGACGGATGATCTTCTCGAAGGCATCGGGGTTCTTGGCGACATCGCCATCGACTTCGATGTAGGTGATGTGTCCGCCGGCAGTCAGGGCATGGTAAGGCGCCTCGATGTCGATCTTGCGGAACATGGAGATCGGGTAATAGACAGGAACGTGGAAGGAGTTGGTGTAGTAGTCCCTGTCGGTGATGCCCTTGATCTTGCCATAGCGCTGCTGGTCGATGCGGATGAAGCGGCCGGAAAGACCTTCCGCAGGGGTGGCGATGACGGCGAAGTTGAGGTTGTTCTTCTTGGTGGCTTCCTGGGCCTTCTTGTCGATTTCGCCGATGATCTTAAGACCCAGGGACTGGGCAGCCTCGCTTTCTCCGTGATGCTTGCCGATAAGGGCGACAAGGCATTCGGCAAGGCCGATGAAGCCCAAAGTCAAAGAGCCATTGCGGATGACCGGGTCGATCTCGTCATCCCAGCCGAGCTTGTCGGAATCGATCCAGACACCCTGTCCCATCAGGAAAGGCATGTTCTTGACCTTGCGGTGACGCTGGATTTCCATACGGTCGATGAGCTGCTGGATGACAAGGTCGCAGATATCGTCGAGCTTGTGGAAGAAGAGGTCGAGATCGCCATGGGATTCGATACCAAGGCGAGGCAGGTTGATGGAGGTGAAGGAGAGGTTTCCTCTGCCGCAGGTGACTTCGTTCTTCGGATTCCAGTAGTTGCCCATGACGCGGGTACGGCAACCCATATAGGCGACTTCGGAGTTATAGTCTCCGGGCTTGTAGTACTGCTTGTTGAAGGGGGCATCCAGGAAGGAGAAGTTCGGGAAGAGCCTCTTTCCGGAGCAGACGATGGCCTCGCGGAAGAGGTCGTAGTTGGGATCGCCAGGGTTGTAGTTGACGCCTTCCTTGACCTTGAAGATCTGGATCGGGAAGATCGGCGTCTCGCCATCGCCAAGGCCGGCTTCCGTGGCCTTCAGGAGCATGTGCATGACAAGCCTTCCCTCTTCGGAAGTATCGGTCCCGTAGTTGAGAGAGGAGAAAGGAACCTGGGCACCGGCGCGGGAATGCATCGTGTTGAGGTTGTGGATGAGGGCTTCCATGGCCTGGTAGGTCTCGTTTTCGACTTCCTTGGCAGCGAATTCGAGGATGGTATGCTTGGCCTTGTCCCAATCGACATCGGGGAAGTTCTTCTTGAGGCTGTCGAAGGTCTTTTCGGCACTCTCCGGATTCTTGTAGCGCGGCTCTTTTCCGCTGGGGACCAAGTCCTTGAAGAAAGCCTTCAGGTCCTTTTCATAACGGTCGGACTGAAGCTGGTATTCGGCCATGCGGACGCAGTTGTCGCGGAAAGCCTTGTTGTAGGACTTGATGACGCCCGGAGCCATGGAATAGTCGAAGTTGGGGATGGCCTGTCCGCCGTGCATGTCGTTCTGGTCGGCCTGGATGGCAATGCAGGCCAAGGAGGCATAGGTGCGGATGGAATTCGGTTCACGGATGAAGCCATGGCCGGTGGAGAAGCCCTTCTTGAAAAGCTTGAGGCAGTCAATCTGGCAGCAGGTCAAGGTCAGGGAATAGAAATCCAGGTCATGGATGTGGATGTCGCCGTTCTTGTGGGCAAAGGCGATCTTGGGGGCGATCATCTTTTCCAGATAGTAGGCCTTGGCGGTCTCGCTTCCGAACTTGAGCATCGTGCCCATGGCCGTATTGGCATCGATATTCGCGTTCTCTCTCTTGCCGTCGTTCTCGCTGGCGTCCTGGGTGGCGATGCCATCGATGGTGGACATGAGGTCGGTCTTGGCCTCACGGACGCGGGAACGGTTGGCACGATAAAGGATATATTCCTTGGCGGTCTTGGCATAGTTGTGCTCGATGAGGACGTCCTCGACGATGTCCTGGCAGTCTTCGACCGTCGCCGGGTGGGCATTGTCGGTAAAGTTGCGGTTGATGGTGGTGACGACCTCGTCGGTCAGAGGGCCAAGGGGCAGGGTTTCTCCCGTCGCCTGGCTGGCCTTGGCGATTGCCAAAAGGATCTTCGTGCTATCGAAAGAGACGACGCGGCCATCCCTCTTGACGATTTTCGTGACGACATTCGACGGGCTATAGGGATTTGTCAGTTTGGCTATCATTTTTGCAACCTCCAAGATAGGCGAAGAAAAACGATGAGAGAAGGAAAGGCATGTTGGCATCGGGAAGGATTATGTTCCGTCGTCAGACGGTTTTTCTTTACCTGCGTGCGGATAAAATTATAAGTCATGCGTTCGTCAAAAGGCAGGCTTTTGCTCAACAAGTTAACAACTTGCAAAGAAGGGCAACCAGCCGCGGTTTGCGAATATGCCGTTAAAGACGGGGAAAAGAAAGGGTGCGTTTGCTAGTATGTAATCTTTTTCATTTCGGAAAATCTTTTTTTCTCTTCCAGATTGCGTAAACAACTCTCCCCATTTGTCATTTCCTGGACTTGGATGGACTCTCTTTCTCCTCTTTATAGGGGAGCGGAAAGAGCCTTTTAAATCTTCCTTTGTCCGTCTTTTGTTGCGGCAGTGGCTGTGCTATCATTTCCTCCGATCATGAGACTTGCGATTCCCTTTTTCATCAGCGTGACGATGTTCTTCCATTAGCGGGACTTTCTTTTTGCAGGGATTGAAAGAAACGTACAACGGAGGAAAAAATCATGGATTTCATGCTGGAACGTCTCAAGGCGATGAAGAAGCGTCTTGAGGATATCGATAGGATTCTGACGGCGGGCGAGGGCGATTTCAAAAGCCTTGCCCAGCTTTCGAAGGAACGGGCTTCCCTGGAAACGCCAGTCGCGATGTTCGATAAAATCACCGCGATGGAAAGACAGCTTTCCGATGCCCAGGAGATGATGAAGGATCCCGATCCGGAGATGCGGGAGATGGCTAAGGAAGAGGCCAATGGTCTTGAGAAGGAAATCGAGGAAACGCGGGCAAAGCTTCAGGTCGAACTCCTTCCGAAGGACGAGAACGACGAGAAGAACGTCATCATGGAAATCCGCGGCGCTGCCGGCGGCGACGAGGCGAATATCTTTGCGGGCGATCTCTTCCGCATGTATGAGCACTATGCGGACAAGAAGGGATGGAAGATCAAGGTCCTGGATAGCCAGCCGACCGCTCTTGGTGGCTATTCCCTTGTCTCCTTCATGGTTGTCGGAAAGGGCGCCTATTCCCGTCTCAAGTTCGAGTCGGGAGCCCACAGGGTCCAGCGCGTCCCTGTCACGGAGGCCAACGGAAGGATCCAGACCTCGACGGCAACGGTCCTTGTCATGCCCGAGATCCAGAAGGTGGACATCGCCATCAATCCGGCGGACTTGGAAATCGATACCTACCATTCCTCGGGTGCCGGCGGACAGAACGTGAACAAGACCGAATCGGCCGTCCGCATCACGCACAAGCCGACGGGAATCGTCGTCTCCTGCCAGGTCGAAAGAAGCCAGATGCAGAACAAGGAAATGGCGATGGAGATGCTCAAGGCCAAGCTCCAAAACAAATACGAATCCGAACAGGAGGAAAAGATCGGTTCGGAGAGAAGGCTCAAGGTCGGAACGGGCGAGAGAAACGAAAGGATCCGTACCTACAACTATCCCCAGAACCGCGTGACCGACCATCGTATCGGATATACCATGCTCAACCTGCCGCGCTTCATGGACGGGGACATGGACGATCTTCTCGATGCCCTTCGCGAGGCCGACCAGACGGACAAGCTTCAGGAAGAGACAAGGAAGCTCGAGGAACAGGGCAAGTGACGCCGAAGAAGGCGCTGTTCCTTCTTTCCCAGGAAGGGATTCCTCTTTACGATGTCCGGCAGGTCCTTTCTTTGTGGGACGTGGATTTCGATCGGATTGCCCTTTCCGAAAAGGAAATCGATGACAAGACCTTTTTCGAAGTCCTGGAAAAGCTCAAGGGCGGCTATCCCGTCGCCTATCTTGTCGGGCATGTCGACCTTCTTTCCGTCCGCGTAAGGGTCTCTCCGGATGTCCTGATTCCGCGGATGGAAACGGAGGATTTCCTCAGTGATTTGCTTGCGAAAAAGGATCTTTCGGGGAAGAAGGTTCTCGATCTTTGCACGGGCTCGGGATTCATCGCCCTTGCCATCAAGAAACGGTTTCCTAAGGCTCTCGTCACGGCTAGCGACATTTCCCAAAAGGCGCTATCCCTAGCGGAGCAATCGGCAAAGGAGAATGCACTTTCCGTTCATTTCCTGAAATCGGATTTCCTGGATGCTATCGATGGAAAGTTCGATTTCATTATTTCAAATCCACCCTATATTCCATTGCATAGCAAATTCGTCAGGGCACCCTATGAGCCACAGTTGGCTTTGTTTTCTGGAGAGGATGGCATGGATTCCTATCGGCAAATCTTTCCTCGTCTGGAAGAGCATCTTGAGGAGAAAGGGGAGGCCTATTTCGAATTGGAAGACGCCAATGCCGAAAAGACGAAGGCTCTGGCCATGTCGATTCTTCCTTCAAGGTCGGCCGAGATCCTTCTTGATTTCGATGGGAAGAAACGCTTTCTCCACCTGTTCTAGTCCGGTTTTGCGCCCATCCATGTCCGACCATCGACAATCATGGTAAGAAGGAAGGAGAGGAAGACGACGACCATGGCAAGGATTCCAAAAAGGGGTGTGAGAGCGACATCCCTGCAGGCGAGGATCATGCTGAAGGAAAAGAGGATGGCGTTGTAGTAGAAGACATATTTGAAATCCTTGGGGAAAAGGAAGCTGGCTCCCAAAAGGAGGGCGAGGATGAAGATGCCGGAGAGGGAGACCTTGAAGAGAGGGAGGTCTTCGGCATCCGCCCTTCCGGCAAGAAGGGCAAGATAGATGATTGCGACGCCCAAGAAGACGAGTGCCGAGACAAGGCGGGAAACGCGCGAGAACTTGATCTGCTTGAGGCGGGCCATGACGTTTTCATCGCCCTTCTGCGTCAGTCTCTCCAGTTCCTTCTCGATGCTCTTGTTGCTGTCCCTGGCACTGAGGAAATCATAGAAGGTGTCATGGTTTGTGCCTTCATCGAGGCTGTTTCGCCGTCTTTTGATGAGGAACTTGAAGAAGTAGAGGAAATTGAGGAGCATGCCGATAAGGCAATAGCAAAACTCGGCCCAGAAGATGCCCGTCTTGTTGACATAGGGGACATGGACGCCCGGTATCTCATGCCATTCGGGACTGTAGAGGATAAGGATGAGGAAGACTTCCAGGAAATAGAACCAGCTTGTCCTGTCGGGGCGATAGAGCGTCAAACTTCCTGTTCCCAAAAGGACGCCGAGCATCATCAGGCAGGGCATGACGATGACGATATTGTTGTTGAAGTCGCGGATGTTGTAGAGGATATAGGAAGGAAGGATCAGGAAAAGGCACATGGAAAGGAAGACGATGATCCTGTTGAACACATCGACGCGGAGAAGGAGAACAAGAAAAGACTTGAGACGCAGTTTCATGCCTCTATTATAGGTTTTTCCGCTTTCATACGTCAGAAAGAAAGGAAAACGGCAAAGAAAAAAGATGGAAAGGAGGCGAAAATAACTGCAATTACTTCCGGGAATAAAGCAATTCCCATGGAAAATGGCTATAATCCTGTTGTCACGATTTGCCCAGGAGAATACATATGGAAGAGAAAAAGAAATATTTCTACATTACCACGCCGATTTATTACGCTTCCGGAAACATCCATATCGGCCATACCTATTGCAATGTCGCGGCCGATACGATTGCCCGTTACAAGAGGATAATGGGCTATACGGTCCGCTTCATGACCGGTTCCGACGAGCATGGCGAGAAGATCCAGAAGAAGGCCATTGCCGCCGGAATGGAACCCCAGGCCTATGTCGACAAGATCGCCGCTTCCTTCAAGGAAGTCTGGAAGGCCATGGATATTTCCTATGACTACTATGTCCGGACGACGGACGAGAGCCATATGGCGTGCGTGAAGAAAGTCTTCACCCGTTTGTTGAATCAGGGCGACATCTATCTTGGAAAGTATGAAGGCTGGTACTGCACGCCCTGCGAATCCTTCTTCACGGACAGCCAGGTCGGCGAAGAGCATCTCTGCCCGGACTGCCATCGTCCTGTCCATTGGGAGAGCGAGGACAGCTATTTCCTCAACGTCAAGAAATACGTTCCGGACCTTCTTCGTTTCTATGAGGAGCATCCGGAATTCTGCCGCAAGGACAAGCTCAACGAGATGATCAACACCTTCATCAAGCCGGGCCTGGACGATCTTTGCATTACCAGGACCTCCTTCGATTGGGGCGTTCCGATCGATGAGGACAAGAGACATATCGTCTATGTCTGGATCGATGCCCTTCTCAACTATATTTCCGCCTTGGGGTATTTGAGCCAAGACGATCACCTGATGAAGGAGTTTTGGTCTCCGGATACGCAGATCATCCAGCTGGCCGGAAGGGACATCAACCGTTTCCACACTATCTACTGGCCTATCCTTCTTATGGCGCTTGGGCTTCGTTGCCCGGATCAGATCATCGTCCATGGCCTTCTCTTGACCAAGTCCGGTGTCAAGCTTTCGAAGTCCCTTGGCAATGCTCCTTCTCCCTATCCTCTCATCGAGCGCTACAGCGTCGATTCCCTCCGCTATTATCTTGTCCGCGAGATGCAGTTTGGTGAGGATGGCGAATTCACGCCGATGCGTTTCATTGACCGTCTCAATGCCGATCTGGCAAATAACTACGGAAACCTCGTCAATCGGACCCTTTCCATGGTCAACCGCTATCTGGATGGCGTCATTCCTTCCTATGCTGAGCCGACTTCGGAACTGACCGTGAAGATCTACAAGGATGCCGAGGAGAAGATTCAGGAATACTTCCGTCTCATGGATTCTTTCGATATCACCCAAGGGACTGGAAAAGCTATGGAAATGCTTAGTCTTGCCAGCAAGTATTTCGATGAAATCGCTCCGTGGAATCAAGCGAAAAATGGCAATGAAGCTCTCCTTAAGGAATCCCTCTATACGGCCTGCGAGCTCATCCGTATCGGATCTATCCTTCTCTCGCCTGTCATGCCCGAGAAGACAAAGGCTGCCCTGGATCAGGAAAACGTTCCAGAAGAGCTTCGTACGGTCGAGAGCATTCAACGGCACGATGGTCTCTCCGGAAGGCACGTCAATGAGCTTGTCCCTCTCTTCCCCAGACTGAAGAAGGACGAGGAACTGAAGTTCCTGACCGAGCTGATCGACGGAAAACAGAAGTAAGCAAAAAGGCAGCCGACACAACGGGCTGCCTTTTTCGATGCTTGTTTTTCAATTATCCGATGAGGTTGACGAGATAAGGGTTGGTCTTCTTTTCCGCTCCGAGATTGGAGAGGGGACCATGGCCGGGGTAGACGACCAAGGTGTCCCGCAGAGGAAGAAGCTTTCTGAGGGAGGATTCGATCTTTTCGGGTTGGGAGACGATGAGATCGGAGCGGCCGATGGATCCCTTGAACAGGGTATCACCCGTGAAGAGGGCGTTGTCATCGTTGGAAAGATAGCAGACGCTTCCTTTCGTGTGGAAGGGCGTGTGGATGACTTGGATGTGGAAGTCCTTGACGTCCAAAGTCGCACCATCCTCGGCATCGATCGTCTCGAAGTTGCCCAGGACTTTCTCTCCTGTCATGGTAGAGGCGTTCTGCACGGGGTCGCTGATGAGGGCTTTGTCGGCAGGATGGAGATAGACGGGGATGCTTTTTCCGGGGAAACGTTTCAGGAAGGCGTTGACGCCACGGATATGATCGAAATGGGCGTGGGTCAGAAGGATTCCCGAACATCTTTCGTAATGCTTTTTGACGTAATCGAAAAGGGCGTCGCTTTTCATGCCTAGGTCGATGATCAGACAGCTTCCGCCGATCTTTCCTAAGACATAGGTATTGGCGCTGAAGTCTTTTCCATCATCGGAATTCAGAAAGACTTTGACCATGTTCAAGACCTCACGCATCTATTTTACTCTTTTTGCCATCGTCGAAAAAGGAGGATTCTCGGAAAGAGGACAAAGAGGTGGGAAGAAAGAGAGGAAAGGGATCAAACGCTCCTAATAGCTTCGACCGGCCGCTTCTTGGCAATCAGGTAGACGGGCAGGAAGGAGGCGAGGAAGGCAATTCCGATCGACAGGGCAAGCATGAGGCATATCTGCCTTATGCCGAAGATGAAGAAACTTCCCATGGAACCGATGGCATCGACAATGGCACCATTGAAGAAGTAGGCGCCGATTCCGGCACCGACACAGGCAATGACGAAATTGATGATGGCGATGACAAAGGCTTCGCTGAAGAAGATCTTGAAGACATCGCTGGACTTTGCGCCGACCGCACGGAGGATACCGATTTCCCTTTTCTTGTATGTGATAGAGGCGGAGATGAAGTTCATGAGCAAGAGGCCAGAGAAGACAGCAAGACCGATACCGACATAAAGGAAGATTTCGGACATCATGTGGATCATGCTATCAAAACTGGAAATGGATTCGGAAACGGCATTGTTGAGATGATAGCGAATAGTGTCCGTGGAATAGGTTTCCTTAACCAGCTTTTCGAGCGTTGCATTATCGGGAACATCGAGAAGGAGGTAGGAATAGCCTGTCTTGATATGGGAAACGAATTCATCGTAGAAATCATCCCAGACGATGATAGCATTGCTATTTCTTCCCTGAGGATCATCGAATGTTCCAACAATCGTATAGGTCTCTAACGTGGGATCCGAAACAGAGCCTTGCGAATAGTCGAGGATTCCAAGCCTTCCATCGATTTCATAGGGTTCTGGTTTTAGATACTTTTCGTTGAGGGCATCACGGAATTCACTATTCAGTTGATCGACGGTCTTGCCCCCAAAAGGATTGCTCGTGGCCGCATACTGGTTTTGGGCATAATCTTCAAAGAAATCCTGCATTTCCTGACTGTATTTTTCATTGTAATCTTCGTAGATTGAATAGGGGTTTTGGATGGCGTCGGCATAGGCATAAGCCTTCAACGTATCGGTTATCTCTGTCTTGCAGGGAGACCATGTAGACGTTTCTGTTTCGTAGTCATATGTTTGAATTTGATAGTATTCTTCGACAAATTGATTAAATTCGTTGGAATTTGGAAGATTGTCTAAGGCGTAATCGAAGATATAGGAGAATGAATTGATTTGATATACGTATGTTATTTCATTTTCATACTCATCTAATTTCCAACCGATTTGCTCATCGGTGGTATCGTCATAGACCCCATTTAAGCTATAGGATTTCTGCATCCTGTCCTCATCATCGACCTCGGCGTCATCAATCGAGAACATGTTGCTCAGGTAACTGCTTGAGACGATGATTTCCTTATCGTTGAGGCTTGTCTTTCCATCCTCGAAGAAATCGATGGCGACAGGAGCGTTATCAACGGAGGTAAGACTTTCAGCATAAATGTAGAGGGGGTCTTCAAAAGAGGCAGACAAATTGGCATTGTCAAGCTTTCTTGAAGATACGAATCCTTTGTTGGCGAGGTAATTATCCGCCATTGCCTTGCTGACATAGAAAGCATTGGGATAGGAAAGATTGACCTGCTTTTCCAATTGGCTGTTGAGGTTTCTTAGGTTGGTATCGTTGTAATAGTTGTCACTTTCGTAGAGGTCTTCGTATTCCTCGAAATTGAAGCCAGTCTTGATGAATCCAGTGATCGTGAAAGTGTCACTATCCAAATTGATTTTCTTGCCGATAAGCTCTTCCGGCTTGATGTCCTGAGGCTTGATTTGAGTGTCTTCACCGTAGGAATTCCATGAACTGAAACCGAGGTGCTCAAATCCGCACAGCTGATAATCGGTCAAGGCAATCTCATCGATTTTGGTGGGATAGTCTCCATACATCATTTCGAAGCCAAGGCTTTCCATGCGATCATTGGAAAGGTAAACGAACCCGGGCGTTTGACCGGTGAAGAAGGTGTAGTTTTTGGGGTTGTTAAGGTAGAAGTTTATATTCATGTAATTTTGTGTGAACGCCTTATCCGTCGTCACCCCTAATCGTTTATCAAATTCATCCGCCTCTTCTTGGGAAATGGAATTGTCTTGGCTATACCAGTCATAATCCTCGCTTTTAACTTCTTTTTGGACAGAGAATAAATTGGATGTCCGGTTCTGAAGACCATCATAGACAGTCTTTGACGTGTCGTATGTGCCAATCGTATCCACGATTCCGAAAAGGCCGAAGGCACAGACGGAAAGGAGGATCGTGAAGAAGAGACGGACCGGCTTGGACTTCAGGGCACTGGCGCCGATCTTGAATGCCCGGGGAATCGGCAGGGAGGACTTGATGAGGGAGAATTTCTCATCCTTCTTGTAGACGATGGCGTTTTCGTCGGTGTCCTTGAAGGTCTCGCGATTGAGGTTGTCGTCGATTCTGGCGATACGGCGGAATTCCTTGTTGACGTTGTTGTCGGCAGAAATCAAAGTATCGCTTTCCTGAAGGACTTTGTTGAGGGCATCGATATCTTCCTTTGTCAGGACGTGGCCTTTCTTCAGGGCGAGCATATGCGTGTCGATTTCGACAAGGCCGCTATCTGTCTGCTGCGGTTTCTCGCGGAATTTCTCGATATCCGAGATGACTTTGCCGTCCTTCATCTCGATGACGCGGTCGCCATACATCTCGGCGAATTCCCTGTCGTGGGAAACGACAATGACGAGCTTCTCTCTGGAGAGTTCCTTCAGGGTGTCGAAGACCTGGAGACCTGTCTTGGAGTCCAGGGCGCCTGTCGGCTCATCGGCCAGGATGATTTCCGGCTTCTTGATCAGAGCCCTTGCGATAGCGATTCTCTGCTTCTGCCCACCAGAAAGCTCATTGGGCTTTCTCTTGGAAAAGCCGACGAGATCGACCTGCTTGAGGATGGCATCGACTTCTTCCGGCGTGGCCTTCTTGCCTTGGAGCTGCAGGGCAAGGCCGATGTTCTCACCGACGGTGAATTCATTGAGGATGTTGTATTCCTGGAAAATGAAGCCTAGGTATGTGTTTCGATAGCTGTCGAAATCCGCTTGGGAAAAGTCTTTGCTGCTTTTTCCCTTGATGATGATTTCGCCACTGTCTACTTTGTCCAAACCACCCAGGACGTTGAGGAGGGTTGATTTTCCGGAACCGGACTTTCCCAAAATAAATATGAGGCCTTTTTCGGGGAAACGAATCGACACGTCATCGATTGCCTTGACAGGATGTCCCTTTTTGGGACGATATGTTTTGGATATGTGCTTTACTTCAAGCATGTCTTTCTCCTTGTATTTTGAACAGGGAAATTATAAGGAAAAAAGAAGAATAAGGCGATGCTTTTTGAAAAATTGGGAAAGGATTCCTGTCGTTTTTCCTATCGTGTTTTTCTTTTGATGTCCGGGAAAGAGAGGAAAGGAGTCCGGTTGGAAGCCGTGTCTCTTTTCTGTTTTGATGGAATGGACTATAATCTTCATGTTTTTGAGGTGGTTCAATGAAAAACGAAGAATACTATGTCAAGACGGAGAGGGAAAAGATTTCGCCGCTGTTCCTTTTGACTTTGATCTTTTTGGGATGGCTAGGAATCGATAAATTCGTCTATACGAAGTCTTTCAAGAAGGGGTGGAAATTCTGCCTCGTCAAGCTGGCATACAACATCATCCTTTTGGGTGTCCTTTGGAACATCTTCGACATCATCCAGTATTGCCGTGGAAAATACGAGCTGGACTTCCGGGATTACTTCAAGTAAGCATCTTTCTATTCCGATTTTCCTATCTGTGCTAGACTAGCAACGGAGGATAAAAGAAATGAATGTCAAATTCTATAAGAATACCAAGACAGGCGAGGTGACTTTCTCGGTCATCGGGGATTCCCACCTTGTCGGAGAAGGCGAGGTCGAGCTTGTTGCCAATTCGACGGATGCCACGACCGAAAAGCATGTTCCTGTCGTCACTGTCGAAGGAAATGCTGTCCATGCCGTCGTCGGTTCGGTAAGACATCCCATGACGGAGGAGCACCACATCGCCTTCATCGCCCTTGTCACGGATCAGAAGGTCGAGCTGAAGAAGCTTGTTCCGACTGGATCGCCGGAAGCGGACTTTGTTCTTGCCGAGGGTGAGAAACCCGTTGCCGTCTACGAATTCTGCAACCTTCACGGCTTGTGGGTCAAAACCCTCTAAAGGAAAAAGGGAAAAGCAAGGCCATCACGAATTGTCGGTGGCCTTTTTTGATGGCAATTCCGATGCGGTGATGGCTTCCTCGGGATGGATGAGGAAGTTGACGATATCAATGGTGATGAGACGGAGATGATACGTCAGATAGAGATATTCCCTTAAGTCGAGTTGTATGGCGCTTTCTTTATGGTTGACAAGGATGGTGTTCATCAACAGGGGGTATTTCGTATTGTCTTTGAGGTCCTGGAGCACCAATGGAAAGACGTCTCCCTTCTTGATTTCATAACCGAACTTCTGGAAGTCGGCATAAAGAGTGTCGAAGAGCGATTCGAAAACCGGATGGTCGAAATAGGAGAAATACAGTGTCTTCTTGTCCAAGCGCGTTTCCTTGTATCCGAGGGTACGGACATCGTTGAACCCATTGCGGTTGAGGAAGAAGATTTCGCCGCCGATGAGAAGGGACTTGACGAGGGCGATATCTGAGAGCTCGGAGGAATCGAAAAGAAGGATGACATCAAAGGCCCCGGTTCCGATCTTCTTGAGGTCCTCTTCTTCGCACAGGAAAACCGGCTTGATGTGGGACAGGAGCGTCACGGCATTGAGCATGTCCGAAAGGCTTCCTTTCCGATAGGTCACGGCAAGGCGCTGGCGGTCATCCTGGAAGCTGGCCGAGGCGAGTGTTTTTTGCTGTCCGGCTTCGAAGGCAAGGCGGAGACGTTCGTCAAGATAGCAGTTCTTTTCCTCGATGTCCTTGATGAAGAGGTTTCGTTCGTTTTCATAGTCTTTTTCTGTCGGTGCCAGTTCTTTTTCTATCTTCTGGTAAAGGCTGTTGATCAGGGAGAAGATGAAAATATACTGGAAGTTTCCGATAGCATCATCCATTGCCAGTATTTTTCTTAAGGCAAGTCGGAGTTGAATGGAACACTTTTGTTCTTCTTGGCAGAAGATGGCATATTCATGGAATTCTTCGTATGTTCCTTCCTGACGGCTTTCGAAAAGGGAGAGGAGCGTTGAGAAGGGTAGGGAGAGGAAGTCTTTTTTATCATCAAGGAAGAAGCCGATGTAATAGTTGATGTCCTTTTTGATTTCGGCATACTCTTCTTCGAACGCCTGATAGCGGGCGAGGAACTGAAGATAGAAGCCCTTGTCCTTGAAGCATTTCTTGACCAAGGGGTTCAGGAGGTTGAATCCGGGATCCTTGAGTCCCCTTTGGTGGAATTGATAGACATAGCGGATGTTCGTTTCCAGCTCTATCGTTCCGTTCATGGTGTTGACGCTGTCGCCGTAGATCCTGGCGTAGAGGCTTTTCTTGGAATTCAATTCCGCAAGGCTGTTGCAATAGGCTTTTATGAGTTCGAACAAAGGCTCTAAGTCTGTTTTGCTTCCTTTGGTTAGGCAATTCTTTCTGAGGAATCTGTTTGCCCGCCACTGATTCCATGGGGATTTCGAGGCGTGGTCGGAAAGGAGCTTCTCAAACGGAAGCTTTTCGTAGTCCTTTCCAAAGAGGCGTGTCAGGAGCAACTGCGAGGAAGAGACTTTTTGATAAAGGGTCTTGAGGTCCTGGAGATCCGTTCCGTCCTTTTCGATGTCGAAGTATTTCTTGGGAAAGCCGTTGTAGCCGCCGAGAAAACGGATACTGACGCCGAATTCCTCGAATTGGCGGAAGGTTTGGATTGTCTCCCCGGAGAAGGAGCGGAGATTCTCGCCCTGGATCTGTCTTTGGAAAGCCTGGATCCTTGCACTAAGCCTTCTAAGAAGGAAGGAGAGCTTATCGTAGCTTTCGACACTGCCGTTTGATGTCAGGCCTTGGTAATGGTTGTCTTCCTTCTTGAGCTTCGGTAGGGAGGAGAATTCCGCGAAGGTCTTGAGGAAGGCGAGGTCTTTTTCAAAATCGGCCGCTTCATAGGTGTCGACATTGATTTTCAAAAGGGGCCATGTCTTGGAGAGCAGGTTCGTGAGAAAGGGCTGGGAAAGCGAAGAGAGCACCTTGCGCAGGAAGGAAAAGTGGCCTTCCCTTTTCTGCTCGATTTCTGCCAAGTGATTTCGAAGGGCGACGAATTCCTCGGCTTCCTTACAGGTATAGTTATTCGCTTGGTCTTGGCGGAATTCATTGGGGAGGGCGTCCCCGAGGGAGAAAGAGGAGAGATCGAATGTCAACGGGGAAAGCGTCGGTGCGGAAAGGTAGGAGCGGATGGTCTCGATATGTTCCGGTGGGGAGACGATGGCAACGGTTTTTCCTTGCCGTGCAAGGTCAAGGAGGGCGTATTTGACAAGTGAGACAAGGCTTGGGACGTCGGTATAGGTGATTTTGCAGGACTTTGTCTTTTCCAGGCGGCCCATGAGGCGATCGAATTCATCATGGAGGACACCGGGATCGTTTTTCGACTGGGTTTCCACGTCCTCGCGTTCCTGGACTTTGGAAAAGAGGCCTTGAAAGCCCAGGGGTCTTTTTGTCGGATCGAGAAGTTCCTTGAGATCCTTGTATGTCGTTGCATACAGGATTTCTTCCTCCGTGTGGAAGCTTAAAAGGGGAAGGATGGCAAAACGCTTTTCCTTGTCTTTCAGGGAGATGGTCGATTCGACAGACAGTTTGTAGGAGAGAAGGTCGTCTTCCCGTCCGACGCCTTCGATATTCGCTTCGATTCCTTTCAGGACTTCGCTGATGATCGGGTTGAAGACGACGCTGCTTGCCCTTCTTTTCAGGGTTCCGTTTTCAATGAAGGGTTTGAGGAAGAAGAGCGGATAGGAGATGTTGTTCTGCGTGTCTTTCAGGGAAAAGACCGAGAAAAAGGGAAGGGCAGGTGTTTGCGGAATGGAAAAATCCTGGCCATGGATAAGGAGCTTTGCCTGTGCTTCTTCGATTGCGGCGGGGGCGTTTTCTTCCTTGATGGATAGGAAAGCCTGAGCTTTTTTCGTAAGATCCAGAAGATCGATGTTCTGCTGCATATTGTTATTTTATGACAGGGCAGGAAAAAGGAAAAGCTGCCTTGGAAAAGGCAGCTTTCCGGAGCAAAACTTATGACGAATGTTAATTATTGGTTATCCTGGTTAATGACACCATAGGTGAGGAAGGAGAGGACGCGGTCAAAAGTGAGGTTGTCCTTGCCGACGAAGATGAGCTTGTCTCCAGCGTGGAGGGCGAAATCCGGTCCGACGGACTGGCGGCAGATGTTGTCGGCGCCGATGACAGCGACAATCGTGGCTTCCGTATAGTTCCAGAAGTAGACTTCACCGATCGTCTTTCCGTTGATCCAGGAGCCCTGAGGAACCTCGGCTTCGGAGAACTTGACGGCTTCGGTCGTCTGATAGGTGAAGGAATCCTTCATATCGTCGATGGCGGTGATGATCTTGGACTGGAGCTCCTTCTGCTGGTTGAGAAGCTGCTCAAGGGTAGCATACTTATCCTTAATCTGCGTTTCGGCCTTCCACTTGTTGGCGAATTCCTGAGCGTGAAGGACGGAATCGACGAAGACACCGACGCCTCTCTTGGAAGAGACGACCTTGTCCTTCTCAAGGATGTTCAAAGCCTTTCTGACGGTTTCCGGGGAAACGCCATAGGAAGCGCCGAGAATGGAGCGGCCCTTGAGAAGTGTTCCTTCAGGATACTCGCCAGTGAGAATCTTTCCGCAGACGTCCTGAGCAATCTTGATGTAGCGAGGAGTCGATCTTTCTTTTGCCATAGTGTGATTTTGCCTCCGTTAGAATATGCCAATATTATAGTTGAACATTTGACTAAAAACAACAAGAAAGGCCAAAGAATTCCGGTTAGCGACTCTTAAAAATATATAAGTTGCTTATCGAAGTCGGTTATCAAAAAAGAAGTTGGTTTTTAAACTTACAAGCCTAAATAGCTCTTTGAAAAAGAACGACGAAGAGCCAAATATTGGAACGGGCAAAGGGTATTCGGCTTTTCTACAATGGATAAAATCTTTTTGTTTGTGCCCAAGGAGTCCTTCTTCGGCTGGAAATACTAAAACTGATTCATGAAATATGAATTTAAGTAACAAAAATAAGTTTTAAAAGCTTAATTAGTGCAATAACCAACCTTAAAAATAAATAAAGGGTGGTAATCGGCGAGCAATAATGAAACGCTTTCATGGGGAAGACCATCAAAAAAGCAAAGAAAGAGTAAAGGTTTGAGATACACTTATTAGACACAATATGAGGAGATTCCTAAAATGGGGACAAAGTCTAAAGCCTTACAAGAACAGGTACGTCAGGACTTGCACTATACCAAGGCGGATGCTGCCTTGGACCGAAAGGATAGCAAGGCGACGTTCCAGATCTATTTGGAGTGTTTGAAGCCTTCGTGGAAATACGTCTTGTTGGATTTCTTCGTCATCCTTCTGGATGCCGTCTTTGAAATCATGATTCCGTATCTTTGCGGGTTGTTGATCCGTCAGGGACTTCAGCCTTTGGATCCGCTTCTGGGATTTCAGCAGGAGGCGATGAATGCCGTCTGGCTTTATGGCGGATTGATGATTGGCATGGCTCTTTTTGCCATTTTCTTCCAGAGTGTCGGCATGAAGCTTTCTGCCATTATTTCCTCGGATTATATCGAAAGGCTTAGAAACACGATTTTCTGGAAGGCTGAACAGTTCTCTTTCTCCAACATCGGCCATTTCCCTGTCAGCAAGCTGACGACGATGTTCTCCAATGACTGCAACAATATCCGTTTCTTCGTCTTGATGCTTGTCCGTATGGGATTCAAGCAGTCCATCCTGGTCATTGCCTGCTATGTCTTCATTTTCTCTTTGAACTGGGCAATCGGCCTTATTACCCTTCCGATTTCCTTGCTTGCCTTCTTCATCATCTGCGTCATCATCATTAGGACCAAGCCCCAATTCATCATGACCCAGTCGGCCTTGGACAATGTCAACCGCAATGTCGAGGAGGATACGGAGGGTATCCGCGAGGTCAAGGCGTTCTGCCGCGAAGAGCATATGGACAAGAAGTTCGGTCGGGCAAACGAAGACCTCACTGCCATCAGCTATTCCGCCGTGAGCAAGATGGGAATGACCAGCGCCATTACGACTTTGGCCATCAATGTGACGATTGGCATCATTCAGTTGTTCGGGGGTTTTGAAATCCTCAACACGGTCAACCAACAGGAAAACACCATTTGGATGATGATGAATTACGGCCAGGTTTTCGATGCGGGAGAGTTGTCGATGCTTTCTTCCTTCGCTGCTGTCTTGACGGTCGCTTTCTCCTTCCTGTCGATGCTTGTTCAGTTCTATGGCCGTGCCGAGGCGAGTAAGGAACGTATTGACCGCGTGCTGTCGGAGGAAATCGACATTTCCTATCGGCCCAAGGAAAAGACGGAGAATTTCGATCCGGATAAGCTTGCCGATGGCCATATCCAGTTCGACCATGTCGTCTTCTCCTATCTTAAGGATCCCTCCAAGGCCGCTGTCGGTCCGGTGAGTATCGATATTCAGTCCGGAGAGACGCTTGGCATCATTGGTGGAACGGGATCCGGAAAATCTTCCTTTGTCAACTTGATACCGCGGCTTTACGATGCCACCTTGGGGACCGTCCGGATTTCCGGCCATGATGTCAAGGATTATTCCGTGACGGCATTGCGTAACGATATTGGTGTCGTCCTTCAGAACAACGTTCTTTTTACCGGAACCATTCGTTCCAATATCCTCTGGGGCAAGAAGGATGCGACGGATGAGGAAATTTGGGATGCCCTGGATATCGCCCAGGCTTCCGAGTTCGTCCGTGGATTCCCGCAAGGCTTGGATACCCCTGTCACGCAGGGTGGTAAATCCGTTTCCGGTGGACAGAAGCAAAGGCTTTGTATCGCCCGTGCCGTGATCAAGAAGCCGAAGATTCTCATTCTCGACGATTCCGTTTCGGCCTGCGATATGGATACGGCAAGGAAGATCCAGGCACAATTCTCGACCAAGCTCAAGGATACGACGGTCATCGTGATCGCCCAAAGAATCGACTCGGTTCAGAACTGTGATCGTATTCTTGTTTTGGACAACGGCAAGCCGGTCGGTCTTGGAACGCATGCTGACTTGCTCAGGGATTGTCCGATTTATCGCGAGATTGACGCGATTCAGAGAAAGGGGGTGAACTGATATGACGGGAAAAGGCTTCAATCAGACGGGCGAAGGTCCGCTGATCAACGGCGTTCGCATTCAGTATACCTGTGGAAAGGAAGGCTATCAGCAGATCACGGCCTCCTATAGCCGACGAAAGAAAGGCTATGCCAAGCCGGAGCATTCCTGGCACTCCCTGCTGCGTGTTTTTGGCTATCTGACGCCGGACAAGTTCTATCTTATCGGGATCACCGTCCTGACGATCTTCATGATTGCCGTCAATCTTGTCGGTGCCTTTATCTCGGCTCCGATTGTCGATTCGATTCTCCAACCGGCTTCCTTTGCGCTCAGCGGCGATTGGGGAAGGTATGGTGGTGCCCAAGGCTACTTCGATGAAGTCATCAAGGATCAGATGGGCCTTTACGGCATGCTTTTCAATAGCATCGACTGGGCCAATGTCGATACCGTCATGGCGGAATCCGTCAAGACGCTTGGCACTTTGATTGGCATCATGATGGGGTTGTATGTCGTTGCCTTCCTCGGCACGACGCTGCAGGTTTTCAGCATGACGCGAGTCGGTACATCTTCTCTTCAGCGTCTGCGAAACGATATGTTTTGCAAGATGCAGAACCTTCCTCTTAAGTATTTCGACTCCGTTGCCCATGGCGATATCATGTCCCGCTTCACCAATGATGTCGATAACTTGGCACAGCTCTTCAATACGGGACTTATCGAGATTTTCACGTCGATCATCATGATTGCCGGACTCTTGGTTTTTGTCTTCCTTCTGAACTGGGTCCTTGCGTTGATCGCTATCTTCATGGAAATCGTGGCCGTCTGCATCGTGGCTTTCAATGTCCATCAATCCGTCTCGGCGTTTTCCGACAGCCAGATTTCCATGGGTGAATTCAATGGCGTTGCCGAGGAGGTCCTCTCCGGTCTCAAGGTCGTCAAGTGCTTCTCCAAGGAAGAGGATATGTCTCAGCTGTTCAAGTCGATCGATTATCGGCATACATTGGATAACCACAAGTCCGTCTACCTTTCGTCCGTCAATATTCCGATCGTCAACAACATCAACAATCTGACGACCGCCTTGGTTGCGATTGTCGGCTGCGTGCTTTTGGTGACCGATGCGGCTTCTGGACTGGGTCTTACCGTTTCTATCGGTTCGATCATTGCCTTCGTGACGTTCATCCGTATGTTCGCCCGTCCTTTCAATTCGATTTCCAACATGATGACGATGCTGCAGGCTTCCTTGGCCGGTGCCGAAAGAATTTTCCAGATGATGGATCAGGAGCCGGAGCCGAGTCTTCAGCAGGCGAAATGGCGTTCGTACAAGGCGGATGATGGAAAGTTCTATTGGACCGATGGCAAGGAAACCAAGCCTGTCCTTGGCCAAGTCGATATGAAGAACGTTTGCTTCTCCTATCAGAAGGGCCATCCGATTCTCAAGGACATCACCCTTTATGCCCATCCGGGTCAAAGGATTGCCTTGGTGGGATCGACGGGTGCCGGTAAGACGACGATCACGAATCTCCTGACGCGGTTCTATGATATTGATTCCGGTTCCATCCTGATCGATGGCATCGACATCAAGGATATCGACCGCGTTTCCATGCGAAGGTCCATGACGCTGGTCTTGCAGGACACGCATCTCTTCAGCGGAACGATCTACGACAATATCCGTTATGGAAGGCTTAAGGCGACTGACGCCGAATGCGAGGAAGCGGCAAAGATTGCCTGTGCCGATCCCTTTATCCGGAAGCTTCCGCAAGGGTACAATACCGTCATCGATGGCGCCAACGCTTCCTTGTCCCAAGGACAGAAGCAGTTGCTCTCGATTGCCCGCTGCGCCGTTGGCAATCCGCCTATCCTGATCTTGGATGAAGCGACATCGAGCGTCGATACAAGAACGGAAAGACTGATCTCCCACGGCATGGACAATATCATGAAGGGAAAGACGACGTTCGTCATTGCCCATCGTCTCAGTACGATTCGCTATTCCGATTGCATCATGGTCCTGGATCATGGTCAAATTATCGAACGTGGCACACACGAACAATTGCTTGAGCAAAAGGGACGCTACTACGAGTTGTGGATGGGAAAGGCTGAGCTGGACTAAATAGAATCGCAGTTTGAGAACACCTTGGTTTGTTAGGGACAAGGTGTTCTTTTTTTGCTTTTGGAATCCTTGTTTTTGTGTGCCCAAAAAATAAGTTTTTTTAAAACGGGTCAAAAAGTGGGGTGCCCGAAAATACCTTTGCGAATTTTGAAATTTTCCGAGAACTATCGAAATATTTACAAAAAATCGTTCCTTTTTCGAGGTCTCGGATTTTTGAAAATAAAATATCAATTTAAAGCTGGGCCAAAAAGTACACTACATGGCTGTATAATAGTAAATAAAAGGAGAGCTCATGATAATCGTTCATCTGTCCGACTTCCATCTCGGCAGAGAGATGGACCATAAGTACCTTCTTCCTCGACAAAAGGAAATCTTGCTTCATGTTGTCTTGCCAATGCTGGATTCGATACGACCGGATGTCCTGGTGATCACGGGGGATATCTTCGAGTCGCTTTGTCCCGATGATCTATGCCTTTCTGTCTACAACGAGTTCCTGGATAAGGCATCTTCCGTATGTCGGAACGTCATTGCGATAAGCGGCAACCATGACAACCCCGCCTTTATCGAATACTTGTCTAAGTTCTTGGCCAAAGCGAACATCTATACTTTCGGAAAGAACCGAGACTATCTTCCCCGGATTACCATTGAAGACGGGTATGGGCCTGTCGACTTCTATATGCTTCCCTTTTTGCAGAATCGGTTTGTTTCGAGCTTTTGCCATCCGTTGTACTACGAAGATGCCTCCGCGCTTGTCTCCCAGTTGATCGAGAATTCGAAGATCGACTTTTCTCGGAGAAATGTTTTGCTTGGGCACCAATATGTCTACTCCCAAGACGAGAAGAAGGAAAAGGAGAAGGATTTTGGGCCTAGCCCGGACATGATCGACAGCAAGGTCCTGGAAGTTTTCGACCATTGCTGCTTTGGTCATATCCATGAAGCGAAGGCCATCGGGGACAAGATCGTCTATAGCGGTGCGCCCTACCCGATGCACTACACCGATAGAAACGAGAAGTACCTGGAAGTTATTCAGTTTGGGAATGGGAAGAAATGTCAGTGGAAGTTTGTTCCCATTCCCACGGATGAGTTGCGGATAGCCGTTTATTCTTCCACTGTCAAGACGCTGCATGAGTTGCCGTTGAACGACAAGGATTTCGTCTATGTGGTCTTGGATAAGGGGGATTTACCCAACGAAATCATTCGGGAACTTCAATTGCGATTTTCCAATTTTTGCAAGTGCTTGAGCCAAAAGCAGATGTTGAGTCCGGGAAGCCCGTTCCGGGATGATGAGGATTGTTATCTGTCAGAGGTTGAAAGAATGATAGGAAAGGAGGAATTGACTAGAGATGATGGTGTTTTCGTTCAGATGCTGTTAAGAAAGGAATTGAATAAGGACAACACACATGCAAATAACCAAATTGAAGCTTCATCACTTCCGTCGACAGAGTAGAGGGAAGGAAATTTCCTTCTTGGAGAGCCAATGCTTACATGATACCCACTGGACGAATTTTTCCGATATTGTAGATGCCGTCTGTTATGCCCTCTTTGGCAGTTACGAGTCCTCTGACAGCAAGATGAACTATGGGGGAAACGAAGATTATTACTGCGTCTCCCTGTTCATCAAACACAAGGGCAAGGAATACGAGTTCTTACGCACGGCCCCGGCTTCGGCAGAAAAGGAAGAATCCAAGCAAAAAGGGTTCTTCATCTACGAAATTTGCAATGGGCAAAGAGGGAAGCCTTTCTGCGATAGGGATGTCCGAAAACTGCGCGAGGAGATCATCGGATGTTCCAAAACGGAGTTCCTGAGAACCTATGTCTTCAAAGGGGTGGGCAATACGATCTATGATGGCAAAGAAGTCAAGGCACAAACGGTCTTCCGGCGCTTCTTATATACCGAGGGATACTACAGATTTGTGAGCAACCTTGTCGGCAAGAAGAAACACCTTAAAAGAAACTATCTGATGTGCCTTCATGAAATTCAAAAAAACATCGCCAAGATCGAGCGAAAGAACATCTGGATAAAAGAGTTCGAGTTTGAAAACGAACCCTTGCAGCTTGCTTCCTTCAATCACATTGAGTTTGTCGATTCCAAGCTCCAGCTTATGGATAAGTGGATCAAGAAATTCGATAGTGAGATTGCGGGTTTCCATAGGATGATTGAAAATATAAAGATATCTTCCAAGGCCATCCACACAAAGTATGATACGAGAGGGAGGGTTGGAAATGATGTCAAGCATGAAAGACAGACAATTTCGGCTAATATGGAAAAAGGGGTTCTTGAGCAAATCGTTAGTTTGCTATATATGCTGGAACATGCTCAAGCCGTTTCGAAACGTTTGAGAGAAACCATAGAGAATGTCGCCGTAAGCCATCGTGAGTTGAGCGAACGCCATGTCTTGACAAGAACGCCGGAAACCAATATCAAATCCCTGAGGGAAAAGGAATATCAGTTTCTGAACTGCCCTTCCAAGAAGGAAACCATAAGGCGAATAGGAGAGACCTCTTTTGAGGCATTTTCATTGCTTTTCCTGGACACATGTCTTGAAGGGGATAACTTCCAGCCAAAAAACCGATGGCAAGCTAGGATCCAAAACAAGAGCACAAGTGCAAAAGAAAACGTTGACATCATGGCGTCGAGAAGGCTCGGTGGCATCACTGACGTGTTCTTCGATGTCCCCGAAGACACTCCGCTACGCTTCTTCTTCGAAAAACTCGACGAGCCCTTGGAGAACTATATAAGCAATTTCATTTTCGGATTTTCGAAGTCGGATACCGACAAGGCCGAAGAATACATTAAGAACGTCATCGAGAATCCTTCGGAATTCCTTCTTGCCAACTATTTTGAAAAGATACGCAAGTTCATTGCGGACTTGGCCATCAACATTGAAGTGGCTGAACGCTGTCTCAGGGAAAAGAGGAACGGATACATCATTGCCACGAAAGCCGTTCTTCAAGACGAAGAGAATTTCATCCTTAGCAAATTGCCCACGGATAGCCTCTTGAAGCAATTGGATATCCAGGATAAGGATTTGAATAGAATCACGGAAATCTGTAAGGAAATAAAACAGACGCAACGAGGCTTATCCGAAGAAGAGGGAAGGCGGCTCCTCGAATCCATCAACGCCTTCGGCAAGCAATGGGAAGAATACCTGCAGGAAAGTCGCAAGCAGCTCTACCGTGAGAAACGCATCCTCCAGTCGAAAAAATTCGAGCTGACGTTGTGCTATCGCAAGATCCACGAAGGAGCGGCAAAGCTCGCCGAATTGCGCGATCGTTACGCACGCGCGCACGCAATACTCATAGATATGGTTGGCGCCAACAAGAACTTCGACTACATTCAGCGCCAAACCAAAATCAATGTAGAGATAAGGGAGCAGAGAAGGCGGCTCAAACCGGTTCTGGAAGACGCAAACAGAATCATAAGGAATATAACGGGAAGGGAGGTGAAGCTGATTCTCTTCTATACGGATGAGGAAAAGCCCAACGACCTTTCGATTGGTTTCACTTATCAGACCCTGGGGAGAATGTCCATGAATTGCATGGTCACGGAGATGTTGGAAATCGCTCAGTTTGCGTTGGTTCTTGCCTTGATCCGTGACGCGAAGAAGCAGAATCCCGATTTTGAAAAGGTAACGATATTCCTTGACTCCTGTCTAGACCATGTTCAAGAGAGGCAGATGAGAAGAATCGCTGAGGAAATGGAAAAAGAGAAAGATATCGTTGTCTTCATTGGATTGCCGGGAAATAGCTCCTGGGCGACGGTGACGAAATCGAAGTTCCCTTACTGGAACAGAACATGGAAGGGGAACAATGGTTCAGACGATAAATTAGGATAAAAAAGAGATGGTTGAGTTCCAAAGTTAATGCAACAAATTCGGCTTACGGCCATTCCTACGCGCTTCCGTGACGGTTTCAGGGCGTCCAGCGAAGCCTTTTCTTTTTTAGGCCGTTTCCTTTGCGTTTTCGCCCTTCCGGCCCTATAAGCAACAGGAAAGCCTTGGGCACGCGTTTCGGCGAGCGGTTCGCCTTGCGTCGTCCGTGACTGCTGGTCGGTGGGGAGGTCCTTTCCCCGGTCTTCAGTCGGCTACTTCACGGCTTTTCCTAACGGATGGAGAACGACGTCCTCCGGCCTCACCCGGGAGACCCCGATGTCTGCGGGTATCCCGTCGTCGTATTGTTCGGCGAAGAGGTCGTAGGGCGTCTTTCCGTTTATGGACTTCCTCGACATCGCATTCACGTTCGAGAGGGTTCTTCGCACCTTGGCCTCTCTTCATTCCGCTTTAGGTAAAATAACCAAGGGGAAGAGCGGTCGGTGAGCCCATCATAAGAGAACCCTAAATGCTGGCCGGTCATTCGGAAACAAAAAAATAAGGAAGGTTTCCCTTTTGCTTTCTTCGGAAAAACCATGGAATGCGGATGTGGAAACGAATTCCAGAATAAGGATTACTATGAGTTGCATTTGCTTTGGAAATCAACGGAAGAAAAAAATTAAAAAAAGTTGTTGACTGGTATTTTCACGGATGATATACTCTTCCTCGCGCCTCAAGAGAGGCACACAAAAAACACATACGATCGCTCTTTGAAAACTGAACGGGAAGACCAGCCAAAACAAACATGGAATCGTCATTCCACGAGAGTTTTGAAGCAACGGACAGAGAATACCAATAGAAACTTCGGATGTCGGCAGATAGCCGGCCCGGATCAT